>NZ_JBZCGM010000003.1:0-1354974 GCF_058244615.1 Leifsonia sp. McL0627
CACCCGCGACGACGTGGCTCGCACCGCCCTGCGCATCCTGGACGACCACGGCCTCCCCGACCTCACCATGCGCCGCCTGGCCGCGGCGCTCGACGTGCAGCCGAGCGCGCTCTACTGGCACTTCCCGAACAAGCGACCCTTCTGCTCGCCGACCTCGCCGACCGCATCGTTGCGCACGGCAGGCCACCCGCCAGTTACCGCATCCGGTCCCGACGCCGCCTCCGACCAGTGGATGCACGCCGTCCGCACCGAGTCCGCCACCCTCCGCGACGCGCTCCTCGCCTACCGCGACGGCGCCGAGGTGGTCTCCAGCACGTTCGCGCTCGGCCTCGGCTCCACCGCCGCCGTCGACCGCCTCGCCGCGGCCGCCGCGCTCGGCGGGTTCGAGCGGAACCAGCAGGAGGCGACAGCGCTGCTGCACTTCGTCCTCGGGCACGTCGCCGAGCAGCAGCGGATGCAGTCCGACGGCAGCGGCGGGCTCGCCGACGACCCGGTGCGGTGTCCCCGCTGGACGAGGACGACCCTGCCGCGGCCTTCGGGTTCGGCGTCGACCTGCTGGTCGGCGGGCTGGAGCTCCGTCGCTCCCGAGACGCCGGCGGTTCCAGAGCGGTCAGTCGCTCCCGAACGTGAGCTTCCCAGCCGCCGACGACTCTGGTGGCGAGGTTGAAGAGCGCGGCGAAGATCGCGCCGAGCGCGGACACGACGATGAGTTCGAGCAGTGCGACCACCAGCGTGAAGGTGATGACGTTGGCGAACGTCAGGTCGGCGACCAGGGCGGACCCCTGCGATCCGGCGATGCTCTCGAGGAACGTGCGCAGCGATCCGATCGCCCCGAGCTTGTCCAGGACGCTCCACGCCAGCAGGGCGATCACGACGGTGATCAGCGCCACGATCAGCGCGACCAGGAACGACATCTTGAGCGCGGACCAGAAGTCGATGTAGACCATGCGCATCACCGCGCGTTTCGCCTTCACCTTGCGTGCTGCCACATCGGCCTCCCCGTGTCACTGGTCGCCCGATGACTCGATGGCGATCCCCCGCAGTCAGTGTAACCGCGAGCGGGGCGCATCCATGGCGTGGCCTGCCGGGCTACTCCGTGACGATCAGCTCCGGCAACTGCGAGAGGGCGTCGTATCTCTGCGGCGGCACGATGCCGGGGAGGAGCACGATCCACATCTCCCTGACCCGCTGCAGCAGGTCAGCGCGGTCGCTGAGCGTCTCGGAGACGAGCTGGACTCCGGTGAAGGTCGGGATGACGAAGTGCGCGAACATCGACGGGTCGAGGGTCGGCACGATGTCCCCCTCGTGGATCGCCCGGACGGTGAGTTCTTCGTAGGTGCGCAGCCAGTCGTCGTAGGGGCCGTCGATCGGCCGCTCGAACCCCGAGCGGTCCGTCGTCAGCCGGATTCCCGCCTTCACGACGGGGTCGGTCAGCAGCTGGTTGGCCAGGCCGGCGCAGAGCAGGACCATGGTCTGCAGGGCGGGCAGGTTCCGGCCGAGCACTTCCGCGCCGGAGATCATGGCGCGCTCGTGCTGGGCCTCGATCACCGCGCGCGCGATGTCGTCTTTGGATTGGAAGTGGAAGTACAGTGCGCCTTTAGTGACCGAGGACGCCGCGGCGATGTCGGCGATGGACGCCAGGCCGTAACCTGACCGCTCGAACGTCTCGGGCGGCACCGCGGATGATGGCGTCTCTGGTTGCTTGGGCTCGCGCCTGTTTGACCATGAGTTGGGGATCTCCTGAGGGGAGGACGACGGCAGAGTCGTGGGGAGAATAACGGGGGTAAGCACACCGTAATCGAGACTTACTTGTAATCTCTGTATGTCCGCGCGGACCGCCTCGTCTAGCGAAACGACCTGTCTGTCGTCTGCTCAGTCGGTGTTGTTGGGCCGCCAGACGGCGAAGCGGTTCCCTGTCGGATCGAGCAGATGGGCGAACTGGATCGACCCGTTGTCGACGAGGGGGAGGGCGACCGTCGCGCCGAGCGCCGTCGCCCGCTCGACGGCAGCGGCCACATCGTCCACGTGCACGTAGAAGACGGCCCACGATCCGCCGCCGATGGCGCTCGTGTCCCACAGTCCGCCCGCGTCGCCGCCGACCATCCGGTACCCCGCGGGAGATGGCGGCCCGATCGGCCAGCCGAACATCCCGGAGTAGAACGCCGTGCTCGCCTCTGGATCGGGCGTGCCGATCTCGAAATAGTCCACTTCGTTGCTCATGCAGCGATTGTCCGCGCATGTGCGCCCAGGGGCAATGGATGCGCGTGAGAGCCTGCACATCGGCTCAGCCCCCTCCCCGCCCCGGCCTCTCCCCGGCGTACGTTGGTCGCATCCGACCGTTTTCGAGGGAGTCCAGCATGCCGACCGTCGCCGACACCATCGTCGAGATCATCAAGGACGCGGGGGTGAAACGCGTCTACGGGCTGCCAGGCGATTCGCTCAACGGGTTCACCGACGCCCTCCGCAAAGACGGCACGGTGGCCTGGTCGCACGTGCGGCACGAGGAGGCTGCCGCCTTCGCCGCGGCGTCCGAGGCCGCGCTGACCGGTGAGCTCGCCGTGTGCGCCGGCAGTTGCGGTCCAGGCAATCTGCACCTCATCAACGGCCTGTTCGACGCGAACAGGAGCAGGGTGCCCGTGCTCGCCATCGCGGCGCAGATCCCCGGCCCGGAGATCGGCAGCACATACTTCCAGGAGACGCACCCGCAGGACCTCTTCCGCGAGGCGGCCGTCTACACGGAGCTGGTGAGCATCCCGGAGCAGCTGCCCCGCGTGCTGGAGATCGCCATGCGCACCGCCATCGAGCGGCGGGGTGTCGCCGTGGTCGTCATCCCCGGCGAGATCTTCCTGAAAGACAGCGCCGGTCGCCGCAAGTCGGCCCCGATCACCTTCTCGCCGCGCGTCACGCGCCCGGAGGACCAGGAGCTGCAGGCGGCAGCCGACCTGCTCAACTCGGCCAAGAAGGTCACCATCCTCGGCGGCGCCGGCGTGGAGGGCGCGCATCCGCAGCTGGTCGCCGTCGCGCAGAAACTGCAGGCTCCCGTCGTCCACGCCCTCCGCGGCAAGGAGTTCATCGAGTACGACAACCCGTACGACGTGGGCATGACCGGCCTGCTCGGCTTCTCGTCCGGCTACCGGGCGATGGAGAGCTGCGACGTGCTGCTGATGCTCGGCACCGACTTCCCGTATCAGCAGTTCTACCCGTCGAAGGCGAAGATCATCCAGGTCGACATCCGCGGCGAGAACCTCGGCAGACGCACCCCCGTCGACCTCGGCCTGGTCGGCAGCGTCCGCGACACCGTGGATGCGCTGCTCCCGCTGCTCAAAGACCGCACGGACACCAAGCACCTCGACTCCTCGACCGCTCACTACCGCAAGACCAGGAAGAGCCTCGACGAGCTGGCGACCAACGATCGCAACCGCACGCCCATCCACCCGCAGTACGTCGCCAAGCTGATCAGTGAACTGGCGACGGACGACGCGGTGTTCATCCCGGATGTCGGCTCGCCCGTGGTGTGGGCGTCGCGCTACTTGGAGATGAACGGGAAGCGCCGCCTGATCGGCTCGTTCTCGCACGGAACCATGGCGAACGCCGTGCCGCACGCCATCGGAGCGCAGTCGGCGTTCCCGGACAGGCAGGTGGTGGCGCTCGCCGGGGACGGCGGACTGGCGATGCTGCTCGGCGAACTGCTCACCCTGCGCCAGATGAAGCTGCCGGTGAAGATCGTGGTGTTCAACAACTCGTCGCTGAACTTCGTCGAGGTGGAGATGAAGGCGGCGGGCTTCGTTAACTTCGGCACAGGGCTCGACAACCCGAACTTCGCCGACGTCGCCACCGCCATCGGCCTGCACGGCCAGCGGGTGGAGAAGCCGGACGACCTGCCCGGCGCCCTGCGCGCCGCGTTCGACCACGACGGGCCCGCCCTGGTGGACGTGGTCACGGCCAGGCAGGAACTGTCGATCCCACCGGCGATCACGGCGGAGCAGGTCAAGGGCTTCACCCTCTATGCGCTCCGCACGATCATGTCCGGCCGGGGCGACGAACTGGTCGATCTCGCGGACACGAACGTGTTCCGGCGGCTGTTCGACTAGAGCCGGGAACCCGGCGTCAGTTGATGCAGACGGTGTCGCTGTAGTTCTTCGCCGGCGATGACGGGGTCGGAGCGGGAGCCCCTCCCGACGCCGGCGCGCCGCCTGCGGCCGGTGCGGCCGGCATGATGCCGTCGTCGCCGAGGACGACCGTGACCCCGGACACCGACGACGTCTCCTGCACCGACGCCCCGGCCAGGTACGCCGCGACGGCCTTGGCCTGCGCCTCCTGGCCGCTCGGGTACTGGATGACCGTGGTCGGGACCGTGCTCGAATCGCCGGGCGTCCCCGTCTTGAAGCCGGCCGCGGCGAGCGTCTGCGTCGCCGTCCCCGCTGCGCCGTTCGAGGAACCGCCGTTCAGGACGGTCACCGTGGTGTCGGCGGGCTTGGCCGCTGTCGCCTTGTCGTAGGCGTCGGGCGTGCCCATCAGGCTCTGCACGAACGCGGGCATCGCCGCGGTGTCCACCTGGACGATCGACACGTCCTGGCCGTCGACCGTGATCGTCGGGGTGCCGGAGATCGGGATGGTCGCCGACTGGATCTTGCCGCCGGTGAGGCCCTGCATCTGTGTCGCGAGGGAGAGGAAGTTGAGGCCGGGGTCGGTCTCCAGGGAGCCGCTCACCGCATCCAGGACCTGCGACAGCTTGCCCGGATTCAGCAGCGTTCCGGCGGAGAGGAACTTGTGCGCCTCCACCGACAGGAAGTACTGCTGCCGCACCACGCGGTCGAGGTCTCCCTGCGGCAGACCGTGACGCTGGCGGACGAAGGCGAGAGCCTGGTGGGCATCCAGTGTCGAGACGCCCGCGGGGAAGTTCGCCTGCGAGTACGGGTCGTCGACCGCGTTGTTCAGGCACACCTGGATGGGGCCCAGCGCCTGGGCGATGTCGTAGAAACCGAGCAGGGAGACGCGAACATAGTGGTCGATCGTCAGCCCGGTGAGGTTCTGCACGGTCTGGATGAGCAGCTTCGCGCCAGCGGTCGGATCGGTCGCGCCGCCGCCGAGCGAGAATGCCGCGTTCAGCTTGTTCATGCCCTGACCTGGCACATTCACCCACGAGTCGCGGGGGAGGGAGATGAGGGTCGCCGACTTCCCGTCCGCCGGGATGTGCAGGATCATCATCGTGTCGGTGTTGGTGCCACCGCCGTCGGAGGTGGTGCCCAGCTGGTCCAGTTCGGCCTGCGATGCGTTGTCCGGCCGGTGGTCGTCTCCGACGAGCAGGATGTTCTGGGCCGAGCCGTCGACGTCGTTCTTCGGCTTGTTCTGCTCCGAGATGACATCGACGTGCTTCACGTTGTTCACGAAGCGGAAGTAGCTGTACGCCGCGTAACCGCCGACGACGATCAGAATCACGGCGAGGCCGAAGGCCGTCCAGCCGATGATGCGCTTGGTGCGGCGCTTGCGCGGGGTGCGCCCGCCAGGGGTGCCGGGGCCGCCGGGCGTGCTGCCGTCGCCGTTTCCACCGTTTCCGCCTGAGCCGTTGCCGCCGCTTCCGCCGGAACCGTTGCGGCCGGAGCCGTTGCCGCCGCTTCCGCCGGAACCGTTGCGGCCGGAGCCGTTGCCCGCTGAGCCGTTGCCTGCGCCGTTGCCGCCGAATAGCTCGTCCATGCCGCTCCCGGCGGCTGCGCCGCTCCCGGCCGCCGCCCCGCTTCCAGCTGCCGCGCCGCCGTACCGGCTGCCCGCCGGTCGCGTCGCACGGACCGGCCGTCGGGGATCCGGCTGCGGCACGCGCCCGAAGACCTCGGTGGCCGGTTCACGGTCATCGGGGTGCTCCCGAGGGTCGCGGGGCTCCTCGGGGCTGGGGAAGGTTGGGCGTCGCACACGGAAACGCTAGGGGTCCAACCCTGCAAGAGCCCTGGCCATCCATGCATTTCTCGACGAATAGTCAGGCTTTCCGGCCTTGTCTCCCAGATCGGAGCCCGTCAGGAGGCGAGGCCGCTGTGAACCTCTTCACGCTGAGGCTCCGGAGGCGCGTCATCGCCTTCGTCCTCCGTGCAGTCCTCCGCACCGCTGTTCTCGGACTCGTTCGCCGCGATCATGCGCTTCGAGATCTCCAGGAACTCCGCCTGCTGGTCGTCGGACAACGCGTCGAACAGCACCCGCCTGATCGTCGCCGTGTGCTCGGGGAGCGCCCGCACCACCACGCGCCGCCCTTCTCCGGTGAGGTGGACGTAGCTGGCGCGCCGGTCCTCCGCGCACTCCTGCCGCTCGACGAAACCGCGCGCCGCCATCCTGGTCACCTGGTGCGATACCCTGCTCTTCTCCCAGCCGGTGACGTCGACGAGGTCGCGCACCCTCAGTCGTCTGCCCGGCGCGCGCACGAGCGCCATGAGCACTTCGAGCTCGGAGATGGAGATGCCGTGGTCCCGCTGGAGCTGCGCATCGAGGGTCCGGTCGAACCCCCTGCGCATCACGTAGAACGCGTTGAAGAGCTCGATCTCCCCGGTGCTCAGCTTCCTCGGGTCTGGCCGCTGGCGGACGTGGGACATGCGGTCATCCTCCCACGCCGTCGCGCCGCCGCGGGAGATCCCGTCAGTGCGCCAGCTGCTCCAGCGCGACGACCACGATCCCGAGCGCGACGATCCCGGCCAGCACCAGGATGCGCTTGACCATCGTGAGCGTGGTCCGCTTCACCGCGAGCCAGGCGATCACGGCGAGAGAGACGATGAGGGCGATGACGGAGACGAGCATCGACGTCCTCACCGAGACCACGTCCGCTGCGGCCAGCAGCAGCATCACCGTCGGAACGCCGAGCACGCTCAGCGCCCGGGAGGCGACGGCCACCAGGTGCCGGAACTCCAGCCCGCTCGGCAGGTTGTTGTGCACGATCATGTGCGACACCAGGTCGGAGGCGAGACCGGCCAGCAGCACGCCGCAGACCGAGATGACCAGGGTGAGCAGCACATCCAGTGGTTCGAGGGCGTCGCCGTGGGCGTACAAGGCCATCAGGATGGCGAGCGCGGTGAACGTGGCGTAGATGCGTTCGCGCAGCCGATCGCCCGCCTGACGGCGTTCGTCGGGGGTGGCGTCGTCCGGGAGCCGGGTGTCGCTCGGTTCGTCTCTCCGGGCCATGCGTCACCTCGCCTCTCCGCGCTACCCGCTCGCGGGACGAGCCTAGCGGGAGGGCGTTCCGCGGACACAGCGGTCGCCCAGCCGTGCACGGAACACTTCTCTGTACAGATTCACATACTCGTGCCGTCCGCGTTCCGATGCGCGGCGCCGCCCCGAACGGAGATCACCATGGGATTCCTCGACCGCCTCTTCGGCCGCGACGAGCAGCCGTCCGCGGCTGCGTCTGCGCCCCGACCCGCCGCTGCGCCCGCGCCCGCCCCTGCGTCCGCGCCTGCCCCTGCTCAGCGTTCGGACGACGAGATCGCGGTCGAACGCTACCGCTACCTGCTGCGCACCGCGCCGCCGGAGACCATCGAGCAGGTGCACGAGGAGGCGTTCTCGAAGCTGACGCCCGAGCAGCGGTCCCTGCTGTTCCAGCAGCTCTCCGAGAACGCCCCGGCCGGCGAGCAGCCGCGTGGCGACGACCCGCGCTCGCTCGCACAGTCGGCCACGCGCGCCGAACTGCGGCAGCCGGGCACCCTGGAGCGTTCGCTCGGCGGCGGCGGCGGCGGTGGCCGCGGTGGCGTCGGGTTCGGCGGGATGTTCGCCAGCTCGCTCCTCGGAAGCGTGGCGGGCTTCGTGATCGGCTCTGCGCTCGTGAGCGCCTTCATGCCCTCTCCTGTCGACCAGCAGGCCGGGGATGGGGGCGCCGGCGACAACGGCGACGCCTCGGGCGACAGCGGCTCGGCCGACGCGGGTTCCGGTGACGCGGGTTCCGGAGACGCCGGTGCCGGTGACGCGGGCGGCTGGGGCGGAGACGCCGGAACCGTGTCCGCGGACGGCGGTGGCTGGGGCGGCGACAGCGGCTTCGGCGATTTCGGCGGCGGAGGGGACTTCGGCGGCGGAGGAGACTTCTTCTAGAGGGTCGCACGGTGCGCGGGAATGTTCCCCGCGCATCCCGGGTTCGTGTTGGGTGACACGTCATCAACACGAAAGGCATGACATGACCACGATCGGGATCATCATCGGCAGCACGCGCCCCGGACGCAACGGCGAGGCCGTCGCCCGCTGGGTTTACGACCACGCCGTCCAGCGCAACGGCGTCGAATACGAGCTCGTCGACCTCAAGGACTGGAACCTCCCGCACCTCGACGAGGCCATGCCCGCCGCGATGGGCCAGTACGCCAACGACCACACCAAGGCGTGGGCGGCCAAGATCGACGAGTTCGACGGCTACATCTTCGTGACCCCCGAGTACAACCACAGCACCTCCGGTGCGCTCAAGAACGCCATCGACTTCGTCGGAGCCGAGTGGAACAACAAGGCGGCCGGTTTCGTCAGCTACGGCGTCTTCGGCGGGGCGCGTGCCGTCGAGCACCTGCGTCTGGTGCTGTCGCAGCTGCAGGTCGCGACCGTCAGCGCGCACGTCGGTCTCAGCCTCGCGCACGACTTCGAGAACTGGTCGCTCAAGCCCACCCCGCAGCAGGACGCCGCCCTCACCCCGCTCTTCGACCAGGTCGAGTCCTGGTCGGAGGCCCTCGCCGCCCTCCGCGCCCCCGCAGCCGCCGTCGCCGCCTAACCCCCTCGCCCAATAATCGAGTCCGGACTTATGCACGCGACACGCCGCGTGCTCCGTGCATAAGTCCGGACTCGATGATCAGGGGACGGGATCGGTCAGGTCTGGCAGGAGGGGCAGAAGTAGGTGACGCGCTCCTCGAGGTCGGTGCGGCCGAGCGCCGACCGGTGGATGCGCGTCCCGCAGCGGCGGCACGGCTCGCCGCGTCGGCCGTAGACCCAGGACGTGCGCCCGCGACGGGTGTCGCCGGTCGTCACTCGCGTCGGCCGGTCGCGGTTGGCGACGATGAGCCGCCGGGCGAGCGACACCGCCGCGGGCAGGTCGGCCTCGGCGACCGGCCGCGTCGGCAGCATCCCGCGCAGGAAGCACAGCTCGTTGACGTATTCGTTGCCGAGTCCGGCGAGGTTGCGCTGGTCGAGCAGTGCCACAGCGATCGGCTGCTCGGGATGCGCTGCCAGCCGTCGCACCGCCTCCTCGGTGTCCCAGTCCGGGCCGAGCAGGTCGGGGCCGAGGTAGCCGACCACGTCGTCCTCCCTGTCGCGCGGGATCACTTCGAGCACGCCGAGCAGGAAGCCGACCGCGCACACGTCCTCCGTGCGCAGGACGGCGCGTGCCTCGAACGCCGGGTGCCTCCACCGCGCCCCCGGGGCGTACAGCTCCCACGACCCCTCCATCTTGAGGTGGCTGTGGATGGTCGCATCGCCCACCCGCATCAGCAGGTGCTTCCCACGGCTGACCACGCCGTCGACCGTCCGGCCGGACAGGTCGACGGTCGCGTACGCGGGCACCCGGAAGTCGGTCTCGGTCAGGACCTTCCCGGCGAGCGCGCCGTCAAGACGCTTCGCGGCACGCCAGACGGTGTCGCCCTCAGGCACGATGGCATCCGCTCACGGCGCGCACCCGGTCACGACCGCAGCCGGTCACGACCGCAGCCGGAGCCCGCGCGGGGTCGGAAGGAAGCCCGCTTCGCTGAGCGCCTCGCCCAGCGGCGTCCCGAGCACGAACGCGCCGTTCACCGTCTCGATCGCGAGCTTGTCGACGCGTCCTCGGGTGATCAGCGCTGCGAGCGCGCGGGCGGCGGCGAGCAACGCGGGCTTCGCCTCGGGCTTCTCCTGGTCGGCGAAGCAGAGCAGGCTCTTGCCTCCGCGCTCCACGTAGATGGTGAGCGCGCCGTCGACGATCACGACGAGCGCCCCGGCCTTGCGTCCAGGGCGGTGCCCGGTGCCCGCATCGCCGGGCACGCCCGGCCAGGGGAGCGCGGCGCCGTAGGCGTTGGCCGGGTCGGTCGCGGCCAGCGCGACCGTGTCGAGCGGCGCATCCTGCGTGTGGTCGCGCACGAACGACCGCAGCCGGTCGACCGTCGCCCCCGTCGCGAACTGCGCGCCGCCGAGCGTCTCCACGAAGTATCCCCGGCGGGCGCGGCCGGTCTCCTCGAAGCCGCTGAGCACCTTGTACGCCAGCGCGAATCCTCCGGGGGACCCCTCGTTCATCACCGAGCCGCGCGTGACGACCCCGTAGCGGTCGAGCAGTGTCTCCGCCTGCCCGTGCGCGCGCACCGTCGACGCCAGGTCGCGCTCCGGCAGCAGCGACCAGCGCCCGGCGACGGTCGGCGGCCCCATCCTGGTGACCATCGCCGACCTGGCGGCCGTGCGCCCGCGGTACATCCGGGAGCGCGGAGCCTGTTTGGGCCGCTTGTGAGCCCCGGATCCGCCGGTCATCGTGCGCAGCGGAGCGAGAGTGTCGTTGGTGATCACCCCGTCCCAGACCAGATCCCAGAGAGCGGTCACGAGGGCGGTGTCGTCCACGGGAGAGCCGGCCGCGGCCCCGAGCGCGTCGGAGAGCTGACGGAAGAAGTACCCGCCGCCTCTGCTGAGCGCTTCCAGGACGGAGCGCTGCAGCTCATCGGTCTCGTGGTCGCCGGGAGGGGCGAGGGTGAGCGGCGCGGAGTCTGCCAGGTGCAGGCTGATCCAGCCGTCGCTGCCGGGAAGGGCGCCGTCTCCGGCCCAGATCACCTCGCCGGTCGCCGTCAGCTCGTCGAGCATCGTCGGGCTGTAGTCGGTGACGCGGCTCGGAAGGATCAGCGACTCCCACGCCGACGCCGGGATGCGCGCCCCCGCGAGCTGTTCGACCACCGACGCGACAGCATCCACGCCGCGCAGCGTGCCGCCGATGTGCTGCCAGTCGGGCAGGAATCGCGCGAACGTCGCGGTGTCGACCGGCTCGACCTCGTGGCGGAGAGCGGCCAGCGACATGCGCCGAAGCCGCCGGAGCACCTCGGCGTCGCACCACTCCGAACCGTGGGCGTGCGGCCGGAACTCGCCGTCGACCACGCGCCTGTCGTGCGAGAGGCGGCGGAGCACATCGTGCACGATGGCGGCGCCCAGCCCGAATCGGTCCGCGACATCGGCCGTCACGAACGGACCGTGCGTGCGGGCGAACCGGCTGACCAGGTCGCCGAGCGGATCGTCGACAGGCTCGATGAAGGCGACGGGCACGCCGATCGGCAGCGGGACCCCCAGCGCGTCGCGCAGCCGCGCGGCGTCTTCGATCGTGGCGAACCGCTGCACGCCCGCGATGTGCACGGACAGCGCGCGCTTGGTCTCGACCAGGGTGGCGAGGTGCGCTGCGGCGGTGCCGAGGTCGGCGGCGGGCGGGGGTGTGGGTTCTTCGTCCGGCTCGGCACCGGCCCCGGCACCGCTACCCGCTCCGGCCTCCGTCGCGACCACGGCGACTGCCGCTCCCTGCAGCCGCTCAGCGACCTCCTCCACCGAAAGCGGGCCGAGCATCCTGAGCAGATCGGCGACGCCCTCGACGCCGCGCACACGCCGCTCCGGCGCGAGACGCTGCAGCTCCCGCTCCACCCGCTCGATCACCGCCGGGTCGAGCAGTTCGCGCAGTTCGGCGCGCCCGAGCAGTTCGGCCAGCAGCCCGGCATCGAGCGACAGCGCGGCAGCGCGACGCTCGGCCAGCGGGCTGTCGCCCTCGTACATGAACGCGGCGACATAGCCGAACAGCAGCGAGCGCGCGAACGGCGACGCTGACTCCGTGCTCGCCTCCACCAACCGGATGCGCCGCTGAGCGATCTGCTGGGTCACGTCGTCCAGCGCCGGCAGATCGTAGACGTCTTGCAGGCACTCCCGGATCGTCTCCAGGATGATCGGGAAGCTCGGGTACTTGCGCGCCACATCCAGCAGCTGCGACGCCTTCTGCCGCTGCTGCCAGAGCGGCGACCGCTTGCCTGGATTGTATTTGGGCAGCAGCAGGGCCCGGGCGGCGCACTCGCGGAATCGTGCGGCGAAGAGTGCGGAGCCTCCCACCTCCTCGGTGACCAGCGCATCCAGTTCCTGCGGCTCGAACACGAACAGCTCGGCGCCGGGCGGCTGGGATTCCGTGTCGGGTATGCGAACGATGATCCCGTCGTCGGCCGCCATGGCGGCGCCGTCGATGCCGTAGCGGTCGCGCACCCGCGACTGCACGGCCAGCGCCCACGGCGAGTGCACTTGCATTCCGTACGGGGAATGCAGCACGACACGCCAGTCGCCCAGTTCGTCCCTGAACCGTTCCACCACGAGCGTGCGGTCGGTCGGGACGTGCCCTGTCGCCGTCTTCTGCTCGCTGAGGAACGCGAGCAGGTTGCCCGTCGCCCAGTTGTCGAGCCCGGCCTCGACGCAGCGCAGTTCGGCATCCGCTGGGGAGGCACTGCTCACCTCGCGGATGAACTCCCCGACGGCGCGTCCCAGCTCGGCGGGCCGGCCGAGCCCGTCGCCCTTCCAGAACGGTAGCCGCCCCGGCTCGCCGAAGGCGGGCGTGACGAGCACGCGGTCGTGCGTGATCTCCTGGATGCGCCAGCTGGTCGACCCGAGCGCGAACACGTCTCCGACGCGCGACTCGTAGACCATCTCCTCGTCCAGCTCGCCGACCCTGCTGGCCTTCTCTCCGACCATGTACACGCCGAAGAGCCCGCGGTCGGGGATCGTTCCTCCGCTCGTCACCGCGAGGCGCTGCGCTCCCGGCCGTCCGGTGAGCGTGCCGGCGTCCCTGTCCCAGACGATGCGCGGCCGCAGCTCGGCGAACTCGTCGGACGGATACCGCCCGGCGAGCAGATCCAGGGTGGCGTCGTACGCGCTCCGCGGCAGCGTCGCGAACGGTGCGCTGCGGCGGACGGTGTCGAACCACTCGTCCGCGTCGATCGGTTCGAGCGCGGTCGCCGCGACGGTCTGCTGCGCCAGAATGTCGAGCGGGTTGGCCGGAACGCGGAGCGTCTCGATGAGCCCGGACACCATCCGCTCGCTGGCGACCGCCGAGTGGATGAGGTCGGCCCTGTGCTTGGGGAACACCACGCCCCTCGACACCTCGCCCACCTGGTGACCTGCGCGGCCGACGCGCTGCAGCCCGCTGGCGACGGACGGCGGAGACTCCACCTGCACCACCAGGTCGACCGCGCCCATGTCGATGCCGAGCTCCAGGCTCGACGTGGCGACGACGCAGCGCAGGCGACCGGCCTTCAGGTCGTCTTCGATGATGGCGCGCTGCTCTTTGCTCACCGAGCCGTGGTGGGCGCGGGCGAGCACGAGCGATCCCGGCTCGTCGGCGACCGACTCGCGCGAGCCGCGGGTCTGACCGGACGCGCCGAGCAGTTCGGCCGGAGGGCGCGCTAGCGGGAGGAAGCCGTCTGCGGGGGCGGAGTCGCCGCTGCCCAGGACGCGCTCCTCATAGATTTCGTTGAGTCGCGCGGTCAGGCGTTCGGCGAGTCGGCGCGAGTTCGTGAACACGATCGACGAACGGTGGTCGAGCACCCTGTCGACGATCGCCTCCTCCACGTGCGGCCAGATCGAGCCGGCCTGCGGGGCGGAGCCGTCGTCGTTGTCGCTGGCGAAGGTGGAGGTGCCGAGCTCGCTCATGTCCTCGACGGGCACCACGACGCGCAGGTCGAAGCGCTTGCCGGACGGCGGCGCGACCACCTCGACCGGGGCGCGACCGCCGAGGAACCGGGCGACCTCCTCCGGCGGGCGGACCGTGGCGGAGAGCCCGATGCGCTGCGCGGGGGAGGCGAGCATCGCATCCAGTCGCTCCAGCGACAGCGCCAGGTGGGCGCCGCGCTTGGTCGCTGCGACCGCGTGCACTTCGTCGATGATGATGGTCTCGACGGAGGACAGCGTCTCGCGCGCCGCCGACGTCAGCATGAGGAACAGCGACTCCGGCGTGGTGATCAGGATGTCCGGCGGCGTCGACACGAGCGCCCGCCGGTCGGCCGAGCTCGTGTCTCCGGAGCGCACGCCGACGGTCACGTGCGGAGGCTCGGCGCCGAGGCGCTTGGCGGTCTGGGTGACGCCGACGAGCGGAGCGCGCAGGTTGCGTTCGACGTCGACGCCGAGTGCCTTCAAAGGCGAGATGTAAAGGACGCGGGTGCCGCGCTTGGCCTGGGTCTTGGCTTTCGTCGACAGTGTTTCGGGGTCGGCATCCGCCGCCCGGTCTGCCGCGGCCAGCCTGTCGATCGCCCAGAGGAACGCGGCCAGCGTCTTGCCCGAACCGGTCGGGGCGATGACCAGAGCGTGACGGCCGCGGGAGATCGCATCCCACGCCCCGATCTGGGCGGGAGTCGGCGCGTCGAACGCCCCGCTGAACCACTCTCGGGTGGCGGGGGAGAACCGGTCGAGCACGTCGCTCATCCCTCCATCCAACACCCGACCGCCGACATCGTCGTCCTGCGCTCTCGCACCATCCGGCCGGTGGATGCGCGGCTCAGCGCCGCAGCCCGCCCCGGATGAACGCGGAGACGTCCGCCAGCTCCGCCGACGAGATGCTGTGCCCCATCCCCTCGTAGATGCGTGCATCCAGTGCGGAATGCTCCGGCAGCCACGTGGACGTGCGGTCGACCGCGTCGGACGAGATCACCTCATCGAGCGTCCCGCGCCCCCAGAACACCGGAACCTGGGCGTCCGCGAGCTGAGTGTCGCCGTCCTGGTCGCCCTGCACGACGAAGCCGGAGAGCTGCACGGCGTAGTCGAAGCGCTCGGGCGCGAGACGGAGCAGCTGCAGCGCCATCGCGCCGCCCTGCGAGAAGCCGAGGAGCCCGGTCGGGGTCTGCGGCTGCTCGTCGAGCCAGTCGAGCACTGCCAGTGCCGCGGCGTCGGCGTTGGCCGCGAGCGGGTCGCCCGGCACGTTCGTGTATCGCGAGAACCACGCGAACCCCTGGCCCTCGGGGATCGGCGCGCGCACAGACGCGATCACCGGCTCCAGTGGCAGGTAGGCGGAGATGCCGAACAGGTCCGCCTCGTCGGAGGCGTAGCCGTGCAGGAGGACGAGCAGCGGGCGGCCGGCTCTGTCGCGCTCCGACGCGGACCACAGCACGGCGTCCCTGTCGATGCGGAGTTCCGGGGTCGGGAAAGGCATCCTTCATTCTGGCGCGCCGTCACGCCGAGTTTCTGCACAGGGCGGCGATCTCCTGCCTTTTCCACAGCATCCGGTCGCAATGGTGTCCGAGCATCCGGCGGTTCCGTAGGATCGTCGCATGAGCGTGCGCACCCCGGACCCAACCCCAGACCCGCTGCCGGACGACGGTCCCCAGCAGGGGCCGGCGTGGCTGAGCGACATCGAACTCGAACAGGTGCGCCGTCGGCTTCCGCTGCTCTACGTCGAGGCGGTGCCCGTGCGGGTGGACGGGCTCGGTCAGGTCACCGAACTCGGCGTGCTGCTGCGCGCGAACGCGGTCGGCGAGATGACCCGCACGCTGGTGTCCGGACGTGTGATGTACGGCGAGACGCTGCGCGAGGCACTGTTCCGGCATCTGGAGAAGGACCTCGGGCCGATGGCGTTCCCGCAGCTGCCCGCCAGCCCCATCCCGTTCCAGGTTGCGGAGTACTTCCCGATGCCCGGAGTCACGCCGTTCACCGACGACAGGCAGCACGCCGTGTCGCTGGCATACGTCGTCCCGGTCACCGGCACCTGCGAACCCAGGCAGGATGCGCTCGAACTCACCTGGATGACACCGCAGGAGGCTGCCTCCCCGTCGGTGTCGGAGGAGATGGAAGGCGGGCGGGGCGTGCTGCTCAAGGCTGCTCTGGCTTCCGTGGGGCGGATCGTCTAGACCGAGAGGGTGTTGCCATGACCGACATCGACCAGAACGTTCCGCCGTCCGGCACCGGATGCGTGGAGTGCGACAGGGACGGAAGCTGGTGGGTGCACCTCCGGCGCTGCGCCGCATGCGGTCACGTCGGCTGCTGCGACGACTCGCTCAACCGGCACGCCACCGCCCACGCCGCGGCAACAGGGCACCGCTACATGCAGAGCTTCGAACCCGGCGAAGACTGGTTCTGGGATTACACGGCTCAGAGGGTCGTCCAGGGGCCGACGCTCGCTGCCCCGACCAGCAGGCCGGAAGACCAGCCGGCGCCGGGGCCGAGCGGGCGGGTGCCGGAGGACTGGCTGGAACTCGTGCAGGCGAACGAGGGCCCGCACACCTGAGACGTGGCGCTGAAAGACGCGCAACCGGCCGGCGTCTCCGCCGACCGGCCGGCGTCTCCGCCGACCGGCCGTCAGGCGTCAGCTCGCGATGAACGCCAGGATGTCCTGGTCGAGTTCCTTCTGGTACGCGCCATAGATCCCGTGCGGGGCGCCGGGGTAGACCTTGAGCGTGCCCTGCGAGACGAGTTCGATGGACTTCTGCGCGGCGTCCGCGATCGGCACGATCTGGTCGTCGTCGCCCTGCGCGATGAAGATCGGGACGTCGAGTGCCTTGAGGTCGTCGGTGAAGTCGGTCTCCGAGAACGCCTTCACGCAGTCGTATGCGGCCTGTAGTCCGACGAGCATCCCCTGGCGCCAGAAGTCGTAGCGAGCGCCGTCCGAGACCTGCGAGCCTTCGCGGTTCGCCCCGAAGAACGCCTTGGACAGGTCGAGGTAGAACTGCGACCGGTCGGCGAGCACTCCGGCGCGGATCCCGTCGAACGCCTCGATCGGCGTGCCATCCGGGTTGCTGTCCGACTTGACCATGATCGGGGGGACGGCGCCGGCCGTGATCACCTTCACCACCCGGCCCTTCCCGTGCTGCGCAGCGTAGCGCACCACCTCGCCGCCGCCGGTGGAGTGGCCGATCACCACCAGGTCGCGCAGGTCGAGCTGTTCGACGAGCTCGGCGAGGTCGCGGGCGTAGGTGTCCATGTCGTTGCCGGTGTACGGCTGCGAGGAGCGGCCGTGGCCGCGGCGGTCGTGCGCGATCGCCCGGTAACCGTTGTCGGCGAGGAGCTTGAGCTCGACCTGCCACGCGTCGGAGCTGAGCGGCCAACCGTGGCTGAGGACCACCGGCTGCCCTTCGCCCTGGTCGGTGTAGTAGATCTGCGTTCCGTCTGACGTGGTGATGTACGGCATGGCTCTCTCCTTGGATTCGGTGCTGTGACGAACTCGGCGCAGGAAGCTGGCGAAGGTGCCGCCAGGGTCGACGCTACGGCCAGGAGCGCTGCTTGGGAACAGCCGTTGTAGAATTCGTGGGATGTTCAGTCCCTGGTGGAGAAGAGCGCGCAGGTCTGGTCGTAGTAGCGGTCGCTGAGACCCTTCGGGTGCATCCCGATGCGGAGGCAGACGCGCTGCGACGCGGTGTTCTCCGCGGCGGTGACGGCGACGACCTCGTCGAGGCCGGAATCGAGGGCGTGCCGCAGCACGGCGGCGGCCGCCTCCGACGCGTAGCCGTGACCCCACGCATCCGGATGGAAGTGCCAGCCGATCTCGGTGTCCTGGACAGCGGCGTCTCCGTGATCCGACCCGGTGGAGAAGGGGATGTGCTTCAGCAGGATCGTCCCGGCGGGTGCGCCGGACTCTCGGACGACGACCACCCAGAACCCGTGCACTGGATGCTCGTGGACGCGCAGGCGGTCGATCAGTGCGACAGCCTGCTCCCGCTCCGTCATCCTCTTCGGTTCGCGGCCGATGTACTGCTGGACCTCCCAGCGGGAGTAGAGGTCGAACGCGAAGTCGGCATCGCCGGGCTCCCATCCGCGGAGGGTGAGGCGGTCGGTCTCGAAGGTGCGCACCGGTCGATTATCCCGCCGACCCGTCGGTCAGCTGTGCCGGGCACGCGCCGGAGCCGTCGCCGAGCAGCTCGAAATGCCACGACTCGTTCGCGTACGTCTGGCAGAGGCCGTACTCGGCTCCGAACCGGCTGAGCCAGTCCATCGCGTCGGCGGTCGCGATGTCGACGGCCTCCCCGCGGACGTGCTTCGACTCGTCTCCGCGTTTCACCCAGCGGCTCGCCTCCTCCTCGCTGCCGTACTTCACGACGGCCTGGTCGAACAGGTACTGCTGGTAGCGCTCGCTGCGCCAGCCGTCGGTGAGAGTGAACGCCACGTCGCGGTCTGCGGCGTCCTCGGCCGCGCGGTCCAGCGCATCCCGGAGGTGCGGGTCGAGCTTGGTGACCGCCGGGACGTCGTCGGTCAGCGCGACCGTGTCGCCGACCGGGATGTAGCCGTCGTCCGGTCCGAGGTCCGCCGGGTTGGTGACCGGCGCGATGGATCCGGGTCCAGCCGCGGAGCCGGGTCCGGCGGCCGTGCATCCGGTGATGGTCACGGCCAGGGCGACGGCGGCGAGGGTGGTGAGGATGGTTCTGCGGGGCACAGCGGTCCTTTCGGTCTGCCTCCAGCCTCGCCCGCCGCGTCCTGGCCGCGAGTCGCCCCAGCGATGCAACCCCGTCCCTCCACAGGATGACCTCGCGCCCTGCGCCACCCACCCCATCGAGTGGTCCCGAATTGCCGCGCGTCACGACCCCGCGCGGCAATTCGGGACCACTCGATAGAATTGGGGGTTGCGGCGCTTGGCTAATGGTATTAGCTTTACGGCTATGAACACTTCCATCGCCAGTGAGGTCCACTTCCTCCAGCGCCCCGAGGGACGCGTGAGCTACACCGTCGAGGGCTCCGGCCCTCTCATCGTCGCCGTGCCCGGCATGGGCGACCTCCGGTCCACCTACCGCGAGCTGGTCGGTCCGCTGGTGCGCGCCGGCTACCGCGTCGCCGTCACCGATCTGCGGGCGCACGGCGACGGCGACACGACGTTCCGCGAGTTCGGCGACATCGAGACCGGTCGTGACGTCATCGCCCTCATCGACGAGCTCGGCGGCCCCGCCGTGCTGCTCGGCAACTCGATGGGAGCCTCCGCGGCCGCCTGGATCGCGGCAGAGCGCCCGGATGCGGTCGCCGGCCTCGCCCTCTACAGCCCGCTGCTGCGCGACCCGGCCATGAGCGCGTTCGCCGTCGCCTCCCTGCACGGGATGTACCGGGTCCTCTTCGCCGGGCCGTGGGGCGCAGGCGCCTGGGCCGGCTACTACCGGAAGTCGCTCAACAAGGGGCACCAGGCGCCCTGGCTCGCCGAGCACGCGGCGGCGATCAAGGCGAACATGAAGGAGCCGGGCAGGCTGCGGTCGTTCCGTCACCTGACGGTGCAGCTCACCCACTCCGTCGTCGAGCCGCGGCTGCCGGAGGTGCACACCCCGATGCTCGCGTTCATCGGCGCACTCGACCCCGACTTCAAGGACCCTGCCGCCGAGCTGGAGTGGGTCGCCTCCCTCGGGGCCGACACGGAGTTCGTCCCGAATCCGGGCACTACCCCCAGGCGCAGCGACCGGACATCATCGTCCCGCGCACGATCGACTTCCTCGCCCGGCTGCGCGACGGATCGGCGGAGGGCGCGAACGACGTCACCGCGACCTGGGCCGCCCGTGCCTAGGGCCGGGCTCACCAGGGCCGCCGTCACCGGGGTCGCGATCGACCTGGTGGATGCGGGGGGAGTGTCGGGGTTCGACCGCCTCACCCTGGCGGCCGTCGCAGGGAGCGCTGGGGTGGCGGTGCCGAGCCTCTACAAGCACGTCTCGTCACTCGACGACCTGCGCCGACTGGTCGCGATCGAGTCGGTCAGTGAGTTGACCAGGGTGCTCGCCGCCGCGACCATCGGCCGTTCAGGGGCGGACGCGCTGCACGAGGCCGCAGACGCGATGCGCGCCTTCGCCCACGCGCATCCCGGCCGGTATACCGCGATTCAGGTCGCGCCGAACCTGGCCGACCCCGGCGACGCGGAGCTCGCAGAGCGGGCGGCGGAGACGATCGCGGTCCTCGCGGGGGCGCTGCGCGCCTTCGATCTGCCGGAGTCGAGCACGGTCGACGCGATCAGGATGCTGCGCAGCGCCATCCACGGTTTCGTGCTCCTGGAGCTGACCGGCGGGTTCGGCCTGCCGGACGACCTCGACCGCAGTTTCCACCTGCTCATCTCCGCCACCATCGCCGGCATCGAGTCCCTCGTCCCCGCCACCCCCTAGCCAGCGGTGCACTCGCGCACCTGGCCCGCGTCCCCACGCAATCGAGCCCAGGCTTCTTCCCGGAATTCCTGTCGGAAACCGGGAGAAAGCCTGGGCTCGATCGTGAGAAGTGCGGGAGAGGCGGAGGGGTCAGCCGCGGGCGCGGCGCGGGCCGTTGCCGCGCTGGGTGCTGCCGCCGACGAGGCTGCCGACGCGGAGGCCGCCGCCGTTGCCGGAGCGCTGGCCGTTGCCGGAGCCGCCGCGCTGGCCGCCGCCGGTGGAACCGGAGCCGGAGCCGTTGCCGTTGCCGCCGCTGCGCTGGCCGCCGGTCGAGCCGGAGCCCGAGCCGTGCGAGGTGGTCGATGCGCCGCCGCGGCCACCGGCCGGGCGACCGGAGCGGTCGCGACGCGGACGCCCGGCCTCACCGGACGCTGCGCCCTGGCCGTCGCGGCCCCGGCCGTCTCCACGACCCTGACCGCCGTTGCCGCCGTCGCGGCCACGGCCGCCGTCTGCACGACCGCCATCTGCACGGGCTGCGTCGCCACCGCGTCCTCCGCGACCGCGACCGCCGCCGCGTCCACCGCGCTGGCCGTCCGCTCCGCCGTCGCGCTGGGCGCGCTTGCGCTGGGCGTTCGCGCCCTGCGACTGCCCGCCGCCGCGCTGCTGCTGCTGCTGCGCGTCCTTCGGAGCCGGCTTCACGTACGCGGCCGTCTCACCGACCAGGGTGACGACAGCAGCGGACTCGGCCGTGACCACCTGCGGGGTGACCGCGATGGCCGCCTTGCGCAGCAGGGTCTTCACGTCCGACTTCTGCGAGGTCAGCATGACCGTCACGACGTCGCCGGAGCTGCCGGCGCGGGCCGTGCGGCCCGAGCGGTGCAGGTATGCCTTGTGCTCCATGGGCGGGTCGACGTGCACGACGAGCTCCACATTGTCGACGTGCACACCGCGGGCGGCCACGTCGGTCGCGACGAGCACGCGCACGTCACCGGCGCCGAACGCCGCGAGGTTGCGGTCGCGGGCGACCTGCGACAGGTTGCCGTGCAGGTCGACAGCCGGGATGCCGGAGGCGGTGAGCTGCTTGGCGAGCTTCTTGGCGTGGTGCTTGGTCCTGGTGAACAGGATGCGGCGGCTCGCGCCGGACGCCAGCTTCTCGACCAGGTCTTTCTTGGCTTCGAGGGAGTCGATCTCGAAGACGTGGTGGGTCATCGCATCCACGTGGCTGGTGGCGTCGTCGACCGAGTGCAGCACCTCGTTGGTGAGGAACTTCTTGACGATCTTGTCCACGCCGTTGTCGAGCGTCGCCGAGAACAGCAGACGCTGACCGTTGGCAGGCGTCTTGTCCAGGATGCGCGTGACAACAGGCAGGAAGCCGAGGTCGGCCATGTGGTCCGCCTCGTCGAGCACGGTGATCTCGACGGCGTCGAGGGAGACGAAACCCTGCTTCATCAGGTCTTCGAGGCGGCCGGGGCAGGCGACGACGATGTCGACGCCGTCCCGGAGCGCTGCGACCTGACGCTGCTGCGAGACGCCGCCGAAGATCGTGGTGGTCTTGAGGCCGTATGCGTCGGCGAGCGGCTGCATCGTCGCGGAGATCTGGGTGGCCAGTTCGCGGGTCGGTGCGAGCACCAGGCCGAGGGGGCGCCCGGCGCGGCGCTTGCCGCCGGCGAGCTTGGTGCCGAGGCGCGCGGCCATCGGCAGGGCGAACGCGATGGTCTTGCCGGAGCCGGTCTTCCCGCGGCCGAGGACGTCGCGACCCGCGAGGGTGTCGGGCAGGGTGTCCGCCTGGATGGGGAACGGATCCGTCTTGCCGTCGGCCGTGAGGACGGCGACGAGGGGAGCCGGCACGCCGAGACCGGCGAAAGTGTTCTGAGACAAAGGTGGTGCCTTTCGGGCATCAGGACCCCGCGCATCCTGGGTGATGCAGGTTCGGGGCAGTAGTGGCGAAGGTGCCGAGCGGCACGATCGTTCGCCGTAGAAAGTGACGCAGGCGGGGCTGATGCCCGGCGCTGTGCGTGGTGCGTTCTGCGACGCAGGGAGTCCGACACGGACTCGCAAGTAATGAAAGCCTACCTGATCAGGCTGTGAACCTGTCGCAAGCGACTTCTCGGCTGGAGGAACTAGACTATCGGACCGAATCGAGAGGTGGTCTGCGTGCAGGAAACGGAACTCGAACGTGAGCGCGCCGTGGTCGCCGGATTGTACGGACGACTGGACGCGCTCCGGGCCGAAACCAAGGAGCTTCTCACCCGTGTGCGGCGCGAAAGTGTGGGCAGCAACCACCAGGCGCGCAGCGAACGGGATGCGTTCGCCCGCCTCTATGAAGACCAGCTGACCCAGCTGCGCGAGGTCGACTCCCGCCTGGTCTTCGGTCGGCTGCTGCTGGAGCATCCCGTGGACGGGTCTGCCCACCGGTACATCGGCCGTATCGGGCTGCGCGACGAGGAGCAGCGGTCGCTGCTCGTCGACTGGCGCGCCCAGCAAGCGAGCGCCTTCTACCAGGCGACCGCGAGCGAGCGCATGGGCGTCCGGGCCCGCCGGCACCTGACGATGACGGGCCGCGAGGTCGTGCGCGTCGACGACGAGGTGTTCGACGAAGCACTTCTCGAGGGCCGCGGCGGAGACACCGAGCAGGTGCAGGGGGAGGGGGCGCTGCTCGCGGCGCTCACCGCGCAGCGCACCGGCCGGATGAACGACATCGTGGCGACGATCCAGGCGGAGCAGGACCGCATCATCCGCTCAGAGCTGCGCGGCGCCCTCGTGGTGCAGGGCGGCCCAGGCACCGGCAAGACGGCCGTCGCGCTGCACAGGGCGGCCTTCCTGCTGTATGCGAACCGCCAGCGGCTGAGCGCATCCGGTGTGCTCGTCGTCGGGCCGTCGACTGCGTTCCTGCGCTACATCGAGGCCGTCCTGCCATCGCTCGGCGAGACCGGCGTGGTGCTGCGGACCCTCGGCGGCATGTATCCGGGCGTCGTAGCGACGGTGGACGACGAGCCGGAGGCGGCGAAGCTGAAGGGGTCGGCGCAGATGGTGCGGCTGCTGGCGCGCGCCGTGCGTTCCCGGCAGACGGCGCCGGACACCGAGCAGACCGTCGTGATCGACAACGAGCGGCTGACGGTGCAGCCCGAGCTGATCGAGCGCGCCATCTCGCGCGCTCAGCGCACAGGCAAGCCGCACAACGTCGCCAGGGTCACCTTCGTGAAGCACGCGCTCGGCGAGCTGGTCGAGCTGCTCGCGGCGCAGTTGCGTGCCGGCGGTTCGACCATCGACGAGGCGGACCTGAAGGTGCTCCGCGAAGACCTGCGCACCTCGTACGACGTGCGCGTGCTGCTCAACACGGCGTGGCTGCCCCTCACGCCGGAGAAGTTCCTCCAGGACCTGTACTCGCGTCCGGCGTGGTTCGCCGAGCTGACGACACGTTGGTCGGACGCGCAGCGGGCGGCGCTGTACCGCGAGAGGACGGAGCCGTTCACGGTCTCCGATGTGCCTCTGCTCGACGAGGCCGCCGAGCTGCTCGGCGAGTTCCCCGGCCGTCCGGACGCCGGCGCCAGGGAGCGCGACCGTCAGCGCAAGCGCGACGTCGAGAACGCCAAGGCCGCCATCCGGAACATGGGCGTGCAGGGGCTGGTGAACGCCGAGCAGCTCGCCGACGGGTTCGCCGAGCGCGAGGACACCGGAACGACCGCCGAGCGTGCCGAGGCGGACCGGCAGTGGACGTACGGCCACGTGGTGGTGGACGAGGCGCAGGAGCTGTCCGCGATGCAGTGGAGGATGCTGGTGCGCCGCTGCCCGATGAAGTCGTTCACGATCGTCGGCGACATCGCCCAGGTGGCGTCCGCCGCCGGTGCGACCAGCTGGGACGAGGCGCTCGGCCCGATCTTCAAGGACGCCTGGCGGCTGGAGGAGCTGACGGTCAATTACCGCACCCCCGCCCAGATCACGCGGGAGGCGGAGCAGCTCGCGAAGGCGGCCGGTCTCCCGATCACGCCGACCAGGGCCGTGCGCGAGGGCGACTGGCCCATCCGGAGGGTCTCCGCGGTGGCCGAGCTGCTTCCGGAGGCGGTCGCGGAGGCGGTCGGGCACGACCGCGGCGTCGACGCGTCTGGCACGGTGGCCGTGATCGCAGCGTCGGCGACAGTGGACGCGGTGGCCGCGGCGGTCACCCGTCGTTTCGGCGACGACGCGGCTCGCGGCGCTGCCGGGTTGTCGCGGCCGATCGCGGTGCTGACGGGCTACGAGGCGAAAGGCCTGGAGTTCGACGCGGTGGTGCTCGCCGATCCGGATGCTTTGGCCGGCGAGTCGCCGCGCGGTGCGGCGTCGCTGTACGTCGCGATGACCCGGCCGACGCAGCGGCTCACGCTGGTGACGCGGGCGTAGCGCCGGTCAGCGCGCGTGTTCTCAGTGCGCGCCCTGGTAGCGCTCGCCGACCGGCACGTCGACGGGCAGGGTGTTGCCCGCTTGCGCGAGCGGGCACGCCCAGGCCGGGTCGTATGCGCAGGACGGGTTGTACGCGAAGTTGAAGTCGAGCACGATGGTCGCCTCGCCGTCCGCGTCCCCGTCGGCGTCGAGGCCGAGGTCGGCGCCTTTGATCGTGTCGATCAGGTAGCGGCCGCCGCCGTACGTCCCGCCCGGCTTGCCGGCCAGTGCGTCCTTCACGGGGACGAAGATCCCGCCGCCGTAGGAGGACAGCCTCCACACGTCGAGGGACCCGGCGAACGGCACTCGCACCACGCCGAGGAGCTGGAACGGGACGACGCCGTCTGTGCCGGTCTCGACATCCATGCGCCGCGGTTCGGTCGGCGGGATGATCGGCAGCTCGAACCGCCAGTCCGGGTCGTAGCCGACCACGGGGAGGCCGGTGAACGTGTCTCTGTCCTCCGGGAGCAGTGGGGTGGCCGGGTGCGAGGAGAACAGGTCGTTGCGGCAGGAGATCCAGTGGGCGTGCGCTGTCGCCGGGTCGGTCGCCGCCATCCGCCGCACGGACGCGTACATCCCGAACACGCGCCGTCGCCAGTCCGCGGTCTGCACGGCGGACACGGCCAGCGCTGCCTGCGGTGTGTCGATCGTCATGGCTGTACCTCCTGCTCGGGAACCGGTGGTTCCGACGCCTCATCATCTCGCGCCGGAGGGTCGTATGCCCAGGTCGGCGCAAGCTGACGCAACCGCAGGCCGCGCCACTGCCAGAACGCCCACATCGTGTACCAGGCGAGCGGGGTGAGGACGCCGGCCTTCACGATCAGCTGATCCCGGTACAGGGTCCGCAGCTTCCCGTCCGCGTCCGGCCCAGCGGGGTCCGGCGCGATCGCCATCCGGTGGTCGAGGTGCGGCATCGCGGCCAGCAGGCCGCCCGTCCCTCCGCCGGTGTCTCTCAGGATGCGGACGCGCCCCTGCGCGCGCTCCTGCCCGCGCCCCAGACCGGGCTCCTGACTGTGCCGCGGCTCGCGCACCTCGCTGGAGCTGAGCCTGATCGCCTGCGTGCCGACCGTGAACGCCCCGAAGGCCCGCACGCCCACCCGGTGCTCGCCGCTACCCCACACGGTGGGGAACCCGGCCGGTTCGTCCGACCGGAAGTCGACCCAGGGCAGCGCGACCTCCCTGAACGCCGTCGGGCTCTGCAGCGCTCGCCAGGCGGCATCCGGATCGCAGTCGAGGAGGAACTTCAGGAGGACCCTCATCCACCCAGTGTCGCACTCACCCCGCTGTCCTCGTCACACCTTTCCCGCCCGCGCCCCACTGCCGTCGGCGCCCCCGATTCAGCACTCCGCCGCCCGCGCGAGCAGCAGGGCGCGCTCCCTCTCGTTGCCCGTGAGCGCCGCCGCCCGCTGGAACTCCTGCTTCGCCTCCGCGAGTCGTCCCAGCCGGACGAGCAGGTCTGCCCGCACCGTCGGCAGCAGGTGGTAGGTGCTGAGTGCCCCGTCGATGACCAGCCGGTCCACAACGTCGAGCCCGGCTTCCGGGCCATACGCCATCGACAGCGCCACCGCCCTGTTCAGTTCGACGATCGCGTTCGGCTGAAGTTCGGCGAGTGCGCCGTAGAGGGCGACGATCTCCTCCCAGTCGGTCGCCGCGGCCGTCGGCGCCGTCGCGTGGCACGCTGCGATGGCCGCCTGCAGCGCGTACGGCCCGCGCCCCCGATCCAAACGCTCCGAGCGCTGCAGAGCGGCAACACCCCGGCCGATCAGGATGCGGTCCCACCTCGACCTGTCCTGGTCCTGCAGCAGCACGGGCTCACCTTCGGGGGTCGTGCGCGCCCCGAGCCTGGACGCCTGGAACTCCATCAGCGCCACCAGCCCGTGCACCTCGGGTTCGCGTGGCGTGAGCTCGGCGAGCACACGGCCGAGTCGCAGCGCCTCCTGGCAGAGGCTCGGGCGCATCCAGTCGTCGCCGGCGGTCGCTGCGTATCCCTCGTTGAAGATCAGGTAGATCACTTCGAGGACCGATCCGAGTCTGGCGGGGAACTCCGACCGGTCAGGCACCTCGAAGGGGACCCTCGCCGCGCTGAGAGTGCGTTTGGCGCGGACGATCCGTTGCGCGATCGTCGGGGGAGGGACGAGGAACGCCCGCGCGATCTCCTCGGTCGACAGCCCGCCGAGGAGTTTGAGGGTGAGCGCCACCCTCGACGGCTTGGTGAGCACGGGGTGGCAGGAGATGAAGACGAGCCGCAGCAGGTCGTCGTCGATGGTCTCCTCGGCGATCAGGGCAGGGTCGTCGACTCCGCGTTCTGTCTCCAGGTCGTGGGCGAGCTGGGTGTACCGGTCACCCAACCTCTCCTGGCGCCGCCAGCCGTCGATCGCCTTGCGCTTGGCGACGGCCGTGAGCCAGGCTCCCGCGTTGCGGGGGACTCCGGACTCCGGCCACTGCTCGAGAGCGGCGACGAGGGCATCCTGAGCCAGTTCCTCGGCCAAGCCGACATCGCCGACCATCCGGGCGAGCACCGCCACCAGCTTGCCGGACTCGATGCGCCACACCGCCTCGACGGTGCGTGCAGCCTCGCTGCCTCCGGCCTCCGCGCTCACAACAGCCGCCGCGCGCCCACCGGCCGCATCACGAGCCCCGCCCTCGACCGCCGCCATCCGTTACGCCGTCCGCGGCTCTCCGCCGGCCTCGCGCCAGGCCTTCTCCTTCTGCACGTATACGTTGTCCTGGTCGAACTCGGCGATGTCGACCACCTTGCGCACCTGCACGCTGCCGGAGGTGAGCGGGATGCGGCGCGCCCACTCGAGCGCTTCCTCCCTGCTGGCGGTCTGGATGATCCAGAATCCTGCGATCAGCTCCTTGGTCTCGGTGAACGGGCCGTCGACGACCGTGCGCTCGTCGCCCGCGAACTCGACGCGCGCGCCCTCCGAGCTGGGGTGCAGGCCCTCTCCGGCGAGGATCACGCCGGCCTTGATCAATTCGTCGTTGTATGCGCCCATCGCGTTGAGGTCGTCTTCGCTGGGCGTTCCGCCCGCTTCGGTGTTCTCGTCTGCGGTGAGGATGAGCATGAACTTCATTGCTGTCTCTTTCTGTGACCGGCGCTTCGACGCCGTTTCTGCTGCCAGGGGCAGTGGGCGATTCCGCCCTTCACCTCCACGTCGAACGACCGGGCCCGGAATCGACATCGGCGGAGCTTTTCATCTGTGCCAGTCTCGCGGGAGGGGTGCCCGCCCGTCGATAACCGCCGCCAATCTGTGGATAAGTCACAGTGTGGCGCGGTTGTGACGGAGGTGTGCGCTAGAACTGGTGCATGGCGATCCGGTACTGGCTGGGAGTGGTGCAGCAGGACCATGTGCTGCGCGGGGTCGCTGCGGGCATCGCGCAGGTCAACCACGGCGCGAAAGCCCCGCTCGAACGCATGAATGCGGCGGACGGCTTCGTGTACTACTCGCCCAAGACGACCTACCCGGACGGCGACCCGCTCAAACAGTTCACCGCGATCGGCCGCATCGCTGACGACGACATCTACCAGACAACGCAGGGCCCGTCGATGCGCGGCCCGGCCGCCGACTTCAAGCCGTGGCGCCGCCGCGTCGACTGGGAGCACGAGGCGGAGGCGACGCCGATCAGGCCACTGCTTCCCGTGCTCGACTTCACCAGGGACAAGCCGGACTGGGGCTACCAGCTGCGCAGGGGGCTCATCGAGATCACCCGCCACGACTTCGAGCTGATCCGCCGCCAGATGCGCCGTCCGTCACCGGACGACCCACACGCCAAGCCGCTCCCGCGCCGGGCTACGATGGCCCGGTGACCCAGCCAGCCACGGCCGAGGCGATGGCGCGCCGCCCCAATCCCGCATCTAATATGTAACCTGGATGATGCCGCGACCGTATAGCGGCGTGTCGTTGGGAGCGGAATGTTCTTTGAAGATCGCTATGAGACCCCCGGCTGGCCCCGGGACATGATCATTCGCGTCTCGACTGGGTCGAACCTGCTGGAACTCCTCTGGCTCCGCCATCATGGGCTCGCGAACACTGAGCCCGCCCTGCCGCAGGCCGATCTTCCCGGCGAACCGGTCCCGTCAACGGACGCCGTCCTCCTCGGGATCTGGGAGAGGCTGTGGAAGGAGTCCCTCGACCATGCCCGCGTTCTACACGAGACCGACTCGGCGTCGATAGCGGATCATGCAGAGTTGTGGACTCCTCCGCGAAGCGCGGTACTCGTCGATGCGCTCGGCCTCGATCCCGCCGAGGGTGTTCGCGACTGGGAGGCGACTCGACCGACGTATCCGGACGCGGAACGTGCTGTAGTCGACGACGTCAGGCGCGCCTGGCTGGCAGGCCTGCGCGTCGTCATCGAGATTCCCCTGCAAGCGCACTACTTCCGCGCCCTCTCTCCGTCGACCATGTTGGTGTCGGCCAGAACCCGACGCGACCGCACGAGTTACATCGACGCCCTGGCCGGTCTCGGCTTGCGGTGACCTTGCGCTGACCCGCCGTGAACTCGCGCCGGCGTCGGTCAGGAGTGGAAATTCTCGCCGGGCGAGCCGGACACGCAGACGGCACCGTTGTTCATGACGACATTGGATCCGGGGAGGACGTTCGCGAAGTCCCCGCCCGACAGCGAGAAGGACCAGCTGCTGCTCCATGATGGCCCGCTTCCGCCCGCCCAGGTGAAGGCAGGAAGCCCACTCCAGCCCCAGACCTGGACGGTCCACGTTTTGGCGATCACGGGTCTCGGGACGACGAAGCCCGTTGAGATGGTTTTCGAGTTGCCCCGCGAGACCGCGTTGATCCAGGAATTTCCACATGGCCCTTGAACCCATGTCGTCCGGGACTGGGCACTGGAGTCCTGCTTCAGCCGGCGTTCGAATTCGACGGCGTCGGCGCTCACGGGAATCGAGTGTTGCCCGCCATGGCCGTCGGCGACGATCGCGTAGCCGTTTGCCTCGGCGACCACGCGATCGAATCCGGCTGGCACAAGTGCCGTCGCGTTCATCAGGGTGGTCGATTCGGTTTCGACTGTCGCGGCCTGGGCCGCTGCTCCGCCTGTCAGGATGAGAGCGGCTGTTACGGCGATTGTCAGGGCCGAGCGCATGCTCCGGTTTCCGCGTTTCATCAGGGGGTCCTTTCGACAGTGAAGTGAGGTACGGGTGGTCGACACATGGTGCGCGCAATCCGATCCACCACAATGTTCGCAGATAAATCAAGAATCTAAAACGCTGACATTTTCAATGGTCGGTGCGCCGCCCGTCACCGGACGACCCACACGCCAAGCCGCTCCCGCGCCGGGCTACGATGGCCCGGTGACCCAGCCAGCCACCACTCCCGTCCCCGCAGCCACCACTCCTGTCCCCGCCCACGCGCAGACCAAATACCAGGTCCGCTTCGACTGGGCAGCCGAGGGCGCAGTCACCGTCGCCTCCGACGCGGACATCGTCGTCTGGGTCGACGTCCTGCCGCCCGTCGACAACGAGAACGCCACAGCCGCGCCCGCCACCCCCGCCACCCCGCAGGATGCACTCCACCTCCTCCCGCAGACCCCAGCCGTCGTTCTCGGCGGCCTGACCACCGCCTCCGCTGTCGCCGCCTGGGTCCTCGCGGAGCAGGTGCGCCTCGGCCGCCGCGCCATGGTGTCCATCGTCGCGGCGGGCGGGACCACCGCGTCCGGTGCTGTGCGGTTCGCGGTGGAGGATCAGCTCGCCGCCGGCGCGATCGTGGATGCGCTCGCCGGGGTCGGCATCGACTACAGCTCGCCGGAGGCGGCCGCCGCGTGTGCAGCGTTCACCGGGCTGCGCGGTGCGGTCGCCCACCTGCTGACGGCGTCCGCGTCCGGTCAGGAGCACGTCGCCGCCGGTCGCACTCCGGCCGAGATCGCCCCGTCCGGGCGAGTGGACAGTGAGTCGACCGTGATCGTTCTGCGAGGCGCAGAAGACACGGAATGATCCACGGAGCCTTCGTGTTCCGCTCAGCAGGAGGTTTGAAACCATGAAAGCTGTTCTGAACGACACGGTGATCGCCGAGGCCCCGGAGTCCGAGCTCGTGCGCATCGAAGGCAACTGGTATTTCCCGCCGGCGAGCGTCAATGCCGACCTGCTGGTTGCGAGTGACACGCCGTACACCTGTCCGTGGAAGGGCGAGTGCCAGTACTTCTCGGTGAAGGACGGCGACGCGCTGCTGCAGGATCGTGCGTGGAGCTACCCGACGCCGTACCCGAGCGCGTTCGACCGGGTCGGGTCGGATTTCAGCAACTACGTCGCGTTCTGGAAGGACGTGCAGGTCGTCGACTGATCGACTCGCCGCACTGAGACACCGCCGGGCCTGTACCCCGGCGGTGTCCTTTTTTTGGGGGACTGTCACCTGAAAGTGGGGTACAACGGTCCTTCCACTCCGCTGTCTGAACGGATATACATGAAGGGCGGAGGAAACTCCCGGAACCCGAACCGGGAGTCGCGCCGCCTGAGCTGACCCGAATCGGCTCGACCGCGCGCGCTTACCCGGCTTCCGCGTACTCAGGAACCCGATTCTGTGACCCGTCGCGTCTTTCGTCGTGCCCTCTTTCCGTTCAGCAACACAGCAAAGCATCGAGACAGCAGTGCTCTCGCCCTCGGGCGACTGAAGCGTCTCGGTGTCGTCGCCGCAGCTCTCGTCGTCGCCCTGGTGGGGGGCAGTGTGCTCGCGGGGCCCGCGTTCGCGGCGACTGCCTCCCTCTCCGTCGACAAGACCGTCGACGGGAAGGGGGCGGTCACCGTGGCGAACGGCGCCGAGTTCACGTACACGGTGATGGTCGGCTGCGACGACAACGACTGCGTCGACGCGAAGCTGGTGGATGCGCTCCCCGCGCAGTTCGCCGGGTTCAGCATCCTGGAGACCAGCGTCTCCCCGAGCTCGAAGCCGTTCACCAAGAACCTGACCGGATGTACGACCACCGTCACCGCGTCCTGCGAGCTCACCGTGCTCTTCACCGACACGGTCGCCGGCGGCGTCGGGATCCCCGCGGGTGGGACCTACCGCGTCACCGTCACGCTAAAGGCCCCGCAGAACCTCGCACCCGACTGGGCGTACAACGGCGTGGCCGTCACGAACACGGCATACGGCACGTCAACGACGGCTCCGGATGCGCACAGCTCGGCCGACGTGACCGTGAACATCCCGATCTCGGTGGACGAGAAGGTCGGCAAGACCTGGGCTCCGGCGAACCAGCAGTTCGCTCCGGGGGCGGCATCGACCATCACGCTCTCCAGCCAGAACACGTCCAACGTCCCCGCCGACTCCCTCTCCGTGCAGGACCCGGCCGTCGCGACCGACGGCGCGACCACTCTCGATGCGGCCAACCCGTTCGCGATCGTCGACTTCGCCGGCTTCGGGGCCGTCGCACTGCCTGCTGGCGCCGACCTGGTCCAGGTCGACGCGTACGTGTACGACAGCGGGTCGAACGCGTGGAAGTGGCAGACAGGTCCTCCGACCGCAGCAGCCGACATCCAGCTCCCCGCCGGTGTCCTCCCGGCCGATGTCGCCGGACTCCGCTTCACATACAGCAGCAGCACCGGCACGACCATCGCCGCGAACGGTGCAGCGGGCAGCATCGCCCTCTCGGTCGCGCAGCGCGCGACTAACCGGATCACCTCCGCGTCGCTCGTCAGCGGCGCGACCGTGACCAACAAGGTCACCGGCACGGTCACCGTCCCCGGTCAGCCGCCGGTCTCGAAGACGGCGCAGGCCCCGTTCACCATCGGCGGCCTCAACGTGGTGGTCAGCGCCGGCAAGACGATCGCCCCCAGCCGCATCCCGGCCGGAACGACGGCCACGGCTGCGATCACCGGCAAGAACGACTCCAACGGGCCCCTCACCTCGCTCACCCTGAGCGACCGCGGTTTTTTCACCGCGTCGCTCGGCTTCGGCGGTTTCGCCGCCCCTCTCGCCTATCCGACCGGCGCGACCGGCGCCTCCGTCGTCTGGTACTTCTCCGACGGAAGCAGTGCCGTTGTGCCGTTCGCCGATGGTGCGACCCCCGTCGCTCCCGCCGCACCGCCCGGTGCGCACCTCACCGGACTCGACCTCACATACACCGGTTCCGTGGCGATCGGCGCCATCGCGGGCGCGCAGTTCCTGATCGCCCCCGCCGCCGATTACGTCGCGGAGACCGACAGCCCGGCCGATGTCAGCAACACCGTGACGGTGACCGGCACCAACCCCGCCGGCACCGCGAGCAAGCCGGCGACGGCGCCGCTGAAGATCTTCTACCCGGAGATCTCCCTGAAGCTGTCCAAGTCGATCTCGCCGTCCGGCGCCGTATCTCCCGGCTCGACAGTCGTGGCGAAGATCCCGGCGACGACCTCCACCGACTCCGCATACGTCCGGCCGCACACCATCGTGGTCGAGGACGTCTGGCGCTCCGGGAAGGCCAACGACTTCTTCAACGCGTTCAACCCGATCGCGATCGCTCCCACCCAGGTTCCGCTCGGTTCGACGATGACGGTCGAGTACTCGACGGACGGCGGAGTGACGTACACCGTCTTCGACACCGTCGATGCGACTGCTGCAGCGCAGAACTACCGCGCGAACCTGCCGGCGGCCATTGTCGGCAGCATCACCGGTCTGCGCTTCACGTTCGCCGACCCGGGCGGCTTCGCCCAGGGCACCACGGTGAGCCCCAACGTCACGGCGCAGGCGCGTTCCGCCCTGCGCGACGGCAGCGGACAGACCTCCGTCGCCGACGCGGGCGCGAGCACCTACCAGAACGAGGCGAAGTCGCACGCGTCCGGCACCATCACCGGAGCGCCGCCGGTCGTGAGCGACGAGCTGACCGCTCACGCCAACGCCTCCATTCAGAGCCACAGCGGCACCGGCTCGCTCAGTGCGGCCAAGAAGTGGACGAAGCCGGACCTCACCGGCGACCTCACCGAACTGCCGTCGCAGTCCGGCCAGCAGGCGGGCACCGTCCTCTCCTGGGGTGTGACGGACACCGGGTACAGCTCGGTGGTCGTCACCGATCCGGCGACGAACGCCACCGATCCGTCGCAGACGGTCTTCCAGGCGTTCGACCTCGTGCGCGTCGCGCCCATCACCTTCGCGGCACAGCCGCTCCTCCAGTGGGACACGGTCAGCCAGGTCCAGCTGTTCCACGACGGCGTGTGGAACACCGTCGCAGCACCCGGCGGCACATGGATGAACGCGACCGGCTTCAAGGGATACACCCTGACCCCGGCCGAGCTGCGCGACACCACCGGCGTCCGCTTCGTCGTCGAGCCGAATGACACCGCTCGCGCGGCGACGACCGACCCGACGGCCCCGCCCGTCGACTCCGGCATCGCGACCGTCGCCGTCAACCAGTCGCGGAGCTTCGGCCTGGTCTGGCAGCTGCGCAACCTGCAGCGCGTGCCCGCCGACGCCACGAACCCGTGGGCGACCGCCGACACCGTGTTCAACGACTCCACCCCCGGCACCATCTGGAACCGCAGCGGCGTCTCAGGCGTGCAGAACGGCACGGCCGTCGGCCCGGTGACCGCCTCGGACAACATCGCGCTGATCGACCAGCCGCCGCTGGTGGACGTGACCAAGACGAGCGAGCGTTCCACCCTGGTGGTGCCGAAGGCGGGCGACGTCGACCCGTCCGGCTATCCGACCAACGACTTCACTATCACGGCGAAGAACGCGGCCGCCGCCCGCGCCTCGTACATCAGGGTGACGGACCCGTCTCCGTGCGACACCGCATCCATCGGCGACTGTCTGTCGGCGGCGAACGCCTGGACGGCCGACCCGTTCGCGGGCAAGACGTACACCACCGCCAGCCCGTTCGAGCGGCTGAACCTGACCAGGATCGCATTCACCGTTCCGGCGACGCAGGTCGACCAGGCGGTCTCGCGGGTCACGCTCTGGCACCGCGACGCCACCGGCGCGCTCAGCACGACGACCGTGTCGATGGCCCAGGCCGCGCTCCTGCTGCCCGCCGATCTGCTCGACGTCGTCGGCGTCAGCGTCGTCTACCAGGGCACGAACCCTGCGGCGAACGGCGGCTCGATCGTGAGCGGCCAGAACCTCGTGATGAAGCTGAGCACGCAGGTCCGCGTGACGCAGCGCAGTGATGCGACGGCGGAGGTGAAGGCCTTCCGGGTCGACAACTACGCGTTCGCGCAGGGCTACGACCCCGTGCTCTACCCCACGGGTCAGGGCTCCCAGCCGAGCGACAGCGACAACGCGAGCCTGACGCTCACGACCGCGACTCTCGATGTGAAGGCCGCGAAGAGCTTCTCCACCCCGTCCATCCTCGAGAAAGACCGCCACGCGCCCGTTGCCGTGACCCTGAGCGCGAACCAGGGGCAGGCGACGGCGGCGACCCACCAGGTGACGCTCACCGACGTGGATCCGGCGTTCTGGAACGACTTCGCGCTCACCGGCCTGGCAGCCGGCGACGTCGCGCTCCCGGCCGGAGCCGACCAGGTGAGGGTCGACGTGCAGACGGGTGGGACCTCCACCTGGATCACCGGCACCACCGGCGCCACGGCGACGCTGCCGACCATCGCCGTCGACCAGATCACGGGCATCCGGTTCGTGTTCAGTCGCGCGGACGGCGGACTGTTCAGCCGCACTGCGGTCCCGGCCGACTTCACCGCCACCGCCGTGCTGCGCGTGCAGCTGCGGGATGCGGCCCGTGACGGTTCCGCCATCGTCTTCCCGAGCTCGGTGGCCGACACGGTGACCGCTCTGACGCACCGGACGGACAACCCGGCGGTCTACGCGGACAGGACGGACGACGCCGGGGCGAGCATCGGCCTCCTACCTGGCACGCGCAGCCTCGACGTCTCGAAGACGCCGCAGAACGGCGTGCACACGGTGAGCATCGGCGACCCGAACCTGTGGACGCTGACCTTCGCGAACACCGGCACGGGATTCATCGACGTGACCGACCTCGTCGACACCCTCCCGAGCGCGCTGGAGTGGGACGGCGAGACGCCGACATACACGACGACGCCGGGCGGGACGCTCTCCGTCACCCCGACGACCGCGTTCGATGCCACGAGCGGGAAGCTCACGCTCACCTGGCCGGCCGGCGGCGCGCGGATGTCGCCAGGCGAGAAGTTCACCGTGCAGCTGAACCTCGTGCTGCAGCCCGGCCTCACCGGCTCGCAGCAGGCGGTCAACCAGTTCGTGGTCGACACGGCGCAGACTCTGACGGCGTGCACGAACACCTCCGGCAACGGTCAGGGCATCCTCTCCGGACTCCCCGCGACCGCCTGCGGCACGAGCAACTACGTTCAGCCGATCTCCGGTCCCTCCCTCTACACGTCCAAGGGCGTGCAGGGCGATGTCGTCGACGGCCTCGTCTCCGGAGCGGTCAACGTGACCAACCCGGCCGCCACCTGCGTCCCGGACGCCGCCGGGTACTACAGCTCGCCGTGCGCGGCGAACACCGTCGTCGGCGGAACGGACCAGTGGCGCCTGCGCGCGACCAACAGCGGAACGGTGACGTACGACGCCCTCGTCTTCGTCGACCCGCTGCCGACCCCCGGCGACCGGATGCTCGCGACCGGTTCCAGCCGCGGCTCCACCTTCCGTCCGGTGTTCGACCAGACGTACGGCCTCACCATGGACGCGCCGGCCGGGACGACCGCCACCTGGGAGGTCACCACGTCGCCGGACGTCTGCGTCGGCGCCGGAGCGACCGCGTGGCCGAGCGACCCGACCTGTTCGGCGAACCCGGTCGCGGCCGAGTGGACCCCGTCGACCGCGTACACCGGCGACTGGACCGCGGTGACGGGCGTCCGGGTGACGCTCGACTTCACCACCACCACTGCTGGCACCCTCGCTCCCGGCGCGACCGTGGGCGTCACGTACCGCACGGTCGACCGTCCGGCGACGACGACCGCACCGGATGGGGCTCCGGTCTCGATCGCGTCGGCCGCGTCGTACGCCTGGAACCAGTTCGGCGCGACCGCCGTGCTGACCGGCGGGGGAACGGTCCGTCGCGCTCCGGTCAAGGCCGGCGTCACGATCGCGACCGGCCCGCTGCAGGTCGACAAGGTCGTCACGGGCTCTGCAGCCTCCGCGGCTCCCACCGAGTTCCAGGCCGACGTGACGTGCTCGGTCGCCGGAACCCCGGTCGATCTGGGCCCGTCCGCGCTGCTCACGCTCGCCAGCGCGAGCGGACTGACCGCCCGCATCGACGGCATCCCGCTCGGAGCGGACTGCACGATCGCCGAGCACGGCGCAGCAGGCAGCTACGGCGAGGCCGACCGCTCGATCTCGGCGGGCACCGTCCGGATCCTGTCGTCCGAGCAGGCGGGCGCCGTCCCGGCCGACCAGACGACGACGATCACGAACACGTACGAGTTCGGCGCGCTGTCCATTGCCAAGACGGCCAAGGCGCTGAGCGTCTCGGAGAAGGAGGCGGTCCAGTACACGATCACCGTCACCAACCAGGGGGCGCTCGATGCGACCGCCTTCACCGTGACGGACACGCTGCCGACAGGGTCGACCTTCGTCTCGGCCGATGCGTCCGGCACGGAGAGCGGGGGCGTCGTGACCTGGCCGATCGCGTTGCTGAAGAAGGGCGCATCCATCGACCTGCACGTCACGCTCACCTTCGCGAAGGCGGGGGCGTACGACAACATCGCGAACGTCAGCACGCCCCCGGTCGGACCGTGGAAGCCGCCGACGACCGGAGGCACGTGCACGGGCCAGCCGACGGCCGCCTGTGTGCAGGTCGTCGTGAACAAGCCGGTGGATCCTGCTGGCCCCGGCGAGCCGACCGGCCCTGGCACGACGCCGACACCGAAGCCGACACTCGACCCCGCTCCCGCACCGGGTCCCGGCCCCAGCTCCGGCCCCGGCTCGAGCCAGGCGGCAGGCGGCCTCGCGGCGACCGGCTCGGCCGGCGACTACCTCCTCGTCGCCGGATGGGCTGCCGTCCTGATGCTGATCGGCGCTGCCCTCATCGCACGCCGTCGGCGCGGGCAGGCATAGCGCGCAGTCTGGACGACTGCTCGGACCGTTGGGTTAATCTGACCCAACGGTCCGAGCGGCCGAAGGGGGAGGCGGCGCGATGAGCCGAGTCGTCGGCGTCAGGCGGAGTGCCTCCGCGTTGGCCGCCATCGCAGCGCTCGCCGTCGGCACGGCGCTCGCCGCCTGCACCGGCCCCTCTCCCGAGCCGTCGCCGACCGAGACCAGGACGCCCACCCAACGGCCGACGCCGAGCGCGAGCGCCCCGGCCGTCGCGGCCATCCCGTGGCAGCCGTCCGGTCAGACCACGGTTCTCGAAGACCGGTCTCGACGCCCCCTGGTCGGTCGTGCCGCTGCCGAGCGGTTCGGCTCTGATCAGCGAGCGCGACAGCGGAACGATCCTCGAACGTCTTCCGCAGGGCGGGATGCGCACCGTCGGCACCGTGCCGGGCGTCGTGCAGTCCGGGGAGGGCGGCCTGCTCGGTCTCGCCGTGGAGAAGGCGTCGGCCCCTGCCTACCTCTACGCCTACGAGACGACCTCGGTCGACAACCGCGTCGTCAGGATGCCGCTGACCGGCGTGCCGGGCAGTTACGCGATCGGCGACCCGGAGAACGTCGTCACCGGCATCCCGAAGGCGTCGAACCACGACGGCGGCCGCCTCGCCTTCGGCCCGGACGGGATGCTCTACATCACCGCCGGCGACGCCTCGGACACCGCCAACGCACAGAACCTCGCCTCCCTCGGCGGCAAGATCCTGCGCGTGACGCCGGAGGGCGGCGTCCCCGGAGACAACCCCTTCCCCGGCTCACCGGTCTGGTCGTACGGGCACCGCAACCCGCAGGGCATCGCCTGGGACGCGCACGGCACGATGTGGGCCAGCGAGTTCGGCCAGAACACCTGGGACGAGCTCAACATCATCACGCCGGGGTCGAACTACGGCTGGCCGGCCGTGGAGGGCATCGGCCATGACCCGAAGTACACGGATCCCGTCCACCAGTGGCCGACCGATCAGGCGAGCCCGAGCGGGCTCGCGATCGTCGGAGACACACTGTTTCTGGCCGGGCTCGGCGGCGAGCGGCTCTGGACGATCTGGTCGACGGCCGGCCACGCCCCGGTGACCGTCGCGCCGTTCTTCGACGGCGACTTCGGCCGGATCCGGGATGCGGTGGTCCAGGGCGACACGCTGTGGCTGCTCACCAACAACACCGACGGCCGGGGAACCCCGCGCTCCGGCGACGACAAGCTGGTGCAGGTCGCGCTCACCCCTGCGCAATCGGCCAAGCTGCCCGGCTGAACCATCAGTCGGGCTAGTCTGGGAGGGTCACACGACCTGGAGCAGAACCCTGAGCATCATCCTCGGCTACGACCCGACCACCTTGCGCGAGCGCGTCGACCTGCGAGCGGCGGGCTTGCGGCTCGACGAACTCGGCGGCCTGCGCAGCCTGAGCGCCCTCAACGAGAAGACCGTGCTGCTCCGGCTGCTCGACCGGCTCGACGAGGCGATGCAGGTCGGCAACGAGGCCGTGCGCCAGGCCAGGTTCACGGGAGACAGAGAACAGCTCGTCGGCGCGCGCGTCCGCCGGGCGCAGGTTCTGCAGTTCCAGGGCAAGCTCGACGAGGCGATCACCGAGCTCACCGGATGCGTCGACGAGGCCCACTCGCGCGAGTGGACGGCACTCGAAGCCTTCGCCACCCAGAATCGCGGCAAGGCATACTTCGACGCCGCCGACTACGACAATGCGCTCGCCGACCTGACCGCCGCCGTCTTCCTCCGGGAGAAGCTGGGGGCGTCGCCGAGCGACATCGAGAGCTCGCTGATCGCGGTCGCCGTCGTCAAGTCGTTCGCCGACGCCAACCGCGGCGCGAAAGACGAGGCGGCGGCAGCGGCGTCGGAGCGACGCGGCCCTGATGCGGCCAACCGTGCGCCGGAGCCGCCGGCCGACGACGCGTCCTGAGCGGCGCATCCAATGCGGTGGTCGACGGCCCCGTGCGGTCTGATCGCCCTCGACCGACGGCGGAACGCGCGTAGGATTCTGGCATGAGTCGTCCGGTCGTCGAGCGCATCCACCCCCCGGTGGGCGCTGATGGCTGATCTCGAACGCGTCAGACGCTGGGCGAACGCGCTGATCGCCCTGCATCTCGATCCCTCGGTGTGGTCGTTCGATTTCGACAACGCGAAGACCAGGGCAGGGCTCTGCAACTACACGGCCAAGCGCATCACGGTGTCCCGTTACCTCGCCGCCCGCTACGACGACGACGAGATCCACCAGATCCTGCTTCACGAGGTCGCTCACGCGCTCGCCGGGTCGCGCGCCGGTCACGGCCCGCGCTGGCGGTCCACCGCGATCGAGCTCGGCTACGAAGGCAAACGGCTCCACGGCGGGGCGATCGCCGACGACCTCGCTCCCTGGGTGGGCACCTGCCCGCGCGGGCACACGCACTACCGCTACCGCAAACCGGCCAGGGCGCTCGCCTGCGGCGCGTGCTCGCGCCGGTTCGACGCGGCCAATCTCATCTCGTGGCAGCACCGCGAGGTCTCGCAGGCTCAGCGGCGCATGGCGGCCTCGGCCGCGAGCGAGCAGGGGATGACCGGCCGAGCCTGAGCGGCACGACGCCCGGCGACGTCAGCCGGCGACGTCAGCCGGCGACGGACCCGAGCCGCGCATCCAGACCGGCGCGCACCTCCGGCCACTCGTCGCGCAGGATGGAGTAGACCGCGGTGTCCCGCCAGGTGCCGTCCGCGCGCAGCTGGACGTGCCGCAGGATGCCTTCCGGCTTCGCCCCCAGACGCTGAATGGCGGCGCGCGAGCGCGTGTTGAGGACGTCTGCCTGCAGCTTGATGCGCTCGAAGCCGTTGTCGAACGCCGTCCCGAGCAGCAGACGCTTGGTCTCGGCGTTGACGCGTGTGCCCCAGACCTCCGGCGCGTATGCCGTCCAGCCGATATGCGCCGACCCGTTCACCAGGTCGAAGTCGCCGAGCGTCGTGGTGCCGACCACGCGGTCGCCTTCTTCGCGCAGGCAGACGACGGTCACGTTGCCCGTGCCCCACTGCAGGTAGGTCATCATGAACGCGTGCCATTCGTCGTAGGTGTCGCGGTACGCCGCTGGTCCGCCTCCCAGCCGCCGGCGAAGACCTCGGGGTGTCCGATCGCGTCGAAGAGGTCGGGCAGATCTTCGCGGGTGAGCGCGCGCAGCCGCACGACGCTGCCGTCGATGATGTGGGTCGGGTCGGGTCGCGTCGCGGACATCCGCTCAGTATCGCATCCGGATCGGGTGGTCCCGAATTGCCGTGCGCCCACATGCGCACGCGGCGATTCGGGACCACTCGATGCCTGGAATCCGGGTGCGCGGTAACCGACTATATTGGTTACATGGCGATCGACGCGATAGTGAGCAAGGGCACCGGGCAGTGGATGGATTCGGCCGACGGTCAGCACTGGTGGTTCGACTCAGGGTCGCTCGCGCTCGACTTCTCCTACACCGGCGGTCTCGACCGCGATGGCGGCGAATGGCAGACAGTCCATAATGCCAAAGAACTGAACGACTGGCTGACCGACCGCTTTCCGGAGGTCGCGCCGACCGTCGGCGACCGCGAGTACCGGGATGCGTCCGGCCTCGGCTCCGCGATCGGACGCCTGGCCAGACTGCAGAGCCAGGGTGAGGCGCTCCGCCCGGACGACGTCGACGTCGTCAACCTCTTCGCAGCCACCCCGGACATCCCTCCGGTGCTCGCCGGGGGAGGGCGCCAGGCCGGTCGCACCAACGCCCGCCCGCACCAGGCGCTCGCCACCATCGCACGGGATGCGGTCCGCCTGTTCTCCGCGGAGGCCGACGGCCGCATCCGCGAGTGCTCCGCCGACGACTGCGATCTCGTCTACCTCGACACCTCCCGCTCCGGAAACCGCCGCTGGTGCTCCATGCAGCGCTGCGGCAACCGCTCCAAGGTCCGCGCCCACCGCGCCCGCGCCGCCGCCACCCCCGCATCCACCCCGGCCCCCTGATCATCGAGTCCGGGCGACGCGGGGCGGGACGGGTCAGGCGGCGATGACGGACTCCTCCTCGGCGGGTGTGACGAGGCGCTGCTCGTCGGCGAGGCGACGGCGGCGCGCGCTCCAGAGGTGGGTCACGGCGATCAGCGCGATACCCGCCACGGCCCACAGGGCGAGGCGCAGCCCGTCGAAGCCGAACGGCTGGCCGGGGAAGTAGGTCAGGGCCTTCGCCGCGTCCAGCCAGGCTGCGCCGTTCCAGAAGGTGTTGAGGCCTGCGAAGAGCGCCGGAGACAGCGAGGCGGCGAAGATCCCGCCCGAGCTGGTGAAGTTGAGCATCACGAACAGCATGGTGAGCACCGGCGTCGTCCACTTGCCGAGCACCGGATGCAGTCCGATGCCGATCGTGACGATGCCGAACACGTACAGCGCGCCGAGCAGCCAGATGCTCCACTCATTGCCGGAGAGGACGCCGTACACCGGCCCGGCCACAACCACGCCGATCCCGGCGACCACGAGGGCTACGCCGGCGGCGATCCCGATCCGCCACCCCATCCCGAGTTTGGCGGTCACCGCGGCGACGGCGATCGCGCTGGCGTACGAGCCGACGCTGAGCGCGACGAGGAGGAAGAAGAGCCCCTGCCCGGTGCCGTCTTTCACGGCGGCCGGGCGGACGTCGTCGATGGTGACGGGCAGGTGCTGCTGGTACGCGATGGGCAGGAACAGCTTCGTCGCCGCCTCCGCCGTGGTCGCCGAGGCGGCCGTCGACACGATGATCGTGGCGTGCGTCGCGTCCGTCTGGTAGGCCGCAGCGAGCTCCTGACGCTCGACCTTCGCGCGCGCCGTCGCCGCATCGGCGACTGTCGTCACGTCGAGTTGTGCGGCAGCCTTGTCGTTGAGGGTCTGGGCGAACACCTCGGACGATGGCCCCGTGCCGACGATGGCGACGGGGAGGTCGTGCGGTTCCGGCTGGTGGAACGCGCCGAGGTAGGCCAGCGCCATGCCGCCGGCGAGGAACAGCGGGATGAGCAGGTGCGACCCGAGCGCCTTCCAGAAGGCGGCCGGCGGCCAGGCGGAGCGGCGGGGCGTGGGGACGGGCATGGGGGAGATGCGGTGGGTGGACATGCGGGGGCTGTCTCGTTTCAGGTGGGAGCGGAAGATACATAGTTGCGCTATGCAACACCTATTGTTGCATAGTGCAACCGATAGGCTGAAACGATGAGCGCACACCAGGACCAGCCCGCCGCGCGCGATGACGTCATCGCACGCATCGGCTCCGAGCTGACCACCGTCGCCCGTCGCGGCACTGCCAGGGTCCGCCGCCAGAACGAGGCCCTCTCCTTCGTCGACCAGTCGCTCCTGTCGTACATCGGGGCCAACCCCGGCTGCCGCGCCGTCGACATCGCGGCGCACTTCCAGCTGAACCGGTCCACTGTCTCCCGCCAGCTCGGCACGCTCGCCGAATTCGGGCTCGTCAGCGCCACCGAACTGGATGCGGCCCGCGGCCAGGCCCTCGGCCTCACCGAAGCAGGTGTCGCGGCCCTGCACGATGCCGCGACCGCTCTGCAGGCAGCGCTCACCGCGCGCCTGTCCACCTGGTCGGCGGACGAGCTGGGGGCCTTCGCCGCCATGCTGTCCCGCTTCAACGACGAACAGGACGCGTGACGCGCACGGCGGAGAGCCGACACAATGGAGGGGTGGAACGTTCGATCGACCTCAACAGCGACCTCGGCGAGTCGTTCGGCGCGTGGACCATGGGCGACGACGCCGCGATGCTGCGGCTGGTGTCGAGCGCGAACGTCGCGTGCGGCTTCCACGCGGGCGACGCCTCCACGATGCTCGCCACCTGCCGGCTCGCCGCCGAGAACGGCGTCGCGGTCGGTGCGCACGTCTCGTACCGCGATCTGGCCGGCTTCGGCCGCCGCAGAATGGATGTTCCGCCCGACACGCTGCACGACGAGGTGCTCTACCAGCTCGCCGCGCTGAGCGGCATGGCGCGCGTCGCTGGCACGGCCGTCTCGTACGTGAAGCCGCACGGCGCCCTGTACAACCGCATCGTCACCGACCGCGAGCAGGCGGAGGCGGTCGCCAGCGCGGTCGCGGCGTTCGACCGAGGGCTGCCCCTGCTCGGTCTCGCCGGTTCCGCCATCGCCGACGCCGCTCAGGATGCCGGCCTCCGCTTCGTGAACGAGGCCTTCGTCGACCGCGGCTACTTGCCGGACGGCTCGCTCGTACCGCGCACCAGCCCCGGCGCCGTGCTGTCCGGCGACGCTGTCATCGCCCAGCGCGCCGTGCGGATGGCGCTCGACGGCCGCGTCCTCGCCGTGGACGGCACCGACCTCCCGGTCACGGTCGACTCGCTCTGCGTGCACGGAGACACCCCCGGCGCCGTCGCCATGGCCGCTGCGGTCCGCTCCGCGCTCGCCGACGCGGGGGTGCGCGTGGAGGCGTGGCGGTGACCGCCCGCATCCTCCCGAACGGAGACAGGGCGCTCCTCGCCGAGGTCGACGACCTGGACGCGGTGCTCGCCCTCTACCGCGCCCTGGAACACACCCGCCCGGCGGGAGTGGTCGACCTCGTCCCGGCCGCACGCACCATCGGCGTCTCCGTCGACACTTCCGTCCTCCCGCTCAGCGTGGCCACGGCCTGGTTGGCGCACGCCGAACCCGAGCCGCCGAGCGCCGATGCGCAGCGCACGGTCACGGTGCCTGTCCGCTACGACGGCGACGACCTGGCCGAGGTGGCGACGCTGCTCGGGATGCGGCCGGCCGAGGTCGTGAAGCTGCACACCGCATCCCCCTGGCGGGTCGCGTTCTGCGGGTTCGCGCCGGGCTTCGGCTACCTGGTCACCGACCACGACCGCCTCGCCGTGCCGCGGCGCGCGACCCCGCGCACCGCCGTCCCCGCCGGAGCGGTCGGCCTCGCGGGCGCCTTCAGCGGCGTCTACCCGCGGTCGAGCCCGGGCGGCTGGCAGCTGATCGGGCGCACGAGCGCGACGATCTGGGATGCGGCGGCCGACACCCCTGCGCTCCTCGCGCCCGGCAACGTGGTGCGGTTCGTGGAGGAGTCGTGAGCGTCGTCATCCACGATCCTGGACCGCTCGCGGTCGTCCAGGATCGTGGACGACCCGGTTTCGCGCACCTCGGCGTCAGCCCGTCCGGTGCGCTCGACCGGGCGGCGCTCGCCCTCGGCAACCGCCTGCTCGGCAACGACAGTGGATGCGCGGGGCTCGAACTCCTCTTCGGCGGGTTCGCCGCGCGGTTCGACACCCCCGCCTGGTTCGCCGTGACCGGAGCAGCGGGCCCGATCACCCTCGACGACCGGCCCGTCGACCCGCACCGTGCGCAGCACGCGGACGCAGGCGCGATCCTCCGCATCGCCCCGCCCTCGGTCGGAGCGCGCAGCTATCTCACCGTGCGCGGCGGGTTCACCGCCGAGCGGGTGCTCGGGTCGCGCTCGTCCGACCTGCTCTCCGGACTCGGCCCCGCACCGCTGCTGGCCGGCGACGTGCTGGCGTTCGGCGCGCATCCGGAGCTGGAGGTGCCGCTGCTCGACTTCGTGCCGGTCGCCGAGCCCGAACCCGGTGTCGTGGAAGTGCGCGCGCATCCGGGGCCGCGCGCCGACTGGTTCACGGCGGCGGCACTCGACGCGTTCTACACGGTGGAGTGGACGGTCAGCGCGTCCAGCAACCGGGTCGGGGCGAGGCTCGAGCCGCCGCGCAGGCCGGCGCACGCCGTGGGCGTCGATCCGCGTTCCGCGCCGCTGCTCGAACGCGCGAACGAGGCGGAGCTGCCGAGCGAGCCGATGGTCGCCGGTTCCGTGCAGGTGTCCCCGGACGGCAGGCCGACCGTGCTGCTGGCCGACCATCCTGTCACCGGGGGATACCCGGTGATCGCCGTGGTGGCGGAGGTGTCACTGGACGCGTTCGCCCAGCTGCGGCCGGGTCAGGCTGTCACCTTCCGGCACGCCTGAGCGTGCTCAGTCTCGCCGGTTCCCGGTCTGGAAGATGCTGCGCGCTGGCGGCGGGGACGGGACGCTGGTCGCGTCCGTGACGATCGGCGCTTTGCCTGCGAACGTCTTCAGTTCTGCACCGGCCACGGCCTTCGCCGGGTGGGGGCCGCTCGCGAGCAGCCGCGGCAGCCAGTCGAGCGGCAGCGACGCGTTCGACCCGACCAGGACGACGTTGCCGAACCTCCGCCCCTTGAGCACCTGCGTCTCCGCCAGCGCCGCCACGTTCTGCACCACGGAGCCGAGCGTCGCGACCTGGCTGCGCGCGAACGCCAGCGGCGGCCCGTCCGCGACGTTGACGAGCACGATCCCGTCCGGAGCCAGCAGCGAAACTGCCGAGCGGTAGAACTCCACGCTCGTGACGTGCGCGGGCGTCCGCGCACCGCTGAAAATGTCGATGACGAGCAGGTCGACGGATCCGCGCAGCCCGGCCGGCAGCTTCCCGACCACCTCGCGGGCGTCTCCGTGCCGGATGCGCACCTGCGCGTAGCGGGGGAGCGGCAGGTTCTCGCGCACCAGATCCACGAGGTCGCTCTCCAGCTCCACCACCTGCTGGCGAGAACCGGGCCGGGTGTACGCGACGTAGCGCGGCAGCGTCAGCGCGCCGGCGCCGAGGTGCACGGCCGTGATCGGCTGACCAGGGTCGCCGATCAGGTCGATGACGTTCCCCATCCGCTGCACGTACTCGAAGAACAGCTGGGACGGGTCGTCGAGGTTGACGTGCGACTGCGGCGTCCCGTCGACGACCAGCTGGTACGAGCCAGGCACGAACCGGTCCGGCTCGATGGTGGCCAGATAGCCGCTCTCCTTGAGGACGACGGACGGGTTCACTGGCACGGCCTCCACCCTAGTCCGGCCGGGTGGACGCGGGATCTCCACCCGCATCTCCACCCCTGGGCTGTGCCGGATGCGCGCCGCCCGCTGCACGCTGGAACAGTGCCGGAACCGCCCGGCGCCGCACGGACACGAAAGGCCCGCCATGACGCTCCAGACGCTCGGGAACGCTCTCCTCATCATCATCGCGATCGGCTGGATCGGCATCAGGCAGATGGCCTGGCGGCCCGTGTCCATCGGCCGGATGTGGCGGATGCCCGCGATCCTCGGCATCGTCGGGCTCGTCCTGATCGTGCAGACCACGAAACCGGCCGCGCTGACCGCCCTCGACATCGGCGTGCTCGTCGTCGAGCTGGTGATCTCGCTCGGTATCGGAGCCTGGATGGGCGCCATCGGCCACTTCCGCGCCCTGTCGGAGCCCATCGAGGTCCGCGGCCGCGACCGCACCGAGCTCGCGACCTACGAGTCGCGCACGGGCGCGTGGGGCCTCGCGCTCTGGGTGCTGGTGATCGTGGTGCGCGTCGGCATCGACGTGCTCGCCGGAATGGCCGGATCGCACCTCGCCGCCTCCACCGGGGTCATCCTGCTGATGCTCGCGGCCAACCGTGCGGCCCGCACGGCGGTCTTCGCCAGCAGGCTCGGCCGCCACGCTGCGGTGACGGTGTGAGCCAGACAGGCCCCGTTCGCAGCATGATGGGATCGTGAACTCGTCCCCACGGCAGAGCCCCCTGGTCTTCGCGCTCAATCTGTTCGGAGCGCTCGCCATCGGCTTCTCGCTGCTCGCCTCGCATCTGGGGGAGCGACCGACCTGGGTGATCGTCGTGGCGCTGGTGTCCGTCGCCGCCTGGATCGCCCGCGCTGCCTTCGCCTACGCCGGGGTGCGCAGGGCCGAGCCGATCGTCCTGGCGATCACCGCCCTGAGCGGAGGACTCGTCGCCGCACCCACCGACGGGCTCTCCGTCGTCCCCGCAGCCATCGCGATCCTCGCCGCGGTCGCAGCTCCCCGCATCCCGGTGCTGGCGGGCTACGGACTGGCGGCCGTGACGCTGGCGCTCGTCGCGATCGGCGCCGTGCCGTTCGGGATCGACCCCGCCGCGGTCCTTGCGATGATGGGCGGCGTCGTGCTCGCGGTCTTCGCCGGTCTCAGCAGGCGGCAGTTCCGCCAGGCGGAGGAGCAGGCGATCCTGCTGCAGCAGCGCGACCTCGAAATGAGGGAGGAGGCGGCCAGGGTCGCCGTCGCTCGCGACCTGCACGACGTGCTCGCCCACAGCCTCGGCGGCCTGGTCATCCAGCTCGACGCCGTCGAGGCGCTGCTCGAAGCGGGGGAGACGGACGCGGCGTCCACCAGAGTCGCGGATGCGCGGGCGCTCGCCGCGAGCGGTCTGAGCGAGGCCAGGCGCGCGGTCGCCGCCCTGCGCGATCCGGACGGCGGCGAAACAGCCCGGAGCGGCGCATCCGGGATGGTCGACACCGCCGCGTTCACGGCGACCGTCGACGACTTGATCGCCGTGCATAGGTCGCTCGGCGGCGTGGTCGACCTGACGGTGCGCGGAGAAGCTGTCGCCCTCACCACCGCGCAGGCCGCGGCACTGCAACGGGCGCTGCAGGAGTCCCTCAGCAATGCGCGGAAGCACGCGCGCGGAGAGCCGGTGCGGGCGGAGCTCGACTGGCAGACTGAGCGCGTGCGACTCACCGTCTCCAACCCGCTCGCCGACGATGCCGCGCTCGCGGCACCAGCGCTCGCCGCAACAGGGGGAGGCCACGGTCTCGCCGGGATGCGCGAACGCTTCGCAGCACTCCCGGTCGGCGGAGCGGCCACGTCAGGTGCCGTCGGCGACCGGTTCACGGTGACGGCCGAGGCGAGGCTCTCATGACGCCGGCGGACACCCGGGCCGGCACGGAAGCGACCCAGCCGGCTATCCGGGTCGTCGTCGCCGACGACCAGGCGATCATCCGGGATGGGCTGGTCACCGTGCTCGGCCTGCTCCCCGACGTCGAGGTGGTCGGGGCGGCGGAGGACGGGGAGCGTGCCGTCGCGCTCGCCGTGGCCGAGCATCCGGATGTCGTGCTGATGGATCTGCGGATGCCCGTGCTCGACGGCGTCGGGGCCACCGAGCGGATCGTGCGCGAGGCGCCGGGCACGGCGATCCTCGTGCTCACGACGTACGCGGACGACGAGTCGATCCTCGGCGCCCTCCGCGCCGGGGCGCGCGGCTACCTCACCAAAGACGCGGGCCGCGCCGAACTCGCCGCCGCCGTGCGCGCCGTGGCCAGCGGCCAGTCGACCTTCGCGCCGGAGGTCGGCGCGCTGCTGGTCAGCACCCTGACCGGAGCAGGTGCGACCCCGGCGACGGCTGCGGTTCCTGCGCAGGAGTCGTCGCTCGCCGCCCGGTTCCCGTCGCTCACCCGCCGCGAGGTGGACGTGCTCGCTCTCGTCGCCGACGGTCTCAGCAACGGCGAGATCGCCTCCGCTCTGTTCGTCAGCGTCGCCACGGTGAAGACCCACATCAACGCGATCTTCGCCAAGCTCGCCGTGCGAGACCGCGCCCAGGCGATCGCCCTCGTCCGCTCCTGATTTCAGGAGGAGGATGGGCCGCATGACACAACGAGTGCTCGTCACCGGCGGCTCCGGGTTCGTCGGTGCGAACTGCGTCCTGCAGGCTCTGCAGGCCGGATACGACGTCCGCGCGACCATCCGCACCCCTGGCCGTGCCGCCGACGTCCGCTCCCAGCTGGTCGCGGGCGGCTTGGAGGACGCGGGAGGCGACCGGCTCACCTTCGCCGTCGCCGACCTCGTCTCGGATATCGGCTGGGACGACGCGGTGGCAGGGTGCGACCTCGTGCTGCACGTCGCCTCCCCGTTCCCCTCCACGCAGCCGAAGGACGAGAACGACCTGATCGTGCCCGCCCGCGACGGCGCGCTCCGGGTGCTGCGGGCCGCACGGGATGCGGGGGTCGCCAGGGTCGTGCTCACCTCCTCGTTCGCGGCGATCGGCTACGGCCATCCGCCGACCGACCGCCCGTTCACCGAGGAGGACTGGACCGACCTCGACAGCGGAATCCCGGTGAGCGCGTACCCGAAGTCGAAAACGCTGGCCGAGCGCGCCGCGTGGGACTTCATCGCCAGAGAGGGAGGAGCGATGCAGCTGGCGACGGTCAACCCCGTCGGCATCCTCGGCCCGGTGCTCGGCCACGACTACTCCAGCTCCGTGCAGCTGATCAAGGCCGTCCGGGATGCTCGGCTCCCTCGCCTGCCCCGTGTCAGTTTCGGCATCGTCGACGTCCGCGACGTCGCGGCTCTGCACCTGCTCGCCCTGACCAGGCCGGAGGCGGCCGGGCAGCGCTTCCTCGCCATCTCGGGGGATGTGATGAGCGCGCAGGAGGTCGCCCTGCTCATCCGGGGTCATCTGGGCGAAGCGGGCGCGCGGATCACGACCAAGACGATGCCGGACGGCGTGCTGAAGGCGCTCGCGCCGTTCAGCAGAGCGGTGCGCGGGTCGCTGCCGGACCTCGGCGCGGTGCGACGGGCGTCCTCTGCGAAGGCCGAGAGGGTTCTCGGGTGGTCTCCGCGGTCACGCGAGGAGGCGATTCTCGCCACAGTCGACTCGCTTCCGACGGGCTGAATCCGCGTCTTTCCGCGGAAATAACGGAGGGTCGTCGCGGGTTATACCGCAAGGATGCGCGTCGGGTCAAGAAAAGAGTGGACACGGCGCGCCCATTTGACATATAGTTGTCTTTTGCGCTCCCAGACAAACATCTGCCTTCATATTGCGGTCGGCCTTGCTTATCTTCCGTGCGCGCCTGGGCCTGATTCACAGGTCAGATGGGCGCCAGCACGATCCCCTGGGAGTTCTCGTCCATACAGTACACACACTGACAGACAGTAACTGAGGCCCGACGGGGCCCACGGAGGTTATTTCCTTGGCTGCTGCGCGCAACGCAACCAACACTGACAAGACACCCAAGAACGGACGAAACGCATCTCGTCTCTCGTTCGCCAAGATCACTGACACCCTCACCGTTCCCGATCTGCTCGCACTGCAGACCGAGAGCTTCGACTGGCTGGTCGGCAACGACGCGTGGAAGACGCGCGTCGCCGAAGCACAGGAGCAGGGGCGCCAGGATCTGCCGAGCAACACCGGGCTCGAGGAGATCTTCGAAGAGATCTCTCCGATCGAAGACCTCGGTGAGACGATGCAGCTCTCCTTCACCAACCCCTTCCTCGAAGAGAAGAAGTACTCGATCGACGAGTGCAAGGAGAAGGGCAAGACCTACTCCGCTCCGCTCTACGTCGAAGCCGAGTTCATGAATCACCTCACCGGTGAGATCAAGACGCAGACCGTCTTCATGGGCGATTTCCCCCTGATGACCGAAAAGGGCACCTTCGTCATCAACGGCACCGAGCGTGTCGTCGTGTCGCAGCTCGTCCGCAGCCCGGGCGTCTACTTCGAGCGCACGCCGGAGAAGACGTCCGACAAGGACATCTACTCGGCACGCGTCATCCCGAGCCGTGGAGCATGGCTCGAGTTCGAGATCGACAAGCGCGACCAGGTCGGCGTTCGCATCGACCGCAAGCGCAAGCAGTCCGTCACCGTGTTCCTCAAGGCGCTCGGTCTGACCTCCGAGGAGATCCTCTCGGAGTTCGCCGGCTACCAGTCGATCGAGCTGACCCTCGAGAAGGACGCCATCCTCACCAAGGAGGAGGCGCTCAAGGACATCTACCGCAAGCTGCGTCCGGGCGAGCAGGTCGCTGCCGAGGCCGCGCGTGCGCTCCTCGACAACTTCTACTTCAACTCGAAGCGCTACGACCTCGCCAAGGTCGGTCGTTACAAGATCAACCGCAAGCTCGGTCTCGACGCCCCGCTGAGCGACTCCGTGCTGACCGTCCAGGACATCCTGGCCACGATCAAGTACCTCGTCGCCCTGCACGACGGCCGCACGACCTTCAACGGCATCCGCAACGGCGAGCCGGTCGAGATCCGTCTCGACGTCGACGACATCGACCACTTCGGCAACCGTCGCATCCGCGCCGTCGGCGAGCTCATCCAGAACCAGGTCCGCACCGGCCTGTCCCGCATGGAGCGCGTCGTCCGCGAGCGCATGACCACGCAGGACATCGAGGCGATCACGCCGCAGACCCTGATCAACGTGCGCCCCGTCGTCGCCGCGATCAAGGAGTTCTTCGGAACGTCGCAGCTGTCGCAGTTCATGGACCAGAACAACCCGCTCGCGGGTCTGACCCACAAGCGCCGCCTCTCGGCCCTCGGCCCGGGTGGTCTGAGCCGTGAGCGCGCCGGTGTCGAGGTCCGTGACGTCCACCCGTCGCACTATGGCCGCATGTGCCCGATCGAGACCCCGGAAGGCCCGAACATCGGCCTGATCGGTTCGCTCGCGTCGTTCGCGCGGATCAACTCGTTCGGCTTCATCGAGACGCCGTACCGCAAGGTCATCGGCGGCAAGGTCACCGAGCAGATCGACTACCTCACGGCGAGCGAGGAGGACGACTACATCGTCGCCCAGGCCAACGCTCCGCTGACCGCCGACAGCCACTTCGCAGAAGACCGCGTCCTGGCACGTCAGAAGGGTGGAGAGGTCGACCTGATCCCGGCCGACGAGATCGGCTACATGGATGTCTCGCCGCGCCAGATGGTGTCGGTCGCGACCTCGCTCATCCCGTTCCTCGAGCACGACGACGCGAACCGCGCGCTCATGGGCGCCAACATGCAGCGTCAGGCTGTTCCGCTGGTGCGCTCGGAGAGCCCGCTGGTCGGAACCGGTATGGAGGGCTACGCGGCGATCGACGCCGGAGACGTCCTCATCAACGACAAGGCCGGCGTTGTGACGGAGGTGTCGGCTGAGGCCGTCACCATCCAGCTCGACGAGGGTGGGACGAAGACCTACTACCTGCGCAAGTTCGACCGCTCCAACCAGGGAACGTCGTACAACCACCGCGTGATCGTCAGCGAAGGCGACCGGATCGAAGAGGGCGAGGTCATCGCCGATGGTCCCGCCACCGAGAACGGCGAGCTCGCGCTCGGCAAGAACCTGCTCGTCGCGTTCATGCCGTGGGAGGGTCACAACTACGAGGACGCGATCATCCTCAGCCAGAACCTGGTGAAGGACGACACCCTCTCCTCGATCCACATCGAGGAGTACGAGGTCGACGCCCGCGACACCAAGCTGGGCAAGGAAGAGATCACCCGCGACCTGCCGAACGTCAGCCCGGACCTCCTGGCCGACCTCGACGAGCGTGGCATCATCCGAATCGGCGCCGAGGTCCGCCCCGGCGACATCCTGGTCGGAAAGGTCACGCCGAAGGGCGAGACCGAGCTTTCGGCCGAGGAGCGCCTGCTCCGCGCGATCTTCAACGAGAAGAGCCGCGAGGTGCGCGACACCTCGCTCAAGGTTCCCCACGGTGAAGAGGGCACGATCATCGGTGTCAAGGTCTTCGACTCGCAGGACGGCGACGACGAGCTCGGCTCTGGCGTCAACCAGCGCGTCGTGGTCTACATCGCCCAGAAGCGCAAGATCACCGCTGGTGACAAGCTCGCCGGCCGTCACGGCAACAAGGGTGTCATCTCCAAGATCCTGCCGGTGGAGGACATGCCGTTCCTCGCGGACGGAACCCCGGTCGACGTCATCCTCAACCCGCTGGGTGTCCCTGGACGAATGAACTTCGGTCAGGTCCTCGAGATCCACCTCGGCTGGATCGCCAAGAACGGCTGGGAGGTCAAGGGCAAGCCGAAGTGGGCTGCAGAGCTCCCGACGGCCGCTTTCTCCGCCGCTCCGAACACCAAGGTCGCGACCCCGGTGTTCGACGGCGCCAAGGAGGAGGAGATCGCCGGTCTGCTCGACTCGACCACCGTCACCCGTGACGGCGACCGCCTCATCGGAAGCTCGGGCAAGACCCAGCTGTTCGACGGCCGCTCCGGCGAGCCGTACCCGGACCCGGTGTCTGTCGGATACATGTACATCCTGAAGCTGCACCACCTGGTCGACGACAAGATCCACGCGCGTTCGACCGGTCCGTACTCGATGATCACCCAGCAGCCGCTCGGTGGTAAGGCGCAGTTCGGTGGGCAGCGTTTCGGTGAGATGGAGGTGTGGGCGCTCGAGGCATACGGTGCCGCGTACGCCCTGCAGGAGCTCCTGACCATCAAGTCGGATGACATCATCGGCCGCGTCAAGGTCTACGAGGCCATCGTCAAGGGTGAGAACATCCAGGAGCCGGGCATCCCGGAGTCCTTCAAGGTCCTCATCAAGGAAATGCAGTCGCTCTGCCTGAACGTCGAGGTCCTCTCGGCCGATGGCCAGCAGGTCAGCCTGCGCGACGCAGACGACGAAGCGTTCCGCGCTGCGGAAGAGCTCGGCATCAACATTTCCTCGCGCTTCGAGTCGTCGTCGATCGACGAAATCTAAGCCGCCAGACCTCACTGACACACTTTTTCCAGGAAAGAAGGAAAATTGATCGACGCAACCACGTTCGATGAACTGCGTATCGGCCTGGCCACCGCTGACGACATCCGTCGTTGGTCATACGGCGAGGTCAAGAAGCCCGAGACCATCAACTACCGCACGCTGAAGCCTGAGAAGGACGGCCTCTTCGGAGAGCAGATCTTCGGGCCGAGCCGTGACTGGGAGTGCTCCTGCGGCAAGTACAAGCGGGTGCGATTCAAGGGCATCGTCTGCGAGCGCTGCGGCGTGGAGGTCACCAAGTCCTCCGTCCGCCGCGAGCGCATGGGACACATCGAGCTCGCCGCTCCCGTGACCCACATCTGGTACTTCAAGGGTGTTCCGTCGCGTCTCGGCTACCTGCTGGACATGGCGCCGAAGGACCTCGAGAAGGTCATCTACTTCGCCGCATACATGGTGATCGAGGTCGACGAAGACGGCCGCCACGCCGACATGCCAGGCCTTGAGAACGAGCTCCGGCTCGAGATCAAGACTCTGTCCGATCAGCGCGACAGCCGGATCGCCGACCGCCTCCAGCGTCTCGAGACCGATCTCGCCGCGCTTGAAGAAGAAGGCGCCAAGGCCGACCAGAAGCGTCGCGTCAAGGACACGGCCGAGAAGGAAATGGGCCAGATCCGCAAGTCCTACGACGAGGACATCGCCCGTCTGGAGCGCGTGTGGGAGTCCTTCCGCACCCTCAAGGTCGGCGACCTCAAGCCGGAGGACGCGGACTTCAACGAGCTCGTCGACCGCTTCGGGCTGTACTTCGAGGCGTACATGGGCGCTGAGGCGATCAAGCGCCGCCTGCTCGCGTTCGACCTGGCCGCTGAAGCCGAGCTGCTCCGCGACCAGATCGCGAACGGCAAGGGACAGAAGAAGATCCGCGCGATCAAGCGTCTGCGCGTCGTCTCCTCGTTCCTCGCCACCGGCAACTCGCCGGCAGCGATGGTCCTGGACGTCGTCCCGGTCATCCCGCCGGAGCTGCGCCCGATGGTCCAGCTCGACGGTGGCCGCTTCGCGACCTCCGACCTGAACGACCTGTACCGCCGCGTGATCAACCGCAACAACCGTCTGCGCCGCCTGCTCGACCTCGGGGCTCCCGAGATCATCGTGAACAACGAGAAGCGCATGCTGCAGGAGGCCGTCGACGCACTGTTCGACAACGGTCGTCGTGGACGCCCCGTCACGGGTACCGGCAACCGCGCCCTCAAGTCCCTCAGCGACATGCTGAAGGGCAAGCAGGGTCGTTTCCGCCAGAACCTGCTCGGAAAGCGCGTCGACTACTCCGGCCGTTCGGTCATCATCGTCGGCCCGCAGCTCAAGCTGCACCAGTGCGGTCTGCCCAAGCAGATGGCTCTGGAGCTGTTCAAGCCGTTCGTGATCAAGCGCCTGATCGACCTGAGCCACGCTCAGAACATCAAGGCGGCCAAGCGCATGGTCGAGCGTTCGCGTCCGCAGGTCTGGGACGTGCTCGAGGAGATCATCCGCGAGCGCCCCGTGCTGCTGAACCGTGCACCAACCCTGCACCGTCTCGGCATCCAGGCGTTCGAGCCTCAGCTCGTCGAGGGCAAGGCCATCCAGCTGCACCCGCTCGTGTGTGCCGCGTTCAACGCGGACTTCGACGGCGACCAGATGGCTGTCCACCTCCCGCTCTCCGTCGAGGCCCAGGCCGAGGCCCGCATCCTGATGCTGGCGTCGAACAACATCCTGAAGCCGTCCGATGGACGCCCGGTCACCCTGCCTTCGCAGGACATGATCATCGGTCTGCACCACCTCACCACCGTTCGCGAGGGTGGGGAAGGTGAAGGCCGCGCGTTCTCGTCGGTCTCCGAGGCGATCCTCGCCAAGGACCAGGGTTCGCTGCACCTCAACTCCATGGTCAAGATCCGCCTGGAGGACTACGTTCCTTCCGACGCGCCCGAGACCGGAACAGAGGGTGTCACGGCCATCGTCGAGACGACCCTCGGCCGCGCCCTCTTCAACGAGGCGCTGCCGGCGGACTACCCGTTCGTCGACGAGGTCGCTGACAAGACGGTCATCTCCGCCATCGTCAACGCTCTCGCGGAGCGTTACCCGAAGGTGGAGGTCGCTGCAGCTCTGGACCGCATCAAGGACGCCGGTTTCTACTGGGCCACCCGGTCCGGTGTGACGGTGTCGCTGAGCGACATCCTGACGCCGCCGAACAAGCCGCAGATCGTTGCCGGCTACGAGAAGAAGGCCGCCAAGGTCACTGCCGAGTTCGAGAAGGGTCTCACGACCGACCTCGAGCGTCGTCAGGAACTGGTGAAGATCTGGACCGAAGCGACCAACGAGGTCGCCGAGGCCATGCGCGCCAACTTCCCGGCAGACAACACCATCAACCGGATGGTCACCTCCGGTGCTCGTGGTAACTGGCTGCAGGTCCGCAACATCGCCGGTATGCGTGGTCTGGTGAACAACCCGAAGGGTGAGATCATCCCCCGTCCGATCATTTCCTCGTACCGCGAGGGTCTGTCGGTGGCGGAGTACTTCATCGCGACGCACGGTGCCCGCAAGGGTCTGGCCGACACGGCCCTCCGTACCGCCGACTCGGGCTACCTGACGCGTCGTCTCGTCGACGTCTCGCAGGATGTCATCATCCGTGAGGACGACTGCGGTACGACCAAGGGTCTCGACCTGCCGATCGCCGAGGCCGGCGCCGACGGCGTGCTGGTGCGCGACTCGAACGTGGAGAACTCCGTGTTCGCCCGGTCGCTCGCCGCCGACGCTGTCGCACCGGACGGCACCGTTGTGGCCAAGGCTCGTGAGGACGTCGGAGACATCCTCATCGACAAGCTGGTCGCCGCCGGTGTCACCGACATCAAGGTGCGCTCCGTGCTCACCTGCGAGTCGGCCGTCGGTGTGTGTGCTGCCTGCTACGGCCGTTCGCTCGCGACCGGCAAGCTCGTGGACATCGGTGAGGCCGTCGGCATCATCGCGGCCCAGTCGATCGGTGAGCCGGGAACCCAGCTCACCATGCGTACCTTCCACACCGGTGGTTCCGCTTCCGCTGACGACATCACGCAGGGTCTTCCCCGCGTGCAGGAGCTGTTCGAGGCTCGCACCCCCAAGGGCGCGTCCCCGATCGCCGAGGCAGCCGGACGCATCACCATCGAGGACACGGACCGCAGCCGCAAGGTGATCCTGACCCCGGACAACGGCGACGAGCCGCACGTCTACCCGGTGCTCAAGCGTTCGACCCTCCTCGTCGAGGACGGTCAGCACGTCGAGCTCGGAACGCAGATCATCATCGGCGCCGTCGACCCGAAGGAAGTTCTTCGCGTCAAAGGTGTCCGTGAGGTGCAGAAGCACCTCGTCGGTGGTGTGCAGGGCGTCTACCGGTCGCAGGGTGTGCCGATTCACGACAAGCACATCGAGGTCATCGTCCGCCAGATGCTGCGCAAGGTCACCGTCGTCGAGCACGGCGACACCGACCTGCTGCCCGGCGAGCTGGTCGACCGCTCGAAGTACAACGAGGTCAACCGCGCCACTCTCACCGAGGGCAAGAAGACCGCGTCGGCTCGCCAGGAGGTCATGGGTATCACCAAGGCATCCCTCGCGACCGAGTCGTGGCTGTCGGCCGCGTCCTTCCAGGAGACCACCCGCGTTCTGACGCAGGCGGCCATGGAGGGCAAGTCCGACCCGCTGATCGGCCTCAAGGAGAACGTCATCATCGGAAAGCTGATCCCGGCCGGTACCGGCCTGGCTCGCTACCGCAACGTGACGGTCGAGGCCACCGAAGAGGCGAAGGCGGAGCGGTACCCCAACCGCATCTTCGCCGACGACTCGGCCTTCAGCGAGAACGACCTGAGCTTCGTCGACTTCGACAGCTTCAGCTCGGACGACTACACCCCGGGAACGTACAACTAAGCGATTCCGTACGACGGACGGCCCCCGGTGCTTCGGCACCGGGGGCCTTCCTCGTTGTGCCTGGATCTGCGGTGGACTGCCGACGACTCCGGATGCGCGACAATGGAAGCATGTGGCGTCACCTCCTCGAATACACGGACTCGACCGGCCGCGCGATGGTCGGTGTCGCCGTGGCGCTGCTGGTGGTCGCTGTCGGCAGCTTCCTGGTAGGCATCGTCCAGGCCACGACCGGTCATGCGGCGAGCACGCTTCCGTTCTGGATCACGACGATGGGCTCCGCCGTCATCGCGGGCGTCCTCGTCTACCTGGCCTCGCGGCGCGCCGACATCCGCCGCCGCTGACGCCGCGCGCACCCGCTGCGCACCCGCTGACGCCGACGCGATCCGTCCCGTAAGTGCGCTCCGCGCCCGCTCGGCTCGTGCCAAAAGTGCGGTCCAGGCGCGCCGCACCGCACTTTTCGCACGAGAACGCGCGGTGACCCCTGTGCGCGTGGCACTCGGATGCGGGAGTGGTGGGGGATGTATGCGTGCGAATAGTGTGACATCGCTTCACCCGAAGAAGTGATATTGCAGTACCGCCGCATCTGCCGAGACCCCCGACCCGCCCCGGCATCATCCTTGCGAGGAGGCTCCCGTGGCGTCGATGACGGAAATCCTGATCCTGCACGGCCACTTGCCGATCGAGTATCTCGACACAGTGACCAGCGAACCCACAGCCGACGAGGCCGCCGTGCGCGACCTGCTGGCACGCGGCGCGATCAACGCCGTGCAACTGGCGCGCGCCCGCGCCGCCCAGACCGGGCTCCCGTTCGTGGAGCTCGCCGACTACCCCGTCGACCGCACAGCCGTGTCGCTGGTGCCCGGTGCGATCTGCCGCCGCCACTCGGTGCTGCCCATCGGCTCGGCCGACGGCACCGTGATCCTGGCGATGGCCGACCCCGGCAACGTGTTCGCGATCGACGACGTGCGCGCCGCCGCCCGGATGAACGTGGCCCCGGCCGTCGCCGAGCTCGGCGAGCTGCTCACCGCCATCGACCGGTACATCCGCGCCGACGACGAGCTGAGCGACCTGACCACCACGCTCGAGGAGGAGTCGGCCACCCCGGACGACTCCAGTCTCACCATCGCGGAGTCGAGCGACGACGACGCCCCCATCGTCCGCTTCGTGAACCTGCTGGTCAGCCAGGCCATCCAGGATCACGCCTCCGACATCCACATCGAGCCCGCCGAGCATGACGTGCGCGTCCGCTACCGCATCGACGGCGTGCTGCACGCCATGCAGAGCGCCCCCAAGAGCATCCAGAACGGTGTCATCTCGCGACTCAAGATCATGAGCGACATCGACATCGCCGAGCGACGCAAACCGCAGGACGGCCGCATGTCGGTCGTGCACGGAGGCCGCCAGATCGACCTCCGCGTCGCAACGCTGCCGACGGTGTGGGGCGAGAAGGTCGTCATGCGCATCCTGGACAACACGAACACCGGGATGACGCTCCGCGACCTGAACCTGCTGGAGCGCAACTTCGAGACCTACCGCACCTCGTACTCCAAGCCGTACGGGATGATCCTGGTCACCGGCCCGACCGGCTCCGGCAAGTCGACGACGCTCTACACGACCCTCAACGCGGTCGCGCGGCCCGAGATCAACGTCATCACGGTCGAGGACCCTGTCGAGTACCGGATGGCGGGCATCAACCAGGTGCAGGTGAACCCCAAGGCCGGCTTGACGTTCGCGAGCGCGCTCCGCAGCATCCTGCGCAGCGACCCGGATGTGGTGCTGCTCGGCGAGATCCGCGACCACGAGACGGCGCAGATCGCCATCGAGGCGTCGCTGACCGGCCACCTCGTGCTCTCCACCCTGCACACGAACGACGCCCCGAGCGCCGTCACCCGGCTCACAGAGATGGACATCGAGCCGTTCCTCGTCGGCTCCGCCCTCGACTGCGTCGTCGCCCAGCGCCTCGCGCGCCGGCTCTGCGACCGCTGCAAGCAGCCGGCGACGTATTCGGCAGCCGACCTGCACCGTCTCCGCTTCCCCGTCTCCGGCGACGACGAGCAGCCGGTGGTGTTCGTGCCCGTCGGCTGCCCGACCTGTTCGAACACCGGATACCGCGGCCGCATCGCCGTGCACGAGGTGATGGCGGTGAGCGAGGAGATCGAGCGCCTCGCCGTCGGCCGCGCCTCCAGTGCGGAGATCGGCAGGGCGGCGAGGGAGCAAGGGATGCTCACGCTGCGTGAAGACGGCTGGGAGAAGGCCAAACTCGGCCTGACCTCGGTGGAAGAGATCCTGCGAGTGGTGGCCTAGGAGGGCTCATGGCATCGGATGCGAGCGACGACACCAGCTGGGGCGGATTCCCTCCGCCAGAGGCGAAGCCGGTCTACGAGATAACAGAGGCGAAGCCGGTCTACGAGATAACAGAGGCGAAGCCGGTCTACGAGATCCCGGTGACGCCGCCGGGATCCACCGCGGGCGGATGGGCGCCGGGGGAGGGGGTTCCGTTGCTCCCGCCGCCCGTGCTGCAGCCGGCGCCGCCGGTGCAGGCCGCGCCGCCGGTGTTCCCGCAGCCGCAGCCGCAGCAGCAGGTGCTCCCGCCGACGCTTCCCGTTCCGGTGTCCGCACCCGTGCAGCTCCCGCCACCCGCGCCCGCGGTCGACGACCTGTATCCGGTTCAGCGGATCATCCCCGCCGGCCGCCGCGCTGCGGAACCCGCGCCGGAGCCGGAGTTCGCCGCCGTGCCGCACCACCACGACCCTGAGCCCATCGACGAGACGCTCACCACGGTGGAGCGCGAGGCCCTCGCCCGCGCAGACGCCGAACTCGTCGCTGCGCTGCACGAGGTCGTCTACCAGGGCGCGTCCGACCTGCACGTGACTGTCGGCACCGCGCCGATGGTCCGTGTCGACGGCAGTCTCCGTCCGGCCGGCGCGACGACCCCGTGGAACCATGACCGCACCAGGGCCGCGCTCGTCAGTCTGCTGACCGACCGGCAGCAGGAGATCTTCGATCGGGAGCTGGAACTCGACTTCGCGTTCACCATCTCGGCCAACTCCCGTTTCCGCGTGAACGTGTACCAGCAGCGCGGCTCCGTCGGTGCAGCGTTCCGTCTCATCCCGACCGAGATCAAGCAGCTGCACGAACTCGGCGTCCCGGATGCGGTCGGCGCGTTCTCTCAGCTGCCGCGTGGTCTCGTCCTGGTCACCGGCCCCACCGGTTCCGGCAAGTCGACGACCCTCGCCGCGCTGATCGACCTCGTGAACACGACCCGTGCCGATCACATCGTCACAGTCGAGGACCCGATCGAGTTCATGCACACGCACAAGAAGTCGATCGTCAACCAGCGTGAGGTCGGGCACGACACGCACAGCTTCGGCGCGGCGCTCAAGCATGTTCTGCGCCAGGACCCCGACGTCATCCTGATCGGCGAGCTGCGCGACTTGGAGACGATCTCCGTCGCCCTCACCGCCGCCGAGACCGGCCACCTGGTCTTCGCCACCCTGCACACCCAGGATGCGCCGCAGACGATCGACCGTGTGATCGACGTCTTCCCGCCGCACCAGCAGGACCAGGTGCGCGCACAGCTCGCCGCGACGCTCCAGGGCGTCGTCTGCCAGACCCTCGTGAAGCGCGCGAACGGCCGCGGCCGCGTGGTGGCGACCGAGATCCTGATGATGACCCCCGCCGTCGCCAACCTCATCCGCGAGGGCAAGACCTACCAGATCGCCTCCATGATGCAGGCCGGCCGCGACTCCGGGATGCGCACGATGGACCAGCACCTGGCCGACCTCGTCAACTCCGGCCAGATCACCCGCAAAGCCGCAATGGACAAGGCACACGACCTGGAGGGGATCACCCGGCTGATCCAGCGGGCGGAGGTTCCGTCGGACGCGTCAGCGATGGCGATCGTGTCCAACGGGCCCGATTTCGGCGACAACTACTCGGGAGTTCACTGATGGCGACGACGCTGGCATACGCATACACCGGCAGGGACTCTGCGGGCAAGGTCGTGAAGGGACGCCTGGACGCCGCAGGCGAGGCCTCCGCCGTCGCCCGGTTGAAGGCGATGGGGCTGTCGCCGATCTCCCTAAAGGAGGCTCCGGCCGGCACAGGACTCAACCGCGAGGTCTCGCTGTCGTTCGGCAGCGGAGTGAAGCTGAAGGATCTCGCCATTCTGAGCCGTCAGATGGCGACGATGATCGGCTCGGGACTCTCTCTGCTGCGAACGCTGAACATCCTGGCCGAGCAGACGGAGAACAAGAAGCTGGCTTCGATCATCGAGGGGGTCCGCGATGACGTGGAGACCGGTGTCTCTGTCTCGGATGCGCTGAAGAAGCGAGGCGATGTCTTTCCGCCCCTCATGATCAATATGATCAAAGCGGGCGAGACGGGTGGTTTCCTCGACGACGCTCTGGAGTCGATTGCGGCGACCTTCGAGAAGGAAGTGAAGCTCAAAGGCACGATCAAATCCGCCCTGACCTACCCGGTGATCGTGTTGATCATGTCGATCGTCGCGGTGATCGCCATGCTCCTCTTCATCGTGCCGGTCTTCGAGAACATGTTCAAAGGCCTCGGGGGACAGCTCCCCTTGCCGACGGAGATCCTCGTGGTGGCTTCGCATGCGATGGTCTGGGTGGCGCCCGTTCTCGTCGTGGGGGGCGTCGTGTTCGGGGTGTGGTGGGGGCGGAACAAGAACAACGAGTCCGTGCGTCGACGCGTGGACCCCATCAAGCTCCGAATACCGGTGTTCGGGTCGCTGCTCAGGAAGATCGCAGTGGCCCGGTTCAGCAGGAACTTCGCCAACATGATCTCGGCCGGTGTCCCGATTTTGCAAGCGCTCCGCATCGTGGGGGAGACGAGCGGGAACTGGGTCATCGAGAACGCGCTCGTCGAGGTGGCGGAGTCCGTCCGGCAGGGCGAATCGATCGCGAAGCCGCTCGCCGCGCAACCGGTGTTCCCCGCGATGGTCACCCAGATGATCGCTGTCGGCGAGGATGCCGGCTCGCTGGAGACGATGCTCGACAAAATCGCCGACTTCTACGAGCAGGAGGTCGAGGCCGCGACCGAACAGCTCACAGCGATGATCGAGCCGCTCATGATCGCGTTCCTCGGGGTCGTGATCGGCGGGATGGTCATCGCGCTTTACATGCCGATCTTCCAGATCGCAACCCTGGTGAAATAACGCGACCGACACGTATCTTTCATGTTTTCTCCCCTGAACTGGGGTGATAAATGAGTGATATTGCCCCCATTCGTGGGATTCTGCCGTGAGTTTTCTCGGAATTACCATCAAGCACCGGACGGAACTCGCACCCGTTCGAACCGAACGATTCACCCGACCGAATGGACACTGCAATGTACTTCCGACTCATGGGCAAACTGAACGCCCGCCGCCAGGGCCTCCTCGAAGAGGACGAAAAGGGCTTCACGCTCATCGAACTCCTCGTGGTCGTCATCATCATTGGCATCCTCGCCGCCATCGCAATCCCGGTGTACCTGGGCATCCAGAACAACGCGAAGGACAGCGCGGCAAAGTCCGACCTGACCAACGCGAAGACTGCGGTGGTCGCGTTCCAGACGACCAACAGCACCCTTCCGCTCACCATCTCGAGCGGCACGCTTGGCACCTTCGGATACAGCGGGACCAGCGTGGCGTGGAGCCCCGCAGCCCCCGCGGCGACCGCGACCTCGTACTGCCTGGTCGCGACCAGCGCCGGCGGGAACAAGTTCTACACGACCGACAACTCGGGCGTCTCCGCGGCGAACACGCCGCCGGCCGGCTGCTGATCCTCCTGACACGCAGCAACTGAGGCGGCGGGCGGAGACCGAAACGGTTCTCCGCCCACCGTCGCCCCGAGTCTCTCCGATACAACCCGATGAGGAGGTGACCGTGACTCGAACAACCCCCGCACCGGACGACGAATCCGGCCTGACCCTCATCGAGGTGATGGTCGCAATGTTCATCTTCGCGCTCATCTCGATCGGGATCGCGCTCTCCATCTCCAGCTCGCTCCTTCTCACGAACGACACGCGAGCACGGGAGACCGCGGCCAACCTCGCAGCACAGGAGATCGACCTCGATCGGTCGGCCAGCAATGTCTTCGCGGTGACCGACACCTCCTGGACCACCGTCGTCAACGGGACGACCTTCACGGTCTCTCGCGGCACTGACTGGGTGTCCACGAACAACAGCTCCGTCGCCTGCGGGGCCGGCGGCGGCACCCTCCAGTACAAGAAGGTCAACATCAGCGTCACCTGGGCCGGTATGCGCGCAGCAACGCAGCCGGTGCGCGCCGACACCTTGATCGCGCCGAACAACCGCATCAACGACCCGGCGCTGGGAACGATCATCGTCTCGGTGAAGTCGGCGTCCGGCGCCGGAACGCCGGGAGTCGTCGTCTCGGTGGCGCCGTCGAGTGTTCCCAATGGTGCGACGGCCCTCACGACGACTCCGGCCGTCACAGACAGCGATGGATGCACGTACGCGTTGAAAGTCACCCCGGGCAACTACGACGTGACTCTGTCGAACACCAACTACCTCGACATCAACCAGAACCCCACTCCGGTTCTCAGCACACTCCAGGTCACGGCAGGAACGGCGGCATCGGCCCCGTTCACCTATGACAACAGCGGAATCTACACACTTCAATACGCGAACCCCACGGCCGTGCGGCCGACGAACCTGAATCTCACGTTCGTCAACTCCGTCGGTGGCGCATACGTGCAGGCGATCGGATCGGCAGCGACGACGCGGCTGTTTCCGTTCTCTGACGGGTATGCGACGCTCGCTGGCCGGTACGTTGCGCCGATCGGAAGCGCGCCCAGTTGCACGAATGTGGACCCCGCGACCTGGACCACCCCCGCACCCGATGGTGCGATCGGAAAACCGGTCCAGGCCGCGTCCCCGACCCTGCCGATCGGCATGGGTGTCGTCACAGTGACGGGCCTTGCGAGCAACAGCTATCTCACGGCTGTATCGCAAGCGCCGATCTCAGGAACGGGAGACCCGGGATGCACAACGTCGAATACCTACACCTTCCCCAAGCTCACCTCGGGATCGTCGATGACGATCGCGCTGCCGTTTGGAGCATGGAAGATCTACACCGGGTCCTCCTCCGGCAGCACGGCGACGACTGTCGCGACAACCTCGATGACCTTCGTCACCCGGGGGGTCGCATCCCCGGCACAGTGGACGATCACGCTCGACCCGCGGACGGTCGGACCGTGAACGGGCTTCGACGCCTGCGCGAGGATGCGGCGGGTTTCACCATCGCCGAGTTCATCGTCGCGATCGCCGTCTTCAGCATCGTGCTCGCCGCCGTCGGTGGCTTCTTCGTCACCGCGACGAAGTCGTTCACCCTCAACCAGTCCGTCGGCACGAACTCCAAGACGGCATCGAACGGGATGAACGAGATCTCGCGGATCCTGCGCGCTGCGACAGAGAATCCCGTGAGCGGTCAAGCGATCAACGATCCCGCCTTCACCACTGCAGCGCCGGAGTCGGTGACGGTCTACGCGTATGTGAACCTTGCATCGTCGGCCGAACAGCCGGTCAAGGTCACCTTCACCGTGGACTCCAATCGCAACCTGATCGAGACCAAGTACAGCGCATACGCGCTGAGCGCCGGCTACTGGGGCTTCTCGTCCACTGCGAGCTCCACACGCAACCTGGGCGGCAAGGTCGTCAACCAGACGGGATCGAACCCGTCTCTCTTCACCTACCTCGGTGTTGACAACCAGCCCCTGCCGATCCCGTCCGGGGGATACACCACGGCGAATCTGCGCAGCATCGCGGCGGTCAGAGTCACCCTGACGTTGAGCGCGACCGCTGCGGGGAACAGTTCGAACGTCACGTTGCAGAACACGGTCGGCATGCCCAACCTGCCCCTGTCGAGGTCGCTGTGATGGGCGTGGGCGGCCGGGCGCAGGCAGGTCGCAGCGGGGCAGCACGCGGCGACGACGGCATGGCGCTCGCGATGGTGATCGGCATCGGAGCGGCACTGATGCTCCTCGTCTCTGTCATGCTCGCATCGTCCCTCGGCGGATTTCAGAAGGCAGACGGCGACCAGGATTGGAACGCGGCGATGTCGGCCGCGTACGCGGGTGTCGAGGATTATCAGGCGAAGTTGGCCAACGACAACACCTACCAGCAGTACGGCACCTCCACGGCGGCCTTCAGCACGACGAGCTCCTTCACCGGGACGAACGGGAACCTGGCGTTCGGAACGGGCGTGAACGGCTCCTGGGCGACCGTCGCCGGAAGCGATGGCCGCGCGAGCTACCGATACGAGGTGGACAACTCCCAATACTCCACCAAAGGCACACTGCGCATCCGGTCGACGGGGAAGGTCGGCCAGACGACGCGTTCGATCGTCGCCGACCTGAAGCAATCGGGCTTCATCGACTTCCTCTACTTCACCGACTACGAGATCCAGGACCCCGCGACGTCGTCGATCTCCTGTGTCCCCGCATACGCATGGGCGGTCGCAAGCCGGCCGAACTGCACGGCGATCCAATTCGCGGCGGCCGATACCATCAACGGCCCCGTCCATTCGAATGACACATTGCAGATCTGCGGCACCACCTTCAACAACATCGTCACGACGGGATACAACCCGTCGTCCGGGCAGGCATACGTGACGCCGAACGGCTGCTCAGCAGGCAACTTCGCGATCTCCGGTTATCCGAGGTACAGCCCCGTCGTCCCCATGCCGTCGACGAACACACAGCTGAAGCAGGAGACGCGAAGCGACCTCACGTCGGTGCCTCGCCCCGGCTGCCTATATACGGGTCCGACCACGATCACGTTCAACGCCGGGGGAACCATGACGGTTCGGAGCCCGTGGACGCGAGCCACCAACGTCGCAGGCGACCCGCCGTCGAGCGGATCGGTGAGCCCACAATGCGGGACGCCGGGGTATGCGGCCACAGGAACCCTCGGGAGCCCGGCAGGGCAGACGATCTCTGTTCCCAGCAACAACCTGATCTTCGTCCAGGGAGTGCCCGGCACCGTCGGCGATCCGAACTATTGGGCTGCCGGCGCGTTCCCGGCGAACTTCACCTGCGCGAACGCGTCGGGCAGCACGGGCACGAGCAACGGACTCGGTTATCCCGCTCCGTCCGAAAAGGCCCCGTCATCGACGACGGCCGCACCGTCGTATGGCTGCAGGAACGGCGACGCCTTCGTGAAAGGGAGTGTGCACGCGGCGGAGACGGTCGCGGCCGACAACTACATCTACGTCGTCGGGCCGGTCACCTACGTCGACCCTCAGACGGACATGCTCGGGTTGGTCGGTCAGAACGCGGTCTGGGTGTACAACCCGGTGGACAGCAACGGCAACCTGCTCGACTCGTCGACGACCGGTCTGGAAATCGATGCGGCGATCCTCTCGGTCGCCCACACGTTCCAGGTGCAGAACTACACGGCAGGCAAGAAGGGGACCTTGACGATCAAGGGGGCCATCGCCCAGAAGTTCCGTGGTCCCGTCGCGCAGTCGTCGGGGACGACGATCTCGACAGGGTACGCGAAGAACTACCAGTACGATGCGCGGCTCCAATACACCGCTCCGCCGAAGTTCCTCTCGCCCGTGTCGACGACCTACGGCACGAGCGCCGTCGTCGAGGTCAAGACGGCCTATGCGCCGAGTGGGGCGGCGATCCCGTGACCTCCGCACAGCTCTCCCTGTCGACCGCGGTCTTCGTGCTCGGAGCGACCGCCGTGTTCGGCCTGCTGATCGGTTCGTTCCTCAACGTCGTCGTGTATCGCGTGCCCGCCGGCCGATCGATCGTGTCGCCGCCGAGCGCCTGCGGGAGCTGCGGGACGGAGATAAAGCCATACGACAACATCCCGGTGCTCTCCTGGCTCGTCCTCGCCGGAAAGTGCCGCTCCTGCCGCAGCGGGATCTCCGTGCGATACCCGCTCGTCGAAGGCGCGACAGGCGTGGTATTCGCCTTCGTCGGCTGGTGGTTCTGGGTGGGTCCCGGAGCAGCGCATCCGCAGGGCGGCGCCGCCACCGTGGCCGCCGTGCTTGTCGTGATCGCGTTCCTCTTCCTCGCTGCGGTCAGCATCGCCCTCGCACTCATCGACGTGGACACGCATCGCCTGCCGAACGCCATCGTTCTCCCGTCTTACGCCGTGGGTGTCGTCCTGCTCAGTGCCGCTGCGCTGCTGAACGGCGACCCGACCGCGCTGGTCAGGGCAGTCGTCGGTGCGGCTTGCCTGTTCGCGCTGTATCTGATCCTCGCCATGATCCGACCGGGCGGCATGGGACTCGGCGACGTGAAGCTCGCGGGCGTCCTCGGACTATTCCTCGGTTACCTCGGCTGGGGTGCGCTCGTCGTCGGCGCCTTCGCCGCCTTCCTGCTCGGCGGTTTGTTCGCCGTCGTCCTCCTGATCACGCGGCGTGCGCGGCGCGGCTCTGGCATCCCGTTCGGCCCCTGGATGCTCGCGGGCGCCTGGGTCGGCGTGCTCGTGGGGAACTCAGTGTGGAGCGCCTACCTGGCGCTTCTCGGAATCGCATAGAAGAACCCAAGGAGATCGAATGGCTACGAGCATCGTCGGCATCGACGTCGGAAGTTCGAGCATTCGTGCTGTGGAAGTCGCAGACCCCGCCAAGGCGCGGCCGACGCTTCTTCGACACTACGAGGTGCCGTTACCGGACGGCGCCGTCAGCCGAGGAGAGGTGATGGAGCCCAACACGGTCGCCGCGAGCCTCAGACGGCTCTGGCATCAGGGCGGCTTCAAAAGCAAGGACGTGGTGCTCGGGATGGGCAACCAGCGCGTGCTCGCCCGTGACCTCACCGTCCCGCGGATGTCGCGCGCACGCATCAGGGAGGCGTTGCCCTTCCAAGTGCAGGACATGCTTCCCGTGCCGGTTGCCGAGGCGCTCCTCGACTTCTATCCCGTGTCCGAGGGGATGAGTGACAACGGGCCCGTCGTCAACGGGCTGCTTGTTGCGGCGGTGAAGGAGGCGGTCCTCGGCAACGTGAAGGCGACGCAGCTCGCCGGACTCACCACCGTGGATGTCGACCTCATCCCCTTCGCGCTGAGCAGGGTGCTGATCAGCAGGGCTCGCGTCGCGGGAACCGTCGCACTCATCGAGATCGGCGCGAACACGACGAGTGTGGTCGTGGCGACCGACGGCATCCCGCAGTTCGTGCGCATCATCCCGGCCGGAGGATCCGAACTCACCCAGGCGCTCCGCGAAGGCCTCGACGTCGAGCTCGGAGAGGCGGAGCGCATCAAGGCCACGATCGGACTCGCCAAACAGGTGACCACCGTGGAGGAGCAGCAGGCGGTCGAGATCATCTACCGTGTCACGAGCGACCTCCTCACCAGCCTCAGGAACACGGTCAGCTATTTCGTCAACACCCGCCCCAACAGCCCGGTCAGCGGAATCGTCGTGACAGGAGGGGGAGCGCAGCTTCCCGGACTGCTCGACGCCCTGAGCGAGATGACCAGACTTCCCGTCACGGTCGGGGACCCCTTTCACGCCGTCGCACTCTCGCGCAGTCTCAACGCGGACGTGCTTCGGCAGAACCGGTCGGCGCTCACCGTGGCGCTCGGCCTTGCACTCGGGAGCGCAGCATGAGCATCACGACCAGGCGTGCGGACGCCCAGGAAACCGAGCAGTTGCCGACCGTCACTCCTGCGACGAAGGGGCGCAAGACCCCGAAGCAGCAGAAGACGCAGAAGCCGGTCGGAAGGGTGGAGAGCCTCGACATCGGCGTCGAGCCTCGCGTCGACCTGCTCCCGCCCGAGGTCAGAGGGGAGCGGAAGAACAAGCGCACCAGGAGGGGCTTCGGCTGGGGCGTTCTCGCCGTGTTGCTCGTCGTCGTCCTCGGCGTCGGCGCGGCATTCGCCTTCAACGTCGCTGCGCAAGCCCGACTGCTGGGAGCACAATTGACGACGGCCGACCTGCTTTCCCAGCAGCAGAAGTTCGCGGGCGTGAGGGCTGTGCAGAACCAGGTCGCGATCGCACGGACGGCGCAGCGAGTGGGGGCATCCACCGAGGTCGACTGGAAGGCCCTGCTCGACGAGATCGGCGCCGTTCAGCCTGCGGGCGTCGCTATCGAGACAGTCGCTGCAGACTCTGCCTCTCCCATCAAGGCCTATGACCAGTCGCCAGATCCCCTGCAGGCGCCAAGGATCGGAACGGTCACTACGGTCAGCCTCAGCCCGACCGTCCCTGACATCACCGCGTGGGTGCGTGCGCTCGCGAAGATCCCTGGCGTGGCTGACGTGGTGCCGAGTGCTCTGACCTTGGACCCGGTGACTGGTCAGAACAAGGTCACCATCACGCTCCATATCGACCAGTCGCGTTACGCGAAGCGCTTCGAGCAGAAGGACAAGTGATCATGGACAAGACCAGACTGTGGATGATCGGCTCCGTAATGGCGATGGTTGCCATCGTCGCGCTCGGTTGGGTTGTCGGCGTGCAGCCGCAACTCGACCAGGCGGCCGCTGCCGACGCCCAGACGACTCAGGCGAATGAGGCGATCGCATCGAACAGAGCCGTTCTCGCCCGCTTGACGAAAGACTCTGCCAACCTGCCTGCCTTGAACAAGGAAGTGGCATCGCTTGCGGCCTCCATGCCCGACCAGTCGGCGAATCCGGCGTTTGTGGACGAACTCAACGGTTTCGCCGTAGCGAACGGGGTCCAGATCTCGGCATGGGCGATACAGGATGCGAAGCCGTATGTCGCCCCAGAGGCGCCAGCATCAGCCGCCGCATCGTCTGGTTCTGGCGGGGGATCGACAGCCGCCCCGTCGCCGACGGCGGCTCCCACGTCCGTTCCAACCCCAGCGCCGACCACTGCCGTTCGCTCGGCCGGAATTCCTCCGGTGATCAGTCCTCTGATCACCGCGAAGAACTTCACCGTCGTCCCTGTCAGTTTCACCGTGACGGGCGCGTATCCGAACGTCGTCTCCTTCCTGCACGCCGCGCAGACCGGCCAAAGGCTGTTTCTGGTCAACAACTTCACCACCGAACCATCGCCCAGCGGCGTCGGCGTCGACGGCAAAGTCAGCGGCTACACCTACGTCCTCACCGTCCCGGAGGCCCCAGCAGCCAAGAAGTGACCTCTCCGCCCGTTCGCCGCCAGCCCTCCCTGGACTTCGACCACCCCGTTGCTACAGTGGGCACCATTGACGGACGCCCGTTGGGGCCGATCGAGGAGTGGCATCATGAGCGAGACGACGCCGGGTTCTGTGCCGGACAACGGCACAGCCGCGGAGCCCGCGGAGGAGAACGCGCCGACGACGGCAGCGACCGCTCCGGCCACGGCGCCCGCCCAGAGCGCAGCGGCCGAGCCTGCTGACACCGACCCCGAGGTCGTCGACCCGCCGTCGAGCCCGGTCTCGGCGCGTGGTCACATCAACCGGCCGGATGCGCCTGCCGCCGACGCGCAGAGCGCTGGGGGCCGGGCCGCAGCAGCACCGTCCACTGCAGCCTCCGAGGTCCCCGCGACACCTGCTCCCGCCGCTCCTGCCAAGGTCACGGAGCCGGAGCCGGTCGTCGCGACCGACGACGACATCGCAGCCGCCGTCGCCCGCTCGAACACGGGTGACGTGCCCGCCGCCGCTGCGGCAGGCACCGCCACCGTCGACACCGCGTCGCCCGCCCAGTCGGCGACGCCCGTCATCGTCGCCGCCGAGGCAGCGACCGCAGCGACCGCCGCGAACGACGCGCAAGCGACGACGGCGTACGCCGCCCAGCCCGCCGCCGGCGAGGCGACCTGGGCTCCAGAGGCCGGCGCCGCGGCGACCACCGCGTACGCTCAGCCGGTCACGCCCATCTACGTCCAGCGTCCCGAGCCGCCCAAGAAGAAGAGCAACAGGGGCTTCGGCATCCTGATCGCGCTCGTGGGCACGGTCGTGTTCGCGGCCCTCTGGGTGCTCGCCGTGCTGGTCGTCGGTTACGCGCTGACGCCGAGCGCGCAGTTCCTCGACTCGCTCGCGACGTTCTTCACCACGCAGATCGCCAGCTGGGTCCCGGTCGTGGCGTTCTTCGTCGGCATGGTCGTGCTGATCCAGATCATCAACCGTGCTCGCTGGTGGGCGTACATCCTGGGTGGCCTGTTCGTCGCCGTCTTCGTCTACGCCGCCTATGTCGGCGCGTCCCTGGTCGACGTGAAGGTCTGGAACCTCACGCCGAACGAGGCGAGCATCGTCCTGCAGCGCCTCTGGGTCGCGCCGTTCGCCGTCCTGGCGGGTGTGATCGCCCGCGAGATCTCGATGTGGACCGGCGCCTGGCTGGCCGCTCGCGGCCGCAAGCTCAAGGTGCGGAACGCCGAGGCGCAGGCCGCGTACGACCAGGCGCTGGCCGACGCGCAGAACCAGGCCGTCGCCGCATACGCCACGCCGCAGGGGTACTGACTGAAGCTCGTGGACCATGCGTGACTCTGACCATGCGTGAGTATCGCGCATACGCGGCCGTCCTCGCGGCCTTTGCCACGTTCCTCTATCTGGCGCTGGTGGTCGCCGCCTTCGGGCTGATCTCCCTGGCGACGAACACCGACGTCATCGCCGACCCGGACATCGGCCCGCTGGTCGGTCCGATCATGACCGGATGCGCGGTCCTGATGCTGTTCGTGTTCCTCCTGGTGATCGGCACGCGCGTCCCGGCGGAGAAGCAGCGGATCTCGCCCGGCGTCGCTCTGGCCGTCGGTTTCGCCTGCTACTTCGTGTTCATCGTCGCCGGTGGTGTCGCCGGGGCCGCAGGCGACCCGTCGCAGCCGTTCGCGTACTTCCTGTTCGCGGTCGGGCAGCTGGGCAGCATCTACGCGATCACCGTCGGCATCGGCGGGTTCGTCGTCACGCTCCTCTACCAGCTCGTGCTCGTCGGGCGCTTCCAGCAGCGCGGGCGTCCGCGCTGGCCGTGGGAGAAGGAGAAGTAGCGATCACGCGTCGACCAGCGGAACCTGCACCCTGGCGAAGCGGCCCTTCGCGATGTACATCCCGCGTCCGGGCGGGAACTCCGAGCGGTTGAGTCTCGGCAGCGGTGTCTTGAGCAGCAGGTCGCCCTCCACCGAGTCCGGCTGCAGCAGCAGGCCGCGGCGACCGTTCTTCACCTCGCCGAGCAGCGGCCACGACGACCCCCAGGCGCTCGTCTCCGCCTCGGCGACCAGCAGGTGGTCGCTGCGGCGCACCGCGCGCACCAACTCGACGATGGGGGAGTCGGCGGGCGTCTGCAGGAAGTCGCCGATGCTCTCGACGATCACGGCGATGCGGCCGTCGGTGTCCGGATCGGCGATGGCGGCGACGAGGTCTTTGGCGAGTGCCGCGGCGGTCTCCGGCGTGGTGGCGGTGTCGGTCCAGTGGGAGGCACGCCCGAGCGGGGAGCGCGGGTTGCCCAGGTAGTAGAGCCGTGCCTGCGGGTCGAATCGGATGACGGACGCGGCCAGCGCGGCGAGCGTCGTCGACCGTCCGCTCGCCGGAGGGCCGGCCACCAGCAGTGTCCCGGTGGGCTCGAACCCGAACGGGCCGAGGTCGAGGTCGCTGACCCCGAGCACCGGGGATCCGTCGTGCGACGACGGCAGCGACTCGATCGCGAACTCCTTCGGCAGCGAACCGATCGGCGGCGTCTGACGCACTCCGGCGCGCACCATCGCCTCGGCGAGCCGCGTCGTCGCGGCCGACTGCTCCGACACCGAGGCGCTCCCGCCGAGCACGGCGAGCTGTGTCTTGTAGCCGTCGACGATCGCACGGCCGGGAGGGGAGGTCGGCCCGAGGATGTCGCTCGGCACGTCGAGCATCCCGTAGCCGTCGTCGGCGAGGCGCAGCACGACTTTGCGCTGCACCAGCGAGCCGATGGAGGTGGGCACGGCTCCCGCCCGGTCGCCGGTGAGCGCGACGTGCATCCCGAGCTGGCGACCGTCGCTGAGGACATCCTTGAACACGTCGTACCACTGCGAGCGTCCGGCGGGGATCTCGAAGTCCTCGCGGAAGTTCGGGAAGCCATCGATCAGCAGCAGGATGCGCGCCTCGTCCTGGCGTCCCGTCAGCCGCCGGTACTCGGTGATGCTGGAGGCGTTGGCCTCGGCGAACCGGGGGCCGCGGTCGTCGAGCTCTTCCTTCAGCATGCGGAACAACCGGATGATGCGCTCCGCGTCGTCGCCAGGAATGATCGAGCCGACGTGCGGCATCTTCTCCAGCATCCTGAGGCTGCCCGCGCCGAAATCGAGCCCGTAGACGCGCACCGGCCCACCGCGGGGCGTGATCGCGGCCGACGATGCCAGAGTGCGGAGGGCCGCCGACTTGCCGGAGCCTCCCGTGCCGTAGATGGCGATGTTGCCGTCGACGTCCGGCTGGAAGTACACCGGCGACTGCTGCTGCCTGTCCGGCACGTCGCTCACGCCGAGCAGCAGCTCGGCGTCCGTGCGCTGGCGCAGCAGCCCGAGATCGTAGACGCTCGCCAGCTCGTCCAGCCACGGCCGCCGCGGCGACGGGATGCGCGCCTCGCCCTGGGCGCGCACGATGGAGGAGACGAGTCGCTGCTGGTCGGTCGGCCCGAGGTCTCGCTCCTCGTCGCCGCCTGTCCCTTCCTCTTCCCAGCGGATCTCTCCACCGAAGCGGAGCTCGGCGACCTCGACGCCCGCGCGCTCCGGTTCGCGGCTGGTCCAGCCTCCCGCGTATGCGGACTGGAACGGCGCGAGCCTGCCCGGCCCGGTCTTCGCCATTCCTCGTCCGGGGATCGCCTGGTCGAAGTGGGCGGCATCCGAGACGCCGACTACGTCCTGGCTGTCCGACTCGTCCGCCATCCGGAGTGCGATGCGCAGGTTGGTGTTCGCGCGCAGGTTGTCCTTGATGACGCCCGCGGGACGCTGCGTCGCCATGATCAGGTGGATGCCAAGGGAGCGTCCACGCTGGGCGATGTCGACGACGCCGTCCACGAACTCCGGCACTTCGCCGACCAGGGCGGCGAACTCGTCGATCACGAGCACCAAGGCGGGAGGACACTCCGGGTCGCCGCGCTTCTCCAGTTCGAGCAGGTCTTTCGCCTTCTTGCGGTTGAGCAGGTGCTCGCGGTGGTGCAGTTCGGCGCGCAGGCTGGTGAGGGCGCGGCGCACCAGGTGCGGGCTGAGGTCGGTGACGAGTCCGACGCAGTGCGGCAGGCTCACGCAGTCGGCGAACGCCGACCCTCCCTTGTAGTCGATGAACAGGAAAGTGACCCTGTCCGGGCTGTATTCTGCGGCCATCCCGAGCACCCACGCCTGCAGGAATTCGCTCTTGCCCGCTCCTGTCGTGCCGCCGACGAGGGCGTGCGGCCCCTGGCTGCGCAGGTCGAGGTGCATCGCATCCACCCCGGCGGAGCCGATGATCGCGCGCAGGCTGCCCGCGCGGCGTTTCACCGGACGCGCGCCCGAACGATCATGGATGGACGCGTTCTGCCGCCAGCGGTCGATCACCGCCCCGGACGACTCGGCCAGGTCGTGCCCGAGCAGACTGACCAGCGAGATGGTGCGCGGCAGGTCGCTCGCGTCGGCGACGAGCGCCCCCGCGTCGACCACCGGAGCCATCCGCTTGGCGTAGTCGAGCGCGGTGACCCGGTCGACCGGTTCGGTGACGACGTCCTCGATGGTCTCGCCGATGCGCACGAAGCCGACCGTCGCGCGGTCGTCGCTTTCGGTGTGGGCGATGTATGTGCGGCACGCGGCAGGGAGGGCTGCGACGTCGGCGTCCAGCCAGATCGGGAAGACCCCGGCATCGGCCGCGGCCTCCACGAGCTGCACGAGCCTCGGCCGGTCGAGCGGTACGTCGCCCGAGATGACGACGACCACCGCGGGGACGGGGGACTGCGTCCCGTCGACGGTCTGCGACTTCCCGACCTCGGCGCCGCGTTCGATGGCCGCGCGCTCCTGCTCCATCGCGCCGCGGCGCTGCGGACCTTTCGCCCGCGCCAGCCGTTCCTCCACGAGTCCTTCCAGTGCGCTGAGCACAGTGGATGCGCTCGACGCGCTGTCCGCGAGGTGGCCCCCGGAGAGCGGACTGTGCGGAGACGACGTGTGCGGCATCCACTTGAGCCATTCCAACTCCCGCGACCAGCGCGGAGACACGAGGGCGGCGACGACGAGCTCTGCGGGGGAGTGCAGGGCGGTGAGCTGCACGAGCGTGGAGTTCACCGAGCCCGCGATGTGCTCGGCGGGGCCAGCGATGCCGAGGGCTCCTGACTCGAACAGGTTGTCGAGCACCGGGACGCCGTCAACCCGTTCGTTGGCGTCGATGACGGCGTCGAGACGCTCCTGGAACTCGACGATCATCTCGCCGCGGTCGGTGCTCGCGATGGTGTTGCGCGACCTCATCGACCCGATGCCGAGCTGCAGGTTCAGGAACGACCAATGCTCCGGCCGCCTGGTCCAGAGCAGTGGTCCGCGCTGGACGGCCTCCGCGAGCGCGGCGTGCGTCGTCGGGGACTCCGCGCGGCGCAGTTCGACCTCGCGGACACGCTCGGCGTCGAGCTTGGCGGTGAGCGCATCCAGTCGTTTGTCGAAGACCGCGATGGCCTTCTTGAGTTTGCGTTTTCCGCGGGTCCGGCCGGTCAGATAGTTGCCGATCAGCATGAGCGGGGAGAGCAGCACGAACAGCAGCGTGGTGGGCTGGTGGGTGAGGGCGAACATCGCGCCGCCGAGCAGCAGCGGCGTGATCATGGCGAGCAGGGGGAAGGGCGGATCGTCCTTCTCGGTCGGCACCTCGGGCGCCTGGAAGACCTGCCCGGCGTAGCGCTGTTCGACGCGAGGGGATCGGTTGAAGAACACCGGACCGGCCTTCGGGGCGGCGACGGGGATGCCGCTGAGCCCGGACACGGCGATGCGCACCTCGGTGTCCCCGATCAGCAGCGTCTCCGCGCGACGCACGGTGAGGCGTGTGACGATGCCGCCGTCGACCACGACGCCGTTGGCGGAGCCGAGGTCGACCACCTCCACTCCGTCTCCGGCCTCCAGACGCACGTGTCTCTTCGACACCAGGGGATCGTGCAGGACGATGTCGCAGTCGTCGTCGCGGCCGATCGTGGTCGTGCCCGGACGCAGGGGGAATTCGCGTCCGGCGTCCGGACCGGTGAGAACCTGGGCGGTGGCGACGGCCGGCGCGTCCCCGAGGTCGTTCGGTGCGTAGTAGACGCCGGCGTCGGCGAGGCTGACTGTCGCGCCGCTGCCGATCCAGGCTTCGCCGATGGGCGCATCCGGTGGCAGCACGAGGGTGTCGGCCTGGCCGGGGATCGCGGCACGCAGTGTCAGCGCCCGGTCGTCGGTGAGCGGGGCTCCGCCGCGCGGGTCGATGCGGCGGATCGTCGCGGCGACCTCCGAGATGCTGGCGGCCGCGTCGGCGGTGACCACGATGTCGTCGCCGGCTCCGGATGGGCGGGCGAGCGTGAGTTTGAGGCGCACGCAAGAACGATACCTATATACCGGTGGGTCCCCGCATGGGGACCGCTCCCCATCGCCTCCCCGCACGGTGCTCGATAGGTTGGCTACAGCCTGAAACGGAGGGGACCGCCATGACCGACCTGAAGCTCGACCTGGATCTGCTCGGACAGTTGAAGTCCGACCTCGAGGCGATCGTCGGCGAGTTCAAGGGCGCCGACGATTTCAGCGATGCCGTGGCGGACGCGACCGGCCACGACGGACTCTCCGGCCATGTGCGTGACTTCGCCCACAAGTGGAACGACAAGCGCAAGAAGATGACCGAATCGGTGGAGAGCCTCTCGAAGTCCGTCGCGGGTGTGACGGACGACTTCACCAAGGTCGACGCAGGACTCGCCACGGCGCTCGAAGACGCGGCGAAGTCGCAGGACTACCCGGCAGCGCCGGCCAAGAACTAGGGGACGCAGATGAGTGACGTCGAATACCAGCCGCTCACGGGCGATCCGGACCTGCTGCTCTCCAAAGCGCGCCACTACGCCGAGATCGCCGACGCCATCCAGCGCTCGGTCACCACACTCAAGAAGATCGGCGACGTGGATGAGATGGTCAGCAAGGCTGTCGACGCGTTCCGCGACTCCGCCAAGGAGGTGGCGGGCGACATCGACAAGGCCCAGGACCGCTACCGGAAGACCGCGGATGCGCTGATCACGTACTCGTCGTCCCTCCGATCCGCTCAGGATGCGGCGACCACTGCCATCGCGCACATCGAGAGCAAGCAGGAGGCCGCGACCACGGCCGCCCACGCGGCGACGACAGCCCAGCACACCGCAGACTCCGCGACCGCCGCCGACAAGGCCACGGCGGCGACCGCCGCCACCAAATCACAGGACGCCTCTGACGCGGCGAACGCCGACCTGCGCGCCGCCCACGCCGAATGGCACACCGCACTGGATGCGAAGAACACAGCAGCAGAGACCGCCATCACCGCGATCGTCAACGTCGTCGACAAGAACAACCACGGACTCCAGGACTCGTTCTGGGACGACTGGGGCGCGACTGTCTTCAGCATCTTCAAGACCATCTGCAAGTGGGCGGGCGTGCTCGCGATCTTCTTCGCCTGGGTGCCGATCCTCGGTCAGATCCTCATCGTGCTCGGTGCGATCGGCGCGATCATCGACCTGGTCGAGTCCATCGTCAAGGTGATCAACGGCGACGGCTCGTGGTGGGATGTCGCGTTCGCGGCGGTCGGCTGCGTGCTCACCCTTTTCGGCGGCAAGATCTTCGCCATGGTCGCCAAGAACCTCCGCGCCACCGCGGTCATCCGCACCGGCATCACCGACAGCCGCCAGCTCGCAGCGCTGCAGGGCGTCGGCGCCCACAGCGAGGACTTCATGAGCGCCACCAAGGCGAGCGAGGCGCTCAGCAAGCCGCTCTCCGACGCCTTCAAGTCCCCCTTCATCCGCACGGACGCCCAGAAGGCGGCGCTCACCGCGTTCCAGTCCGGCACCAAATCCGGGCCGGAGCTCATCAAGGAAGCCGCCCGCGAAGCGTTCCCCGGGCTCAACCTCAGCATCAGCAAAGGTTTCGGCATCAACAAGGACCTCGTCGGTCTCTACAACCTGGCGAAGGCCGACCCGAGCCTTCTCACCAACGGCATGAAGTTCACTGCAGGAGCCGCGACGCTCTACCAGGTGCAGAACACAGTCAAGGTGGTCACCGGCGCCGTCACCGGCTTCAGTTCCAACCCGGTCGGTCAAGCCATCGACACCGGGTCGTCGTTCGTGCCTGGCGACTACGACAAGATCGGCGGAGCGACCAGCAGCACGGTCGGCGTGGTCAAGGACGTCTGGAACGTCGCCAACAACGGCACGAAGTAGCGGGTATGGTTTCGGTGGGCGAAGGGGAGGCTCAGTGACGGCGGACGGAACACGGCGCGACATCGTCGACTTCGGCATCGGCATGCCGGAGCGCTGCTACCCGATTCCGCTCGCGGCGGGGTCGGACCCCGAGTGGGCGACCGCGCTCGCCGCTTCCGTCGTCGCCGACCAGGAGATGCGCGCCAAGCTCGCCGGCGAACTCGCGTTCGCACGCTCCCGCTTCCGCGAGCTGCGCAACCCCGCCTTGACGGCGGCCGTCTGGATCCCCTATCCCGAGATCGGTAGGGCCGGTGCTGCACTCGTCTTCTCGCTGGCCCCGCTCGACGTCGTGGGCACGCCCGACCAGTACCAGGATGCGCTCGCCTCTCCCATCGTCGAACCGGACTCCGGACAAAGCTACTTCGCCGTACAGACCTGGCGCTCGGCGGTCGACGCCGGCGAGCTGGTCGGCTCGCACAACCTCATCGCGCACGCCCTTCCGGACGGAAGCGCCGAGCTGGAGGAGCGCGTCGTTGCCGTCGTCTACCCTCCGGAGGCGGCGCAGGTCGTGCAGTTCGTCGCCTCGGCGGAGAACCTCGGCGTCTTCATCGACATGGCCTCTGACGTCCAAGCGCTGGTCGCGACCCTCAACATCACGCTTGCAGACGCCGCGGTCTCGGAGCGCAGCGCATGACGTTCACCGCCAGGTCTCCGCAGGGCTCGTACTCGATCATCCTGCCCGGCACCTGGGCCGAGATCCCGCTCGCCGACGAGGAGGCCATGCGGGAACGCATCCGGTCGCTCGTGCTGCAACAGGTCGGGCGCAACGACCGGCTGGCCCGAACGCGCAGAGATGCACGGGAAGAACTGGTGAGCACGGCGGAGCGCGCGCGGGCGGCCGGTGCCACCGCGTTCTGGATGTCGCTCGAAGTGCTGCCGGGCATCCCGCTTCCCGCCGCTCTCATCGCCCGCGACCGTGCGTGGCCCGAAGGCGCGGTCGCTGAGGGACTGGGCGGTGCTCGTCCGTTGGCCGAACGGCTGGCCGCAGCGACCCCGGGAGCCGAGATCATCGAGCAGCGCACCGGCCCGGTCGCGCGCCTCCGCGAGATCGGCGATGACGCCATCGGCGAGACGCGCGAGCCGTCCCTTTATCTCGAGTACTCCGTGCCGTATCCGGACGAAGCCGGCTTGCTCACCGTGAGCGTCTCGGCGCCGACCGCTCACGACCCGGAGCTGTATACGCTCTTCTTCGACGCCATCGTCGACTCGCTCACCTGGGCGGAACGGCAGACACAGGAGGCCAAGTGACCGACGGACTGACAGGGGACGCGCTCGCCGCGCGCCGGGAGCGGGTCGCCGCCTCCAACCGGGCGTTCGGAAAGGTGCTCAGCGTCCTCGGCGGAGTGCTCGCCGCAATCGCGTTCGTGCTGCTCGTCGGCGGCGGTCTCGTCATGACCGCCATCGCGAACGGGCAGGACGACGGATCGCTCGACGGCGTCCGCGGCCTCGCGGCGGTCGCGATGGGCGCGACGCCCGGCGTTCTCCTGCTCCTCGCCATGTGCGGACTCGTCGCGGGCGAGCAGTTGCGCAGGGGTGCGATGAAGCGCAACCCTGCGCCACCGGACACGGTGCTCCCGTCGGCGAGCATGGTCTCCCGTTTCCGGGTGCTGCCGATCGGCTGGCACGTCTTCTGGATCGTCATCGGCCTGCTCGTCTCGCTGCTCCTGGTCGGACTTCCGGTGATCTCCTGGTTCACCAGCGGCTGGCCGTCGAGCGTCGGCGACGAGAACGACTTCGCGCGCTACTGGCTCATCTACGGATCCATCGGGTTCGGCGTGACCGTCGCGGCGATCACCTCGCTGATCAAGAAGCTCTCCTTCTATCGAGCCCAGGGCGCAGGGAAGGTGCAGCCAGGGGTGGATGCGCCCGGCCGGAAGTTCTGGCGCTTCTTCGACTACCGCTGGCGCTTCGACCTGTGGCTCGCCGGCCTCGGCGGCGTCATCCTGGTGCTCGCGCTCACGCCGCTGTCGTCCGCGGTCGGCCCGACCGCCTCCGGCACCGAGGCCGCCGACGCCCTCCCGTGGGTCGTCGCATTCGGCGTGCTGGGCGTCGTGATGATCGTCGCAGGCATCGTCTGCGCAACCAATTTCTGGCGCGCCGGCGAGGAATTGGGCTCGGGGGAGTCCGCCGCGTAGCCGGTCACGGGCACCGTATGGGGAGTGCTCCCCATTCCCCTGGCCCACCGTCCGCGGATAGTTTGAAACCACTGGCCGCCCGAGGGGTTGGCCTCTCGGACTACACGAAGGGAACGACCTCATGGCGAACATGAACGTCACGTACGGCGAGATGACCGATGCGGCGAACCGCCTCATCTCCGGCAAGGACGACATCACCGCGAAGCTCCACGAGCTGCAGAACCTGGTCAACGGACTGGTCAACGGCGGCTTCGTCACCGACCAGGCCTCCGGCGCGTTCCACAGCTCGTACGAGCAGTTCACCAAGGGCACCACGGATGCGGTGAACGGCCTCGACGGGATGTCGCAGTTCCTCACCAAGGCGGCGGACGCCCTCCAGAACGTCGACAGCGAGCTCGCCAAGGGCATCGGCGGCTGAGACCCGCTCCTCAGTCTCCGCGAAGCGCGGGCATCCAGCCGGATGCCCGCGCTTCGCCGTATACTCCCAGCCGAGAGGATGCGGTCGGCAGGCGCGCCGGGCATCCCCGCATCCATTTGACCGGGCGCTGCCCGCGAGCTAAGATTTATCGGGTGTGCGCTCTGTCGCGCGCTCGTCTGGTGCCCAGAAATGGCTGCCGCGAGCGGGCAGGCACGTACTCATCCGATGGGCAGGACAACCGCACGGAAGTCCAGCCCCCACGGCATATCGATGACGAACACTTCTGAACGTCGATCGATCCCCCCAAGAACAGACACGCCCAGCAGGGTGTGCGTGGGCTCGGGGAAGCAACACCTGTCACCGTGCAGTCCAAATAAGGAGAAGTTCAGTGCCAACTATTCAGCAGTTGGTTCGGAAGGGCCGCAGCCCCAAGGTCACAAAGACCAAGGCGCCCGCCCTGAAGGCCAACCCCCAGCAGCGCGGCGTGTGCACCCGCGTCTACACCACCACCCCGAAGAAGCCGAACTCGGCTCTCCGCAAGGTGGCTCGCGTCAAGCTTTCGAACGGGACAGAGGTCACGGCCTACATCCCCGGTGAGGGTCACAACCTGCAGGAGCACTCGATGGTGCTCGTCCGCGGCGGTCGTGTGAAGGACCTCCCCGGTGTTCGCTACAAGATCGTCCGTGGCGCACTGGACACCCAGGCCGTCAAGAACCGCAAGCAGGCTCGCAGCCGCTACGGCGCGAAGATGGAGAAGAAGTAATGCCTCGCAAGGGTCCAGCCCCGAAGCGCCCCGTCGTCGCCGATCCGGTATACGGCGCGCCGATCGTCAGCCAGCTCGTCAACAAGATCCTCCTCGACGGCAAGAAGGGCCTCGCAGAGCGCATCGTGTATGACGCGCTCGAAGGCGTCTCCACCAAGTCCGGTCAGGATGCCGTCGTCACGCTCAAGAAGGCGCTCGACAACGTCCGCCCGACCCTCGAGGTCCGCAGCCGCCGCGTCGGTGGCTCGACCTACCAGGTCCCCGTCGAGGTCAAGCCGCACCGCGCGAACACGCTCGCGCTGCGCTGGCTCACCAGCTACGCCAAGGGTCGTCGCGAGAAGACGATGACCGAGCGTCTCACCAACGAGATCCTCGACGCGTCGAACGGTCTCGGCGCCGCTGTCAAGCGTCGCGAGGACACGCACAAGATGGCCGAGTCGAACAAGGCCTTCGCGCACTACCGCTGGTAATCCCGGCTCGCAGGTAATCCCGGTTTCGGGCATTACCGCGCCGGTCCGGGTGTTGCACTCTGCGGAGTGCCCCACCCGGGCCGGCACCCCTCACATTTCTACTTTTCGGAGGAACCCTGTGGCACAGGACGTGCTCACCGACCTGAACAAGGTCCGCAACATCGGCATCATGGCCCACATCGATGCCGGCAAGACCACTACGACCGAGCGCATCCTGTTCTACACGGGCGTCAACCACAAGATCGGCGAGACCCACGACGGCGCTTCGACGACCGACTGGATGGAGCAGGAGAAGGAGCGCGGAATCACCATCACGTCCGCTGCTGTCACCTGTTTCTGGAACAAGAACCAGATCAACATCATCGACACCCCGGGCCACGTGGACTTCACCGTCGAGGTGGAGCGTTCGCTCCGCGTCCTCGACGGCGCCGTCGCCGTCTTCGACGGCAAGGAGGGCGTCGAGCCCCAGTCCGAGACCGTCTGGCGTCAGGCCGACAAGTACAACGTCCCGCGCATCTGCTTCGTCAACAAGATGGACAAGCTCGGCGCCGACTTCTACTACACGGTCGACACCATCGTCAGCCGCCTCGGCGCCAAGCCGCTGGTGCTGCAGCTCCCGATCGGCTCCGAGTCGAACTTCGAGGGCGTCGTCGACCTCATCGAGATGCGCGCGCTGACCTGGCGTGGAGACGCCAAGGGTGACGTGCAGATGGGCGCCAAGTACGCCGTCGAGGAGATCCCGGCCGACCTGGTCGAGAAGGCTCAGGAGTACCGTCAGGCACTGCTCGAGACCGTCGCCGAGACCGACGACGCGCTGCTCGAGAAGTTCTTCGGTGGCGAGGAGCTCACGATCGCCGAGATCAAGGGCGCCATCCGCAAGCTCACGATCAACAGCGAGATCTACCCGGTCCTCTGCGGTTCCGCGTTCAAGAACCGTGGTGTCCAACCGATGCTCGACGCCGTGATCGACTTCCTTCCGTCGCCGCTCGACGTTCCGGCCATCGAGGCCCACGACCCGCGCGACGAAGAGAAGGTCATCCTGCGTCACGCCGACGCCTCGGAGCCGTTCTCGGCTCTCGCGTTCAAGGTCGCCGTGCACCCGTTCTTCGGTCGTCTCACCTACGTTCGCGTCTACTCCGGTCACGTCAACAGCGGTGCAGGCGTCGTCAACTCGACCAAGGGCAAGAAGGAGCGCATCGGGAAGATCTTCCAGATGCACGCCAACAAGGAGAACCCGGTCGACTTCGTCACCGCCGGCAACATCTACGCCGTGATCGGCCTCAAGGACACCACCACCGGCGACACCCTGTGCGACCCGGACAACCAGGTCGTCCTCGAGTCGATGACGTTCCCCGAGCCCGTCATCGAGGTCGCGATCGAGCCGAAGACCAAGGCCGACCAGGAGAAGCTGGGCACCGCGATCCAGAAGCTCGCCGAGGAAGACCCGACATTCCGCACCGAGCAGAACCAGGAGACCGGTCAGACGGTCATCAAGGGAATGGGCGAGCTCCACCTCGATATCCTGGTCGACCGCATGAAGCGCGAGTTCAACGTCGAGGCGAACGTCGGCAAGCCCCAGGTGGCCTACCGCGAGACGATCCGCCGCGCGGTGGAGAAGTACGACTACACGCACAAGAAGCAGACCGGTGGTTCTGGCCAGTTCGCCAAGATCCAGATCACGATCGAGCCGATGGACGTCACCCCGGAGACGAGCTACGAGTTCGTCAACGCCGTGAGCGGTGGACGCGTTCCCCGCGAGTACATCCCGTCGGTCGACCACGGTATCCAGGACGCGATGCAGGTGGGTGTTCTCGCCGGCTTCCCGACCGTGGGTGTCAAGGCCACCCTCGTGGATGGAGCTTCGCACGACGTCGACTCCTCGGAGATGGCGTTCAAGATCGCCGGCTCGATGGCCTACAAAGAGGCTGCGCGCAAGGCGAACCCTGTGCTCCTCGAACCGCTCATGGCGGTCGAGGTTCGCACGCCGGAAGAGTACATGGGCGATGTGATCGGTGACCTCAACTCACGACGTGGTCAGATCCAGTCGATGGAGGACGCGAGCGGGGTCAAGGTGATCCGCGCGAACGTTCCGCTGTCGGAGATGTTCGGGTACATCGGCGACCTGCGGTCGAAGACCTCGGGCCGTGCGGTCTACTCGATGACCTTCGACAGCTACGCGGAGGTTCCCAAGGCTGTTGCCGACGAGATCGTCCAGAAGAACAAGGGCGAGTGACCTCGGTCACCCTCCCGAAGCAGTATCCCGTAACATAGGTAAACAATCCCGTAGAGTTGCCGGCCGAAAACCATCGGCCGGGGCTTCTACATGAGAGTCCTGAGGAGGACCCAGTGGCTAAGGCCAAGTTCGAGCGGACTAAGCCGCACGTCAACATCGGAACCATCGGTCACGTCGACCACGGAAAGACGACGCTCACCGCGGCGATCTCCAAGGTGCTTGCGGACAAGTACCCGTCGGCGACCAACGTTCAGCGCGACTTCGCGTCGATCGACTCGGCTCCGGAAGAGCGTCAGCGCGGTATCACGATCAACATCTCGCACGTCGAGTACGAGACTCCGAAGCGCCACTACGCGCACGTTGACGCCCCTGGGCACGCCGACTACATCAAGAACATGATCACCGGTGCCGCTCAGATGGACGGCGCGATCCTCGTGGTCGCCGCCACCGACGGCCCGATGGCTCAGACCCGTGAGCACGTTCTGCTCGCCAAGCAGGTCGGCGTGCCGTACCTGCTCGTCGCGCTGAACAAGTCCGACATGGTCGACGACGAGGAGATCCTGGAGCTCGTCGAGCTCGAGGTTCGCGAGCTTCTGTCGAGCCAGGACTTCGATGGCGACAACGCCCCCGTCGTTCGCGTCTCGGGCCTCAAGGCTCTCGAGGGCGACGAGAAGTGGGTCGAGTCGATCGTCGAGCTCATGGAAGCCGTCGACAACTCCATCCCGGACCCGATCCGCGACAAGGACAAGCCGTTCCTGATGCCGATCGAGGACGTCTTCACGATCACCGGTCGTGGAACCGTCGTCACGGGCCGCGCCGAGCGTGGAACCCTCGCCATCAACTCCGAGGTCGAGATCGTCGGCATCCGCCCGACGCAGAAGACCACGGTCACTGGTATCGAGATGTTCCACAAGCAGCTCGACGAGGCATGGGCCGGCGAGAACTGTGGTCTGCTCCTCCGTGGAACCAAGCGTGAGGACGTCGAGCGCGGTCAGGTCGTCGTCAAGCCGGGTTCGGTTACGCCGCACACCAACTTCGAGGGCACCGCGTACATCCTGTCCAAGGATGAGGGTGGGCGTCACAACCCGTTCTACGCGAACTACCGTCCGCAGTTCTACTTCCGCACCACCGACGTCACCGGCGTCATCACGCTGCCCGAGGGCACCGAGATGGTCATGCCCGGCGACACCACCGACATGACGGTCGAGCTGATCCAGCCGATCGCCATGGAGGAGGGCCTCGGCTTCGCCATCCGTGAGGGTGGCCGCACCGTGGGCGCTGGTACGGTCACGAAGATCATCAAGTAGTCTTCTCCGACTGCTCGGAAAGGGGCTGGACCGAAAGGTCCGGCCCCTTTCTGCGTTCGCAGGCGCCGCCGCTCCGGCGAATGCCGCCGAGCCGGCGCCCACTGGTCCGGACACGACGACTACGTACCCGTGCCGGCCGACTGGGCGAACGGTCAGACCATCTCCGGCACGCAGCTGTGGCCGGGAGCGGGCGTTGACGCATCCGGTCGGGGCAACGCCTGGCCGGGCTGGCGTCAGCTCGGTGACGGCACGTGGGTGCTCGATCCCGCCGCCCCGTTCTACCCCTGTGGTCGGGGGAGCGGCACTGGTGGCACTCGGACTGGCCTTCGTGCTCTGGATGCGCCGACGTCGGGGAGAGGTTGCCTGAGCCCGGCGCCGATGAGCCCCCTGGACGTTTGCTCCAGGGGGTTTACCTCCCGCTGACCGAAGCGCAGAATTGGGTAACCGTTTCAACCGGACGGTTCCGTCGATGAAGGGAGTGCGTATGGATATCCATCACCTCGCAAACCAGGCCAACCCGCAGACAGGCAATCGGACGGACAGTTCGGGAGCCGCGTAAGCGGTCCCATTGGCGCCAGCAAGGGGCGACGGCGCGAGGCGTCGCCCGAGCGGGGCACCGGCGTTCAGCCGGGCCCCGCTCCTCGTGTTTAAGGGGCCGATCGTCCCCCGGCAGGTGCCCGTCGTGCGCCAACGCCACGCCCGCGACACGCCCGGGTTGCAGATGTGCCGAGAGTCTGGCAAACTTGTCTAGTTCAACATTTCGGAACGAGTGCGCTCATGTGCGCTCCGAACGGATCACTGCCAGGCAGTGCATAGCCCACCGCGAGGCCGTCAGACGGCTTCCGGAAGATGGTTAGGCCGCGGGTAGAAGAAAAGCTTAATCGACAACCTCGAGGACAAGGGGTCACCCATGTCCTCAGTGCGGGCTATACGCCCAAGCGTGGAAGTCGATGAGTTGACAGAAGAATAGTGGCGTTCCCCAACAAGCGTTCGTCGCATCCGCGTCCAATGCGAGTCAGGTTCTCTCGGGAGCCGGTCTCGTACGACGCCATAACAAGAGAGTGAGTCAGACATGGCGGGACAGAAGATCCGCATTCGGCTTAAGTCGTATGACCACGAGGTCATCGACACCTCGGCGCGCAAGATCGTCGACACGGTTACCCGTGCAGGCGCGACCGTGGTCGGCCCCGTGCCCCTTCCCACCGAGAAGAACGTGGTGTGTGTCATCCGTTCTCCCCACAAGTACAAGGACAGCCGTGAGCACTTCGAGATGCGCACGCACAAGCGTCTGATCGACATCATCGACCCGACGCCCAAGGCCGTCGACTCGCTCATGCGTCTCGACCTGCCTGCCGACGTCAACATCGAGATCAAGCTCTAAGGGGGAGTGCCATGTCGAACATTGAAACCAAGACCTCCCGTGGCCTCCTCGGCAAGAAGCTCGGAATGACCCAGGTCTGGGACGAGAACAACAAGCTCATCCCCGTGACCGTCATCGAGATCACGCCGAACGTCGTGACGCAGATCCGCACCCCCGAGGTCGACGGATACAACGCCGTCCAGATCGCCTACGGCCAGATCGACCCGCGCAAGGTCAACAAGCCGTCCGCCGGTCACTTCGACAAGGCCGGCGTCACGCCGCGCCGTCACCTCACCGAGGTTCGCACCGCCAACGCCGCCGAGTACTCGGCCGGCCAGGAGCTCACCGTCGACGCGACCTTCGAGGCCGGCCAGCTGGTCGACGTCGTCGGAACGTCCAAGGGTAAGGGCTTCGCCGGTGTCATGAAGCGTCACAACTTCAAGGGTGTCTCCGCCTCGCACGGTTCGCACCGCAACCACCGCAAGCCGGGTTCCATCGGCGCCTCCTCGACCCCGAGCCGTGTCTTCAAGGGCATGCGCATGGCCGGTCGTATGGGTGGCGAGCGCGTGACCGTCCTGAACCTCAAGGTCCAGGCCGTCGACGCCGAGAAGGGCCTCCTGCTGGTCAAGGGCGCCGTTCCCGGCGCACGCGGCCGCATCGTTTTCGTCCGCAACGCAGTGAAGGGGGCCTAGTCGTATGGCTACCTCGATTGACGTTCTCGATGTCAAGGGCAAGAAGGCAGGCTCTGTCGAGCTTCCCGCCGAGCTCTTCGACGTCCAGACCAACATCCCGCTGATCCACCAGGTCGTCGTCGCGCAGCTCGCTGCGGCGCGTCAGGGAACTCACAAGACCAAGCGTCGTGGTGAGGTCTCCGGTGCCGGTCGCAAGCCGTTCAAGCAGAAGGGAACCGGTCGCGCTCGTCAGGGCTCGATCCGCGCCCCTCAGATGACCGGTGGTGGCATCGTCCACGGACCGGTGCCCCGCAGCTACGCGCAGCGCACCCCCAAGAAGATGATCGCCGCTGCTCTGCTCGGTGCTCTCTCGGACCGCGCACGCGGCAGCCGTCTGCACGCCGTCGAGTCGCTCGCCCTCGGTGAGACCCCGTCGACCAAGGCCGTCGCCGAGTACCTCGCCTCCGTCGCCACCTCGAAGCACGTTCTCATCGTGCTCGAGCGCGACGACCAGGTGAGCCTCAAGAGCGTTCGCAACCTGCCCACCGTCCACACGCTGACCTTCGACCAGCTGAACGCATACGACGTGCTCGTCAGTGACGACATCGTCTTCACCAAGGGTGCGCTCGAAGGCTTCATCGCTTCGAAGTCCAACAAGGAAGAGGTGAACGCGTAATGGCCGTCAACAAGGACCCGCGCGACATCATCATCGCCCCGGTCGTCTCTGAGAAGAGCTACGGCCTGATCGACGAAGGCAAGTACACCTTCCTCGTCGACCCGCGTTCGAACAAGACCGAGATCAAGCTCGCCATCGAGAAGATCTTCAAGGTCGAGGTCGCTTCGATCAACACCCTGAACCGTCAGGGCAAGACCCGTCGCACCAAGTTCGGTGCCGGAAAGCGCAAGGACACCAAGCGTGCCATCGTCACGCTGAAGTCCGGTTCCATCGACATCTTCACGGCAGTTGGCTAAGGCCGGGATCTAGAGGAAAACAGACAATGGCTATTCGTAAGTACAAGCCCACGACCCCCGGTCGTCGCGGTTCGAGCGTTGCCGACTTCGCCGAGATCACCCGATCGACGCCTGAGAAGTCCCTGCTCCGTCCGCTGTCGAAGACCGGTGGCCGCAACAACCAGGGCCGCATCACCACCCGTCACATCGGTGGTGGCCACAAGCGTCAGTACCGCGTCATCGACTTCCGTCGCAACGACAAAGACGGCATCAACGCGAAGGTCGCTCACATCGAGTACGACCCCAACCGCACCGCACGTATCGCGCTGCTCCACTTCGTGGACGGCACCAAGCGCTACATCCTGGCCCCGAACAAGCTGTCGCAGGGCGACATCGTCGAGTCGGGTGCAGGCGCGGACATCAAGCCGGGCAACAACCTGCCGCTGCGCAACATCCCGACCGGTACCGTGATCCACGCGATCGAGCTCAAGCCGGGCGGTGGCGCCAAGCTCGCCCGTTCGGCCGGCGCGTCCGTGCGTCTGGTCGCCAAGGACGGCCCGTACGCGCAGCTCCGTCTGCCGTCCGGTGAGATCCGCAACGTGGATGCACGCTGCCGCGCGACGATCGGCGAGGTCGGCAACGCCGAGCAGTCGAACATCAACTGGGGCAAGGCAGGCCGCATGCGCTGGAAGGGCGTTCGCCCGACCGTCCGCGGTGTCGCGATGAACCCGATCGACCACCCGCACGGTGGTGGTGAGGGCAAGACCTCCGGTGGTCGTCACCCGGTCAGCCCCTGGGGTCAGAAGGAAGGCCGCACCCGCCACCCGAACAAGGAAAGCGACAAGCTCATCGTGCGTCGTCGTACTGTCGGCAAGAAGCGTAAGTAGGAGTAGAAGATGCCACGCAGTCTCAAAAAGGGCCCCTTCGTCGACGACCACCTGCTTCGCAAGGTTGTCGCCGCGAACGAGGCCAACAGCAAGAACGTGATCAAGACCTGGTCGCGCCGCTCGATGATCGTCCCCGCCATGTTGGGTCACACCATCGCGGTGCACGACGGTCGCAAGCACATCCCGGTGTTCGTCACCGAGACCATGGTTGGGCACAAGCTCGGTGAGTTTGCTCCCACCCGCACCTTCCGTGGACACGTGAAGGACGACAAGAAGGGTCGTCGCCGCTAACGCGGTGACGTAAGGAGGAGAGAAATGGTGGAGTCGATCGCACGCGTGCGTCACATCCGCGTGACCCCCCAGAAGGCTCGTCGCGTCGTCAACCTGATTCGCGGCAAGCAGGCACAGGAGGCCCTGGCCATCCTGAAGTTCGCCCCGCAGGGTGCGAGCGAGCCGGTGTACAAGCTCGTCGCCTCGGCGATCGCCAACGCGCGAGTCAAGGCCGACCAGTCGAACACTTACCTGGACGAGCAGGACCTGTACGTGAGCAGCGCATTCGTTGACGAGGGCACGACCCTCAAGCGTTTCCAGCCGCGTGCACAGGGCCGGGCCTTCCGCATCAACAAGCGCACCAGCCACATCACGGTCGTCCTCACGACGCCGGATGAGGCCGCAGCTGCCAAGGCTACGAAGAAGGCGAGCAAGTAATGGGTCAGAAAGTCAATCCATACGGCTTCCGTCTGGGCATCACCACCGACCACGTGTCGCGGTGGTTCTCGGACAGCACCAAGCCGGGTCAGCGTTACAGCGACTACCTCGCCGAGGACGTCAAGATCCGTCGTCTGCTGCAGACGTCGCTCGACCGCGCGGGTGTTTCGCGCATCGAGATCGAGCGCACCCGTGACCGCGTCCGCGTCGACATCCACACCGCCCGCCCGGGCATCGTGATCGGTCGTCGTGGAGCAGAGGCCGAGCGCATCCGCGCCGACCTCGAGAAGCTCTCGGGCAAGCAGATCCAGCTGAACATCCTCGAGGTCAAGAACCCCGAGGCCGACGCTCAGCTCGTCGCTCAGGGCATCGCCGAGCAGCTCTCTGCACGTGTGGCGTTCCGCCGCGCGATGCGCAAGGGTCTGCAGGGCGCCCAGCGCGCCGGCGCCAAGGGTGTCCGCATCCAGGTGTCCGGCCGTCTCGGCGGCGCTGAGATGAGCCGCTCGGAGTTCTACCGCGAGGGCCGCGTGCCCCTGCACACGCTCCGCGCCAACATCGACTACGGCTTCTACGAGGCCAAGACGACGTTCGGCCGTATCGGTGTCAAGGTCTGGATCTACAAGGGCGACATCACGAACAAGGAGCTTGCTCGCGAGCAGGCCAACCAGAAGCCGTCGCGCGAGCGCAACGACCGTGACCGTCCGCGTCGCGGCGGTGGCCGGGGCAACGCCCCTGCCGCCGAGAGCGCGCCGGCCGCAGCAGGAGTTGAGGCATAACCATGTTGATCCCACGTAGAGTCAAGCACCGCAAGCAGCACCACCCCGGCCGTTCCGGCCAGGCCACTGGTGGCACGAAGGTCTCCTTCGGCGAGTTCGGTATCCAGGCCCTGACCCCCGCGTACGTGACGAACCGTCAGATCGAGGCAGCTCGTATCGCGATGACCCGTCACATCAAGCGTGGCGGCAAGGTGTGGATCAACATCTACCCCGACCGTCCGCTCACGAAGAAGCCGGCCGAAACCCGCATGGGTTCCGGTAAGGGTTCGCCGGAGTGGTGGGTCGCCAACGTCAAGCCGGGTCGAGTCCTCTTCGAGGTCTCTGGTGTCGAGGAGCAGCTCGCTCGCGAGGCCATGACCCGTGCAATTCACAAGCTGCCGCTCAAGGCACGCATCATCAAGCGCGAGGAGGGCGACGCGTAATGGCGATCGGATCTAAGGAGCTCGCACCCGCGGAGCTCGACACTTTCGAAGACGAGCGTCTCGTCGACGAGCTGAAGAAGGCCAAGGAAGAGCTGTTCAACCTGCGCTTCCAGTCGGCCACCGGCCAGCTCGAGAGCCACGGCCGCCTGCGCGCCGTGAAGCGCGACATCGCTCGTATCTACACGGTCATCCGTGAGCGTGAGCTCGGTATCAGGGCCACCCCGGCCCCCGCCGAGGTCGCCGACGCGAAGGCCGAGAAGAAGACCAAGGCGAAGAAGGCAGCTCCGGCAGCCGAGGCCGCCGAGACTGAGACTGAGGAGGCCAAGTAATGGCTGAGACCACCAAGGCTGCGGCCGCGGAGTCGGCGGCCGACGAGGCCCTCGTCCGTGGTTACCGCAAGGCCCGTCGCGGTTACGTCGTCAGCGACAAGATGGACAAGACCATCGTCGTCGAGGTCGAAGACCGCGTGAAGCACCCCCTGTACGGCAAGGTCATCCGCCGCACCTCCAAGGTGAAGGCGCACGATGAGAACAACGCCGCCGGCATCGGCGACCTCGTTCTCATCAACGAGACCCGTCCGCTGAGCGCCTCCAAGCGGTGGCGCCTGGTTGAGATTCTGGAGAAGGCCAAGTGATTCAGCAGGAATCCCGCGTCAAGGTCGCCGACAACACGGGAGCCAAGGAGCTCCTCACGATTCGTGTTCTCGGTGGATCCGGTCGTCGCTACGCCGGCCTGGGCGACACGATCGTCGCCACGGTCAAGGACGCGATCCCTGGCGGCAACGTCAAGAAGGGCGACGTCGTCAAGGCTGTCATCGTGCGCGTGGTGAAGAACACCCGCCGCGCGGACGGCTCATACATCAAGTTCGATGAGAACGCCGCAGTGATCTTGAAGAACGACGGGGACCCCCGCGGTACCCGCATCTTCGGACCGGTCGGTCGCGAACTCCGCGACAAGAAGTTCATGAAGATCATCTCGCTGGCTCCGGAGGTGCTGTAACACATGGCGAACATCAAGAAGGGCGACCTGGTCCAGGTCATCTCGGGTGCGTCACAGGCGCGCGGAGGCGACAAGGGCAAGCAGGGTCGCGTGATCGAGGTCCTCGTCGAGAGGAACCGCGTCATCGTCGAGGGCGTCAACTTCGTCACCAAGCACGTTCGCGTCGGACAGACGCAGCGTGGCACGAAGACCGGCGGCATCGAGACGCACGAGGCTCCCATCCACGTCTCCAACGTGGCGCTCGTCGACCCCGAGACCAAGAAGCCGACCCGCGTCGGCTTCCGCAACGAGACTGTCACGAAGGACGGCGTCACCAAGACGGTCCGCGTTCGTTACGCCAAGAAGTCAGGTAAGGACCTGTAATGACCGACACTGCAACCGCTGCTGGCAAAATCCAGCCGCGTCTCAAGCAGAAGTACAAGAACGAGATCGCAGCCCAGCTGTCGTCCGAGCTCGGCTTCACCAACCCGCACCAGGTGCCGACGCTCGTCAAGATCGTCGTCAACATGGGTGTCGGCGAGGCTGCTCGTGATGGCAAGGTCATGGACGGTGCGGTCGCAGACCTCACCAAGATCACCGGTCAGAAGCCGCAGGTCACCAAGGCCCGCAAGTCCATCGCGCAGTTCAAGCTGCGCGAGGGTCAGCCGATCGGCGCGCACGTCACGCTGCGCGGCGACCGCATGTGGGAGTTCCTCGACCGCCTGCTCTCTCTTGCGCTTCCCCGTATCCGCGACTTCCGCGGTCTGTCGGACAAGCAGTTCGACGGCACGGGCAACTACACGTTCGGTCTCACGGAGCAGGCGATGTTCCACGAGATCGATCAGGACCGCATCGACCGCGTCCGCGGAATGGACATCACTGTGGTGACCACCGCGAAGAACGACGAAGAGGGCCGCGCGCTGCTCAAGCAGCTCGGCTTCCCCTTCCGTTCCAACGAGACCGCGAACTAGTCCTCACCCTGTCGGGCCGGCCGATCCGGCCGGCCCGCTTCCACCACAGGTCGTCAGTCGTGTAACGGCTGAACGAAACCTGGTGAACAAAGGAAACACTGCAATGACAATGACAGATCCGGTCGCAGACATGCTGACCAGACTGCGCAACGCGAACTCGGCGCACCACGACACCGTGTCCATGCCGCACTCGAAGCTCAAGGCGCACATCGCCGACATCCTCAAGTCCGAGGGTTACATCGCGAATTGGGAGGTCAGCGACGCCCGCGTCGGCCAGACCCTCACGCTTGGCCTCAAGTTCGGTCCGAACCGCGAGCGTTCCATCGCCGGCATCAAGCGCGTCTCGAAGCCCGGACTCCGCGTCTACGCGAAGTCCACGGAGATCCCGAAGGTCCTCGGCGGGCTCGGCGTCGCCATCCTGTCCACCTCCTCCGGTCTGCTCACCGACCGTCAGGCTGAGAAGAAGGGCGTGGGTGGGGAAGTCCTCGCCTACGTGTGGTAGTTCGTCATGTCGCGTATTGGAAGACTGCCCATCGTCATCCCTACCGGGGTCGATGTGAAGATCGACGGCCAGGCCGTCACCGTCAAGGGGCCGAAGGGTGAGCTCAGCCTCACCGTCGCCACCCCGATCGAGGTCAAGCTGGAAGAGGGACAGGTGCTCGTCACCCGTCCGGACGACGAGCGCGCATCGCGTTCGCTCCACGGCCTGACCCGCACCCTGATCAACAACCAGATCATCGGCGTCACCGAGGGCTACTCCAAGGGACTCGAGATCGTCGGCACCGGTTACCGCGTCGCGCAGAAGGGCGCGGGCGTCGAGTTCGCGCTCGGCTTCTCGCACCCGGTGAGCGTCGAGCCGCCCGCGGGCATCACGTTCACGGTCGAGGGCAACAACAAGCTCACGGTCAGCGGCATCGACAAGCAGGCCGTCGGTGAGGTCGCCGCCAACATCCGCAAGATCCGCAAGCCCGAGCCCTACAAGGGCAAGGGTGTGCGCTACGCCGGCGAGGTTGTCCGCCGCAAGGCCGGAAAGGCTGGTAAGTAAACCATGGCTCTCGGAACCAGAGGAAAGAGCAAGTCCGCAGCGCGTGGACGCCGTCACACCCGCCTTCGCAAGAAGGTCGAGGGCACCGCGGTCCGTCCCCGCCTGGTCGTCAACCGCTCGGCTCGTCACGTCTTCGTGCAGATCGTCGACGACAGCAAGGGTCACACCCTCGCGTCGGCTTCGACGATGGAGGCGGACCTCCGCAGCTTCGACGGCGACAAGACCGCCAAGGCGCGCAAGGTCGGCGAGCTCGTCGCCGAGCGCGCGAAGAGCGCGGGCGTCGAGGCCGTCGTATTCGACCGTGGTGGCAGCAAGTACGCGGGTCGCGTCGCAGCTGTCGCCGAAGGAGCTCGAGAGGGTGGATTGAACCTGTGAGCGACGAACAGAACAACAAGGAGCAAACCGTGGCCTCTGAGCAGACGACCGACGCGCAGGCGCCGGTTGAGACTGCGGCATCGACCACCAGCACCCAGAGCGAGCCCCGTGAGGCACGCCGTGGTGGTCGCGAGCGCAACCCCAACCGTGATCGCGGCAGCCGCGACCAGGACAAGAGCCAGTTCCTCGAGCGCGTTGTGACCATCAACCGCGTCTCGAAGGTCGTCAAGGGTGGACGTCGCTTCAGCTTCACCGCCCTCGTCGTCGTCGGAGACGGCAACGGACTGGTCGGTGTCGGCTACGGCAAGGCCCGTGAGGTGCCGCTGGCGATCTCGAAGGGCGTCGAAGAGGCGAAGAAGAACTTCTTCCGCGTCCCGCGCGTCGGCAACACCATCCCGCACCCCGTGCAGGGTGAGGCCGCCGCCGGTGTGGTGCTCCTGCGCCCCGCCGCACCAGGTACCGGTGTTATCGCCGGTGGTCCTGTCCGCGCCGTCCTCGAGTGCGCCGGCATCCACGACGTCCTGAGCAAGTCGCTCGGTTCGTCCAACACGATCAACATCGTGCACGCGACCGTCGAGGCGCTGCAGCAGCTCGAGGAACCTCGTGCCGTTGCCGCTCGCCGCGGACTCGACTACGACCAGGTGGCTCCGGCTCACCTGCTGCGTGCCGAGGCCCAGGCGGCCGAGGCCGCCGCGACCGCGAAGGCAGGTGCCTGATGGCTGCGCGTCTGAAGATCACGCAGATCAAGTCCAAAGTAAGTGAGAAGCAGTACCAGCGCGACACCCTTCGCAGCCTGGGACTCAAGCGCATCGGTGACGTCGTCGTTCGCGAGGACAACTCGCAGAACCGCGGGTACGTCAAGACCGTCGCTCACCTGGTTAAGGTCGAGGAGATTGACTAATGGCTGACGAAAAGGAAGCAACCACCAAGGCTGCCGCCAAGCCGGCCGCCGAGAAGAAGACCGCTGCCAAGGCTCCGGCCAAGGCAGCAGCCGACAAGGCTCCGGCCAAGAAGGCTCCGGCGAAGGCCGCTGCCGACAAGCCGGCCGCTGAGAAGAAGACCGCCGAGAAGAAGGCTCCGGCTGCCAAGGCTCCGGCCAAGGCAGCAGCCTCTTCGAAGGACGAGACCGTCGCCAAGGCTGAAAAGCCGGCCGCGAAGGCCCCGGCCAAGAAGGCAGCCCCTGCTGAGACCCGCGAGCACGTGCTCAAGGTCCACCACCTGCGCCCCGCCGCCGGATCCAAGAAAGACCGGACCCGCGTCGGACGCGGTGAGGGTTCCAAGGGTAAGACGGCCGGTCGCGGTACCAAGGGAACGAAGGCGCGCTACTCGGTGCGCCCCGGCTTCCAGGGTGGCCAGCTGCCGTTCCACATGCGGGCTCCGAAGCTTCGCGGCTTCAAGAACCCGTTCCGCGTCGAGTACCAGGTCGTGAACCTGGAGAAGCTCGCCGAGCTCTACCCGTCGGGTGGTGACGTCACGGTCATCGACCTCGTCGCCAAGGGCGCCGTTCGTAAGAACGAGAAGGTCAAGGTTCTCGGTAACGGGGACATTGCGGTTAAGCTGAACGTTGCGGTCGACAAGGTCTCCGGCTCTGCCGAGCAGAAGATCGTCGCCGCGGGTGGCTCGGTCAAGTAGCCACACCGTAAAGCTGTACAGTCGGGTGACCGGTATTTCTTCCGGTCACCCGGCTGACTCCTTACAGGAAAGCAGGACGCACTTTTGTTTAGCGCCGTTGCGCGGATCTTCCGCACACCAGATCTTCGCCGGAAGATCGCCTTCACCTTGGGCGTCATCGCCCTGTTCCGCCTTGGCTCGTTCATCCCGGCGCCGTTCGTCGATTTCGGCAATGTGCAGACCTGTCTCAACGCCAACCAGGACACTTCTGGTCTCTACTCGCTCGTCAACCTGTTCTCGGGTGGCGCGCTCCTCAAACTCTCGATCTTCGCGCTCGGCATCATGCCGTACATCACCGCGTCGATCATCGTGCAGCTGTTGCGCGTGGTCATTCCGCGCTTCGAGACGCTCTACAAAGAGGGTCAGGCCGGTCAGGCCAAGCTCACGCAGTACACGCGTTACCTCACGATCGCGCTCGGCGTCCTCCAGTCGACCACGCTGATCACCGTCGCCCGCAGCGGCGCGCTCTTCGGCACCACCGCCGTCTCGCAGTGCACCCAGCTCATCACGGACGACTCCTGGTACGCGATCATGCTCATGGTCATCACCATGACCGCCGGAACCGGCCTCATCATGTGGATGGGCGAGCTCGTGACCGAGCGCGGCATCGGCAACGGCATGTCCCTCCTCATCTTCACCTCGATCGCGGCTCAGTTCCCGAGCTCGCTGTGGGCCATCGCCCAGTCGCAGAGCATCGAGACGCTGCTGATCGTGATCGCGATCGGGTTGCTGATCGTGATGGCCGTCGTCTTCGTCGAGCAATCGCAGCGGCGCATCCCGGTGCAATACGCCAAACGGATGGTCGGCAGGCGCACCTACGGCGGAAACAACACGTACATCCCGATCAAGGTCAACATGGCGGGCGTCGTGCCCGTGATCTTCGCGTCGTCGCTGTTGTATCTGCCCGCGCTGATCGCACAGTTCAATCAGCCCGCCGCAGGCAAAGCCCCGGCTCCCTGGGTGACCTGGATCACGAACTATCTCACCAAGGGCGACCACCCGCTCTATATGCTGCTCTACTTCCTGCTGATCGTCGGCTTCACGTACTTCTACGTCGCCATCACGTTCAACCCGGAAGAGGTTGCGGACAACATGAAGAAGTACGGCGGCTTCATCCCCGGCATCCGTGCAGGGCGTCCGACCGCGGAGTACCTCGACTACGTGCTCACACGCGTCACCCTCCCCGGATCGATCTATCTGGGTTTGATCGCGCTGATCCCCTTGGTGGCGTTTGCGATAATCGGAGCCAGTCAGAACTTCATGTTCGGCGGCACATCCATCCTGATCATCGTCGGTGTCGGATTGGAGACGGTCAAGCAGATCGACTCCCAGCTCCAGCAGCGGCACTACGAAGGGCTTCTGCGTTGACCCGTATGCTGATCGTCGGACCTCCCGGAGCGGGCAAGGGCACTCAGGCCTCTCGCATCACCACCGCGTACGGGATCCCCGACATCTCCACGGGCGACATCTTCAGGGCCAACATCAAGAACAAGACGCCGCTCGGCCTGCAGGTCAAAGCGATCGTCGACGCGGGCGACTACGTTCCGGACAGCCTCACCAACGAGCTCGTCACCAACCGCATCGCGGAGGACGACGCCAAGGCGGGCTTCCTGCTCGATGGCTACCCGCGCACGCTCGACCAGGTCGCATACCTGGACGAGCTGCTCGAGAAGAACGGCCAGAAGCTCGACGCGGTCATCCAGCTGGTCGCCGACCAGGATGAGATCGTGGCACGCCTCACGAAGCGCGCGCAGGAGCAGGGTCGTGCAGACGACTCCGAGGAGGCCATCCGGCATCGCCAGGAGGTCTATGTGCGCGAGACGTCCCCGCTGATCGACGTGTACCGTTCCCGCGGCCTGCTGGTCGAGGTCGACGGACTCGGCGACATGGACGAGGTCGCGGCCCGCATCAAGTCCGCGCTGGCCGACAGGGGCATCCTTCCCGTCTCCGAGCGCGACCAGTCTGTGGCATAGGGTCCGTTGGTCTTCAAGCGTTCGATCTACAAGTCGCCGGCGCAACTCCGGCTGATGGTCGCCCCGGGGCTCGCGACAGCGGCCTCCCTCGACGCCGTACGGGATGCTCTGGTTGCCGGGGTCACGACCCTGCAGCTGGATGAGGTGGCAGAGGCCGCGATCGTCGCCGCCGGCGGCCAGCCGAATTTCAAGCTCGAGCATGGCTATCACCACACGATCTGCTCGTCCGTCAACGACGAAGTCGTGCACGGCATCCCCGGCTCGCGCATCGTGCAGCCGGGAGACATCGTCTCCATCGACAGCGGCGCGATCCTGGCCGGGTGGAACGGAGACTCCGCCCGCACCTTCGTCGTTCCCGATCCGGCCAGGCCGGAGGTCGTCGCCGAGCGCCAGAAGCTCGCCGACGTCACGGAGCAATCGCTGTGGCACGGTATCGCCAGGCTCGCGACGGCTACTCACCTCAATGAGGTAGGCGAAGCGGTGGAGGACTACATCCTCTCGCAGGGGGCGTACGGCATCCTCACCGACTACATCGGCCACGGCATCGGGCGCAAGATGCACGAGGAGCCCCCGGTCTTCAACTATCGCGTGCGCGCCAAGGGTCCTGAAGTGAAGCCCGGGCTCGTCGTCGCGATCGAGCCGATGGTCGTCGTCGGCGACCCGGAGACCTACGTCAAGGACGACGGCTGGACCGTCGCCACCGAGGACGGCACTGCTGCCGCCCACTGGGAGCACAGTGTCGCGGTGCACAAAGACGGCATCTGGGTGCTGACCGCCGCCGACGGCGGCGCAGCGGGCCTCGCCCCCTTCGGGATCACGCCGACGCCGTTCGCCTGACCGCACGCCGAATGGCGCTGTGACCGGCCCGTTCGCGCAGAGCGTGCACGGATCATACACAAGGATTGGCGAAACGCCAGACAATCCCATAAGATTGATCCTTGGTGTCTTAGGCACGTTTCTTGCGTGCCGTCACCACAATCAACGCACGACCAGCAAACCACGACTTTTAGCGACAGTGAGGCTATGGCCAAAAAAGACGGCGTCATCGAGATCGAAGGATCTGTTGTCGAAGCTCTCCCCAATGCGATGTTCCGCGTTGAGTTGACCAACGGCCACAAGGTTCTTGCCCACATCTCCGGCAAAATGCGCCAGCACTACATCCGCATCCTCCCCGAGGACCGCGTGATCGTGGAGCTGAGCCCATACGACCTGACCCGTGGCCGGATCGTCTACCGCTACAAGTAAAGGTCTGCTGTAAGTAACGGCCCCGCCACCGGGTTGCCCCTGGCGAGGTACGAGGACAGCGAACAAAGGTAAAGAAATATGAAGGTCAAGCCCTCCGTCAAGAAGATCTGCGACAAGTGCAAGGTCATCCGTCGCAACGGCCGGGTCATGGTCATCTGCGAGAACCCGCGCCACAAGCAGCGCCAGGGTTAATCGCGGTTCCGGCCGGTGGGATGCATTTCCCGCCGGCCACCCATAACTCAATATCGAAATATGGCAGTTCCAGATCCTGCGGTGCGTGAGCACGGCGGGGGACACCCCCGGTTGGAGGCCGGGGCACCGGAACTGCTGCAGACCTCCACTCACTCACAGGAGAAGCCACAATGGCACGTCTAGCAGGCGTTGACATCCCGCGCGAGAAGCGCGTGGAAGTCGCACTCACTTACATCTACGGCGTCGGCCGCACGCGGGCTCTGAAGACCCTCGCCGACACCGCGATCGACGGCAACATCCGCGTCAAGGATCTGTCCGACGACCAGCTCGTCGCGCTCCGCGACTACATCGAAGGCAACTTCAAGGTCGAGGGTGACCTCCGCCGCGAGGTCGCGGCCGACATCCGACGCAAGGTCGAGATCGGCAGCTACGAGGGAATCCGCCACCGCAAGGGCCTCCCGGTCCGCGGCCAGCGCACCAAGACCAACGCTCGCACCCGCAAGGGCCCGAAGCGCACCGTGGCCGGCAAGAAGAAGGCTCGCTAGGCCCTCGCCAGCAGCCTCGCCCATAGGATTCAGGAGAAATCATGGCAGCACCCAAGTCGGCCGTTCGCAAGCCGCGCAAGAAAGAGAAGAAGAACATCGCCGTGGGCCAGGCCCACATCAAGTCGACGTTCAACAACACCATCGTTTCGATCACCGACACCACCGGTGCGGTCATCAGCTGGGCATCGTCCGGCGGCGTCGGCTTCAAGGGTTCGCGCAAGTCGACCCCGTTCGCCGCTCAGCTCGCCGCCGAGTCTGCTGCGCGTCAGGCGCAGGAGCACGGCATGAAGAAGGTCGACGTCTTCGTCAAGGGACCGGGCTCCGGCCGCGAGACCGCGATCCGTTCGCTTCAGGCCGCCGGCCTCGAGGTCGGTTCGATCAACGACGTGACCCCGCAGGCGCACAACGGTTGCCGCCCGCCGAAGCGTCGCCGCGTCTAAGCAGTAGTAGTTCTCTCAGTATCCATTTTCGCGCAGGCGGGGATCGGTGGCGGATGACCGTCATCGATCCCGGCGCGCAAATCGCAAGTGTCATATAGCGGACACTTAGCCGAAAGGAATCAACAGTGCTCATTGCACAGCGTCCTACGCTCGCCGAAGAGAACATTTCCGAGTTCCGCTCGCGGTTCGTGATCGAGCCCCTCGAGCCCGGCTTCGGTTACACCCTCGGCAACTCGCTTCGCCGCACCCTGCTGTCCTCGATCCCCGGCGCGGCTGTCACCAGCATCCGCATCGATGGCGTGCTGCACGAGTTCAGCACGGTCCCGGGTGTCAAGGAAGACGTCACCGAGATCATCCTGAACATCAAGGGACTCGTCGTCTCCAGCGAGCACGACGAGCCGATCACGGCCTACCTTCGCAAGACCGGCTCCGGCCAGGTCACCGCTGCGGACATCTCGGCTCCGGCCGGTGTGGAGATCCACAACCCGGAGCTCGTCATCGCGACGCTCAACGACAAGGCGAAGTTCGAGGTCGAGCTCACGATCGAGCGCGGCCGCGGCTACGTGTCGGCCACGCAGAACCGCAACGAGTACAGCGAAGCCGGTCAGATCCCGATCGACTCGATCTACTCGCCCGTCCTCAAGGTCACCTACCGCGTCGAGGCGACGCGTGCCGGTGAGCGCACCGACTTCGACCGCCTGGTGGTCGACGTCGAGACCAAGCCGGCGATCAGCCCGCGCGACGCCATCGCTTCGGCGGGTCGCACGCTGACCGAGCTGTTCGGTCTGGCTCGCGAGCTCAACACCGCTGCCGAGGGCATCGAGATCGGCCCCGCGCCGGTCGACGCCGTCCTCAGCTCCGAGCTGTCGATGCCGATCGAAGACCTCGACCTGTCGGTCCGGTCGTACAACTGCCTCAAGCGCGAGGGCATCAACACCGTGAGCGAGCTCGTCTCGCTCTCGGAGACGCAGCTGATGAACATCCGCAACTTCGGTCAGAAGTCGGTGGATGAGGTCAAGGACAAGCTGACCGAGATGGGCCTTTCGCTCAAGGACTCGGTCCCCGGCTTCGACGGCGCCCACTTCTACAGCGGCTACGAAGAAGACGAGACCACCATCTGAGGCTTGTCTTCCGACGACGCCACCTGATTCATCGACACTGTCGACTTTTACAACTGGAGATAACCGATCATGCCTAAGCCCACCAAGGGCCCCCGCCTCGGAGGCGGTCCCGCGCACGAGCGCCTGATGCTCGCCAACCTGGCCGCTGCGCTCTTCACCCACAAGAGCATCAAGACCACGGAGACCAAGGCGAAGCGCCTGCGTCCGATCGCCGAGCGTCTCATCACGTTCGCGAAGCGCGGCGACCTGCACGCCCGCCGTCGCGTGCTCGCCACCATCCACGACAAGGGTGTGGTGCACGAGCTGTTCACCGAGATCGCTCCGCTGGTCGCCGAGCGTGATGGCGGATACACCCGCATCACCAAGCTGGGCTTCCGCAAGGGTGACAACGCCTCGATGGTGCAGATCGAGCTCGTGCTCGAGCCCGTCACCCCGAAGGTGAAGTCGACCAAGTCGTCGAAGGCTGCGGCTCCGAAGGCTGCTCCGGCCGCCGACGAGGCTCCGGCCGAGGCAGCCTCCACCGAGGCCGCAGAGGCTGAGGTCGCGGCGGCTGAGGTCGTCGAGGAGACCACCGCCGACGCCGAGGTCACCCCCGAGGAGACCACCGCCGAGGCTGAGGCCGAGAAGGCGTAACCTCCCACGGTTCTCGAAGGCCCCGCATCCACTGGATGCGGGGCCTTCGTCGTTCTCCGCCCGTCGTTAGGCTGAAAGCATGACCGACCTCGCCGACGATCTCCTGCCCGTGAACGAGCGCATGACGGCCCCGCCGTCGCACCGTCCAGCGCATCCACTGGTCGCCGAGTGGTGTCCCGCCACGGAGGCCGACATCGACGCCGTGACGGAGGCGCAGCGCGCGATGGATGCGGTGGACCACCCCGAATGGCTGCACACCCGCGAGGAGGTGGAGGAGCTGTTCGGTTACTCGTTCATCGATCTTGCGACGGACACCATCCTCGGATTCGGCGGCGACGGTCGGCTGCTTGCGGTCGGCGTGACGACCATGCCGCCGCTGCAGGAGTCGCTCGTACGCGTCTTCCTGGAGGGCGGCGTGCATCCAAAGGTGCGTGGCCGCGGCATCGGGCGGGAGCTGCTCGCCTGGTCGCGGGCTCGCGCGGAGCAGAAGGTCGCCGCGTCGACCAAGCGTCTCCCCGCCTGGATCCTGGCGTACGCCGACGAGCGCTCGGAGGACGCCGTTCGGTTGTTCCATCGCGACGGCTTCGAGACCGTGCGCTACTTCTTCAACCTGGAACGCGACCTGGCCGACTCGATCCCCGCCGTCGAGCCGGCGGACGGCTTCCGGATCGTGCCGTACAGCGACGAACTCTCCGCCGACGCCCTGGTCGCCCACAACGATTCGTTCCGGGATCACTGGGGGAGCCAGCCGATGAGCGAGGAGCAGTGGGCGGCCTGGATCGGCGGCACGTTCCGCCCGGACGTCTCGTTCCTCGCCCTGCGGGGAGACGAGGTCGTCGGGTTCGTGCTCAACCAGGTGAACGAGGAGGACTGGCAGCATCAGGGCTTCACCGGAGCGTACATCGGCATGGTCGGCACCGTGCGCAGCGCCCGCGGCAATCGAATCGCCCCGGCGCTGCTCGGGCGGGCGATGGAGGCGTGCAAGGCGCTCGGCTGGGAGAAGGTGACGTTGTCGGTGGATGCGGAGAACCCGTCGGGAGCGCTCGGCCTGTACACCGGTATGGGGTTCGTGCGCACGACCGCCGAGGTCAGCCTGGTGAGGGAGTACTGACGGGTCGCGTAGCGGCCGCTACTGTGGCCGCTACTGTGGCCGCGGCCCGGCCTGGTCCCACGGGTCGGCCACGCCGGGGGAGCGGTCGGCCAGGGTGAGCAGTGCATCCTGGAGCGCGTCGGCGTAGACGAGGCCGCCGCGGTGGCCCGGGTGGATCTGGTCGTCGGCGAGGAGGTCGAGCTTGCCGGTGATGTCCTCCCGCCAGGGCATGACGGCGACCTGGCTGGCGTGGGTCGCCGCGAAACCGGCGATGGTGGTGTTGACGCCGTCCGTCCAGGAGCGCGGGGCCTGCACGGTGACGAGGACGAGCTTTCTGCGCGGCCCGATCGCGTCGGTGATCGCGGAGAGCGTGTCGTCGCTGATCGACCCGTTGGTGCCGAGTCCGACGAGGACCACGGGGCGGAGCTCGCCCGCCGCGGCCGCGGTGCGGAGCAGGTCGGGAGCCGCGCTCATCTGCCGCGAGACCACCGCATCGATCCGGATGCCGGGAAAGCGTTCCTGCAGTGCGGGAGCCGACGCGAGCATCACCGAGTCGCCGAACGCGGAGATATCGGCACCGGTGGCGACCGGATGCGGGTCGGGCGGGACGCGCAGGTGCGGCCGGTCGTGCGGGGTGCCGTCGCCTGGCCGGTACCGGTCGCCCGTCCGGTGGTCGCCGGAGGGCTGGCCGCCGAGGGATGCCGTCCCGTTCTCGATGTAGCGCTGCGCGCCCGTGGCGGACGGAGCGACAATCATCGCTGCGACGGTCGCGGCCGAGAGGGCCGCTGCGACGGACGCGACGACGATGCCGCGCGCTCTCGCTGCCCGGGAGGCGCGCATCCGGGAGCGGATGGCGGCGGTCGTGCCGCGCATCCCGTGCCGGCGGATAGGTTGCTCTACCCAGCGGTAGGACAGGAACGCTGCGGCGGAGGCGATCGCGAGCGCGCCGAAGCCGACGATCGGCGCCATGGCCGGATCGTGTTCATCCGGGACGATGGCGCAGACGAGGACGAACACCGGCCAGTGCCACAGGTACAGGCCGTATGAACGCCGGCCCACGGCCTGCAGCGGGCGACCGTCGAGGAGGCGTCCGAGCCGTGAGCCCGGTGCGACAGCCGCCCAGATGGCGAACGCGCTGAGGACGCTCACGAGCACCAGGCCACCGCGGTACGTGAACGCCGCTTCGTCGCGCAGCAGCACGCAGGCGCCGACTAGTCCCGCCAGCGACAGCAGCCCGAGCGGGGGCAGCCAGCGCCGGACGAACACCTGCATCGCCGTCTCTCCCGCGTCGAGGTCGAGCGGGCGCGTCCTGGCGAGCAGGATGGCGAGCGCGGCGCCGATGGCCAGCCCGAAACTGTGGGTGTCCGAGCCGAAGTAGACGCGGGTCGCGTCGCCGTCCGCCGGGAAGAGCAGGAACATCGACGCGGCCGACGCGGCCGCGACCGCAGAGACGACGGCGAGGCGCGCCCACCACTGTCGCAGCAGTGCGATGGCGACGATGACCAGCGGCCAGACCAGGTAGAACTGCTCCTCGACGGCGAGCGACCAGAGGTTGCGGTACAGCTCCGGCGCATCCTGGGAGAAGTAGCTGCTGTCCGCCGCGATGGAGAGCCAGTTGGCGCTGAACGTCGCAGCGCCGAGGATCTGCCGGGGCAGGCCCACCAGCACGTCGCCGCCGACGGCCAGCGCCGCCGCCGAGCACACCACGACCAGCAGCACGATGGCCGGAACGAGGCGTCTCGCCCTCCTGACCCAGAATCCACGCAGGTCGATGCGACCCGTCGTGCCGCGCTCGCGCATCAGGAGGCTGGTGATCAGGAAGCCGCTCACCACGAAGAAGACGTCGACGCCGATGAACCCGCCTGGCAGGATGCCGGGGAACAGGTGGTAGACGAGCACAGCGGCCACGGCGAACGCACGCAGCCCGTCGAGCCCCGCGTAGCGGCGGGCAGATCGTTCGGCTCTGCCGGCGAACGGCGGGTGCCCGAGCGGACGGACGGTGACGGAGGGCCGGACGGTCAGCCGGGGTCGCGGGCCGGGATGCGACGGGAGTGTTCTGGTGGGCGAGGTGCTGGGGGCGCGGGAGGAAGTCTGTGGTGTCATAGCTGGTCGGGGATTGCGAAGGCACCACGATAGCAACGGCTTCTGACAGTCGGCGCCGCACGCCCGAAGCGCTTCCCTAAAATGGGAAGGTGACTGACCTGGCGACGACCCGTTTCCGGCTCGACATCGCATACCAGGGCACCGACTTCAACGGCTGGGGGCGCCAGCCCGGGCTGCGGACGGTGCAGGGCGAGCTCGAGTCCGCTCTCGCGACCATCTTCCGCAGGCACGGTGACGCGCCAACGCTCACGGTCGCCGGTCGTACGGACGCCGGAGTGCACGCGACGGGCCAGGTCGCCCATGTCGATCTGGGGCAGAAGCAGGTGGCGAGCCTGGAGCGTCGCCGGGGCACGCATCCGGTGTACCCGACGGGCGTCACGCTCGCGCGCAGGGTCAACGGCGTGCTGGGGCCGGTCTCCGATGTGATCGTCTCGTCCGCGAGCGTCGCGCCGCCGGGTTTCGACGCACGCTTCTCGGCGATCTGGCGGCGCTACGAGTACCGGATCGCCGACCCGTCCGCTGTCCGCGACCCGCTCCAGCGTCACCGCACCGCGTGGGTCTCCGCCCCGCTCGATGTCGACGCGATGGATGCGGCCGCCGTCGGGCTGCTCGGACTCCACGACTTCGCAAGCTACTGCAAGCCGCGCGACGGCGCGACGACCATCCGGACGCTGCAGAACTTCGGCTGGCGCAGGGACGAGGACGGCGTGCTGGTCGCCGAGGTGAAGGCCGACGCGTTCTGCCACAGCATGGTGCGCGCGCTCGTCGGAGCGTGCGTGACCGTCGGAGACGGCAAGCTGACGCCGGAGGACCTCGTGTCGCTGCGCGAGGACCGGCTGCGCACCAATGCATTCGCCGTGATGCCCGCGCGCGGACTCACGCTGAAGCAGGTGGGATACCCGGACGATGTCGGGCTCGCCATCCGGGCGGAGCAGACGAGGGCGCGGCGGAGCCTCTGAGCCCGGCCGTCCTGTCGGTGCGCAGGCGCCGGTTCAGCGCACGAGGCCGTTCTCGTAGGCGAACGCGACCAGCTGCACGCGCGAGGAGAGCCCCAGCTTGGCGAGGATGCTCCGCATGTGACTCTTCACCGTCGCCTCGCTGATGAAGGACGTCTGGCCGACCTCGGCGTTGCTGAGACCGCGAGCGGCGAGGAGGAACACCTCCTTCTCGCGGGCGGACAGACCGGCGATGGCATCCGGTGACGGTGGGCGTCGCTCGGCGCCGAAGAGGTCGGCAACGTCCTTGGGCGCGATCACGGCGTGCCCGGCGTCGACCGTTCGGATGGCCGCGAGCACGAACTCGGGCGTCGTGTCCTTCATGATGAATCCGGAGGCGCCCGCGCGCACCGCCCGCGCGACGGCTTCGTCCCGCTGGAACGTGGTGAGGACGATGATCCTCGGGGCGTCGTTCCGCTCGGTGGACGCCGCCGCTTCCGCCAGGATGCGCTCGGTCGCCGCGATGCCGTCGAGGACGGGCATCCGCACATCCATCAGCACCACATCCGGCTTCTCCCGCGCGACCAGGGCGACCGCCGCCTCCCCGTCGTGCGCAGACCCGGCGAATTCGAGGTCCGGCTGCGACTCGATCAGCATGGCGAGACCGGAGCAGAACAGGACCTGGTCGTCGACGACCGCCACCCGGATGACGCTCACGACGCCTGCTCGACGATAGCGGTGGTGGGGATGAACGCGGTGACGAGGTAGCCGGAGGTCGCGTCGTCGTCCTCTCCGGCCGTCAGCCAGCCGCCGGCCAGTCTGGCGCGTTCGTGCATCCCGTACAGGCCCCGTGCGGTCGTGCTGCGCGCTGGCCGCTCGCCCGCCGTGCCCCGCGAGGAGACGGCGATGGCGAGACCCTGGCCGCGCCAGTCGAGCGAGACGCGGGCTGACGGCTCGGCCCCGGCGTGCTTCAGGGCGTTCGTCAGGCTTTCCTGCACGATGCGGTAGACCGCAAGCTCCTGCGCCCCGGTGAGCGGCTCGGCGGCGCCGAACTGGTCGAGCTGGACGTCGAGCCCGGCGGTGCGCATCCGTTCGACCAGCTCGTCGATGTCCCGGATGGTCGGGGTCGAGTGGCCGACCGGGTCGGCGACGAGGGTCTGGATGAGCATCCGCACCTCGGTGAGCGATGTGCGGGCGGACGCCGCGATGTTCTCCAGCGACTCGGCTACTGCCTCGGGGCGGGCGGGCGCCACGAACCGGGCGCCGTCCGCCTGGGCGATGATCACCGAGAGCGAGTGCGCCATGATGTCGTGCACATCCTGGGCGATGCGGTCGCGCTCCTGGGACACCAGCAGGTCCACTTCGGCGCTGCGGAGGTCGTCGGAGGTCTTTGCGAGGAGCGCGTCGCTCCGGAGCTTCTGCTGCCACGCTCGGCCGAAGAACCCGAGCAGCCAGGCGCTGACAAACGCCAGAATTGAGCTGCCGAAGACGCCGACGATGTCGAGCCCGATCGGCCTGTTGACGAAGGCTGTTGCGATGGCAAGCGCGATTGCAAAGACAAATGACAGCGCTCGGAACCGTTCGCGGACGCGCGCACTCACGCCGATGACCACGAGAATGTATCCCAGCACCATGGTCCAGTCCGTCGACCCGTAGTCCGCCCCGAACGCCGCAGCCGGAACGAACAACTGACCGGCCACGACGCCGATCGAGAGGGCCATGGCGATCATCGGCCAGATCCGGCAGATTGCGATGGCCAGAGAGACGCCGAGGAGCGCAGCCCACCACGGGAGCGTGTACCTGAGGGAGCCGGCGACGAGCTGGTGGCGACCGACCTCTGCGAACGTCCAGAACGTGAAGAACGCGATCGCGATCACCGGTTCGATGTACCGTTGCACGGCGGGAAGAAGCTTGACCATGGGCATCACGCTAGGGGGCGGCGGACCTCACCGCATCGGATTCGGCCCGATTTCAGCCCTGAGGGTGAGAGCATCCCGCCCGCGGTTTGACCGGCATCCCGCCTGTCGCGTACTATTGATCTTTGGTGTCCGCGCCTCTGCGGTGCGACACACGAACGTGAGCCCTCCGAAGGGCAGGTTCTCTCCTCATCCAGGAGCGGAACAGCCAGGGAGTGGGATTCACGAACACCTCCGTTCGATACAGAAAGCAGCCACTACTGTGACGCGCACTTACACCCCGAAGGCAGACGAGATCCAGCGCGACTGGCTCATCATCGACGCGACTGACGTCGTGCTCGGCCGTCTCGCCAGCCACACCGCCGCTCTCCTCCGTGGAAAGCACAAGGCGACCTTCGCCCCCCACATGGACTCCGGCGACTTCGTCATCATCGTGAACGCCGACAAGGTCGCCCTCACCGGCGCCAAGGCGGCTCAGAAGAAGGCGTACCGCCACTCCGGTTACCCGGGCGGCCTCTCGGCTGTCACCTACGCCGAGCTCCTCGAGAAGAACCCGATCCGCGCTGTGGAGAAGGCCGTTCGCGGAATGCTCCCCAAGAACTCGATCGGCCGCGCTCAGCTCCGCAAGCTGAAGGTCTACACGGGCAGCGAGCACCCCCACGCCGCCCAGCAGCCGAAGCCGTACACCCTCGGCCAGGTCGCTCAGTAGCGCCCGACAGACCCTTCAGACTCAGAGATAAAGGATTATCACCATCGTGGCGAAGATCGCAGACAGCATCGAGTCGGCTCAGGCCGACAACGTCGAGTCCTACTCGACCGAAACCCCGGCCTCCGAGGCCCCCCAGACGCAGCGCCCCGTCCTCACCGTTCCCGGTGCGGCCGTCGGCCGTCGCAAGCAGGCCATCGCCCGCGCGCGCCTCGTCCCGGGCTCCGGCAGCATCACGGTCAACGGCCGTGAGTTCGCCGACTACTTCCCGAACAAGCTGCACCAGCAGCTGATCACCGACCCGTTCAAGGTCCTCGACCTCATCGGCGGCTACGACGTCATCGCACGCATCACCGGCGGCGGCCCTTCCGGCCAGGCCGGCGCACTGCGCCTCGCGATCGCTCGTGCCCTCAACGAGATCGACCGCGAGAACAACCGTGCCACCCTCAAGAAGGCGGGCTTCCTCACTCGTGACGCTCGCGTCATCGAGCGCAAGAAGGCCGGTCTCAAGAAGGCCCGCAAGGCGTCGCAGTTCTCCAAGCGCTAAGCGTCGACAGCGCTTAGGCTTCGGTTTATGCCACGCCTCTTCGGAACCGACGGAGTCCGCGGACTCGCGAACGGTAGTCTCACCGCCGACCTCGCGCTCGGCCTTGCTCAGGCAGCTGCTGCTGTCCTGACGCAAGGCCGCAGCGCGGAGGCGCGGCGTGCCGAGGGCAAACGCCCGAAGGCGATCGTCGCCCGTGACCCCCGGGTCTCCGGCGAGTTCATTTCTGCGGCTGTGTCGGCCGGACTCGCGAGCTCCGGCATCGACGTCTACGACGCCGGGGTCATCCCGACGCCGGCGGCCGCCTTCCTGATCGCGGACTTCGACGCCGACTTCGGTGTCATGGTCTCCGCGTCGCACAACCCGGCGCCGGACAACGGCATCAAGATCTTCGCTCGCGGCGGCACCAAGCTGCCCGACATCGTCGAGAACAGGATCGAAGAGCACCTCTCCCTCGAGAAGCTCGCCCCCACCGGAGCCGCCGTCGGCCGCATCCGCCGGTTCGCCGACGCGGAGGACCGCTACGTCCTCCACCTGCTGGCGAGCCTTCCGTACCGCCTCGACGGCATCCACGTCGTGCTCGACTGCGCCCACGGCGCGGCGGCCGGCGTCTCACCGGAGGTGTTCACGGACGCCGGCGCCCGCGTCACCGTCATCGGCGACGCGCCGGACGGCATGAACATCAACGACGGAGTCGGATCCACGCACCTCGACAAGCTCGCCGAGGCCGTCCTCGCGGCGGGTGCCGACGTCGGCATCGCCCACGACGGAGACGCGGACCGGTGTCTCGCGATCGACGCCAACGGCAACATCGTCGACGGCGACCAGATCATGGCGATCCTCGCGGTCGGCATGAAGCAGCGCGGCAAGCTCCGCGATGACACCCTCGTCGCCACGGTGATGAGCAACCTCGGGCTGAAGCTCGCGATGCGCGACAACGGCATCCGGGTGGTCGAGACCGCGGTCGGCGACCGCTACGTGCTCGAAGAAATGAACAAGAACGACTACTCCCTCGGCGGGGAGCAGTCCGGGCACGTCATCATGCGTCAGTTCGCGACGACGGGCGACGGCATCCTGACCGGCCTGCACCTGCTGAGCGAGATGGCGCGTCAGGGCAAGTCCCTCGCCGAGCTCGCCCAGGTGATGACCGTCTACCCGCAGGTGATGGTGAACGTCAAGAACGTCGACCACCACGCCGTGCACACGGACGACGGCCTCAAGGCGGCCGTGCAGACCGCGGAGGCCACACTCGGCGACACCGGCCGGGTGCTGCTGCGCCCCTCCGGCACGGAGCCGTTGGTGCGCGTCATGGTCGAGGCGGCTGACATCCACACGGCGGAGCGCCTCGCCGAAGAGCTCGCGACGGTCGTGCGCGAGCGGCTGTCGCTCTAGCGGACCGGTCTTCTCACCGCGGCGATCTCGCTAGCGGGTTCGGCGGCCGCGGGCTTCGATGAAGTCCGCGGCCGTGAACACCCGCTCGGACGGCGGGAGCATGTCCTCGCCACTCAGGCCGGCGGTGACCGCTCCGAGGTCGACGCCCAGCACGGTCGCCACCTGCACGAGCGTCTCCAGGGTGGGGTTGCTCTGGCCGCGTTCGAGCTTGCCGTAGTTGGCGACGTCCATTCCGGCCAGGTGGGCGATATCGCTCTGCGGCAGGCCGAGGGAGATCCGCGCCTCCCGGATGCGGTCGCCGAGGATCGCTGCGGCGTTCGAGCGGTGTGCTGGCATGTTTCCTGGCGGCTCAGCGGCCGTCCTCCGCCTTCCTGGATGCGATGAAATCGGCGACGGTGTACGAGCGCGTCCGCTTCGGCAGCAGTTCGTCGCCGTAGAGGCCGGCGAGCAGTTCGCCAGGGTCGACGTTGAGCGCGGTCGCCAGGCGCACGATCGTGTGCAGTTCGGCGTTCGCCTCTCCCCGCTCGATGCGTCCGTAGTTCGTCGAGTGCATGTCGGCGAGTTGGGCGACGTCTTCCTGGCTGAGGCCGAGGGCGATTCTGGCGGTGCGCACGCGTGCGCCGAAGAGTTCAGCGGCGCGGGAGTGAGGAGCGGCCATACCTCATGATGGAATAACACGCGCTTTGAATACCAGAGCGCACAGGCCCCGGTGATTTACGACTGGGGCGTAGAAACCCGGTTACAGCTTCCGCAGCAGCACGGAACTCACCGTGTGATCCGCGCCCTTGCGCAGCACCAGCTTGGCGCGCGAGCGCGTCGGCCGGATGTTCTGCGTGAGATTGGGCTCGTTGATCGACTCCCAGATACTGGATGCGCGCGCTCTGGCCTGCTCCTCGGTGAGCTCGGCGAAGCGGTGGAAGTACGACTTGGGATTCGTGAACGCGCCGCGCTGCAGCTTGAGGAAGCGCTCCTCGTACCAGTGCGCGATGTCGCGGGTGCGCGCATCCACGTAGACGGAGAAGTCGAAGAGGTCGCTGACGGCGAGACGGTTGCCTCCACCGGCCGGTTGCAGCACGTTGAGGCCCTCGACGATGAGCACGTCCGGGCGGCGGACGACGATTTCCGCGTCCGGCACGATGTCGTAGCTGAGGTGCGAGTAGAACGGTGCCCGCACCTCGGCCGCCCCGCTCTTGACCGCGGTGACGAAGCGCAGCAGCGCTCGGCGGTCGTACGACTCGGGGAAGCCTTTCCTGTCCATCAGGCCGCGGCGTTCCAGTTCGGCGTTGGGCAGCAGGAACCCGTCGGTGGTGACCAGTTCGACCCTGGGAGTGTCGTCCCAGCGCGACAGCAATTCGCGCAGAAGACGGGCGATGGTCGACTTGCCGACGGCGACGGAACCCGCGACGCCGATCACGAACGGCGTGCTCGCCGCCCGCTCGCCGAGAAACTGGCTGGTCACCCTGTGCAGCTGCTTGGCGCCGCCGACGTACAGGTTCAGCAGCCTGCTGAGCGGCAGATAGACCTCTTCGACCTCGCGCATGTCGAGCGGATCGCCGAGTCCGCGCAGCTGCACGATCTCAGTCTCCTTGAGCGGGAGCCGCGTGCTCTGTGCGAGGTCGGCCCAGTCGGCCCTGCCCAGCTCGACGAACGGGGACGAGTCGCCGTTGCCTGTGGATACGCCCTGTGCTGCGCCGTTCACCGCCATAGGCGACAAGTCTAGGGTGTCGCGCCAGGCTAAAATCGGCAGCATGTGTGGAATCGTGGGGTACGTCGGTACCGACAAGAGTGTTGAGGTCCTGCTCGGCGGCCTGAAGCGGCTGGAGTACCGGGGATACGACTCGGCCGGTATCGCGGTCATCGGCCCGGACGGCCAGCTCGGCACGGCGAAGAAGGCTGGCAAGCTGTCCGCGCTCGCCGGTGAGCTGGAGGCGCACCCGATCCCGAACGGCGGCACCGGCATCGGCCACACCCGCTGGGCGACCCACGGTGGACCGACCGACCGCAACGCGCACCCGCACCTCGGGGATGACGGCAAGCTCGCCGTCATCCACAACGGCATCATCGAGAACTTCGCCACCCTGCGCGACGAACTGCTCGCAGACGGTTTCACCTTCGAGTCGGAGACCGACACCGAGGTCGCCGCCGTGCTCCTCGGCCGCGAGTACCGCACCACCGGCGATCTGAACGAGGCGTTCCAGCGCGTGGTCTCCCGCCTGGAGGGCGCGTTCACGCTGCTCGCCCTGCATAAGGACCAGCCGCACGTGGTCGTCGGCGCGCGCCGCAACTCGCCGCTGGTGATCGGCCTGGGCGAGGGGGAGAACTTCCTCGGCTCCGACGTCGCCGCGTTCGTCGAGCACACCCGCAACGCCCTCGCCATCGGCCAGGACCAGATCGTCACCATCACCCCGGACGCCGTCACGGTCACCGACTTCTCCGGTGCCCCGGTCGAGGTCGAGCCGTTCGAGATCGCCTGGGACGCCTCCGCCGCCGAGAAGGGCGGCTGGTCGTCGTTCATGGCCAAGGAGATCGCCGAGGAGCCGGACGCCGTCGCGAACACTCTGCGCGGCCGGATCGTCGACGGCACCGTGCACATCCCGGAGCTGGACGTGCTCGACGATGGCAAGCTCGCCGGGATCGACCGCATCACCATCATCGCCTGCGGCACGGCGGCGTACGCCGGCATGGTCGGCAGTTACGCCATCGAGAAGTGGGCGCGCGTTCCCGTCACAGTGGAGCTCAGCCACGAGTTCCGTTACCGCGAGCCGGTCATCACTGATGGCACCCTGGTCATCTCGATCAGCCAGTCGGGCGAGACGATGGACACCCTGATGGCCGTCAAGTACGCCCGTGAGGCCGGCGCGACCGCCATCTCGGTCTGCAACACCCAGGGCGCGACCATCCCGCGTGAGTCGGACGCGGCGCTCTACACGCACGCCGGGCCGGAGGTCGCCGTCGCGTCGACCAAGGCGTTCGTCGCCCAGATCACGGCGCTCTACCTGTTCGGTCTGCACCTGGCGCGTGTGCGCGGCACGCTCACGGAGGTCCAGCAGCACGATGCCATCGCCGAGCTGCAGGCCGTTCCGGAGAAGATCGCGTCCGTCCTCGAGTCGCACGACGCCATCGCCCAGCTGGCCAGGTGGATGTCCGACACCCGTTCGGTGCTCTTCCTCGGCCGTCACGTCGGGTACCCGATCGCTCTGGAGGGTGCGCTGAAGCTCAAGGAGCTCGCGTACATCCACGCGGAGGGCTTCGCCGCCGGCGAGCTCAAGCACGGCCCGATCGCGCTGATCGAGCCGGGTCAGCCGGTCTTCGTCGTCGTCCCGTCCCCGCGCTGGTCGGACGAGATGCACAAGAAGGTCGTGTCGAACATCCAGGAGATCCGCGCCCGCGGCGCCCGCGTCATCGCGATCGCCGAGGCAGGGGACGCCGCCGTTCTCCCGTTCGCGGACGAGGTCATCCGCATCCCGCTCGCCGCGCCGCTGTTCGAGCCGCTGCTGGCCGTGGTCCCGCTGCAGATCTTCGCCATGGAGCTGTCCGCGGCCAAGGGTCTCGACGTTGACCAGCCGCGCAACCTGGCCAAGTCCGTCACCGTCGAGTGACGGAGGCGCCGTGATCGCCGGGATCGGGGTCGACGTCGTCGACCTGGAACGCTTCGCCCGCTCCATGGAGCGGACGCCGCGCCTGCGGGAACGGCTCTTCACCGAGGCGGAGCGCGCGCTCCCCGTGCACTCGCTGGCGGCCCGGTTCGCGGCCAAGGAGGCGCTGATCAAGGCGCTCGGCGGCTCGGAGGGCGTGCGCTGGCACGACATGGAGATCGTCGCGGACGACGAACGGAACCCGGGCTTCGTACTGCACAACGTCGTTGCGCGGGATGTGCGTGACAGGGGCATTGCGCACATCCACGTGTCGATGACGCACGACGCGGGGGTCGCGACGGCGTTCGTCGTGACGGAGAGGGACAGTTGACGAGCGGGCACCAGATCGGGGAGCACCAGACGGCCGGCCACGCGGAATTCCGCGAGGCCGTGATCGACCTGGATGCGCTCAGTGCGAACGTCGCCCACCTGCGCGACGTGGTCGGCACCGAGCACGTGATGGCCGTGGTCAAGGCGAACGCCTACGGACACGGGGCGGTGCAGTGCGCCCGCGCGGCGCTCGCCGGAGGCGCCGACTGGCTCGGTGTCGCCGATCTCACCGAGGCGATGCAGCTGCGCGACGCGGGGGTCGACGCCCCGGTGCTCGCCTGGCTGCACGACCCGGATGCGGACTTCGCACCGGCCATCGCCGCCGGCGTCGACATCGGCGTCTCCTCGATCGCCCAGCTCGACGCGGTCGCGGCGGCCCGGCGCGCCCTGGTGGAGCGCGGAGAGCTGCACGGGCAGGCGTTCGTGCAGCTGAAGCTGGAGACCGGGCTCAGCCGCAATGGCATCTCCGAGCCCCAGTGGGACGCGGCCTTCGCCCGCGCCCGCGACCTGGAGCACGCGGGCGACATCGTCGTGCGCGGCGTGTTCAGCCACGTCTCGAACGCGTCGCCGGAGGACGACCGCGCTGCCGTCGCCGTCTTCACGCGCGGCCTCGAGCGGGCAGCGGCGGCGGGGCTGAAGCCGGAGCTGCGGCACCTTGCGGCGTCGGCCGCGGCCCTGAACATACCGGAGGCGCGGTTCGACATGGTGCGCCTCGGTATCGCCGTCTACGGTCTGTCGCCGCTGGCCGGCCGCTCGAGCGCCGACCTGGGTCTCCGCCCGGTGATGACGCTGCGCGGCAGCGTCGCCGCCGTGCGCCGGGTCCCCGCCGGAACGGGCGTCTCCTACGACTACACGTACCGCACCTCCGGCGACACCACGCTGGCGCTCGTTCCCCTCGGCTACGCGGAAGGCATCCCGCGGCACGCCTCCAACCGGGCCCCGGTGTCGATCGCGGGGGGCACCTTCCGGGTCTGCGGCCGCATCGCGATGGACCAGTTCGTGGTCGACGTCGACGATCAGGACGTGCAGGTCGGCGACGACGTCGTGCTGTTCGGCGATCCGGCGGCCGGTGTCCCGTCCGCAGACGACTGGGCGGAGGCGGCCGGCACCATCAACTACGAGATCGTGACCCGCATCGGAGCCAGGGTGCGGCGCCGCTACCTGGGGACGCCGTGACCGGCTACCTCTGGCCGCCGGCGACGCGGGTCGTGCCGACGTCGGCGGACATGCACACGCTCGGCATCGAACTGGCCGCGATCCTGCGCGCAGGAGACCTGGTGGTGCTGAGCGGGCCGCTCGGCGCAGGGAAGACCACGCTGACCCGCGGCATCGGCGACGGACTGCAGGTGCGCGGCCCTGTGACGAGCCCGACGTTCGTGCTGGCGAGGACGCATCCGAGTGTCGTCGGAGGCGCACCCCTCGTCCACGTGGACGCCTACCGGCTCGGCAGCGCACTGGAGCTCGACGACCTCGACATCGACTTCGCCCGCTCGGTCGTGGTGGTGGAGTGGGGTTCCGGGATGCTCGACGGGGTCGCAGAGTCGTGGCTCGACGTCACGATCGCACGGCCGACGGGCGCGGGAGCCGTAGTCGCCGCCGACAGCGCCACCGAAGACGAACTGGACGCGGACGAGCCGCGCACGGTCACGGTGACCGGGTACGGCCCGCGCTGGGCCGCCGTCGCTGCCACGGAAGCCGTTTAGGCTGGATCCATGCTCCTCGCCATCGACACCTCCGCCGGAACGAGCGTCGCCGTCGTCGACCTGGCGGGCGGAGTCCTGGCCGAGCGCACGGAGGCGGACACGATGCGGCACGCCGAGGTCATCGGCGAGCTGATCGAAGCCGTCCTGGCCAAGTCCGGCGTGGCGGTCGCCGCACTGTCCGGCGTCGTCGCGGGGATGGGGCCGGGGCCGTTCACCGGCCTGCGGGTCGGTATCGCCGCGGCGAAGGCATTCGCGTTCGGCGCAGGAAAGCCCCTCGTGCCGGTCGTCAGCCACGACGCCGTCGCGTTCGACTGGTACGGCGCGGGGGGCGCGGGCGAACTGCTCGTGGTCACGGACGCCCGCCGCAAAGAGCTGTACTGGTCCGCGTACTCCGGGGTCGGCGAGCACGGCCTGCCGGTGCGGCTCGACGGGCCCGGCCTGACGAAACCGGACGACCTGCCGCACGCCGGGATGGCCAGGCTCGACGCATCCACTGTTTCAGCGGGGGCGCTCGGGATGATCGCCGAGCTGCGCTACGCCAACCGGCTGCCGTTCGACGCGGACGAGCCGCTCTACCTGCGTTCGCCGGACGTGACGCTGTCCAACGGACCGAAGCGGGTGAGCGCGTGACCGCCTGGCAGCTCAGGCGCGCCGCGGACACCGACGTGGAGGCGATCATGGCACTCGAGCGCGCCACATTCGTCTCCGATGCGTGGTCGGAGCACTCGATGCGTTCGGAGGTGGCGAGCGAGCACGGCTACTACCTCGTCGCGTTCGAGCCGGAACATCCGGAGCGGATCGACGGATACGCCGGACTGCTCGCGCCGCACGGAGCGGCCGAGGGGGACATCCAGACCATCGCGGTCGCGCCGCACGCGCGCCGCAAGGGACTCGGCAGGGTGCTGATGCTCTCGCTGATCGGCGAAGCCCGCAAGCGGGGAGCCCGCGAGGTGTTCCTCGAAGTGCGCGCGGACAACCCCGGCGCCCAAATCCTGTACCGGGAACTCGGTTTCGAGGAGATCGGCGTGCGGCCCCGCTACTACCAGCCGGACGGCGTCGACGCGATCGTGATGCGCCTCACCGTCCCGACCCCGGAGACGACGACAGCATGAACAGGGACAACCCGCTCGTCCTCGGCATCGAGACCTCCTGCGACGAGACCGGGATCGGCATCGTGCGGGGGACGACCCTGCTCGCCAACACCATCGCGTCGTCGATGGACGAGCACGCCCGCTACGGCGGCGTCGTGCCGGAGGTGGCCGCGCGCGCCCACCTGGAGGCGCTCACGCCGACGCTGCGCACGGCCGTCGCGGACGCCGGCATCGACCTGGCCGACATCGACGCGGTCTCCGTGACCAGCGGCCCCGGCCTCTCCGGTGCCCTGATGGTCGGCGTCGGGGCGGCGAAGGCGCTCGCGCTGTCGCTCGGCAAGCCGCTGTACGCCGTGAACCACCTGGTCGGCCACGTGGGCGCCGACCTGCTCGACGCGCACGGCGGCCCAGGGCACCCCGTGGAGCTGCCGACGATCGCGCTCCTGGTGTCCGGAGGCCACACGTCCCTGCTGCTCGTGCGCGACCTGGTCAGCGACGTCGAGCTGCTCGGCGAGACGATCGACGACGCGGCGGGCGAGGCGTTCGACAAAGTGGCGCGCGTGCTCGGGCTCCCGTACCCCGGCGGCCCGCAGATCGACAGGGTCGCCGTCGACGGAGACCCGAAGGCCATCCGGTTCCCGCGCGGCCTCACCAAGCCGAAAGACCTCGAACACCACCGCTACGACTTCTCCTTCTCCGGGCTGAAGACCGCCGTCGCCCGCTGGGTCGAACAGCGACAGGATGCGGGGGAGCCCGTGCCGGTCGCCGACGTCGCCGCGTCCTTCCGCGAGGCCGTCGTCGACGTGCTCCTCACGAAGGCGCTCGCCGCGTGCGCAGACAACGGCGTGCCTCGGCTGCTGCTCGGCGGCGGGGTCGTCGCGAACGCGCGGGTGCGGCAGGTGGCGCAGGAGCGGTGCGACGCAGCGGGGGTCGCGTTGCGCATCCCGGCCCTGTCGTTGTGCACGGACAACGGGGCGATGATCGCCGCCCTCGGCGCCCAACTGATCATGGCGGGGCACGCGCCGAGCGCGCTCAGCTTCTCCGCCGATTCCACGCTTCCCGTCACGGACATCCAGGTCGCGCGCTGAGCGTACGGCCCTGGTGCCGCAACGCGTGGTACCGGGGTCCCCAATCGTGTGCGGACGCTCACGATCGCGCATCCGGATGGATATGGTTGTTCTCGGGGGGCGCGATGGGGGACCGTCGTTGACACCCCTGTGCACGCACTGCCAGCATTGGCAGCGTTACAGCGATTTCTCAGGATTGAAGGAGATGGGTCTCATGACCGATCCGAACGTGCCGGCGGAGCCGGTGGACCCCAACGCGCAGAACGGCGATGCCGTCCCGGCTGCTGACGCGCAGACCGCCGCCGTTCCCCCGGTGCCGCCCGAAGCCGCCCCGGCGGCAGCGGCACCCGTCCCGCCCACAGCGCCCGTGCCTCCTGCGCCGCCCGTGCAGCCGGCCGGGTACGGCCAGCAGCCGGCGGCACCAGGGCAGCAGCCGTACGGTGCGCAGCAGCCGTATGGGCAGCAGCCGTACGGTGCGCAGCAGCCCTACGGCCAGCAGCCAAACGGCCAGCAGCAGCCGTACGGGCAGCAGCAGCCATACGCGCAGCAGCCGTACGGCCAGCAGCCGGGCTACGGCGCCCCCGCCTACGGCCAGCCCGCCCCCGGATACGCGCAGCCGTACGCGGCGCCCGCTAAGTCGCCGACGCTGAGCATCCTGTCGATGGTCGGCGGCATCATCGGCGTCGTGCTCGGCTGGGTCTACGGCATCGGCTTCCCGTTCGGCGTCGCCGCGATCATCCTCGGCTTCATCGGCAAGAAGAAGGAGCCAGCGGCGAAGGGCTTCTGGCTCACCGGCATCATCACCGGTTTCGTCAGTGTCGGGCTCTCGCTGCTCGTCTGGATCGTCATCATCATCGCGATCATCGCCTTCAGCTCCTCGTACAGCTCGTACAACGGATATTGATCCGCTGAACGTCAGACGGCCGGGATGCGCACGAGCGCGTCCCGGCCGTCGTCGTTCACCCGGCCTTCGCCGAGCCGATCAGGAGAGGCGTTCCACCAGCAGCGCCGTGTGCTTGCCCGCAACGCGGGTGAGGAGCAGGGTCGCCGACGCCGAGCCGCTGAGCGATAAGCGCTTGCGGAGCGTCGCGGGGTCCACATCCACGCCGCGCTTTTTGATCTCGAGCGTGCCGATGCCGCGCTGCTTGAGGGCCCGCTTCAGGTCCCGTTCGTTGAACGGGAGCGTCTCGACCACGCGGAACCCGGTGGCGAACGGCGTCTCGGCGCGGGTGTCCGACGTGATGTACGCGATCCCGTCGGCGAGCATCCGGCCGTCGATGCTGCGCGCGAGGTCGCCGATCAGGCGTGCGCGGATGACGGCGCCGTCCGGTTCGTAGAGGTATTCGCCGATCGGCCCGGTCTCGGCGTCGTCGCTGTCGGAGCGGGCGGTGAGTTCTGCGGCGTCGTCGCCGCGCACGACGAGAGCCGCGCGGCCGATGCCCGGCCGCCGGAGCACGCCGAACCAGAGTCCCATCTCGACCACCTGGCCGTCGACGGAGACCCACTGCGCTTCGGCGCTGGACGGAATGAGGTCGCGGTCGAGTCCAGGTCCGAGCTTCACGCCGACGGATCGGCCAGTGGCGAGTTCGAAAGCGAACCCGAGCGACGGAGAGTACTCGTCCGGGTCGGTCAGGCGGGAGGTCTGCCCGTGGCCGGCCGTGCGTCTGGCCGGGTCGAGGAAGACGCCGTCGAACGAGCGCAGATCGACGTCCTCCGCCTTCCTGTGCTCGACGGTCGTCCGAGGGAACGGCGCGAGGTTGTAGCTCGCGATGGCCGCGGTGACCTCGTCGGCGTCGACCGCGAGCACCTCGATGTCCAGCGCGGAAACCGCCAGCGCGTCGCCGCCGATGCCGCAACCGAGGTCGGCGACGCGCTCGAGGCCGGCGGAGTGGAAGCGCCCGGCGTGCCTGGCGGCGACGGGCAGTCTGGTGGCCTGTTCGAGTCCCGCCTCGGTGAACAGCATCCGCTCGGCGAACGGGCCGAACTTGGCCTGCGCCTTCGAGCGCAGCTTGGCCTGGGTGAGGACGGCGGCGACCAGGCCGGGGGAGTGGCCGGCTTTGCGCAGGTCGCTGACCATCCGGAGCACATCCCGCTCGGAATGGTACGGCGGCAGGGAGTCGAGCAGCCGCAGCCCCTCGGCGGAGAGCAGCTCGACGAGTTCCGACCGATCCATGCTGCAACGGTACCGTCTCTTCGCCACCCTCTTGGCACTCACGTTGCGTGACTGCTAACGCACCCCCTAAACTCGTGTTAGCACTCTCGGTATGAGTTTGCTAACTCACGTCTTTGTTCAAGCCTGTGTTTGTAGGAAAGAGGGTCAAACGTGTCGGTCTCCATCAAGCCGCTCGAGGATCGCATCGTCATCAAGCAGGTCGAGGCTGAGCAGACCACTGCATCTGGTCTGGTCATTCCCGACACTGCCAAGGAGAAGCCGCAGGAGGGCGAAGTCGTCGCCGTCGGCCCCGGTCGCATCGACGACAACGGCAACCGCGTTCCGCTCGACGTCGCCGTCGGCGACAAGGTGATCTACTCCAAGTACGGCGGAACCGAAGTCAAGTTCGGTGGCGAGGACTACCTCGTCCTCTCCGCTCGCGACGTTCTGGCCGTCGTCGTCCGCTGACGACCGGCTGTTCGAGGGCCCGGATGCGCACTGCGCATCCGGGCCCTTTCGCGTCCGGGCGCTGCTCGGTGCGTCTGGGCGTCACGGGTCGCGCGTAAGATCGCTCCGTGGCCCAGAACGAGACGACCCCAAGCGTGACCGGCGCAGCGAAACCGTTGTCCGAGCACCGTCGCTCGGGCCTCGTCTACGCCATCTCCGCGTATGTCCTGTGGGGCATCCTGCCCATCTACTTCCTGTCCCTCGTCCCGGCGAGCGCCTGGGAGATCGTCGCCTGGCGGGTGCTGTTCTCGCTGGTCTTCTGCGCGATCCTGCTCACCGTCACCAGGAAGTGGCGCGCGTTCGGCGCCCTGCTGCTGAACAAGCGCGTGGTGTTCACGATGGGCGTCGCCGGCGCGCTGATCTACGTCAACTGGCAGACCTACGTGCTCGCGACGATCAGCGGCCACGTGGTCGAGGCCGCGCTCGGCTACTTCATCAACCCGATCGTCACCGTCTTCCTCGGCGTGATCGTGCAGAGGGAGAAGCTGCGGGTCGCGCAGTGGGTCGCCGTTGGCGTCAGCATCATCGCGGTGGTCGTGCTGGCGGTCGGCTACGGCTCATTGCCCTGGATCGCGCTCATCCTGGCGTTCTCGTTCGGACTGTACGGGCTGATCAAGAAGCGCGTCGGAGGGGAAGTGGATGCGGTCGCCGGCCTCACGCTGGAGACCATGTGGCTGACGCCTGTCGCCATCGTGCAGCTCGTCGTGGTCGGCGCGACGGTGGGGATCACTTTCGGAACGATCAACGTCTGGCACACGGTCGCGCTGGTCGGCGCCGGGGTGATCACGGCTGTCCCTCTGCTGTTCTTCGCGGCGGCGTCGAGGAGGCTGCCGTTGGTCTACATGGGGTTCATCCAGTACTTCGCGCCGTTCATCCAGTTCCTCGTCGGCGTGGTCGTGCTGCACGAGGCGATGCCGCCGGAGCGCTGGTTCGGGTTCGCGATCGTGTGGCTCGCGCTGCTCATCCTGTGCGTCGACATGATCATTGCCAGCCGGTCGGGCAGGAAAGCCGTGGAGCTCGACGTCGCGACGGTGGAATAACCCTCAGCGGAATAAACCCCCAGGGTTCTGCCGTTACGATTGAATATCCGCAGGCGCTGGTGGCGGCGGACATCTCCCATCTCCGCTACGAATAAGGGGTGAAATGGATCAGTCGGATCCGTTCGGTTTCATCGGTTTGACCTACGACGACGTGATGCTGCTTCCCGGGTACACGGACGTCATCCCGAGTGAGGTCGACACCTCCTCGCGGCTCACCAAGCGCATCTCGGTGTCCGCTCCGCTCCTGTCGAGCGCCATGGACACCGTCACCGAGTCCCGCATGGCTGTCGCCATGGCGCGGCAGGGCGGCATCGGCATCCTGCACCGCAACCTCTCGATCGAAGACCAGGCGGCGCACGTCGACAAGGTCAAGCGGTCAGAGTCCGGCATGATCACCAACCCCGTCACCACGACCCCTGATGCCACCGTCGAGGAAGTGGACGCGCTGTGCGGCCAGTTCCGCGTCAGCGGCCTCCCGGTGGTCGAGGGCGACGGCAGGCTCGTCGGCATCATCACCAACCGCGACATGCGCTTCGTGTCGCCGTTCGAGCGCACGACGACCTACGTGCGCGACGTCATGACGAAGATGCCGCTCATCACGGCCCCGGTCGGCATCGACCCGGACTCCGCGGTCGCGATCTTCGCCCAGCACAAGATCGAGAAGCTTCCGCTGGTCGACGCCGACGGTCGCCTGCGCGGGCTCATCACGGTCAAGGACTTCGACAAGAGCGAGAAGTACCCGAACGCCACCAAGGACGACGAGGGCCGGCTGCGCGTCGGTGCGGCCATCGGCTTCTTCGGCGACGGCTGGGAGCGCGCGATGACCCTGATCGACGCCGGTGTCGACGTGATCGTCGTCGACACGGCCAACGGCGAGAGCCGAGGCGTCCTCGACATCATCAGCAGGCTCAAGAACGAGCCGCGCGCCAAGCACGTCGACGTGATCGGCGGCCAGGCGGCCACACGCTCCGGTGCCCAGGCGCTGATCGACGCGGGCGCTGACGCGATCAAGGTCGGCGTCGGTCCCGGCTCCATCTGCACCACGCGCGTCGTCGCCGGTGTCGGCGTTCCCCAGGTGACCGCCGTCTACGAGTCGTCGCTCGCCGCCCGCCCGGCCGGTGTCCCGCTGATCGCCGACGGAGGCCTACAGTATTCGGGCGACATCGCGAAGGCGCTCGTCGCCGGTGCGGACACCGTCATGCTCGGTTCTCTGCTCGCCGGAACGGCCGAGTCGCCCGGAGACCTCGTCTTCGTCAACGGCAAGCAGTTCAAGAACTACCGCGGCATGGGGTCGCTCGGCGCGATGCAGACCCGCGGCAAGAAGACCTCGTACTCGCGCGACCGCTACTTCCAGGCGGACGTCCCGAGCGACGAGCAGCTGATCGCCGAGGGCATCGAGGGCCAGGTGCCGTACCGCGGCCCGCTCTCGGCCGTGGCGTACCAGCTCCTCGGTGGTCTGCGCCAGTCGATGTTCTACGTCGGCGCCCGCACCATTCCCGAGCTCAAGGAGCGCGGCAAGTTCGTCCGCATCACGCCGGCCGGGCTCAAGGAGTCGCACCCGCACGACATCCAGATGGTCGTAGAGTCGCCCAACTACACGCGCTGAGTTCCACTCAGGCACGCGAGATGCCAGTAACTGCGCCGAAAACAGCTCGATTCGGCACAGTTACTGGCATCTCGCGTTTCAGCGCGCCTGCTGGATGCGCGTGATCGCCTCCCGCAGCACCTCGGGCGAGCAGGCGAAGTTGAGCCGCACGTGCCCGGCGCCCTGGCGCCCGAAGTCGGTTCCAGGGTTGAGCGCGACCCTGGCGCGCTCCAGCGCGACAGTGCTCGGGTCGTCTCCCCAGCCGAGCCCGCTCAGGTCCACCCAGGCGAGGTAGCTCGCGTGCGGTTCGCGGTAGCGCGCCTCCGGCAGCTGCTCTGTCAGCAGGGTGGTCAGCAGAGACCGGTTCGCCTGGATCGAGACCAGCGCCTCCGCCAGCCACTCGCGGCTGTCGCGGTAGGCGGCCTCGGTGGCGATTCTGCCGAAGTGACTCGTCCGCACCTCGACCTCCACCGGCAGCGACCGGATGCGGTCGGTCATCCGGTCGTCGGCCGTCACGAACAGCGCGCACTTGAGTCCGGCGAGGTTCCAGGCTTTGCTGGCCGCGTGGGCGGCGATGCCGTGGCTCCGCGCCTCCTGCGACACCGACAGGAACGGCGTGAACGTCGCGTCGGTGTGCGTCAGCGGAGCGTGCACCTCGTCGCTCACCACGATCGCGTCATAGCGTGCGGCGATGGCGGCCAGGGCCGCCAACTGCTCCGGTGGATGCACGAGGCCGAGCGGGTTGTGCGGGTTGCAGAGCAGGAACGCCCTGGCGCCACCGGCGAACGCGCGCTCGATGCCGTCGAGGTCGAGCGACCAGCCGTCCGACTCCGACGACAGCAGCGGAACCTCCTCGAGCACCCCTCCCGCCTCCGGGATGAACTCGAAGAACGGCGGATACACCGGCGGCGTGATGACCACGCGTTCGCCCGGCCGGATCGCCAGGCGCAGCGCCTCGACGATCACCACACTCACGTCCGTGGTGGTCAGCGTGCGGGCGGCCTCGACCTCCCACCCCCAGGAGTCTGCGGCGAAACCGGCGAACGCGCGCTTCACCGCGTCGTCCGGACCGATGTACCCCGTGTCGGAGCGCGCGACGGCCGCGTGCAGGGCATCCGCGATCGGTTCGGCGAGGGGATAGTCCATCTCGGCCACGAACAGCGGGAGCACATCGTCCGGATACGCGCGCCACTTCTCGCTGGTGCGCGTCCTGAGCTGGGAGAGCGGGGAGGCTTCGACAGTCATGAGACCACTCTGCCAGCCCCTCGCCATAGACTGAACGGGTGAGTATGGAGATTGAGATCGGGCGCGCCAAGCGCGCTCGCCGCGTTTACGCCTTTGATGACATCGCTGTGGTTCCGAGCCGTCGCACCCGCGACCCCGAGGATGTGTCGGTGTCCTGGTCGATTGACGCGTACCAGTTCTCCATCCCGTTCCTCGCTGCCCCCATGGACTCGGTGGTCTCGCCGACGACCGCGATCATGATGGGACAGCTCGGCGGCCTCGGCGTCCTCGACCTCGAAGGTCTCTGGACGCGCTACGAAGACCCGGAGCCCCTGCTCGCCGAGATCCGCAACCTCCCGGCCGCGAACGCCACGGCCAGGATGCAGGAGATCTACGCGGAGCCGATCAAGCCGGAGCTCGTCACCGCCCGTCTCGCTGAGATCCGCGAGGGCGGCGTCACCGTCGCCGGTGCTCTCTCGCCGCAGCGCACTCAGGAGCTCTACGAAACCGTCGTCGCGGCCGGCGTCGACCTGTTCGTGATCCGCGGCACCACCGTGTCGGCCGAGCATGTCTCCAAGAGCGTCGAACCGCTCAACCTCAAGAAGTTCATCTACGAGCTGGATGTCCCCGTCATCGTCGGAGGCGCGGCCACGTACACCGCGGCCCTGCACCTGATGCGCACCGGCGCGGCCGGCGTGCTCGTCGGGTTCGGCGGAGGCGCAGCGTCGACCACCCGCTCCACCCTGGGCATCCACGCGCCGATGGCCACGGCCGTCGCCGACGTCGCCGGCGCTCGCCGCGACTACATGGACGAGTCCGGCGGACGCTACGTGCACGTCATCGCCGACGGCGGCCTCGGCAGCTCTGGCGACATCGTCAAGGCCATCGCGTGCGGCGCAGACGCCGTGATGCTCGGCTCGACGCTCGCCCGCGCGACCGACGCCCCGGGCGGCGGCTGGCACTGGGGTGCTGAGGCGCACCACTCGCAGCTTCCGCGCGGCAACCGCGTCGCTGTCGGCCAGGTCGCCCCGCTCGAGGAGATCCTGTACGGACCGGCCCCGGTCGCCGAGGGCACTGCGAATCTGGTGGGAGCCCTGCGACGCTCGATGGCAACCACGGGATACTCGGACTTGAAGGAGTTCCAGCGCGTCGAGGTCGTCGTCGCACCGTATCAAGCGCAGTAACGTTCGGCCGATGGCGGCCGAGACAGGGAGAAAACGATGGTCACACAAGGATCGACGTCCAACCCCGCCGTGACGTATCCGTCACGGCTCGGCCCGGCAGAGCGAGCTGATGCGATCGCGGCGCTCAAAGACACGGAACTCGACATCCTCGTGGTCGGCGGCGGCATCGTCGGCACCGGCAGTGCAGTGGATGCGGTCACCCGCGGTCTCAGCGTCGGTCTCGTCGAAGCGCGCGACTTCGCATCGGGGACGTCGAGCAGGTCGTCGAAGCTGGTGCACGGCGGCATCCGGTATCTGGAGCAGCTCGACTTCCGGCTGGTGCGCGAGGCCCTGATCGAGCGTGGTCTTCTGCTCCAGCGCATCGCGCCGCACCTGGTGAAGCCGGTGCGGTTCCTGTACCCGCTGAAGAAGCGCGTCGTGGAGCGCGCGTACGTCGGCGCCGGCATGATGCTCTACGACATCTTCTCCTACACCGGACTGCGTCCCCCGGGCGTCCCGCACCACCGCCACCTGTCCAAGCGGCAGGTGCAGCGGGCCATCCCGAGCCTCGCGAGCGACGCGCTCGTCGGCGGCATCACGTACTACGACGCGCAGGTGGACGACGCACGCTACGTCGCCAACCTCGCCCGCACCGCGGCGCACTACGGCGCCCACGTCGCCACCCGCGTGCGGGTCGAGGGCTTCGTCAAAGTGGGGGAGCGCGTGGTCGGCGTGCAGGCGCACGACCTGGAGACCGACGAGCGGTTCGAGATCCGCGCCAAGCAGGTCGTGAACGCGACCGGCGTGTGGACGGACGACACCCAGGCGATGGTGGGGGAGCGCGGCCAGTTCAAGGTGCGCGCGTCCAAGGGCATCCACCTGGTGGTGCCGCGCGACAGGTTCCAGTCCAAGATGGGCCTGCTGCTGCGCACCGAGAAGAGCGTGCTGTTCGTGATCCCGTGGGGTCGCCACTGGCTGATCGGCACGACAGACACCGACTGGCACCTCGACAAGGCGCACCCGGCGGCCACCGCGGCCGACATCGACTATCTGCTCGCGCACGTGAACGCCGTGCTCGGCATCCCGTTGACCAGGGAAGACGTGGAGGGCGTTTACGCCGGTCTGCGCCCGCTGCTGGCCGGGGAGTCCGACCAGACCTCCAAGCTGTCCCGCGAACACCTCGTTGCGCACTCCGTGCCCGGCCTCGTCGTGATCGCCGGAGGCAAGTGGACCACCTACCGCATCATGGCGAAGGACGCGATCGATGCGGCAGTGGATGCACTCGACGGCCGCATCCCGAAGAGCGCGACGATGGACATCGCCCTCGTCGGAGCGGAGGGCTACCAGGCGGCCTGGAACAGGCGTGCGCGCATCGCGGCCGACAGCGGCCTGCACGTCGCTCGCATCGAACACCTGCTGAACCGTTACGGAACGATGGCGGAGGACATCCTCGATCTGGTGCGCGACGACGCCGAGCTCGGCAACCCGCTGCCCGGCGCCGACGACTACATCGGCGCAGAGGTGGTCTACGCGGCCACGCACGAGGGTGCCCTGCACCTGGAGGACGTGCTGGCCAGGCGCACCCGCATCTCGATCGAGGCGTGGGACCGCGGCGTGTCAGCGGCTCCCGTCGCTGCGCGTCTCCTGGCCGGCGTGCTCGGCTGGGACACGGCGCGCGAGGAGCGCGAGGTGCGCACCTATCTCGAACGGGTCGCTGCGGAGCGTTCGAGTCAGTTGCAGCCGGATGACGAGTCGGCCGACCGCATCCGGTTGGAGGCGCCGGACATCGTCGATGTCGACGCCGCAGCGCTGAAGGCCGAGAAGGCGCCGAAGACGGCGAAATAGGGCCTGTACACCATTCAGCCCGGAGCCACCTTCAGGTGGCTCCGGTATTCTTGGTGCACCTGCCCCCAAAACAATTGGAGACGGAACATGGTTGACGTTCGACGGGTCAAGTTGCCCGGGGTCGGGGTGCTGCACACCTTCGTCACAGACGATGGCGGGAAGGTCGGCGTGATCGCCCACCGTTCCGGGCACAGCGACCTCATCACCTTCTCCGACCACGAAGACGGCGCGGATGTGACGAAGGTGTCGCTGCGCCTGAACGACGACGAGGCCCACACGCTCGCCGAGTTGCTGGGCGGCACGCAGATCACCGAATCACTCACCGCGCTCGACCAGATCCCCGGTCTCAGCATCGACTGGTTCAGTGTCGATTACGAAGACCACATCGCCGGGCAGCAGCTCGGCAGCCCGGCCGACCGCGGCATCGCGGGACTGACCGTCGTCGCCGTCGTGCGCGGCGACTCCGCCAACCCGGCGCCCGCACCCGACTTCAAGGTGTTCCCCGGCGACACGCTCGTCGTCGCAGGATCACCGGAGAAGGTCGCCAAAGCGTTCGCCTTCTTCCGCTCCGGTGAGCTGCCCGTGCGCGCCACCGCCGACGCACCGCCTGGGGGGTAACCATGCATCTCGGCGAAGACCTCATCATTCTCGGCGTCCTCCTGCTCGTGGCATACGTGCTCGGGCGTCTCGGCAAGCTGGTGGGTCTCCCCGCGATACCCATCTACATGATCGTGGGGCTGCTGGCCAGCCCGCACACCGGCTGGTTCCCGCTCAACCTCGAGTCGAACTACATCGAGCTGATCGCGATCTTCGGCCTGATCCTGCTGCTGTTCAATCTGGGGCTGGAGTTCGACCAGGACGAGTTCTTCGGCAACTTCGGCAAGCTGATCATCTCCGGCGGTTCGTACATCGTCGTCAACATGGGCGTCGGCCTCATCTTCGGCTTCATGGTCGGCTGGGGCACCCGCGAGGCGCTGATCATCGCCGGGATGACGGCCACCTCGTCCAGCGCGATCGTCACCAAACTGCTCATCGAGCTGAAGCGCCTGGCGAACACCGAGACCCCGATGATCCTCGGCGTCACGGTCGTCGAAGACATCTTCATCGCGATCTACCTCGCGATCGTCTCGGTCGTGCTGAGCGGAGAGACCGACTTCTGGCCGATCGTCGCCAAACTCGGGATCGCGTTCACCTTCCTCGTGGTGATGTTCACGATCGCGCGCTGGGGCGGCCGCTACGTCTCCAAGCTGTTCCACACCAAGGACGACGAGCTCTTCACCATCCTGTTCTTCGGCTTCGCCGTGCTGTTCGCCGGGATCGGCGAAGTCCTCGGCGTGACCGATGCGATCGGCGCCTTCCTGATCGGGCTCGTGCTCGGCGCGACGAAGTACCGCAACAAGATCGAGCACATCGCCATCCCGTTGCGTGACGTGTTCGCGGCGTTCTTCTTCCTCAACTTCGGTCTGGCGCTGAACGCCGCCCAATTCCCGTCCGTCGTCGTCCCTGTACTGCTCGCGGTGCTCCTGACGATCGTCCTGAACATCTTCGCAGGGCAGTTCGTCGCCTGGATCAACGGGATGGGCGTGCAGGCCGGCATCAACACCACGGTCATCCTGCAGAACCGCGGCGAGTTCGCGCTGATCCTCGCCACCCTGTCGCTGAGTGCCGGTCTGGATGAACGCATCCAGCCGTTCGCCGGTCTGTACGTGCTCATCATGGCGGTCATCGGGCCGATCCTCGCAGCAAACTCCGAGAAGATCGGTGGGATGATTCTCCGGACCGGCAAACGTCCGAAGAAGCGTGCCAAACCCAAACGCGATCCGATGCTCGACGAGGAGATCGCGCTGGTGGAGGCGGCGACAGCCGACCTCGACCCGGAGGCGCGCTCGGACGACACCCGGGAGGCCATCGACCGCGTCGTCGATCAGGCCATGCAGCAAGACAGCAGCGACCGAAAGCGGGACTGAGCCATTAGCACGACCACCGGCAGTGGAGAGACCACGCTGTTCAAGATGATGCTGCGCCCGCGATGGATCGGCGCGCTCCTCTTCGCTCTCCTCCTGGCCGGTGGCTTCGCCTGGCTGGGTCAGTGGCAGCTGTCACGCGCCATCGACGCAGGGACGGTCGTCGACACCCCGAGTGAGACGGTCCTGCCGCTCGCGAAGGTCGCCGCACCGAACGGCCCCATCGCGGACACGGCCACCGGGCAGCTCGTCACACTGACCGGCTCGTTCGTCCCCGGCGACTACCAGCTGCTGCAGGGACGCCTGAACCACGGAACGGCCGGCTGGTGGGTCGTCGGTCATGTGACCGTCCCCGGCTCCGGCGATGGCGCGAAGCCGGTGGCGCTCGCGGTCGCGCGTGGCTGGGCGGCCGATGAGGCGACGGCGAAGTCCGTGGTGTCGCGTCTCGCCGATGAGCCCGCCGCGCAGCAGGAGATCGTCGGCCGCCTGGTTCCGACGGAGGCACCGGAGGTCCCGGCGGACAAGAAGCACCCGACGGTGATGACCACGATGTCGGTCGCGGCCCTGTACAACCTCTGGTCGGGCGTCGACGGCGTCGACGTGTACTCGGCCTATGTCGTGGCGGGGACGCCGCCGGCCGGGCTGGCGAAGATCGACTCGCCCCCGCCCATCCAGGAGCGCACGCTCAACTGGCTCAACATCTTCTATGCGGCGGAGTGGATCATCTTCGCCGGTTTCGCAATCTTCCTCTGGTATCGCCTGGTGAAGGACGCGAAGGAGAAGGAAGACGAACTGCGCGAGCTCGACGCCGAAACGGCGGCGGTTCTCGGGAAAGTAGAATAGACCCATGCCCCTCGCTCCCAAACTCGCGGATTTCCCGAAGATCCGCGGGGCGCTCCGGTTCTACCAGGTGTTCGCGTACATCACCGGCATCATGCTGCTGCTGCTCTGCGTCGAGATGGTCATCAAATACGGCATGGGCTACCAGCTGTTCGCGTTCGGCAACCACGGCGTCTTCGCCCTGGTCCCGGTGAACGACCCTGTGACGCCGACCGGTGTCGACTTGAGCACGGGCATCCTGATCGCACACGGCTGGCTGTACGTCGTGTACCTGTTCTCCGACTTCCGCCTGTGGAGCCTGATGCGGTGGAACTTCACCCGGTTCGTCGCGATCGCCCTCGGTGGCGTCGTGCCGTTCCTCTCATTCTTCGTCGAAGCACGCATCACCAAGCAGGTGAAGTCTTATCTGGCCGGCCGTGAGGCCGAGGAAGCGACCCTCGTGGAGGCATCAAATTAGCACCGACCCAGCATTCGCCGACCTGCTCGGAGGGGCCGACTCGGCCAACCCGTCCGGCCCTGTCCTCGTCGTCGACTTCGGTGCGCAGTACGCGCAGCTGATCGCGCGCAGGGTCCGCGAGGCCAACGTCTACTCGGAGATCGTGCCGCACACCGTGACGGCGGCGGAGGTCGCGGCCAAGCGGCCGTCCGGCATCGTCCTCTCCGGTGGCCCCTCCAGCGTCTACGAAGAGGGTGCGCCGCGGCTCGACGAGGCGATCTTCGACCTCGGCGTCCCCGTGCTCGGCATCTGCTACGGCTTCCAGGTCATGGCCACGGCGCTCGGCGGCGAGGTCGCGCACACCGGTCAGCGCGAGTACGGCTCGACGGCCGTGCGCATCAGCGAGGCGGGCGTCCTGCTCGACGGCCAGCCGGAGGAGCAGACCGCCTGGATGAGCCACGGCGACTCCGTCGCCCGCGCACCGGAGGGCTTCGATGTCCTCGCCTCCACCGACTCCACCCCCGTTGCCGCCTTCGCTAATGACGAGCGCAAGCTTTACGGCGTGCAGTGGCACCCCGAGGTGAAGCACTCCACCTTCGGTCAGGCCGTGCTGGAGAACTTCCTGCACCGCGCCGCGGGCATCCCGGCCGACTGGAACAGCGGCAACGTCATCGCCGACCAGGTCGCCGCCATTCGCGCGCAGGTCGGCTCCGGCCGCGTGATCTGCGGGCTGTCCGGCGGCGTCGACTCCGCCGTCGCCGCAGCCATCGTGCACAAAGCCGTCGGCGACCAGCTGGTGTGCGTGTTCGTCGACCACGGCCTGCTCCGCAAGGACGAGCGTCGCCAGGTCGAGGAGGACTACGTCACGGCCACCGGCGTTCGCCTGATCACCATCGACGCCGAAGACCAGTTCCTGGAGGCGCTGGCCGGTGTCAGCGACCCGGAGACCAAGCGCAAGATCATCGGCCGCGAGTTCATCCGCACCTTCGAGCAGGCGCAGGCCGACCTGATCGCCGAGGCGGCCAGCGAGGGCGACCCGATCCGCTTCCTGGTGCAGGGCACCCTGTACCCGGACGTCGTCGAGTCCGGTGGAGGCTCCGGCACGGCCAACATCAAGAGCCACCACAACGTCGGCGGTCTTCCGGAAGACCTGCAGTTCGAGCTGGTCGAGCCGCTGCGCACCCTCTTCAAAGACGAGGTGCGCGCCATCGGCCGCGAGCTGGGGCTGCCCGAGGTCATCGTCGGCCGCCAGCCGTTCCCCGGACCCGGCCTCGGCATCCGGATCGTCGGCGATGTCACGCGCGAGCGTCTCGACCTCCTCCGCGACGCCGACGCGATCGTGCGCGCCGAGCTGACCGCCGCCGGCCTCGACAACGAGATCTGGCAGTGCCCGGTCGTGCTCCTCGCGGACGTGCGCTCGGTCGGCGTCCAGGGCGACGGCCGCACCTACGGTCACCCGATCGTCCTGCGCCCCGTCTCCAGCGAAGACGCGATGACGGCCGACTGGACCAGGCTGCCGTACGACGTGCTCGCGAAGATCTCGAACCGCATCACCAACGAGGTGAACGGCGTCAACCGCGTCGTGCTCGACGTCACGTCGAAGCCGCCGGGAACCATCGAATGGGAGTAGGCGGAACGGCTCGGCCGCCGCCTGAAAAGGGCCGGGACGCGAACGCGTCCCGGCCCTTAAACGCATGGTAAATACCGTGAGGTACGAAAAGCGCTGCGATGTGTGGGAAAATGTCCACTGCAGTTGTGCCCACCGATGCTGCTACCCGATGAAAGCGAGTCCGCACCACCGATGTCCGTGAAGAACTGGCTCTGGAGCACTCACGTCCAAGACGAGACGAGAGCGCGCGGTGAGTCGATCTTCCTCCGCTTCGGCGTCCAATACTTCACGGATGCGTTCGCCTGGGTCATCGCCATCGTCGCGGCCGTCGTGTTCCGCTACGACTTCGTGCTTTCCCGGGTCCATTGGGCACCCGTGCTGTTCCTCTGCCTGGTCGTCGTCATCCTCCAACTGCTGCTCGGCTGGACCTTCGGCGTGTATCGGGGTCGCTTCACCTATGGGAGTTTCGAGGAGGCGCGCGCGGTCGCGTACACGGTGGTGACGATCGCCCTCTTCTCCTCCGTGCCTGTGGTGATCTTCTCCGGTGTGATCGGCGTCCCGCGCAGTGCCATGCTCATCGCCGGCTTCATCGCATACGGGCTGATGGGGGCGGTGCGCTACCTCAAGCGCATGTACGTGACCCAGCGGATGCGACCGGACAACGCTCAGCCTGTCCTGCTCCTCGGTGCCGGCTTCATGGGAAGTCTCATGGTGCGTAGGATGCTCACCGATCGCGAGTCCGAGTTCATCCCGGTCGGCTTCCTCGACGACGACAGGAGCAAGCGCAACCTGCACCTGATGGGCGTGCCGGTGCTCGGCCGGTTCAAAGACATCGTCAAGGTCGCGAACGCGACCGGGGCGACCGCCCTCATCGTGTGCGTCGCGCGTGCGGACTCCAACCTGCTCCAGCGGGTGACCACGATCGCAGACTCCGTCGGGCTCAAGGTCAAGGTCCTCCCGGAGCTCGACGACGTGAACGACGGCCGCACCACCCTCAAAGACGTGCGCGACCTGTCGATCGAAGACCTCATCGGGCGGCACCCGGTCGACACCGACGTCGCATCCATCGCCGACTACCTCTCGAACAAGCGCATCCTGGTGACGGGCGCAGGCGGTTCCATCGGCTCCGAACTGTCCCGCCAGATCGCCAAGTTCGGCCCGGCGGAGCTGATGATGCTCGACCGCGACAAGACAGGGCTCCAGCAGACGCAGCTCCAGATCTCCGGTCACGGACTGCTCGACTCGACAGACGTCATCCTCGCCGACATCCGCGACGCGGATGCCCTCACCCGGATCTTCCAGGCGCGTCGTCCGGAGGTCGTGTTCCACGCCGCAGCGCTCAAGCACCTGCCGATGCTGGAGCAGTACCCGGATGAGGCCTGGAAGACCAACGTCCTCGGCACCCTCAACGTGCTTCGGGCCGCGATGGCGATCGACGTGGAGACCTTCGTCAACATCTCCACCGACAAGGCGGCCAACCCCACGAGCATCCTCGGCCACTCCAAGCGGGCGGCGGAACGATTGACAGCCTGGGCAGGCAAGGAGGCCGGCCACAGCTACCTGTCGGTCCGCTTCGGCAACGTGCTCGGCAGCAGGGGCTCGCTCCTTCCGACGTTCCAGGCGCTGATCTCGGCGGACAAGCCGCTCACGGTCACGCACCCGGATGCGACCCGCTACTTCATGACCATTCCAGAGGCCTGCCAGCTCGTGATGCAGGCGGGTGCGATTGGCTCGCCCGGAGAGGTGCTGATCCTCGACATGGGCAAGCCGGTGCGCATCCTGGACATCGCCAGGCGCATGATCGCGCAGTCGGGCAAAAGCCTCGAGATCATCTACACGGGCCTGCGCGACGGCGAGAAGCTGCACGAAGAGCTGACCGGCGCCGGAGAGAAGGGGTCGCACCGCACCCACGCGCTCATCTCGCACGCGCGTGTCCTCCCCATCGACCCCGCCAGGCTCGACCGCTCGGAGTGGCAGCGTCGCTGGGATGCCGACGAAGCGGAGACGACCGTCGTCGGAATCGAACGCGGAAGCATCGAACGCGGAAGCGTCGAGGGAGTGAAGCGGTGAGTTCCAAGATCTACATGTCTTCGCCCGACGTCGGAGACCTCGAGCAGGAGTACGTCCTCAACGCGATGCGCTCCGGCTGGATCGCTCCGCTCGGGCCGGATGTCGACGGCTTCGAGCGCGAGATCGCCGAGCGCGTCGGCGTCGCGCACGCCGTCGCCCTGTCGTCGGGTACCGCAGCTCTCCACCTCGCCCTCCTCGGGCTGGGCGTCGGGGCAGGCGACACGGTCGTCACGGCGACGATGACGTTCGCGGCGACCGCCAACGCCATCGCGTACACCGGAGCAGCACCGTTCTTCGTCGACGCCGACCCCGTGACCGGCAACATCTCTCCCGTGCTGCTGGAGCAGGCGCTCGCGCAGCTCGCCGCGGAGGGCCGGAAGGTCGCCGCCATCATCCCCGTCGACCTCCTCGGCCGCTCGGCCGACTACGACGCGATCCTTCCTCTGGCGGAGCGCTACGGCATCCCCGTCCTAGCCGACGCCGCCGAGTCGCTCGGCGCGAGCTACCACGGAAGGCCGGCCGGTTCGTTCGGCGTCGCGGCCGCCCTCTCCTTCAACGGCAACAAGATCCTCACGACCTCCGGCGGCGGAATGCTGCTGACCGACGACGAGGCGCTCTCCTCCCGCGCACGCTATCTGGCGACCCAGGCGCGCCAGCCCGTCGTGCACTACGAGCACGTCGACGTCGGATACAACTACCGGATGAGCAACCTGCTCGCCGCTCTCGGGCGCGCCCAGCTGTCCCGTCTCGACGGGATGATCGCCCGCCGTGCCGCGGTCCGTGAGCTCTACCGCGGGCTGTTCGCGACGGTGCCGGGCGTCTCGATCTTCCAGGGCGAGGGAGACGAGGCAGACAACAAGTGGCTGACGTCCATCCTGGTCGAGCCCGCCGAGGCAGGCTGGACGGCGGAGGCGCTGCGCGAGTGGCTGAACGCCGACCAGATCGAGAGTCGTCCGCTCTGGAAGCCGATGCACCTGCAACCCGCGTTCGCGGACGCAGGCGCGATCGTCGACGGAAGCGCGGAGCACCTGTTCGAGGTCGGCATCACCCTCCCGAGCGGCTCCGTCCTCGACGGCGAGCAGCTCCGTCGCGTGCAGGAACGCATCGAAGACCTTCCTCGGAGCCCATTCGTGAGCAGGCGAGGGTATGACGGCGGCAAACGGGCGCTGGATGCTGTCGCATCCGGCGTCATGCTCGTCGTGCTCTCGCCGGTCATCGGTGTGGTCGCGGTGCTCGTCGCCGTCAAGCTCGGTCGTCCCGTCATCTTCACGCAGCCGCGGCCCGGCCGCGACGGCAAGGTCTTCACTCTCCGCAAGTTCCGGAGCATGAAGTCCGTCGACGTCGAGGCGGACTCGTGACCGACGAGGATCGGCTCACCCGGTTCGGGAAGACGCTCCGCGCCTCCAGCCTGGACGAGCTGCCGAGCCTCGTGAACGTGCTGCGCGGCGACATGAGCTTCGTTGGTCCGCGCCCGCTGCTCGTCTCCTACCTGGAGCGCTACACGCCCAGACAGGCGAGGAGGCACGAAGTGCGGCCGGGCATCACCGGCCTGGCGCAGTCGAGCGGTCGCAACGACGTGCCGTGGGACCGCAGGCTGGAGCTCGACGTCGAGTACGTCGACACCCGCAGCTTCCGGCTGGATGCGCTGATCCTGCTCCGCACGGTCCGTTCCGTGTTCGTCCGCGAAGGCATCTCGCACGACGGCCACGCCACCATGCCCGAGTTCGGCGCGGCGGAGCCGTCGGGAGGCGGCGCGTGACCGTTCCGCTCGTCGTCGTCGGCGGCGGCGGGTTCGGGCGGGAGGCGCTGGACGTCGCGGAGGCCGTGAACGCTGCGACGCCGGGAACCTTCGACATCCTGGGTGTGCTCGACGACCGCGCAGACGAGGTCGTCTCCGATCGGCTGCGTGCACGCGCGGTTCCGCTGCTCGGCCCGATCGGCGCCTGGCTCGCATCCGGAGCCTCTGCGCAGTACGTCGTCGCCATCGGCGACCCGGCGGTCAGGGCGCGCATCGACGCCAGGCTGAGCGCTGCCGGGCTCGAACCGGCGACGCTCATCCACCCCGCCGCTGTCGTCGGCTCCGTCCCGCAGCTCGGCGCTGGGGCCGTGATCTGCTCCGGCGTGCAGGTGTCCACCAACGTCCGGCTTGGTAGGGGAGTCCACCTGAACCCCGGCGCCATCGTCGGTCACGACGCGGTGCTCGAGGATTTCGTCTCCGTGAACCCCGGCGCCATCGTCTCCGGCGAGGTCCGTGTCGGTGCGTCCACCCTGATCGGAGCAGGTAGCGTTGTGCTGCAGGGCCTCCGCGTCGGAGCGGGCAGCGTCGTCGGCGCTGCGGCCTGCGTCACCAGAGATGTCCCAGACGGCAGCACCGTGATCGGTGTTCCCGCACGCGAATATTCGAAAGTCCCATGAAACTTCTGATCACAGGAGGAGCCGGGTTCATCGGCTCCAACCTCGCACGCTACGTCACCTCGCACGTCCCCGGCGCGGAGGTCCGCGTCATCGACGACCTCAGCACCGGTCGGCTGGACAACCTGGACGGCGTCGATGTGCGCTTCATCGAGGCGTCGATCCTCGACGAAGGCGCCATGAACGACGCCGTCGCCGGTGTCGACTCCGTCGTGCACCTCGCCGCGCTCGGCAGCGTCCCGCGCTCGGTCGCAGCGCCGCTGCCGTCGCACCACGCGAACGCGACGGGCACCCTGCACGTCCTCGAAGCCGCGCGTCTCGCCGGTGTCGAGCACGTGGTCGTCGCGTCGTCGAGCTCGGTGTACGGGAGCAACACCAAGCTGCCGAAGTCGGAGTTCGACTGGACCCGCCCGATGAGCCCGTACGCCGTCACCAAGCACGCGACAGAGGGCTACACGATCGCGTACAACTACTCGTACGGGATGCGCACCCTCGCGTTCCGCTTCTTCAACGTCTTCGGCCCCTACCAGGCCGCAGACCACGTCTACGCGGCCGTCATCCCCAAGTTCCTCGACGCCGCACTGAACGGACAGCCGCTGAGCGTGCACGGCGACGGCCTGCAGTCCCGCGACTTCACCTATGTCGAGACGGTCTGCGCCGCCCTGCTGGACGCCGTCCAGCGCAAGGTCAGCTCCCTCGACCCCGTCAACCTCGCGTTCGGCACCAGCACCCCGCTGCTGCGCGTCATCGAGCTGATGAACGAGCACCTGGGCATCGAGGCCGAGGTCGAGCACGTCGAGCCCCGCGTCGGCGACGTGCGAGCCTCCCAGGCGGACGGCATCCGCATCAGGGAACTGTTCCCGGATGTGACGCCGACGGACTTCGAGACGGCGCTCGGTCAGACCATCGACTGGTACCGCGAGCGGCACACGGGCCGATGACCGCCCGCGCGCCGCGCATCGTCCTGGGTGTGACGGTCGACCTGTCTCTGCGGCTGATGGCCGGCTTCCCGCAGTTCCTCGCCGAACGCGGCTGGGACGTGCACGTCGTCTGCTCACCCGGTGCGCGACTGGAGGCGCTGGATGGCGTCCCCGGGGTGACCGTCCACGCGCTCACGATGGCGCGCGAGCCGTCGCCCTTCTCGGACCTGCGCTCGCTCCTCGCCTGGGTGCGGCTGCTGCGCAGACTGCGCCCCGACGTCATCTCCGTCGGCACGCCCAAGGCGGGGCTGCTCGGCGGGATCGCCGGCCGCCTGACGCGCGTCCCTGGCCGGGTCTACTTGCTCCGCGGTCTGCGGCTGGAGACCTCGACGGGGCTGAGCAGGCGCATCTTCACCGCGCTCGAACGCCTCTCGATCCGGTCGGCCACGAAGACCCTCGTCGTCAGCAGGAGCCTCGCATCCCGAGCGGTGGAGTTGAAGCTGGGCGCCCCTGACCGGTTCACCGTCCTCGGCGACGGGAGCTCCAACGGCATCGACGTCGACGCTTTCGAGCGCTCCCTGCCGACGGCAGAGAAACTCGCCGCGCTGCGCGCCGAACTCGCCCTGTCGAGCGCGATTCCCGTGGTCGGCTTCGTCGGACGGCTCACGGAAGACAAGGGGCTCCTCGTCCTCCGAGCAGCGGTGGACCGTCTCGCCGCGGACGGCACGACGTTCCAGCTCCTCGTCGTCGGGGGAGCGGAGGGCGATGCGTCCGCCTCCGAGCAGATCGGGTCGTCGAGCGAGATCACGACGGTGGCCACCGGCTTCGTGAACGACCCGGAGAAGTACTATCCGCTGATGGATGTGCTCTGCCTGCCGACGCTGCGGGAAGGCTTCCCGAACGTGGTCCTGGAAGCCGCGGCGGCCAGCGTGCCCACGGTGACCACCACCGCGACCGGCGCCGTCGACTCCGTCGTGGACGGCGAGACGGGCGTGATCGTGCCGGTGGGGGATGCCGAGGCGCTGGCGGATGGACTCCACCGTCTGATCGCCGACCCTGAGCTGCGGCAGCGTTACGGGGCGGCGGCGAAGGTTCGGGCGCGCGAGCGGTTCGACCGCTCGGTGGTGTGGGAGTCGCAGGAGCGCTTCTACCGCGCGCTCGCGATCCGTCCGTAGAGGTCGAGGTATGCCCGTGCAGTGTCCGAGGCGCGGAAGCGCTCGGCGTTCTGCGCTGCTCCGTCGGACAGCACAGCGTACACGTCTGCGCTCCGGGTGACCTCGCTGATCGCCTGGCGGATGCCGTCGACGCCATCGTCCTGGGCGAACAGGATGCCGGACTCGCCGTCGATCACCGAGTCGCGGAAGCCGTCGACGTCCGGGCCGACGACGGGAAGACCCATCGCCATCGCCTCGGCAGCGACCAAGGAGAACCCTTCGAAGCGGGACGTCGAGATCAACAGGTCGTGCTCATCCATGAGCCGGCCGACGTCATCCGACTGTCCGGCGAGGGAGACGCGGTCGGCCACACCCAGCTCCGCGATGAGCTGTTCGAGAACCGCCCGTTGCTCGCCTTCGCCGACGATCGTCAACAATGCGCCAGGGATGCCCGCGACAGCGGAGATGGCGTCGGAGAAGTTCTTGCGCGCATCCAGATTGCCGACGGCGATGAGCCTGACGTTCGCGCCGAGGGTGCGTGCCCTGCGCCGATCGAAGAACGTGTCGGAGATCCCGTTGGCGACGACCGGGATCTCGCGCTCTATGCCAAGCCGTCCGAGGTAGGTGCCCAGGGTGTCTTTGACGCCGGCGCTGATCGCGACGATGCTTGCGTATCTGCGGTAGAAGAAGCGATCGGCGAGGCGGAACAGCCGGGAGCCTCGCCTCCTGTTCCAGGTGGAGTGCTCGGTGTACAGCAACGGTAGGCGGCGACCGGCGAGCGGAACGAAGTACAGGGCAGGGAACAGATGGACATGGGCGACGTCAGCAGACCGCAGGTGGGTTCGGAGCCCGAAGACGGAGCGCGGGTCGTACGGGGAGCTGCCGAGTGCGACCACCTGGAGGCCCCGTCGACGTGCCGCATCGAGGGGGATGCCCTCGGACCGGCCGATCGTCAGGATCGTGACATCGTGCCCAGCGGCGTGCATGGTTGCGGAGAGGTCGACGACGAGCGTCTCTGCGCCGCCGGTCGCGAGCGAATTGATGACGTGGACGATGCGCACCGACGACCTCAGATGACCTCGACCGTCTCGGGTGCGACGGTCGTCGTGGCGGTGTCCGCCTGGCGGAAGAGGAGGACGATCCAGACGATCGCGATGAGGACGGTCGCCGCGGTGACCATCGCGATGGCGCCGGCCACGCCGAACAGCAGACCGCCGGCCAGCGGCATCACGATTCCGGCGATGGACGTGATCGCCCGAGCGGTGAGGAGGCGCCTGCGCACGAAATGCGTGCGGGCGAGAAGGTAGTAGATGCCGTTCAGGAAGGTGGCGGCGACGAAGATCCCGGACTCCCAGGCGTAGTCGGTGAGCGCGGTCAGCGTCCCGATCTGGAGATCGCTCAGTTTCAGGAGCGAGATCGCGGCGAAGCAGACGGCCCCGATGATCAGCGACAAGCCGACGAAGAGCGAGACCGACTTGAGGGTGGCGAACCGTTTGGCGTCGACGCCGGCGAACAATGGGCGGACGGGCGTCAAGAGCAGTTTGACCGGACCGGAGACATTCGAGAGCGCCCGATAGACACCGAATCCGGTCACGCCGAGAATCGGGATGAGCGCGTACGGCGTGCCGATCCCGGAAGCGTCGAGCAATACAGAGTCGCTGAGCAGCGTCTTGATCTCATGGTTGTGGGTGCGCAGCCACGACGGGATGAGGGAGGGCGCGAAGCCGGTCGCCGGTTTGGACAGCACGGCACTGAGGAACGAGCCGACAGCCCACACGATCATCACCGTCAGAAGCGAGAAGGTGTCCCTGGCGAACAGGAAGAGGCACCAGCCGATGGCGAAGACCACCACGTTCGCGAAGTCGGCCGGGACCACCCAGCGGTACTCGCGGTGGTGGATGGCGTAGTACCTGGCGCCGGTGCGATACGTCGCGAAGCCGACGGCGAGGCCGCCGAGGATGGCCAGGTTGCCATAGCCCGGGATGAAGAAGAAGACGACGATCGTGACGATGGTCGAGAGGATGGAGTGCGTCAGCAGCGGGGCGCTGAATTGCTTCCACGTCGCCGCGGGCTGCACACGCTGCCACGCCTCGCAGACCACCGACAGCAGCACGGACGACGCGAGCGCGAATGCCAGGTAGATAGCCGAGAAGCGCCCGAATGTCGCGGGGTCGAGGCTGACCAGCGCGAGGATCTGCAGGAGAACGATGGCGGCCGAGTAGAAGACGGTGCCGAGCGAGATCCAGTACAGGTGCGGCCGTGAAGCCAGCGCCATCACCTCACCTGCTCTGCCAGTTCGCGCGGAGACGGCTCCTCCGCGCGCGAGCGGGTCGCCAGAATGGTGCTGGCGATCATTAGCGGCAGGAACACAGGCCACATGTGCCCTGGGGCCTGCAGATACGGGTTGGTCGCATTCGCGGCGAGTGCGGCCAGAGCTCCCGCCGAGCTGACGTACAGCGACGCCCGCAGGGGATCATCGACGCGGAACGCCTTGCGGACGACCCGGAGCGATGTGAGGAAGACCGCCAGGATCAGCAGAATGCCGATAATGCCCGTCCAGTAGAAGATCGCGTGGTACTGGAGTTCGGTCTGCCACGGCTTCATGTCGCGGATCACGCCCCCGCGATCGATCGTCGCCCCGAAACCACGCCCCACGATCAGGTCGGCGGCCGATTGCGGCGTGAGCATGTTCTGGCTCTCGTTCTTGCGGATCTCGTCGGCGAGAGCATCATCCGCTGAGATGGTCAGCGACTTGTCGTTGATGGAAGGCAGGTCTTTGGTGGGGAGAACAGCCTTCTGGCCCTCGACGATGGTGGTGGATGCCCCGACCGCCCCTCCGAGCATCGAGGTGAAGTGCGGCTGCCCAAGAAAGCTGACCGCGACCGCGATCACGGCGACGACGCCAACTCTCAGCACTGCGCGACCGGAGAACCGGGGGCTTTCGGTCTTGGCGTTGCGAACCTTGAGGGCGACGAGCATGACGACTGCGATGACCGGCGAGATCAGGAGGATCAGCACGACAGCCCTGCGCCACGACACGACGGCACCGGCGATGGCGAGGGAAGCTGCCAGGGTGCGGAGCCAGACGGGCGGGAGGTACGGGTCTTTGGAAGCGCAGAACAGCGAGGCGATCCACATCGCACCCCACCAGATCAGCGGAGGCAGGGAACTCGACGACAGCGAGACCATCCCGTGCGCGTCGGTGACCCCGCGCAGAAGAAGCGGCGATGTCAGCCAGGTCGGGAGGCTGAACGGCAGGTGGCCTGTGATGACCAGGGCGTCGATCAGGAAGAGGACGCCGATGAAAACGGTCACCCAGGCGCCGACCAGAAAGAGAGGGCGCACCACTCGGCGGTCGAATCCGACGACGATCACGCTGAAGACCGCAGGCCAGACCAGGAAGAAAACGAGAGTCCGCTGCCACGATTCGGCGTCGCGCGCGACGGCGGTGACGATCCCGAGCACGAGGAAGACGAGCCAGAGAGCCGCCGGCAGCAGGAACGCCTTATCCGGTCGCAGCTTCCGCTTCAGGATGTTGACGCCGGCAAGGAGCGCGAATGAGAGGAGCAGCGGGTACAGCAGAAGGTTGTTGCCGACGGGAATGAGGAACACGTATGCCATGGCGACCGCCGACCAGACGATGGCGGCGAGTGCCCACGGGTCGCGCTTGAGCGTGGCAAGAGGCATAGACGGGTTCCTTAGACGAATGGCTCGATAAAACTACACTACGGGCACCCCGGGGCCTGACCGTTGCCTGACGTCGGCCGGTCCACCATGAGGACTTGTTCAGGCGTTCTGGTCGACCTTGGAGCGATCGAACGTCCGCTCGATGAGCGCGCGCATCGGTGAGGCGAACGGTCGCTCCACGAAACGGTTCACGAGCCACGCGAGCGTGATCGCGACGGCGACCGCCAGCGCGAGTGCGCCCCAGACGCCGAGCAGGTCCTGTGTGAACTGGATGACGATCAGGCCGGGGTACACATGCACGAGGTACAGCGGGTAGGTGAGTCGCCCCAGTGACGTTCCGACGGAGCCCGTCCAGACGCGGGCGGGGGTCAGCGTTGCGAGCGCCACGAGGGCGAAGAAGGCGATGATCAGACAGAACGCCACAACGGACGAGAGGTGAGCGCCTGTGCTGGCCCGCACAGGAGCCACCGTCAGCGCGGCATTGTTGGCAGCGAACACCGCGTTGGCGGCGAGGATGATCCAGTGCAGCAACGTGTGCCCGTATGCGTAGATGAGGTAGAGCGCAATCCCGCCGGCGAACAGCGGGGCGAAGGTGGGCTGCAGGATCTCGGCGAACTGCTTGTTGCCCGCTTGGACGAGGACGGCCACGAGCGGCCAGAGCGCGGCGAGGGCGAGCACCTTCTTGTAGGTCAAACCTGTGACGATGAGAACGCCCACGATGAGGTAGAAGCAGAGCTCCACCCAGAGCGTCCAGTACACCCCGTCAACGTATGGGACACCGAAGGGCTTGTTCAGCATCGTCATGTTGACGGCGGTGTTCCTCAGATTCTCCGAGGTGACTCTGCCCATGAGGATGAACATGGCGACCACCCCGGCGAGTGGGACGGCGACCCAGTATGCGGGGAACAGCCTCGCCATCCGCGATGCGACGAACTGCCCTGGCGTGCGACCCCACGCGGACATCATGATTACGAAGCCGGAGATGATGAAGAACAGGTAGACGCCGAGATAGCCGTATCCGGTCACGGAGGTCAGCGGTCCGAAGATCGTGACTGGTCGAGCATCCCATCCCCAGGGGTACGGGTACGTCGTGAAGTGGTATGCCACCACGGCGATCGCGGCGGCGAAACGCAACGCGTCGAGAAGGTTGAGGCGCGCCTGACGAGCCGCTCGAGGCGCGAGGTCGGGTGAGAGCACCGGTCTATCCCCGCACAGCCGCTTCGGCGAGTCGGTCGCTCACAGTCGCTCGACGGTCGGGCCGGTGACGCGGTTCTTGGTGTCGAGCACCGGAGCCGATGTCTCTGCGAGCAGTGCGAGGTCGAACTCCTCGTGATCCGTCAGGAGCACGACGGCGTCGGCGGCGTCAAGGGTCTCGGCCGAGTACGACGCCCGCTCGACTCCTGCGGGCCAGCGGTGGTCCTCCACGCGGTCGTCGATGCCGACGATCTCGGCGCCGAGCTCGCGCAGGACGTCGATCAGCCGGAGGGAGGGCGATTCGCGGATGTCGCCGGTGTTCCTCTTGTATGAGAGCCCGACGAGCACGACTCGTGCGCCATTCAGAGCTTTGCCCGCGCGGTTGAGAAGCACCATGAGGCGCTGGGCGACGTAGTCGGGCATGTGGTCGTTGATGTCGTTCGCGAGCTCGACGAACCGGAACGACTGGCCGAGTTTGCGGCGCACCTGCCAGGAGAGGTAACTCGGGTCGACGGGAAGGCAGTGGCCGCCGACGCCGGGACCCGGCGTGAACTTCATGTAACCGAACGGCTTCGAGGACGCCGCCTCGATGGACTCCCAGACGTCGACGCCGAGCTGGTGGCCGAAGATGGCAAGTTCGTTCACGAGAGCGATGTTGACGTGCCGGAAGGTGTTCTCGAGCAGCTTGGTGAGTTCGGCCTCCTTCGTGCCGCTGACCGGCACGGTCGTCTCGACCAGGTCGTCGTAGAACCCCTGGACCCGCTCGAGCGAGGCCGCGTCAATGCCGGAGACGACCTTCGGAGTGTTGGCGAAGCCCCAGGTCTTGTTGCCGGGATCAATGCGCTCCGGGCTGTAGCCGACGAAGAAGTCCTGACCGGCGGTGAGGCCCGACCCTTCTTCCAGCAACGGGACGAGCAGCTCCTGCGTCGTGCCGGGGTATGTGGTCGACTCGAGGATGACGGTGGCACCGGCAGTGAGACGGCTGGAGAGGGCCTTGGCCGAGTCCTCGATGTAGCTGAGGTCGGGGATGCCCTCGCTCAGCGGCGTCGGAACGGTGATGACGGCGACGTCGAACCCCGCGGCTTCGTCGTAGTCCTTGCTCGCCTTGTACTTGCCGGAGGCGAGCGCGGCGGAGAGCACGCTGGAGGGGATGTCGTCGACGTACGATTCGCCTCGCTGGAGGCCGGCGATCCGGCGGTCGTCGACGTCGAGTCCGACGACGTCGTACCCCGCATCGACAGCTCGCATGGCGACGGGCAGGCCGACGTAGCCCTGCCCCACGATGACGGCGCGCTTGTTGTGTGAACTCATGATCCCCGGTCCGGATGCGACAGTGTCCCGTGCGGAATGCTGACGGGACAGTCGGGCGCGGCTGCGCGCCCCGGATGACAAATTATCAGACGACTCTCAGAGCTTCGGCAGGGAGGAACGCCAGCCCACGGAAATCGGGCAGGAAATGCCCCTCGAGTGGGGGTTATCCATGTATTCCCCCACGAGGATGTTCAGGTTCGGCGGGCGCTGGTCTGCTCTAATGGTCCAATGCCCGACTCCCTCCCTACGCGCGCCGCAATTTCGCACGCCAGGCAGAATCGCCCGCGCCGACGGTGGTGGTATCTGGGAGCCGGACTCGCCCTCGTCATCGTCTTCTGCGGACTCTGGATCGGGTTGCGTGCGCTCGACGCGAAATCCTCTCTCGAAGCGTCGATCCCGCTGGTCAACACGCTCAAGTCGCAGATCGTCGCGATGGACGTCTCCGGTGCTCAGGCGACGATGGCAAAGCTGGAGCCGAAGGTGAGCGCCGCTCGCGGCGACACGAGCGATCCGATCTGGCGTGGGGCAGAGGTCATTCCGTTCATCGGTCCCAACCTGTCGGCCGTGCGGACGTTGGCGTCCTCGACGGACGATGTCGTGACGCAGTCCATCAAACCGCTCGTCGGGGTGCTCGACACGGTCTCACCGGCAAGCCTCAAGCCTGTCAACGGCGCTCTCAACCTCACGCCGATCGTCAAAGCCACCCCGACGGTCGACCGTGCCGCGGCGGCGCTCGAGAAGGCCCACGCCCAGGTTGCCGCGATCGACACTTCCGGAACGATCGGACCAGTCCGGTCGGCGACGACTCAGCTCTCCACAATGCTCGGCAAAGTCTCGACGCAGATGCAGCAAGCGAAGGAAGCGGTGCACACGCTTCCCGCGGCACTGGGTGCGAAGGGCGTCCGCAACTACCTGGTCGTCTTCGAGAACAGTGGCGAACTGCTTCCGAACGGTGGAACGACCGGGTCGATGGCGCTTCTTCAACTCGACAACGGCAAGATCAGCCTGGTCAAGCAATCGTCGGCCTCCATCCGCGACTTCCCGCGATTCAGCGACTACATCATTCCGCTGCCGGAGGACGTGAAGAAGCTATACCCGTACGGCCTCGGCAAGCAGGTGCAGGACCTGACGATCACTCCGCGCTTCTCGCTGACCTTCGACGTCGCCAAGGCGATGTGGAAGTCGGCGAAGGGAGACGATATCGACGGCATCATCGCCATGGACACCGTCACGCTCGGCAAGCTCCTCAAGGCAACGGGACCGATAACCGTTCTCCCTGGTCTCACGCTGACACCGGAGAACGCTGCGCGCATCCTGCTCATCGACGTCTACACGATGTATCCGGATCCAGTGACCGTTGACAAGATCAACGAGGCGATTGCGATCAACGCGTTCACCAAGGTGCTCGGCGGCGGCGCCGACCCCAAGCTCCTCCTCAGCACACTGCTCTCGATGGGGCAGGAGGGGCGCGTGAAGATCTGGACGAATGACAAGGCAGAGCAAGACCTCATCAAGTTGACCCCGTTCTACTCGGAGCCACCTGTCAGCACAAAGGACACGGATGCGTTCGGCGTCTACTTCATGGATCAGACGCCGTCGAAGATGGACTACTTCCTCAAGGTGAAGGTGGGCATCAGCCAGGCGGTGTGCGGCGACAAGCACCGTTACGTCTTCGCTCGCATCGCCCTCAACAGCACGGCCCCGGCCAACGCGGCGCAGGTGCTTCCTCAGTATGTGATGGGCAACGGCGTGCTCGTCGCCCAGGGGTATGTGCAGATCGGCACCTCGGTCTACGCGCCGAAGGGATACAAAGTCCTCGGCACCGCCATCGACGCGCAGCTGTCTGCTACGCCGATGATCGGGACGGACGGCGAGTACCCGGTCGCGCAGGGAATCCAGCAGATGGGCCCCGGGCAGACGATGATCCTCGATGTGCTCTTCGATGCGGGCACGACCCCGATCAAGAAGCTCACGGCAGCGGTCACGCCGACGGTGAACCCGACGGTCACCTCGTACGGCACCCTCTCCTGCGCGGCGATCGGCAAGTAGGGCGCCGCGGCCGCAGCCGCAACCGCAACGCAAAGGGCGGGCAGGGAGCGTCTGCTCCCTGCCCGCCCTTTCGGCGACGCGCGCTAGTTGCGCGAGAGGGCGAAGATGCGGAGCAGCTCCAGGTAGAGCCAGATGACGGTCACCATGATGCCGAAGGCTCCGGCCCAGCCGAAGACGCGCGGTGCGCGGTTCTTCACGCCCTGCTGGATGGCGTCGAAGTCGAGCACCAGCGAGTACGCGCACATGATGACGACGAGGACGCCGATCACGACGCCGAGCGGGATGCCGAAGATCTTCAGATCGCCTCGGAGGCCCCATGGGTCGTCAGTGACATTGGTGAGGATGAGGACGAAGTTGACGACTGAGAAGAGCAGGTAGCCGACCATCGCGATGAGGAAGACCTTGGTGGCCTTCGCAGACGCGCGGATCTTGCCGCTCGCGAAGAGGGCGAGGGTCACTCCGACGACCACGATGGTGCCGATGACGGCCTGGAGAACCACGCCAGCCCACTGGGTCTCGTAGAACAGCGAGATGCCGCCGATGAAGATGCCCTGCACGCCGGCGTATGCCAGGGTGAGCGCGGGGGACGGCTTCTTGCGGTTCTTGAAGATGTTGACGAAGGCCAGGACGAGGCCGACGATTGCGGCCGGAATCCAGAGGACGGGGACAACCCAGCCGATGACGGCTCCGACGAGGAGCACGCCGAAGCTGACCGCGGTCTTGACGATCGTGTCCTCGACCGTCATGCGGTCGGTCTCTGCCGACCCCGCGGACGGCGAGTTGTACATCTCCTGCAGGTTCTCGGCGCTGAGTGTCGTAGCCGCCGTCGACCCGTTCTGGAAGGCCGGGCTCTGTGAGAATGCCGGGTTGGAGGTAGCCATGATTCCTCTGCTTGCGAGTGGGGTCCGGTCAAGCCGGATCGGTGCAATCAAACCTACTGATTTATCGTCTGAAAGTTCTGACAGATTGCCTTGAATCGACTGCTTCTGCGACCCATCGTGCGAGCCACGCGGACCCCACGATGACCACTGTGCTCACCGCGATCGACACCCAGCCCTGTGAGTATTCATGGATGGTGCTCGCCAGCACGATGCTGGATGCGATCGGGAGCAGCAGGACCACGTAGCTCAGCAGGGGGCGCAGCCGGATGAGCAACCAGGCGGCGAGCGGCACGCAGAAGCACCAGGCGAACCCTGCACCGCCGAGCATCAGCCAGGTGAAGCCGAGGACGGGGACGGCGACGGCGACTCTCCGCCCGATCGTCGAGGGGAGCACGACCCAGCCTGCCGGCTGCAGGAGCGAGCCGACGAGCAGGAAGGGGAGGCTGTACGCGCTGGTCATCAGGATGAAGCCGGTGCCGGCCACGAGCATCCCGAGGCCGATGACGAGTCGTTGACGGTAGACGCCCCAGTGCAGTTGAAGGAGGCTGGCAGGCTCGCGCCAGCCGCTCGGACGGGTCGGTTCCGCTGCGGACACCGCTTGATTGTGTCACCCGGATGCGTGCCTGAGAACCCCCCAAGGTGCGGGCTAGGATCTCACCATGCGCGCTCGGACGACCCCTCTGGTGATCGGTCACCGGGGTGCGCCCGGGTACCGCCCGGAGCACACGAGGGCGGCATACGATCTGGCGTTCGCACTCGGAGCGGACGCAGTCGAGCCCGACATCGTCGCCACCAAGGACGGGGTGCTCGTCCTTCGGCACGAGAACGAGATATCGGGGACGACGGACGTCGCCGCTCGCTCGGAGTTCTCCGGGCGGCGGACGACCAAGGAGATCGACGGCGAACCGCTGACCGGATGGTTCACGGAGGACTTCACTTGGGCGGAGCTCGCGACCCTTCGGGCGAAGGAGCGGCTGCCGGCGATGCGCCAGGCGAGCGCGACGTTCGATGGCCGCTACCCCCTGCTGAGGCTGCGCGACCTGTTCGAGATCGTCGATGCGGCATCCGACGATGCGGCGCGACGGCTCGGTGTCGTCGCAGAGGTCAAGCACGCCACGTACTTCGATTCGATCGGGCTCCCTCTCGCCGAGCTTCTCCTGTCTGAACTGGCCGACACCGGGTGGGGCGACAACCCTGGGCTGGTCGTCGAGAGCTTCGAGAAGACGGCGCTCGGACAGTTGCGCAGGAACGGCTTCCGTGGCCGGTGCGTGTATCTGCTCGAGGATTCGGGTGTTCCGGCCGACCGCGCGGCTGCTTTGGGGTCGGCAGCGCCGGGATACGCGGAGGATCTGACCGCGCGCGGGCTGTACGCGCTCGGCGCGGCCGGGGCGCCTGATCGAGTCGACGGGATCAGCGTCGAGGTGTCGCAGGTGCTCGCCTCCGGGTCGGTGTCGATGGCCCTGTTCGAGGACGATCCGTCCGGCATCGACATCGGCGCCGTGACCTCTGACCTGGTCGACACCGCCCATTCGGCCGGGCTCGGCGTCTACTGCTGGACGCTCAGGCCGGAGAACGCTTTGATGCCGGCCGATTTCCGCACGCCGGGACGCGATGATCAGTGGGGCGACTGGCGGCGGCTGTACTCGATCCTGCTGCACTCGGGTGTCGACGGCGTGTTCGCGGATCATCCGGATCTCGCGGTCGCCGCGCGCGACGAACGGTGACCTGAGCGGGCCACCCGACCTCTCCGGGGCGGGATGACAGTGGTGAAGGCTAAAATCGTTGGAGACATGACGAGCCTCCCCGACGCCTCTCCCTCCGCCACCCCGATCATCCTCGACGGCCGATCCGGTTACGGAGGCCCCGGCGACGGCGCAGACTCCGAAGGCGACCGCCTCTTCGCCGGCCTGAATCCCCAGCAGCGGGTGGCCGCCGAGTATCGCGGGGCCGCGCTTCTCATCGTCGCGGGCGCTGGATCGGGCAAGACGAGCGTGCTGACCCGCCGGATCGCCGGACTGATCGAGAGCCGGGAGGCGTGGCCGAGCCAGATCCTCGCCATCACGTTCACCAACAAGGCGGCGGCCGAGATGCGCGAGCGGGTCGAGGTGCTGCTGGGCGGCAAGTCGCAGGGCATGTGGATCTCCACGTTCCACTCGGCCTGCGTGCGCATCCTGCGCCGCGAGGCGGAGACGATCGGCAAGACCCAGAGCTTCACGATCTACGACTCGGGTGACACCCGTGCCCTCCTCAAGCGCATCATCAAGGGTCTCGATGCGGACACCCTCGGGTTCACGGTCGCCGGGGCGTCCGGGCGCATCTCCAAGCTCAAGAACGAGCTCACCGACATCGAGACCTATGCCCGCTCGGCCAATCTGAGCGACCCGCAGGAGGTGATGTTCCTTGAGATCTTCCGTCAGTACACGCGCGCACTGCGCACGGCGAACGCGTTCGACTTCGACGACCTCATCGCCGAGACGGTCTTCCTGTTTCGGGCGTTCCCCAAGGTCGCCGCCCTGTATCAGCGGCGCTTCCGCCACATCCTGGTCGACGAATATCAGGACACGAACCACGCGCAGTACTCGCTCATCCGCGAGCTGACCATGCCGATCGCCCCGGCCATCGCCGACGAGCTGGAGGCGCAGGGCCACCACGTCGAGTCGATGCGGGATGCGGTCGGTGTGATCCCCGGAGCGTCGCTGACCGTTGTCGGCGACTCCGACCAGTCGATCTACGCGTTCCGCGGCGCGGACATCCGCAACATCGTGGAGTTCGAGCGCGACTTCCCGGGTGCGAAGGTCGTGCTGCTCGAACAGAACTACCGGTCGACCCAGAACATCCTGAGCGCGGCCAACGCGGTGATCGCCAACAACTTCGATCGCAAAGACAAGAAACTGTGGACGGCCGTCGGAGACGGCGACAAGATCATCGGCTTCACCGGCTATTCGGGTCACGACGAGGCGCAGTTCGTGGCCGACGAGATCGAGAAGCTGCACAGCGCCGGCATGGACTACAAAGACATCGCCGTGTTCTACCGCACCAACGCGCAGACGCGAGCTCTGGAGGAGATCTTCATCCGCTCCGCTCTGCCGTACCGAATCATGGGTGGCACCAAGTTCTACGAGCGGGCCGAGATCAAGGACTCGATGGCGTATCTGATCGCCGTGGCGAACCCGGATGACACGTTGGCGCTTCGGCGCATCCTGAACACTCCGAAGCGCGGGATCGGCCCGGCGACGGAGACGCAGTTGGCGAGCTACGCGGAGGACAACGGGATCAACTTCCGCCAGGCGATGCGCGATGCGGGCTCGCTGGGGCTCGGACCCAAGGTCACCGCGGCGATCCTGCAGCTCGCCACGCTGCTCGACGACGCCACGGCGAAGATCGATCCGGAGAACCCGGCCGGTGTCTCGTCGGTCTCCGACGTGCTCACCTTCCTGCTCGACGGCAGCGGCTACCTGGACGTGCTCCGCAACAGCAGAGACCCGCAAGACGAGGCGCGTGCGGAGAACGTCGACGAACTCGTCGCGGTGACCCGCGAGTTCGCCCGCAACAACCCGGACGGCGGGCTCGTCGACTTCCTCACCGAGGTGTCGCTCGTGGCGGCTGCCGACGAGATCGACGACTCCAGCGGCACAGTCTCCCTGATGACCCTGCACACCGCCAAGGGCCTCGAATACGACGCCGTCTTCCTGACCGGCATCGAGGAGGACCTCCTTCCGCACAGGATGTCCGCGAACGAGCCTGGAGGACCAGCCGAGGAACGCCGGCTGTTCTACGTCGGCATCACGCGTGCGAAGAAGCGGCTGTTCTTGTCGCTGGCCATGACACGCGCGCAGTTCGGTGAGACCGCTGTGGCGATGCCGAGCCGCTACCTGCAAGAGATCCCCGCCGATCTGATCGAATGGAAGCAGTCGCCGGGAACGGCGAACGGCCGCGGCGGGAGCCAGTCGCGCGCACTGAACGCTCGGCGTCCTGGCCTGTCGGCGGGGTCGAGCGGGTCCCGCTGGAACGAGAGCCTCACCTCCGGCGGGTTCTCCGCGAGCGGTCGCCCGTCGGACCGTCCGAAGACGGAGTGGCCGAACCGCGTCACCGGCCAGGTGCGCGACAACGGTGACCTGGAACTCGCGTCAGGCGACCGCATCCGGCACACCGATTTCGGCGACGGCAGGGTCACCCAGGTGACCGGTGAGGGTGCCAAGCGCGTCGCGCATGTGCAGTTCGAGAAGGTGGGAGCGAAGAAGCTGCTCATCAAGATCGCCCCTATCGAAAAGCTGTGAAGCGCCCCAGGCTCACCACGCTGAGCGTCGAGGTCGGCCTGCGGGCGGCGACAGCGATCGCCGTTCCCCTGCTGATCCTCTTGGCCGTCGACCGGCTCGACCTTGCGGCATACGCGACGTTCGGAGCTTTCACCGCTCTGTACGGCAGGAACGAGCCGTACCGCCTGCGCATCCGGAGCGTCTCGGTCGCGGCTGTCGCCCTCGTGGCGACGATCGCCCTCGGCACACTGGTCGCGGTGCTCGGCGAACCAATCGCCCTGCTTGTTCCGCTGCTCATCCTGATCGTGGCCGGCGGAACGCTGCTCGCGACCACGTTCCAGCTGATGCCGCCCACCCCGCTGTTCTTCGTGTTCGCTCTGCTCGTCTGCGCCGCGGTTCCGACCCCGGCGAACGAGCTGTGGCTCCGGGTCGGCGTCGCCCTGGCGTCCGCCGCGTTCTCGTGGGTGTTGACCATGTCCGGTTGGCTGCTCAGGCGCATGGCCGGCTCCGCGTCGAACGCGGTCCTCCTCAAAGACCTGCGGCGCAGGCCGGTGCTCGACACCACCGCGATCAGGGATGCGCGCGTCTGGCTGACGGTGGCGCAGAACGTCGCAGGGGTGCTCATCGCGGGCGGGATCGCCCTCGCCTTCGGCCTCGGCCACGCCTATTGGGCCGTCGTCAGTCTTGTGGCCGTCATCCCTCCCGCGCGCGCCGCCCACTCGATCTCCCGCTCGGTGCATCGGGTGGTCGGGACCATCGTCGGCGTCGGCCTGACTGTCGTCCTTCTGTTCTGGTCCCCGTCTCCGCTCTTCGTCATCGGCGTGATCGTGGTGTGCCAAGTCTTCGCGGAGGCGTTCATCGGCGCCCACTACGGAACAGCCCTGGTGTTCGTCACCCCGATGGCGCTCTCCGTCTCGTATCTCGCGGCGCCGGTCGCGCTCTCGACCCTCGCCGTTGATCGCGTGCTCGAGACCGCGTTGGGTGCGGCCGTCGGAGTCCTGCTCGTCCTGACTGCGCGCTGGTTCGAGCGGACGCGCGGCTTGGCCGTCTGAGCGGTGCTGGGCGCGGTTCAGGCGAGAGAGGCCCGGAGCCGCCTCAAGTAAGCGTCGCGGGGGCTGTGGCGGAGCCGAGCAGGGAGGCGGGGATAGACGAGCGCCGCCCAGCGCATCCACCTGTCGAAGCGGCGCTGCAGTCGGTCGTTCCAGGCGAGACCGAAGGCGCGACGCAGGTCGGGGGACAGCAGGCCGACCGTCACGAGGCGGGCCTGCGGGAAGATCGCCCGCATCCACCAGGGAAGGGCGGACGGATAGAGGATCTGTCGCGCGACCCGCTTGGTGTCCTTCGTCGGGCGAAGGCAGGCGACCGTGTCGCGCCAGTACAGGTCGAATTCCGCTCTCGTCTGCGGCCAGGCGTCGGGCGGCACCTGGAGTGCGGAGCCGAGCACGGTGAACTCGCGATAGATCCGCTCCGCGTCGGCGTGGGGAAGCTGTCCGAAGAACCGTTCGTAAAGGTCGATCATCGTCGCGTAGAGCGTCGCAGCCACCCACAGCTGCAATTGCGGGTCGAAGGCGTTGTACGAGGGGGCGTCCCCGGCCGCGGCCGCCCTGACAGGTGCGTGCGCCCGATTCACCGACCGTCGCACGGCGGCGAACTCCTCCGGAGTCGCGTACACCGACGCGTAGACGAAGGTCATTGTGGCGTGGAGTCTGTCCATCATCCGGGTGGCGAAGTCGCTGTGCTCCACCACGCCCCGCCCGACGGCCGGATGTGCGATCTGGAGCAGCAGGGCCCTGCCGCCACCCGCCAGGTAAATGGCCTCGCCCGCGATGTCCTTGGCAGTGAGACCGGCCGGAGCCTGACGGGTTCGCATACCACCATCCTGTCGCGACAGTCTGCGAAGGTCCGGGATGCGATTCCGCACGAGGAAATCCGTCGCGGCGGCTCATCGCGCAGTCCTCACCGGGCGGCGCTCGCCGCGCCGCAGCACGAATCCGAACAGGCCCAGTCCGAGTGAGAGCATCGCGCCTCCGGCGCAGACGACCGGAATCAGACCGGTGGCGTTCGATCCTGTCTCGGCCAGTTCCGGTTCGCGCACACCGGCCGTCTCGACGCGGTGGGACTCCGGCTTCGGCTCCTCGGGCACCTCAGAGAGCTCGGGCACCTCGGGAACCTCCGGAACCTCGGGAACCTCCGGAACCTCCGGAACCTCCGGAACCTCCGGTTCCTCTGGTACGACGGGCTTCTCGGGCTTCTCGGGCTTCTCGGGCTTCTCGGGAGTCGACGGCTTCTCCGGCTCCATCACCCGCGTGATCTCCGACGCGACGCCGAACGGCGACCGCCAGGGACGCAGGCGTCCCCCGCTCTCGCTCGCCGCGGTGTCCTCCGGTGCGATCGACTCCACCCACACGTAATGACCGGCGGACGGCAGCGTGCACGCTGGGGTCTCGTACTCGCCCGTCCCTTGGACGAGCAGTTCGACCTCGCAGACGACCGGCGCGTCGACCGGTGCGTCCGGCGCCTCGACGATCGGATCGGCGAAGGGGCCGAGGAGCCGGCTGCGGATGGTCGCACTGACTGGCGCGAGCCCGTCGGGCGACATCCACACTCCCCAGGTGGGGAGCAGGCCGTCCTGCTGAGCGATGCCGACGATCAGCCGGTCGAAGACACTCGCACCCTGCTCGGCGACCGCGGCGCTGGTGACCGTGGAGACCGTCGGCTGGAACGGGAGGGGGGAGATGCCTGTCGCCCCGGCTTCGGCGGACGCCTCGGTATCCGCTGGCAGCGCGATCAGGAGTGCTTGCGCGTCTCCGTGCGGAATGGCGACGGTCAACCGGTCACCGTATGGCAGGCCGACGAAGGCGGCCTCAGCGGTGACGGTGACCGTGGCGTCCGGTCCGGTCGGCAGGATGGCGATGTCGACGCCGTTCTGGATGTCTGCGGTCGTCGACCCGTCGTCGAAGGTGGCGCCCGAGATGGTCGCCTTCCCCCAGTGCTTGCGCGGAGGGAGGACCTCCGGCCCCGTCAGCCGGTCGACGGTCAGCTCGACCCTGAGGCGGCCGTCGCCGTCGTCGCCGAGTTCGACGACCGACGTCGCTTCGACCGAGCGGGAGCCCAGCCTCCCCGCCTCGGCGACCATCGAGTGCGCCCACTCCAGGACGGTCGCGGCGTCGGAACCCGCTCTGGCCGCGTACGAAGCGGCGGTCGCTCCGTCGAGGCCCGCGACCATCCATGTGGCCAGCTGGCCGGCCGCAGCGGTGCCGCGGTCGCCTGTCCCCGCCCAGGATCGCGAGATGAAGGCGAGTTTCGCGGCCTGCTCCGGCGTGTACCAGTCGAGCGCCGAGCCTGCCACGAGATCGACCTCGTGGCCGGTCGGGCTCTTCTTGCCCGCCTGCAGGCAGAAGCCGCGCGATCCGTCGTCGAGTGCGTACGTTCCGAGCCACCACCCGTCTGCGGAGAGATAGCCGGGTCCATGGCCGCTGGCGGAGAGGGCCTGCGCTCCCGTCGCGAAGTGGACCGCCGAGAAGAAGAACAGCAGCCCGGCTACCGCGAACGAGGTGATGAGAGTGGTTATTCGGTGTGTCATGGCATCCACCGTCGTCGTTCAGGACGCGGCGAGGTTGCCCGTGACGAAAGCTGTGGAGAAGCGGGTGCACGCCTCCGGCTGTGCAGGGAGCATCAGGAACCGCTGTGGATTTCGCGGCTCGTTTCGCGGGCGTTCAGCAGGACGCGCTAGAGTGCTTTTGGCGAAATTTATCTCGGCGTCGAGCTATTCTCCCGCCGAAACTGCCTAGGAGAAATCGGCCGGCAGCGCCACGAGCGCGCCGGAACCAGCGGATTGGATAACCGTGGATCTATACGAGTATCAGGCCAGAGACCTGTTTGAGCAGTACGGTGTCCCGGTCCTTCCGGGCATCGTCGCGGACACCCCCGAGGAGGTGCGCGCAGCGGCGGAGAAGCTCGGTGGAGTGGTCGTCGTCAAGGCGCAGGTCAAGGTCGGTGGTCGTGGCAAGGCGGGCGGCGTCAAGGTCGCCAAGAACCCGGACGAGGCGGAGGAAGCGGCGAAGGCCATCCTCGGGCTCGACATCAAGGGTCACATCGTCCGTCGCGTGATGGTCGCCGGTGGCGCCCGCATCGCGAAGGAGTTCTACTTCTCGGTCCTGCTCGACCGGGCCAACCGTTCATACCTGTCCCTCACGAGCGTCGAGGGCGGCATGGAGATCGAGGTCCTCGCCGTCGAGAAGCCCGAGGCGCTCGCGCGCATCGAGGTCGACCCGATCTCGGGTGTCGACGCAGCGAAGGCCGCCGAGATCGCAAAGGCCGCCGGGTTCCCGGATGAGCTCTCCGCCAAGGTCGCCGACGTCTTCGTGAAGCTGTACGACGTCTACAAGGGTGAGGACGCGACGCTCGTCGAGGTCAACCCGCTCGTGCTCACCGAGGAGGGCGACATCATCGCCCTCGACGGCAAGGTCACGCTCGACGAGAACGCCGGATTCCGTCACCCGAACCACGAGGCGCTCGAGGACAAGGCAGCAGCCGACCCGCTCGAGGCCAAGGCCAAGGCCAGCGACCTCAACTACGTCAAGCTCGACGGAGAGGTCGGCATCATCGGCAACGGTGCTGGTCTCGTCATGAGCACACTCGACGTCGTCGCTTACGCCGGAGAGAAGCACAAGGGCGTCAAGCCGGCCAACTTCCTCGACATCGGAGGCGGAGCATCCGCTGCCGTCATGGCCGCCGGACTGGACGTGATCCTGAACGACCCGCAGGTCAAGAGCGTGTTCGTGAACGTGTTCGGCGGCATCACCGCGTGCGACGCGGTCGCCAACGGTATCGTCAAGGCGCTCGAGATCCTCGGCGACGAGGCGAACAAGCCGCTCGTCGTCCGTCTCGACGGCAACAACGTCGACGAGGGTCGCCGCATCCTCACCGAAGCCGCTCACCCGTTGGTGACGCTGGCTCTCACCATGGACGAAGGCGCCGACAAGGCCGCCGAACTGGCTGCGAAGTAAGGGCGCGACGAACAATGTCTATCTTCCTCAACAAGGATTCCAAGGTCATCGTGCAGGGCATCACCGGCGGTGAGGGCACCAAGCACACCGCCCTCATGCTGAAGGCCGGCACCCAGGTGGTCGGCGGCGTGAACGCCCGCAAGGCCGGGACGACCGTCACCCACGGCGATGTCGAGCTCCCCGTCTTCGGAACGGTCGCAGAGGCCATCGAGAAGACCGGCGCCGACGTGTCGATCGCCTTCGTCCCGCCCGCCTTCACCAAGGATGCGGTCATCGAGGCCATCGACGCCGAGATCCCGCTGCTCGTCATCATCACCGAGGGCGTGCCTGTGCAGGACTCGGCCGAGTTCTGGGCGTACGCGCAGGAGAAGGGCAACAAGACCAGGATCATCGGTCCGAACTGCCCCGGCATCATCACCCCCGGTGAGTCGCTCGTCGGCATCACCCCGGCGAACATCACCGGCAAGGGCCCGATCGGTCTCGTCTCGAAGTCCGGGACGCTCACCTACCAGATGATGTACGAGCTGCGCGATCTCGGCTTCTCGACGGCCATCGGCATCGGCGGAGACCCGATCATCGGCACCACCCACATCGACGCGCTCGCCGCGTTCGAGGCCGACCCCGAGACCAAGGCGATCGTCATGATCGGCGAGATCGGCGGAGACGCCGAGGAGCGGGCAGCCGACTTCATCAAGGCGAACGTGACCAAGCCGGTCGTCGGTTACGTCGCAGGGTTCACGGCTCCGGAGGGCAAGACCATGGGCCACGCAGGCGCCATCGTCTCCGGCTCGGCCGGCACCGCGCAGGCGAAGAAGGAGGCCCTCGAGGCCGCCGGCGTCAAGGTCGGCAAGACGCCGTCCGAGACCGCCGCCCTGCTCCGCGAGGTATACGCGGCGCTGTAAGCAGGCAACAACATCGGAGAGCGCGAGTTCTCCACACACGACGGACCCCGTGGAGTTCTCCACGGGGTCCGTTTTTGTCCCTGTGCCAGATGTTGGCCGAGCGATACAGTGAGCACCATTGGGGAGCGAAGGGGTCGGACATGGCGCGGATCACGAACAGCGAGCTGCTACAGCGCGTCGCGCAGCTCGAGAGCGAGAACGCTTCACTGCGCGAGACGATCGAGAGCACCGGGACGCCCATCCCTCCGCTCGATGGCTCTGCTGCCGGAGCGCCGGGCGCCGGCGGGCGCTCGCCGCACAAGCGCAGCTGGGCCTGGACGCTGCTCGCAACGGTGCTCATCCTGATCGGCGCGATCCTTGCTCCGGTCGCTGTCGTCGCATCCTGGGCGAAGGTGCAGCTCACCGACACGGACGCCTTCGTCGCGGCGTACGCACCGTTGGCCAAAGATCCAGCCGTGCAGTCGTTCGTCACCGACCAGACCATGCAGGTGATCCAGGAGAACGTCGACGTGCCGGCGATCACGTCCCAGGTGGTCGACGGGATCACCTCGCTCGGCACCGGGCCGGCCGCGACCAGGGCTCTCGAAGCACTCAAGGGCCCGGCCGCCCAGGGCATCGTGTCGCTGATGCGGTCGACCGTTGACAGTTTCGTCCGCTCCGACGCGTTCGCACAGGTCTGGCAGGAGGCGCTGCGCGCGAGTCACACGCAACTCGTCGCGACGATGCAGAACGACTCGAATGCGGCCATCGCCGTTGGCGCGAACGGCTCGATCGGCGTGCAGCTCGGACCGATCATCGACAGGGTGAAAGCGATCCTGGTGAAGCAGGGACTCACCTTCGCCTCGCAGATCCCGACGGTGGAGCGCACGATCACCGTCGCGCAGAGCTCCTCGCTCCCCACCATCCAGCTGTTCTACGGGATCGCCGTCGCGGCGGGCGCGTGGCTGCCCTGGGTGGCGCTCCTGCTGCTCGCCGTCGGTGTGGTCGTCGCCCGCAGGAGGGCGCTCGCGCTGGTCTGGGCAGCGGTCGCCCTGGCCCTCTCGATGGTGATCATCGTGGCGGGAATCGCCATCGGACGCCTGGTCTTCATCGGCTCGGTGTCGCCGTCGCTGATCCCGTCCGGGGTCGCACGAACGGTGTTCGACACGCTCACCTCGGCGATGCGCGACACGGGCGTCGCTGTGCTCGTGCTCGCGATCGTTGTCGCCGTCGTCGCCTGGTACTCGGGGCCGTTCGTCGTGCCGAGACGGTTGCGGGGGTTCTTCGGCTCCGGGGTCACCTGGGCGAGGAACGCCGCGGATCGGCACGGTGTCGGCACGGGTCGCACAGGGGAGTGGCTGTACGCGCAGCGGGCACTGCTCCGCGCGGCCGTCGCGGTCATCGCCGCCGCCATCGTCTTGTTCGTCCGTCCGTTGACACCAGGGCTCATCATCTGGACCCTCGTCATCGCCGCCGTGGTGATCGGCGTGCTCGAACTGCTGCAGCGCCCTGTCATCACCGTGCCGGAGAACTCCGACGACGAGACGCCGATCATGACCGTCTCCTGACCGTCGAAGTGTCGGCGGTCGGCCGTGGGAGCGGGCCGGTAGGCTCCATTCGGTCATGAATCGCACAACCGTCGCCCTGCTCGCCGCTCTGGAGGCGGCCATCGTGGTCGCGATCGGTCTCGCGATCTCGCTCGTCCCGCTCACGGTTCTCTGGGCAGCCCAGTACCATCTCGCGGCCGATTGGTTCGCGTTCTGGCGAGCGTCGGCGGACATCTGGCTGGTCGGGCACGGCGTCAACCTCACTGTGACCCTCGACGCGCAGAGCGCGGCGACGCTCGGCCTTCCTGGCGCCGTCATCCCGTTCCAGGTGACGATCGCGGCACTCGGCTTCGCCGTCCTCACCGCCGGCCTCGGGGTGCGTACAGGTCTCCGCGCCTCGGAGACGCCGTTCCGGCTGACCGGTGCGGTCAGCGCCGTCGTCGCGTTCGCCGTTCTCTCGACGATCGTGACCTTCACGGCGGGGAGCGCCCCCGTGCATCCATCGGTCTGGCAAGGGATCATCCTGCCGCCGTTCGTCTACGCCGTCGGGGTGCTGTGCGGGTTCGGTTTCGCCGCCGCGCGGGCCGAGCGGGCCGCCGGCGACGCGCCTGACGTACGCGACGGCCAGGCCGTGCGCGCCCGAGTGGCCGCGCTCACCGCCTGGACGGAGCGCATCCCGCCGATGCTCAAGGATGCTTCGGCCGCCGCCCTCCGAGCGGGCACAGGGGCCGCGTCCCTGGTGATCGCGGGCGCCGCCCTCGTGCTCACCGTCCTGGTCTTCGGGAACTACGGCGGCATCGTCAGCCTCTACGAGCAACTGCAGGCGGGCGCCCTCGGAGGAGCCGCCCTCACCATCGCGCAGCTCGCGTTCCTTCCGAACCTGGTGATCTGGCTCGCCTCGTGGATGATCGGCCCTGGATTCGCGATCGGCACCGGTTCGTCGGTCAGCCCGATCGGCACGGAGCTCGGACCGCTGCCAGGTCTGCCGCTGTTCGGCGTGATCCCGTCCGGTGGATTCTCCTTCGGCCTGGTCGGCATCCTGGTGCCGATCGTCGCCGGATTCCTTGCCGCAGCACTCCTCCGCTCCCGAGCGACGCGACTGCGCGACCTGCATGGGACGCCCGGGCTCTTGGTGGCCGCCATCGGCATCGGTATCGTTGCGGGCATCGAACTCGGCCTCCTGGCCTGGTGGTCGTCCGGAGCCCTCGGCCCTGGACGGCTGCATGACGTCGGCCCGAATCCGTGGCTGGTCGGTTCGATCGCGGCGGCGGAGATCGCTGTCGCGGCCATCATCGGTCTGTTGGCGGGAGGTCGGGCGAGACGATGAGCCGCTGGAACCTGCCGTTGCGCTTTCCGAAGCTGGAGATCCACCGCCGTTCGGTGGACGCGAAGCAGCTCGTGGAGAACCCTTCGGATCAGCTCCAGGAGTTCCTCGTCAAGCTTGGCAGCGCCCTCCTCTCCGTCGGAACGGCGGCGACGGACATCCAGCGAACGCTCAAACGCGTCGCCGTGGCGCTCGGCTCGCCGAACGCGGCGCTCATCGTTTTCCCGACCCTGATCTTCGTCGGTATGCCGGACGAGACGCAGACTCGATTCGAGGTCGCGGAGTCGACGGGCGGAGAGGTACGGTTCGACAGGGCTGCGCGCATCTACACGGTGGTCGACCACGCGCTCGCCGGAACGATCACGGCGGCGGAGGGCATCGCTGCGATCGAGGGGATCACCGCGGCGAAGCCTCGCTTCAACACTGCACTGCGCGTGCTCGGTCACGGGTTGGCCGCCGCGGGCGTCGGGCTCGTGCTGCTCGGCGCCGAACCGCTCAGCATGGTCTACGCCTTCGTGCTCGGCGTGCTGGTCGGCGTCGCGAAACTGCTCGTCCGGCCGGGGACGTACGCCGCGATCCTGTTGCCGGTGATCACCGCGTTCGCGCTCGCCCTCATTGTCTTCGCCGCAGCGCGCACCGCGGTCGTCCCCGAGCCGCTGCAGGTCCTTGTTCCGCCGCTGGTCACGCTGCTCCCTGGCGCCGTGCTCACGACGGGCATCCAGGAACTCGCGGCCGGCGACATGGTGGCGGGCGCAAGCAGGCTCGTCTCCGGGATCGCCCAGCTGCTGTTCCTCTCGTTCGGGATCCTGGCAGCGCTGACGATCACGGGTGTCCCCGCATCCATTGCTCTGCTGACGACCCACCCTGCCCTCGGCGCGTTCCAGCCGTGGGTGGGCGTCCTGCTGTTCTCGCTCGGGATCTTCTTCTATTACTGCGGACCGCGGAGCTCTCTGTACTTCCTGACCCTGGTGCTGCTCGTGGCGTATGGCGCACAACTGCTCGGCGCCGTGCTCATGGGCAGCCAGTTCAGCGGCTTCTTCGGGGCGTTGGCGCTGACCATCGTCGCCTATCTCGTGCAGTCGATCAGAGGAGCGCCACCGGCCGTGGTCTGCTTCCTTCCGGCGTTCTGGCTGCTGGTCCCGGGGGCGACGGGGCTGATCGGACTGACCCAGAGCGCCTCCGGTGTCAACTTCGATTCGAGCAGCTTCCTGACCATCGTCGGGTCGATCGTCGCCATCGCGCTCGGCGTGCTCGTCGGCACGGCGGTCTACCGCCAGATCTACAGCGTGGCGCCCGCGGCCTGGAAACTGCGGCTGGTCTGAGCCGGCGCGGCCCGGCCGCTAGGCTGGTGGCGTGCTCTCGATTGTGGTGCTGATCTCCGGCGGCGGGTCCAACCTGCGTGCTCTTCTCGAAGCGTCGCAGGATGCGGAATTCCCCGCTCGCGTCGTCGCCGTCGGCGCCGACCGTGACGCGGACGGCCTCGCCCACGCCGAAGAGTTCGGCATCCCATCGTTCACCGTCCCGTTCTCGTCGTTCGACGACAGGGATGCGTGGGGCGACGAGCTGTTGAAGCAGATCGTGCAGTGGGAGCCGGACCTGGTGATCCTCTCCGGCTTCATGCGCCTGGTTCCGCCGCGGGTGGTCGCGGCGTTCTCGCCCAATCTCATCAACACCCACCCCGCCTATCTGCCCGAGTTCCCCGGAGCCCACGGGGTCCGGGATGCACTCGCGGCCGGCGCCACCCAGACCGGCGCCAGTCTCATCGTGGTCGACAACGGCGTGGACGCCGGGCCGATCATCAGCCAGGAGCGTGTGCCCGTCCACCCGGACGATACGGAGGCCGCTCTCCACGAACGCATCAAACCTGTGGAGCGACGGCTGCTCATCGACGCCGTCCTCGACATCGCCAACGGACACATCGACCTCAAGGAGCTTGCACGAGCATGAGTGGACCCCGCCACGACGCCAGCCTCTACCGCGAGAGGGACATCGTCCCGATCCGCCGCGCGCTGATCTCGGTCAGCGACAAGACCGGGCTCCTCGAGCTCGCCAAGACGCTCGCAGACGCGGGCGTCGAGATCGTGTCGACGGGGACGACCGCGTCCACGATCCGGGATGCGGGACACGAGGTCACCGACGTGGCCAGCGTCACCGGATTCCCCGAGTCGCTCGACGGGCGCGTGAAGACGTTGCACCCCGCCATCCATTCCGGCCTTCTCGCCGACTTGCGGCTCGCCTCCCACGAGGAGCAGCTCAAGGAGCTGGAGATCAAGCCGTTCGAGCTCGTGGTCGTGAACCTGTACCCGTTCGTCGAGACGGTGGCGTCCGGGGCGGTCGGCAACGATGTGGTCGAGCAGATCGACATCGGCGGCCCCGCGATGGTCCGTGCGTCCGCGAAGAACCACGCGAACGTCGCGATCGTCGTCTCGCCGGAGCATTACGGCGCCATCGCCGACGCGATCGCCGCGGGAGGCACCACGTTCGACCAACGCCGTGAGTTCGCAGCGCAGGCGTTCGCGCACACGGCCGCATACGACGGTGCGGTCGCCGCCTGGTTCGCTGGGGATGCGCCGAGCACCGACGACTTCCCCGAGCGCTTCGAGGTGACGGTCGAGCTGAAGCAGACGCTGCGCTACGGCGAGAACGCGCACCAGGCCGCGGCCCTCTACGCAGACCCGGCCGGAACCGGCATCGCGCAGGCCACTCAGCTCGGCGGCAAGGAGATGTCGTACAACAACTTCGTGGATGCGGATGCCGCCCTCCGCAGCGCATACGACTTCGACCAGCCCGCCGTCGCGATCATCAAGCACGCCAACCCGTGCGGCATCGCGGTCGCCGACGACATCGCCGATGCACACCGTAAGGCGCACGAGTGCGACCCGGTGTCGGCGTACGGCGGCGTGATCGCGGCCAACGGCATCGTCACGCTCGCGATGGCAGAGGCCGTGAAGGGCATCTTCACCGAGGTGCTGATCGCGCCGGGCTTCGAACCCGCCGCGCTCGAACTGCTGCAGACCAAGAAGAACCTGCGCATCCTGCAGTTGCCGGACGGGTATGCGCGAAAGGTCACCGAGTTCCGTCAGATCTCGGGTGGCGTGCTGGTGCAGGATGCTGACCGCTTCGACGCCGCGTCCACCTCATTCGGCTCGTCCGCCGGATGGACGCTCGTCTCTGGCGAGGAGGCGGACGCTGCGACGCGGGCCGACCTCGAGTTCGCCTGGAAGGCCTGCCGCGCTGTCAAGTCGAACGCGATCCTGCTGGCGAACGACGGCGCATCCGTCGGCGTCGGCATGGGACAGGTGAACAGGGTCGACTCGTGCAACCTGGCCGTGACCCGTGCGGGCGAGCGCGCATCCGGTGCTGTCGCCGCTTCGGATGCCTTCTTCCCGTTCGCAGACGGCGCAGAGATCCTGATCGCCGCCGGTGTTCGGGCGATCGTGCAGCCCGGCGGCTCCATCCGCGACGAGGACGTGATCGCGGCCGCCAAGGCTGCCGGAGTCACCATGTACTTCACCGGAGAGCGTCACTTCTTCCACTGAGCTTCCACTTTGGTGCGGGCGGGACTCGTGGGAGAATTGTCGGCGGCCCAGAAGGCCGCTGAAACAGCACAACCGCGATCCCACAAGGAGACACCGATGTCCGTCCTGCCCGCTGACCTGGTCGAAACGACCGGAGTGAACCTGCCGCACGAAACGCTGCACGTCGTGAAGGGGAGGCGGAGCGGACTGACCATCAGTGTCGCCGTGCACTCCACCGTCCTCGGCCCTGCCCTCGGCGGATGTCGAGTCTGGACGTACGACTCCTGGGCGGAGGCCGTCGCGGACTCCCTCCGTCTCGCCGAGGGGATGACCCTCAAGAACGCCGCGGCCGGCCTCAACCGCGGCGGGGGCAAGACGGTCGTCTACCTTCCACGCGGGACGGTGCTCACGAACGAGCAGCGTTACGAGCTGATGCTCGACCTCGGCGACGCCGTCGAGAGCCTCGGCGGGGCGTACATGACCGCTGAGGACGTCGGAACGTCGGCGGAGGACATGTCGATCGTCGCGTCGCGCACCGAGCACGTGTGCGGCTTGCCGTCGTCGGAGGGCGGCGTCGGCGAACCGAGCGACGCGACCGCCGCCGGCGTGTACGCGGGCCTCCTCTCGACGCTCGAGCGCGCGGTCGGCACCCGCTCGGTGGCGGGTCGTCGCGTCACGGTCCTCGGCCTCGGCCATGTCGGTTCGATCATCGCGATGCGCCTGGCGAGCGAGGGCGCCGTGCTGACTGTCACCGACGTCAACCCGGCGAAGCGGGCGCTGGCGGATGCGCTGGGCGCGCGTTGGGTCGAGCCCGCTGAGGCGCACACGGTCGAGGGCGACCTGTTCGTCCCCGCCGGTGTCGGGGGAGTCCTCACGGATGCCGTGATCGACGAGCTGCGTGTCAAGGCCGTCGTCGGACCAGCGAACAACCAGCTGGCGCACCGCTCTGGCGCCGAGCGTCTGGCTGCCCGCGGCATCCTCTGGGCGCCTGACTTCGTGGTGAATGCCGGTGGAGTGATCTTCCTGTCGATGATGAACGAAGACGCCCCGTCTGCTGAGGCGACGCAGGAGCGCGTCGAGCGCATCGGCGACACCGTCACGGAGATCTTCACCGTCGCGGAGCAGCGGGGGATCACCACGCTTGACGCCGCGGAGGAGATCGCTCTCGCTCGCCTGCGCGAACCAGCGAACGCATAGAAACGCTCCGATAGGGTTGGGTCCCATGACGACTTCGTGGGGCCGCCGGCTCATCGCTTCCGTTTCCGCTGCCGTCGCGGTGGGCGCAATTGCGTTCATCGCGGCGACGTTCGTTCTGGTGACGGCCAACCAGCTGAGCGCCGCAGCGCTCGGAGGCATGACGCCATACGTGATCTACAACGCGCTGGTCGCGCTGGTGCTCACCTTCGCCGCAGCACTGCTCGGCGGACTCGCGCGCCGCTGGGTCGCGGTCGTCACGGGTATCGTCATCGCGCTGGTGAGCACGCTGATCGGCACACTGGTGCTGTTCACCACCCTGAACGTGGGCTTCAGCGCCGCTGCGTGGGCCCAGGTCTTCCAGTCGTACATCGGCCTGAACCTGCCGTTCTGGCTGGCGGTCGCCATCGTGGTCCCGACCGCGGGATACGCCGTGTACAACGCGCTCGACGACGGCTCGCTGTTCGGGGCCGGCACCAAGATCGCGCTGGTGCGCATCCCGGCCACGAACCTGGCCGACGGCCTGGTGACCCACATCGACCGTGAGGCGATCGACGCCGAGCTCGCCGACAAGCAGTGGGATGCGTACGTCGCCGCCCTCTCTCAGGCCGGTTGGCAGACCGTCGAGGTCACCAGCGCCGACACCCTCGCAGACTCCGTGTTCGTCGAGGACACCGCCATCGTCTTCGGCGACACCGCCGTCATCAGCCTCCCCGGCGCCGACTCCCGCCGCGCGGAGACGCCGGGCACCGAGGCGGCGCTGCGCGCTCAGGGCCTGCACATCGAACGCATCGAGGAGCCGGGCACGCTCGACGGGGGCGACGTCCTCAAGGTCGGGTCGACGGTCTACGTGGGCCGCGGCGGACGCACGAACGCAGAGGGCATCCGTCAGCTGCGCGCACTGGTCGCGCCCCTCGGTTACACCGTCGTCGGCGTCCCGGTGACCAAGGCGTTGCACCTCAAGACCGCCGTGACCGCTCTGCCGGACGGCACCGTGATCGGCTACGAGCCCCTCGTCGACAACACCAGCGTGTTCGAGCGCTTCCTGCCGGTTCCGGAGGCGCACGGCACGGCCGTCGTCGTCCTCGCCGAGGACACGGTGCTCATGTCGTCGTCGGCTCCCGGGTCCGTCGCGCTCGTCGAGAGCCTTGGATACACGGTGGTTCAGGTCGACATCAGCGAGTTCGAGAAGCTCGAGGGATGCGTGACCTGCCTCTCGATCCGCATCCGGTAGTCGCGCCAGTCAACGACTTTTCCTTCCCCTCTTGTGGTTTTGCTGTGAGCGGTCATAGGCTGTAGGGCTGCCTAGGCGGCATTTACGTGAACGCATCGGGCTAGGGAGGACGCCATGACAACGACAGAGAACACACGAACCAAGACCGGGTTCGGACTCGTCGCCGCCGTCGCTTATGCGTCCCCGGAGCCAGCCCCCGCCTGGTAGGTCCCAGGCGAGAAGTGCTTCCCGGCTGACCGTCGTCGGCACGTCGCGCGGACCATCCCTGGTTCGCGGAGTCCACCTCCCGGTGGAACGCTCTCTTTGACGACCTCTCAGCACGCTCAGAATCGGGTCAACGATCGACCCTCGAAGCAATCACTACAAGAAAACGGATTCATAATGTCTGTCGCTGAAACCAATCAGCACCCACCCCAAAAAGAAACGAAAGCACGGGTCGGCACTGTGCGGACACTGCTGCGCATCCTGCCGTTCGCGAAGTCGGCTGCCCCGCGCATCCTGCTCGGCATGGTCGCCGCCCTTCTCGCCAGCCTCGTCGCGCTGAGCATCCCCCAGGTGCTCCGCGGGCTGGTCGACGGCCCGCTGTCGACGGGCGATTCGAGTGCTGTGTGGCCCGCCGCGCTGCTCGTGGTCGGCCTCGGTGCGGCCGAAGCCGTGTTCATCTCGCTTCGCCGCTGGTTCGTGCTGACCCCTGGCACGCACGTCGAGGCGAAGATGCGCAACGGCCTGTACGAGAAGCTGCAAGACCTGCCTGTCGGATTCCACGACCGCTGGCCAAGCGGTCAGTTGCTGTCGCGCGCCGTCAGCGACCTCGGGTTGATCCGCCGCTGGCTGTCGTTCGGCATCGTGCTGCTCGTGGTCAACGTCGTCACGATCGTCGTCGGCTTCGGGATCCTGATCAGCTGGAACTGGATCCTCGGACTCATCTTCCTGGTCTGCTCGATCCCGCTGTGGATCTACGGGTTCATCTTCGAGGGCAAGTACTCGGTGATCGCCCGTCGCAGCCAGGACCAGGCAGGCGACCTGGCAACGGCTGTCGAGGAGTCGGTGCACGGCATCCGCGTCCTCAAGGCCTTCGGCCGGGGCAAGCACGCGCTCAAGCGCTTCGAGTCGCAGGCGGAAGAACTGCGCGGCACGGAGATCGAGAAGGCGAAGGCCATCGCGGGCATCTGGCTCTGGCTGCTGCTGGTTCCGGATGTGGCATTCGGCATCTGCCTGGTCGTCGGCGTGTGGCTCTCCGCGCAGGGTCAGCTGTCCGTCGGCGAGCTCGTTGCGTTCTTCGCGACGGCGACTGTGCTGCGGTTCCCCGTCGAGTCGATCGGCTTCCTGCTCTCGATGACGTTCGACACCCGCACGGCTGCCGACCGCTTCTTCGAGGTGATGGACGAGATCAACGCGATCGAGGACCCTGCGTCGCCGAAGAAGATCGTCAACCCGCGTGGTGAGCTCGTCTTCGACGACGTGCACTTCCGCTACCAGGACTCGCCTGAGCGCTTCCCTGACCTGCTCGACGGAATCGACCTCACGGTCGAGCCGGGGGAGACGATGGCGCTGGTCGGCCTGACCGGATGCGGGAAGTCGACGCTGACGGCGCTGACCACCCGTCTTTACGACGTGACCGGCGGTTCGGTGCGCGTCGACGGCGTGGATGTGCGCGACCTCACCAGGTACGACCTGCGGAAGAGCATCGCGATGGCGTTCGAGGACGCCACGCTGTTCTCCGCGTCGGTCAGGGAGAACGTGCTGCTCGGCCGCGACGACCTCGACCCGGATTCGGCAGAGGCGGAACGCGTGCTCGCCGAGGCGGTCGAGATCGCCCAGGCCGGCTTCGTCTACGACCTCCCGGAGGGCGTGGAGACGAAGGTCGGCGAGGAGGGGCTCAGCCTCTCCGGCGGCCAGCGTCAGCGCTTGGCGCTGGCGCGCGCCGTCGCAGCCAACCCGTCCATCCTGGTGCTCGACGACCCGCTGTCCGCGCTCGACGTGGACACCGAGGCACTCGTCGAGGCCGCGCTCCGGCGCGTCCTCGCTGCCACCACGGCGCTCGTCGTCGCTCACCGTCCATCGACGGTGATGCTCGCCGACCGGGTCGCCCTGCTGGAGAACGGCCGCATCACGGCGGTCGGCACCCATCACGAGCTCTTGGAGACGAACGAGCACTACAAGTTCGTCATCTCGAGCCTCGAAGACGACGAGAACGAAGAGATCCTTCAGGAGGTGAACCTGTGAGCACCGCATCCGTGGTGGGAGTCGAAGGCGAAGAGCGCAACGATTTCACGAAAGAGGAGAGCAAGCAGATCCGCAAGCGCTCGCTGCGCCTGCTCGGCTCGCTGATGCGTCCGCTGCGCCTGCGGCTGATCCTGACGGCTGCGGTCGTCGTGGTCAGCACCGCAGGTCAGGTGGCTGGACCCGCGATCATCGCCTTCGGTATCGACAACGGCCTGCCCGCCCTCCTCAAGGAGGATTGGTTCCCGTTGGCCGCAGCCGGTATCGCGTACCTGTTCACCGGCATCATCGGTGCCGTCTTGATCGCCTGGTACACGGTGCTGAGCGCTCGGATCAGTCAGGCCATCCTGATCGACCTGCGCAAGCGGGTGTTCCTGCACACGCAGAAGCTCTCGCTCGAGTTCCACGAGTCGTACACGTCCGGCAGGATCATCTCCCGCCAGACGAGCGACCTCGACTCGATTCGCGAACTGCTCGACTCCGGCATCAATCAGCTCGTGCAGGGCTTCCTGTACATGCTGTTCATCGCCATCGCGCTGTTCACCCTCGACTGGGTGAGCGGTGTGGTGCTGCTGTGCTCGCTGGTGCCGCTGTACTTCCTGACGCGCTGGTTCCAGAAGCGCTCGCAGTCGCTGTTCCGCATCTCGCGGGTGGCGTCGGCGAAGCTGATCGTGCAGTTCGTCGAGACGATGACGGGCATCCGCGCCGTCAAGGCGTTCCGCAAGGAGAAGCGCAACGAGAAGGAGTTCGGCGGTCTCGTCGAGGACTACCGCGACGTCAACGCCCGCGTCATCCAGCTGTTCGGAATCTTCGATCCGGGACTCGTGATGATCGGCAACGTCACCGTGGGTGTCGTGCTGCTCGTCGGCGGCTTCCGGGTCGCAGACGGTCAGCTCGCCATCGGTGTGCTGCTCGCAACGCTGCTCTACACCCGCCGGTTCTTCGACCCGATGGAGGAGATGGCGATGTTCTACAACTCCTACCAGTCGGCAGCGGCGGCGTTGGAGAAGATCTCGGGCGTGCTGGAGGAGGAACCGTCGGTTCCCGATCCTGTCCAGGCGGTCGACCTGTGGGATGCGGACGGCCACGTCCACTTCGACGGTGTCACGTTCGCATACAAGAGGGACAGGGTGATCCTGCCCAACTTCAGCCTGGACATCCCGGCGGGGCAGACGATCGCACTCGTGGGCTCGACCGGCGCGGGCAAGTCGACGCTGGCGAAGCTGATCTCGCGGTTCTACGACCCGAGTGACGGCTCCGTCACGCTCGACGGCGTCGACCTGCGCGATCTGCATCCGAAGGATCTGCGCAGGGCGATCGTGATGGTGACGCAGGAGGCGTACCTGTTCAGTGGGTCCGTCGCCGACAACATCGCGCTCGGCAAGCCGGATGCGACGCGAGACGAGATCGTCTCCGCTGCGCGGGCGGTCGGCGCCGACGAGTTCATCGAGGGTCTGCCGAACGGCTACGACACCGACGTGAACAAGCGTGGTGGCCGGGTCTCGGCCGGTCAGCGGCAGTTGATCTCGTTCGCGAGGGCGTTCCTCGCCAACCCGGCCGTGCTCATCCTGGACGAGGCGACGAGCTCGCTCGACATCCCGAGCGAGCGACTGGTCCAGGAGGCGCTGCAGACGCTGCTCGCCGACCGGACCGCCGTCATCATCGCCCACCGTCTGTCGACGGTCGCGATCGCCGACAGGGTGCTGGTGATGGAGCACGGCGCAATCGTCGAAGACGGGACGCCGGCGGACCTCATCGCGGGAACGGGACGGTTCGCACAGCTGCACGCCGCCTGGCGCGACTCGCTGGTGTGATCGCGCGGTTCTGAGCGGGTGCCGAAAGGGCGGCCGGGTCGAAAGACCCGGCCGCCCTTTCGGCTGTGCGGCGCCGGTTACTTGGACGTGACGCCGAAGGTGAGCGGGACGGAGCTCGTCAGACTGTCCCAGCTGACGTTGGCCGATCCGACCACCGTCATGCCGGAGAGTGCGGCGGGGATCTGGCCGGTGTATGCCGTGGATGGGCGCTTGCTCGTTCCGGAGAGCACGACGTAGAGGTCGGTGTCGTACGGCAGTCTGTCGATCGTGTACGAGCCGAGGAGCGACGGCGTCTTCACGCTGGAGACGACCGTTCCGTCGGCTGTGTAGACCGTGAGGGTCACTGCCTCTGCAAGGTCGAACGTGTCCTTCTTGCCGTTGCCGTTGCTGTCGTTGAACACCGTTCCGGTGATGCTGACGGGCTTGCGGATTCCGAACAGGAAGTCGTTCGTCTTCGCGAGCGTGAGGCCGGTCAGCGACCAGCCCTGACCGCGACGGTCGACAGCGGCGAAGTGCATCGCCGGGACGGCGTCGACGAGCTGGGCGACCGCTCGAACGGTGCCGCCGACCGCGACGCCCGCGGAGAACTCTCCACCGAGGAATCCGTCGAGGTCTGCGGAGTCGATGGTGTTCGCAACCGTCGAGAGGACGGTCGCGAGCTTCTTGATGTACTCGTTGTCCGGTGTCGTGCTGATGTCGGAGGTCATCAGGAGCGACGGGTCGTCGAGAAGCGCGGCGGGGTCGCCGGAGCTGATGACGTCGATGAGCGCTGTGATGCGCGACGTGTTCTTGAGTGCGTCACCGATCGTCAGGTTGAACGGGGAGCGCATCATCACGTACGCGCCCGCGTCCAGGCCGGAGAATGAGATCGGGGCGCCCTTGGACGAGGTGCGGAAGTGGATCGCGTCGCCGATGTCCAGGTTGCCGCTGATGGCGCCCGCGACGGCGGTTCCCACGTCGAGGTCGCCGATGCTGCCGCTGTCGACCATCTCGATCGTCTTCGCCACGTCGATGAGGATGATGGTCTGATCGTTCAGGTTCGACTCCGAGGCGTCTTTGACGCCGTTGCCGTTCAGGTCGGCGAACACGGTGGCGGTCAGCGCACCGGTCGGCGATGCCGAGATGTCGGCCGTCCCGATCAGAGCGATGCCTCCGACAGTGACGGGAACGACGGCGGCGCCGGCCACGTCGGCGGAGACGTAGTACGTTCCGCCGGTCAGGGCGCTGGCGCGGTAGACACCGAGGGCACTGGTGGTGGTCGTGGTCACCGGGGCCCTTCGTGCCTGTGCGTCCTCGGCCGAGCTGTACACGGACACCGTCGCGTTCGGCAGGAGGGGTTCGCCGAAGGACAGGGTGCCGTCGGCGTTAGCGTCGGCGAAGACCGATCCGGCGATGGTGTAGATCGACGGCGCGGAAATGGTGGCCGGTGCGAATCCGGCGGTCGGGATGACCACGGCGGCAGCGGTCGCTACGGCGATGGTGGTTCTCTGCAAATATTTCACATGACAAAAGCGTAGAGAAAAAACTCCTGATGGGCAATTCACAGAGAAATTCAAGGTCTCAGCGGTGGTATTTCGTACGTGAGTAATCGTATACTCGATATGCATGGCGCGCTCCTGAACTGCTCCATGCACTTCAATCCCGACTGGAAGTGCCCCACACCATGACCGCGCTCGAACAGCGGCGGACGTTTCCGCCATCCACCCGCCACTCAGCCAACGCACGGTTGGTGGCTCCTCGCAGAGGTCTGTGGATCACCGACTCTCTGATCGTGGCGGTCGCCGTTCACGTCGCCCAGCTCTTCCGTTTCACCTCGAATGCGAGTGTGCTCACCGTCGAAGGCGTCGCCCTCGACTACTTCGTGGTGTCCGCGGCGCTGGTGATCGTCTGGCTGGGCTCCCTGATCGCCTTCCACTCGTACGACCCGCGAATCATGGGCGTCGGCGACGACGAGTACCGCAGAGTGCTGCTTTCGAGTCTCTCGGCGTTCGGCGCGACAGCGATCATCGCGTTCATGTTCCAGATCGACATCGCGCGCGGCTATCTGGTGATCGCGCTCCCGCTCGGTGCGCTCGCCCTCTGTGTGAACCGAAAGCTCTGGAGGCGGTGGCTCGCGAGGCGACGTGCAGACGGAGCGTACCTTTCGCCGGTGCTTCTCGTCGGCAGCATCGACGACGTCGCGTTCACCGCAGAAGCGCTGCGCGCAGCCCCGAGTGCCGGATTCACAGCCGCGGCGGTCGCGACGGACGCGGAGGCGTCGCTGCGCGGAGTGAACCCGTGGCTCCCTCCCCGGGTTTCCGGGATCGAGGGTGCGGCGGAGGCGGCGGCCCGGTTAGGCGTCGACGCCGTCGTCATCGCAGGAGAGCTGCCGGGGGGCCGGATGGCTGTTCGCACGCTCGGTTGGGATCTGGAGCGTGTCGGCATCGAACTGGTCGTGTCGTCGCCGCTCGTCGGCGTCGATCAGCTGCGCGTCCGTCATCGGCCGGTCGACACCCTTCCCCTCATGCACGTCGGCCTCCCGGAGTACTTCGGCGCCCGCAGGTCGATCAAGCGCGTGTTCGACGCCATCGCCGCCGCCGTCGGACTGATCGTGCTCCTGCCGGTGTTCGCGGTGATCGCCTGTTTGATCAGAGCGGAGGATCACGGACCCGTCTTCTTCAGACAGACGCGGGTCGGCCACAACGGCTCGACGTTCTCGATCGTCAAGTTCCGCACCATGAATGTCCGAGCGGAAGCCATGAAGGCCGACCTCGTCGAGCAGAACGAGGGTTCAGGGCCCCTCTTCAAGCTCAAGGAGGACCCGCGGGTCACCCCCGTCGGCCGTGTGCTCCGCCGATTCTCCCTCGATGAGCTGCCACAGCTCTGGAACGTCCTCGTCGGCGACATGAGTCTGGTCGGACCCCGTCCGGCCCTCCCCGACGAGACCAGTGAATACGAACGCCACGAAGATCGTCGGCTACTCGTCCGCCCTGGGATCACGGGACTGTGGCAGGTGAGCGGACGCTCCGACCTCTCCTGGGAGAAGGGCGTCGGGCTCGACCTCGACTACGTCGAGAACTGGACGCTGTTCCGCGACCTCGTCATCCTCGTCCGCACAGCGTCGGCGGTCTTCCGCTCGCACGGTGCGTACTGAACGCGCCGCCTCCGGCGGCACTCACCTGAAACACCAGATAGGAACACCATGAAGCACCTCATCCGACGGACCGCCGTCGTCGCCTCGATCGCACTGGCCGCTGCCGCACTCGCCGGCTGTGCCGAGGCAAGCACGCCCACGTCGAGCACCACGCCGAAGCCGACAGCGACCTCGACTCCGTCGACGATCGACCCGAGTGACCTGCCGGAGATCCCTAAGGCCGACGCAGCCTGCACAGACGGCACGGCGACGATCACGGAGAACAACGAGGATGTGACCATCCCCGGTGACTGCGCGACCGTGATCGTGAACGCGTCCAACACGCTGGTGACCGTCGGCGCCGTGCAGACGCTGACCGTCAACGGCTCGATCAACAAGGTCACCGCGACGTCGATCGAGTCGGTCGTGTTCACGGCAGACGGCAACATCGTCGAGTCGGGCACCGAGCCGAAGGTCGACGACCAGGGCAAGTCCAACGAGGTCAACGTCGGGTAGCACCGCACACGCAGAAGTTCCGGTGGGGGAGGCGGCGTTTGCCGCATCCCCCACCGCCGTTCGCGGCGGGAGAGGGGTTGAAGTTCAGCCCGTCGTCGACCCGGTCGAGGTTCCGCGCTGGGCGCTCCGGAGGATGCGGTGCCCGCTCTGTGCGACCGCGCGGAAGAAGGGGAAGCGAAGCAGCGGATGCGGCGGCTGGTCGCCATCGACCAGGATCGCGACCTCCGCTCCGGCATCGATGCACTCGCTCGCGGTGAACGGGTCGACATCGCGTTCGACCGTCCCGCCGATGATCGTGATGCATCCGGCGGTCACGGCCTGCCCCGCCGAAGCGGTGATCGTGATCCGGGAGCTTCCCGGAGCGATGATCGCGCGGATCGCCCTCGCCAGTTCGACGCGTTCGCCCGGTCGTCTGGCCGCGCGACCGGGGAAGCCGTCGCCGAGGTCGAGGACGTCGAAGCGTGCCCCCGTCGCCGCCTGGACGTCGGCGATCACACCGGCCGTTCGTGCGATGGCGGCCACGTAGTCCGAGCAGGTCGCGCCGGGTCCCGCGCTCAGCGAGAATCCCGCAATGCGCACGCCGATTCCCGCGGCGTCTCTGACGAGGCGGTGCGCATCCCGTGCTGCCACCCCGCGCGGCGCAGCGTGCGCAGCCCGCGGGGGAGTGTGCGGCTGCAACCGTACGACGAGGTCGAGATCATGCGGTGCGGACGCGAATTTCTCCACGTCCGCCGGTCCGTCGACGACGAACCGGCGGACGCCGGCGTTGTACGCGGCGAGCACCTCGTGCGGGTGCGTCTCCGCCGTCGCATGGAGCACCCGCCGCAGATCCGCCTGCGACGCGGTCAGCGCTGCGAGCGCTCCGTCGTGCGCCGCGACGAACGAGCCGCCGGAGTCCGCAACGGCGGCGATGAGCGCGGGATGCGCGAGCGCGCTGACGTCATAGTGGACGTCGACACTCGGGAACGCGGCCCGGAGAGCACGATACTGCCGCGCGGCGCGGGAGACGTCGATCACGACCAGCGGAAGGCCGTGCCGCGCCACGAGCTCGTCGACGTCGAGGCCATCCTCGACGGCGACGCTCTCGATGGCGACGCGCATGTCCATGTTCGCCCCCGCAGCCTGCGGCGCACCTTCGGGTGATGCGCCGTTCGGCCGTGCGGGTCGGGTTGCGGTGAACATGGCCTTTCTCCTCGCTCTGTGTGCCGGCCAGTGGGAGCCGCTCGTCGGGTCGAGCGGCATCCCTCGGTTCTGGTCGGCGTCTTCACATGCTGGCCCTGGCCGGGTTGGCCCGCATCCGGGGGGCCACCCCATTCGTTTGCGTGGAGGCACGGATGCGTCACAGGGGCCGGTTCGGCGATGATTGTCGGCATGTGCCTCCGTGTTGTGATCGTCGACGACCACGCGCGTTTCCGTGCCCAGGCGGCCGAGCTGCTGAAGCTTGAGAAGTTCGCGGTCGTCGGGGATGCGGGGACGGGGGCTCTCGGCGTTGAGCTGAGCCGCAGGCTGAACCCCGATCTGGTGCTGCTCGACATCGCGCTGCCCGACACGAACGGCTTCGAACTGGTGTCGGCGATGCACGCGACAGGGGCAGCCGTCGTGCTCACTTCCAGTCGTTCCGTCCGTGACTACGGGCGCCGGGTCGCCGACAGCGGCGCCGAAGGGTTCATCAGCAAAGAAGAGCTGACCGGCGAGGCGATTCGCAGCCTGCTAAGGTAAGCGCGTGGTCGCGGGAAACAGCATCGAGACGCGCTCGTTGCGCGTCGCCGTCGCCGATGACGCGGTACTTCTCCGCGAAGGGATCGGGCAGATTCTGCGCGCCGGTGGACTGGACATCGTCGCGTCCGTCGACACCGCTGAAGAACTTCTCGCCGTGGTCGACGGTGACGACGACATCGATGCCGTCGTGCTCGATATCAAGATGCCGCCGACGCACACCGACGAGGGGCTTCGAGCGCTGGAGCAGCTGCGTGCCTCCGGGTCTCAGGTGGGCGTCCTGCTGCTGTCGATGTACACGACGGCCTCGTACGCGATCCGTGCGATGAGCGCGGGCAGCGGCACCGGATACCTGCTGAAAGATCGCGTCGCCGACGCGGAAACCCTGGTGAACGCCGTGCGGAGCGTCGCAGCAGGCGGCTCCGTCGTCGACCCGGAGGTCGTGCAGCTGCTCGTGTCTGCGCGGTCGGCCGGGGTGGCGCTCGACACGCTGTCGTCCCGCGAGCGGGACGTCATCCGGCTGATGGCGGAGGGCAAGTCGAACGCCGGGATCGCGACCGACCTCCACCTCAGCCTGCGCACCGTGGAGTCGCACATCGGCCACATCATGTCGAAGCTCGACGTCGAGGACTCCGCGGAGGGTCACCGCCGTGTGCTCGCCGTGCTGCGCTTTCTCGGCCGGGACGTCTGAGGCAGAGGCCGTCCCGCATGAGGGCCGCGCGCATCTGGCTCCGTTCACTCGCCGTCGTCCTCGCTGTCGCGGCGAACGTACTCGCGCAGGTGGGGAGCGCACTCACCGGCGACTACGGACCGAGGCCACAGGGACTCGGCTGGGCGATCGTGTTCGTGCTGGTCGCGCTCGTCTACGCCGGATGCGCGATCGTCGCGTGGAAGGTGGTGCGCAGCCCCATCGCCGGGTGGCTGATGGTGGGCGCATCCCTGTTCTGGGCGGCGGGCGCGTGGTATCCGCTCGTGAGGGACATCGGCTGGCTCTGGCCGCTGGTGGCCGGTGTCACCGACCTGTGGGCCGTGCTGGTGGGCATCCTGGTGCTGTCGTATCCGACGGGCAGGATCGTGTCCCGCTTCGACCGCTGGCTCGTCATCGCCGTCTCCAGCGCCTTCCTCATCCGGTTCGTCGGCGTCCTGCTGTTCTCGTCGCCGTCCGAGGCCTCATGCGGCTGCGTCACGAACGTGTACGCGGTCGTCCCGAGCGAAGACGCCGACTTCTGGTTCGGGGTCGGCTGGCGGGTTGCAGGGTTGACGCTGCTGCTCACGGTCGCCGTCCGGCTCGCGATGCGCTGGTTCCAGTCGACGCTGCCCGCCAGGAGGGTCGCGTTCGTGATGCCCCTGGCGCTGCTGCTCTGGTGCTACGGAACGGTGCAGGACTCGGTCAGCTTCACCCTCGGCTGGAACAGCGGGTGGCTCCAGTTCGTGCCTCCCATCGCGATCGCCCTCATCCCTCCCTCCTACGTCGGCGGCGTGCTCTACGCCCGCGGCCTGCGCTCGCGCGTCGCCGATCTCGTGATCGTCGCCCGCGACAAGGTCGACAGGTCGCTGTGGGAGTCGAGTCTTGCGCGCACCCTGCACGACAGCTCGTTGCGCGTGTACTGGTGGGACGAGCACCTGGAGGGCTTCGAGACGAGCGACGGAGAGCGCATGGCGGACGGCGGAGGCCCGCAGCGGCCGGGTCGCTCGACCCTCACGATCGACTCCGACCAGGGTCCGATCGCGCTCATCGAGCACGATGTCGCGCTGAGTCAGGACGACAGGCTGCTGGATGCGGTCTCCTCGGCCCTCCTGCTGTCCGTCGACAACGACAGGCTCAGGCAGAAATTGGAGCGCACGCTGCAGGAGGTCCGCGAATCACGTCTCCGCATCGTCGAAGAGGGCTACCTCGCCAGGCGCCGGCTCGAACGCGACCTGCACGACGGGTCGCAGCAGCAGCTCGTCTCGCTCGCGATCAGCCTGCGGATCGCGACAGCCAAGGCAGAAGCAGCGGGGAGCACCGAGCTCGTCCGAGACCTGGAACGCGCATCCACCCAGTTGGGTGACGCGCTGCGCGAACTGCGCGAGCTGGCCAGGGGCATCCACCCGACGGTCCTCACCGACGGCGACCTCGGATCGGCCATCGACGAGCTCGCGAACCGCAGCCACTTGCCGGTGGAGGTCCACGTCGACATGCCGGAACGACTCTCGGACGTGATCGAGGAGACGATCTACTTCTGCGTCTCGGAGGGCCTCGCCAATGCGGCGAAGCACTCGATGGCCCGGAACTGCTCCGTGAGTGTGACCCGCACGGACGGCACCGTGACGGTCATCGTCAAGGACGACGGCCAGGGCGGGGCCCGTGTCGAACCGGGCGGAGGGCTCGGAGGCATCCGAGACAGGGTCGAAGCGGTCGACGGTCATGCCGACGTGCAATCCGTCGCCGGGCTCGGGACGATCATCGAGCTGACCATCCCGACTCCGCACACGGGAGTGGGGATCGCCTAGTTCTTCGGGGTGGACGCGTAGACCTGATCGCCGATCAGGAACGCCGACCAGCCGCCGGGGCAGCTCACGCCCTGGGCGGGGACTCCATCTACCGGCCACCAGCTGTCCTGCACGGTCGGCTTCGGGATGGGGGCCGCCTTCGTGCAGGTGCCGGGGGCGAAATGCGTCTTCGACGCGTAGGTGAGGATCGCTCCCTCACCCTTGGTGTCGTAGTCGACCCTGATGATCGTCGCGTCTTCCGGAATGAACGTCGGCGAGCCGTACGCAGCGGTCGACGACGCCTTGAACTCCTTGACGGAGTCGTAGATGGCCGAGTCCACGTGCGGCACGAATGCGGCGACCACAGAGCATCCGGTGAGGGTCACGGCGATGGCGGAAGCGGACACGGCGAGACCGACGAGACGAATACGGTGCACGGAGACTCCTGAAGGTGCGGGCAGACAGACTCCTCCAGTCAACACGATGAAACTGGAGAGTTCATCGGTCGTTGGGATGATCCTGCTATGGAGTGTACCGGGCGGTCTTCAGGTCGACTCTGTACGCGGTCGTCCCTCCGCCGAGCAGGGGAGTGCCCTCCGCCCGGTAGTACTGCAGTGCGATGTGCTCGTGATTCGCCGGTGGATGCCCGCTTGCGCGCACGACCCTCCACCACGGGTAATCGCTGCCGTAGTAGGCCATGATTTGGCCCACCATGCGCGCCGCCCGCGACCCGATGGAGGCGGCGACGTCGCCGTAAGTCATCACGCGACCGGGCGGAATGGACTCCACGACGGAGAGCACGCGCTCGACGAACGAATCCTGATCGCCCGAACCCGCGTCAGAGCCCGAACCCGCGTCAGAGCCCGAACCCGCGTCAGAGCCCGAACCCGCGTCAGAGTTCGAGGGCACCGACCGTCTCGCCGTACTGCGTCTCGCCGACGGGCTGGAAGCCGCTGCGGAGGAAGAACTGCTCAGGGCCGAGCTCGCCCTGCTCCCAGATCACGTAGAGGCGGGAGAGCCCACGGGCGCGTGCCTCGTCGGCGAGCGAGCGGACGGCGAACGTGCCGATTCCTCTGCCCTGGTCGTCCGCGTCCACGTTGATGCGCCAGAGGATCGCCTTGAATTCTTCGTGCTCGGCCTCCGGGTCGAAGTTGCCCATGATGAAGCCGACGACGTCCTCGCCGTCTGTGACGACGCGCTGCCACGAGGTCTGCGGGTTGGTCACCGCTGCCGCGGCCGAGTACGAGACGGGAGCGACGAACTGCTCCTGGCCCGGTTTCAGCGTGAGAGCGTTCGCCGCCACCACGTTCGACGCGCTCAACTCTTCAAGTCTCAACTCAGCCATATCGAAAGGGTAACGTGCGCGGGCGATACTGGCATAGTCGCGCATCCTGCCGATCCGCTGAGGGAATTTGTCTCGATGTCAAGATAGTTGCACGGCTCCGGTAAGCTGTCGACGGCTGAAAAACGGCACAGACCACAGGAGATCCATTGGACAAGATCAAGGTTGAAGGCACCGTCGTCGAACTCGACGGCGACGAGATGACTCGCATCATCTGGCAGGCGATCAAAGACTCCCTCATCCACCCGTACCTCGATGTGAACCTCGAGTACTACGACCTCGGCATCGAGAAGCGCGACGAGACGGACGATCAGATCACGATCGACGCCGCGAACGCCATCCTCAAGCACGGCGTCGGCGTCAAGTGCGCAACCATCACCCCCGACGAGGCCCGCGTCGAGGAGTTCGGCCTGAAGAAGATGTGGCGGAGCCCGAACGGCACCATCCGCAACATCCTCGGCGGCGTCGTCTTCCGCGAGCCGATCATCATCTCGAACATCCCGCGCCTGGTGCCCGGCTGGAACAAGCCCATCGTCATCGGCCGTCACGCCTTCGGCGACCAGTACCGCGCCACCGACTTCACCTTCGACGGCCCCGGAACGCTCACCATGAGCTTCCAGCCGGCCGACGGCGGCGAGGCCAAGTCGTTCGAGATCTACCAGGCGCCGGGCGCCGGTGTCGCGATGGGCATGTACAACCAGGATGCGTCCATCCGCGACTTCGCCCGTGCGTCGTTCAACTACGGTCTCGACCGTCAGTACCCGGTGTACCTTTCGACCAAGAACACCATCCTGAAGGCCTATGACGGCCGCTTCAAGGACCTCTTCCAGGAGGTCTTCGACGCCGAGTACAAGGAGAAGTTCGACGCGGCCGGTCTCACCTACGAGCACCGCCTGATCGACGACATGGTCGCCTCCAGCCTCAAGTGGGAGGGCGGCTACGTCTGGGCGTGCAAGAACTACGACGGCGACGTGCAGTCCGACACCGTCGCGCAGGGCTTCGGCTCGCTCGGCCTGATGACCAGTGTGCTGACCACGCCGGACGGCAAGGTCGTCGAGGCTGAGGCCGCACACGGCACGGTCACGCGCCACTACCGTCAGCACCAGCAGGGCAAGCCGACGTCGACCAACCCGATCGCCTCGATCTACGCCTGGACGCGCGGCCTCGCGCACCGCGGCAAGCTCGACGGCAACCAGGAGCTCATCGACTTCACGCACACTCTCGAGGACGTCGTCATCAAGACGGTCGAGTCGGGCAAGATGACGAAGGACCTCGCGCTCCTCGTCGGCCCGGAGCAGCCGTACCAGACCACCGAGGAGTTCCTCGCGACCCTCGGCGAGAACCTGAAGGCCCGCCTGGCCTAAGGTCCGAAAGCACGGCGAAGGCCCGGTGGATGCGTGCATCCACCGGGCCTTTCTGTATCGTGGTGTCGCGCTCAGCCATCGTGGGGGAGCGAAACCATCGAGGGGGAACCGTGGGAAAGAACGCACTCAGGTCGGCGCTGGTCGTCTCGGCCGTCGTCGCCGTGGCAGCACTGACCGGATGCACGTCAGGTCCGGCCCCGAGCGCCGCCCCGACAGCTTCGCCGACGAGGACCGCACAGGCGTCGACGCAGACGCACGATGAGGCCTGCGCCATCGTCACGGCCGGCTTGAAGGACGTCGCCACCCTGCAGGGCGAAGTGTCTGCAGACAACCCGGCCAAGTCGATCGAAGTCCTCGGCGAGGCCGACACGAAGGTCGCGGCCATCGACGCGAAGGTCACCAACGAGAAGGTCAAAGCGCTCACCAGCGATGCGGCGGCGTCGATCCACGCGTACTCGAAATACCTCAAGGGCGTCATGCAGAACCCGGCCAGCCTGGACGTGAACGAGATCACGGCGAAGGCACAGGCGCTGGCGGCCAAGTTCACGGCCGCGCAGAAGGAGTGCGCGTAGCGCGGCGCCCTCCCAAGTAATCGAGCCCAGACTTTCTCCCGGTTACGGTCGCGAACAGTGGGAGGAAGTCGGGGCTCGATTCAGGGTGTGCGCGACGATACGGGCCGGAGCAGGCGCTCGCGCTGGACAGGGTCGATGGCGACCGACGCCGCCGCGGCCGCCAAGCCGTAAGCGGCGTCCAGGAGAGCGGTGTCCGCGTGCGGGGTGGCCGCTGCTGCCGCGAATCCGGCCGTGTGGTGCACGGCGCCCGCAACGTCGAAGCCGATCATCGGGTGGATGCTCGGGATGACGTGGGAGACGTTGCCCATGTCCGTCGATCCAGAGGGCGGACCGTCGAGGTCGACTTCGCGCCCGACCTCGGCCAACGCAGCGGCGTATGCTCGGCCGAGGTCGGCATCCTGGCGCAGATCGGCGAACGGATGCCCGACAGGCTCGATGGACAGCGAGCATCCTGTCGCGAGCGCGCCGGCCTCGTAGCAACGCTGCACGCGCTCCCAGAGGTCGTCGAGCTGCTCTTTGCGGGGTGCGCGGAGTTCGATCCTCACGGTCGTGCGGGCGGGGATCACGTTGGGGGCGGTGCCGCCGTCCAGCACGATGGACGACACGATGACGTCGTTCGGCAGCTGCTGGCGGGCCAGCGCCGTCGCGGTCTGGGCGATCACGAGCGCGTCCAGGGCGTTGACGCCCTCGGTCGGGGCCGCAGCGGCGTGCGCAGCGCGACCGTGGAACGTCATGTCCCAGCACCCGAGCGCAAGGGAGGACGCACCGACGCTGTCCTCACCGGCGGCGTGCGCCATCATCGCGATGGCTGCGCCGTCGAAGAATCCGTCGTTCAGGAGGTCGACCTTACCGCCCCATGACTCTTCGGCGGGGGTGCCGAGCACGAGCACGGTGATGCCCATCCGGTCGGCGAGCGGTGCGAGAGCGACGGCGGCGCCGACGGCGGAGGCCGCGTTGACGTTATGCCCGCAGGCGTGACCGATCTCGGGGAGGGCGTCGTACTCGACGCAGATCGCCACGACGAACTCGCCCATCCCCGACGACGCAGCGAACGCGGTCGGCTGCGCCGGCTGCTCGCGCGCGAACGAGAAACCGGCGTCCCGCAGCACCTCCGTGATCCGACCGACCGAACGGAACTCCGCGCCGCCGAGTTCCGGATCGGCGTGGATGGCGTGGCTCAGACCGATCAGCGTGTCCCGGCTCGCCGCAATGGACGCCAGCACCTCGTCGCGGATGACGGTCTCGGTCTGTGTGCTCACGCCGGTACCTCCGAGCGGATCGTGCGGCGGGGGTACCGCAGGGCGACCACTCCGGCGAGGATCGCGGCCACGAGGAGGGTCAGCCAGATACCGACGATTCCTCCGAGCGCGATATGCCCGTCGGACGACACGAACGCCGTCGATAGGAGCTTGACGGCCGCAGCTCCGATGGCGATGCCGACGGACAGCGCCAGTTCGTTGAGCCCGGCCGCCGTCGCGGTCTCCTCGACAGGCACCCCCTCGACGCTCAGGGTGCGGGTCGCCGCCTGATAGGCGCCGATGCCGAGATAGAACACGCTGAAGCCCGCGATATACCCGGCGGCAGTGGCGTGCAGTGCCGCCATGACGACGAAGCCGAGGACGAGCACGCCGGCGGCGGTCGCCAGGGCCGCGCGCTCGCCCACCCGCTGCATGAAGCGCGGCAGTGCGAGCGACGAGGCGAACGCGAGCACGGACGTCGCCGCGAGGACGATGGCGATGTCCAGCGGGTTCATCCCGAACCCGTACGACGATGCAGCAGCGTCGGCGTGCAAGAAGATTCCGTTCGTCCCGAAGTAGCTGATGGAGGCGAAGCCGAACAAGAACGTCACGATGGTGACGGTGCGGACGCGGGGGATCGAAAGCATCCGCAGGTCGATGAACCGCGTGGCGTGCTCCCGCCGGTCGGCGCGCCACCACAGGACGAGGAGGGCGAGGCCGCCGATCCCGGTCACGAGGGTCAGCGGGGAGGTCCAGCCCCAGTCCCCGCCCATCGAGAGCGCTGTGACGAAGCCGATCAGCCCGAGCGTGCAGAGCACGAGGGGGAGAGCGGCGATGGGTTCTCGAGTACCCGCGAGCCCCCGGGGAAGGAAGAACGAGGCGACGAGACCGATGATGGCGAACGGAACAGCTACCCAGAACCCGAGCGTCGGGCGCTGTGCGCCGACGACGCCGGCGAGCAGGCCGCCGATCCCGACGGTGATCATCAATGTGCCGATCATCACGCCCACCCCGCTACGGGTCGCTGCGGCATCCGTCGCGCGCAGGATCCCCATCATCAGCGGGATGAACCCGACGACGCAGGTGAGCAGCACGACGCCGACCGTCACGGAGAGCAGCGTCGGCCACAGTGCCATCAGGAGAACGCCAGCCGCGACGATGGCGGCGGTTACGCGCAGGACGGGACGGCAGCCGAGGCTGTCACCGAGACGCGAGATCACCGGCGTCATCACGGCGAACGCCACCGACGAGATGAGGAACAGCCCGTTGATCGTCGGATCGTCGATCTTCAGCTCCGGACCGAGCGCGGGAAGGATCGGGTTGAGGTAGCCCTGGGTGATTCCAGAAAGGGCTTCGACGAGGGCCATCGCGACGATGACGCCGGTCATCGTCGTTCGGATGCGCGGCGTCGCTGTGGGCGGGGATGGAAGGGAAGACATGGCGCGGACTCCTTCGGTGGAGCGGGGGTGAACACGGCTCTGTGAACGGGCTTACGATATGCAGGGCCAAGGAAGTGCCGGACAGAATGCAGGAATCGGACATGAGCACAGGCTTGACGCAGGAATCCGCCGATCCTTCCGAGGTGGACCTCGCTGTGATCGGTGCACTCGAGGTGAACCCTCGCGCCGAGTGGCGTGCCGTCGGCGAGGCGCTGGACCTGGCACCGACCACGGTTGCACGTCGATGGTCGGCGCTGTCGGCCGAGGGCGACGTCTGGGTGACCGTCGCCCCTGGCCACACCTTCGTGGCCGACGCAGGCTGCGCCTTCCTATTCATCGCCGTCGATCCCCGTGAACTCGAACAGGCGATCGCGGCACTGTCCGTGCATCCTGTCTTCGCCACGATCTCGCGGATCACCGGCGAGTACGACCTCATGATCGACTGCTTCGCGGAGTCGCTGTCGTCGCTGCCCGATGCCGTGAGCACCGGGCTGGCGGCCGTCAAAGGCATCCAGCGCAAGGAGCTGCTCGTGACGACCCAGGTGCTGCGGCACGGCACGGAGTGGCGGTCCGGGGCGATCGCGCGTGATCAGGCGCTGAGCCTGCGTCCGGAGGACAGGAAGGCTCCGACCGGGCGGCGGCGCGTCGAGGCGAGACTCGTCGACGCTCTCACGCGCGACGGACGGATGACCTGGGAGCAGCTCGGCCTCGAACTGGGCCTCTCCTCCCAGACAGCGCGTCGGCACACCAACGCGCTCCTGGATCGCGGCGTCGCCACTCTCCGTTGCGACCGTGCGCGCCGGTTCGACGCCGCGCACAGGGAGGCATCTCTCGCGGTGAGCGTCCCCGCTCCGCGATTGTCCGAGGCCGCCCGGTTCGTCGCCGAGCAACGCTCGTGCCGGCTGAGCGCCGAGGTGATCGGCTCGTTCAACCTGCTGGCGACGCTGTGGGTGCGCGATCTCTCCGAGCTGCAGCGAGTCGAGGCGGACCTCGTTCTGCACATCCCAGATGCCGTTGTGCACCACCGCACGCTGTCGACGCGCACGGATAAACGGTTGGGCCACCTCCTGGATGCGGAGGGCCGGTCGGTCGGCGCGGTGCCGATCGAGTTCCCGTCGTTGTAATCGTTTGTTACGAGTGGGTAAACACGAAACGAAATGGCGTTGAAGACTTGCGCGTCTTTTGTTCGTAAGCTTTACTAACAAACATGAACACGTCGGATGTGCAGCGAAGCACCGCGGTCGGGACCGCGGATGGGGCTGCGCTGCCGACGCCGGCGGGCCGCGGATTCGCGCCGGGCCGGGCGCTCCGGCCGAGTGCCAAGGTCCTCCCGGAGCACGCCCGGACCCACAACCGTTCCTTGGTACTGCAGACGCTGTACCGTGCGGGGGAGCGCAGCCGCGCCGACATCGCCCGCGAGACCGGACTGACCCGCGTCACCGTCTCCGACCTCGTCGCCGAACTGCTGGCGGAGGGGCTCGTCGTCGAGCTCGGGCAGCGCGAGGCCGCACGCCCTGGCAAGCCCGCCGTGCTCCTCGACATCAACCGGAGCGCATACCAGATCGTCGGCGTCGACCTCAGCGACCACGCGATGTTCCGCGGCGCGGTCCTCGACATCGACGGCGGCATCCTCGACAGGGCGGACGTGCCTCTCGACGGCGCGACGGGCGAGGCGGCGTACGACAAGGTCGCGCAGCTGGTCGACCGGCTCGTCGCCGCGGCGACCGCCCCCATCCTGGGCATCGGCGTCGGGTCTCCGGTGTCGTCGACCTGAGCGGGACCGTGCTCACGGCGCCGAACCTCGGCTGGGTCGACGAGCGCGTTCAGCAGCGTCTGCACGAGCGCACCGGGCTTCCCGTGGTCGTCGCCAACGACGCGAATGTCGCCGTCCTCGCCGAGCACGGCTACGGCGACGCGGCGGGCGACCTCATGCTGATCACCGTCGGGCACGGCATCGGCGCGGGCCTCATCGTCGCCGGTGCGCTCGTCTACGGCAGCCGTTTCGCGGCAGGCGAGATCGGCCAGGTCATGGTCGGCACCGACCTGGGGCTGGAGACGACGTACAACCGCGACCAGGTGCTCGAGCACTGGCTCAGCGTTCCGCGACTGCAGGAGCGCATCAGCGAGGCCGAGGCGGCCGGATCGGATGCGACCCCCATCCTGCGAGAAGCGGGGCAACGCCTCGGAATCGCGCTCGCGCCTGTCGTCGGCGCGCTCAATCTGTCGGAGATCGTGCTCAGCGGCCCGACCCACCTGCTTGACGGCCCTCTCGCAGAGGCGACCGTCGACACGCTCCGGAACAGGACGATGGCAGAGAACCACGCCACGCTCACGCTCCGGATGACCACGCTCGGGCAGGACATCGTCCTGCGCGGCGCGGCCGTACTCGTCCTCTCCGGACAACTCGGGGTCTCGTAACACAGCACCGCCCGATCACGCACAACGACCCCAGCACCACGGTGTGGCAATCGCACACACTGACCACCCAAGAAAGCCCCATTCACTACGAAAGGAACAGCAATGAAGAGAAAGCTCGTCGGCCTCGCCGCTGTGGCTACGGCTTCCGCTCTCGTGCTCGCGGGATGCGCCTCCGGCGGAGGAACCGCCCCGAGCACGGACGGCAAAGGCAAGACGGTCACCCTGTGGCTCGTCGGCCCTGACACTCCTGACGCTCTCCGTACCTACCTGAAGAGCGAGTTCAAGAAGGAAACAGGCGCCACCCTCAACATCCAGCAGCAGGACTGGGGAGACATCGTCACCAAGCTGACGACCTCGCTCCCCGACGCGAACAACACGCCGGACGTGACCGAGATCGGCAACACCCAGTCGCCGACCTTCACCAACGTGGGCGCCTTCCTCGACGTCTCCGACATGTACAAGGACCTCGGCGGCTCCGACCTCCTCCAGTCCTTCGTCGAGGCCGGAAAGGTGGACGGCAAGAACTACACGCTGCCGTACTACTTCGGTTCGCGCTACGCGTTCTACCGCAAGGACGTCTGGTCGGCCGCCGGAGTCTCTGTGCCGACCACGCTCGACCAGTTCAACACCGACGTCGCGACCATCACGGCCAAGAACCCGAAGGGGATCGCGGACTTCTCCGGCTTCTTCCTCGGCGGTCAGGACTGGCGCAACGGCATCTCGTGGATCTTCGCCAACGGCGGGGACATTGCGAAGAAGCAGGACGGCAAGTGGGTCGGGACGCTCGACTCCGAAGGGTTCGCTCAAGGGTCTGCAGCAGCTTCAGGACATCTACAAGAACGCATCCAAGGCGCCGAACGACGCTAAGGACTCGAACCAGTACATCTACCTGAACGACAGCGACCAGACCGTGGACGCCAACGGCAACAAGACCGGTGACACCTCGCTCGCAGCCGCGACGATCATGGCACCGGGCTGGGCGCACTGGTCGATCGGCGATGCCTCCACCAAGGACGGCAAGGTCGTCCGCACCTGGAACGACAACACGTTCGGAACGTTCGTGCTGCCGGGCAACGACGGCAAGCCGGCTCCGGTGTTCGCCGGTGGCTCCAACATCGGGATCTCGGCGAAGACCAAGAACCCCGGCCTGTCGAAGACGCTCCTGAAGATCATCTTCTCCAAGGACTACCAGGAGATGCTCGGCAAGAACGGCCTCGGCCCTGCGAACAGCAAGTACACCTCCTCGCTCGGCGACGACCAGTTCGCGAAGGCTCTCATCGAGTCGGCGTCGAACTCGAAGCTGACCCCGGCGGCGCCTGGTTGGGCGTCCGTCGAGGCGGCCAACGTGATGGAGGAGTTCTTCAGCAAGATCAAGGACTCCACCGACCTCAAGGGCCTCGCCCAGGAGTACAACACCAAGCTCAACGCTCTGATGAACGTCAAGACTGGTAAGTAACACCGAACACGCACCATGAGCAGGACGGGGGCGCGGAAAGACCTTCCGCGCCCCGGGCCTGCCCCCAGACACTCTCTCAGGAAGGAGGACAGACGTGACAACGACACAGGATGCCGCCCAGGCCACCTCCCGGCCGGAGCGTCCCGCTGCGCAGCCGCGCAGACGAAAGCGCCAGTTCACCCCGTACGTCCTGCTCATCCCCTCCGTCGCGATCCTCATCCTCGCGCTCGGCTACCCGATCGTGTGGCAGCTCATCACGTCGATGCAGAGCTTCGGGCTCGCGCAGCAGTTCGGCCAGCCGGCGCCGTTCGTGTGGTTCGACAACTACGTCACCCTCTTCTCCGACCCGTACATGTGGACGGTCGTCGCACGATCCATCGCGTTCTGTCTCGTCACGGCCGCCGTGACCGTGATCATCGGCGTCGGAATGGCCCTGCTGATGAACGCCGTCAACAAGGGCGTGCGCATCGTCATCCAGATCTCGATGCTGCTCGCCTGGGCCATGCCCGTCGTCGCGGCGATGACGGTCTGGAACTGGCTGTTCGACTGGCGCCGCGGCATCGTGAACTACACGCTCACCTCGTGGGGTCTCGACTACCAGAACCACAACTGGCTGCAGAACCCGCTCTCCTTCTTCTTCGTCGCGATGATCATCGTGGTCTGGATGAGCGTGCCGTTCGTGGCGTTCTCCGTCTTCGCCGGGCTCACCCAGGTCTCCGGCGAGGTGCTCGAAGCCGCCCAGATGGATGGCGCGAAGGGCTACCAGCGCCTCCGGTACATCATCCTGCCGATCATCCGGCCGGTGCTCGGAATCGTGCTGCTGCTGCAGGTCATCTGGGACCTCCGGGTCTTCGCCCAGATCAAACTGCTGCAGGACAAAGGCTCGATCGCCAGCGAGACCAACCTGCTCGGCACATACATCTACCAGCTCGGCGTCGGATCGAGCGACTTCGCGATGGCCAGCGCCGTCAGCGTCTTCGTGCTCATCCTGACCATCGCGATCAGCTGGTTCTACGTGCGCAACCTGCTCAAGGAGGACGAATCGTGACCAGTACATCGGCAACGCGTGAGGCGCCAGCCGAACGCTTGGCAGCCGGGATGAAACACAGGATCAAGCCGTCTCGCGTCATTCTCGGGATCGTCGGCGTCGTCATCTCGTTGATCTGGGTGTTCCCCGTCTACTGGATGGTCAACTCGTCCCTCTTGCCGAACGTCGTCCTGCAGAACACCACGCCCACCTGGCTGCCGTTCGGCGGATCGTTCGACAACTTCGCCGAGGTCATCAACGGCGGCACCTTCTTCCCCGCACTCGGGATGAGCGTCATCATCGCCGTGGTCACCGTCGTGTTCTGCATCCTGTTCGCGTTCCTCGCGGCGCTCGCGATCAGCCGCTTCAAGTTCCGCGGCCGCAAGTCGTTCGTGCTGGCCGTGCTGCTCATCCAGATGCTGCCGGCCGAAGGTCTCTTCATCGCGCAGTACAAGCTGATGGGCAGCCTTAATCTGCTGAACACGGTCGTCGGCGTCAGCATCATCTACATCGCCGCCGTCGTGCCGTTCACGATCTGGATGCTCCGCGGCTTCGTCGCCGGCATCCCCGCCGACCTCGAAGAGGCGGCGATGGTCGACGGCCTCAGCCGCACGCAGGCGTTCATGCGCATCACGTTCCCACTGCTCGCACCCGGGCTCATCGCCTCCGGAGTGTACGCGTTCCTGCAGGCGTGGAACGAGTTCACGGTCGCGCTCGTGATCCTTCAGGAGAACTCCAGCCAGACGCTCCCGCTCTGGCTGCGCGGCTTCATCCAGCAGTCGGCGTCCCGCGCGACGGACTGGGGTCAGGTCATGGCGGCGTCGACCCTCGTCGCCGTTCCTGTCATCATCTTCTTCCTCTTCGTGCAGGGCAGGATGACGAGTGGCCTGGTCAGCGGGGCGGTGAAGGGGTGAGCGGCCCCGGCACAACAGAACAGCAGATCACCACAGAACCGGGAGACGCGTCAGGCGGCCTCCGCCGCCGGATCGCGGCGACCCTCCTTCCGGGTTTCGTGGGGACGACGCTGCCCGACTGGCTCGAAGCCCGGCTGCGTGACGGCCTCGGCGGCGTGTGCGTGTTCGGCCCGAACGTGGTCTCTGTGGCGCAGCTGCGCGAACTCACCGATGCGATCTACGCGGCCAACCCGGATGCGGTGGTCGCCATCGACGAGGAGGGCGGAGACGTCACCCGCCTCTACTACGAGACGGGTTCGCCGTATCCCGGCAACGCCGTGCTCGGACGCCTCGGGAACCCCGGGTACACCGAGCAGGTCGCGCGCCGGGTCGGCTGGGAGCTGCGCCAGGCGGGGTGCAATCTCGACTTCGCGCCGGATGTGGACATCAACTCCAACCCGGACAATCCCGTCATCGGCGTGCGCAGCTTCGGCTCGTCTCCGGAGCTGGTGGCCGAGCAGAGCGCCGCGTGGACCCGCGGGCTGCAGTCGGCCGGTGTCGCCGTGTGTGCCAAGCATTTCCCCGGCCACGGCGACACCGCGCAGGACTCGCACCTCGTGCTTCCGGAGGTCGACCTCACCGTCGAGCAACTCCGCGACCGTGAGCTGCGGCCGTTCCGTGCCGTGATCGAGGCAGGCGCCCGCACGATCATGACCTCGCACATCCTGTTGCCGCAGCTCGACGCCGAACGCCCGGCGACGTTCAGTCCGACCATCATCGAGCGGCTGCTGCGCGGCGAACTCGGCTTCGGCGGAGTCGTCGTCAGCGACGCCCTCGACATGAAGGGCGCGAGCGGCGAGCGAGGCATCCCGGAGGCGGCCGTCCTGGCGCTCGCCGCCGGCTGCGACCTGCTCTGCATCGGCACGGAGAACACCGACGAGCAGCTCTCCGAGATCGAGGACGCGATCCTCGCGGCGATCGACGACGGACGGCTTTCCGCCGCCAGGGTCGACGAGGCTGCAGCACGCGTGCTCTCCCTGACGGCAGAGCTCCGTGCCGAGCAGGCCGCGGTGCCTGTTCCCGTCGACGCTCCCGCCGGCAGGCTCGACCCGTCCGATGTGGTGGTCGCGCTCAGTACGTTCGACATCTCCGAGCGTGCAGCAGAGTGGATGCGCAGCCACACCGGACCGTATTCGGTCGTCCGCATCGACACCGTCGCGAACATCGCCGTCGGCGTCGCTCCGTGGGGGCCGTTCGCCGAGGTGGCCGCCGAGCCCGGCTCGCAGTTCGCCGCGGCGTTCTCGGCGAACCCCACCGTCGAGTTCACCGAGGGAGACCATCCCGACCTGGTGCTCGCTGCGCAGTCTCCTGTGCTCGTCATCGGCAAGGACAACCACCGGCACGCCTTCGCCAGGGAAGCCATCGACCGGCTGCGGGCGGAGCGGGACAGCGTGCTCGTCGTCGACATGGGCTGGCCGAGCGACGACCGTGCATATGCGGACATCGCGACGTTCGGCGCTTCGAGGCTCGTCGGACGGGCGCTCCTCGACCTGCTCGGCCCCGGCTCGTGAGACTCGGGATCGACATCGGCGGGACGAAGACGGACGCGGTCGCCGTCGACGAGTCCGGCGCTCTCGCTCAGCGCATCCGGCTCGCCACCGGTTTCGGTTCGATCGCCGTCGTCGAGACGGCCGTCTCCGCCGTGGCCAGGATCGGTGAGCTCACCGGGCTCCCCGTCACCGGTTTCGACTCGATCGGCATCGGCATCCCCGGGCTCGTCGACAGTGCGTCCGGGCAGGTCGCCCACGCGGTCAACCTCGGGCTGGAGCGGCTGGAGCTCGGCGGCGAGCTCGCCGGACGGCTCGGCGTCGGCGTCCGCGTCGAGAACGACGTCAAAGCGGCGGCGCTCGGCGCGTACCACCTGCTCGGGCTCGCCGGTACGATGGCATACCTCAACCTCGGCACGGGGATGGCCGCAGGGATCGTCGTCGACGGCAGGCTGTGGAGGGGGAGGAACGGCATCGCAGGCGAGATCGGCCACATCCCCGTCGACCCGAACGGCGCCCTCTGCGCCTGCGGTCAGCGGGGGTGCCTCGAAACGGTCGCGAGCGGGTCCGGTGTCGCCCGGCAGTGGAGCACCGGCGATCCACTTCCCGTTCGCTCGTTGTTCGCCGCAGCGGCGGATGGCGACCGGAACGCCAGGGCCATCAAGGCTAGGCTGGCGGAGGGCATCGCAGCTGCTGTGCGTGTTCTCGTGCTGACCGTCGACGTCGACTCCGTCGTGATCGGCGGTGGACTCAGTCATCTCGGGGACCGCCTGCTTTGCGACGTCCACGAAGTGCTCGAGTCCTGGGCGAAGAGCTCGCCGTTCCTGGCGTCGCTCTCCCTGCCGGACCGCGTGCGCCTCGTCCCGGAAGATTCACCCGTCGCGGCGCTCGGCGCCGCACTCGTAGGAGAGAACTAAGTGGCTGAAATCGTCGTCGTCCCCGATCAGGCAGCAGCGGGAGAGCTCGCAGCGCAGAGCATTCTCGATCTGATCTCCGCCAAGCCGGATGCTGTGCTCGGCCTGGCAACCGGATCGACGCCGCTCGCGCTGTACCGCGCCCTCGCGGCGAAGGTGCAGACGTCCGGCGTCGACGTCTCGCACGTTCGCGGGTACGCCCTGGACGAGTATGTCGGCCTCCCGGCAGGGCACCCGGAAAGCTACCGCTCGGTGATCAGCCGCGAGGTCGTCGAGCCGCTCGGGCTCACGCCGTCGCTCATCCACGTGCCGAACGGTGCGATCGACACGATCGAGCACGCCGGAGCGGATTACGAGAAGGCCATCGCCGAGTCAGGCGGGGTGGATGTGCAGATCCTCGGCATCGGGACGGACGGGCACATCGGCTTCAACGAGCCGGGTTCCTCGTTCGCCTCCGTCACGCGCGTCAAGACGCTGACCGAGCAGACCCGCAGAGACAACGCACGCTTCTTCGACTCCGAGGCCGACGTCCCGATGCACTGCATCACGCAGGGGCTGTCGACCATCCTTCGGGCGCGTCACCTGCTGCTGCTCGCCTTCGGCGAAGGCAAGGCCGACGCGGTCGCCGGCGCCGTCGAGGGGCCCGTCTCCGCGAGCAACCCGGGGTCGGCTGTCCAGTTGCACCCGCACGTGACCGTTCTGGTGGACGAGGCGGCGGCATCCCGGCTGAAGAACATCGACTACTACCGGTACGCGTACGCGAACAAGCCGGCCTGGCAGAAGCTGTAGTCGCAGACTCTCCCCAGAACTCACGAAGCGTGGCGCACCCGAGCGGGTGCGCCACGCTTCGTTGTTTCTGGAATATTGAATCTCAAACCTGAGAGTTGATTGGATAAGTGCGACATTACAGACGCGGAAGACAATATATGTGTCAGGATACTCATATCGGCGAGCGAAACCCCACTCACCGAAACCCCCGGAAAGCGCCCGGGCCGCACGGCCCGATCCCGCCGCTTTCTGAAACCCCTGAGGCATGACGCCTCGTCCCGAATAGTTTGAGCCGGCACCCTAGGTCGGCCAAGCGCCGAAAGGAATCGCTTTCACATGCGAAAGAACACCCCGAAGCCCAGCCCGCAGCAGGGCCTGGCATTCCGTGCGGCCCGCGCAGGCGTCGCCACGGCGACAGCCGTTCTGGTCACCGCGACCGGACTCGCGCTCGCCGCTCCGGCCTCGGCCGACGTGATCGACAAGCCGGCAATCGAAATGCTCGGCTGGTCCGAGCAGATGTCCACATACAGCGACGAGTGGCGTGCCGACTTCACCGTCCGCGTGCCGGCCGGCACCGTCCCGCGGCTGGTCGAGTTCAACTCCTTGCCGGCCGACCCCCTCTTCTGGACCCCTCTGACGAAGCTCGCCAACGCTCAGGTGTCCTTCGACCAGGCGTACTCGATCATGCACACGATGCACGACGGCGACGAAGACGTGCTCTACATCGGCGCACGCGGCGACTCTACTGTCCCCGCGGTGACGACGTCGGTCGCATACCCGATGGCCGTGCGGGTCACGCTGGCCGACGGCTCCGTCGTGACCGCTAAGCACACGGTCACCAACGTCGGCAGGAACGCCGCGACGGGCGTTCCGGCCGCCGTGCAGGCCTGGGACCTCACCACGGTGGGCCTTGCAGGCTACGTCGGTCCCAACTCGCAGGCCGGCTGGGGCAACGTGGTCACGGAGAACAGCTCCGGTGAGCTCGACGGCAGGCTCTTCCACGTGGATGCGATCAACTCGGGCCGTTCCGCGGCCACTGGCTGCAACGTGACCGACTCGGTCTACTACCAATTCGTCCGTGGCGACAACGGAGAAGCGGCCTCCGTCACGCCGGCGCCGAAGCAGATCGCCATTCCCGACCACGCGGCTGGCGTGATGGGTGTTGTGCTCGCGGCAGAAGGAAAGTTCGCCCTCGACGCCCCTGGCTACTACAAGCTCATGATCTGGCCGCAGGCGACCAGCTCGAGCCCGGCAGCTCCGCAGGACTGCTCGCTCGTCTCATACAACCCCGCAATTCTGAGTGAGGGCGTGCAGGTCGGCAGCGTGCTCTGGAAGGCTCCCGCCACCGCGCCGGTGGTCGTGGCACCCGTGACCGTTGACGCACTGTCCGATGGCGCCGCTCTTGCGGTCACGAAGCCGACCTTCTCCGGCACGGGACACCCCGACGCCGCGATCGAGGCACGCACCGCCGACGGCGCTCTGCACGGCGCGGCCACGGTCGGCGCTGACGGTACCTGGTCGCTGGTGTCCTCCATCGAGCACGCCAACGGCGACCACACGGTCACGATCACGCAGACCAGCGGAACCGACGTGAGCACGGCATCAGCCGCGTACTCGGTCGACGTCGAGATCCCGGTGACGCCCGTCTCCATCGTCTCGCCGGCCACCAACGGAGTCATCGCGGAGATCAACCCGGTCTACTCGGGTGTCGGACACCCCGGCGCAACTATCACCGTCCGTGGAAGCACCGGCAGGGTGCTCGCGACGACGACCGTCGACGAGAACGGAAAGTGGTCGGCTACGTCCAGCATCGCTCTCATCAACGGCCTCTACATCGGCACCGTCGAGCAGACCTTCGGCGAATCCTCCACGAAGGATGCTCTGCGCTACACGGTCGCCATCGCCGAGGCGGCCCCTGTCATCGAGTTCGCGGTCGCCAAGCCGGTGCACAACGGCCTGTTCGTGAGCAAGACCCCGACGTACTTCGGCACCGGCACCCCGGGCGCAGACATTCAGGTCACGGGCAGCACCGGCCGCATCGTTGCAACCGCAACGGTCGATGCAGAGGGCAACTGGTCGGCGACGTCCACGCTCACCCTCCCCGCAGGGCGCTACATCGGAACGGTCTCGCAGGCGATCGGCGGCGACGTCAAGATCGAGGCGCTCGACTACCGCATCGCGAAGAACGCCACGGTGACCAGCCCGGCGATCGAGCAGATCGTGTCCGGCCCGCGTCCCACATACACCGGAACCGGTGAGCCGGACGCGACCGTTCAGATCGTCGGAAACTCGGGACGCGTGGTCGCTTCGACCGTCGTCGGTGCCGACGGAACGTGGTCTGTGGAGGCGAGCTTCGACTTCGTCGTGAACTGGTACCTCGGAACGATGGTCCACTCGTACGAGGGCGAGACCATCAACGTGGTGAGCATGGATTACACCATTCTCGACTAAGCGATGAACATGTGGCCCGGCTCCCATCGGGGGCCGGGCCACACGTTTGCCCCTCAACGCTCGGGCCTCAGCCGATGGCTTGAACGCTTCGAAATTTTGCGCTGAAGATACATGCATGTAACAATCAGTACGCCAAACGTGGCATATTAAATGCACGGAACGGGCAGCGAAGGTCGGACACGATCTGGACGCGCTCAACCCACACCGGGGAACGATCCCCAGCCCGACCGCTCGCGTCGTCACCCTAGGACGATCGCCGGCATCGAAAGGAATACCGCATCTCCATGCGCAAAAACACCCAGCACGGCAGCGTCCCGAGGGGCGCCGCCTTCCGTGTCGCCCGTTCCAGCGTCGCCGCAGCGTCGGCCATCTTCGTCACCGCGACCGGACTGGCCCTGTCGGCTCCCGCGTCGGCGGAGGTGCCGGCGACGGCAGAGGTGCCGGCGATCACCTCGCCGGCCGACTCGTCCACGATCAGCCGGGAGGCCGATTTCCCGTTCGCCGTCACAGCTCCCGGATACGGCGCGACGGTCGACACCCACCGTCCGGTCTTCCAGGGCACCGGCCAGCCGGACTCGGTCGTCCGTGTCTTCGAAAACGGCGCTCTCATCGCCCAGGCCAGCAGTGACGCAGCCGGCACCTGGTCCGTCGCCTCGTCCGTCGACCTCAGCAACGGTCCACACGCCGTCCGGTTCGACTACACCGGGCCGAACGGTGCAAGCACCACCTCGGTCAACCACTACTTCGGCGTAAACGTCGGAGCCTCGCCGATTCCGGTGAGCGTGATGGCTCCGGTCTCCGGCTCGACGGTGACCGTGGCGAAGCCGGTGTTCTCCGGCACGGGCGAGACCGGCGCATCCATTGTCGTGAAGGCCGCGAACGGCGCTGAGCTCGCCACCACCACGGTCGCGGCAGACGGCACCTGGACGGTCGCGTCGCATGCGACTCTCGTCAACGGCGCTGTGACCGCGACCGTGTCGCAGTCGGTCGCCGGCGTGTCCGCCGTGACAACCTCAGCGGTCACCTTCAGGATCGCCATCGCCGCGCAGATTGCGGCGGCCGTGGTCGTGACGTCGCCGGCGCTCGAGTCCGAAGTCGACTCGGCGAGTCCGGTCTTCACAGGAACGGGTGAGCCCGGCGCGGTCATCCACGTCCGGGGCAGCAGCGGAAAGCTGCTCGCGGCGACCACAGTCGACGCCTCCGGAGCCTGGTCGGTCGTATCGACGGTCGAGCTCGAAAACGCCCACTACGCCGGCACCGTCACGCAGACAGTACCCGGTGGAGCCACCACCCACGCCGCCCTGTCGTACACCGTGTACGTGGTCCCGGCTCAGAAGTTCAGTGTGACCTCGCCGGCGACGGGCGCCTTGGTCGCCACGAACACCCCGGTGTTCACCGGTGTCGGCACGCCAGGAGCCACCGTTGAGATCCGTGGAAACAGCGGCCGCATGGTCGCGTCCACCACGATCGCAGCCGACGGCACCTGGTCCGCCACGTCGCAGCTTCAGCTCGGCGCCGGTCGCTACGTCGCATCGGCGACGCACACGCACAACGATGAGCGCGCCCAGGTGGCAGACATCGACTACACCATCGCGCAGGGTCTGGTCGTGACCAGCCCGCGGATCGGCGCGGACGCAGACGGCCCGAAGGTGGTCTACACCGGTTCCGGCCAGGCCGGCGCCACCGTGACGATCACGGGGAGCTCCGGCCGCACCGTCGCCTCGGCGGTCGTCGGCGCGAACGGACAGTGGACCGCCACGGCCGACTTCGACCTCGCGACCGGTCGCTACGTCGGAACCGCGGTCCAGTTGCTCGACGGTGTGAACCTCGGCAGCGTCGCGATGGACTACTACGTCAACTGAGCGCTGAGCGCGGTACGAGTGGCCCGACCCCTGCCGGGGGTCGGGTCATTCGTGCGTTCGGCCGTCGGCGATGACGCGTGTGACCGTCCAGTCGTGGTCGAGGAGCACGAGGTCGGCCGCGTATCCGGCGCGAAGCCGGCCGAACCGGTGCGCCTCGCCGAGCACCCGCGCGGGTGTGAGGGTGAGGGCTTCAACCGCCCGAGCAGGATCCAGCCCAACCAGGGTGACGGCGTTCCTGAGCGCGATGTCCTGAGTGAGTGTCGAGCCGGCGATCGTCTCGGTGCCGGACAGCACGGCCAGCCCGTGGCGGACGGAGACGTTGAGTCCACCGAGCCGGTAATCGCCGTCGGTCGCCCCGGCCGCGGCCATCGCATCCGTGACAAGGGCGACCCGGCCCGGTGCTTCGTCGAAAGCGAGCTTGGCAACCAGTGGATGCACGTGCAGGCCGTCGAAGGATGAGCTCCAGGGTGACTTCAGGGTTCTCGAATGCTGCGACGACAGGACCAGGCGCACGGTGGTGGATGCCGTTCATCGCGTTGAAGGCGTGGGTGAGGAGGCGCGCGCCGACGTCGAAGGCCTTCGCCGCCTCCACGTAGTCAGCCGCGGTGTGACCGACGCCGACGACGACGCCGGCTTCGATGAGCACCCCGATCGACTCGAGGGCGTTCGGCAGTTCCGGAGCGATGGTGGCGACGCGCATGGTGCCGCGGGCCGCTCCGATGAGCTCCTCGACCATCTCCGGGCCCGGCTCGCGGAGAAATGCTGCGTCGTGTGCTCCGCGACGCTCCGGCGCGAGGAACGGGCCTTCGAGGTGCGAGCCGAGCACCAGTGGGTCGTCAGCGGCGAGGTCGGCGACGATCGAGAGGCTTTCGCGTAGCGAGGCGAGCGGGTTCGCGACGTGCGAGACGAGCGAGCGCGTCGTGCCGTGAGCGCGGTGCGTCGCGAGCCCCGCGAGCATCTCCTCCGGTCCGTCGTCGAACGGGTGACCTCCTCCGCCGTGGCAGTGCAGGTCGATGAAGCCTGGCGTGAGCCAGTGCCCTCGTGCATCGACGACCTCGCGGCCGCTTGCCTGTGCTGCGGTGTGCCAGCCGGTTCCCGACCCCGTGGCGACGATCGTGTCGCCGTCGGCGACCAGCCAGAACGCGTCGACCAGCCCGTCCGCATCCACTTTGCGGGCGTTGTGGACGACGAAGTCGGTCATGAGAACTCTTTGCGCCCGCTGACGATGCCGCTCGCGGTCGCGACGACGGCGAACACGGCCGCGACGATCGGCTGGCCGAGGTCCCACCAGGCCAGCGCCGCCGAACCCATGACCACGATCTCGACGACGGCCTTCACGAACGGATCGACGTGCAGCACGGCTTTCGGAGACCGGAACAGCGCCCACAGCACGATGGCGATGGCGGGCGCGAGGATGCCCACGACGATGTTCCACGGCAGCGGCCAGGCCACGAAGCCCCAGAAGCCGAGCGAGAAGATCGCGAACAGCTCGAGCACGAACCGGAGGACGTCGTTCGGTCCGACCTTGATGTCGTTCTGCTGGGGCTGTGCGGAGGTCACGGGAGTCATTCTATTGCGGCTACCGGAAGATGATCGTCCTGGCGCCGTCGAGGAGCACGCGGTCCTCCGCGAACCATTTGACCGCCTGGGTGAGCGTGCGGCTCTCCTCGTCCTGGCCGATCGCGACCAGTTCCTGCACGGTGCGCGAGTGGTCGACCCTGACCACGTTCTGCTCGATGATCGGGCCCTCGTCGAGGTCGCTCGTGACGAAATGGGCTGTCGCACCGATCAGTTTGACTCCGCGGGCGTGCGCCTGGCGGTACGGGTTCGCGCCCTTGAAGCCGGGGAGGAACGAGTGGTGGATGTTGATGGCGCGCCCGGTCAGGCGCTCGCACAACTCGGGGGAGATGATCTGCATGTAGCGGGCGAGGACGACCAGTTCGATGTCGTGCTCGTCCACGGCCTCGATCACGCGGGCCTCGAATGCCGCCTTGCTCGCCGCGTCCGTCACGGGCCGAGACTCGAAGGGGACGCCGTAGAAGCCGGCGAGGTCGCGGAGCGTGCCGTGGTTGGAGAGCACGAGCGGGATGTCGATCGGCAGCTGTCCGGCGCGCTGGCGGAACAGCAGGTCGTTGAGGCAGTGTGCGGCCGTGGATGCGAGGACGAGCGTGCGCAGGGGGCGGCCGACGTTGTCGACGCGGTGCTGCATCCCGAACTGCTCGATGACGGGAGCAAGGGCGCGCTCGAATTCGGCCCTGTCGGCCGCCGACTCGACCTGCAGGCGCATGAAGAAGCGACCGGTGTCTGTGCTGGCGAACTGCTGACTCTCGGTGATGTTGCCCCGTGCGGCGACGATCGCGCCGCTGACCGCGTGCACGATCCCCGGCTTGTCTGCGCAACTGAAGGTGAGGACCCAGTGGTTGGGCTGCTGGGCGGCGGCGGAGGGGTTCACGTGTTCAGGGTAGCGAAGGTACAGTGCTAGCGTTATGCTAGCACCGTAGGGGGAGAAGAGAGAGGGATGGCCACCATTACTGTTCGCAACCTCGACGAGGGCACCAAAGACGCCCTCGCCGCGCGCGCCGCCGAACACGGGCGGTCTATGGAGGCGGAGGCCAGGGTCATTCTGGCTGCCGCAGTCAGTTCGCAGCTGGAGTACGGGACCGGGTTGCTCGGGTCGCGTATCCGCGCACGATTCAGCGGTCTGGACTGGGAGCCGGTCGAGAGGTCGCAGGAGGCGCCCCGCGGCGCTGAGTTCTGGTGATCGTGCTCGACACGAACGTGGTGTCGGAGTTGATGAAACGCGAAGCCGACCAGAACGTCATCGACTGGCTCGACGGGCAGATCACTGACGGCGTGTTCATCACTTCTGTCACCGCCGCCGAACTGCTGCACGGCGTGCAGCGCTTGCCGAACGGGCAGCGCAAGGCGCGTCTCGCCCACGCGGTGGGAGAACTGCTCGACATCGAGTTCGGCGGGCGGATCCTGCCGTTCGATGCGCTCGCCGCTGTGGAGTACGCCAGGGTGCTCGTCGATCGCTCGGAGCGAGGGCTGCCCGTGAGCATGGCGGACGCGATGATCGCCGCGACCGCGCTCGCCTCCGGGGTCGCTGCCGTCGCGACCCGCAACACGGCCGACTTCGACCACACCGGCGTCGAGGTCGTCGACCCGTGGACGGCGCCCCCGATGTACTGAACCGTTGGATGCGCGTCCAATGAAGACATTGACGCGACAGGCCGCCGTGCCGTTGGATCGGTGCATGACCACCACCGGCGAAGACACCCCCGACGTCCCGACGGCACCGGCGTCCGGCCTCGGGGTGGAACTGAACGGGCTCAACACCATCCACGAGAGCGAGCGGAAGGGACGCCCTCGCGACCTGTTCTGGCCGTGGTTCGGCGCGAACGTCTCGGTGTTCGGACTCAGCTACGGATCGTTCCTGCTCGGGTTCGGCATCTCGTTCTGGCAGGCGACCATCGTCGGGATCGTCGGCATCGTCATCTCGTTCCTGTTCTGTGGGTTCATCGCCCTCGCAGGCAAGCGCGGATCGGCGCCGACGATGGTGCTCAGCCGGGCGGTGTTCGGCGTCGAGGGCAACAGAGTGCCCTCCGTGCTGTCCTGGTTGCTCACCGTCGGCTGGGAGACGGTGCTCACGGCGCTCGCCGTTCTTGCCACGGCGACAGTGTTCACGCAGCTCGGCTGGGAGGGCGGCGTCGTGACCAAGGTGGTCGCGCTCATCGTGGTCGCTGCGCTGATCATCGCTGGCGGGGTCATCGGCTTCCACCTGATCATGCGGATGCAGATGGTCATCACCATCGTGACCGGCGTCCTGACCGTGCTGTACATCGTCCTGGTACTCGGCCACATCGACCTCGGCGCGATCTCCGCCCTCCCGGCCGGGGACGCTCCGCATGTGGTGGGCGGATTCGTGTTCATGCTCACCGGGTTCGGTCTCGGCTGGGTGAACGCCGCCGCCGACTACTCGCGGTATCTGCCGCGTTCCGCGCGCAGCGCAGGCGTGGTCGGCTGGACGACGTTCGGCTCGTCGCTCGCTCCGATCATCCTGCTGGTGTTCGGGATCCTGCTCGCCGGGTCGTCGGAGAAGCTCAGCACGGCCATCGCCGCCGACCCGATCGGCGCGCTCGCGTCGCTGCTGCCGACCTGGTTCCTGGTGCCGTTCGTGATCGTCGCCGTACTCGGTCTGGTCGGTGGCGCAGTGCTCGACATCTACTCGTCGGGCCTGGCGCTGCTGAGCGCCGGCCTGCGGGCGCCGCGCTACGTCGCCGCCGGGATCGACGGCGTGATCATGACGGCCGGCGCCGTCTACGTCGTGTTCTTCGCCAACGACTTCCTCGGGCCGTTCCAGGGCTTCCTGATCACGCTCGGCGTGCCGATCGCCGCCTGGTGCGGGATCTTCATCGCGGACATCAGCGTGCGGAAGCGCGACTACGCGGAGGCCGACCTCTACGACCGGCGGGGACGATACGGCAGCGTCCGCTGGCTGCCCATCGCCCTCATCGTGATCGGTACGGCCATCGGCTGGGGGCTCGTGACGAACGCGTCGGCGACCTGGCTCGCCTGGCAGGGCTACCTCCTCGGGCCGCTCGGACTCGGCGGCACGTCGGGGGACTGGGCGTACGCGAACCTCGGCGTGCTGGTCGCGCTGGTGATCGGCTTCCTCGGCACCGTGCTCTTCTCCCGCGCGGCGATTCGCCGCCAGGAGGAACGGTGACGGCCAGAGTCGTCCCGGCGCTCATCGGGTAGACTCGTCCGTGGCCGGTGGCTCGAATCACCTGCCCTGGGCGCGCACATCGGCGCGTAGTCGACCCGCCATCCGAAGTCCTGCCGCATCGGCGACCGGAATGGGCGGGGAACGCCGTTCGTTGGATAGTACGTCTGCCAATGAATACTTCACAGAGATTCCCCTGGGCTGGGCTGCTCGCCCTCGCCGCGGCCGTCTTCCTGTCCGTCACCAGCGAGATGATCCCGACAGGACTCCTGCCGGACATGAGCGCGTCACTCGGGGTGAGCGAGGCCCAGATCGGCCTGCTCGTCACCGTCTTCGCGTTCACCGTCGTCGTCACCAGCACGCCGCTCACCGCGCTGACCAAGCGCTGGCCGCGCCACGCGATGATCGTCGGCATCCTCATCGCCCTCGGGCTGTCGAACGTGCTCACCGCGGTGGCGCCCGACTACGCGTTCGTCGTGGCCTCGCGCATCCTGGGCGGGGTCGCGCACGGTCTGTTCTGGTCGATCGTCGGTGCGTACGCAGGCCACCTCGTGCCGAAGGAGCAGATCGGTCGCGCCGTGTCGATCACGCTCGGCGGCGGCACGCTCGCGTTCGTCTTCGGCGTTCCGCTCGGCACGTTCGCCGGACACGCGTTCGGGTGGCGACTGTCGTTCGCGTTCCTCGCAGTCCTCATGCTGGTCGGGGCGCTGCTCGTGTGGAAGCTGCTTCCGAAGGTGGAGCGCGAGGTGGACGCGCGACCGCGCCGTGCGCGCGGCGTCCCGCGTTCCGAACGCCCGGCACGACCCAGGGATGCGACGATCGTCGCCGTCGTGATGGTGTGTCTGGTCGCCGCGGTCACGATGGTCGGGCACTACACGTTCTACACGTTCGTCGTCCCGTTCCTGACCGGACCGATGGGCGTCGCCTCCGGCGATGTGGGCGGGCTGCTGTTCTTCTACGGCATCGCGGGCGCGGCCGGTCTGGTGCTCGCCGGCTCGGTGCTCGGCCGCACGCCGCAGTTCGGGCTGATCATCGCGCTGGTGGTCACGGGCGTTGCCGTCGCCGCGCTCGCCGCGTTCGCTGCGCAGCCGGTGATCGCGCTGATCGCGTTCGTCGTCTGGGGTCTCGCGTTCGGCGCTCTGCCTCCGCTGCTGCAGACCAGGCTGCTGCACTCGTCGTCCGCGGCGTTCCGCGATACGGCGAGTGCGCTGTACACGACATCGTTCAATATCGGAATCGGCGGCGGTGCGCTGATCGGTGCGCTGATCTTCGACGCCGGTGGTTTGATGGTGCTCCCGTACGTCTACATCGGGCTGCTCGCAATGTCGCTCGTGCTCGTGATCGTGATCGGACGGATGACCCGTCCAGCACGGACAGCGGATGCGCGGGCCCAGACGGAGGACGTCAGAACAGCGTGACCGGCTGGTCGACGAGAACGCCACGTCGGTCGCCGACGAAATAGGCCGTCCCGAACCGGTGCGCGAGCGTGTCGTCCAGGCCCCAGCGGAGCAGCTCGGAGGTGTGCCCGTACGGATCGAGCCGGAAGACGTTCGACGCCCTTTTCCCGTCCGCGAACAGCCTGACTTCCGCACCAGGAACACCGGTGACCGTGAGCAGGAACCGCCGGTTGGGCAGCGGCTCGATCGTGACCTGCGGCACGGCGACGGAGCCGGCGACCGGCGCTGACGACACCGAGACGTTTCCGAGTCTGTCCGTCTGCCGTGCGCTCACCGAGAAGTCCGGCTGCACCCCGGTGAGCTGGTCTGTGGTCCACGTTCCGTCGGCGGCTGCGGTGACCGTGGCCTGCACGATCCCGTGGTCGGAGACCTCGACCGTCGCCCCCGGTTCCGCCGTGCCGGACAGGACGGGGGAGAGGAGCCCGGCGTACGCGCCGGAGCCGGTGTCGGGCGCGGCCAGCACGGGTGCCAGCGCCGTGCGGTCGATCGTGACGATGGAACTCGCCGCCGTGGACGTGCCGGCAGCGGTCGCCTGGACGAAGCCGAGCGACCACGCGCCGTCGCCGAGCGTGGAGAGATCGAGGGTGAGGGTCCAGGCTCCCGTTGCATCCGCGCTGGTGGAGCCGACCACGATCGATGCCGTAGCAGAGGACGAGGCGGATGCAGTCGCAACCGATGTCCCCGCCGATGTCGACGCCGACACCGCCGAGACGACGATCTTCGCCTTCGGAGCGGCTGTGCCGGACGCGGGGAGGGTGGTCGCGGCGGTCTCTGTCTGCCCGAGCGGCGCGTTCACGGTCGGCGCGGTGGGGGGACGCGTAGCGGGCGGAGTGGGTGCTGGAGTCGGGGTGATCGTCGGTACCGGAGTCGCCGGATACGTCGGAGCTGAAGGAGCCGCCGGAGTAGCAGGGCCGGTCACGACCGGCGCGGCCGTCGGCTCGCCGGCCCCGGGATCGGTGAGCACGGGGGTCACGGGGTCGGGCGGGGCCGGTTGCGGGATGGTAGCGGATTGGGGGTCCGTCGACGACGGCGCGGACGAATCGGCCGGCGGCTCCTGGCTTTGCACGGCACGATCGGCGGAGACGGATCTGGACGTGTCTGCGAACAGCAGGGGGCCGAAGACGAACCCGGCGGCGACTGACGCAGCGACGAGCACACCCGTGATCGCGAGACCGATGCCGAGCACTCCACCAGATCCTGCGCTCGATCCAGCGCTCGCGCCCGCGCCGGCGGACCCACCCGTGCCCGGCGTCGGCGCTGCGGAACCGGGAGCGACAGCACCGGACGCGCCCAAAGCGTATGCGGCGGTGCCGGCCCCCGACTGCAGCCAGGCGGAGTACGCGGCGGCCCCGCCGATGCCCAGCGTCAGTGGAAGGAGCACCAGCGAGAGCCTGGAGCCGACCTCGGAGGCCTCTGACGCCACGATCGTGCACTTCGCGCATTCGCGGAGGTGCGCCTCGACGGCGGCGGTGTCCCGCTTGCCGAGTCCGTGGCGCGCGTACGAGCCGAGACGTTCCGTGGTCCAGCGGCAGTCGGACCCCTCCGGGAGCGTCGCGAGATGCGCCTGGATCCAGGCCTGTCGGAGCCCTTCCCTGGCACGGTATGCGAGGGCGGCGACTGCGTTGGGTGTCATCCCGAAGAGCGGTGCGACCTGCTGCGGGGTCAGGCTCTCGACTTCGCAGTACCAGAGCACCTCCTGCCAGCGGGTCGGCAGCGAGTGGAACGCTTTCGCCGTCAGTGACCGGTCGAGCGCCTCCATCGTCGCGCTCTCGCTGAAGGCGGGATCTTCGACCGCCTCCATCTCGTCGTACGCCATCTCGTGCCTGGACCTGCCCCACGACGCCGCGAGGTTGCGGACTGTGGTGAAGAGGTAAGGGCGGAAGGCCGCGGTCGGGCCGCCCCCCGCGGCGATGGCCTGGTAGATCTTGACGTACGCCTCGGAGATGAGGTCGTCTGCGTCGAAGGTCGACGTCTGCGAGCGAGCGACGGCGCGGGCGGCGCGGGAGTGCCGCCTCCACAGCTCGGCGAACGCCTCCGCGTCTCCGCCCCTGGTCAGCTCGACGAGCGCAGAGTCCGGCTGCTCGGTCACGGGGGGCATCCCGCCATTCTGGCGGAGGCGGCTGAGAGAAGTCCGATATATCTTCCAGAAGGAGACACGGAAGGACTTCGAGAAAGTTCTTTCAGAATCAGCGTCATAATCGCCGGGAGTCTGCGTCTCTTCTCATGAGGCCGTCAGAGCTGGACGGCCGATCACCGCGCGGGGTGCTCTCTATTCGGTCCACTCCGTCGCCGTTTGATGGTCGACCCGAACGTCCGTCAAACCTGGGGGATCCGCGCATCGCGGAACGTCGGTGGGTCGGGCGTGCGCCCGGCCCACCGCCCGGCTCAGTGCGGATCAGCGCGCCAGCGGCGCTCCCGCCGTGAAGACCTGCAGTACGTGGAAGTCGTCGTCGAGGAGCACAGCATCCGCCGCATACCCGGCCGAGAGCCTGCCGAGGTCGTCTCCGCGACCGATCGCGGCGGCGGGGGTCTCGGTGAGCGCGAACACCGCATCCTCGACCCGGAGGCCGACCTCGGTGACGGCACGCCGCAGCGCGGAGTCCAGTGTGAGCGTCGACCCGGCGATCGAGCCGCCCTCCGCCAGGCGAGCGACGCCGTCGCGCACCTCGACGGCCAGGGAGCCGAGGATGTAGTCGCCGTCGCTCGATCCTGCCGCGGCCATCGCGTCGGTGATCAGGGCCACGCGTCGCGGAGCGGAGGCGAACGCCATCCGCACGACCTCCGGATGCACGTGGACGCCGTCGTTGATGATCTCCAGCGTGACACCGGAGGTGTGCGTCGCGGCGGCCACCGGACCCGGAGCGCGATGGTGGATGCCGTCCATCCCGTTGAAGGCGTGCGTCAGAATGCTCGCCCCCGCATCGAACGCCGCGAGCGTCTGTTCGTAGTCGGCGCCCGTGTGGCCGACGGCGACCGCGACGCCGGCGGCTGTGAAGGCGCGGATCGCGTCCTGGCCGCCCGGAAGTTCGGGGGCGATGGTGATCTGCCTCAGTGTGCCACCCGCTGCGGCGAGAAGGACCTCGATGTCGGCGGCGGTCGGCGGTCGCAGGAGGGCAGGGTCGTGGGCGCCCTTGTGCCCGACATCCAGGAACGGGCCTTCGAGGTGCGAGCCGAGGATGCGCTGGTCATCGCGCATCAGCGCTGCGACACCGGCCACCCGCACCGCCAGGTCCTCCACCGGAGCGGTGACGAGAGAGAGGACGAACCTTGTCGTGCCGTGCTTCTGGTGCAGTGCGAGCGCGGTGAGAATGCTGTCATCGCCGTCGTCGAACGACGCTCCGCCTCCGCCGTGGTTGTGGATGTCGACGAATCCGGGGGTGAGCCACGCGCCGTCCGCGTCGGTGACCGCATCCGATTGGTCGCCGGCGACGGAGACGCGCCAGTCGTCGCCGGTGCCCACCTCGGCGATCGTGTCGCCCTCGAAACGGACCCAGCCGTTGTGCAGGATGCGGCCCTCGCTGACGAGGCGGGCGGAGTGGATGACGTGCGCGGCCATTTAAGCGACGATAACCTCGAAGCCCGCCTCGGCGAAGGCGGCTCGCTGCTCGGGGGTGATGCCGTCGTCGGTGATGAGCGTGTTCATCACCTTCGGGCCGCCGAGCGTCGCGAACGCCTTCCGCCCGATCTTGCTGGAGTCGGCGACGACGACCGCGCGTGTTGCGCGGCGGGCCATCAGCGAGTTCACGCTCGCCTCGCCCTCGTCGTGGACGGTGGCGCCGATGAGCGGGTCGATCCCGTTCACGCCGATGAAGGCGATGTCCATCGTGATCTTCTCCAGCACCACGTCACTGTACGGCCCGACCAGCTCGTAGGAGCGGGCGTGCACGACGCCGCCGGTGACGACCGTCTTGATCTGGGGCCGCATCACGAGCTGGGCGGCGATGTTGATGGCGTTCGTCACCACGGTGAGGTTGGGGTGCGGGGACGGCTCCATCAGGTCGGGACGCGAACCGAGCACCGTGGCGACAGCGGTGCTCGTCGTCCCCCCGCAGAGGCCGACGACGGCACCGCGCGGCACGAGCGCGCTCGCCGCCTGCGCGATCCTCAGCTTCTCCGGAGCGTGCTGCTCCTTCTTGTACCTGATCGGGAGGTCGTATGCGACCGATTGCCCGACGGCTCCGCCGCGCGTGCGGGTGAGCAATTGCTGGGACGCCAGGGCGTCGAGGTCGCGACGGGCCGTCGCCGCGGAGATGTCGAGTTTCGCCACGAGGTCGTCGACCTCGAGCTGACCCGTCTCCGCGAGCAGGTCGAGCACCGTGTTCAGCCGCTCAGCTCTGTTCATGGCCGTTCAGTCTCCGTTCGGGTGGGCGACTGCTCGACAGCGAACAGCGCAAGAAGACGTGCCGCTTCGCCAGCCACCGCGGTGCGCCCTTCGCGCAGGTATTTGCGCGAGTCCACGACCTCCGGATGCGCGGAGAGGTAGCCGCGCACAGCCTCCGTGAAGAAGCGGTTGAGGTGGGTGGAGACGTTGACCTTGGTGATGCCGGAGTGGATCGCTGAGACGATCGTCTCATCCGACACGCCCGACGAGCCGTGCAACACGAGGGGAACGGGCACAGCCGCGTGCAGTCTGCCGATCAGGTCGAGGTCGAGGGAGGCCGTCCGCTCGGTCATCGCGTGCGAGCTGCCGACCGCGACGGCCAGGGCGTCGACGCCGGTCTCCGACACGAACCGGCGCGCTTCGTCAGGGTCGGTGCGCACGCCTGGCGCGTGCGCGCCGTCCTTCCCGCCGATCTCGCCGAGTTCGGCCTCGACGAACACATCGTTCGCGTGCGCATAGTCGACCACCCGGATGGTGGCCTCGACGTTGCGGTCGTAGTCGAGCTTCGCGCCGTCGAACATGACGGAGCCGAAACCGAGGTCGATGGCCTGGCGGGTGAGCTCTTCGTCTTCCGCGTGATCGAGGTGCACGGCCACGTGCGCCTGAGAGCTCGCCGCGACGGCGATGGTGGCCCTGGCGATCGGTTCGAGGCCGCCGTGGTAGCTGACGCAGTTCTGCGAGATCTGCAGGATGACGGGCAGCCGCGTCTCCTCGGCGGCGGCGACGAGCGCCTCCGCCGTCTCCAGGTGGATGACGTTGAAAGCGCCGATCCCTGTCCGCCTGGCGGCGGCGGAGTGCATCAGGTCGGCGGTGGAGACGAGCGGCATGGCTTCCTTCTGGGTCAGCGGTGAATCAGCGGGTGATGATGATGCGGTCTTCGAGTTGCGGATACGACGGGTCGAGCTCACCGGCGAGCGGGGCGAGCACGGCGGCGGCCGACCACGCGGTCGCCAGGCGCAGGATGTGCTCCGGCTCGGTGTCGTGCGCGGCGAGGCAGCTGGCGACGGCCGCGACGGCGGCGTCGCCTGCGCCGGTGGCGTTGCCGTGCAACGGCTCTGCGATGCGCGCGTGGACGGGGTCGGCGGACGGGCCGACGGCGAGCATCCCGTCGGCGCCGAGGGAGACGAGCACGAGCCCTGCTCCCCGCTCCAGCAGGAGGCGTGCGCCGGTGACCGGGTCGCTCTCGCCGGTGCTCTCCACCAGCTCCCTGCGGTTCGGCTTGAGGACGGAGGCACCGGCCTCCGCGGCGCGCAGCAGTCCCGGACCGGTCGCATCCACGATGCTCGGGATGCCCATGGTCGCTGCGAGCGCGGCAAGCTCTGCATAGAAGTCGTCCGGTGCGCCGGGCGGCAGACTGCCGGAGCCGACGACGCAGGTGGCGGGCACGGCGAGGCGCGCGATGGCGGCCCGCAGCGCCGTCCACTCGGCGTCGGACAGGGGCTCACCTGTCTCGTTGAAGATCGTCGTGAGCCCGGTGCTCCCGTCGACGATGGCGACGCTGCTGCGGGTCTGGGCGGAGACGGCGACGACCTCGTGCGGGAGACCGCTCGTCGAGAGGTCGTCCGCCAGGCGCAGCCCGGCCGCACCGCCGGCCGTGGTCAGCGCGAAGGCGCGTCCGCCGGTCTGCGCGACGACGCGTGCGACGTTGATGCCCTTGCCGCCGGCGCGGGAGGCGGGGGCCGCGACCCGGTGGCTCTCGCCGACGTCGAGCTCGTCGACCGTGTACGTCAGGTCGATGGCGGGGTTGGGGGTGACGGTCAGGATCATGCGGGCTGCTCCTGCGCGCTCGGTGCCGCATTGCTCAGCTCATGCTCTGTCAGCAGATCCCTGGCACGGAGCGCCGCGCCGATGACCCCGGCGTTCTCCCCGATGCTCGCAGGGAGCAAGATGGGGCGGCGCTGGAAGGTGAGGATCGCATCCAGCCGGGCGGCCAGCGGCTCGAACAGGGCAGGACCAGCCTGCGCGAGTCCACCGCCGATCACGATGGCCTCCGGTGCGAGCAGGGCGACGGTGTGCGAGAGGTCGAGGGCGAGCGCATCCAGTGCGGACTCCCACACGGCCTGCGCGTGTGCGTCGCCCGCTGCGGCCAGCTCGAGCACCTCCTTCGCGCCGGGGACAGCGACTCCGGAGAGTGCGGTGTACCGGCGCGCGATGGCTGCGGCGGACGCGACGGCTTCGAGGCAGCCGCGGCTGCCGCACGCGCACTCCGGCCCGTCGGCGACGCGAGAGTGCCCCATCTCGCCAGCCATGCCGCCGCCGGTGTGCAACCGGCCGTCGACGAAGATCGCCCCGGCGATACCGGTGCCGATGGCCATCACGACCACGTCGCGGAACGGGGCGGCCGCGCCGATCCTGTGCTCGGCCTCACCGGCTCCGCGCACGTCGTGGCTGAAGGTGACAGGCAGGCCGACCGCCTCCTCGACGCTCGCGCGGAACGGGAAGTCGTGCCAGCCGAGGTTCTCCGAGAGGACGCCGACACCTGCCTCGTCGTCCACGTGCCCAGGCACGAGCAGCCCCAGCGCCTGCGGTCGAACGTCCTGGTGCTGTGCGCGGAACCGCGCCGACAGCTCGGCGACGGCTGCGACGACGGCCTCGGCCGTCCGGTCGCCGTCGTGCTGCGTCGCGAGACGTTCGAGCGCGACGATCCTGCCGGCGTCGTCGATCAGCGCGGCCTTCATGTCCGTGCCGCCGACGTCGAAGGCGAGCACGGCCCGGCCGGCGCCGAGAGGCGCAGACCGGGACGGGAGCGACGGGTGCCCTGTCACGGCGCCAGGATGACGGAGCGGGTCAGGTTGCGCGGGTGGTCGGGGTCGAGCTCGAAGCGACGAGCCCTGGCGAGGGCGACCCGCTGAGCGCGGACGAGGTCGGCCAGGCCGTCCAGTTCGCTGTTCTCGAAGCGTGCGCCCGTGACGGCGACGTCGTCGGCGAGGCCGGCGGGAGCCGAGCCGAACATCCAGGTGACGCGGCCGGGGGCTGCGATGGCGATCGGGCCGTGGCGGTACTCCTTGGCGGGGTACGACTCCGTCCACGACTGCGAGGCCTCACGCATCTTCAGCGCCGCCTCGTGCGCCAGCCCGACGGTCCAGTTGGAGCCGAGGAAGGAGTACTGGTCGGCGGAGATCAGGGCGTCGTCGAGGTCCTCGTCGACCGCGGTCTGCGCATCCTGGATCGCGGAGTCCAGGTTCTCGCCGAGCGCGGCGCGGATGAAGGCGAGGGAGGTGGTGGCGAAGCGCGTCTGCACGACCGACTTCTCGTCGGCGAAGGGAAGCTTGATCACGTCGTCGACGAGGTCGACCAGGGGAGTGTTCGGGTCTCCGACGACGCCGACGGTCTTGGCGGTGCTTCCGGATGCGCGGAGCTGCTCGAGCAGTTCGAGCACTTCGGTGGTCGTTCCGGAGCGGGTGAGCGCGACGACAGCGTCGTAGTCCCTGTCGACGAACGCCTCGGAGGCGGCGAACGCGTCGGTCACGCCCAGCCCGGCGGTCTCGCGGAGGGCTGCGTACGACTGCGCCATGAACCAGGAGGTCCCGCAGCCGACGACGGCGATGCGCTGACCGGCGGACGGCAGAAGGCCCTGTTCGGCGCGCAGGTCGACGGCGCGCGCCCAGGTCTCCGGCTGCGAACGGAGTTCGGCCTCCATGTCGGCACCGAGCGTGGTTGCTTGCGTCACTGCTACGTCTCCTAATCTGTCGTGAAGTTGTTCCTCCACAATGATCGCTTATGAGCGATAAGTCTGTCTAGTAATCATCTTCAATCGCTTCTGACGGAGATGGCCGGAATCTCGCGGTTCTATGTAAACGCCGTGTAACGATCTGAACAGAATTCCTTGACGACTGGTCGCTGAAGAGGCAGGATTCGAGCATCCAGTGAATACATGTGATTGTTTCTGGTTGAAACAAATCACAAAGGATCAATTACTGACGCACCGTCGCGTACACAGTTCCACCTCGCACCAAGACGGTTCGTTCCCTTCGAGAGTGAGGAAGTCAATGAAGAAGTCACTGCGGTGGGGTGCAGCAGTCGCCATGGCGACGGCAGCCACCATGACGCTCGCGTCCTGTGGATTCAGCAGCGGCTCCGGCGGCGGATCGTCCAGCGGAGCGCAAAGTCTCGACCTCATGGTGGCGAGCTACTCGGACAACACCAAGGCCGAGTGGCAGCAGATCATCAAAGACTTCGAGGCCAAGAACAGCGGCATCACGGTCAACCTCGACGTCGAGTCGTGGACGGACATCAACAACGTCATCAAGACCCGCGTCCAGGCCGGCAAGCAGCCGGACATCCTGAACATCGACGCGTTCGCCGGCTTTGCCGCCGACGACCTGCTCTATCCCGCGAAGGACATCGTGTCGTCGAAGACGCTCGACGACTTCCAGCCCGCGTTCTCCAAGAACGCGTCGATCGACGGCACGCAGTACGGTCTGCCGTTCATCGCCTCCGCTCGCGCACTGTTCTACAACAAGGACCTGTTCGCCAAGGCCGGCATCACCGACCCGCCCAAGACGTGGGCCGAGTTCGAGGCTGACGCCGCGAAGCTCAAGGCCTCCGGTGCGACGGCATACGGAATGCCGCTCGGCAGCGAGGAAGCCCAGGCGGAGACCGCTATCTGGTTCTACGGTGCAGGCGGAGGCTACGGCGACGCGAAGAAGCTGACCATCGACAGCGCGGAGAACACCGCCGGCGCCACCGAGATGCAGAAGATCATCACCCAGGGCCTGACGGAAGCGAACCCCGGTTCGACCAACCGCACCCCGCTGATGAACGTCTTCATCCAGGGCCAGATCGGCATGCAGATCGGCCTCCCGCCGATCGTCGGCCAGATCAAGAAGAGCAACCCGAGCCTCAACTACGGCATCGCACCGATCCCCACCAAGGACGGCTCGGCCTTCACACTCGGCGTCGCCGACCACCTGATGGCGTTCAAGAGCAAGACGGACAAGACGGCCTCGATCAAGAAGTTCCTCGACTACTTCTACAGTGCGGACGTCTACACCAAGTGGGTCGGCGCGGAGGGCTTCCTGCCCACCACGAAGACCGGCGCGGACGCGATGGCCTCCGATGCGACCATCAAGCCGTTCCTCGACCTGCTGCCGAACGCCAAGTTCTACCCGTCCACCAACCCCAACTGGGCGGCAGCGCAGGGTGCGATCCAGAGCCAGATCGGTCAGCTCGGCCAGGGTGCGAACCCGGCCGACCTGCTCAAGTCGATCCAGGCGAAGGCCGACGGACAGTAGAAACGACGGCATGAGTCAGACCATCGACACGACCCGGACGGGGGCGGCCACCGGCCGTCCCCGTCGCGGGGCGCCGCACAGGCGGCCGGGCGGCAGTGCCGTCGACCTGTGGCACGCCGTCCCGTGGACGCTTCCCGCCCTCATCCTGATCTTCGGCGTCGTGCTGTTCCCGGCCGGCTACATGATCTACAACTCCACCCGCAAGATCTCGGTGGCCGGCGTCGACCACGGATCGGTCGGCTTCCAGAACTACCTCACGGTGCTCGCGCGCCCTGAGCTGCCCGGCATCCTGTTCAACACGCTGCTCTGGGTGGTCTCGGTCGTGGTGATCTGCGTGGTGATCTCGCTCGCCCTGGCGCAGTTCCTCAACAAGAACTTCCCCGGCCGCCAGTGGGTCAGGATGGCCATCCTCATCCCGTGGGCGGCCAGCGTCGTGATGACCACCACAGTGTTCGTCTACGGCCTCGACCCGTTCTACGGCATCATCAACAAGTTCCTGGTAGACGTCCACCTGCTCGCCGAACCGTTCGGCTTCACCAAGCAGCCCGTCCCCGCCTTCCTCTCCTCCATCGCCATCGCGGTGTTCGTGTCACTCCCATTCACGACGTACACGCTGCTCGCCGGCCTGGCGGGCATCCCTGGCGACATGCTGGAGGCGGCGAAAGTGGATGGGGCAGGCGCCGTCCGCACCTACTTCGGCGTGACACTGCCCAACCTCCGCAACGCGGTCGCGCTCGCGAGCCTCATCAACATCATCAACGTCTTCAACTCGCTGCCGATCCTCAAGCTGATGACAGGGTCGATACCCGGGTACAAGGCGGACACGACGACCACCTATGTGTTCAAGCTGTTGCAGAACGAGCAGAGGATCGACCTGTCGAGCGCGCTCAGCGTGATCAACTTCCTGATCGTGCTCGTCGTCGTCGCGCTCTACCTCTGGATCGTCAAACCCATGAAGGATGTCTCATGAGCGCGCCGGCCTCGACCATCGCAGCGCCCGTCCGGCCGCCGCGGAAACGGCGCCCGAGCGAGAAACGAATCACGGGCAGGGTCGTCGGCCGCATGGTCGCCGGCCTGATCATCGTGCTCATCTTCGTGATGCCGTACCTGATCATGCTCGTCGGCTCGTTCAAGAGCCGCAACAACATCCTCACGGTGCCGCCGACCTACCTGCCGACGACGTGGCATCCGGAGAACTACATCACGATGTGGTCCACCCCGGAGACGCCGCTGCCGGAGAACCTCATCTCGACCATCGTCATCTCGGTGTTCGCGACAGTCCTGGTGCTGCTGGTCTGCGTGCCAGCCGCGTACTACACGGCCCGGTTCCGGTTCCCCGGGCGCGGAGTGTTCCTGTTCCTGGTCATCGTCACGCAGATGCTGCAGCCGACAGTGCTCGCGACCGGACTCTTCAAAGAGATGATCGCGCTCGGGATCAACGACACCTGGCTCGCGATGATCCTCATCAACGCGGCGTTCAACCTGGCATTCGCGATCTGGATCATGCACAACTTCTTCGCGGGCGTGCCCAAAGAAGTGGACGAGGCTGCGCAGCTCGACGGGGCAGGCAAGTGGACTGTGCTCTTTCGGGTGCAGCTTCCCCTGGTCTGGCCAGGCATCGTCACCGCCATCATCTACACGTTCGTCGCATCCTGGAACGAGTTCGCCGCCAGCCTGGTGATCCTATCGACGGACGCGAACCAGCCGCTGTCGGTAGCGCTCACCAAATTCGTCGGCCAGTACGACGCGGCCTGGCAGTACGTGTTCGCGGTGTCCATCGTGGCGGTCATCCCCGTGGTGGTGCTGTTCATGCTGATCGAGAAGCGACTCGTCGGAGGACTGACGCAGGGCAGCGTCAAGTAGGGCAGGCGGGGAGAGCCGGCGCGTGTGGCGCGATGCCGGCGCTCCCCGCCCGATTTCTTCCGGCCCGATTCTTCGCGCTCGAAGGCCGTACGGTCCGGACGAAGTGTGCAAAAAATGTACGAACGCGGTGACTATTCAGACCGAGATCGGCAGACTGGGTCTATGAGCGTGAGAGAGCGGCTCGGCGTGCTCGCCGACGGGGGAGTCTCGTCGTCCCTGCGCATCCGTGTGGCGGGGCGTGAGTGCAGCTGGTGGGTCGTCATTCTCGCGGTGTACGTCGCGTCCCGGGTGTTCACCACGACCCTGATGGTGTCGCTGTACATCGCTGCGACGGTCGGCGACTGGCACTTCGCGAGCTCGCGCACCGAGCCGACCTTTTGGACTTTCTCAGGTTCGTGGGACGCCTCGTACTACCGGCAGATCGCGGAGGGCGGATACCCGACCACGATCCCGACGGACGGCGCCGGAAACGTCCAGCAGAACTCGTGGGCGTTCCTCCCGCTGTTCCCCTGGATCGCGCGCGGGCTCATGTTCATCACCGGGCTCGGGTTCTACCCGGCGGCGGTGATCGTCGCCACCCTGTTCGGCGCAGCGGCGACGCTCGTGCTCTACCGGCTCGTCGCATCCAGAGTCGGAGCGTCGAACGCGTTGTGGGCGGCCGTGCTGTTCTGCTTCGGGCCGCTGTCGTTCGTCCTGCAGATCGCGTACGCGGAGAGCCTGTTCTTCTTCCTGATGTTCGCCGCGCTCTGGGCGATGATGGCGAAACGGTACTGGCTCACGATTCCGCTCGGGGTCGCCGCCGCGTTCACGAAACCGGGCGAGCTCGCGCTGCCACTCGCCCTCGGGATCGTGTTCATCGTCAGGTTGGTCGCCGAGCGGCGCAGGCGGGACGGGTTCCCCTGGCGGGACCGCATCGCGATGATCGTCGCCGGGGGAGTGACCGCGCTCGCCGGATTGGCCTGGCCGCTCGTCGCATCCACTGTCACCGGTATGGCGAACGCGTATGTGGAGACGGAGCTGTCCTGGTGGACGGGCTTCATCGGGCGGGTGGCGTTCGTGCCTCTGACGCCGTGGTTCCTGTTCACCTGGAAGTACGCCAGCTTCATCGGCGCCATCCTCGTCGTCGCGGCGATCGCCGGCTACGCGTGGCTGCTCAGCAGACCGAGCGTGCGGGCCCTCGGAACGGAGGTCGTCGCGTTCGCTGCGAGCTACGGGCTCTACCTGTTCGCGGTGTTCCTGCCCCAGCAGAGCCTGTTCCGGCTGCTGATGCCTCTCGCGCCGCTCGCCGGGGCGCCGGCGCTCGCCGCGAACAAGCGCGTGAGGATGATCGTGCTGATCTGCGGGATCGCCCTGCAGCCCGTCGCACTGCTGCTGCTGTGGTTCATCGGGTACCCGTAAAAGCCCGACCTGAAATGTGGAGCGCACCATATGTGATGGTGCGCGGCGATAGGCTTGTCCTATCGGCCTGACGCGCGGGTGGGGCCGGTTGCGAGGGTTAAAGACGAAACCCCCAGTTCACAGCTGGGGGCTGGTCCGCCTTCAAAAGAGGCTTGGTGGCCGGGAGATCGTGTCCCAGCGAGTACTTCGCTTCGATGATAACTCGTTCTGTGGTGATTCCGAAACCTGCCTGTAAAGAGGATGAGGGTCACCGCAAACGAGTGGTGCGACTCACGCGGGGCGACCTGTTGTCTCGTGTGAGTTGGGCTCCTGGTTTTCCGGCTTCCTTTCGCTCCCGTGTTGGCGAAAGGAGACCAGATGAGTACCCCACAGGGTAAGCAGAAGGTCGACGCGGAGAAGATCCTTCGATGCGCCTCGACGATCATTCTTGTGATCGTCAGGGTGGCGTCTCTCGTATGGATCTGCTTCCACGGATAACCCACAAGGCGGTGGTCGGTCTCACCGAGACTGGCCACCGTCGTGCCGAGGCGTCTGTTCAGGAGGTGACGCGCTCGCGCCAGCGCACCTCGGGGACACGGCGGAAGTTCGTCCCGGCGGCCTCCCAGTGCTCTGCGAGCCCGGCGATGCGCTCGGCGAAGTCGTCGAAGTCGCGCACCGTCTCGACGGCGTCCGTGTCGGCGGGCGCCGGCGACCAGCCGATCTCGGCCACGGCGGCGAGGCGGGGGAACGTCATCTCCTCGATGTCGGCGACCGTTTCGACGGTTTCCGTCCAGAGTGGGGCCTCGACGCCCAGGATGTGCGCATCCGCGAGTCCGGGCACGATCCGGGCGGGATCCCACTCGTACGCCTGGCGCAGTGAGGTCGGTCCGTCTGCCCAGTCCTGGCCGAGGCGGTCGCCCTCCTCGTAGACGATGTCGAGGTACGCGACATCCGCTGGTGACATGATGACGGAGCCGCCCTGCCGCACGAAGGAAAGGGTCTCGTCGGCAGCCCCGCCGCGCGGAGTCAGGAAGTCCCAATACTGGCCGATCGTGCCATCCGGGAGTTCATCGCTCTTGCCCATCTCGTGCCAGCCGGCCGGGATCTTGCCGTGGCGGGCGACAGCTGCTGCGGCGTCGGCGATGAAGCGGAGGAAGTCGGCAGGATCGGTGCTCTGGCACTCGTCGCCGCCGATGTGCAGGTACGGGCCCGGCGTGATGGCAGCAACCTCGCGCACAACGTCGTCGACGAAACGCGCCGTGGTGTCGTCGCCGGAAAGCAAGGTGCTGAACCCCACCTTCGACCCCGTGTAGAGCGCGGGGGCGACCCCGTCGGCGTTCAGCTCCGCATACGACGCGAGCGCCGCGTTCGTGTGCCCTGGCATGTCGAGTTCGGGGACGATCGTGACGAACCGCTCCGCCGCGTACGCGACCAGGTCGCGGAACTCGTCCTGGGTGTAGAAGCCGCCTGCGCTGCCGTCGGAGCCGGTCGAACCACCGTGAGCCGTCAGGTTCGGCCAGCTCTCGATCTGGATGCGCCAGCCCTGGTCGTCGGTGAGGTGCAGGTGCAGGTGGTTGACCTTGAGCAGCACGATCGCGTCGATGAAGCGCTTGACCGCATCCGGGGAGAAGAAATGCCGGGCGACGTCGAGCATCGCGCCGCGGTATGCGTAGCGGGGGTGGTCGACGATCCGGATGGCGTCGACGGTGAGCGGGTCCGTCGCGCACTCGACCGGGACCAGCTGGCGGAGGGTCTGCACTCCCCAGAACGCGCCGGCAGCGGTCGCGGCGCCGATCCTGACACCCTCGGCGGCGATGTCGAGCGTGTAGCCTTCCGCGTCATGGCCGGACGGCGCCTCGTCGTCGGCGATGACGATCGCGATGTCGCCGAACTCCGGCGGCTCGTGCACCACGGTGAGGCGTCGGCTGCAGTCGGAGGCGAGCTCGGCGCGGAGCAGCTCGGCGACGCCGGAGGCTCCGTTTCCCGCGACGCTGATCCGCGCATCCGGTGCGAGGGTGAATGGCGCGGAGTCGAGAGTTTCGAGCGTCGCTGGGCGGGGGATGACCACGCGTTCTCCTTCAGCTGGGTAAGAAGCTGGGGTGCTGGGTGCTTGACGGCCGACACCGCCCTCCCCGCCGGTCGGCCACCTGCGAGTATTGCAGGCGTCCTAACAAACGGCAAGGGTTCGCTGTCCGGTCGCCCTTTGCTATGCTTGCTCGCGTCGCGACTGGCGCTCAAATGGTCACCATTGGGGAGCGACGAATGCCTGGTTGGAACGGGCGGATCGGCCGCGCGCCTGGGTCGATACGGGATATTCCCACCCGTCTGTATTCATCCCATCTGTGACACGTGCATAGAAGCATTCACTGCTAAAGGAGCCGGTTTTGACTGACACACTCCCTTCGACCTTCACTGCCCCGCTGAGCGAGGTCGACCCCGAGATCGCCGAGGTGCTCCAGCTGGAGCTCGGCCGCCAGCGCGACTACCTCGAGATGATCGCGTCGGAGAATTTCGTTCCGCGCGCCGTCCTCGAGTCCGTCGGCTCTGTCCTCACCAACAAGTACGCCGAGGGCTACCCCGGCCGCCGCTACTACGGTGGCTGCGAATACGTCGACATCGCAGAGCAGCTCGCGATCGACCGTGCCAAGAGCCTGTTCAAGGCCGAGTACGCCAACGTCCAGCCGCACTCCGGCGCGAGCGCGAACGCGGCGGTGCTGTCCGCCATCGCGACGCCGGGCGACACCATCCTGGGTCTGGAGCTGTCCCACGGCGGGCACCTCACCCACGGCATGAAGCTCAACTTCTCCGGCAAGCTCTACAACGCCGTCTCCTATGGCGTCGACCCTGAGACATTCCTGGTCGACATGAACGTCGTGCGCGATAAGGCGCTGGAGCACAAGCCGCAGGTCATCATCGCCGGCTGGTCTGCGTACCCGCGTCACCTCGACTTCGCCGCGTTCCGTGCCATCGCCGACGAGGTCGGCGCCAAGCTCTGGGTCGACATGGCGCACTTCGCCGGGCTGGTCGCCGCCGGGGTCCACCCGTCGCCCGTCCCGTTCGCCGACGTCGTGTCGTCCACGGTGCACAAGACCATCGGCGGACCGCGCTCCGGCTTCATCGTCGCCCGCGACATGGAGCTCGCCAAGAAGCTCAACTCGAACGTCTTCCCCGGCCAGCAGGGCGGCCCGCTGATGCACGTGATCGCCGCCAAGGCGACCGCGTTCAAGCTCGCGGCGACCGACGAGTTCCGCGACCGCCAGGAGCGCACCATCCGTGGGGCGCAGATCCTGGCCGACCGCCTGACCGCCGAGGACTCGCGCGCCGGCGGCGTCGACGTGCTCACCGGCGGCACCGACGTGCACCTGGTGCTCGCCGACCTCCGCAACTCGCAGCTCGACGGCCAGCAGGCGGAGGACGTGCTGCACGAGGTGGGCATCACCGTCAACCGCAACGCCGTTCCGTTCGACCCGCGCCCGCCGATGGTGACCTCCGGTCTGCGCATCGGCACCCCGGCGCTGGCGACCCGCGGCTTCGGAGACGTGCAGTTCACCGAGGTGGCAGAGATCATCGCCGCCGCGCTGCAGCCGGGCGCGGACACCAAGGCTCTCCGCAGCCGTGTCGACGCCCTCACCGCCGCCTTCCCGCTCTACCCCGGCCTGACCCCGTCCGGCCAGGACGCCTTCAACGTCGAGCTCCCCTCCTCGATCTAGCCCGTCCCCGACTTCCCAAGCCATCGAGCCCGGGGTTCACCTCGCTGAAACGCGCAGTTGAACGGACAAAGCCTGGGCTCGGTGGCGACCGAACGTGAAGGAGCGCGCATGAGCGCACAGATTCTGGATGGAAAGAAGACGGCCGGCGAGATCAAGGCCGAGTTGAAGGAGCGCGTCAGCGCCCTGCGCGAGCGCGGGGTCGTCCCCGGACTCGGCACGATCCTGGTCGGCGACGACCCGGGATCGCAGTGGTACGTCGCCGGCAAGCACCGCGACTGCGCGGAGGTGGGCATCTCGTCCATCCGGCGCGACCTGCCGACCGACATCTCGCAGGCGGAGCTCGAAGCCGTGATCGAGGAGCTGAACGGCGACCCGGACTGCACCGGCTTCATCGTGCAGCTCCCGCTCCCGTCGCACATCGACACCGACGCGATCCTGGAGCTGGTGGACCCGGCCAAGGATGCGGACGGCCTGCACCCGACCAATCTCGGCAGGCTCGTCCTCAACGTCAACCGCCCGATCACCACCCCGCTGCCGTGCACGCCGCGCGGCGTGATCGAGCTGATGCAGCGTCACGGCATCGACCTGGCCGGGAAAGACGTGGTGGTCGTCGGCCGCGGCGTCACGGTCGGGCGGGCGATCGGGTCGCTGCTCACCCGCCGCGAGATCAACGCGACGGTCACCCTCACCCACACCGGCACCGTCGATCTGGATGCGCACCTCCGGCGTGCCGACGTGATCGTCGCCGCCGCTGGCGTGGCCGGGCTGGTGACCGCCGACAACGTCAAGCCGGGAGCGATCGTCCTCGACGTCGGCGTGAGCCGCATCGAGGATCCGGAGACCGGCAAGAGCCGCGTCGCCGGAGACGTGGCGCCCGAGGTCGCCGAGGTCGCGTCCTGGGTGTCGCCGAACCCCGGAGGGGTCGGCCCGATGACGCGTGCGCTGCTGCTGCAGAACGTGGTGGAGTCCGCGGAGCGGTCGCTGCGGTGAGCGATAGGACGCATCCGGCTGTCGAGCGGGTGGAGGCGGCATTGCTCGCCGCCGGTGTCGAGCCGCGCGTCCGCTGGTTCGAGTCGGCGACGCCGACGGCCGTTTCTGCTGCGGCGGAACTGGGCGTCGAGGTCGGTGCCATCGCGAACTCCCTGGTGTTCACGATCGACGACGAGCCATTGCTGGTGATGACGTCCGGCGCGCACCGCGTCGACACCGCGTTCCTCGGCGAGAAGCTGGGAGGGCGCATCCGGAGGGCGGACGCGGACACCGTGAAGGCGGCGACCGGCCAGACCATCGGCGGCGTAGCGCCCGTCGGCCACCCGGCGCCGCTGCGCACGGTGGTGGATGTGGCGCTCGCCGGCTATCCGGAGGTCTGGGCGGCCGCCGGCCACGCCCACACGGTCTTCCCGACCACGTTCGAGGAGCTCGTGCGTCTCACCGGAGGAACCCCCGGTCCCGTCACCGAGTAGCGCTTCCGCCACTCTCGATCATGAGGCGGGGCGGTGGGCGGCGACGTGGTCGAGGTAGGCGGACGCGTTATGGAGGAGGCCGGCGCGTTCGTCATCGGTGAGGGGGCGGCGGACCTTGCCGGGGACGCCTGCGACGAGTGAGCCCGGCGGGATCTGCGCGCCCTCGAGGACGACGGTGCCCGCGGCGAGGAGCGAGCCCGCGCCGACGACAGCACCGTTGAGCACGGTGGCGTGCATCCCGACCAGGACGCCGTCCTCGATCGTGCAGCCGTGCAGCACCGCGTTGTGGCCGACAGAGACGTCGGTGCCGAGCGTGAGCGGGAAGCCGGTGTCGACGTGGCAGGACACGTTGTCCTGCAGGTTGCTGCGCTCGCCGATCCGGATGTCCTCCGCCTCGGCGCGCAGGACGGCGTTGTACCAGACGCTGGAGTCCGCTGCGAGGTGCACGCGGCCGGCGAGCACGGCTCCGGCGGCGACGAAAGCGGTCTCGTGCACCTCGGGGGAGGAGCCGTCTGCGAGGGTGATGCGTGTCATGCGGCCAGCCTAGCCAGCGCCTCGTGGGACAACAGCGGTCATCGCGGCTCGTCCACGACGATGAAGCGGTCGCGCACCACGCGCGGTCCCGGCTCGTCGAGCGCGGCCCGCACCTCGTCCAGGATGCGCGGCTTCAGGGCGAGCGGCGCCTCGTCCGGCTGGTCGACGGTTCCGGGCGGATAGTCGACGCCCGGGGTGTTCGACATCTCCACGTGCGCGCCGAGCACCGTCTTGATGCGCGGTTTCGTCGCCTCCCGGAACCGAAGGAGCCTGTCGATGGTCTGGACGAACTCGGTGCGGTCCCGCACGTAGAGGTTGCCTGGGCACACGGTGTCGCCGGTGAACAGGATGCGCGTGGCCGCGTCGTAGAACACCACGGCCGACGGCTCGTGCCCGGGGGCGCCGATCACGTCGATCACGCGGCCGCCGAGGTCGAACGAGACGACCGCATCCGGCCAGGTGGGGAAGCCGTAGAAGGCGATCACTTCGGCGGGGGTGGTGCCGACCACGGTCGTGCCTGGTCGGACGGCGAGCAGGGCGTCTCCGGCGATGTGGTCGCGGTGGGCGTGCGTGTGCGCCACCACCAGCTCGTACGGCCGGGCGAACCGGGCGGGATGCGCGCGCAGCCAGGTCTCGATCAGCCCGTCGACGGTTCCGCGCAGCGGGAAGACCCGCTCGTCGCCGGTCGCGCCGGTGTCGAACAGGATCGCTCGATCACGGCCGAACAGGAGGAACAGGAACGGCGCCTCCCAGTGCGACGACTTGGGTTGGCGGAGTTGGACGGTGTCGGAGTCGAGCCAGGTGACGTCGGCAGCGGTCATCTGTCAATTCTCGCGCTTCGCGCCCTCCGACGCACTGACCGTGAACAGATCGGGCTGGCCGAATCCGTGCTCGGCGAACGCTCCATCGAGGGCGACGAGCACGCGGCTGAGCGCGTCGGACGGCACAAGGGCGATGGCGGAGCCGCCGAAACCGCCTCCGGTCATGCGTGCGCCGACCGCGCCGTTGGACTGCGCGGTCTCGACGGCGAGGTCGAGCTCGGGGACGGAGATCTCGAAGTCGTCACGCATCGACCGGTGAGAGGCGTCGAGCAGTTCGCCGATTGCGGACGGGCCATGCTCGCGCAGCGTGCGGACCGTGTCGAGGACGCGCTGGTTCTCGGTGACCACGTGGCGGACGCGGCGGAAGGTCACGTCGTCGAGCAATTCGCGGGCGCGGTCGAGGTCGGCGACGGACACGTCGCGCAGCGACGAGACGCCGAGGGCTGCTGCACCGGCCTCGCAGGAGGCGCGGCGGTCGGCGTAGCCGCCGGTGGCGTGGGAGTGCTCCACGCCGGTGTCGATGATCAGCATTTCCAGCCCGGCAGCTTCGAGGCCGAGTGGAACGACCTGCGCTTCGAGTGAGCGGCAGTCGAGGAAGACGACGGAGTCATGCTCGCCGAGCAGCGAGGCCGACTGGTCCATGATCCCGGTGGGGGCGCCGACCGCGACGTTCTCGGCGCGCTGGCCGACCTTCGCGAGCGTCTGCCTATCGAGTCCGAGGTGCCAGACCTCGTTGAGGGCGACGGCGACGGCGCTCTCGATGGCGGCCGACGACGACAGGCCGGCGCCGACCGGCACGTTGGAGTCGATGAGCACGTCGAAGCCGGGGACGGCATCCAAGTCGGCGCCGAACTCGCCGAGCGCCCAGGCGACGCCGAGCGGGTACGCCGACCAGCCGGAGAGCACGTCGGGGCTGAGGGCGCCGAGGTCGACCTCGACGAGTTCGTCGGCGAACGAGCTGCCGACGCGCACGACGCGATCGTCGCGGAGGCCGAGGGCCGCGACGGTGCGGCGGTTGATCGCGAGCGGCAGCACGAAGCCCTCGTTGTAGTCGGTGTGCTCGCCGATCAGGTTGACGCGGCCGGGGGCCGACCAGACGCCGTCCGCTTCCCTGCCGAAGATCTCGGCGAAACTGTCACGGGTGTCCTGGCGGAGGTCGGTCATCGTGCGGCCCTTCTGGGTGATGCTGGCGAAACAGTGGATGCGGCGGTGTCGGCGATCCCGGTGATCCCGGCAGGCAGGTCACCGGTCGGGTTCTCGCGGTCGGCGCGGGCGACCGCCTCACGGAGCCGCTCAGCGGCCTGCTCCGGCGGGATGTCGCCGATCCAGGCACCCATCGCGGATTCCGACCCTGCCAGGTACTTCAGCTTATCCGCGGCCCGGCGCGGCGAGGTGATCTGCAGCATCAGCCGGATCTCGTCGCGGCGGATGCCGACGGGCGCCTGGTGCCAGGCGGCGATGTACGGCGTCGGGCTGTCGTAGAGCGCATCCACCCCGCGGAGGACGCGGAGGTAGAGCGTGGCGAGCTCGTCCCGTTCCGCGGCGGACGTCTCGGTGAAGTCGGCGACGTGGCGGTGCGGGAGGACGTGGATCTCGATCGGCCAGCGGGCGGCGAACGGCACGAACGCGGTCCAGTGCTCGCCGGAGAGGATGACGCGCTCGGAGTTCCGCTCGCGCTCCAGGATGTCGGCGAACAGCGTAGGGCCGTAGGCGTCGAGCGAGCGGAGGAGGGCCGTCGTGCGCGGCGTGATGTACGGGTACGAGTAGATCTGCCCGTGCGGGTGGTGCAGGGTGACGCCGATCGCCTCGCCGCGGTTCTCGAACGGGAACACCTGCTGCACTCCCGGCATCGCGGAGAGTGCCGCGGTGCGATCGGCCCATGCCTCGATCACCGTGCGCGCGCGCGACGGGGTGAGGCTGCCGAATGATCCGGTGGATTCGGGGCTGAAGCACACGACCTCGCAGCGGCCGATGGAGGTGCGGGTGCGGCCGAGACCGACCGCGGTGAGGTCGTCGATGCCCTGCGGGGCGTTCTCGTCGGTGAGCAGGGGCCCGAACGACGGCGACTTGTTCTCGAACACCGCGACGTCGTAGCGGCTCGGCACCTCGGAGAGGTTGGCCGGTGTTGCGGGCGCCAGCGGGTCGAGCTCCGCCGGGGGCAGGAAGACGCGGTTCTGGCGGGCGGCGGCGATGGAGATCCACTCGCCGGTCAGCGGGTCCTGGCGCATCGTGGCCGTGGCAGGGCGCTCCGTCGGTTCGCGCAGGTCGGGGCCGCGCTCGGGGGAGAGCGTCGTGTCCGCGTCGTCGAAGTAGATGAGCTCCCGGCCGTCGGCGAGACGGTGGACCTGTTTGGTGATTGCTGGCACGAAGCATCCCTTTCGGTTTCGAAAGCAAATCTAGCCAGTTGCTTTCGTATTGACAAGTAAACGCAAACGCCGGACGATAGCTGCATGGCCGAACAGCTGCCCGCCTCCCTCCGCCGCGAACGGATGCTCGAACTCATCGGGCGTGCCGGGTTCGTGCGCGTCGGCGACCTCAGCGCGGCCTTCCAGGTCTCCGACGTCACGATCCGCAGCGACCTCGACCAGCTGGACGAGCAGCAGAGCATCCGTCGCGTCCACGGCGGGGCCGTCCTCCGCACCGACGGGATGCGCGAGGCCAGCTTCGAGGAGGCGCTGCAGACCTCCGCGGACGAGAAGCGACGGATCGCGGCAGCGGCGGCGGCGATGGTCGTCTCCGGCAGCAGCGTGCTCCTCGACGTCGGGACGACCACCGCCGCCATCGCGCTGGCCATCGTCGACCGCGTGGAGCGCGACGAGCTCACCGACGTCACCGTCATCACGAACGGCCTCACCATCGCGCTCTCGCTGGAGCGCGTCATCCCGCGCATCCAGGTGGTCGTCACCGGGGGCACGCTGCGGCCCTTGCAGCACTCGCTGGTCGAGCCGCTCGCCTCCGCCCTGCTCGACCGGATGCACGCCGATCTGGCGTTCATCGGGTGCACGGGCGTGCATCCACTGGGCGGCATCACCAACGTGAACCTGCCGGAAGCCGACCTGAAACGCGTGATGGTCGGGGCCGCAGGACGCGCCGTCGTGGTCGCGGACGGCTCGAAACTCGGGCGGACCCACCTCGGACGGATCGCGGACGTGACGGAGGTCGGTGAGCTGATCACCGGCGAGAGCGCGCCGGCCGCCGAGGTCGACGCGTTGCGAGCCGCGGGGCTCGCGGTCGTCGTCGCCTGACAATACGCTGGCCGTATGCACGCGCCGACAGAAGCCCAGTACGAGATCGCCCACGGCGACGTGGCCGCGGTCGTCACCCAGGTGGCGGCGGGGCTCCGCTCGCTCACCGTCAGCGGGGCCGATCTGACGGAGCCGTACCCGGTGGACGCGACACCGCCCTCGGGGTGTGGCATCGTGCTGGTCCCGTGGCCCAACAGGGTCAAGGACGCCGCGTGGGAGCTCGACGGCGTCACCCAGCTGCTCGCGGTGACGGAGCCTGCGCGCGGCAACGCCATCCACGGCCTGCTGCGTTACCGGCCGTATGAGTTGGTCGAGCGCACGGCGTCGTCGGTCACCCAGTCCGCCGCGATCGTCCCGGAACTCGGCTACCCGTTCCAGCTGGCCACCACCGTGCGTCACGAGGTCGGCGAGGGCGGTCTCACGGTCACGCACACCATCGAGAACACGGGCAGCCGCCCGGCGCCGGTGGCGATCGGCGCGCATCCGTACCTGCGCATCGGCGACCTGCCGACCGCCGGGCTGACGCTCACGGTGGGGGCACGCACGCACCTCGATGTCGACGACAGGCTCAACGTGGTGGGCGAGTCCGCCGTCGCGGGAACCGGTTTCGACCTCGGCGGAGGCCGCCTGGTCGGCGAGCTCGAGCTCGACGACGGATTCGCCGACCTGCCTGAGACAGACGGGGAGGTCGCCCACACGCTCAGCGCGCCGGACGGCCGGAGCGTCGTGCTGTGGGCGGACGCGGCGTTCGGTTACGTGCAGCTCTACACCTCGCGCACGCTCGCGACGAAAGCGCACGGCGACGTCGCGTTGGCAGTCGAGCCGATGACGGCTCCGGCGAACGCGCTGAACACCGGGCGCGGGCTGCGCTGGCTGGAGCCGGGTGCATCCTGGACGCCTGTCTGGGGAATCCGACACGAGGGGTTCTGAGGTCGCAGCACGCTGAAAATGTGCGTGCGGGCGCGGTAGCTTTGTCGAGTGCGTGCATCCGGGGGGAATGAGGGACGCATTCGTGCGTTCTGGCCGCAACGGTCGCGCGCCCAGGCCGGAGTGCTGGCTGCCACCGCGCTGACCGTGCTGGTGGTCACGCTGCTGGCGAGCGCGATGGTCGGTCTCGCGGTCCGCTCCCCGACGGTCGCCGTGCGCCAGAGCATCGACGCCGGTCCTGCGACGTCGATCGCGCAGGCCGAGCAGGGAGCGCTCGGCTCCGACGCGACCGCCCAGGATGCGACGGTGCGGGCGATCATCGCCAAACACTTCTCCGGAACGACAGTGACGGTGGACCGGACGGCGTCCGTGCCGTCCTTGCCGCTCACCGGCGGCCGGTCGATGCTCGCGGTCGCCGCCGACGACGCGCTCCTCGGGCGCGCGCGGCTGGACGCGGGCGCCTGGCCGACGAGTGCGATGCAGGTCGCCGTCGACGTCGAGCTGGCGAAGACGCTCGGCGTCCACGCCGGTTCGACGCTCAGCACCACCAGCGGCGACGACAAGCCGCTCCGCTTCACGGTGACCGGGGTCTGGCGACCTGTCACCCCCGCAGCGCCGGCGTGGCTCGGCCTCACGCCCGGCGTGGGAGGCACGGACGGACGGGCAGTGCTCACCGCCGACGGGATCGACGCGCTGAAGGCGTCGGAGTCCGTGCAGTGGGTGGTGGCACCGGATGCGCGGAGCACGACCGCCGCCGACCTTCCGCGCCTGGAGTCCGGCTTCCGCACGGTCACCGACGCGCTCACCGAGAGCTCGACAGCGTCGTCGTCGCCGTTCTCCACGGAGGGCGGCGCGCTGGCCACGGTGACGGCGATGCGGCAGTCGGTGGGGGCGCTGGCCGCCGTGGTGCCCGTGCCACTGTCGGTGCTCGCCGTGTGCTCCGTCGTGGCCCTCGTGCTCTTGGCGCAGCTCCTCGCCCGGTCTCGCCTGACCGAGTCGCGCGTGCTGCGGGCGCGCGGGGCGACGGTGGGTGAGCTCGTGGGGGTCGGGGCGGTCGAGTCGACGATCGTCGGGCTTCTCGGCGCCGCGGTCGGGTTCGTGGCCGCCCAGGCCGTGCTGCTCTGGCTGGTCGGTCCTCCGGGCGGCGGAATCGTGGGCGTTCTCGACCTGGTGGTGCCTCCGCTGCTGGTGGTCGCCGTCGCCGTCGCGTGCTCGGCCGTAGTGACCGCCGCATCCGCGCGGTCGGCGAGTGGGGCGCCGGGAGCGGTGGAGGCGGGGAGGGCGCGCGCCACCGCATCCATCGGGGTCGGCGTCGTCGCGTTCGCCGCGGCCGGGCTGACCCTGTGGCGGTTCGTCGCCTTCGGGTCTCCCGTGTCCGCGGACGGCCACGTGGACCCGATCGGCGTCATCGCACCGGCCGCCGTGCTGTGCGCCATCGCCGTGCTCGGGCTGTTGCTGTTCGGCCCGTCGGCCGCCGCAGTGGAGGGCGTCGCGGCGCGCGGGCGCGGCCTGGCCGGGGTGCTTCCTGCGCGGCAGGTCGGCCGGGGGCTCGCACTGTTCGCCGCGCCGGTCGCCCTCATCGTGCTGACGGTCGGCGCCGCCACCTTCTCCGCCGGATACGTCGGCACCTGGTCGAGCTTCCTGCGCGACTCGTCGCGGATCGTCACCGGGGCCGACGTGCGCGTGGAGTCCGGCCTCGCCGGGGTGGTCCGCGGCCCGCAGGACCGGCCGGACGCGCAGGCGCTGGCCGGAATCCCGTCCGTCACCGCTGCGTCGCCCGGGCTGATCACAACCGCAGGGCTCGGCCAGCGGACCGTCACGCTGGTCGCGCTCGACGCGGGCAGTCTGCCACGCCTCACCAGGGTCGGAGACTACATGCTCGACACGGCATACGTGGCGAAGCAGCTGACCGCCGCGTCGCGTCTCGGCGGCCCGGCGCTGCCCGCAGGAGCGACGACGCTCACCGCGCAGACCGCGACGACGGCGGCCGTCACCTTCTGGGTGGCGGACGCGCAGGGCGCGCTCGCGCCGCTCGTCGCCAAGCCCGTCTCCGGCTCGACCGGACGGTTCGCCGCCGCCCTTCCGACCGGAGACGGCTGGACGCTCGCAGCAGTGGATGCGCGCCCGGCGACCGCGAAGGCGACCCCGCGCATCCAGTCGGTCGCGGCAGCAGGCTCCTCCGGCACGACCGTATCCGCGGTCGACATCGCCTCGTGGTCGGGCATCTCCGGGGTGACGGACGCCGACGGCCTGGTCAGGCTGATGCCGGCCGGGACAGGGAAGCTCCCGGTCGCCGTCACCCTCAGCGCCGCCCAGCAGGACTCCCTCGCGGTCGGTGACGCCGTCGACCTCGACGCCGACTGGGTGACCGTGCGCGGCACGATCGCCGCGCTCGTCGCCGCCGTGCCTGGGACGAGCGATTCCACGGCCGTGCTCGTCGATCAGCGCGCGCTCAGCGACGCCGCCCTGCGCGCCCAGCCTGCCCCGCCGAGGCTCGGCGCCGTGTGGCTTGCGACCGACCAGCCCGATACGGTGGCGCGCGCCGCGCAGACGATCGCCGGGTCCGATGCCGTGGTGACCGATGCCTCCGGAGACTTCGTCTCCCGCTTCATGTCGAGCGCCGTCCTGAGCCTCTGGCTCGGAACCGCGGGGTGCGCGCTCCTGGCCTTGGTGGCGCTCGGCGCGACCGTCGCCGCGCTGCTCCGCGGACGCCGCTCGGAGGTCGTCGTGTTGCGTGCCGTCGGCATGGGATCCCGGCAGCAGGCACGCAGCAGACGGACGGAACTCGCGGGCATCGTCATCGCCGCGGCGGTGTTCGGGATCGTAGGCGGTGTCGTTGTTTTCCTGTTGGCCGGGAACGCGCTCGCCAGGCTCTCGGTCGTGACCGCGCCTCCGACGCTCTCCGTGCGCGGCGCCGTCGACCTCCCATCGCTGCTCGCTGCGCTGGCGATCCTCGGACTCGCCGTGGCCGGCCTGCTGTGGCTGTACGGTCGCGCGGTTCGCAGACAGGTGCTGGACACGACGCACAGGGAGGAGACGCGATGACGGCTCGCGCGCGATCCTCCGCGCTCGGCGATGTCGGCCTCGCCGCCCGCGCCGCGTCCGCCTTCCGCGGCGGGCTCATCATGCTGGGCGTCGTCGTGCTCGTCGCGACGACGGCGCTCGCCGCGTGGCCGCGATTCGCCAACACATTGCTCACCAGCGATCTCCGGTACGGCCTCGTCCAGGCGCAACCGGTCAACCGCGACCTCGTCACGGTCCTGAAGTCCGGCACCGGCCAGCCGGGCAGCGTCATCGTCGACGACCCCGGCGCTCCGTGGAAGGCGATGCCCGGCGCGCTCGCGAAGGTGCGCGCGTCGATGACCGCGCCGCTGCGCAGCGTGGTGGGGACAGGCGGATACTCCTCGGCGTCCGAGGAGCTGCCGACCACCCCTCCGGCCGGCGCGACGCCGGACGGACACTACTACGCGACCGTCGAGGCGTTCCGAAAACTGCGCAGCATCACCACCCTGGATGCGGGTACCTGGCCTACAGGAGCAACGGCCGAGCCGGTCCTCGCTGCGCCACCCGGCAGCCAGGACGGCGGTGCAGCGGGCCCACCGCTAGGCACTGCCTTCTCTCCGCTCCCTCCCGTCTCCGCCCAGGTGGTCATGACGACGGAGGCGGCGAAAGTCATCGGCTGGAAGATCGGCGAGACGCGCACTGCGGGCGACGGCATCCGCCTCACCCTGGTCGGCACCGTGCATCCGCGCGACACCGGCGACGACTTCTGGAGCCTCGACACGGTCAGGGCCACGGGCAGTTTCGCCGACCTCGGAGACGCAGGCAAGCGGTACAGCGGGGTCGTCTGGGTCGACCCGAACGCGTGGGAGACCGTCGCGGCCTCGCTTCCCGGCACGGTCACCGACGGCTGGTTCCCCGTCGCCCCGTCCGCGTTCTCCGTCGACACCCTGGATGCGGTCAGCGGCTCCCTCGGCCGCTTCCTCGCCGCGTCGCCCAGCGCAGCGATCGGCGCCCAGGAGGTCCCGCTCCGGTTCAGCACACAGCTCGACCGCTCGATCTCGGAGTTCGTCGCCAGGGCGCAACCGGCCGCCACCCTGTTCGCCATCCTCGCCGCCGGTCCCATCGGCGTCGCGCTCGCCGTGCTCGTGCTCGGCGTGCGGCTCGTGCTCGGCCGGCGCAGGGACGCACTCGCGCTGATGGCGGCGAGGGGCGCATCCCCTGGTCGGTTGCGCTGGGGGCTGGCGCTGGAGGGCGCCCTCGTCTCCGTTCCCGCTGCCCTGCTCGGGCTGGCGGCCGCGCTGCTGCTGACGCCGCGCGGCGGACCTGCCGGTCTCTCCGTCGTCGTCGCCGTCGGTTGCGCCGTCGTGCCGCCGCTGATCCTCGCGGCCTCAGCCGGGGCGCTCGGGCCGCGCGACGACCTCCGCGGCGAGAGCAGGGCGCGACGACGGTGGGGCTGGGTGCTCGAAGTGCTCGCCATCGGCCTCGCCGTCGCCGGGGTGGTGACGCTGTTCCAGCGGGGGACTGCTCCGCCGACCCCGGATGCGGGGCTCGGCATCGACCCGCTGCTCGCAGTGACGCCCATCCTGGTGGCGCTCGCCGCCTGCGTGCTCGTGCTGCGGCTGTACCCGCTTCCGCTCGGCTGGCTGGCGTCCGCGCTGCGCCGTCGTCGTGGCGCCGTCGCAGCCATCGGAGCGACGACCGCCGTCCGCTCGCGAGCCGGGGGCCTCTGGCCGGTGTTCGCGCTCGTGACCGGGGTGAGCATCACCGTGTTCTCCGCCGCGATCCTCAGCACGGAACGCGCGGGCATCGACGGCGGAGCGCACGCGGCGGTCGGCGCCGACCTCAGCGTCTCGACCCCCGTGCGGTTCAGCGCCGACCAGCTGAAGCAGCTGCGCTCGGTGCCCGGCGTCGCCCACTCGGCCATCGTCTACTCGGCGGCCGGCCTGATGGTGCGGGCGGCTTCGCAGGGAGGCGACCTGAGCGGCTACCTCGTCGACCCGGACGAGCTCGCGAAGGTCGAGGGCAACGTGCCAGAGAACGCACGCGTGTCCGTCGCGCTGCGGTCGAGCATCCCGGGACGGACGGCGGCGGTGGTCGGTGGCTGGAACTCGGAGATCCCGGTCACCAGCGCCGTCCTCTACGCGGACACGACGGTGCACCTGGGCGTCACCGAGTTCTCCTTCGCTCCCGGCGTGTACATCCGTGACGCCGAATGGACGATCATCGACAAGACCGCTCTGCCGCCCGGTCTGACTCTGACGCAACGGCCGTCGACCGTGCTGGTCTCTCTGCAACCGGATGCGGACGCCGCGAAGGTGCACGCCGAGCTGGCGCGCATCGCCGGCGATCGCGCCATCGTCGGCGATGCGGTCGAAGAGCGGACTCTGCTCAGGAAGGCGCCGCTCGTCTCCGGCCTCGAAACGGTGGCACTCGTCTCGATCGCGCTCTCCGCGCTGATGTGCATCGGCGCGCTGCTGCTGACCCTGGTGATGAACACCGCGGCCAGGACCAGGCTCGTCGCCACCCTGCGCACCATCGGGTTCACCGGCAGGCAGACCGCTGGCCTGCTCGGCTGGGAGCTGGGACCGGTGCTCGTCGTCGGGCTGATCGCGGGCATCCTGGTCGGCGTCGCCCTGCCGGCCGTCGTGCTTGCGCCGATCGACCTCACCGGGTTCACCGGAGGTCCTGTGCGGCCGTCCGTCGTTGTCGACCCCGTGCTCATCGCCGCGGCGGCGGTCGGCTTCGCCGTCGTCACCACCGCTGCAACACTCATCGCGCTCGCCGGAGCCAGACGCCGCTCGCCGGCGACGGTGCTCAGAGCAGGAGGAGAAGAATGACCGACATGACAGCCGTGCGCAGTACCTCCGGGCGCCAGGATGCGAGCATCGCCTGCTCCGACCTCGTCCGCATCTTCACGGCCGACGGCGTGGAAGTGCAGGCGCTGCAGGGCCTCAACCTGCGCGTCGGCAGTGGAGAGCTGGTGGCGATCGTCGGGGCGTCCGGATCGGGCAAGTCGACACTGCTCGGCATCCTCTCCGGGCTCGACAAGCCGACAGCGGGGAGCGCCTCTGTCGCCGGGCGTGACCTGCTTGCCCTGACCTCCGCCCAGCGGGTCGACTATCGCAGGCGTACGGTCGGTTTCGTCTGGCAGCAGACGTCCCGCAACCTCCTGCCATACCTCACCGCCCGAGAGAACATCGCGCTCACGATGTCGCTGGCGAAGACCCCCGGACGCCGGGAGCGCTCGCAGGAGCTGCTCGACCTGCTGGAGGTGTCGCACTGCGCCGACCGGCGCCCGACCGAGATGTCGGGCGGCGAGCAGCAGCGGGTCGCCATCGCCGTCGGCCTCGCCAACGACCCTGGCGTCCTCCTCGCCGACGAGCCGACCGGCGAGCTCGACGAGGCGACCTCCGCCGAGGTGCTGGAGGCGATGCGCGGCGTCAACAGGGAGCTCGGGGTGACCACGCTCATCGTCACCCACGACCCGGCGGTGTCCGAGCATGTCGCCCGCACGGTGCAGATCCGGGACGGGCGCACCTCCACCGAGGTGCTGCGCCGCACCGGGGTCAACGCGAGCGGCGACGAGCACATCGTCGCCGAGGAGTTCGCGGTGCTCGATAAGGTCGGCAGGCTGCAGCTCCCGCCCGAATACCTCACCAGTCTCCGGATGCGCGACCGCGTGCGCCTCGCGCTGGAAGACGACCATGTCGGCGTCTGGCCGCACGACGACGCCGCGGTGGAGCGGACGAAGGAGGAGCACGATGACGCTCGCTGACGAGGAGACGGCGGGGGCACTGCGCCGCGAATCCGCCGAATCCGCCGACTCCGCCAACCTCTCCGGCCCGCAGCCGATCCTGCGCGCCGACGGCGTGAGCCGGGTCTTCGAGACGGAGGCCGGGGCGGTGACGGCGCTCGGCGAGGTGTCGCTCGTCGTGCATCCGGGGGAGCTGCTCGTCGTCCGCGGACGCTCAGGGTCGGGGAAGACCACACTTCTCAACGTGCTCGGCGGACTGGACGCGCCCACGTCCGGTCAGGTCTGGCTGGACGACACCGAGCTGACCAGCGCCTCGGAGAGCGAACTGGTCGAGCTGCGTCGCTCCCGCATCGGGTTCGTGTTCCAGGCGTTCGGGCTCGTGCCGGTGCTCTCAGCGGCAGAGAACGTGGAGGTGCCGCTGCGCCTGCTCGGCACGCCGCCGGAGGAGCGGGACGCCCGCGTCGCAGAACTGCTCGACCTGGTCGGGCTCTCCGGTCACGCCAAGCAACGCCCCACCGAGCTGTCCGGCGGGCAGCAGCAGCGCGTTGGGATCGCGCGTGCCCTCGCCGCCCGGCCGCGCATCCTGTTCGCGGACGAACCGACCGGTCAGCTCGACAGCGTGACGGGCGCGGCGATGATGGACCTGCTGGTCGAACTCGTGCACAGCAGCGGCGTCGCTGCGGTCGTGACCACGCACGACCCCTTGCTCATGGCTCGCGCCGACCGCGTCCTCGAACTCCACGACGGCCGCACCCTCGCGCCGCCCCGCACCCGCCGGGGCCGCCACGCAGCACCCGACCCGGAAGCTTGAACTAGACGTCGGGGCCGTCGGCGGGCTCGGCGTCCTCCTCGTCGCTGTCGGCGAAGGCGGCGACGGCGTCGAGGGATGGAGCCGCGTCGTCCGTGGACGCCGCATCCTGGGCCGTGTCGTGCGCGGCGGTGCCCTCGTCGAGGAAGCCGGTGCCGTCCGGATATCCTGCCTCGTCGGGGTACTCGATCGGTTCGCGTTCCGTGGTCATCGCATCCACCTCGTCTCGGTGCGGCCGCGCGGTCGCGGGGCCTCGCGTCCCAGCTTGCCCCCACGCCGTGACGGCGCGCCAGCCCCCGGCGCAGGTCAGGGCGCGATGGACAGGAACACGAACGCGGCGAACAGCACCAGGTGGATGCCGCCCTGCAGCCGGACAGCGCGGCCCGGCATGAGCGTCAGGACGCTCACGCCGACAGTGAGCGCGAGCAGCACGATCTGGCTCGCGCCGAGACCGAGGTGCAGCGGACCGGTGAGCCAGATGGAGGCGATGGCGATCGACGGGATCGTCAGGCCGATGCTCGCGATGGCCGAGCCGAGCGCCAGGTTGAGGCTGGTCTGCATCCGGTTGCGCACCGCGGCCTTCGCGGCGGCGATGCCTTCGGGGAGCAGCACCAGCAGCGCGATGACAACGCCGACGAACGACTGGGGGAACCCGATCGCCGCCACCCCGGCCTCGATCGACGGCGACTCCAGCTTGGCGAGTCCGACCACGGCGACGAGGGCGACGAGCAGCAGTCCGAGGCTGATGAACGCGGTGCGCGACGACGGCTTGTCGGCGTGGCTGTCCTCGCCGAGCGGTTTGCCCTTCGACGTCACCGGCAGGAAGTAGTCGCGATGGGCGATGGTCTGCGTGAACACGAACATCGCATACAGCACGACGGAGGCCAGCGCGGCGAACACCAGCTGGCTCGGCGAGAACTGCGGGCCGGGTGTCTCGGTGAAGGTCGGCAGCACCATCGTCAGCGTCGCCATCGCGGCCACGGTCGCGAGGGCGGCACCGCTTCCCTGCGAGTTGAAGTTGCTAGTGGTGCTCCTGGTGGAACTGAGCAGCAGCGACAGACCCACGATGCCGTTCATGGTGATCATCACGGCGGAGAACACGGTGTCCCTCGCCAACGTTGATGCGTCTTTGCCGCTGGTCATCAGCGTCACGATCAGCGCCACCTCGATCACCGTCACCGCGACGGCGAGCACGAGGGAACCGAACGGCTCGCCCACTTTGTGGGCGACCACCTCGGCGTGCTGCACGGCGGCGAGCACGGTCCCGGCGAGCACGACGGCGACGATGGCGATCAGCACAGGGCCGAGTTCGGCGTTCCAGCAGGCGATGAGAAGGATCACCCCGATGATCGGTACGACGACCGGCCAGAACCGGATGAGCCAGGTGGTGATGCCCTTCATGCCTCCCATCATGACAGGGCGACCCCGCCGGCACGACGAAAAGCGGCCCGCCGGACGAACCGGAGGGCCGCTCTTTTCGATGCAGCCGGTGACGGAGGGGATCAGTTGGCCGGCGGCATCAGCACGGAGTCGATGAGGTACACCGTCGCGTTGGCGGTGTGGACGCCTCCGCAGATGACCTTGGCGTCGTTCACCATGATGTTGTCGCCGCTTCCGGTGACGGTGACGTTTCCGCCTTCGACGGTCTTGTGGGTGCCGGCGATCGCATCCGGTGCGATCTGGCCCGCGACCACGTGGTAGGTCAGGATCTTCTTGAGCGTGTCTGCTCCTGCCGGGGTCTTCAGCGTGTCGATGGTCGCCGCGTCGATCTTCTTGAACGCGTCGTCGACCGGTGCGAAGACGGTGAACTCACTGCCGTTGAGGGTGCTGACCAGGTTCACATCGGGGTTGAGCTTGCCGGAGACCGCGGCGACCAGGGTGGTGAGCAGCGGGTTGTTGCTCGCTGCGACGGCCACCGGGTCCTGGGCCATGCCGGTGACCGAACCGGCACCGGTCGGGACGGCCTTGGCGTATGCCGCGCATCCACTGCCGACGAGGTCCGCTGCCGGATCCATCGTCGACGCGCTGGGGGAACTCGTCGTCATCGATGACGACGAACTGGAAGAACCGGAGCCTGAGCTTCCGGAGGAACACGCCGAGAGACCGAGGGCGGCCACTGCGGCGAGTCCGATGGCGGCGATGACGTGGCGCTTCTGAACTCGCATGGAACTACTCCTTCGTATGGGCTGTGCCGCAGGAGCGGCTTCACAGGAGGATTCGGGACCGGGTGGGAATCGGATTGGGATTCGGTGAAGAAGTTTCCGGATCAATCCGGCAGCCCCTGTCGTTCCGAACCGTTGCCATGTACCTGACCCTCGCCATCATCGGCTTCCTCGGCGGCCTCATCACCGGCATCTCGCCGTGCATCCTGCCGGTGCTGCCCGTCATCTTCTTCTCCGGCGGGGCGCAGAGCGCTCGCGCGAAACCGGACAGACCAGCCGGCAGGGAACCAGGCCGGAGCGAGGAGGGGACCGTCCTCACGAAGGAGGCCCCCGTCCAGACGGTCTCCCGCTGGCGGCCGTACCAGGTCATCCTCGGCCTGGTCGTGAGCTTCAGCGTCTTCACGCTGGCCGGGTCGCTCATCCTGGCGTTGCTTCACCTGCCACAGGATGTACTGCGCTACGCCGGCATCATCGTCCTGGTGCTCATCGGTGTCGGCCTGATCGTGCCGAAGTTCGAGCAGTACCTGGAGAAGCCGTTCTCCTGGATCCCGCAGCGCAACGTCGGGACGGAGCGGGGAGGCTTCGTGCTCGGCATCGCGCTCGGCGCCGTCTACGTGCCCTGCGCAGGGCCGGTGCTCGCCGCGATCACGGTGGCGGGGTCGACAGGCAGGATCGGCCCGGAGACGATCGTGCTCACCGTCACGTTCGCGATCGGCGCCGCCATCCCGCTCCTGATCTTCGCGCTCGCCGGGCGTCGCGTCGCCGAGCGAGTGAAGACGTTCCGCAAGCACCAGAAGGGCATCCGCCTGACCGGCGGCATCCTGATGCTGGCGCTCGCCGTCGGGCTGCTGTTCAACCTGCCGCAGGCGCTTCAGCGGCTCATCCCCGACTACACCAGCGCGCTGCAGGACCAATTCTCGAACTCCGACCAGGTGTCGCAGGCCCTCAACCTCGGCGGCATCGTCAACGACCAGAACAAGAACCTGTCCAAGTGCACGAACAACTCCGACCAGTTGCAGAGTTGTGGCACCGCGCCGGACATCACCGGCATCCAGCAGTGGTTCAACACTCCGGGCAACCAGCCCATCGCGCTCTCTCAGCTCAAGGGCAAAGTGGTGCTGATCGACTTCTGGGCGTACTCCTGCATCAATTGCCAGCGCAGCATCCCGCACGTCGTCGCCTGGGACAAGGCGTACAAGGACGCGGGCCTCGACGTGATCGGCATCCACGCCCCGGAGTACGCGTTCGAGAAGGTGCCGGCCAACGTCGAAGCGGGAGCGAAAGGCTTCGGCATCACGTATCCGGTGGCGATCGACAACGACTTGAGCACCTGGACCAACTACCGCAACCGTTACTGGCCTGCGCACTACCTGATCGACGCCACGGGCGTCGTGCGCAACGTGCAGTTCGGCGAAGGGAACTACGCCTCCACCGAGAAGCTCATCCGCCAGCTGCTGCAGGATGCGAAGGCCGGCGTCGCCCTGCCGTCCGCCACCGAGGTGAAAGACACCACCCCGAAGGCGGGAAGCACGACGCGGGAGACCTACCTCGGCACCACCAAGGTCGTGAACTTCGGCGGAGCAGAGATGTACTCGGCCAGGACGCCGACGTTCGCCCTCCCCGCGAAGCAGGCGTCGAGCACCTTCGCGCTCGACGGAGCGTGGACGCTCGGCACCCAGTCCATCCAGCCGACAGCTCAGGATGCGCGGGTCAAGCTAGACTTCACGGCCTCCGAGGTGCGCATGGTCCTCTCCGGCAGCGGAACGGTCACGTACACGGTCGACGGCGTCACCAAGACGATCGACGTGAAGGGAACGCCGGACTCGTACGAACTGCTGAAATCAGCTGCGGCGAAGACAGGAAATCTGATCGTGACCATCCCGAAAGGTGTTTCGGCATACTCGTTCACGTTCGGATGATGGTCAGATAGGGGCATGACTTCTTCCAGGATCGTCACAGCCTCCCTGATCACCGCCGGGCTCGCGCTCGCCCTGACAGCCTGCGCGGCGTCGACACCGAGCGGTTCGCCCAGCACGACGCCGGTGTCGTCGGCGACGACAGCGTCGTCGTCGCCCCGGCCGAGCGGGTCCAGCACCGCCGTCCCCATCGACGGGCAGTGCGACACCGCGAAGCTGACCGGCACCATCGGCGCCGGCGGCGGGGGAGCGGCCGGCAGCGTCGAGGTGACCCTGGTGCTGACGAACAACGGGACGACCGCCTGCGCGCTGCAGGGCTGGCCCGGGGTGTCGTTCGTCGGCGACGGCAACGGAACGCAGCTCGGCAAGGCGGCAGAACTCGACAGGTCGACGCCGCACCCGACCGTGAGCCTGGCGCCGGGAGGAACGGCGACCGCGCCGCTGAAGATCGCCCAGGCCCTCAACTACTCGAGCTCGGACTGCCAGCCCAAGCCGGCGGACGGCTTCCGCGTCTACCCGCCAGGATCGACGGAGTCGCTGTTCGTGAAGGACGCCGACTACACGGCGTGCACGACCGACACGGTCTCGCTGCTGACGGTCGGAGCGCTCGTCCAGGGCTGAGCGGTTCCGGGGAGGCGCGGCCGGCGGGCGGTGGCGGCGTGCGGTGTCGGTGGTCCCGGCGAGACTGGGGCCATGCCGACGCCGCGCAAGAGACTCCTCATCCTGTTCGAAGTAGAGCACCCGGAGACCGCCGTGCGCTCTGAGGCGGACCGCGTCGCCAAAGACGACGCGATCCGCCGCACGTTCGGCCTGGAGCCCGCGCGGTTCCGCGTGCTCGTCGCCGAGTTGCTGAGTTCCGGTCACCGCAACGCCGCCTGAGCAGAGCATCCACGTTCCGTCAAGCCGGTTCTCGGGTGCGGGGGAAGCGTCTACCGTTCGTGTCCCAGTCACCGATACGAGACGGAGATGCTCATGGCACAGGCAACAACGAAGGCGAGCACGACCAAGACCACCGCGCGTTCTGGCGCGAAGACCGCGAGCGGGGCACGGGCCGGGGCGCACACCACCCGGCGCGAGCACGCGGAGCACGGCTTCGTCGCGTCCCCGCAGCTGGTCGCCGACCTGCAGCGGGTCCACGTCGACCTGATCGAGCTGCACCTGCAGGGCAAGCAGGCGCACTGGAACGTGGTCGGCAAGAACTTCCGCGACCTGCACCTGCAGCTGGACGAGATCATCGAGGCGGCCAGAGAGTTCAGCGATGAGGTCGCCGAGCGACTGCGCGCACTGCACGCCACCCCGGACGGAAGAAGCTCGGTCGTCGCGAAGAGCACGAGCCTGCCCGAGTTCCCGAACGGCGAGGTGGACACGGCGGAGACGGTCGACCTGATCACCGACCGCCTCGAAGCGACCGTCGCGACGATCCGCGACGTGCACGACGAGGTCGACGACGAAGACCCGACGACGGCCGACCTCCTGCACGCGATCATCGCCTCCCTGGAGCAGTACGCCTGGATGGTCAGCGCCGAGAACCGCACCCCCGCTGCGCGGTGACGCTGGCGGAACGGACCTATCTCGCTGCGGCGGCGTCCTGCGCCGGCCGTGTCGGGCCGTTGCTGGAGGCTTTGGCGCAGGCGGGCGCCGACGAGGTGGCTCCCTTCCCCGGCGAAGGGCGCACAGCGGAGCGGTTCGGCGTCCTGCAGAGGGCGGCAGCCGCCGACGTGACCGCGGCGCGGGTGCTGGAGCCGCACCTCGACGCCCTCGCCATCCTGCACGAGGCGGGGGCTGAGCCGCCGCCCGACGGCGCCACGCTCGGCGTGTTCGCGGCAGAAGCGCCGGGAGCGGTCCTGCGCGCCCAGCCGGACGTCGATGGCGGGTGGATCGTCGACGGGGTCAAGCCGTGGTGCTCTCTCGGGGCACGCCTCACGGATGCGCTCGTGACCGCGACGACCGACGGCGGAGAACGCCGGATGTTCCTGGTGTCGCTCCGCCGACCCGGCGTGGTCGCGGAGGACGTTGCCTGGGTGGCGCGCGGCCTGGCGGACGTGGAGAGCGGACCGGTGCGGTTCGACCGTGTTCCCGCTCAGCCGATCGGCGGCGCTGGCTGGTATCTCGAACGCCCGGGGTTCCGCTGGGGCGCCATCGGCGTCGCAGCGGCCTGGTGGGGCGGCTGCCTTCCGCTCGCCGACGCGGTGATCGCGAAGGCTGGTCGTCCGGGCGCTGGGACGCTCGCCGCCTCTCGAGCGGGGCGCCTGTACCGGATGCTCGACGCCGCCCGCGCCCAGCTCGATGCGGCCGCCGCGTCGATCGACGCTTCCACCACGGCGGCTGACGCTGCCGCCGTCCTCGCTCACACCGTTCGCGGTACGGTCGCCGATGCCGTGGTCGAGACGCTGGCCGCCGTGCGCGACGTGCTCGGCCCTGCTGCGCTCGCCTTCGACGAGTCCCTTGCTCGACGTTACGCGGACCTCGATCTGTATCTGTCGCAGTACCATCGCGGGCCGGACGACGCATCGCTCGCCGGTCATCTGCCGGACGGCGGACCGCGATGGTAGCGTTCGACCCCCTTCGCACGGTGACGAGCGCGGCCGCCTGGGAGGCCAGGGACGAGTGGCAGACCGTCGACACTCTGGCGGACGACGACCTCGACGGCATCGGCGAGATCGTGGTGTTCTCTGCGCACCCGGACGACGAGACCATCGCGCTCGGCGGCTTCCTCTCCGCCGCGGCCGAGCGCGGGCTGACCGTGCGCGTGATCGTCGCGACCGGCGACGACGAGCGCAGAGCGGACGAGCTCCGCCGTGCGCTCGCCGAGCTGGGGGTGGGGACGCCTCCGCGCTTTCTCGGGCTGACCGATGGCGCGCTCAAACACGAGGCAGAACAGTTGCGCGAGGAGATCGACCGCGTGCTCGACCCCGCCGGTGACGCATCCGGTGTCGGCCGGCTGGTGCTCGCTCCGTGGCCAGGGGACCGGCACGGTGACCACCGCACGCTCGGCAGGGAACTGGCGGAGGCGACGCGGGCGACGGGGGACACCGTGCTGTTCTTTCCGGTGTGGCTCTGGCAGTGGGGCGAGCCTGCGGACATGCCCTGGGACCGGCTCCTCGACGTGCCGAGCGTCGATTCTCGGCGGGAGCGCAAGGCGGCGGCACTCGCGGCGTTCGCGTCGCAGCACTGGTCGGAGGACAACAAGGATGGTGTGCTCACCAACGAGTTCGTCGCGCGCGCTCGCGAGGGACGAGAAGTGCTGATCCGACCACAGTGCAGCGCCGCGGGCGACCTCGCCGAACACTTCGAGTCGCTGCACCGCCGGAGCGACGACCCGTGGTCCGTGCGCTCCCGCTGGTACGAGCGCAGGAAGCGCGCCGTCACCGTCGCGTGCCTCCCCGAAGAGCGGTACGAACGCATCCTGGAGCTCGGCGCCTCGATCGGGGAGCTGACGGCCGAGCTGGCCGACCGCGCAGACGCCGTGCTCGCCGTCGACGGATCGGTGGCGGCGGTCGAGGCAGCGCGCACCCGTCTGGCCGACCGGCGGCAGGTGACCGTCTCCAGGATGCGCGTGCCCGGCCACTGGCCGCCTGGTCGCTTCGACCTCATCGTCGTCTCCGAACTCGCGTACTACCTCGCCGACGATGAGTGGCGATTGCTGATCGCGCGCTGCGTCGGCTCGCTCGTGGAGGGCGGCGCCGTCCTGCTCTGCCACTGGCTGGGCAGCGCAGACGACTTCGCGCAGAGCGGTGAGCAGGCGCACACGACCTTCCGGAGCGCATCCGGGCTCGCACCCGTCGTCACGCACCGCGACGCGGAGTTCCTGCTGGAGGTGTTCGCGTGACGGGCGGCATTGCGCGCATGGTGGTGGTCGTCCCTGCCAGGGACGAAGCAGAGACCCTCGCCGCCTGCCTCGCGTCGATCGTCCGGTCGGCGCGACTGGTCGAGAGGCACGGGATGCCCGCCCCCGTCATCGTGCTCGTGCTCGACTCGTGCACGGACGCGTCCGCCGGGGTGGCGTCCACGTTCCCGTCCGTGACCGTGGTGGAGACGGACCGGGGGAACGTCGGCGGCAGCAGGGCGCTCGGCGCCGCCATCGGTCTCGCGACAGCAGGAGAGGACCCTGCTGCCGTCTGGATCGCGACCACGGACGCAGACGGCACCGTGCCGGAGGAGTGGCTGGCTCAGCAGCTCGCGTCGGCGAGCGACGGCGCGGAAGCGTTCATCGGCGCTGTCGTCCCGCCGCTCGACGACCTCGACCCGCTCCGCAGGGAGGTCTGGCTGTCCACGCACAGCCCGGGGGCGACCCTCGGCCACGTGCACGGTGCCAACCTCGGCGTGCGTGCCGACGTCTACCTGGCCGTCGGCGGGTTCGCGCCGGTCGAACTCGACGAGGACGTCGCGCTGGTCGAGCGTCTCCGGGCACGGGACGCGCGGATCGCGCAGACCGAGAACGCCCCGGTGACGACGTCGGCCAGGCTGGTAGGACGGGTCGACGGCGGGTACGCAGGATACCTGCGTGCGCTGATCGACGAGACGGCGTGACCCAGTAGCGTTGGAGCGTGCCCATCGCCCTTCCCAGCACCCCGAAGTGGATTCTCCGACTGGTGGTCGTGACCGCGCTCGTCGGCATCGGCGCCGGGATCGGCGGCGGACTCGTCTACCTGGCTTTGCACTCGATCCAGCACCTCGCGTTCGGGTACTCGGAGGGCACGTTCATCGACGGCCTGCTGAAGGCGCCGCCGGTCAACCGGGTGGTGGCGCTCGCCGTCGCCGGCGTCCTCGGCGGTGTCGGCTGGTGGGCGTTGCGCCGCTGGGGCAGGCTGAAGCCGAAGCACGCGATCGTCTCGGTCGAGTCGGCGGTCGGCGGACGCCGGATGCCGTGGTTCGTCACCATCGCGAACGCGGGCCTGCAGATCGTGATCGTCGGGCTCGGCGCATCCATCGGCCGTGAGGTCGCCCCGCGGGAGCTGGGGGCGCTGGCGGCCGACTGGCTGAGCGAGAAAGCGGGGGTGAACGCGCGCGAGCGGCGCATCCTGGTCGCCTGCGGTGCAGGGGCCGGACTGGCCGCCGTCTACAACGTGCCGTTCGGCGGCGCGGTGTTCGCCGTCGAGATCCTGCTGGCGGAGATCAGCTTCGCCACCGTGCTGCCCGCGCTGGCGTCGTCCGCCATCGCGACCCTGGTGGCGAGGCTGGTCGTGCCCGCCAACCCGCTGTATCCGATCGAGCAGTTCCCGCTGTCCCCGTCCGTCGTCGTGTGGGCGGTGCTCGCCGGCCCGGTGATCGGGTTCGCAGCGATCGGCTTCGTGCGCCTGATCCAGTTCGCGCAGGGCATCAGACCGAAGTCGTGGGGCATCCTGATCGTGATGCCGCTCGTATTCACCGCGGTGGGCGTCGTCTCGCTGTGGCTCCCCGCCATCCTCGGCAACGGCCGCTCGCTCGGTCAGCTGGCGCTGACCGCGTCGATGCCGGTGCTGCTGATCCTCGTCATGACCGTCGTGAAGGTGTTCGCGACGGCCGGAACCATCGGCTCCGGCGCGGCGGGAGGCACCCTGACGCCGTCGCTCGCCATCGGAGCGGGACTCGGCCTGACCGTCGGCGCGGCCTGGAACCTCGTCTGGCCGGGCGCACCCGTCGCTGTCTTCGCCCTGATCGGCGCCGCCGCGTTCCTCGCCGTGACGATGCGCGCGCCCTTGACCGCCCTGCTTCTGGTGATGGAATTCACGAACCAGGGTCCGGAGATGTTCGCCCCCGTGATGCTGTGCGTCGCCGGGGCGGTAGCGGTCGGCTACCTCTTCGAGCGTCGGCGTATCACCGGGGTCGCGTGACCGGCGTCGGGCCCGATGGAACCATCGGGAGCCGACCGGACAGTAGAGGGTATGAGCACGGATGAATTCGACGAGGCAGAGGCCTGGTCGGCGGCGCGTGGAGGGGACGGTCCAGCGTTCGCATCGCTGTTCGACCGGCATCGCGACCGCGTCTTCGGCCACGCGCTGAGACTCCTCGGCCAGCGTCACGACGCTGAAGATGTCACCGCTGTGGTCTTCCTGGAGGCGTGGCGCAAACGCGACTCCGTGCGGATCGTCGACGGGTCGATCATCGGCTGGCTGCTGGTCACGACCACGTACGCCGTGCGCAACCACAGCCGCAGCACCCGCCGCTATCGGTCGGTGCTGAACAAGGTCCCCCTCCCGTCGCCGCAGCGAGACCACGCGGTCGACGTGGACGACGCGATCGACGGGTCGGTGCGCGACAGGCAGGTGCGGGCGGTGTTCGCGCAGCTCAGCAAACGCGACCAGGACGTGATCACTCTCTGCCTCCTCGAGGAGCTGACGACGGCGCAGGCCGCTGAGGCCCTCGGCGTCCCGGAAGGCACGGTCAAATCGCGCCTCTCCCGCGCCCGTGCCCGCCTCACGGAACTGGCGTCCCCGCTCGCCGACGTCCGACCAGACGATTTCGACCAGACCATCCTCGAAGGAGGTGCACGATGAGCGCCACCGAGTTCACCCCGGAGCGCAGCGACGCCATCCGGTCTCTGCTGCTCGACACGGTCGCCGACGAGCCGCGCCGCCGCCGCCGGTTCCAGATCGCGCTGACCTCGATCCTCGCCGCGATTGCGATCGTCCTCGCTGGTGGCACAGCGGCGCTCGCGATGTCCGGCATCATCCGCTTCGACGCCCCGCCGCCCGCGCCCGTGGTCACGGACACGCCGAGCATGACGCCGACCCCGACCCCGACGCCCACCGCGGCTCCGACTGCACCGGCGGCGGCCATTCAGGTGCAGTCCACCCCGATCACGCCGACCGATGTGCGGTCGCTCCCCGCGCATCCATCGTGGAGCCTGGACCTGCCGGCCGCGACCAGCGACTGCCAGCAGCGATTCGGGTACAACATCGCCACGGGCCTCGCCCTGTTCACCCTCTCGTCGAACGCCACGGATGTCGGACACGGCTGCGTGGCAGGCCACGGGACGGCGTCCGTCACGATGGTCGACACCGTCCACGGCACCGTGCTGTGGTCACGCGAGTGGAACTGGGACGGCGACACGGGGAGAGGGACGCTCCTCGCCGTGCTCGGAACCTCCAATCGTGCCCTGTTCGCCGACACCAGCGGAGGCGGTGGACCCCGCGACATCCTGGACCTGGCGACGGGTCAGACGGTCGCGACGCTGCCGGCCGACTTCGGGCCGGATCCGCTCGAGCGGCTGTCGCCGGTCTGGGACGACAGCGGCGACGTGATCTGGACGAAGCCGACCACTCTGGATGCGTCCGGCCAGCCGACAGGCTACGCCGTCGAGCGCGTCGACCCGCGCGACCTCGCGCATCCGAGTTGGCAGACACCGCTGCAGGCGTCGGACGCGGGAATGATGTTACGGAACTTCTCCGGTTCCGGTCTCGCACAGCTCGCGTACGTCCCTGACGGCGGCGGTGGGTGGATGACCGGCTTGATCGATCTCGGCACCGGCGCGATCAGCCACGTGTCTCCCAACGGGACCCAGGTGGCGCTGGGTTCGGTGATCATCGAGTACCGGGATCTGGTCGACGGCTACCCGCACACGATCGCCGCGATCGACCGCTCCACGGGCCAGACGCTGTGGACCAAGCCGTTCAGCCACGACGACAACATCGCCGAGGCGACGACGACGAACGGCCAGCCGGGCGATGTCGCCGGTGGCGCGATCGGGAGCACCGGCTTCGGCTTCGGAACCCCGTCCGGCGACCTGGTCATGACGAACACGACCACGCTCACCCGGATCGACAGCACGACAGGCGCCGTGCTCATGACGGCCGACATCACGCGGTGCGGGCTCACGCCCGGCGGCCTCGTCAGTCGCGACATCCTCGCCGACACTGAGCGGAACTCGCTGGTCGTCGTCGACAAGGCGACCTGCTCCGTCGACCGCGACACGGGTGCAGCCACTCCGATCGTCGACCCCCCAGGAGCTTCACGGTATTTCGGTCCGGGCGTCACCTATCAGAACGGCGCCACCATCAACGCCCCCGGAACGGGCGCGGCGTACGACCGCGCGACCGGAGCCCAGTTGTGGACGACGCCGACGGCGACGGACGAGCAGTGGTACTTCGCCGGTGGCGTCCTCGTCCGTCAGGACGGCAACCACCTCTCGTCACTCGGGTGACGCAGGGGGCTAGCGCGGTGCGGCGAGCGGTGTGACGATCAGGATATGACTCAACGCGTTCTCGTGACGGGCGGCTCCGGTTTCATCGCAGGCCACTGCATCCATCAGTTGCTGCAGCAGGGATACGAGGTGCGCACTACCGTGCGGAGCCTGTCCCGTGAAGCCGTGGTGCGCTCGATGCTCAGCGGCACCGGTGTCGACCTCGGCGGTCTCGAAGTCGTCGCAGCGGAGCTGGGCGATGACACGGGATGGGCGGAAGCGGTTGCCGGATGCGAGCACGTGCTGCACGTCGCATCGCCGCTCAATCACGGCAAGATCACGGACGAGAACGAGCTCATCGCACCGGCGCGCGACGGAGCGCTGCGCGTCCTGCGCGCCGCGCGTGACGCCGGCGTGAAGCGCGTCGTCCTCACCTCGGCCTTCGCCACGCAGGGCTTCGGCTGGGGACGTACCGACCACGTGTTCACGGACGACGACCACAGCATCATCGGCGGCCCGGGAGTCGGAACGTATTACAAGAGCAAGATCCTCGCCGAGAAGGCAGCCTTCGACTTCATCGCGGCCGAGGGCGGCACCCTGGAGCTCACGACCATCAACCCCGTCGCGGTGTTCGGCCCCGTTCTCGGCACGCGCCCGTCGGGCGTCGTCCACCTCGTCCAGCAGGTGATCGAGGGGAAACTGCCCGGCTACCCGGACTTCTGGATGCCCATCGTCGACGTGCGGGACGTGGCAAGCGCGCACCTCCTCGCCATGACCGCGCCGGACGCTGCCGGGCAGCGATTCATCGTCTACAGCGGGATGGGCATGACGATGAAGCAGATCGGCCTGCTCCTCAAAGACCACCTCGGAGAGCGTGGCGCACGTATCCCGACCCGGTCCATCCCGAACCTCGTCGTGCGGATCGGCGCGCGGTTCAACTCGGACCTGCGCGAGATCGCACCCGACCTCGGCATCAGCAAGAAGATCGACGGGAGCAAGGCTGTGCGGGTGCTCGGCTGGAGACCGCGCAGCGCGGCGACCACGGTGACGGACACCGGCGACAGTCTGTTCGCGGCCGGACTCGTGTGAGATGAGTGCCGACGACCGGATGTTCACCTCCACCTTCATCTTCGAGCTCAAAGATCTCGACATCGAGTTCCACGCGCTCAACGACGAGATCGCCGAACGCGCGCGGCGCATTCCCGGCTTCCTCGGAGAGGAGGAGTGGCACAACGAGGCCACCGGGCTGCACGCGGAGGTGTACTACTGGGACAGCCTCGACGCCTTGCAACAACTCATGGCGATGGATACGCACCGGGTGGCGAAGGGGCTGTCCGACGCCTGGATCGGCCGGTACCGGGTCGTCATCGCTGAGGTGCAGGCCACCTACGGCGACACGGTCCCGGGCTTGGAGCACCGGCCCGGCGGGACGAAAGAGACCGCTTGAGCGGCGCGTGCCGCGAATGCCTGGTCACCCTCTGAGCCGCTGCCGTTCGGCGGCCGTGCGCGCCGCATCCATGTAGTCGAGGCGCTCGTGGAGTGCCGTTCTGCGGGCAGTGCGCGCAGCGCGGGAGGCCGCGGTCGGCGTCGTTCCAGCACGCAGCCTCTGCACGAAGGACGCCAATCGTGTCTGGATGCGGATCTCTTTGATGGTCATGCCGCCACCCTGTCCGAGGGGCGGCTCGGCGCGCGCTCCGATTGACGATCATCGTCAATCGGCATTCCCACGCCGCCGAAAGGTTGCGAGGATGACGGCATGAGCGTTTCCATCGACGTCAGCCGGGTGACCACCGAGCGCTACCGGTTCGCCCCCTCTCCGTTGGCGGAGTTGGGTTCGGCCGTTCACCTCCTGGTGGAGCCCGCGCACCATCCCGCGCAGGGCGGCTGGGTGTCGTCGGTGGCCGCCTCGATCGAGCCGGGGCTGCTGGAGCGCCTGATCGACGCCGACTTCCTCTGGCGCACCTCGCGGGCCGACATGCTGCTGCCGTCCGAGCCTGGGGCGTCGCTCACCGACGAACTGGATGCGGTGGACGCGCTCGACGACGAGACTTGGGTCTCCGCCGCCCTCCTCACCAGCAGTTGCGGCACCGTGCCTCTCTTCCGGGAGCTCGGCTCTCCGCTGGTCGACACCGCGGCGAGAGAGCTGGCCAGGGAGCGCGCGCTCGCCCGAGGCCCCCGCCAGATCGGTTTCGTCGACTACGTTCTCGGCGATCCTCCCCGGGCTCGCACGACGATCCGGCGCCTCTTGGAGGACTGCGACACCGCGTTCTTCGCCGACGCCTGGCGCCAGCTCCAGCCGCGCCTGGCCGCCGACGCCCGCCTCAAGCACGACGTGCTCGCCGTTTCCGGACTGAAGCGGATGGTCGACACGGTGTCGACGGCCGTGACCGTGGACGACGATGGCTCCCACATCGTGGTCGACAAGCTGCAGGACAACGCGACCACCGCGGACGAGCGCGGCGTCACCTTCCTGCCGAGTGTGCTCGGCCACCCGCACCTGCTGGTCGTCCACGCTCCTGGATGGCGTCCGGTGATCCAGTATCCGGTCGCCGGCGGCACTCCGACAGCGTCCTCGACCCCCGTCGACGTGATCGAGCAGCGACTCCACGCGCTCGACAACCCCGTCCGGCTCCGGCTCGCCCGGAGCCTGATCCGGGGCCCGCACACGACGGCCGACCTGGCGGAGGCGTGGGGGCTGACCGCCCCGGAGGTTTCCCGGCACCTCGCGATCCTGAAACAAGCCGGCTTCGTCACGACCACCCGCCGCGGTCGCTATGTGGTGTACGTCTTCGACGTCGTCGCCGCGGCCCGGTTGGGCAGCGACATGGTGCACGCGCTGCTGCGGTGACGAACGTCGATCACCGTCGCCTTCGCGCGAAGGGACCCCGTCTGAGGGTGCGGTGGTTCAACCGCGATTGAAAGGGTGGGCCCGGTGGGGCTCGAACCCACGACCCGCGGATTAAAAGTTCGCTCGGGTTGCCCACCAGGGGACGATCGGTCGCGAAATTCCGCGGAATTCCGCGGGTTTTGAATCACAGAAAAGAACTGTCATCACAGGAGATCTCACTCAAGTGTGGGCAAAGTGTGGGCACAAGAACCCGAATTCTCGACCTCGGTGCCGTTGGCTGGGCGCGCTTTTACGCTGCAGATTGGAGCTCGGCGCAGGTACTGCTGCAAACTAATCGGGTGAGCGCGCCCGGGTCTCCTCCTGCCAAAGTCTCTGGCCGCCGAATCGCGGTTTATGTTGCTTGGGCATTCTTGTTTCTTCCTGCCCAAGGCTTGTGGCTGATCTACGCGATCGATCACGGTGGAGCGTGGTGGGCTCTATGGGGGTGCGTGCTGGCTGCGCTGATTGCCTCAGCCGTCGACGTCTCGATTCGTGAGCGTCGTCATGGCCAAGATGCGAGTTGGCCACTATTTCTCAACTCACTGCTGATCGTGGAAGTAGCCTCGATCCTCGGCTACGCCCTCTACAAGCTCATCGTCTGAACAACCCGCAAAATGGGCCGGCGTTGGTTCAGTAGTGGTATCGCGCCTGCAGAACGATTACGTAGGCATCGTCCACCAAGTACACGAGCCGATTCGCTTCGTCTATGCGCCGCGACCACGCGCCGGCCAGCGCGTGCTTCAATGGCTCCGGCTTGCCGACGCCTTCGAACGGGTCGTCGCGCAGGATGTCTTCGATCAGGAGGTTGATCCGCTTGAGTGTTCGCCGGTCCTGGCCCTGCCAGTAGAGGTAGTCCTCCCAGCCGCCGGCGGTCCAGGCGAGCTTGCGGTCACTCACTGGTCAGATCGTGCTCGGTGATGTTTCCCGACCGGGCGCTCTCGATGGCGTCGATGAGGCGTCGTGCGTTCTTGGGCGAGCGCAGGAGGTAGGTGGTCTCCAACAACGAGTCGTACTCGTCCTTCGACATCAGCACGGCCGAACCGCGCTTGGACGTGATCTCGACTTCGGTCTGGTCGAGGTTGACGCGTTCGATGAGGCCGAACAGGTCGCTGCGAGCCTCGCTTGCTGTGATGGCCATGATTTCCTCCAAGTGGTACAAGATATCGTACCACTGATAGTCATTGACTGCTTTTGGATCCAATTGACGGTTTCCGATGGGTGCGGGGCAGAGCAGTAGTAGCGTTCACATCGTGAGCGACCCGCATAAGTGGGACCGGTGGGACCGGACTGTGGCGCGTCCGCTGACGAGGCGTCGCATCGCCACCCTGATCGCGATACGGGCCTTTGCGATCGCCCTCTTGACAGCGGCGTTCGCCGGCCTCCTGATCGCAGCGATCTCCGCGGGGAGCCAAAGCGCCTGGACGCTCTTCGGCGTGTTCGGTGTGTTCTGGGTGTTCGTAGTGGCGACATATACGTGGGTGGCGTTGCTGATCATCCGAGCGCGGCGACGGCGGCGCCAGGAGGCATTCAATCAAAAGAGTGCCGAACCTCGGAATCGAACTCAGTAGCCCTGAGCTCCCGGAGTTGGCGGTTCGTCCGATCAACTAGCGTGAGACCCGTTTGGTTAGGGCTTGTCGGCTACGTCCAGTCCGGGCTGCAAGCGAGTTCCAGCTCTCGCCAACTTCGCGGAGCGATGCGATCAACTGGTCGCGTTCGAGACGTGCTGCGTCTTGCTCGCTTCGGAGCCGGACGAGCGTCCGCGAGACTTCGTGCAATCGCTTGAGCGCGTCGACGCGCGTGCCCCCGCTAGCCTGCTGCTCCAACATCGCGTCGGCGGCGTACCGCTGTGCGGCCTCCCGATCGAGATCTTCAGCGTGCCGAGCAGCGGCGGCATCGTGCGCTTGGCGCGGCCGTGCGTAAGACGCTTCGCGCCGGCTCGCCTTGCTCGAATTGCCCCGATTTGCCATGCAACCTGGTTTACACGCGACCCCTGTCATTCACTGGGCTGCCGAAGAAATCCACTTCGAGTGCCTGCGTGCATTGCCTCTCCCTTTCCTTCTGCCTACCTCTCGTTCGATCGCTTGGTCTCTCTTGTCTGGTTCCTTGACCTGGTCGTCTGCTCTCGTCTCCCCTTATCGTCTCCGTACTTCGATCGTGATTCGCTCGTCTGTCTCGACCCGAGGTTGCATCGCCGGCCTAGCGCCTCGACGATGAACATCGCCGATCGTGAGTGATCGATGCAGTTGGAATCGATCCGTTCTCGCAAACAAGCACACCGACGTGAGTCGGTGCGAGCTCGCGACATTGGACTGGCGGAGCACTGCCACAGGTTGCCGACGCGTCCAGCCCAACCGCGCACGCTACTGCAGCTAAGCTCACGCCCAGGCACGTTCGAACGAGTCGGCGATAGTTCGCAGCAGAGAGATGTGAGGCACAACATGGATGCGATACCGCCGTCAACGATCGTTCCAAATCTGGTGGTCGGTCCGATTCTGATTGTCGCGGGCATCTTGATAACGGTGTTTCGGGTCAAAGTGCGCAACTGGAGTGTCCGCGGTCAGAGCGCGATCATCGGACAGAAGCGCTCCGAGGCGGCCGCCAAGCTGCAAACGCCATTCTGGATCGGTGTGGTCGGGGTGATGGCTGTTTTTATGGGAGTGGTGGCGTTGATCGGGGCGATCGTCGGCCTGATGCAGGTTCTTTCGAGTTGACCGCCTTCTGGCTAGTCGCGCTTGTGATCGGCTTCGTATGGATGGTCGCAGGTGTCGCAGCGATCGCTTTCAGACGAAGGATTGGTCGGCTGGCTGCGCACCGTGCGGGAGAGTCGAACGACACGACGTGGGTACTGCTCGTCTCCATAGGGAGTTGGGTGCTGCTAGGGCTCGGGACAACTGCCGTCATATTGGCGTTGGGTCACGCGTAACTCGTCCGAGCAGGTCGGCTGAACGTCGATGTCGCTCCGCCCCGCTCGAGGCATTCTCGCGCGCTGAGCGACCGCGTCAAGGGTTGCAGCTCCGCTGCATCGCGGAGCGACGCGCAGCGCCCTTGACCCGGTCTCTCAACGCGCCATTCTCAGCCGTCGGGGCGGACGAAAAACTGTGGGACTCCTGGCAAGGATGCGGTTTGCGCGCCAAATCGAGGAGGAGACCACAACGTGCAAGTGAGGGGCTGTTTTCGAGGGGCCCTCTTCCGCTGCCCAGCCAGTGTCGGCGCGCGGTTGGATACTCAGGAATGGGGTGAGGTCGATGGGGAGCATAAGCGCGTACGACACGGCCGCAGGGCGGCGCTACCGGGTCCGATACCGGACTCCGGGCCACCAGCAGACCGACAAGCGGGGATTCAGAACGAAGTACGAGGCCCAGCTCTACCTGGCCTCGCTTGAGCTGGCGAAGGCTCGCGGCGACTATGTGCCCGCTGCTCGTGCCGGCATCGATTTCGAGGCGTGGAGCGAGAAGTGGATCGACTCGCTCGTGCAGGTCAAGCCGAGCACGCTTCAGGGGTACGTCTCCATCACCCGAGGGCGTCTTCTGCCGCGCTGGGGTTCGACGCCGTTGAACGCGATCACGCACTCAGACCTTCAGTCCTGGATCTCGGACGAGAACAGCAGAGTTGGCGCCCGGACCGTTCGCTCATATCACCGGGTGTTCTCGATGATCCTGAAGTACGCGGTCCGAGATGGACGGCTGGGCCGCAATCCGGCCGACGGTATCCGACTGCCACGAATCCGGCCGAAGAAGCATCCCTACCTGACTCACGAGCTGACCGAGAGGCACCCGGATCTCCTTAGGCCGACGGTCCACGATCTGCGGCACACAGCGGCGAGCCTGGCGATCTCCGCCGGCGCGAACGTCAAAGCGGTACAGCGCATGCTCGGTCACGCCTCCGCGGCGATGACTCTCGATGTCTACGCCGACCTCTTCGACGATGACCTGGATGCCGTTGGGGACGCATTGAGCCGCGTTGGAGCACCAGAAGTTGTGGGCAAACCGTGGGCAAACCCCGACATCACAGCGTCTGATTCACCCGGTGATCGCCTGAGATCTCAATGAACATAAGGGTGGGCCCGGTGGGGCTCGAACCCACGACCCGCGGATTAAAAGTCCGATGCTCTGCCAACTGAGCTACAGGCCCTACGTGTCTAATCTATCGTGGTTTCACGAGTGCTCGTGCCGGGCGCAGAATGGTGTGCATGAACGACCGTTTCCACAAGCCGACCACGTTTCCCAGTGGGATGTTCGAAGCGTTCATGGGCGGTGAGGATCCTGCGCAGATCACCAGGGTCGCGCACGAGACGGCGAACGCCCTGCTCGCGCGGGTGCGTTCCGACCCCGATCCTGAGGTGGTCGACCGGCTGGTCGCGTTCACCGACGCCCACGGGATCGACGCCGTCGCCGAGTTGTGGTCGCGGTCGAGTGCCAAGAGCCTGCCGGGTGCGCTGTGGCGGATCTACCTGCTCCGGTTGCTGATCCGTCAGGATGCTGCGGGCACCGCACTGCTGTATCAGCGCGGCACAGAGGTCGTCCCGACCATCGACCCTGTCGTCGCCGGTGCGCCATCGCCGACCGGGCCGGCCGAGGTCACCGAGCTGGCCGACCAGATCCTCCGTGGCGTGTTCGAGGGGGACTTCGCCGTCGCGCTGGATCGCGCCGCCGCGTTCTGCCGGGTGACGGCGGCCGGGTGCGTGTCCGTCGCCGACGACCAGGAGACGACGGCGCCGGAGCGGGCGAGTGAACTGACCACGCGCGCACTCCGCTTCTCCCGCACGGCGGAGGAACTGACGTCGTGCGCGCGGCTCTGGCGGAGCGACTCGCTCGAATAGTCGCGGTGCGCGAGCGTGTCAACCGGCCGCGCGCATCCCGCGTTCTCGGCCCGCGAACGCCACGCCGCGCGGTCGGCCCTCCGGCTCAGGTAAACTTTTTCAGCCGGGCCGCAGTAACCCCGGGCTCCAAAATTAGCCGCTCCGAGCGGCCTCGCGCCGAGAGGCGTTCTGCGGCCCGGTTTTTTGCTCCCCGCGGAGCGTTCGGGCCCGATCGGCCGTCGACCTGCGATGCTTGCATGGCACGGAGAGACAGGAGACGACGTGGACGACGAGGCGCCCGTCTCCTTCGACGACCTCCTCACCCGCACCGCCGCCGGTGACCAGGGCGCTTTCTCCGTCCTCTACGACCACGTCGCATCCCGTGTTCTCGGCCTGGTGCGGCGAGTGCTCGTCGATCCTTCCCAGTCGGAGGAGGTCACCCAGGAAGTCTTCCTGGAGGTGTGGCAATCCGCTGCGCGTTTCGATCCGAATAAGGGTCGAGCGTTGACGTGGATCATGACCATGGCCCACCGACGCGCCATCGACCGGGTTCGCGCAGCTCAGGCGTCGCGGGACAGGGATTTGGCCGTCGGGATACGCGACATGCCGACCGCCTTCGACGAGGTGTCGGAGACCGTGGAGGTGCGTGTGGAGCACGAGAGGGTGGAGGTGGCGATGGCCGCGCTGTCCGACGCTCAGCGTGAAGCGGTCACGTTGGCCTACTACGGCGGCCTCAGCCAGAGCGAGGTCGCTGCGGAGCTCGGGATCCCGCTCGGCACAGCGAAAACACGGCTCCGCGATGCGATGATACGGCTACGAAACGAACTGGGGGTGACCTGATGATCGACGAACCACGTCGCTCGTCGTCGCGCCTCGGCTACGAGTTGGGCGCAGAGACGCCGGACGAGGCCCGTCAGTTCGAGGACGTCGCCGCCGAGCTCGGCCTCGCCGCTCCCGCCGTCACGCCGCCGCCGACCCTGAAGGCCGATCTGTTCGCCAAGCTCGCGTCGACCCCTCAGCTGCCCCCGCTGGCTGCCGTGGATGCCCCGGCCGGCCCCGCAGCACCGGATGCGCCTCCCGCGCTCGACCCCGCACTCAACCCCGCCGTCGCACCGCGCCTCACACCGGGGGAGACCAAGGCCAAGACCCGCTGGTTCACCCGCCCGATGACCATCGCGGCAGCCGCAGTCGCCGCCATCGTCTTGTTCGTCGGCGGAACATTCCTCGGCAGCTCGCTCGCCGGCAACAACTCGTTCCAGCAGCAGCAGGCGTCCGCGCTTGCCCAGATCAACGCCGCACCGGATGCGCAGCGCGCCAGCGCGAACGTCACCGGCGGAGGGACCGCCACGCTCGTCTGGTCAGGCGACCTCGGCAAGTCGGCCATCGTCGCGAACGATCTTCCGGCGCTCCCGAGCGACAAGACCTACGAGCTCTGGTACATCAGGGGCGGCCAGGCCACTCCCGCCGGCACCATGACCGCGGCCGACTCCGGGTCCACCTGGCGCGTCCTCACCGGGACCATGAAGGCGGGGGACACCGTCGGCGTCACCGTCGAGCCGCGCGGCGGCTCCGACCAGCCGACCACCACCCCGATCGTCGCCATCAGCTCCTGAGCCCGATCGGCCACAACGCAATCGACTCCGAACTCATTCACGCGACGCGCCGCGAGGCACCGTGAATGAGGTCGGAGTCGATTGCGTACAGTGACCCGCCGGGGGGATCAGCCGAAGCGGCCGGAGACGTAGTCTTCCGTGGCCTGAACGCTCGGGTTCGAGAAGATCATGTTCGTGTCGTTGTACTCGATGAGCTTGCCCGGCTTGCCGGTGCCCGCGATGTTGAAGAACGCGGTGCGGTCGGAGACGCGCGACGCCTGCTGCATGTTGTGCGTGACGATCACGATCGTGTAGTCGTTCTTCAGCTCTTCGATCAGGTCCTCGATGGCGAGGGTGGAGATCGGGTCGAGCGCCGAACACGGCTCGTCCATCAGAAGCACGTCGGGGGAGACGGCGATCGCGCGCGCGATGCAGAGACGCTGCTGCTGGCCGCCTGACAGGCCGGAGCCGGGGAGGTTGAGGCGGTCCTTGACCTCGTTCCAGAGGTTGGCGCCGCGCAGCGAGCTCTCGACGAGCTCGTCGGCCTCCGGCTTCGCCATGCGGCGGTTGTTGAGCTTCACTCCGGCGAGCACGTTCTCCCGGATGGACATCGTCGGAAACGGGTTCGGCCGCTGGAACACCATGCCGACCTGACGGCGCACGAGCACCGGGTCGACGCCTGGGCCGTAGAGGTTGTTGCCGTCGATGGACACTTCACCCTTGACGTACGCGCCGGGGATCACCTCGTGCATCCGGTTGAGGGTGCGGAGGAAGGTCGACTTGCCGCAGCCGGACGGGCCGATGAACGCGGTGACGGTGCGGGGCTCGATGGTGAGGGAGACGCCCTCGACGGCCTGGAAGCTGCCGTAGTAGACGTTGAGGTCGTTGACTTCGATGCGCTTGGACACGTGGTTTCCTTGGGTTCGGGTGGACGCGTTCAGCGGCCGTACTTGGGGGCGAAGGCTTTGGCGATGATGCGCCCGACGAGGTTCAGGAGCATCACGATGATGATGAGGGCGAGCGCGCCCGTCCAAGCCCTGTCGATGGAGGCCTGCGCGTGCAGCCCGGCCGCCTGGGTGTACTGCGTGTACACGAACACCGGGAGGGTCATCATCCTGTCGGAGAAGGGGTCGTAGTTCATGCTCGTGGTGAAGCCGGCCACGATGAGCAGCGGCGCCGTCTCGCCGATCACGCGGGCGATGGCGAGCATGATTCCGGTGGAGAGCCCGGCGAGCGAGGTCGGGAGGACGATCTTGAGCACGGTCAGCCACTTCGGGACTCCGAGCGCATAGGACGCCTCGCGCAGCTCGTTCGGGACGAGCCGCAGGATCTCCTCGCTCGACCGCACGACGACCGGGATCATCAGCACCGACAGCGCGACGGAGCCCATGAAGCCGTTGCGGATGCCCGGCCCGAAGAACAGGGCGAAGAGCGCGTACGCGAACAGGCCGGCGACGATCGACGGGATGCCCGTCATCACGTCGACGAAGAAGGTGATGCCGCGTGCGAGCATCCCGCGACCGTATTCGACCAGGTAGACGGAGGTCAGCAAGCCGATCGGCACCGAGATGACCGCCGCGATCAGCGTCACGATCAGGGTGCCGACGATCGCGTGCAGCGCGCCGCCGCCCGCGCCGATGACGTTGCGCATCGACTCGGAGAAGAACTGGATGTCGAAGCGGGCCAGGCCGGAGCTGATCACGGTCCACATCAGCGAGACGAGGGGAAGCAACGCGATGATGAACGCCGTCGCGACGAGCGAGGTGATCAGGCGGTCCGTCGCTTTGCGTGCCCCCTCGACGAGCAGCGAGGTCGTATAGATCACGACATCGAACAGGATCGTGCCGAAGAAGATCGCGCCGACGGCGTTGAAGTCTTTGGTGGCGCCACTCGCGGCGAGGATCGCGAAGACCGCGATGAAGACGATCCAGGAGCCGCCGAGCATCATCCACGCTGAACCGCGCGGCAGCTTGCCGGCGGTCAGCGAGTTGGTCATCGGCCTGGTCGGCGCGGCCGTGGTGGTGGCGGTCATCAGTTCGCTCCCGAGAAGGCCTTGCGGCGGCTGACGATGTAGCGGGCGAGCATGTTGATCAGGAGCGTGACGACGAACAGCACCAGACCGGATGCGATCAGCGCGTTGGTCGAGAGTCCCGTCGCCTCAGGGAACTGCAGGGCGATGTTGGCCGCGATCGTGTTCGGGCTCTGCGCCTGCAGCACCGCGAACTTCACGATCAGGGCCGGCGAGAGCACCATCGCAATGGCAAGAGTCTCACCGAGCGCACGGCCGAGGCCGAGCATGATCGCCGAGATGATGCCGGAGCGGGCGAATGGCAGCACGGCCATCTTCACCATCTCCCAGCGGGTCGCGCCGAGCGCGAGCGCCGCCTCCTCGTGGAGGCGCGGGGTCTGGAGGAAGATCTCGCGGCAGATGGCGGTCATGATCGGGATGACCATGACGGCGAGGACGATCGCGGCGGTGAGGATCGTGCGGCCTGTGCCGGAGATGGGCGGTGCGAAGAGCGGGAACCAGCCGAGGTACTCGCCGAGCCAGGCGTAGAACGGCTGGACGAACGGTGCGAGGGTCGCGATGCCCCAGAGTCCGAAGACGACGGAGGGGACCGCTGCGAGCAGGTCGATGATGTAGCCGAGCGTCTGTGCGACCCGGCGGGGCGCGTAGTGCGAGATGAAGAGCGCGATGCCGATGGAGAGCGGTGTCGCGATGAGGAGCGCGATGACCGCTGCCCAGATCGTTCCGAAGACGAGCGGCCACACCCACGACCAGAAGTTGGTGGCGTTGTTCGGCAGGTCACCGGCGCCCGCGAACAGGGCGGGGATGCTCTGGATGACCAGGAAGAGGGCGACGGCGGCGAGCACCGCGAGGATGAGCGAGCCTGCGACGATCGTGCTCGTGGAGAACACGCGATCGCCGAGGCGGATCTTCGCCTTCGGTTTGATCGCGCCTACGGTTCCGGCGGTCATTCCTGCCATTCTTTCGTCACGGCCCAGCTTCTCATCTGGCTCTCACTTTCGGGTGGTGAGGATGCGCCACTCGGCCCGGGCGCGAAGCCCAGGCCGAGTGGCATTGTCATTACTTGATGCTTGCGACAGCCTTGCTCACCTTGGAGGAGAGGTCGGTCGACAGCGGGGCGGAGCCGGCCTGCTCTGCAGCGGCCTTCTGCGCGTCGCCGCTGATGATGTAGTCGACGTAGCCCTTGACGAGGTCGGCCTTGGCCGAGTCCTTGTACTCCTGGCAGGCGATCACGTAGGAGACGAGAACCAGCGGCCATGCGCCCTTGGTGGTGTCCTTGCGGTTGATCTGGATGGCCAGGTCGTTGGTCTCGCGGCCCGAGGCGATCGGGGAGGCGGCGACCACGGCGGCTGCACCGTCTGCGCTGATCTTCTCGAAGTTGTCGCCAACCTTGAGCTGCGCGATGCTGAGGCCGGCCGAACCGGACTCGTCGATGTACGTGATCGAGTTCTTCGCGTTCTTGGTGGCGTCAGCAACACCGGAGGTGCCCTTCGCTGCGTCGCCGACCTGGAACGGGAAGGTCTGCGCTGCCGGCTTGGTCCACACGTCGGGAGCGTTCGCCGCGAGGTAGTCGGTGAAGTTCTGCGTGGTGCCAGAGTCGTCCGAGCGGTGCACGACGGTGATCGGTGCGGACGGGAGGGTGGCGCCCGAGTTCAGCGCCTTGATCTTGGCGTCGTCCCAGGTGGTGATCGCGCCGGAGAAGATGCCCGCGATGGTCGCGGCGTCGAGCTTCAGGTCCTTGAGGCCGTCGACGTTGTATGCGATGGCGATCGGGGAGATGTAGACGGGGAGGTCGATGCCCTTGGAGCCCGCTGCACAGCCGGCGAAGGTGCTGGCGAGCTCGGTGTCCTTGAGGGCGGCGTCCGAGCCTGCGAAGTCGGCTGCGCCGGAGATGAAGCTGGTGCGGCCGGCGCCGGAACCCTGCGGGTCGTAGTTGACGGTGACCTTGGGGTTGGCGGTCTGGAAGCCTGCGGCCCAGACGGTCTGGGCTGCGCCCTGAGCGGACGAGCCGATGCCGTTGAGGGTGCCGGAGAGGTTCGACGGCTTTGCCGTCGTCGTCGCCGGGGTGCTGCCCTCGTTCGACGCGCAGGCGGTCAGTGAGATGGCGACGGCGGCCAGGATGGCCAGAGGAGCGCCAACACGCTTGAGTTTCACAGTTGTCCCTTCCGGGGAATCAGTAACAACAGGACGGGGCCGGTGCGACCCGCCTGCGACGCTAATGCCGGTGTCTGTCCAGAGTCCCCCGCGACGGTAAACGGGAGGTTAACGAGCGGTGTGCTCTTGGGGACGCCGGCCGGAGCGGCGCTGTGCAGAAGGCGTGTGCTCGTCAGTCGTCGATCTGGATGGGCGTGCCGAGGGGGAGCGCGTCAACCGCTTCGACGGCTGCGGTGCTGAGGCGGATGCAGCCGTGCGAGATCGCCCCGGCCGCCGCGTCCTGATAGTGCATCCCGATCAAGCCGCCGTCCGAACCATCGAAGGGCTCATCGGCGCCGGTCGCGTGCAGCGATGTCAACTGGATGCGGTGGGTGTCCTGCCCTTGGGCAGGGTCGAGGTAGCGCGCTTGCAGGAATCCGGTGACGCCGGTGGGCGTCGGGGTGTCTTCCGTGCCCACGCCGACAGGGAACGTGTCGATGACCGTCCCGTCCGCTTTCGTGACCGTCAGGGTCTGCGCCGACACGGACACGACGATCCGCTTCGAAAGTGCAGAGCGGGCATGGAGCAGGTGGGAGGGCATCCATGCCGCGGTCTGCGCAGGCGCCTGGATGCCGTTCGCCGCTTCCGAGGGGAGAAGCTGACGGCTCGGCGTCAGGACAAGACTCCAGTCGCCGCGCGTAGCGACGGGCACGATGACACTCGGTGTGCCGAGGAAGTTCTTCGCGGGGATGCGCGCCACCGGTGTCGCGAGGTCGTCGCCGTAGAGGGGGGCGTCGAACCCGATCGTGTGCGCGGCATCGACCTGTGGCTGCTCCGGCGCTGCGATGAGGCCGGGGATGACGGCGTCGTAGACGGCTGCGGGGAGCGCCGCGATCTCTCTGCTCGTCAGGGCGGGAGGGAGCGCTGGTCCCGCGGCCGCGGACGCGCTCTGCGTCGGCGTCGGAGTGCGCGCTGCCTCCGGGGTGGAGGCGCAGCCGGAGAGCCCGGTGACGACGACGGCGAGCAGGAGCGCGGTGGTGATGGACGGTGAGCGGTTCACGACGGATTCCTTGTGCGATCAGGATGGCGAATGGATGCGGGGGGAGGCGGCGCGACAGGCGGGACGGGGGGTGTGAACGAAAACGGGCGAGGGTGAGCTCGGATTCCGAGCTCACCCTCGCCCTTCTTCGGACGGAGTCCGGCTGCTTAGCCGCTGACGACCGGCAGCTTGCCCGGGTTCAACGCCGGAGCGTCGGTCGGAGGAACGGAGATCTCGACGACGGGCGGGGTTTCGATACCGCCACCAGTGGTGTCGCCCGTCACGGTCACGCTCGCGGTCTCGACGTGCCCGCCTGCGCCCGTGAGTGTGATGACCATCGTGCCGGCTTTGACGCCGGTCATGCGGATCGTGCCGGACACCGTGCCGCTGCGGTCAGCCGTGCCGCTTTCGGTGAACGGGACGTCCTCGCCGCCGATGTTTGCGCTGACCGCGACGGCCTCGCCGGGGACGTATCCACTGGCGACGATCCCGAGGCCGACCGTGCGGTCGGCGAGGTCGGCGGTGGAGATGGTGCTGGCAGCGAGCTGGATTCCCGCCGTGCGGAGCACGGTGAGGACGACGGAGTCCGCGATGAGGTCTTCGCTCTCGCCGGCGCTGACGATGAGGTCTTCGCCGTCTTCTGGAAGCACGAGCGCGACGTCTGGCGTGATGGTCCGCGTGAACGTCCCGTCGGCGGAAGCCGTGAAGGTGTCCGTCGCGACGGTCTCGCCGCTGGTGTATGCGACCACGATCGCAGCCGGCGCGTCAGGCGTGAAGCCTGCGCCGGTGATTTCGAGCCCGGTTCCCCAGTCGCCTTCGGTGAAGACACTGTTGGCGACAGTGATCTCCGGTCCGGCTGCGTTGGCCGGAGCCGCGGCAAGGAGGCCCGCCGCAATGACGGTGGCGGCCATGGCGACGGCGCCGAGGCGGCCGCGTGTAGTTGAAAGCATGTTTCCCCATTCTGTCGTGCTGGTCGATGTCGACCGCGACAAACATACCTGGTTCAGATTCTAGATATCAAATAGAACGCTATTGAATGTTCGTTTTGGACACAGGAGATGGACGCTAGAATAGAGATTTAAAATCTGAAAGGTTGCGTATGACCCTGTTGCGCTTCAAACTCTCGACCCTGGCCCGGATGCGCTCCTCGACGTCGGTGACGGTGTCATGGTGAGCGAAAACGTCGACCGGTCAGCACGCCGTGCACTGATCTATCTCGGCTGGCAGGGCTTCGACAACTTCGGCGACGACCTCCTCTACGAGACCTGGCGTTCGGCGCTCGGGGACCGTTTCGCCGCGTGCGCCCCGCTCGGCAGGGACTATCTGCGCCGTGCACCGCAGGTCGTCGGCACCCGGATCCGCACGGCACGAGCGGAGCGGCTGGTCTTGCTCGGCGGTGGAACGACCGTCGGCTTCGCCAACTGGGGGAGGCACGCGAGCCGCGCGCTCACGGCGTTCGGTGCTGAGTCCTTGATCGTCGCGGGGGCGGGCATCGCCGCAGCGACGGATGAACGGGCTCTCTCTACCCAGGATCAGGACTGGAGCGTGTGGTCATCACTGAGAAGCGTCGCGTATTTCGGCGTGCGCGGTCCGATCAGCTCGGCGGAGACCGCCGCCCGTTGGCGTGAGGCGCCCATGATCGGCGACCCGGCTCTGCTTTATCCGAGGGTGCGACCGGTTGCGCCGGACACGGGGCCATCCGCCGTCGGTGTCTCGATCGGCGCCGGCGGAAGGAGTTCGTTCGATCTGGTCGCCGTCGCTGTGGCCGTCGACGCGAGCAGAGCGCGCCTGGGCGTGGATCGGGTGCTGATCTTCCAGCTCGCCGAGGAAGACGAACCCGTCTGCGCACAACTGCGATCGCTTCTCGTCTCGCCGTGCGACGTGGTGGTGTACCGCGGCGACGTTCACGCAACGATGCGCGCGATGGCGGCTACCCGGTTGTTCTTCTCCGAGCGATTGCACGGTGTCGTTGCTGCCGTCGCGCTCGGAGTGCCGACGGTGCCGCTCGCATACGCGTCGAAGTCGGTCGACTTCTGGCGCAGCGTCACCGACCGGCCGCTCGTCGCCCCGTCGGCCGACGCCGCCGCGCTGGAAGCCGCCGCCGACGCGGCGCTCGACCCTACTGAACAGTCGGCTGTCGCCGCCAGAGTGTCCGCCCTGTGCGCGGAGCTCGGACGTGTCGCCGAGCTGATCAGTGGCTGGCAGGACGGCACCGTCGGCACCGCCGAGCTGATCACCGCGGCGAACGCGCGCTGACCGGACGTTCGCCGCCTGCTGGCGGTTCCGGCCAGGCAGAGCGGACGATGTCGTCCAGACCGAACCGTGCCGCCCAGCCGAGCTGATCGCCCGCCAGGGAGGCATCGGCGACGATGGCGGCAGGGTCGCCTGCCCGGGCAGCGGCGAACTCTGGGACCACGGGCAGGTCGGCCACACGTCGCACCGCGTCGATCACGTCGAGCACCGAGGCGCCGGCTCCCGTGCCGATGTTGATCGTGGCGACGCCCAAGCGGCCGCTGCCGAGCGCATCCAGTGCACGAAGATGAGCTTCGGCCAGATCGAGCACGTGCACATAGTCGCGGACGCAGGTGCCATCGGCCGTGGCGTGGCTCGCCCCGAACACCACGGGATGCTCGCCGTTGCGAACCCGGTCGATGACGATCGGGATGAGGTTCTTCGCAACGGTGTCGCGCAGATCCGGCCAGCCAGCGCCCGCGACGTTGAAGTAGCGCAGGCTGACGGGGCGAAGGCCCCATGCTCGCTGCGCCGCCGCGAGCATCCACTCGCCGATGAGCTTCGTCTCTCCGTACGGATTCGCCGGTGCGCATGGTGTGTGCTCGTCGACCACCTCCTCCGGGGCGTCGCCGTAGACGGCCGCCGAGGAGGAGAAGACGACGTCGCGAACGTCCGTCGCCCGCAGGGCACCGAGCAGGTTGCCGAGGCCGGCGAGGTTGACGCGGTAGTACCGCTCCGGGTCGTGCATCGACTCGCCGACGTCTTTGAGCGCAGCGAGGTGGATGGCGCGGGTGACGCCGGTGCGTCGCACGATGCCGATCACGCGCTCCGTTGCGTCCGGCGCGGCGAGGTCGAGGACTTCGAGGTCCGCGTGGGTTCGGGAGGGGACGCCGGACGACAGGTCGTCCACGACGACGACCCGGTCGCCGCGTTCCTGGAGGAGGCGGCACACGTGCGAGCCGATGTATCCGGCTCCTCCCGTGACGAGGACGGTCATCGGCTGGTCCGATCTCGTCTGCTCCGCGAGCGGCGTGGGCCGTCGGGTGGCGGGCTCGTCTCGACGCGGTCGTCGTCGCCGGCCGCGGCGTCGCCGACATAGAGGTATTCGCCGTACGCCGCGGAGTCGGGACCGGTTATGGGCAGCATGGTGCCGATGACGCCGAGGACGTTGGCCTTCACACCATCGAGCATGCGGAGCGCCGAGACGACGTTGGCCTTCGTCGTCTGTCCGACTCCGATGACCAGGAGGACGCCGGATGCGATCGAGCTGAGCACAGCCGCGTCGGCGACGGGCAAGAGGGGAGGGGCGTCGATGATGACGTAGTCGTTGTCGCTGCTGAGCTGGTCGAGCGTTGCGCGCATCGCGTCGGACCCGAGTAGCTCGCTCGGATTCGGTGGAATTCGTCCGGCGGCCAGGACGAAGAGCTGCGACTCCCCCCATGGCTGAATCACGTCGTCGAGTTCTGCGCGTCCGATCAGGAGGTCGGTCAAGCCGGCGCCTCCCTCGATGCCCAGGTACTCGGCGATGCGCGGTCGCCGCAGGTCCCCGTCGACGAGAGCGACCCGTGCCCCGGTGTCTGCGATGGCGATCGCGAGATTGGTGGCGACGTTGCTCTTGCCCTCGCCGGGTCCGGCGCTGGTGATGACGAAGGTGCGTTTGCCCGCCCCGACTTTGACGAACTGGAAGCTCGTGCGGAGCCGGCGGTAGCCTTCCGCTCGCACGCTGTGCGGTGCGGCGTGCATGATGACGGGCTGTTTCTTGGCGTCTGCGTCGAAGGCGATCCCCCCGAGGAACGGCTTGCGGGTGATCGTCTCGAGATCCTGGATCGTCCGCACTCTGGTGTCGAGAAGAGTGCGAGCGACCCCGATGGCGACTCCGAGGCTGAGACCGACGAGCATTCCGACTCCGAGCAGCACCGGGATGTTCGGGGAGCTTGGGCGACCGGGCGGCGACGCGGGCTGGATCGTCCTGACGTTCACGAGGGACGTTCCGGAGTCGCTCGGTTTCTCCAGCTGCTCCGTGACGACCGTGGCGAAGCTAGCTCCGACGGCGTTTGCGATGGACGCGGCCTGTGCAGGAGACGTGTCTGTGACGGCGATGTCGAGGAGCACCGTCCCGGCCGGCGACGACGCGCTCACCTGGGATGCGAGCTCGCCGATCGATTTCGAGAGGCCGAGTTCTGAGATGACGGGTTCGAGGACGATGGCGCTTCCGACCACATCGGCGTAGGTGGTGACGACCTGTCTGGCGAAGGTCGTCCCCTGATTGAGATCGATGCTCGCAGCTCCCTCGCCCGCCCGGACGGAGATGAAGAGGCGCGTCGAAGCTGTGAACTTCGGTGTGGCTGTAGCGGCCAGAATTCCGCCGCCGATGATGCCAAGCAGTGTGGCGGCGACGATGATCGGCCAGTTCTTGCGGAGGAGTCGGATGTAGTCGGCGAGTTGCATCACATGATTTCGGGTAGAGAGATCAAAAGAAAATTGACCATATCACATTGATATTCATATTACGGGAGCAGCGAAAGTCCGGGCGACGGGAGCCCAGCGAAGCAGGGTGTGTGTGGCGGGGATTGCCAGCAGCGGTATGGAGCTGACCAGGAGAGCCGTGGACAGCTCTGCGCCGAGCGCAATCGTCCACACGCATAAGAGCGAGAGCGAGGCCGCGAGCGTTGCGAACCGGATCGCGGTGAGTTCTGAGTTCGGGCGTCGATAGCGCATGAACGAGGAGAAGATCGACGACGCCCACAGAGACGACACGAGGACGCTGCCGCCGAACGCGTACGGGGCGGCTGCCTCGATGATCGGCAGGTCGATCGCGAGAAGCAGCGCGAGCGCCGTGACGGACACCAGGAGTCCATAGAGCGCGCCTGAGGTCAGCCCTGCTGCGACGAACGTGAGGGGTTGCCTGAGTGTTGCCCGCCTGGTGTCGACCCCGTCCGGTGCCCTGCTCGATTTCGCCGACTGGCGGAGCTGGCGGATCGCCAGGGGGGAAATGCTGTTCTGGATGGCTTGCAATGGGCCGACGAGGAGCGTGAGGCAGGTGCGGAACGCCCCGGCCTCTGAAAGAGAGGATGTGGCCCCTGTGGTGATCACGAACGCTCCGAGGATGGAAGCCAGGAGGGCGCCGTCCAGCGCGAGAAACGGCATGTCCTTCCTGTACTCGGACGTGAAGGTGCGAACCGTCCAGCTGTCGGAGGGGCGACGGCCGATCGACAGGATCGCGGCTCCACCGGCGTACGCTCCGATCATTGCGACGGGGAGTACCACGCCAGGGTCCGCGCCCGGGAGGAAGCTCGCGGCCGATCCGAGGGTGAGCAGCAGCATCAGGGTCGCGTCGGCCGTCACGATCCGGGGGAATGCACCAGAGGCCAGCTCGACGGACCGGGCCGTGTCGTAGAGGGAGTACGACACGATCGATGCGCCGAGAAGGGCCCCGGCCTCCGGGGCGCCCACGAGTATCCCCGCGATGACGAGGCCGCCGAACGCCGGGACTGCGGCGAGCGATCCGAGGATGGATCCAGCGCGCTTGGCACTTCTCGCCTGCGATTCGTCTCCGGAGAGAAACACGAGGATCGGCAGCGAGCTGAAACCGCGCACGAACGCCATCGCAATGAAGAACACCGAGAGCAGCTGCGCGAACCTCCCCCAGTCATCCGGGCTCAGGGTGGCGCTGCCCGCGATCGTCACGCTCACCTGCGCGAGCGTGAACAGGATCTGAGCCACCAGGGGAAGGGCGGCCGCGCGCAATCGGATCACGAGGCAGATCTTAGCGTATCGATGCTTTGTGGTTGAGTAATTATATTTATGCGCATATTATGGCAGCTTGTCTTGAGACTTTGAACCCGAGGAACTCCGATGCCCTTTGAAACACTGCCGCGCACGACGATCGCCGGCCTGCCCATCTGCGTCGCGACCAGGCGACAGGCGGGTGATTTCATCGCGCGCGCCGCTCAGGCCGGGGACGCGGGTGACGTCCACCTCGTCAACTCGTACGTGGTGGCTCTCGCCCATCAGGATCCGGAGTACCACCGGTTGCTGTCGTCGGGTGCCGCGATCTTCCCCGACGGCAAGCCGCTGACCTGGCTGTCGAAGATCCTGCCGGGCAAGAACCTGTCGCAGGTGCGCGGGCCGTCCCTGTTCCCCGAGATGATGGACACTGGGCGTGCGACCGGCGTTCGCCACTATCTGCTCGGCAACACCGAAGAGGTGCTGGCCACGCTCACCGCGGAACTCGAACGCCGCTACCCCGGTGTGCAGATCGTGGGCAGCCACAAGTCGTACTTCCGCCCGCTCACCCCCGACGAGTTGGCGGCCCAGGACGCCGACATCGTCGCCACGGCACCGGACATCGTCTGGATCGGTCTCGGCACGCCCCTGCAGAACGCCGAGATGCGCAGGATCACGCGGGATCTCGGCAAAATGACGATCGGCGTCGGCATCGCCTTCGACTTCATCGCTGGCACGAAGCCCGTCGCGCCGCACATCATGAGCGTGCTGGGCCTCGAATGGCTATTCCGGCTCGCCTCCGAGCCGCGCAGGCTGTGGAAGCGGTACCTGATCGGCAACGCCGTGTTCTGCTGGGCAGCGCTCGGGTCGCGTCGCTACCGCGGAACCCAGACGAGTGCGTGACCCGTCCGGGGACGACGCACGACGCGGCGGCCTGCGGATCGCCGTCATCAGTCAGAAGTCGCCTCCCGTGCACGGCGCCACCTTGATGACCGAGCGACTGCTGATCTCGCTCGCCGACGCGGGATACCCGGTTCGGCTCATCGACAGGCGGTTCAGCCGTTCCGTCGACGAGATCGGGGCGCCGTCTGCCCGAAAGTTCTTCGCCGTTCTCGGGCTCATCGCCCGCACCCTCCGCACCGCGCTGGGCTGGCGGCCCAGCGCAACGATCTTCTTCGCGACGACCAGGCCGGGATCGTTCGTCGTGGACTGGGCGCTCTCCGAAGTGCTCCGTCTCTCGCGCGGTCGAGTGATCCTCTACCTGCACTCGGTCGGATTCTCGGGTTTCGAAGCGCGCGGCGGAGTGTGGCGCTGGATGGTGAAGCGCGTGTTCTCGTCGCGGCGGGTGGAGGTGGTCTGTCTCGGAGCCTCCCTCACGGAGGACATCCCTGCGCGCATTCCTCGCGACCGAATCGTCATCATTCCGAACACCCCCGCCGATCTTCCCGCCGACCTCGCTGCCGACCCCGTTGCCGTTTCGTCGTCGCCCGTGGATCCCCGCGTGCTCTACCTGTCCAACTTCATCGAGGGGAAAGGCGCCGACGTCTTCGCGCGCGTCGTGGGGCTGCTGCGCCGCGTGCATCCATCGGCGACGTTCGCCATGGCGGGGAACCCCGGCGATCCCGCGATGGCAGCGCGCGTGTCGGCGGAGCTTGAGGCGGCGGACGCGGAGTCGGTGGTGGACCTTCTCGGTCCGGTCTCCGGCGCGGGAAAGTGGCACGCGGTCGGGTCGGCGACCTGTCTCGCATTCACCTCGCAGTTGTGGGAGGCGCAGCCGTTGACGATCATCGAGGCGTTCGCTTGCGGCGTCCCCGTCGTGGCTTTCCGCGCCGGTGGGATACCCGACCTGATCGTCGACGGAGTGAACGGCTTCCTGGTCGACGCCGGGGACATCGCCGGTTTCGCCGAGCGGGTGGGCCTGCTGTGCTCGGATCCTGTCGTGAGGCGGCGGATGGCGGAGGCCGCACGGCTGTCGTTCCGTGAGCGGTACTCCGCTCGGGCGTTCGCGGGGGCGTGGGATGCTCTGCTCATTCAGGGGGCACCCTGAGCACTCGCGAGAATGACAAGGACGATCACGGGGCCACCTGGTCTCCCGCGATCGCCGAGCGACGACAGTTCCGGCGCGATCCACGGCGCGTGGGGGAGTCCGTCCCAGCGATCGTCGTCGTCGCCGCCGGCTTCCTGCTCCTGATGGACACCGCGAGCACGATCCGCTTCGGTTCGTTCAGCCTGGGCGCCGTCGTCACGATCGTCGTGGCCGGGTCTCTCCTCGCGCTGTCGCCGCTCGTGCTTCGCGCGGACGCGTCCCAGCGCCTCCCCCTGGGACTGACGGTCTTCTTCGGGTACACGGTGCTCCGCGTTGCGATGGCGCCGTCGATCGACGGCGTTCAGAACCTCGCCGTCCTCCTCATGTTCGGGCTCGGCGTCGCCTTCGCCGCGCGGAACGCGACCGTGGAGCGGGCGGGCATCGGGGTGAAGGTGCTCGCGAGCTCGGGTATAGCGATCAGCCTGATCGCGCTCTTCCAGGCGACGACGGGGGTCGTCGTCTTCGGCATGCGCTCCTTCGCACTCGCGGCGCTCATCGCGCTCGCCGCCGCCATCGCCGTGCCGTCCGGGCGGTTCGTGTCCCGTTTCGCACCGCTGGTGATCGTTGTCGCCGTCGTGGCGAGTCTCTCCCGCACGGCGTCGATCATCGCGGTCCTCCTCCTCGCCGGGCTGGTGGTGCGACGGCCGCGGGGGCGCAGGATCGTTCTCGCGCTCGGCGCCATCGCGGTCGCCACCATCGGCGTCTGGACACTGATCACGTCATACGCCCCGTTGCGCGATCGCTTCCTCGGCGGCGACAACGCGGCGGAGATCGGCGGCCTGTCGATCAACACTTCCGGCAGGTCGGCGCTCTGGGACGCCCTGTTCAACAGTGCCGTGACAAGTCCGGTCTTCGGCCAGGGTCCCGGGAGTGCCGCCGCCCTCGTCCAGGCGCGGTTCTTCCCGATCCTGCTGCCGCACAACGAGTACCTCCGGCTGTTTCACGATCTCGGGATCGTCGGTATCGCGCTGTTCGCAGCGGGATGCATCGCACTGATCGTGCGGATCGCCGTCCGCGCAGCCCGAACGGACCATCCGATCCACTGGGCGGCACTCTTCGGAGTGATCGCCGTCCTGGCCGCTGCATCGACCGACAACGTTTTCCTCTATCCCTTCGTCATGGTTCCACTGGCGGCACTGGTCGGGCTCTCCCTCGGCCTCCCCGCAACGGAGCATGAGCGATTCGCAATGAAGAGTAAGGAATTTCACACCTAAGGCGTTTATGGTGTGTGTTGAGATGTGACGTTTCGTCCATCGAAACCTGCTCCCATCCCGAAGGAATCACTATGAACGCGCCTCGTACCGTGCTCGTCACCGGCGGCGCCGGCTTCATCGGCATCGCCATCGCCCGTCGTTTCGCCAGCACCGCCGATCGCTGGGTGGTGCTCGACTCGCTCCACCCGCAGGTTCATGCCGGTGGCGAGCGGCCGGCCGAGCTCGTCGCCGAGGCAGAGCTCGTCGTCGGCGATGTCACCGACGCGGGCGTGTGGGACGACCTTCTCGCCGGAGGCACGCCGGACGTCGTCATCCACCTCGCTGCTGAGACGGGCACGGCACAGTCTCTCGACGAGGCGACCAGGCACGCGGAGGCGAACGTGGTCGGCACAACCAGGATGCTCGATGCGTTCACGCGCCACGGGATCATCCCGTCGCACATCGTGTTGAGCAGCAGCAGGGCCGTCTACGGCGAGGGAAGCTGGCGCAGCACCGACGGCGGAGACGACACCTATCCCGGCCAGCGCACGCACGCGCAGCTCGCGGCGGGGGAGTGGGACTTCGCCGGCGCGCGGGCTGTCCCGTCCTCGGCGGCGGCGACCGTCCCGCATCCCACCAGCGTCTACGGTGCGACGAAGCTCGCGCAGGAGAACGTCCTCGCCGCCTGGTGCGGGTCGCGCGACACGAGACTCACCGTGCTCCGGCTGCAGAACGTCTACGGACCAGGGCAGTCGCTCATCAACTCGTACACCGGCATCGTGTCGCTGTTCTCGCAGCTGGCGAGAGGCGGCCGGAGCATCCCCGTTTACGAGGACGGCCTGATCACGCGCGACTTCGTCTTCATCGACGATGTCGCGGCGGCGTTCGAGGCCGCGGTCCAGGCCGAGCGTCAGCCCGGCGTCCGCACCCTCGACATCGGCACGGGTCGTTGCACGACCATCCTGCAGCTCGCCACGGCGATCGCTGCCTACCACCGGGCACCGGACCCGCACATCTGCGGTGCGTACCGCGACGGCGACGTGCGCTTCGCCGGATGCAGGGTCGACGAGACCAGGCGCACCATCGGATGGTCACCGTCGTACTCGCTGACGGAGGGCATCGCCGAACTGCAGACCTGGATCGACGGAGAGCTCGGTGCGCCGATTGCGGTTACGGCATGACGCGGCCACGATTCTCCATCATCACCGCCGCATACAACGCGGAGGCGACGATTCTGGCCTCCGTCTCCTCGAACCTCGGTCAACGGTTCGACGACGGGTTCGAGGTGATCGTCGTCGACGACGGCTCGACCGACCGCACGGCGGAGCTGCTGGCCGGAATCGTGGATGCGCGGCTGACGGTCGTGACTCTCGACGCCAACCGGGGGCGAGCCGCCGCGCGCAACGCGGCGATCGCGCTGGCGCGCGGTGAGTACCTCGTCCCGTGCGACGCTGACGACCGGTCGCGGCCTGGCAGGCTGATCGCTCACGCCGGCTCCATCCGTGCCGACCCGGATGCGGCGGCGCACTTCGGGAACATCTGGGCGGTCGCGCCCTCCGGAGACGCACGGCACTGGCCGGTCATGCCGGCAACGCCGAACGACGTCGACCACGCGTTCGGCCGTGGCCGGATGGGTGTCGCCCACGGAGCGAGCGCCTTCCGCGCCGAGTGGTTCGCGGGCGTCGGCGGGTACGACGAGACGATCGCTATCGCGGAGGATTTCGACCTCTTCGCCCGCGGATGGACGACCGGTGCGTTCCGGCCGCACCCCGAGTTCGTCCTGGACTGCGCCGTCCGGAGCCGCTTCCCTCGCTGGACGTACTGGTGGGACAACGAACGTCATCGCCGCGCCATCGTCGCCCGCGCCGTCGTCGCCCGCGCCAGCCGTGGGCAGGTGTCCGCATCGCTCGGCGGGCCGCTGGCCGCCAGGCCCCTTGCTGCCGACCCCATCGCCCCCTACCTCGCGACGACCTCCACCGGTCTGCGCAAAACGCTCGAGCTGGGCCGCTACGGCGCCCATCTCGCCAACGATCTGGTCCGCGGCTGAGTCGCGGCCCCACTCTCGGAAGGAAAATCCTCATGGGCAGACGCTCTGCCACCCGTCGGAGGCGCCGGCTCTCGCGCGGCGCCCGCATCGCGCTCTGGATCGGCGGTGGTTTCGCCGGACTGCTTGGCGCGCTCGCCGTCGCCGTACTCATCTTCGTGATGAGTCTGTCCAGCGCCATCAGCTCGAACATCACCACGCTCTCCGCGAAGGAGTCCTTCCCGCAGGAATCCACGCGTCCGGCCGCGTCGGAGGACGGCAGCCGCACCATCCTGTTGCTCGGTTCCGACTCGCGAGGCGCGGTTGGTCAGGTCGCCGCGGAGGACGTCGACAATCAGCGTTCCGACGTGATGATGGTCGTGCGCATCGACGCGGACCGCAAAAACGTCGAGGTCATGTCGATTCTCCGGGACAGCTGGATCGAGATCCCTGGCCACGGCCGGGCGAAGGCCAACGCGGCGTTCTCCTGGGGTGGGGCGCCGCTCGCGGTTGCGACGGTCGAGAACCTGCTCGGCGTCCGCATCGACCACGTCGCATTGATCGGCTTCGACGGCTTCGCCGACATGACGGACGCCCTCGGCGGGATCACCGTGAACAACGCCGTGCCGTTCACCAGAAACGGCTTCGATTACGTCGCGGGCGAGAACCGTCTCACCGGCAAGCAGGCACTGGAGTTCGTCCGCGAACGGTATTCGTTCACAGACGGGGACTATCAGCGCGCGCGCAACCAGCAAGAGTTCCTGCGGGCGCTCTCTGCCCAGGCGATCAGCAGCAACACGCTCTCGAACCCGGAGCGCATCTTCTCATTCACGACCGCGGTCACCAAGCACCTCGCGGTGGACGAGTCCTTTACGCCGCAGGCGATGTTCGAGCTCGGCGTCAGCCTCCGCAACGTCCGGGCTTCGAATATCCACTTCTTCACGCTGCCGACCGTCGGCACGGGCATGGAAGGCGATCAGTCGGTCGTCTATCTCGATGAGGCCGCTTTACCAGGGGTCAGGGACGCGTTTCGCACCGATACGCTCCACGCGTGGGTCGCCAGCCACTGATCGTCGTGGCTGTCACGCGACGGGCGCGTACGTCTCGATCGAGATGATGCCGGAGGCGGGGTTGCTGGCCGAGAGGTGCACGATCGAGAAGCCGCCGGTGTCGAGGTCGGCGGCGTCGGAGAGATACGCGCCGGGCATCGTGCCGGTGGCGAGCGCGATCTCCCGCATGATCTCGGGGAGGACCGGGCCGTGGCTGCACAGCACGGAGGTCTTCCTGGACCGCACCCGCTTGCCGATGATGCCTCGTACCTCGCTGCTGCCGTCTTCGTAGGCGTCCTGGCTGATTCCGGGCTCGCGGCGCGGTTTCACCCCGGTGGCGGCGGCCAGCGGTGCGACTGTCGCGATGCAACGCACGGCGTCGCTCGTCACGATGCGCTTGGGCCGCCAGGCCGTGATCGTCGCCACGTCGGAGCAGGCCTGCTTGACTCCGCGGTCGGTCAGCGGACGGGACGCGTCCGAGCCGTCCCAGTCGCCGCGCGCAGCGGCCTTTCCGTGGCGGAGCGCGATGAGCGCGAACGTCGACGTCACCCCTTGACGCACCAGCTTCTCGAACGCGTCGAGGATCTCGACGTCGCGCTCGTAGGTGAGGTATCCACGCGCCTTCTTGAGCGTGACCCACTCGATGGCTGCGATCTCGGTGTTGGGGACGAACGTGGACTGTGCGATGGCCTTGTCGCCGACCTCGGCTGCCCAGAAGTGCACGATCTTCTCCCGGCCGCTAGAGATGGGGTATGTGGAGACGCCGAGCGGGACACCCAGTGCGACCTGCAGGCCGGTCTCCTCGTGGATCTCGCGCACCGCGGTCTGAGGAAGCGTCTCGCCGGGGTCGACTTTGCCTTTGGGGATCGTGACGTCGCCGTACTTGGTGCGGTGCACGACCAGCACCACGATCTTCTCGTCCACGACGCGCCAGCAGAGGGCGCCCGCGGCGTAGATCGCCCCGTTCACCGCCTCGATCCCGTGCGGGTGGAGCGCGGACGGTGGCTGATCTGCTGCATGAGCCTATTCTGAAGGTCGTCGAGGGGCTGGCCGTCGTCGTCGAGGTGGTGACGGGTCCAGGTGCCGTTCTCGTCCAGCGCCCACGCGGAGGTGCGCTCGTCGAACGCGCGGTCGAAGAGTGCATCCAGTTCGGCGAGATGGGCGGGATCGGTGAGACGCACCAGCGCTTCGACGCGGCGGTCGAGGTTGCGGTGCATCATGTCGGCGCTGCCGATGTAGACCTGGGGGTCGCCGTCATTGACGAAGGAGAAGACGCGCGAGTGCTCCAGGTAGCGGCCGAGGATGGACCGCACACGGATATTGGAGGACAGCCCGCTCTGCCCCGGCCGTAGTCCGCAGATGCCGCGCACCCAGAGGTCGACAGGCACGCCGGCCTCGCTCGCTCGGTAGAGCGCGTCGATGATCGCCTCGTCGACGATGGAGTTCAGCTTGATCCTGATGCCGGACGGCTTGCCGGCCGCGGCGTTCGCCGTCTCGATCTGGATGCGCTTCAGCAGTCCCTTGCGCAGGTGCAGCGGTGCGACGAGCAGCCGCTTGAACTTCTTTTCGATGGCGTAGCCGGACAGCTCGTTGAAAAGCCGGGTGAGGTCTTTGCCCACCTGGTCGTCGGCGGTCAGCAGCCCGAGGTCTTCGTAGATGCGGGACGTCTTGGGGTTGTAGTTGCCCGTGCCGATGTGGCTGTAGTGCTTGAGGACACCCTTCTCCTCGCGGATGACCAGGGCGAGCTTGCAGTGGGTCTTCAACCCGACCAGGCCGTAGACGACGTGCACGCCGGCCTTCTCGAGCTTGCGCGCCCAGGAGATGTTGTTCTGCTCGTCGAAGCGCGCCTTGATCTCGACCAGGGCGAGCACCTGCTTGCCGGACTCGGCGGCGTCGATCAGCGCCTCGACGATGGGGCTGTCGCCCGACGTGCGGTAGAGGGTCTGCTTGATCGCGAGCACATGCGGGTCCGCCGCCGCCTGCTCGAGGAACGCCTGGACGCTCGTCGCGAACGATTCGTACGGGTGGTGCAGCAGGATGTCCTGCCTGCCGACGGCCGCGAAGATGTCTGGCTTGGCATTCGGCTCGCTCGGCATGAGCTGTGCGGCGGTGGTCGGGACGTGGTTGGGGTAGTGCAGATCCGGACGGTCGATCTTCGCGAGCACGAACAGGCCGCCGAGGTCGAGCGGCGACGGGAGGCGGTAGACCTCCTGCTCCGTGACGTCGAGTTCGCGCACCAGCAGTCCGAGCGTGACCGGATCCATGTCCTCGGTCACCTCGAGCCTGATCGGCGGTCCGAACCGGCGGCGCAGCAGTTCGCGCTCGAGCGCCTGGATGAGGTTCTCCGTCTCGTCCTCGTCGACCTCGACGTCTTCGTTGCGCGTGACCCGGAACACGTGGTGGTCGAGGATCTCCATGCCGGGGAACAGGTCGCCGAGGTGGTTGGCGATGAGGTCTTCGAGGGCGATGAAGCGCATCTGGTCGACCGTCTCGCGCTGATCGATGCGCACGAACCGCGGGAGCATCTGCGGCACCTTGAGGCGCGCGAACTGCTCCTTGCCCGTGCGGGAGTTGCGGACCCGGATGGACAGGTTGAGCGAGAGCCCGGAGATGTAAGGGAACGGGTGGGCGGGGTCGACCGCGAGGGGCATCAGGACGGGGAAGATCTGCTGGGAGAAGATCTCCCGCATCTGCGCCTTGTCCGCGTCGTCGAGCTCGCCCCACTTGGCGACCGTGATCCCGGCAGCTTCGAGCGCCGGGAGCACCTCGTCGCGATAGACGGCGGCGTGCCTGCTCTGTAGTTCGTGCGCCTTCTCGGAGATGTCGGCGAGGACGTCGACGGGCGCTCGCCCGACGTTGGTCGGGACGGCGAGGCCGGTCGCGATGCGGCGCTTGAGACCGGCGACGCGCACCATGAAGAACTCGTCGAGGTTGGTGGCGAAGATGGCGAGGAAGTTCGCGCGCTCAAGCACCGGAAGGGTCGGGTCTTCGGAGAGTTCGAGGACGCGCTGGTTGAACGCGAGCCAGCTGAGTTCTCTGTCGAGGTATCTGTTATCTGGCAGATCGGGGTCAGGTTCGTAGACGAACGGCGTGAAGTCGTCGTCGAAGTCGCTGCCGAAGCTTCCGCTCAGCCCGTTGTCCAGAAGGATGTTCTCGCCGTCCATCACAACATCATTGCACCGTGCGACCGGCCGCGGCACCGCGCCAGGTTAACTGTGGATAAATGGTCCCTGTGGACGGTCAGAGCGATCGGCGGTACTGGACGTCGACGGCGCGCTCGGCGAAGCCGGCGGAGCGGAAGAGCTGAACTGCCGCGATGTCGTCCGCCTCGACGGACACAATGGCCTCCGTGCAGCCGCGCTCGGACAGCCGTGCCATCCCGGAGTGCAGTAGCGAGCGGCCGATCCCGCGTCCGGCGAGCCCAGGATCGACCCCGAGAACGTACAGTTCACCGGCGTCCCTGACGCCGTCTCCCGCTCCGACGCGCACCCAGACGTATCCGACCAGGCGACCGGACGCATCCCGCAGCAGTTGCGCGTCGCCGGCGTCGAACCACGGCTCGGCCACCCGTGCGGCCAGGTCGCCGACGGTCAGTCGCCCCTGTTCGGGATGCGTGTCGAAGATCCGGGCGTTCAGCTCCACCCACTCCTCGTCGTCGACTCCGGCCAGCATCGGGGTGAGGCGGAGTCCGGGCGGCAGCTCGACGGGCGACGGCGTATCCGCCAGGGCGGCGCCGAGGTGCAGGACCGTGCGCTCCGCGAAGAAGCAGTGCTGCTCGGCCAGCCGTCGCGCGGCGGGATGGTCGCCGCGCGACCACGCGGTGAGGGTGCCGCGCACCGTCGCCAGCAGCCCGCGCAGGGCGACCCCGCCGTACCCCATCCCCCGGAACAGCGGGTCGATGACGAAGTCGAGCTCTCCGCGTCCCAGGATGGCGGCGCCCACTTCCCGCGACACCGGCTCGCCGTCCACTGGCCGGGTGGTCGTCACCAGGACGGGCGACCGCCTGCCCGACTCCAGGTCGAGCCTGGCCTGCTCGGCGAAGGGATCGAATCCGTCGACGTCGACGGCCGCGGCGGCCACCCCGTAGAACGCGTCGCGCTGTGCAGGATCCCCGAGGTCAGGAACGGACAGACGAAGGGAGTCGGTCATTGTCGTCTTCGTACACGTTGAACCGGTATCCGACGTTGCGCACGGTCCCGATCAGCGATTCGAGGTCGCCGAGCTTGGCGCGCAGTCTCCTGACGTGCACGTCGACCGTCCTGGTTCCCCCGAAGTAGTCGTATCCCCAGACCTCGCTCAGCAGCTGCTCGCGGGTGAACACCCGCGACGGGTGCGTCGCGAAGAACCGCAGCAGCTCGAACTCCTTGAACGTGAGGTCGAGCTGGCGGCCATGCGCCTTGGCGGAGTAGCTGGCCTCGTCGATGGTCACACCGGACGCCTGGATCTTGGTTTGCGCGTGTTCCTGCGTCTGGCGCCCGATGGCCAGCCGGATGCGCGCATCCACCTCGGCGGGCCCGGCGGACTCGAGCACGACATCGTTGACGCCCCAGTCGGCGCTGACGGCGGTGAGGCCGCCCTCGGTGAGGACCAGCAGCATCGGCACGGTGATGCCGGTGGTGGTGAGGATCTTGCACAGCGATTTGGCGCTCGCGAGGTCGCGGCGCGCATCCACGAAGATCAGGTCGCAACTCGGAGCGTTGACCAGCGACGCGGGCTCGGCCGGGATCTGTCTGGTGCGATGGCTCAGGAGCGCGAGGGAGGGGAGGACCTCCGCGTCTGGCGCAGAGGTGAGTATCAACAACTGCGCCACTCAAGCCTCCTGAACGTGCTGTGCCGTAATGCTACCGGAAATGCTGGTGAATCCTTTTCCTGCGGTTCGGTGCAGAATGGTGGGGTGAGCGACAGCAGCATGGGTCCAGCCGCAGCGGCCGACGACGTGATCGGTCTCTCCAAGGGCGCCAGATACGGGAGTGTCGGGGCTGTCTGGGCGCTCGCCCTGATCTTTGCCGTGCTGATCGGTGTCATCTCGCCGGCGGACAAGTATGCGTCGTGGCTGTCCCTCGCGCTCGCCGGGTGCGTCCTGCTCGGGCTCGTCGCCCAGCTCGCGACCCAGCAGAAAGACGGGTTCGTGAACAGGCTCGCCGCCACGGTGACGGGGTCGTTCGTGATCCTGGGCGTCGTCGGCGCGATCCTCGGGATCGTCGCAGCGTCGCAGTAGCCGCGCAGGTCGCCACAGACCGGCCGCGCACTGGTTAGACTGCTCTTATGCTGGTTGCCCTCGAACTCTTCTTCGTCGGACTCCTCGGTCTGGCGACGCTCGCCATCGCCGGAGTCTCCGTGGTCGTCGTCTACAACCTTTTCCGGGGCCAGCGCTAAGCGCTTCACGACTCCCATGATCGAGATCCCCACCGATCTGCCCGCCGAACTGGTTCCGCTCTCCTGGTTGCTCGGAGTGTGGGAGGGCACAGGTGTGCTCGACTACGCGGCCGGAGACGACCACACCGAACTCGAATTCGGCCAGCGCATCAGCTTCAGCCACGACGGCCAGCCATACCTCAACTACTCGTCCACCACCTGGGTGCTCGACGAAGCCAGCACGCCGCTCGCTGCTGAGACCGGATACTGGCGGCTCAGCCGCACGCTCATCGAGGGCGACGCCGGTCCGGCGATGCTGCCAGGTCAGGGCGCCCAGCCGTTCTCGACGGCACAGTCGGTCGAGACCTTGCGCAACTCCCACGGCGGCTTCGACATCGACGTGTCGATCATCCACCCGGACGGCGTGAGCGAGCTCTACCTCGGCCAGGTGAACGGCCCCCGCATCGACCTGGCGACGGATGCGGTGGTCCGCACCAAGGGCGCCAAGGAGTACACGGCGGCCACCCGCCTCTACGGCCTGGTCGAGAACCACCTGCTCTGGGCGTGGGACATCGCCGCGCTCGGCCAGGAACTGCGCACGCACGCCTCCGCCCGTCTCGCGAAGGCGGAGTGATGACCGACTCCCCGTTCCTGTCGCTTCCCGGCGCCGTCGACCTCGCGGACGCCGGGGTGCCAGCGCACTACGGCAGTCCGCTCACTGAACAGCGCGCCCTCGTGGACGGCACGGCCATCGTCGACCTCTCCGACCGCGCTGTGCTCACCATCACCGGCCCCGACCGGCTCAGCTGGCTCAACTCGCTGACCAGTCAGAGCCTCACAGGCCTCGCGCCGGGAGAGTCGACAGAGACCCTGCTGCTCGATGTGACCGGCCGCCTCGAACACGCCGTCCGCCTCGTCGACGACGGTGAGACGCTCTGGATGCTCATCGACCGGGCAGAGGCCGAAGGCCTCCTCGCCTGGCTCGACAGGATGCGCTTCATGTTGCGCGTCGAGCTCGCCGACCGCACAGCCGACCTCGCCACCATCGGCACCCTCGGCGACCCGGCTCTGCCCATCGCGGCGCCGAACGGGGTTCCGCTGATCTGGCACGACCCGTGGCGGGCGGTGACCCGCGGCGGCCACCAGTACGCGCGGGGCGAGCATCCTGGTGCGTCGTGGACGTGGAGCGAGCGACTGGTGCCCCGGGATGCGCTTGCGTCCATCGCCACGCGGGTGACCGCCGGTGAGTTCCCCGCCGCAGGGACGCTCGCGGTCGACGCGCTGCGTATCGCCGCCTGGCGTCCGCGGTTCGCGACCGAGGTCGACGAGAAGACCATTCCGCACGAGCTGGACTGGCTGCGCACGGCCGTCCATCTGAGCAAGGGCTGCTATCGCGGGCAGGAGACGGTCGCCAAGGTGCACAACCTGGGCCACCCGCCCCGGCGCCTGGTGATGCTGCACCTGGACGGTTCGGAGGGCGTGCATCCGGTGCGTGGCGCCGTGGTGTCGTTCGACGGCAAAGAGGTGGGCACCGTGACGTCGTCTGCCCTGCACTACGAGCTCGGGCCGATCGCACTCGCCGTGGTGAAGCGTTCCACCCCCGCAGAGGCGACCCTCGTCGTCGACGCGGAGGGCACCGCCGTCTCCGCAGCGCAGGAGACCATCGTGCCACCGGAGGCCGGGGCAGAGGCGAACGTTCCGCGCCTGCCGCGCCTCGGCGCCGTCACGCGCCAGCCGCGCCCGTAGCGCGCCGCCGAATTATCGAGTGGTCCCGAATCGCCGTGCGCACCCGTGCGCCCACGGCAATTCGGGACCACTCGATGTGGTTACCAGGCGAAGTCGCGCGGGGCGACGGCCGACCAGTCGACGGTGAGTTCGCCGAGCCGCCAGCGGGTGCGGCCGCCGCGCACCGGCCAGCCGGCGTCGCGGATACCCTGGGCGACGGCGATCCAGCGCTGGGTCGGCCCGTACGCCGCCAACGGCGAGTGGATGCGCCACAGCCGGTCGAGGTCGAGCATCAGCCGGTGCACCGGCTCGCCGGGCACGTTGCGGTGGATGAGGATCTTCGGCAGCCGCTCGGCGACGATCGAGGGCGCCTCCAGCTCGGCGAGCCGGAGCGAGACGCTGAGATGCTGGGGGCCGTCCGCCGTGACGTCGACCCAGGCGGAGATGCGTCCGATCTCGTCGCAGGTGCCGTCGACCAGCACACCGGCAGGCTGCAGCCGCGAGACCAGCCTGCGCCACGCGGGCACGACCTCGGCCTCGTCGTACTGCCGCAGCACATTGGAGGCGCGGATCACCGCGGCCAGGCGTCCGTCGGGCACCGGAACCTCGAAGCCGCCAAGCGCGAACCCGATCCGCGCATCCTGGGCGAAGCCTGTCGTCCCCGCACGAACGGCGGCCAGCTGCTCGCGTGCCGTCGCGACGCGGCCAGGCTCGATCTCGAGGCCGAGCACCTCCACCTCCGGTCGCGTCTTCGCCAGACGCTGGTGCAGTTCGAGAGCCGTCACGCCACTCGCGCCGTAGCCCAGGTCGACCACAAGGGGGTCCGCCGTGCGGCGCAGCACAGGGAGCGTCGCGATCCAGCGGTCGACGCGACGCAGCCTGTTCGTGTTGGTCGTGCCACGGGTGACCGTGCCGATCGCGCCGGATGCCATGCGTCCAGTCTGCCAAACCTGAGGCGATAGATTAGAGGGCATGTCCGCGCCTCACACTTTGATCCTCCTCCGCCACGGCAACAGCGAGTGGAACCAGAAGAACCTGTTCACCGGCTGGGTGGACGTCCGCCTCAGCGAGCAGGGCGTCGCAGAAGCCAAGCGTGCCGGCGAGCTGCTGTCCGAATCCGGCCTGCACCCCGACGTGCTGTACACCTCCGTGCTCACCCGCGCGATCCAGACCGCCAACCTCGCCCTCGAGGTGGCCGACAGGCTCTGGATCGACGTCAAGCGTTCCTGGCGTCTCAACGAGCGCCACTACGGTGCGCTCCAGGGCCTCGACAAGGCGGAGACGCTGGAGAAGTACGGCCCTGAGCAGTTCCAGCTCTGGCGCCGTTCGTTCGACGTCCCGCCGCCGCCCCTCGACGACGACAGCGAGTGGTCGCAGGCGCACGACCCGCGCTACGCAGGTCTCGGCGACGACCTGCCCCGCACCGAGTGCCTCAAAGACGTCATCGACCGGATGCTGCCCTACTGGGAGTCGGACATCACGAAAGACCTCGCCGCGGGCAAGACCGTGCTGGTGACCGCGCACGGCAACTCGCTGCGCGCCCTGGTCAAGCACCTCGACGGCATCTCGGACGACGACATCGCCGAGCTGAACATCCCGACCGGCATCCCGCTCGTCTACCAGCTCGACGAGGACTTCCGCCCGATCGCTCCCGCCGCCTACCTCGATCCGGAGGCCGCCGCCGCCGGTGCCGCCGCGGTCGCCGCCCAGGGCAAGAAGTAGCCCCGCCCCTCACCAACCCCAACACTCGAGCCCAGGCTTCTTCCGCTTAAGAATCGCTCTTAAGGGGAAAAGCCTGGGCTCGATTGCTTGGAAGTCGCGGGAGCGCGCTAGGAGGCGAGCTCGGGGGCCCAGTCGCCGGTGGCGAGGTACTGGACCTTCTTGGCGATCGAGACCGCGTGGTCGGCGAAGCGCTCGTGGTAGCGGGAGGCGAGTGTGGCATCGACCGTGTCGACGGCCTGACCCTTCCAGGTCTCGCCGAGGACCTTGTCGAAGACGCTGACGTGCAGCTCGTCGATCTGGTCGTCCTCGTTGCGGATCTCGTCGGCCAGCGCGAGGTCCTGGGTGCGGAGCAGTTCGGCGAGCTTCTGCGCGATCAGCACGTCGAGGCGCCCCATCTCAGCGAAGGTCGAACGGAGGCTCTTCGGAACGACCTTGTCCGGGAAGCGGTAGCGGGCGAGCTGTGCGATGTGCTCCGCCATATCGCCCATACGTTCCAGTGAGGCGCTGATGCGCAGCGCGCTGACGACGATGCGCAGGTCGCGGGCGACCGGCTGCTGGCGGGCGAGGATCTGGATGGACAGCTCGTCGAGGAGCACGGTGAGCTCGTCGATCTTGTTGTCGTTGGCGATGACCTCTTCGGCGAGGCTGACATCGGAGTTGTTGAACGCCTGCGTCGCATTCTGGATGGAGATGACGACGAGTTCCGCGATCTCGACGAGACGGTCCTGAACTTCCGCCAGCTCCTGCTGGAATACTTCACGCATGGGGTGTGGTCCTTCCTGGCGTGCGCACGCACGCGGGATGCGGGGTCTTCTGACCCCGTGAGCATGTTCCCTTCGCCAGGTTAACGGTTGGTGCCGTGCGCCTGAACACTGTCTAAAGTACCCGCGAAAACACCCGGCCGCTGGGGGATGCGTGCATTCGGCTCTTTACGTATCCCATACGCTTGCCTCATGGACTCCGCCTGGTTGGTGCTGCTGTCTCTGGCACTCGGCCTCGTGGTCGGCGCCGGATTCGTGTGGATCCTGCATATCGCCGCGAGACGGGGCGATCACGCCGTGCAGGTGGTGAGCCCGACGGTGCCGGACGGCGTCGATCAGGTGATGGATGCGCTCGAATCCGCCGGGGTCGTGCTCGACCCGTCGAACAACGTGATCAAAGCGTCGCCGGGCGCGCTCGCCATCGGGCTGGTCTGGAACGGCGCCCTCGTGCATCCGCACCTCGTCGAGCTCGTCGACCGGGTGCGCAGGACGGGCGATCCGGTGACGGAGGAGTGCGAGCTAGCTCGCGGTCCGTTCGGCGATGCGAACATCAACCTCAGTGTGCGCGTCGCCCGGCTCGGCAGCCGGTATGTGCTGCTGCTCGCCGAGGACCGCACCGAGTCGTTCCGGCTGGACACCGTGCGGCGCGACTTCGTCGCCAACATCAGTCACGAGCTCAAGACGCCGATCGGGGCGGTCGGTCTGCTGGCCGAGGCGCTTGACGGCGCGTCCGACGATCCGGACCAGGTCCGCCGTTTTGCGCACCGGCTCACCCAGGAGGCACATCGCCTCGCTCGCATCACGCAGGACATCATCGAGCTGAGCAGGCTGCAGGCCACGGATGCGATCGGCAACGCGCAGCGCATCAGCGCGAGGTCCGTGGTCAGCGCCGCGATCGACCAGAACAAGGTCGCGGCGGAGACCCGCGGCATCGAACTCGCGGTGCGCGGTGACAAATCCGTCGAAGTGATCGGCAACGAACCGCTGCTGGTGACCGCCGTGCACAACCTGATCTCCAACGCCATCCAGTACTCTCCGGACGACTCCCGCATCGGCGTCGGCGTGCGCGTGATCGACGGCGTCGTCGAGATCGCCGTCACCGACCAGGGAGAGGGGATTCCGGAGGACGACCTCGACCGCGTCTTCGAGCGCTTCTTCCGCGTCGACCAGGCGCGCTCCCGCAACACCGGGGGCACGGGACTCGGGCTCGCGATCGTGAAGCACGCCGTCCAGAACCACGGCGGAGAGGTGCGCGTCTGGTCGCAGCCAGGCCGCGGCTCGACGTTCACCATCCGGCTGCCGGAAGCATCCACTGTTCGTCCCCCGATAGGAGACCCAACGTGACATCCATCCTGCTCGTCGAGGATGAGGCCGCTCTGAGCGAGCCGCTCGCCTACCTTCTCAAGCGCGAAGGCTACGAGGTGACGGTCGCCGAAGACGGGCCCACCGCGCTGGCCGAGTTCGACAAGGACGGGGCCGACCTGATCCTGCTCGACCTGATGCTCCCCGGCATCCCGGGCACCGAGGTGTGCAGGGAGATCCGCACCCGCTCGTCGGTTCCCATCATCATGCTGACGGCCAAGGATTCGGAGGTCGACATCGTGGTCGGGCTGGAGCTCGGCGCCGACGACTACGTGACCAAGCCGTACTCGTCGCGCGAACTGCTCGCGCGCATCCGGGCGGTACTGCGGCGCCGGGTGGAGGCCGAAGAGGCGATCGACGACGCGATCCTGGAAGCCGGATCGGTGCGCATGGATGTGGACAGGCACACCGTGCAGGTCAACGGCTCCGAGATTTCCATGCCGCTGAAGGAATTCGAGCTGCTGGAACTGCTGCTGCGGAACGCAGGACGCGTGCTGACCCGTGGTCAGCTGATCGACCGGGTGTGGGGGAGTGACTACTTCGGCGACACCAAGACGCTGGATGTGCACATCAAGCGCATCCGGTCGCGGATCGAGGAGAGCCCCTCCGAGCCGGCGATGCTGGTGACCGTGCGGGGGCTCGGCTACCGCTTCAACGCGTAGAAACCACAACGACTCCGGACTTCTTCCCGCTGCGCTGACGCGCCACGGGAAGGAGTCCGGAGTCGTTTGTGTGTTGAGCGGGGAACGCTACTTGGCGGCCGGGAGGATGGTCGGCGGCACCAGATCGGCGTATTCGGGGAGAGCGCCGTCGAGGACGGGCACCTTGAGGTTGAGGCCGGTCACGTCTCCGTACTGGAAGTAGACGGAGTAGAGGCTGCCGGGCTTGGCCTTGAAGTTGGCGAAGAAGATGTTGTTGCTGGAGGCAGACTGCGGGTCGTTGCCGAGCTGCTTGACCTGGCCGGGCTTGACCGTGACGTGCGCGGTCGCCGCGCTCTGGTCGCCGCCCTGGATGGAGAGGTCGATGCTCTTGGTGTCGTTGTTGACGAGGGTGACGACCAGGTTGCCCACGGTGCCGTCTTTCGCGTCGGTGATGATGATGGCGTTGCGCACGTCGATCTCGCCGACGTTGCCGCTCACCCCGTCGCTGGCGTCGTAGTGCTTCGTGGTGGCCTGCGGTGCGAGGAATCCGCAACCCGCCGTTCCGAACGCGACTGCCAGAGCAAGGGCGATGGACGCTGCGAAACGAGCTTTCACTGAGTGACCCTCCAGATCGTTCCGCTCGGCCTGCGAATGCGCCGTGTGAGAAAGCGGAATGCGGTACGAGTTTAGCGCATGCGCACGGGCGCTCAGGCGCGCGAAGGCGAACCTTAGCATGTGCCTCATGTGGTATCCTATTAGTTGCTGAAGGGACATCAATCTATGCTTTTCGAGGTTGGCGAAACCGTCGTTTACCCCCACCACGGTGCTGCGACTATCACCGAAGTCAAGAAGAGAATCATCAAGGGTGAAGAGAAGCTGTACCTCAAGCTCAACGTGACCCAGGGCGACCTCACAATCGAGGTGCCCGCTGAGAACGTCGACCTCGTCGGCGTCAGGGACGTTATCGGCAAAGAGGGTCTCGACCGCGTCTTCGAGGTTCTGCGCGCTCCGTTCACCGAGGAGCCCACCAACTGGTCCCGCCGCTACAAGGCGAACCTTGAGAAGCTCGCCTCCGGCGATGTCATCAAGGTCTCCGAGGTCGTCCGCGACCTGTGGCGTCGCGACCAGGACCGCGGCCTGTCCGCCGGTGAGAAGCGCATGCTCGCGAAGGCTCGTCAGATCCTGATCTCCGAGCTCGCTCTCGCCGAGAAGACCGACGACGAGAAGGCATCGAGCCTGCTCGACGAGGTTCTGGCCTCCTAGGTGTCGCCCCGTGTCGCGGTGGTGATCGTCGCCGCCGGCACTGGATCGCGGCTGGGTGCTGAGCTCCCGAAGGCATTCGTGCCTCTCGGGGGCTCGACCCTGCTCGAACGGTCGGTTCATGCCGTCGCGGGAATGAGTGAAGAGTCGCAGGTCGTCGTCGTGGCACCCGCCGAACTCGTCGGGGACGCGAGGGAACTCGCATCCCGGGCGTTCGGTGCACCCGTCACGGTGGTCGCCGGAGGATCGACGCGGCAGCAGTCCGTCGCGTCCGGAATCGCCGCACTCGACGCCTCCGTGGAGGTCGTCCTCGTGCACGATGCCGCTCGCGCGCTCACGCCGGCGGCACTGTTCGATGTCGTCGTGGCCGAAGTGGATGCGCGCGGCCACGGTGTCGTGCCCGGACTTGCCGTCAGCGACACCATCAAGAGGGTCGGCGCCGACGGCGAGATCCACGAGACCGTCGACCGGTCCGTGCTCTCCGCGGTGCAGACTCCGCAAGGCTTCCCACGTTCCGACCTGGAGGCCGCGTACGCCGCGGCCTCGTCGGACGAGACGGACGACGCCGGGCTGGTCGCAGCCTCCGGAGGCGCTGTCTCGGTCATCGCGGGCGACGCACACGCGTTCAAGATCACCACGCCGTGGGACCTGCGGCGGGCCGAAGAGCTGCTGGCCGGTCCCTCCGCCGGGCATGCTGCTGGCGCGCCGCGGATCGGTTTCGGAACGGACACCCACGCCTTCGACCCTGCGGCCGACCTCTGGCTGGCCGGCCTGCACTGGCCGGGAGAAGCGGGGCTCGCCGGTCACAGCGACGGCGACGCCGTCGCCCACGCGATCACGGATGCGCTGCTCGCCGCCGCGGGACTCGGCGACATCGGCGGCGTGTTCGGGACGAGCGACCCCCGATTCGTCGGAGCGCACGGTTCGGTGTTCCTGACCGAGACGCGTCGGCTGGTCGAACAGGCTGGATTCCGGATCGGGAACGTGTCCGTGCAGCTGGTCGGGAACCGGCCGAAGTTCGCACCGCGCCGACAGGAAGCGGAGGCGTTGCTCGGCGGCATCCTCGGCGCTCCGGTGTCGGTGTCGGCGACCACGACGGACGGCCTCGGCTTCACCGGTCGGGGTGAGGGGATCGCGGCGTTCGCCACGGCTCTCGTCCTCCAGAGCGCTCGTCCGCCTGGTCCGTCCCTCCACAGCCCCAGGGCTTGACGAGTTACTGACATGTTCGATCGCTCGCGCAGCACCCGCGCGGCCCGGCCCGTAGGCTGTATGCCGTGACTGTGCGACTCTACGACACGAAGGCCGGTGCCCTTCGCGACTTCATCCCCCTCCGCGACGGCGAAGTGGGGATCTACGTCTGCGGTCCCACCGTGCAGTCGTCCCCGCACATCGGCCACCTCCGTTCGGCACTCGTCTACGACCAGCTGCGCCGGTGGCTGAGCTACCGCGGCTACCGAGTGACCCTGGTGCGCAACGTCACCGACATCGATGACAAGATCCTGGTCAACGCCGCCGCCGCGCGGGAGTCCGGGAGCGCGGAGGAGTGGTGGGCGCTCGCCTACCGGTTCGAGCTGGAGTTCACGGCCGGGTACACGGCGCTCGGCGTGCAGGCGCCGACTTACGAGCCGCGCGCGACGGCGAGCATCCCGCAGATGCAGGAGATCATCGCCCGCCTAATCGAGCGCGGCCACGCGTATGCCGCGGCAGACGGCTCGGGAGACGTGTACTTCGACGTGAAGAGCTGGCCGAGCTACGGCGAGCTGACCAGGCAGAGCATCGACAACATGGAGGCCGCGGCCGACGCCGACCAGCGCGCCAAGCGCGACCCGCGCGACTTCGCCCTCTGGAAGGGCAGGAAGAGCGACGAACCGGAGTCCGCCTCCTTCCCGTCGCCGTGGGGCGACGGCAGGCCGGGGTGGCACATCGAGTGCTCAGCCATGTCGCGCCGCTACCTCGGACCACAGTTCGACATCCACGGCGGAGGGCTCGACCTGCGCTTCCCTCACCACGAGAACGAGATCGCGCAGTCGACGGCTGAAGGGGATGCGTTCGCCAATTACTGGGTTCACAACGGGCTGGTGAACGTCAACGGCCAGAAGATGAGCAAGTCGCTCGGCAACTCGGTCTACGCGGCCGACCTGCTCGGCGCCGCGCGGCCCCTGGTGGTGCGGTACTACCTGGGATCGGCGCACTACCGGTCCACCATCGACTTCCACGACGGGTCGCTCGACGAGGCGGAGGCGGCGCTCGAACGCATCTCCGGGTTCTTCGAGCGCGTCGACCGCCGGCTCACCGGCACCCGGTTCGCCGGAAGCGGCGTCGAGACGGTTCCGGAGGCCTTCGCCGAGGCGATGGACGACGACCTCGCCATCCCGCAGGCCATCGCCGTCCTGCACGACACCGTGCGTTCAGGAAACGCGGCACTGGATGCGGAAGACTTGGAGGCCGCAGCCTCTGCTCGCGGGCATGCGCTCGCAATGGCAGAGGTGCTCGGCATCAACCCGCTGTCGCCGCAGTGGAACACCGCAGGATCGGCGGCGGCGGACGCCGCCCTCGGCAAGCTGGTGCAGCGGCTGCTCGCCGACAGACAGGCAGCCAGGCAGGCGAAAGACTTTGCGGCAGCAGACCGCATCCGCGACGAACTGACGAGCGCGGGAATCACCATCGAAGACACCCAGACGGGGTCGCATTGGAGCATCGAATCATGAAGAACTCGGGTGGAAAGCCCCGCGCCGGGGCCGTGAGGAAGAGCCGCAAGGGTCCCCAGGTGGGCTCGGGCGGACAGGGCAGGCAGGCGCTCGAAGGCAAGAAGCCGACGCCCAAGGCGGAGGACCGGCCGTACCACCCCGCAGGCAAGGCGAAGGCGGCACGTGAGCGCTACGTCGCGGCCGGCGGGCGTGGCAAGGCCGGCGACGGTCGCGGGCAGGGCTCCGGCCAGGGCCGTGGGCGCGGAGACACCACCCCGCGTGGTGCGTCCGGTGCTGCTCGTCGTGCCAAGACGGGCGACGAGAGCGAGATCGTCACCGGCCGCAACTCGGTCGTCGAGGCGCTGCGCGCGCACATCCCGGCCAGCACGCTCTACATCGCAGCGCGCGTGGAGATGGACGAGCGGGTGAAGGAGATCCTGTCGATCGCCACCGGTCGCGGTCTCCCGATCCTCGAGGTGATGCGTCCGGAGCTCGACCGCCTGGCCGGGAGGGACTCTGTGCACCAGGGCGTTGCGCTCAAGGTTCCGCCGTACGAGTACGCGCACCCCGCCGACCTGCTCGACCTGACCATCCGCAAGGGGGAGACGCCACTGTTCGTCGCCCTCGACGGCATCACCGACCCGCGCAACCTCGGAGCGATCATCCGTTCGACCGCAGCGTTCGGTGGCCAGGGCGTCATCGTTCCGCAGCGACGCTCGGTGGGCATGACGGCGTCGGCATGGAAGACCTCGGCGGGCGCCGCCGCGCGCACGCCCGTCGCCATGGCGGCCAACCTCACCCAGACGCTGAAGGCGTTCAAGGAGGCCGGTGTCTTCGTGCTCGGACTCGACGGAGGCGGCGACGTGTCGCTTCCCGGCCTGTCGTTCGCCGACCGGCCCGTTGTGATCGTGGTCGGTAGCGAGGGCAAGGGGCTGTCGCGCCTGGTCACCGAGACCTGCGACGCGATCGTCTCCATCCCGATCACGGCGACCACCGAGTCGCTGAACGCGGGAATCGCCACCAGCGTCACCCTCTACGAGATCGCGAAGCTCCGCGCGGAGGGCACAAAGAAGTAGAGCACCGCGAAGTAGGGCACCGCGAAGTAGGGCACCGCGAAGTAGAGCACCACGAAGTAGCGGCGGTCGCGCCTCCGGCCGCGCCGCCGTCGCCCGGCGTCAGACCTTCGAGCGCCAGTCGTCTGCGTCGTCCTCGTCGTCGGAGCCCAGCTCCGAGGCGATGATCGGGATGCTGATGGTCTCGGTGGGCGGGGCGATCACGGTCGCCTCGTCGCGGCGGTGGCGCAGGATGTCGTTGATGTACGACGTCAGCGCCTCGGCGAGAGGGACGTCTCTGCCCTCGGACTGAGACATGAACCAGCGATGTTCCAACAACTGGTGGAACACCTCGGCCGGCTCCAGCTTGCCCTTGAGGTCGACCGGGATGGCCCGGATCACCGGTTCGAACACGCGCATCAGCCACTCGTGCGCCATCGCCTCCTCATCGAGGCCCTGTTTGCCGAGGGTGGCCGCATAGGAGTCCAGGTCGTTGAGCAGGCGGCGGGCCTGGTTCTCCCCGGTGTCGAGACCGGTGAGGCGCAACAGCCTGCGCTGGTGATGGCCGGCATCCACCACCTTCGGCTGGATGCGCACGGTCGTGCCCTCGTCGGACGTCTTGATCGCGAGCTCCCCGATGTCGAACCCGAGGTCGTTGAGCCGGTCGACACGCTGGTTGATGCGCCAGCGCTCCGACGACTTGAACGACTCGCTTCCGGTCAGTTCCTTCCACAGCGACCGGTACGCCGCGACGATGCCGTTGGAGACCTTGATCGGGTCGAGCTCCTCGTCGACACGGCCGCCGGCCTCCAGGTCCATCAGCTCACCCGCGATGTTGACGCGCGCGATCTCCAGGTCGTTCTCGCGCTGGCCGTTCGACAGGCCGCCATCGTAGAGCTGGCCGGTCTCCGCATCCACCAGGTAGGCGGCGAACGCCCCGGCGTCACGACGGAACAGGGTGTTCGAGAGCGAGACGTCGCCCCAGAAGAAGCCGACGATGTGCAGGCGCACCAGCAGAACCGCGAGCGCATCCACCAGGCGGGTCGCGGTGTCAGGACGCAGGGTCTGCGAGAAGAGCGCGCGGTATGGCAGCGAGAACTTGAGGTGCCGCGTGACGAGCACGGCCTTCAGCGGATCGCCCTCGTCGTCTGTGCGGTTCTTGATCACGGCGACCGGGTCGACGCAGGGGATGTCGAGGCGTTGCAGGGTGCGCAGCATCTCGTACTCCCTCGTGGCCATCTCCGCCGTGGTCTCCTTGATGGCGATGACGTAGCCGGAGAGGTTCGCGAACCGCACGAGGTGCCGGGAGATGCCCTTCGGGAGCACAGCGATGTGCTCGCTCGACCACTCGTCGAGCGGAAGGTTCCACGGGAGGTCGAGGAGAGCAGGATCGACGGTCGCTGCGGTGATGTTGAGGGAGCCGGCCATGATGAAAACCTATCGGATGCGGGTGGAAGCGCTGCGGGGCGCCGGAAAAGAACAGTGCCGCAGTCCGGGACGGACTGCGGCACTGTCAGGTTGCGTTTCGACCTCAGTCGACGACGGCACCGCCGAGGCGCTCGCCGTTCTCCGCGTGGAACGCGTGGACGTGACCCGGCTTCGGGGTGATGTACACGGTGTCGCCTGCGTTGGGGTGCATGCGACCGTCGACACGACCGACGATGTCGGTGCGCTTGCCGTCGATCTCGGAGTGACCGTAGAGGTAGCCGTCGGCGCCGAGCTCCTCGACCAGGTCGACCGTGACCTTGAGGCCGGTGTTCTCGGTGGTGGAGACGACGACGTCTTCCGGGCGGACGCCGATGGTGACGGACGGGCCGGCGTTGGCGATGATGTCGCGCTCGATCGGGACGACCGAGCTGCCGAACTTGACGCCGCCGTCGGTGACGTCGGCCGAGAACAGGTTCATGGCCGGGCTTCCGATGAAGCCGGCGACGAACACGTTGTTCGGCTGCGCGTACAGGTCGCGCGGGGTGCCGACCTGCTGCAGGACGCCGTCCTTGAGGACCGCGATGCGGTCACCCATGGTCAGGGCCTCGGTCTGGTCGTGGGTGACGTAGACCGTGGTGACGCCGAGACGGCGGGTGAGCGAGGCGATCTGGGTGCGGGTCTGGACGCGGAGCTTGGCGTCGAGGTTCGACAGCGGCTCGTCCATGAGGAACACCTGAGGGCTGCGAACGATCGCGCGGCCCATCGCGACGCGCTGACGCTGACCACCGGAGAGTGCCTTCGGCTTGCGGCCGAGGTAGGGCTCCAGGTCGAGCAGCTTGGCGGCCTCGAGCACGCGGGTGGCGCGCTCGTCCTTGTTGACGCCGGCGATCTTGAGCGCGAAGCCCATGTTCTCTGCGACGGTCATGTGCGGGTAGAGAGCGTAGTTCTGGAAGACCATCGCGATGTCGCGGTCCTTCGGGGGAACGTCGGTGACGTTGCGCTCTCCGATGAAGATGTTGCCGTCATTGACCTCTTCGAGGCCGGCGAGCATACGCAGCGAGGTGGACTTTCCACAGCCCGACGGGCCGACGAGGACGAGGAACTCGCCGTCTGCGATGTCGAGGTCGAGTGCATCCACTGCTGGGCGGTTGGAACCCGGGTAAAGACGGGTTGCCTTGTCATAGGTGACTGACGCCATTGTTTTCTTACTCCTTCACCGGCAGGTACGTGCCGGACGATCCGTTGTGAATGGGTAGGTGGAACTGTCATCCTGAGGCGACGGTGCCACGACCCCATAGTATGACATCGGCGACGGCGTCGTGACCAGACGCGGGCCCTCGGGCTCCGGTGGCGTTCAGCCGGTGTCTGGGCGATTCCCAGACTGCCGAATTACGATCGACCGGTTGCGTGCAGCGCGCGCGAGCGAACACTGCTCCGAATGCAGTGCCCCCAGCGATTCCCCCGAAAGTGACATTCATGACCGACGGTCCCGACGACAGCCGCCCCGCGAACGAACGGCGCGAGGCAGCCAGGCAGAAAGCGCACCAGCTGCGCACGAGCCAGCAGCGCAAGGATCGCAGGAACAAGACGTTGGTGGCAGGCGGCATCGTCGTCGGTGTGCTCGCCGTCGTCACGGTCGTCGTGCTGATCATCGTGAGCGCGATCCGCCCGACGGTCCCCGGCCCCAAGAACATGGCGAGCGACGGCGTGCTCATCGGCGCCGGACTCAAGGTGAAGCCGACGCCTGCCCTCGCGGCCGACGCCAAGCCGATCCCCTCCGCGCCCGACCCCACAGGCAGCGTCGTCGACATCCGCGTGTACGCCGACTACCTGTGCGACCTTTGCGGCGACTTCCAGCGCACCAACCTCAAGCAGCTCGAACCGCTGGTCAGAGACGGCGCTGTGACGATGGAGGTGCACCCCGTCGCCATCTACACCAGCCACTCGGCGGGCACCAAGTATTCGCTCCGCTCCGCCAACGCCGCAGCCTGCGTCGCGAACTACTCGCCGAACGCGTTCTGGAAGTTCAATTCCGGGATGTTCATGGACCAGCCCAAGGAGGGCGGCCCCGGCCTCACCGACACGCAGATCAAGAAGCGCGTCAGCGCAGCGGGAGCCTCCAACACCTCGGACATCTCGTCGTGCATCGACGACGGGCGCTTCAAGACCTGGGTGACCACGGCGAGCGACCGCGCGCTGAGCGGCCCCATCCCGAACTCGACGGTCAAGAAGATGACCAACGCGCTCCTGGTGCTCGTCAACGGCAAGCAGTACACGGGCTCGCTCACCAGCGCAGCGGACTTCAAGGCGTTCGTGCTGCAGGCGCAGGGCGACCAGTACTCCTCGACCGCGACGCCGACGCCGAGCCCCAGCGCCGGCTGATCGCGCTGAGGAAGACCCCGGCACGAATCCCCTAGGATGGTGCCGACGACGGGCGACCGTCGACTGCCGGCCTGGCGCAATTGGTAGCGCACCGCTCTTGTAAAGCGGGGGTTACGGGTTCGAGTCCCGTGGCCGGCTCTCTTCTGTCTGACGCGGGCGTTCCCGTCGAGCTCGCCTCCGCCGGCGCCATCCACGACGACCACATCTCCGCCGGCTACGTCGCGCAGTCTGGAAACCGGTAGGTGAAGCCGGGCGGTGACGAGCCCCGCCCGACGATCGACCTGCTCATTCAGTCGTTGAACGGCCGGTTCAGCGACGAGGTTCGGGGCGAGCGCGGACAGTGGGTCCACCCAAACGGGGTCTGAACGAATCCTCAGTTTTGTGAGACGGTTGGTGTTCCCGTATCGAGAGGCAGCAACGTGAGCGACATCCCCGCAGGTTGGTATCCGGACACCGAGCAGCCCGGAAACGAACGCTGGTGGGATGGCAGCACATGGACCGACGCGCGACGGCCCGTCCTCGCCGCCCCGCCAGCGCCAGCGCCTGCGGCCATGACCGTGCCGGGCGGAGCCAACCTTTCTGGAACCGCACGCACAACTCCGTTGCCTCTTTGGAAGCGCCCCTGGTTCATCGTCGTCGGCGCTGTGGTCGCACTCGTCATCGTGGGTTCGGTGTCCGGGGCGATCGCCGCGGGGAACAAAACCGCTCCCGTCGCCGACAACGTCCTCGCCCAGACCACACCGAGTGCGGTGGCGACGCCGACACCGGTCGCGACGCCCGTCGCCAGTACACCGCCTGCGCCGGTGTCCTCCGGGGTCGACCCGACGTACTTCAAGGCCACCGCCGGGAAGCAGTTGGACGACTACGACAAAGACCTGAACGACATGGCCGACGCCGTCTCCAAGGGTTCGACGCTGCGAGTGGCGACCAATTCGGTGGAGTTGTCGTTCAACTCGGCCCAACTGCTTGAGATCAATGCGCCGGAGTCTGTCGTCGCTGACTGGACCCTCGCGAACGCGTCGCTCGTAGCCATCAATGGGCAGATCTCCAACGCTGTTTCCTCAGATGACTACACGACGGTGACGACCCTCATTCCGCAAGCGCACGCGCAGATCCAGGCGCTGCGGGACATCGTCGCACGCGCCAGCTGAACCGCGTCGCAGCCGAAAGCGGGGGTTACGGGTTCGAGTCCCGTGGCCGGCTCTCTTGAATGGACGGCGCACATCAGCGCGGGGTGGCCGGACGCGCGTCGCGGCCCGGCTACGTTAGGTTGTCCTCAGCAACAGTTCGCCCCCCGTCGACTGGAGTTTCCAGAAATGCCTTTCGCTCGTCAGCGCCTCCGGCACGAGTTCGCCATCCGTCATGTCATCGTCCGCCGCGTGAGCAGGATCGTCCCGTCGATCGTCAGGATCACGTTCAGCGGCACGGACCTCGACGGGTTCACGAGCGCCGGGCCGGCCGACCACGTCAAGGTGTTCTTCCCCGACCAGCAGTCCGGGATGCTCATCGTGCCGACGGTGACGCCGGACGGCCTCGTGCCGTCGGAGCAGGGGACGCCCACCGCCAGGGACTACACGCCGCTCGACTTCCGTCCGCGCGGCGACGACCAGGAGGCCGCGGAGCTCGACATCGACTTCGTCCTGCACGGGGACGAGGGGCCCGCGTCCGCCTGGGCGGCCCGCGCGACGCCGGGCGACGTCGTCGCCATCGGAGGCCCGCGCGGATCGCAGCTGGCCCCGGAGGGCATCGGCCGGATGATCGTGATCGCCGACGAGACCGCCCTGCCCGCCGCGTCCCGCTGGCTCACCACGGTCGGCCCGTCCGTTCCCGTCACCGCGCTCTTCGACGTGGCGGACGACAGCGTCTCCTCCTACCTGCCCGCGGCCCTCGCCGACCGAGTGGATGCGCGGTGGCTGTCCAGGGCGAGTGGCGCATCCACGGTGGAGGCCGAGTTGCGCGCGCTGGGGCCGATCGGCGACGACACGTTCGTGTTCCTCGCGGGCGAGGCCGGTGCGCTCATCCCGGCGCGGCACTACCTGCGGCGCGAGCTCGGGCTGCCGGGCGAGCAGGTCGTCGCCAGCGGGTACTGGAAGCGCGGCGTCGTCGCACTCGACCATCACGCCCCGGTGGACCCGACCGACCCGGACTGAGCACTCGCCTGTACGACCGAATGTTGCGCGAGCGCGAGCGCATCCACCCGGCGGTTCGTACAGTTGCTCCATGGCTGACTTCGAGACCAGGCAGATCCACGCCGGCGCCGTCGTGGACGCGCAGACCAGCGCACGCGTGACGCCGATCTATCAGACCGCCGGATACGTCTTCTCGGACTTCGACGACGGCGAGGACCGGTTCGCCGGGCGCAGCACGCAGCGGGCGTACTCCCGCAACGAGAACCCGACCAACCAGGTCGCCGGGCGCCGCCTCGCCGATCTGGAGGGCGGGGTCGACGGCATCGTCGTCTCCAGCGGGCAGGCGGCCATCGCGGCCGCGTTGTTCTCGCTCGCTCGCGCAGGGGACCACATCCTGGCCACCTCGTCGCTCTACGAGGGGACGAGGGAGATGTTCGGCGGCGCGCTGCACAGGCAGGGGCTCACTGTTGAGTACGTCGCCGACGACGCCGATGAGTCGGAGTGGGCGGCACGGGTCACCGACCGCACGAGGGCGATCTACACCGAGACCATCCCGAACCCGCTCAACCAGGTGGTCGACCTGGAGCGTTTGGCCGGGATCGCCCACCGGGCCGGCGTGCCTCTTGTCGTGGACAGCACCGTCGCCACGCCATACCTCTGTCGTCCGATCGAGTGGGGAGCCGACATCGTCGTGCACTCGACGTCGAAATGGCTTGCCGGGCACGGAGCCGTCATCGGCGGCGCGGTGATCGACGGCGGGACGTTCGACTGGGCGGCCAACGCCGACCGCTTCCCGCACCTGGTGGAGGCGCCGCGAACCGGGGTCCCGTCGTTCCTGGAGCGTTTCGGCGCAGGGGCGTACCTCGGCTACCTGCGCACGGTGACCGTGCTGGAGTACGGGCCGACCGTGCCGCCGACCAGCACGTTCCTGCTGCTGCACGGCATTGAGACGCTGTCGCTCCGGATGGACAGGCACGTCGCCAACGCGCAGCAGATCGCGGAGTGGCTGGCCGGGCGGCCCGAACTGGCCGCTGTGCACTATCCGGGACTCGCGACGGATCCGTTCCACGAGCGGGCGCAGAAGTATCTGCCGCTCGGGGCGGGATCGGTGGTCAGCATCGACCTGGCCGGTGGTCGGGCGGCAGCGCGCCGGTTCATCGACGCGCTCGAACTCGTCAGCCCGATGACGCACATCGGCGACGTCCGCACGCTCGCGATCCACCTCGGCAGCACGATCCACGCCAAGCTCACCGAGCAGGAGCGGCTGGACGCCGGGATCACGCCGGGGCTCATCCGGTTGTCGATCGGTCTGGAGAGCGCACGCGACGTGATCGCCGACCTCGAACGCGGCTTGCTGGCGGCGGGGACGGACTAGATAGAGCCCGTCGCGCGATCGTCCGATCAGGCTGGAAGCGCGACGCCCGACCGCTCACCGGCGGTTGCGCGACTCCGCACCACTGCCGCGATGCGGCGCACCGCCTCGGTGATGGTCTCCGGGTCGCAGGCGATGTTCATCCGCGCGAAACCGCGACCGCCCTGGCCGAAGCTGGGCCCGGAGTTGAGGGCGACGCGGGCGTCGGCCAGCAGGATGGCGGCCGGGTCGTCTCCGAGGCCGAGCGCGCGCAGGTCCAGCCAGACCAGGTAGCCGGCGTCCGGCTCGACGACCAGGGCCTCCGGCAGATGGATGCTCAACTCACCGACCAGGAGGCGGTAGTTGTCGGTGATGCGGTCGATGGTCTGGTGCAGCCAGGTCTGCGCCTCGTACGCGGCGATGTTGGCGTGCAGGCCGATGATGCTGGTGCGGGCGGCGAGCTCCTCCGGGAACCGGGAGAGCAGGGCGGCGCTGTCCGCGTCGTTCGCGACGGCGACGGCGCACTTGAGGGCTGCGAGGTTCCAGCCTTTGCTGGCGGAGGTCACGGTGACGGAGCGGACCCCCGCCCCGGTACACGCCACGGCGAACGGCGTGAACGGCGAACCGGGATGCGCGAGCGGCGCGTGCACCTCGTCGCTCACCACGAGCACGTCGTACTGCGCGGCCAGCCGGGCGAGCTCTCGCAGGCTCTCGGCGCTGTGCGAGCGTCCGGTGGGGTTGTGCGGGTTGCAGAGCAGGAACGCATCCACTCCGGAGGCGAACGCACGCTCGATGGCGGGAAGGTCGAGCGACCAGCCGGCGTCCTCGCGCAGCGGAACCTCCACGGTCTCGGCGCGCGCCTCACCGACCATCTCCACGAACGGCGCGTACACCGGCGGGGTGATCACGACGCGTCCGCCGACGCTGGGCACGGCGAGGCGCAGCGTCTCCAGGACGCCGACCGTCACATCCGTCGCCAGGTGCACTCTGGACTCGTCGACCTGCCAGCCCCACGCCCCGGCGGCGAACTCGGCGAACGCCGCAGCGAGCGGGCCGGGGGAGTCCAGGTAGCCGGTGTCGGAGCGCAGCAGGTGGTCGATCGCGGTCTGAGCGACGGACGGCGCGATCTCGAAGTCCATCTCGGCCACCGACATCGGAAGGACATCGGCGGGGAACCGGTGCCACTTGATGCTGGTCCTGCGTTCGCGCAGGTCGGCGAGGGGTCGCGCGTGAATGCCACTCATGCGACAACTGTCCTCGGGCGGAGCGCGGAACGCGAATGGGCTGTCGAAAAGTGAAACAAAAGTGGACGGTCGCGGCCGTTCAGGATGGGGGACAATGGCAGCAGGGAACGGAGAGTGCGGCGACGTGAGCGACGAACGAGCGGCGGTGACGGCCAGGGGCACGTACTGCGCCCCCTTCCTGCGCGCCCTCCCGGTGACCGGGGCCGCGGTCTCCACCATCGGCGATCTGATCGCCCCGGAGACGGTGTGCGCGACCGACGACGTCGCCGCCCGTCTCGACGAGTTGCAGCTCGACCTCGGGGAAGGCCCGTGCTGGGATGCGTTCGCCACCAAACGGCCGGTGTTCGCACCCGAGCTGCACGGCACGCACGGTGCCAGATGGCCGTCGTTCGCGCACGCGGCGGCGGAACTCCCTGTGGCTTCGCTGTTCGCCTTCCCGCTCGCGATCGGTTCGCTCACGCTCGGCGTGATCGACCTCTACAGCACGCAGCCCCTCCAGCTGCTGGATGCGGACAGCAAGCGGGCGACGGCGCTCGCCGAAGACGCGGGTCGTCTGCTGCTACGAGACCTGCTCGGCCGGCTGGGCGCTGCTCAAGCGGAGGACAACGACGGCGGCGAGTTCTCGCGGAGGCGCATCCACCAGGCGACGGGGGCGGTGATCGCGCAGCTCGCGGTCTCGCCGGGGGATGCGGAGCTGCTCATCCGGGCGCACGCGTTCGCACACGACATGACGATGCGCGAGGTGTCGGAGGAGATCCTCGCGTGGCGCCTCGATTTCAGCACGGACCTCGATTTCAGCACCGACCTCGATTTCAACACCGACGCGGACGCAGAGGGGTAGGACCGCTTAATGCAGGAGACCACACGAGAGGGTCGCATCCTCGAAACGTTCGCCATGCTCGCGGACTCTCTGGTCGCCGACTACGACGTCGTCGACCTGCTGCAGGCTCTGGTCGAGCGCTGCCAGGGGCTGCTCGACGTCAGCCAGGCGGGGATCCTGCTCGCCGACGGCGATGGTGAGCTGCACGTCGTCGCCTCCACCGACGAACGCAGCGGACTGATCGAGCTGATGCAGCTGGGACCGGACGGCGGACCGTGCGTCGAGTGCTTCCGCACGGGGGTGGCCGTCTCCGTCGACGATCTGGCGACGGTTCAGGACACCTGGGTGCAGTTTTGTGCTGCGGCGGATCGCGAAGGTTTCCGGGCTGTGCACGCGTTCCCGCTCCGGCTGCGCCGCACGACGATCGGCTCGCTCAACCTGTTCGGCGACGAGCCGGGGCGGATGGACGAGCTCGACGCCGTCGCCGCGCGGGCGATGGCCGATGTGGCGACCATCGGCATCCTGCAGCAGCGGGCGCTCGCCGAGAGCGACACCGTGCGCCACCAGTTGCAGCATGCGCTCGACAGCCGCGTGATCATCGAACAGGCGAAGGGCGTCGTGTCGTACCGGCATCGCATCCCGGTGGAGGAGGCGTTCGTGCTGATCCGCTCGCACGCCCGCAGGCACGAGATCGCGCTGACCGCGGTGGCGCAGCAGATCGTGCGGCGCGAGCTGGTGCTTTAGAGCGCGGCCTCGCCGGAGCCGTCGCGGCGGCGCTGCACTTCCTGTTCGAGCTTGCGGATGCGCTCCTGGCGTTCGTGGTACTCGATCTCGGCGGTGACGGCCGCCAGCTGCTCCTCGGTGCTGAGCGCCCTGCCGTGCTGGCCGCGGGCGAAGGCGCTCGGCTCTATGGCAGTTTCGCGCACCACGACGGCCCGCGGTCGCGCATCCGGTCGTTGTGCGTACTCGCGGCCGATCGCGAACCACAGGATGCTCCCGACGAACGGCAGCAGGATCACGATGAACACCCAGGCGAGCTTCGGCAGGTGCTTCACCTGATCGGACGGCCGCAGGATGATGTCCACCAGCGCGAAGACGAACAGCGTGAGCGAGAGCAGCGGAACGAGCAGCATGGCCCGATCCTATGGGATTGCTGTGCGCCGGGTCCACGTCTCGCGCTCCCCCCGATCGAGTGGTCCCGAATTGCCGTGGATGCACGTGGGCACGCGGCAATTCGGGACCACTCGATGGGGGATTGCGAGCGGGAGGGGCGACTACTGCCAGGTCATGAAGGGGCGGATCTCCAGCTGGCCGTTGCGGGCCATGGGGTGCCTGGATGCGATCTCGATCGCTTCGTCGAGGCTCTCGCACTCGAGGATGTCGAACCCGCAGATCCATTCCTTGGTCTCGGCGAACGGTCCGTCTGTGACGTGGCGTTTGCCGTCGCGCACGCGGACGATGGTCGACTTCGCGGGCGGTTCGAGCACCTCGCCGATCACCCGCTTGCCGCTGGCGTCGAGCTCGTCCACCCAGAGGTCGACGTCGGACTCGTCCGACTCGGTGTCAGGGTTGGAGTCGGTGACAACGAACATCATGTACTTCATCGTTCATCCTTTCGATCGCGAACGGTTCATCCACACGTCGAACGAGGATGCGCGCCATCGACATTCTGCAAGAAAAACACCGTCGAGCCCAGGCTTCTTCCCGTGGTGGTCAGCGCACGGGGGCCGGGCCGGTGGAGGCGCGGACGACGAGGCGGGTGGGGAGGACGGTGGCCGCGGCGGGCTCCGGGCGGGACTCGATCTCGGCGATCAGGAGCTCGACGGCGCGGTGCCCGGTCGCCTCGAACTCCTGGTGCACCGTGGTGAGCGGCGGCCAGAACGAGTCGGACTCCGCCATGTCGTCGAAGCCGACCACCGAGACGTCCTCCGGCACGCGGCGGCCGCTCTCATGCAGGGCACGCAGCACGCCGAGCGCCATCTGGTCGTTGGCGGCGAACACCGCCGTGATCTCCGGATGCGCGGCGATCGTCTTCCCGTGCTGGTAACCGGCCGCCGTCGACCAGTCGCCGAGCATCGGCTCTGGAACAGGGCGGCCCGCCTCCTCCAGCACGGCGCGCCAGGACCGCTCGCGCCGGGTGGCCGAGTACGAGTCGGCGGGACCTGCGATGTGCCAGACCGTCTCGTGGCCGAGCGAGAGCAGGTGCTCCGTGGCGATGCGCGCGCCCTGCGCCTGGTCGGTGTCGACCTGCGGGTAGTCGGCGCGCGCGGTGGAGTCGATGACGACGACGGAGAGGCCGGGCGGCAGCTCGACGTCGGCCCGGTCGACGATGTGCGCTTCGATGACGATGATGATGCCGTCGACCGCCTGTTCGAGCAGCCGGGAGAACGCGACGGACACATCCTGCTGGGTGGGGTGTTCGACGGGCACGAGGTTGATCGAGTATCCGGCACGGGCCGCTGAGACGGCGATGGCGTCGAGCGTGCGCATGTTGCCGTACGACGACAGCGTGAACATCACGACGCCGATGCTGCGGAAGCGGCCGGAGCGCAGCGCGCGCGCCGCACGGTTGGGCCGGTAGCCGAGGGTCTGCATCGAACTGAGCACGCGGTCGCGGGTGGCGGGTTCGACGTTGGTCAGGCCGTTGGCGACGCGGGAGACGGTCTGCGTCGAGACGCCGGCGTGGCCGGCGACGTCGGCGAGCGACGGCCCGCGCTTGGCGCGCTGGCGCTCGGTGTCCTGCTCGGTCATCGCGCACCCTTTCGTGTGAGTCCTGTGGATTCAACTCTGGCATATCAGCCCGAGGGGCTTGCGCCATGTTGACGTCAACATGCTAGTGTAGCCCCGCTGATGTTGACGTAAACATCGGCGAGACGACAAGGAAGACCACATTGACAACGACGTCCGCACCCCGCAGCGCCTCCCTCAGCGCGCCGCGCCGACGCCACCGTCGCGACTGGCGCGGCTGGGCGTTCGTAGCCCCCTTCTTGGTCGTGTTCGCGGCCATGATCATCGCGCCGGTGATCTACGCGATCTACCTCAGCCTCTTCCGGCAGCAACTCATCGGGGGCAACGCCTTCGTCGGCTTCGAGAACTACATCGCAGTCTTCACCGACGCGAAGTTCTGGGAGTCGCTCGGCCGCGTCACCGTCTTCCTGGTGGTGCAGGTGCCGATCATGCTCGTGCTCTCGCTCACCGCGGCGCTCGCCCTCGACAGCGCCCGGCTGCACGGCGCCGGCTTCTTCCGTATCGCGATCTTCCTGCCGTATGCGGTCCCCGGCGTCGTCGCCGCCCTCATCTGGGGCTTCATCTACGGAGACCAGTTCGGGCTCACCGGGAGCATCAACGACCTGCTCGGCACGAGCTTCGCCCCGCTCAGCGGCTCCTGGATCCTGGGCTCGATCGGCAACATCGTCACCTGGGAGTTCATGGGCTACAACATGCTGATCTTCTACGCGGCGCTGAAGGTGATCCCCGGCGAGCTGTACGAGGCGGCGGAGATCGACGGAGCAGGCGCGTTCCGCACGGTGTTCAGCATCAAGATCCCCGCCGTGCGCGGCGCCATCGTGATCGCGACGATCTTCTCGATCATCGGCAGCTTCCAGCTCTTCAACGAGCCCAACCTGCTGAAGCCGCTCGCACCGAACGCGATCTCCAGCTACTTCACCCCGAACATGTACGCATACAACCTCTCGTTCGCCGGACAGCAGTTCAATTACGCGGCGACGGTCGCGATCGTCATGGGCGTGCTCACTGCGGTGATCGCCTACGTCGTGCAACTGCGCGGCTCGAGGAAGGAGAACGCCTGATGGTCGCCATCGCCCCCGAGCGCGAGGGCCGCACCCCGGCGCGGCGCGCATCCAGAGCATCCCGTGCATCCGGATCGTCGAGAGCACGCTCTTCGCGCCGCAACCCGCGGAACCGCCGGTCGATCGTGCTCACCATCGTCATGGTGATCTTCACGGTGTACTCGATCGTGCCGCTGGTCTGGCTGGTCGTCAACGCCACCAAGACCCAGCCCGAGCTGTTCTCCTCATTCGGGCTCTGGTTCGGCAACGGCTTCTCGCTGTTCCAGAACATCGCGGACACGCTCAGCTACCGCAACGGGATCTTCCTGCAGTGGTTCGGCAACACCCTGCTGTATGTGGTGGTCGGCGCGGGAGGGGCGACCCTGCTCGCCACCGTCGCCGGATACGGGCTCGCGAAGTACAACTTCCCCGGCAAGCGCGCGGTGTTCGCGATCATCCTCGGCGCCATCGCGGTGCCGGGCACGGCGCTCGCGGTCCCCACCTTCCTGATGTTCAGCCAGGTGGGCCTGACGAACACGCCGTGGGCGGTCATCCTGCCGTCGCTGGTCAGCCCGTTCGGCCTCTATTTGGTCTGGACCTACGCGTCAGAAGCCATCCCGACCGAACTGCTCGAAGCGGCCCGGATGGACGGCGCCGGCGAGTTCCGCACCTTCTTCACCATCTCGCTGCGGCTGCTCGCACCCGGCATCGTGACGGTGCTGCTGTTCGCCATCGTCGCCACCTGGAACAACTACTTCCTTCCGCTGATCATGCTGAGCGACCCGCAGTGGTACCCGCTCACGGTCGGACTCGGCCAGTGGAGCGCCCAGGCGATCGGCGTCGGAGCGCAGCCGATCTACAACCTGGTCATCACCGGCTCACTGCTCACCATCGTGCCCATCGTCATCGCCTTCCTCTTCCTGCAGCGGTTCTGGCAGTCGGGGTTGAGCGCCGGAAGCGTCAAGCAGTGACGGGAGACCGCTGCTTGCCATCGCACCATCCCTCCCACGGGCGTCCTGCCCAACACCCCTCATCCCGATGAAGTGAATGAAGTGAAAGGAACACCATGAAGCGCATCACGCGTTCGTCGGTGCTTCGACGCGTCGCGACGGCCATCGCCGTCAGCGCCGTGCTCGGCGCGTCGCTCGCCGCCTGCTCGGGCGGAACAGCAGCATCCGGAGGCAACTCCTCCGACATCGAGTCCGCACTGAAAGAGGGCGGCACGATCACGTACTGGTCGTGGACGCCGTCGGCGGAAGCGCAGGTCGCCGCGTTCGAGAAGCAGTACCCGAAGGTGAAGGTCAAGCTGGTCAACGCGGGCACCAACACCACCGAGTACACCAAGCTGCAGAACGCCATCAAGGCGGGCTCCGGCGCTCCGGATGTGGCCCAGGTCGAGTACTACGCCATCCCGCAGTTCGCACTCGGCAAGGCGCTCGTCGACCTCAAGCAGTACGGCTTCGACTCGCTGAAGAGCGACTACACGCCCGGCCCGTGGGGCTCGGTCAACGTCGGAGGCCAGCTCGTCGGGCTGCCGCAGGACTCAGGGCCCATGGCGATGTTCTACAACAAGACGGTCTTCGACACGTACGGCATCGCCGTGCCGAAGACCTGGGACGAGTATGTGGATGCGGCCACCAAGCTGCACGCGGCCGACCCGACCAAGTACATCACCAGCGACTCCGGAGACTCCGGCTTCACCACCAGCATGATCTGGCAGGCCGGAGGCCGTCCGTTCCAGGTCGACGGCACGAAGGTGTCGATCAACCTCCAGGACGACGGCACCAAGAAGTGGACGGGCACCTGGAACAAGCTCGTTCAGAACAAGCTGCTCTCCTCCGTGCCCGGCTGGAGCGACGACTGGTTCAAGGCGCTCGGCAACGGCTCCATCGCCACCCTCGTCACCGGCGCGTGGATGCCCGGCGTGCTCGAGTCGTCGGTGAAGGACGGATCGGGCCAGTGGCGCGTCGCGCCTGTGCCGACCTACGACGGCACTCCGACCAACGCCGAGAACGGCGGAGGCGGACAGGTCGTGCTGAAGCAGAGCAAGAACCCGGCGCTCGCCGCCGGCTTCCTCAAGTGGCTGAACAACAGCCCGGAGTCGATCAAGGTCTTCCTGCAGTCCGGCGGCTTCCCGTCGACCACGAAGGACCTCAACGCGAGTGACTTCCTGGCCTCCGCGCCCGACTACTTCGGCGGGCAGAAGATCAACGAGGTGCTCGTGGACGGCGCGAAGAACGTCTCGACCGGCTGGCAGTACCTGCCGTTCCAGGTGTACGCGAACAGCATCTACGGCGACACCGTCGGCCAGTCGTACTCGAACAACAGCGACCTGAACACCGGCTTGCAGGCCTGGCAGAAGTCGCTGGTCGACTACGGCAACCAGCAGGGCTTCACCGTCACCGGCAAGTAGCCGAACGCACGACCAGTGGATGCGGCCGGTCGCCCAGCGCGGCCGGCCGCAGCCACGACACAGCACGAACACGACACGATGGAGACGACACCACCGATGGCTACGGGCACAGCAGACACCGACACCCTGGACACACGCACGGCCATCGCCGAGCGGCCGAGCCGGTTCGAGATCGGCGAGCGCGACTTCCTGCTCGACGGCGAACCGTTCCAGGTGATCTCCGGCGCGCTGCACTACTTCCGCGTGCATCCCGGGCTGTGGGCCGACCGCATCCACAAGGCCAGGCTGATGGGTCTCAACACCATCGAGACCTACGTGCCGTGGAACCTGCACGAGCCGGCCGAGGGGGAGTGGACTGCCGAGGGCGGCCTCGACCTGGGCGCGTTCCTCGACGCGGTCGCTGCGGAGGGTATGCGCGCCATCGTGCGTCCCGGCCCGTACATCTGCGCCGAGTGGGTCAACGGCGGCCTCCCCGCCTGGCTGACCGCCGAGCCTGGCGTCGGCATCCGCCGCAGCGAACCGCGCTACCTCGCCGCCGTCAGCAGCTACCTGCGCGAGGTCTACGCGATCGTCGCCCCGCGCCAGCTCGACCAGGGCGGCCCGGTCGTGCTCGTGCAGATCGAGAACGAGTACGGCGCGTACGGCGACGACAAGGACTACCTCCGCGCGCTGGTCGACGTGACCCGCGCCTCCGGGATCGTGGTGCCGCTGACCACCGTCGACCAGCCGCAGCCGGCGATGCTGGAGAACGGCTCGCTGCCCGAGCTGCACCGCACGGCGTCGTTCGGCTCGCGCGCCGTCGAGCGGCTTGCCACGCTGCGCGAGCACCAGCCGACCGGACCGCTGATGTGCTCCGAGTTCTGGAATGGCTGGTTCGACCACTGGGGCGAATACCACCACATCACCTCACCCGCCGACTCCGCCGCCGAACTGGATGCGGTGCTCGCTGCTGGCGCGTCGGTGAATCTCTACATGGTGCACGGCGGCACCAACTTCGGCTTCACGAACGGCGCCAACCACAAGGGCCACTACACGCCGATCGTCACCAGCTACGACTACGACGCCCCGCTCGACGAGGCGGGCAACCCGACCGCGAAGTACTGGGCGTTCCGGGAGACGATCGCTCGGCACGCGCCTGTGCCGGACGAGGTGCCCGTCGCCTCCGGTGCTTCGCCCGTCGTGACCAGCACGTTCGACGCGACACTGCCGCTCGACGCGGTCGCCGCCGTGTTCGCCGAGCCGGTGCGCGCCGACCAGCCCCCGACGATGGATGCGCTCGGCCACTACGGACCGTTCGCCTTGTACCGCGCATCCATCGACGCCGCCGCAGGCTCGGTGCTGACGGTCGGCGAGGTGCGCGACCGAGCATGGCTGACCATCGACGGCGTGCCCGTCGGGCGGCTCGCACGCGAAAACAAGGAGCGAGCGCTGGTGCTTCCCGGCGGAGGCGAGCTGCGCATCCTGATCGAGAACCAGGGCCGAGTGGACTACGGGACGCGCATCGGCGAGCCCAAGGGGCTGATCGGCACGGTCGCCGTCGACGGACGCGCGGTGACGGGGTGGACCGTGGAGCCGATCGACGTGTCCAGCGCCGCGGCCATCGCGGGTGCCGAGGCGGCGCTCGACGAGGTGCGCGGGGAGCCCGTCGGCCTGCTGTCGGGGCCGGTGTTCGCCTCAGGGACGTTCGAACTGGACGAACCGGCCGACCTCTACCTCGACACGAGCGGCTGGGGCAAAGGCGCGGTCTGGATCAACGGCTTCTGCCTCGGCCGCTACTGGTCGCGGGGGCCGCAGTACACGCTCTACGTGCCGGCGCCGATCCTCAGCGCGGGAACCAACCGCATCCTGGCTCTCGAACTCGAGATCGCGACCGACCCCGCCGTCTGCTTCGTCGCGCAGCCCTCGCTCGGCCCCCTCGACCTCTGAGGCCCGCCCGTCCTGCCCCGATGCTCGATGGCGTTGGGAGAGGGGTCCTGGCCGCCGTCGCCGATGACAGGCCGGCGGCCAGGGGTCGGTGGGCGGCTAGATTCCGCGGGCGAGACGGTAATAGGCCGCGTTCCAGCGCAGCGCCTCGGAGAAGCCGCGGAGCGTGGTCTGCTCGTCGATGATCAGCAGCTCCGTCTCCGCCATCCTGGCGAAGTCCTCGAACGCCTGCAGGCCGACGGCCGTCGACATGACGGTGTGGTGGGCGGCCCCGGCTTCGAGCCACGCGGTCGCCGACGTTGTGAAGTCCGGCGCGGGCTTCCAGACGGCGCGACCGACCGGCAGGTGGGGGAGCGGAGCGGTCGGCTCGACCACCTCGACCACGTTCGCCACCAGCCGGAACCGGTCGCGCATGTCCGACAGCGCCACGACGACGGCCGGGCCAGGGTCGGCGGTGAACACCAGGCGCACCGGGTCGTCCTTGCCTCCGATGCCCAGTGGATGCACCTCCAGTGTCGGCCGCGCAGAACTGAGCGCCGGGCTCACCTCCAGCATGTGCGCGCCCAGGATGCGCTCGTCGCCGGGGGTGAGGTCGTAGGTGTAGTCCTCCATCAGCGACGCGCCGCCCCGCAGCCCCGCGCCCATCACGTTCGCGGCGCGCACGAGGATCGCGGTCTTCCAGTCGCCCTCTGCACCGAACCCGTAGCCGTCGGCCATCAGCCGCTGCACGGCGAGGCCGGGCAGCTGCTTCAGCGCACCGAGGTCTTCGAAGCTGGTGGTGAACGCGCCGAAGTCTCCGGCTTCGAGGAACGAACGGAGCCCGAGCTCGATGGCCGCGCCGTCGCGAAGCGAGGCATGCCTGTCGCCGCCGCGGCGCAGCTCGGGCGCGACATCGTAGATCTCCTCGTACTCGGCGACCAGTGCATCCACGTCGGCGTCGGACGCGTCGGCGACAGCGGCGGCCAGGTCGTTGACGCCCCAGGTGTTCACCTGCACGCCGAAGCGCAGCTCGGCCTCCGTCTTGTCACCCTCGGTGACGGCGACGAAGCGCATGTTGTCGCCGAACCGGGCGAGCTTCAGCGAACGGGTCGCCGCCCATCCTGCTGCTGCGCGCATCCAGGTGCCGATGCGGGAGGTGACCTCCGGGTTCGAGACGTGACCGACGACGGTCGTGCGGGCGAAGCCGAGCCGCGACTGGATGTAGCCGAACTCACGGTCGCCGTGCGCAGCCTGGTTGAGATTCATGAAGTCGAAGTCGATCTCGCCCCACGGCAGTTCGACGTTCGCCTGCGTGTGGAAGTGCAACAGCGGCTTGCGGAGCGCGTCGAGCCCGGCGATCCACATCTTCGCCGGGCTGAAGGTGTGCATCCAGGCGATGAGGCCGATCACGGCGTCGTCGGCGTTGGCCTCCAGCGCGATGCGGCGGATGGCATCCGCGTCGGTGAGCACCGGCTTCCATACCACGCGCACCGGCACGTCGGTGGAGGCGGCGAGCTGGTCGGCGATGGCGCGCGACTGCTCGGCGACCTGGGCGAGCGTCTCCGGGCCGTAGAGGTGCTGGCTTCCGGTGAGGAACCAGACCTCGTAGTGGTCGAGGGTGTTCGTGGGCCTCGGCATCAGCTGGTGCTCCTTTGCGTGTTCTGTCCGTAGACGTTCTGATAGCGGTGGTAGAGGGTGTCGATGGCGTCGGCGGGAATGGGGACGAGCTCGCCGCCCTGCCGGGCGATGTGCACAGTGCGGGCGACGTCCTCGGCCATGACGGCGGCCTTCACGGCGGCGCGCGCATCCCGACCGATGGTGAAGACGCCGTGGTTCTGCATGAGCACAGCGGGGGAGCGGTGCCCGGAGAGCGTCGAGACGATGCCGCGGCCGATCGAGTCGTCGCCGATGATCGCGAACGGTCCGACCGGGATGTCGCCGCCGAACTCGTCGGCCATCGCGGTGATGACGCACGGGATGGGCTCGGCCCGCGCCGCCCAGGCGGTGGCGTAGGTGGAGTGCGTGTGCACGACGCCGCCGACCTCCGGCATGGACCGGTAGACGTAGGCGTGCGCGGCGGTGTCGCTGGACGGTGACCGGTCACATCCGGCGGAGCCGGGCACCACTTCGCCGTCGAGGGTGCAGAGGATCATGGTGTCCGGGGCGAGGTCGTCGTAGTCGACGCCGCTCGGCTTGATGACGAACAGGTCGGTGCCGGGGACGCGACCGGAGACGTTGCCGCCGGTCCAGACGACGAGCGCGTTGCGGGTCAGTTCGGCGTGCAGGGCGGCGACCTGCTCGCGGACGGCGCGGACGGCGGGGGACTCGGGCGTGGCGGAGGAGGTCACACGTTTCCTTTCAGGGGGAGCGCTTCGACGGCGGCGCGCTCGATGGCGAGGCCGTCGCGATAGCGGTCGAGGTAGGCGGCGAACCCGGCGACGTCGGCGGCGTACGGTTCGGCGGTGTCGAACTCGAACGCGTGGAAGACGCTGGTGCGCAGATAGGTGTCGAGGTCGGCGGACGCGGCTTCGCTCTCCTCCGCGCGGGCGACGGCGCCCGCATACGCGGCCAGCACCGCGATGCCCCACGCGCCACCCTCCGACGCGGTCTCCGCGACCGAGACCGGCGCATCCAATGCCCCGGCCAGGAACCGCTGCGCGACCCCGGCGGTGCGGAACATGCCACCGTGGGCGAACATCCGGTCGAGGGCGACTCCCTCGTCGGCGAGGACGCGCATCCCGAGGGCGAGGGTGCCGAAGACGCCGTAGAGCTGGGCGCGCATGAGGTTGCCGAGGGTGAGGCGGCTCTCCGGGGTGCGGACGATGAGCGGCCGGCCCTCGGGGAGCCCGGCGATCGGTTCGCCCGCAAGAGTGTTGTATGCGAGGAGGCCGCCGGCGTCGCTCTCGCCGTCGAGGGCTTCGCGGAACAGGGTGTCGTAGACGGCGTCGGTGTCCGCGGTTCCTCCCGATGCGAGGGAGAACCGCGCGAACATTCCGGCCCACGCCGCCAGCTCGCTCGCGCCGTTGTTGCAGTGCACCATCGCGACCGGATCGCCCGCGGGCGTCGTGACCAGGTCCAACTCCGGATGCACGCCGCCGATGGGGCGGTCGAGCACGACCATCGCGAAGATGCTGGTGCCCGCGCTCACGTTGCCCGTGCGCGGCGCGACGGAGTCGGTGGCGACCATCCCGGTGCCCGCGTCGCCCTCCGGCGGGCAGAACAGCGCGCCGGGCCGCAACTCGCCGGTGGGGTCGAGGAGGCGCGCGCCCTCCGGCGTCAAGCGCCCGGCGGATTCGCCGGCGACGAGGACCTGCGGAAGCAGATCGGCGACGCTCCCCGTCGGGATGCGCGACCCGGCGAGTGCGTCGTAGCGCGCGATCATTCCGGCGTCGTACGTCTTCGTGTCCTGGTCGATCGGGAACATCCCGGATGCGTCCCCGACGCCGAGCACGGTGCGTCCGGTGAGCTGGCGGTGAACGTACCCGGCGAGCGTCGTCAGCGAGTGCAAGCGGGGGAGGTGCGGCTCGGCGTCGATGACCGCTTGGTGCAGGTGCGCGATCGACCAGCGCAGCGGGATGTTCATTCCGAACAGCTCCGTGAGCTCGGAAGCGGCGGGACCGGTGGAGGTGTTGCGCCAGGTGCGGAACGGGGCGATGGCCGCGCCGTCGGCGTCGAGCGGGAGGTAGCCGTGCATCATCGCGGAGACGCCGATGCCGCCGTAGACGGTGGGCCGGACGCCGTGGCGGCGCTCGGCGTCGGCGACGAGGTCGGCGTATGCGGCCTGCAGCCCGGTGCGGACCGCGTCGAGCGAGTACGTCCAGACGCGGTCGACGAACTCGTTGTCCCACTCGTGCGCGCCCACGGCGAGCACGATGGACGGATCGTCGGCGTCCACGAGGCACGCCTTGATGCGCGTCGACCCGAGTTCGATTCCGAGCGAGGTGCGCCCCGTCTCGATGGCACCCGCTGCGCCGGTCGACTCCGTCGCCGTCTCGTTCCCGTAGCCCGACATCCGTCTCCTCACGCCAATGTGACCGGTCACATGCGGCCGTCACCAGTATCGCCCGCCCCCTCCGCCCCTGTCAATCGCGCCCCGAAGCCATCGAGCCGGGACTTGTGCACACGACACGCCGGGGTGGACTGGCGTGTCGTGTACAGAAGTCCCGGCTCGATTATGTGGCGGGTGAGGTAGAGGCGCGGAGGACGAGGGTGGGGGCGACCGGCGGGGCGGTCGCGGAGCCCGCGCCGGACGCGGCGACCGCTCCGATTTCGGCGAGCAGACGTGCGACGCACCGGCGGCCGAGCTCGCCGAAATCCTGGCGCACCGTCGTCAGCGGGGGTGCGAAGTACGCCGCCTCCGGGATGTCGTCGAAGCCGATCACGCTCACGTCCTCCGGCACCCGGCCGCCGGTCGTGCGCAGCACGTGCAGCAGCCCGAGCGCCATCTGGTCGTTCGACGAGAACACGGCCGTCACGTCCCGCCCCGCTGAACCGTCGGCGAACAGGGCGGCGCCGATGCGGGCCCCGGAGGCGGAGGTCCAGTCTCCTGGTTCGGTCACGTACCCGTCCAGCCCGGCGTCGGCGAGCTCGGCGGTGAAGCCGCGCCGTCTGGCCGCCGCCTCCTCCCACTCCGCCGGTCCGGCGAGGTGTGCGATCCGGCGGTGGCCGAGGTCGAGCAGGTGCCGCACCGCCAAGCGTGCCCCGGCGACCTGGTCGACGAACACGCCGTCGCCTTCCGGCTCCTGCGAACCGTGCAGCGTCACGAACGGGACGCCGATCGCGGCGGAACCGAGCGCATCCACCACCGGGCGTTGCGGCGCGACAACGACGATGCCGTCGACGGCCTGCGCGGCGAGATGGTCGAGCGCCGCCTCCACCTCCTCAGTCGAGGTGTCTGCGACATGGGCGATGGTCACGAAGTATCCGGCGGCGCGCGCCGCGTTCTCGACGGCGTCGATGCTGCTCGCCGGACCGAACAGGGTGGAGGCGGAGGACGCGAGGATGCCGATGGTGTTCGACCGTGCCGTTGTGAGCATCCTGGCGGCCCTGTTGGGACGGAACCGCAGTTCTTCCATGGCGGCGAGCACGCGCATCCTGGTCTCGTCGCGGATGCTCGGGTGCTCGTTCATCACGCGCGACACGGTCTGCCGCGACACCCCGGCGACCCTGGCCACGTCGCGTACCCCTGGCGCCCTGTTCGTGCCGTTGGTCTCCACGGTGACCAGCGTATGTCCTCGCGCAGACCCAGGGAGGCGCAAGCTGGTTAGTGTAGCCTCACCTTACCCAGATCACCCGCCCGCCGATCAGGAAGACGACCTGTGCCGTTGCTCGCGCCCGAGAAGACCGACCGTCCCGGCTACCGCCCATACTGTGCCACCGTCGTCGCGCTCCGGCAGCTCAGCCCGAGTTTCGTCCGCGTCACCTTCACGTCCGACGACTTCGGCACCTTCGGCACCGACTGCCAGGACCAGCGCATCAAGATCGTCTTCCCGTTGCCGGACGGCAGCTTCTCCGACCTCGGGATGGACAGCGAAGAGGCCATGCTGGCCGGCGACTGGTACGACCGCTGGCGCGCGCTCCCCGACGAGCGGCGCAACCCGTTCCGCACATACACGGTACGCTCCGTCGACACGGCTGCGCGCCTCCTCGTCGTGGACTTCGTGTCGCACGGCGACGGCGGACCCGCTGCGCAGTGGCTCGCCGGGGCCGCGCCGGGCGCGGCGGTCGTGATCATCGGCCCGGACGGCCGCAGTGTCTACAGCGGAACCGGCATCGACTGGCGTCCCGGCGATGCGAGCGACCTGCTCCTGGCCGGCGACGAGACGGCGGCCCCGGCCATCGCGGCGATCCTGGAGTCGCTGCCGGCCGGGCGCCGCGCCCACGCGTACATCGAGGTCCCGGATGCGCGCGACAGCCTCGCCATCGACCACCCGGCCGGATGCACGATCACCTGGCTCGACCGCGCCGACGGCGACAACGGGTGCCGGCTCGTGCCGGCGGTGCAGGGATGGTTGGCCGCGCATCCGGAGACCGTCGCAGGCGCGTCGGCCACCCGCGAGCAGCTGCTCGACGACGTCGACATCGACACGGAGACGCTGTGGGAGAGTCCAGAGGACGCGGCGACCGGCTTCTATGCCTGGATCGCCGGAGAGTCGTCGACTGTGAAGACCCTTCGCAGGATGCTCGTCACCGGAAGCGGCATCGACCGCAGCCGGGTGGCGTTCATGGGGTACTGGCGGTTGGGTAAGGCGGAGTCGTAGCGCGAGGCGGTCAGCCGCCGCTGCCCTGTTTCTCCGTGCCCGCGAACGTCTCCGGATAGTTGCTCAGCCACGACCAGTGGCTCAGCGGCCAGCTGACCACGAAGGCGCGGCCGACCACGTCGTCGAGGGGGACGAAGCCCTTGCCGGGGTCGTCCATGTGGTAGCGGGAGTCTGCGGAGGCGTAGCGGTTGTCGCCCATCACCCAGAGCTTGCCGGCCGGGACGGTGACGTCGAACGGCTTCGCAGACACGGCCTGGACTCCGGCGGGGAGGAGCACGTACGGCTCCTTCAGCGGGACGCCGTTGACGCTCATCTGACCGAGAGCGTTGCAGCAGGTGATGTGGTCTCCCGGGAGTCCGATGACGCGCTTCACGAGGTGCTGGTCGCTGTCGGAGGCGCCGAGGCCGACGAAGTCGAGGACGGCGCCGACGCCCTTCTGCAGCGGAGAGGAGTTGCTCGGCGCCGGAGCGGGGAGCCAGCCGCCCGGGTCTTTGAAGACGACGACGTCGCCGCGCTGCAGGCCGAAGAGCTTCGGCTGGAATTCGTTGACGATGATCCTGTCGTTGATCTGGAGCGTGTTCTCCATCGACCCGGACGGGATGTAGAACGACCTGACCACGAACGTCTTGACCAGGAACGAGACGAGCACGGCCACCAGGAAGATGACGACGACGTCCCTGAGCAGGGTTTTCCAGGTCGACTTCTTCGCGCTGCGGCGCGGGGTGGCTGTGGTGCTTTCGGTCACAATCTTTCACCGTAGCGTGCCGACCCTGTGAGCTGCATCCGACTCCCCGTGACCCCGCTTCGGGAGCCTTGTGCAAGCAGGTCGGCGGGTGGGACCATCAGTTCACGGGTACGCCGGTCCCACCGGCCGCCCGCGTGACGATGCGGAACGAGCTGAAACGCTACGAGCAGTGGTCACGACGCGAACATCCGCGCCGCGCTGGACGAGCGTGTGCCGTGGCGGTGGTCGCACTCGCCCTCATCTTCGGAACCCAGCAGACGGCTTTCGGCGCCGGATGCGCGGACGGCGCCATCGGCGACAGTGGATGCGCGGTGTCGACGGACACTCCGACACCGACCACCGCCCCGGGCGACGACGGCGACGGCGGCGCGACGTCGACCCCCACGCCGTCAGCTACGCCGACGCCGACGCCGACGCCGAAACCCACGCCCACCCCGACACCGACACCGACGCCGACACCGACCCGCACGCACACTCCCACCCCCACTCCGACACCGACGCCCACCCCGTCCCCCACCGCACCGGCTCCCACCGACCAGATCCCGCTCGAACCGTCGCCCGTCTTCGACAACGGCGCCACGTTCGACGAGGCGCAGCTGCAACAGGCCTCGCAGCTCGCCAGCGACCTGGCGTCCGCGCAGCAGACCCTCGCGGATGCGACGCAGCAGTCGATCGGCGTGCAGCGCGAGAAGGATCAGGCGGACGCCTCCGCGAAGGCGCTCGCCGCTCAGGCGAAGACGGCGAAGAAGCAGGCCCAGCAGTCCGCGGCGTTCGCGACCGCCCTGATCCGGTCGGAGGGCTCGCGTTCGCTGACGATGGACCCGCTGACCGCGGCGCTCGCGAGCCCTGGCAACCTGCTCGACAAGCTGGGCGCTGTCGACCGGTTCCGGTCGGTGACCTCGTCCCGTGAGGCGGCGATGGCGGCCGCGAAGCACGATGCTCAGCTGGCGGCGACGCTGCGCGCCAGGGCGGCGAAGGCGCTGACGACCGCGAACGGCGTCGACCTCGGCGGTAGTGAGCAGGCCGTCGCGGACGCGCAGACGGCGGTCGACACCGCGGAGTCCGCGCTCGCCTCGCTGCCGACCCTGCAGGCGGCCGGTGTCGGCTGGCAGTCGCTCGTCACCGTCCCCGTCGGGGCGACCGGCTGGGTGCTCCCGGTGCACGGGCCGATCACGGACGTGTTCGGACCCCGGCCTTCGCGCCCGGCCGGCACCGCGCTGTTCCACCCTGGCGATGACCTCGGCGCCGGATGCGGAACCACCATCGTCGCGGCGGCCGCGGGAACCGTCGTCGCCGCTGGACCGAACGGCTCGTACGGCAACTTCGTGATGATCGACCACGGCGGAGGCGTCGCGACCGCGTACGGGCACATCGTCGACGGCGGGATCGGCGTGACCGTGGGGGAGACCGTTGCGGCCGGGCAGCCGATCGCCCGCGTCGGCAGCACCGGCGCATCCACCGGTTGTCACCTGCACTTCGAGGTGCGGGTGAACGGCGTGCAGATCGATCCGCTGCCGTTCATGGCTGCCAGAGGGGTGACGCTCGGGACGCGCTGAGGCACGTTCTTCCAGCGTCTTCGCACGTTCCTCCGTGTTCCCAGGGTGGTCTGGCCGTTTCCGCATTCGCGGGCGTACGGTGCAAATATGACCGAACTCACCGAGCTCGTCGGGTCATGGATGCGGCGCCAGCGCTGGTACTCGACCAAGAGCGTCGAACCGCGGCTGCGGCTGCTCGCCTCCTTCGAGACAGGACCTGCGAACGCCGACGTGCGCATCGTCACCCACTTCTTCGCCGATGATGCGCCACGCACCCCGCGGGTGTATCAGGTGCCCGTCGTCGCCCGGCCGCGCCAGGACGGCGACCCCGTCGCCCTCATCGGTGAGGCGGGAGGACGGTTCCTCTACGACGGACCGGACGATGAAGCGTACGTCGCCGCGCTCGTCGGGCTGATGGATGGCGAGCTCCGTGTCGAGGGCAGGGAGGCGGACGCGCGCGGGCACACGCTTGGCGCGCCGATCGCCGTCGCCTCGTCGCGCAAGCTCACCGGGGAGCAGTCGAACACGTCGATCGTCGGGGAGCTGGTCGGCGGCAGGCTCGCGCTGATCAAGGTGTTCCGGGTCGTGCAGGATGGCGAGAACCCGGATGTGTCGACCCTCGCCGCCCTCACGGCGGGCGGCTCGCTGCGCACCCCCGCGTTGCTCGGCTGGCTCACCGGAAGCTGGCCGGCCCCGGCAGGCGGCGGACGCGCCTCCGGGGAGCTGGCGCTGGTGCAGGACTTCCTCACCGGGGCAGAAGACGGCTGGGAGCTCGCGGTGAGCGCTGCCGAGGCCGGAGAGGACTTCGCGGAGCGTGCTTGGGCGCTCGGGGCAGGGACGGCGGAGCTGCACCTCTCGCTCGCGGCCGCCCTCCCGACGAAGACTGCCGCCCGCGACGATGTCGCCCTCGCGCTCGACGGGATGTTCCAGCGGCTCACCATCACCTCCAGCGAGGTGCCGGAGGTGGCGGAGCTGCGGGCGGGGATCGCCGCGGTGTACGAGCTGGCGGCGGAGGAACCGCATCCCCTGTTGCAGCGCATCCACGGCGACCTGCATCTGGGCCAGGTGCTGTACTCGCCGGAGCGCGGCTGGCAGTTCATCGACTTCGAGGGGGAGCCGCTGCGGCCGCTCGCGGAGCGGGCGATCCCGGATGCGACGATGCGGGATGTGGCGGGGATGCTGCGCTCGTTCGACTACGTGGCGGGTTCGCTCGCCCGGCGCGAGCCGCCGATCGACGTGAGCGCGTGGGCGTCGCGAGCGCGGCAGGCGTACCTCGACGGGTACGCGTCGGTTGCGGGCTCAACGCTGGCCGACCATCAGCAGCTGCTCGACGCCTTCGAGCTCGACAAGGCGGTGTACGAGGTGACGTACGAGGCGCGGCACCGGCCGTCGTGGGTGCCGATCCCGCTGGCCGCCGTGCACCGGTTGTTGTCGACGCGCGTCGGCTGAGCGTCGGCAGTGGCCCGACGGCTTCGCATCTTGCACGCAAGCTTGCATGCAAGGCGTAGACTGGGGGAATGATCCCCGCGGCAGAGCTTGCGTACGCCACCACCAAAAGCCTCATCCTGAGTGGAACAGCGCCCGGCGGCGCCCTGCTCAGCGAAGCGCAGGTCGGCACGGAACTCGGGATCAGCCGTACGCCCGTGCACGAGGCGTTCCTGCGCCTCGCCGCGGAAGGTCTGCTCACGCTGGAGACCAGGCGCGGCGCCGTCGTCACGCCCATGTCGCCCAGGGAGGCGCAGAACGTCCTCGACCTGCGCGAGGCCATCGAGGCGAGCGCCGCCCGCCGGGTTCTGGATGCGGGTGGCCCAGACGATGCGCTGCTCACCGCCCTCGACGACGCGCTCGCCGAACAGCGCGCCGCCATCGAGGCCGACGACGTCGAGCGCTTCGTCGAAGCCGACCAGTGGTTCCACGCGGCCATCGTGGAGGCGTCCGGCAACGACCTCGCCGTGCACTTCTTCGGGATGCTCAGGGACAGGCAGCAGCGCATCCGGCACCAGCTGTTCCGGGTGCGCCCGGGCACGCTCGGCGACTCGCTCGCCGACCACGAGGGGCTGCTGGACGCCTTGCGTGCGAGCTCAGCGGGCGCCGTATCGTTCGACGAGCGGCTGCGCGCGCACATCGCGAGGAACCAGGGGGCGCTGTGACCCGCGCTCTGCCCCGCGCGCTGCCCACCCAGCCGAAGCCGCCATGGCGCATCGTGTTCGCGCTGATGTTCTTCTGCTCCTGGTGCGGCAACCAGTTCAGTCCGCTGCTGCTGATGTACAAGGATGTGCAGCACTACTCCGAGCTGACCGTGAACATGTTCCTCGGCGTCTACGTGCTCGGCCTCGCGCCAGCGCTGCTCGTCGCCGGGCCGCTCTCCGACCGGCACGGACGGCGACCGCTGATGTTCGCCGCGGTGATCACGGCGGTGCTGGCGAGCGCGAGTCTGGCGCTCGGCGTCGTCGGGCCCGCGCCGATCTATGTCGGGCGGTTGCTCTCCGGCATCACGGTCGGCATCGCGATGGCGGTGGGGACCAGCTGGATGAAGGAGCTGTCGTCTCCGCGATTCGAGCCAGGCGTGGATGCGGCGGCCGGGGCACGGCGCTCGTCGCTCGCGTTCACCCTCGGCTCGGCGACCGGCGCGCTCGTCGCAGGGGGCATTGCGCAGTTCACCGCACTGGGCGAGGAGCTGCCGTTCGCCGTGCATATCCTGGTCACGATCCCGTTCGCGTGGCTGGTGCTGCGCGCGCCGGAGACGGTGACCGCCGGAGGCGAGCGCGGTCCGCTACTGGCGCAGCTGCGCATCCCGGCGGCAGGGCACAAACGGTTCCGTCGGGTGGTGATCGTCGCGGCACCGTGGATCTTCGCCGCCGCGGCACTGGCATACGGCTACCTGCCGGTGCTGCTGGCGAAGCAGACCGGCGAGTGGGGGCTCGGCTACGCGACACTGCTGACCGTCGTGGCGCTGGGCGTCGCCTCGCTGGTGCAGCCGATCGCGAAACGCGTGCACTCGGTGTCGAGCGCGCGCGGCCTGGTGGTGGCGCTGGCCGTCATCGGGGTGGGGCTGGTGGTGCTGACGGGTGCTGTGGCGTGGGGTTCACTGTGGTTGGGCGGTGTCGCGAGCGTGGTCCTGGGCGCGGGGATGGGTGTCGCCCTGGTGTCCGGGCTGCTCGAAGTGCAGCGGATCGCGTCGCCGCGCGACCTCGCCGGGCTGACCGGGATGTTCTACGCCGTCGCGTACGCGGGGTTCCTGGTGCCGACGATCATGGCCGCACTCACCCCGCCGCTCAGCACGATCGGCCTGTTCATCGCGCTCGTGGTGCTCGCTGCGCTCTCCGCCGGGCTGCTGCTGGCGTCGTACACGAAGCACCTGCCGCATCCACCAGTAGCGACAGCACCGACGCCCGCCGTCGGCGGCTGACGCGCCGACGGCTCGCCGCGCACTGACGCCGCGCGACACGCCGCGGCGCCGGAGCGTTACCCGCGCGTCCGGCGCCACGTGAGGTCGGCGCATTTTGAAGCCCTGTGCCGCCTTGCGGCGATTGTCCTGCTGTCTGCCGACGAGCGGTAGACAGACTGGGGATTCTACTGCTGAGTCGTTGCCTGGGCGCCGATGCGGTAGCGGGCGCCGCGGTGGTTCTCCGCCAGCCGGTCGCCCGCCCCGTGGAGCTTGTGGCGGAGGCTGCCCGGCACGTACTCGTCCGGGTATGCGCCGCGCTTGCGCAGCTCCGGGATGACGAACTCGACGATGTCCTCGAACGTGCCGGGGGTGATCGCGTACGCCAGGTTGAACCCGTCCACGTCGGTCTCCTCGACCCACTCCTGCAACTGGTCGGCGATGCTCGCGGCTCCGCCGACGATGAACGGTCCGAGCCCGCCGATGACGCCGTTGCGGCCGATGTCGCGCACCGTCCACTCTCCGCCGTCTTCGTTGGGGCGCTGGAAGTTGGCGACGGCCGACTGGATGGCGTTGCTCTTCACATTCCCGATCGGCTCGTCCAGGTCGTACTGCGACAGGTCGACGCCCATCCAGCCCGACATGAAGACCAGCGCACCCTCGTCGCTCGTGTACTGCAGGTAGTCCTCGAACTTCGCCTGCGCCTTCTCGTCGGTCTCGTCGGTGATGATCGTGAGCAACGTGTAGATGCGTGCGGCGTACCGGTCGCGGCCTGCGGCTTCGAGCGCATCCCGCAGCTTGGCGACCGTCTCCTTCAGGCCGGCCTTTGTCGAGGCGGCCACGAAGATGGCTTCCGCGTTCTCCGCCGCGAACGAGATGCCGCGCTTGGATGCTCCAGCCTGGTAGATCACCGGCGTGCGCTGGGTGCTCGGCTCGGACAGGTGGATGCCCGGCACCGTGTAGTGCTTGCCGCTGTGGCCGATCTCGTGCACCTTCGACGGGTCGGTGAACACGCCGGACTCGCGGTCGCGGATGACGGCGTCGTCCTCCCACGACCCCTCCCACAGCTTGTAGAGCACCTCCAGGTATTCGTCGGCCTGGTCGTAGCGGTCGTCGTGCTGCAGCTGGTCCTCGTGGCCCATGTTGCGTGCGGCGGAAGGCAGGTAGCCGGTGACGACGTTCCAGCCGACGCGGCCGTTGGTGAGGTGGTCGAGCGTCGACATGCGGCGCGCGAACGGGTATGGATGCTCGTAGGCGGTCCCAGCCGTGATCCCGAACCCGAGGTGCTCTGTGACCAGCGCCATCGCCGACACCAGGAGCACGGGATCGTTCACGGGCACCTGCGCTCCGTGCCGGATGGCCGCCTCGTTGGAGCCGCCGTACACGTCGTATGTGCCGAGCACGTCGGCGATGAAGATGCCGTCGAACGCGCCGCGTTCGAGCAGCTTGGCGAGCTCGGTCCAGTACGTGAGGTCTTTGTACCGCCAGGCCTGGTCGTCCGGGTGTCGCCACATGCCGGAGGACTGGTGGGCGACGCAGTTCATGTCGAAGGCGTTGAATCGGATCTGACGGGTCATGAAGCCAGGATGCGCGACGAGGGCGGCCGGGCGCACCCCTCGCGAAACCTGGCGTAAAGAAAGGTGGACGAACCGGGATCAGGCGACGCGGATGCGCACGCGCCGCGAAGCGTCACTCGCCGCGGAACTCCGGCCGCCGCTTCTGCTGGAACGCCGCGAACCCTTCGCGGTAGTCCGTCGTGTCGCGCAGCTCGGCCTGCGCCCTGTTCTCCGCGGCGACCGCATCCCACAGCGCCAGCTCGCCGTCGCGGATGGCGGCGACGATGCGCTTGCTCGCGAGCAGCGCCTGCGTGGCGCCCGCTGCGGCTGTCAGGGCCGCCGCATCCACGGTCGCCGTCAGCTCGTCGGCGGGCAGCGCCCGGCTGAACAGCCCGGAGGCGACCGCCTCCGTCCCGCTCATCAGCCGCCCGGTGTAGATGAGGTCGAGCGCCTTGTGCGCTCCGAGCCGCGAGACGAACAGCGAGTGGCCTCCCGAGTCGAGCAGTGCGCCGAGCGCTGCGAACGGCGAGCCGATCTTCGCGTCCTCGGCGACGTAGACGACGTCTGTCGCCAGCAGCAGTCCCAGCCCGACCCCGAGGGATGCGCCCTGTGCGGCCGCGAAGGTCGGCGCGGGGAAGGCGCTCATCCGGCGCAGCAGCGGCGTGACCAGGCCGTCGAGGTAGCCGCTCACGTCGTCGGTCGCCGGGTCGACGCCCGCGATGTCGCGTCCGGCGCAGAACGCGCGCCCCAGGCCCGTGAGCACGAGCGCGCGCACCCCGGCGCCCTCGGCCTCCTCGTAGGCGGCGGACAACTCGCGCAGTCCGGTCTCGTCGAGCGCGTTCAGCTTGGCGGGCGCGTTCAGGGTGACCCTGGCGATCCCGTCGGCGATGGCGAGGTCGATCATCGTTGCTCCCTAGCGGTCGAGGCGGTCGTGGCGGTCGATCCGGTCATCGCTGTCCGTCCGGTCACACGTCGTAGTCCACCACGACCCGGTCGGTCAGTGGATGCGATTGGCAGGTGAGCACGTATCCCCGCGCCAGCTCCTCCGGTTCGAGGGCGTAGTTCTCCGTCATCCGCACGTCGCCCGTGACGAGCCGTGCCCGGCAGGTGCCGCAGACGCCGCCCGCGCAGGCGAACGGCACGTCCGGCCGCACCCGGAGGGCGGCGTTCAGGACGGACTCGTTCGCATCCACCGGGGTGTCGACCGTGGAGGTCTGCCCGTCGAGTGTGAACTCGATCTGGACCGTCTTGTCGCCCTCGCGCGCGACGACCGGACGCCCGGCGTCGCCGGTGACCTGCGTCGGCTCACCCGTGGTGAACAGCTCGAACCGGATGTGCGACCGGTCGACGCCGACCGATTCGAGCACGTCTTTGCACAGCTGCACCAGCTCGAACGGCCCGCAGAGGAACCACTCGTCGACCGTCGACGGTGGGACGAGCACGTCCAGGATCGTCCGGAAACGTTCCTCGTCGATCCGCCCGGAGAGCAAGGGGGCCGAGCGCTGCTCGCGGGAGAGCACGTGGTGCAGCGCGAGCCGCGACGGGTAGCGGTCTTTGAGGTCGGCGAGCTCTTCCAGGAACATGACGTCGATCGCCGTCCTGTTCGTGTACACGAGCGTGAACTGCGAGGTGTCCGACGCCGAGAGGATGCTGTGGGCGAGCGACATCAGCGGCGTGATCCCCGACCCGGCGGCGACCCCCACGATGTGCTTGCCGTCCAGCGCCCCCAGATCGGTGGTGAACGTGCCTTGCGGGCTCATCACGTCGATCCTGTCGCCCGGCTTCAGCTCGCTGGTCGCCCAGGTGGAGAAGGCGCCGCCGAGGTCGCGCTTGATCGCGACGCTGATGCTGCCCGCCCGGCCTTCGGTAGGACGCTGTGGAGGACGGCAGATCGAGTAGCTGCGCCGCAGCTCGTGCCCCGCCACCGTCGCGCGCAGGGCGACGTGCTGCCCGGGCTGGTAGTCGTACTCTCCGCGGAGCGTGTCCGGCACCGCGAAGGTCACCTCGACGCTTGCCGCGGTGAGCGGCCGCACGTCCGCGACCGAGAGCGTGTGGAATCGGGCGCGCGCCATCACAGCACCTTGAAGTAGTCGAACGGCTCCCCGCACGCAGCGCACTCGTAGAGCGCTTTGCACGACGTCGAGCCGAAGTGCGACACCTCGCGGGTGTCGAGCGACTGGCAGTGCGGGCACTTCACGGCCATCTGGATGCGCACACGGCCGGTCGCGACGGCGGCCGTGCCGGTGGGCGGCGCGATCCCGAACTCGGTCAGCGCCGCCTTGCCCTTCTCGCTGATCCAGTCGGTGGTCCAGGCGGGGGAGAGCGCGAGCCGGACGGTGACGTGCGCGAAGCCCGCCGCGGTGAGCGCCTGCACCAGGTCGGCGCGGATCGTCTCCATCGCCGGGCAGCCGCTGTAGGTCGGCGTGACGACGACGTTCACGCCGTGGTCGGTGACGGTCACCTCGCGCAGCACGCCCAGGTCGTCGATGGTGAGCACAGGCACCTCGGGGTCCACGACCGCGGCGGCGACGTTCCAGGCCTGGTCCGCCTCGGCGAAGTGGCCGCTCACCAGGTGGCTCCGGGGAACTGCCTGGCGAGCACCTGCATCTCGGCCAGCATCGGGCCGAGGTGCTCCGAATGCCGTCCGTGCCTGCCGCCACCCGAGGCGGTGAACACGGCCGGCAGCTCCAGTCCGGTCTCGTCGAGCACCGGACGGATGCTCGCGTCGAACGCAGGGCGCAGCGACGTCGGCCGGGGCGCGACGTCCTCCAGCCGGTCGTGCAGGTCGTCGTCGGTGAACAGTTCGTCCACGTACGGCCACAGGTCGAAGAGCGCGACGGTCAGGCGACGGCGCGATTCGTCCGTGCCGAGCGCGAGGCGGAGCATCCACTGGTCGGCGTGGTCGCGGTGGTAGTCGACCTCTTTGACGGCCTTGGCGGCGACGGCCGCGAGGGTCTGGTCGGCGGAGGCGCGCAGCCGCTCATACAGTTCGAACAGGTAGTGCGAGACGGCGAACTGCCGCACGATGGTGTGCGCGAAGTCGCCGTTCGGCTGCTCCATCAGGTGCGCGGAGCGGAACTCGTGCTCGTCGCGCCAGTAGGCCAGATCGTCTTCCGACCGACCGGATGCGGTCCCCGCGTATCGCAGCAGGGAGCGGGCGTGTCCGAGCAGGTCGAGCGCGATGTTGCCGAGTGCGACGTCCTCCTCCAGCTCCGGGGCGCGGGAGATCCAGGAGCCGAGGCGCTGGGCGAGCACGAGGGCGTCGTCGCCGAGCCACAGGGCGTATTCGGCGGCATCGGCGCTCGCCACCTCGTCTCCGGCGATGAACTCGCTGTCGAGGCTGACGGCGGAGACCTCGACGTGACCGTGCTCGTACTCGTCTGGGGCGGCAGGGGCTGGGCTGGCCGGGGCGGTCTGCTCGGTCACAGGTGCTTCACCCCTTCGCTCTCGGTGTAGTAGGTGGCGTGCCGGTAGTTCTTCCCGGCGGGCGACTCGAAGAACGCGCCCTTCGCATCCGGGTCGCTGGCGGTGATCGCGTCGGACGGGACCACCCAGATCGAGACGCCTTCGCTGCGGCGGGTGTAGAGGTCGCGGGCGTTGCGGACGGCCATCGTCTCGTCCGGGGCGTGCAGGGAGCCGACGTGCACGTGGCTGAGCCCACGGCTCGACCGCACGAACACCTCCCAGAGCGGCCAGACCTCGGGGTGCGCGGCGTCCGGGGTGCCGGGGGCGCCCATCAGGCCACCGCCTTCTTCGCCGCGTACGCCGCGGCGGCCTCCCGCACCCAGCGGCCGTCCTCGTGCGCCTCGCGGCGGCGCGCCATCCGCTGCGCGTTGGCCGGTCCGCGGCCGGCGAGCACCTCGTGGAACTCGGTCCAGTCGATCTCGCCGAGGTCGTAGGCCTGGCGCTCCTCGTTCCAGCGCAGGTCGGGATCCGGCAGGGTGACGCCGAGCACTTCGGCCTGCGGCACGAGCATCCCGACGAAGCGCTGGCGCAGCTCGTCGTTGGAGAACCGCTTGATCTTCCACGCCATCGAGCGGGCGGAGTTGGGGGAGTCGTCGTCCGGAGGCCCGAACATCATCAGCGACGGCCAGTACCAGCGGTTCACCGCATCCTGGGCCATCTCGCGCTGCCCGGCGGTGCCGCGCATCAGCGTGAGCAGGATCTCGAAGCCCTGACGCTGGTGGAACGACTCCTCTTTGCAGATGCGCACCATCGCGCGACCGTACGGCGCGTACGACGCACGGCAGAGCGGCACCTGGTTGCAGATCGCCGCGCCGTCGACCAGCCAGCCGATCGCGCCCATGTCTGCCCAGCTCACCGTGGGGTAGTTGAAGATCGATGAGTAGCGCGCCTTGCCGGCGATGAGCGCTTCGGTCATCTCGTCGCGGGTGATGCCGAGCGTCTGCGTGGCGGAGTAGAGGTAGAGGCCGTGACCGGCCTCATCCTGCACCTTGGCCATCAGGATGGCCTTGCGCTTGAGACTCGGTGCGCGGGTGATCCAGTTGGCCTCCGGCTGCATGCCGATGATCTCGGAGTGCGCGTGCTGCGACATCTGCCGGATGAGGCTCTTGCGGTAGTCATCCGGCATCCAGTCGCGCGGTTCGACGCGGGAGTCGGTGGCGAGGAGTTCGGCGAACCGTGCTTCCTCCGGTGTGCTGGCCTGCAACGGCTCTGCCGTGATGGTCATCGTCGACCCTTCCGAATTACTAACTGATCGTTCGGTTAGTATATAGTCTGGAACACGGTCCGGCAAACACGGCGGACAGCGACGAGGAGGTCGGAATGACGCAGGCGCCCGCGGAGGCCATGATGGCCCGCGACCGAGCATCCGCAGCATTGGGCATGGTCGTGGAACAGTCGGAGCCCGGCAGCGCCAGGGTCAGAATGCTCATCCGCGACGACATGCTCAACGGCTTCGACGTCACCCACGGCGGCTTCGTCTTCGCGCTCGCCGACACGGCGTTCGCCATCGCCTGCAACGAAGATGAGCGGGTGACCCTCGCCTCCGGAGCCGACATCGTGTTCCTCAAGCCGACCACGGCAGGACAGACCCTCACCGCCACGGCGCGCGTGCGGGCCCGCAGCGGCCGCACAGGCCTCTACGACGTGAGCGTGACCGACGACGACGGCGAACCCGTCGCGGAATTCCGCGGGCGCAGTCACACCACGACGCGCACCGCCTGACCGCACGGCACCGCGCCACCACACGCTTCATCCCCACGCTTCATCCCACTCAGCACCACACACGGAGGTCCCGATGTCGACGACGACACCGACCAAGAACGCCATCCGCCCGCCGGCTCCGGACGAGCTCGACCCCGAGGAACGACTCGACCGCGACGCGCTCCGCGCCTTGCAGCTGACGCGCCTGCAGTGGACCGTGCGCCATGCATACGAGAACGTGCCGCTCTACACGGCCAAGCTCGATGCGGCGGGCGTGCGCCCCGACGACATCCAGAGCCTCGACGACATCGCCCTGCTGCCGTTCACCACCAAGGACGACCTGCGGCAGACGTATCCATTCGGGATGTTCGCCGTTCCGATGGAGCGGATCGCGCGCATCCACGCGTCGTCGGGCACCACCGGCCGCCCGACGGTCGTCGGGTACACGACGGGCGACCTCGACCGCTGGGCGTCGCTGGTCGCGCGGTCGCTGCGTGCGGCAGGCGTGCGACCAGGGATGCGCGTGCACAACGCGTACGGCTACGGCCTGTTCACGGGCGGTCTCGGCGCTCACTCCGGCATCGAGAAGCTGGGCGCGACCGTCATTCCGATGTCGGGAGGCCAGACCGCCAGGCAGGTGCAGCTCATCCAGGACTTCGAGCCGGACGTCATCCTCTGCACCCCGAGCTACCTGCTGACGATCGCCGACGCGATGGTCGAGGCGGGCATCGACCCGCGCTCGACCAGCCTGCGCGCCGCCGTGCTCGGCGCGGAGCCGTGGACCAACGCCATGCGCCTGGAACTGGAGGAGCGGCTCGGCATCGACGCCCTCGACATCTACGGGCTCAGCGAGGTGATGGGGCCGGGCGTCGGCAGCGAATGCCTGGAGACGAAGGACGGCCCGCACATCTGGGAGGACCATTTCCTGCCGGAGGTCGTCGACCCCGAGTCCGGGGCGGTGCTGCCGGACGGCGCACCGGGCGAACTCGTCTTCACGAGCCTCACCAAAGAGGGCTTCCCCGTCCTGCGCTACCGCACCCGCGACCTCACCCGGCTGCTCCCCGGCACCGCAAGGCCTGGGATGCGGCGGATCGAGAAGGTCACCGGCCGCGACGACGACATGATCATCCTGCGCGGCGTGAACCTGTTCCCGACGCAGATCGAAGAACTGGTGCTCGGCATCGACGACCTCTCGCCGCACTTCGTGCTCGAACTGACCCGCCCGGCGAGCCTGGATGTGCTGACCGTGCGCATCGAGACGCGACCGGGGGCCTCCGGGGAGGCGGCCGACCAGGCGTGCGCGCTGCTGGTGCGCCGGGTGAAGGAGCGGATCGGCGTGACCGTGAACGTCGCCCGCGAGGAGCCGGGCCGCCTGGAGCCGAGTGCCGGCAAGCAGCAGCGGCTGTTCGACCTGCGCTGACGCACTTCGACTTGCGCTGAGGCGCACAGACCTGCGCTGACCGGCGCGGGCCCCATGCCAGACTTGGGGGACTATGACTGAGACCGAGATCCGACGGGGGCGCCCCGGTTACGACCAGCGCGGAATCCTCGAGGTCTCGGTCGCGGCCTTCAACGAGCACGGCTACGACGCCACCTCCATCGGGATGCTCGCCGAACGTCTCGGACTGTCGAAGTCGGCCATTTACCACCACGTCTCCTCCAAGGACGAGCTGCTGGAGCTGGCGCTCGGCGAAGCGCTCGACAGCCTGGAGGGCGTCCTTGCCGAGCAGGGCGCGACCGAGGGCGTCGCCGCCGACCGGCTCGCCCACGTGCTGCGCGGCGCCGTGCGCGTCCTGGTCGACAAGCTGCCGTATGTGACGCTGCTGCTTCGCGTGCGCGGCAACACCGAGGTGGAACGCGCAGCGCTTTCCCGGCGTCGCGCCTTCGACCGCGCGGTCGCGTCGCTCGTGGTGGAGGCCCGCGACGAGGGATCGCTGCGCGCCGACCTCGACCCCGGCATCGTCTCGCGCCTGCTCTTCGGCATGATCAACTCGATCGCCGAATGGTACCGGCCCGGCGGCCCGGAGGACGCCGAGCAGCTCGCCGCCGACGTGCTCACCGTGGCCCTCGACGGCCTCCGCGTGAAGTAGCGGGGTTCTCTACTCCTTCGCCACCAGCGTCAGCACGTCGTAGGTCGCCACCGTCTCGTCGTGCTGGTTGCTGATCACCGCATCCCAGCGCACCTCGCCGTAGTCGTCGGTCTCCCGCGGTGTGATCTGCTTGGCCGTCAGCGTGACCCGGATGCTGTCACCGGGAACCACCGGCGTCAGGAACCGCAGGTTCTCCAGCCCGGAGTTCGCGAGCACGGGCCCAGGCGCCGGGTCGACGAACAGTCCTGCCGCCCAGGAGACGAGCAGGTAGCCGTGGGCGACGCGGCCGGGGAAGAACGGGTTCGCCGCCGCCGCCTCCTCGTCCATGTGGGCGTAGAAGGTGTCGCCGGTGAAGGTGGCGAACGTCTCGATGTCATCCAGGGTGACGCGGCGGGCGGCCGAGCGCACCTGGTCGCCGATGGCGAGCGTCGCGAGCGACTTGCGGAACGGGTGCAGCCCATCCGGGTTGGCGGTCGCGCCCTGGTGCCACACGCCGGTCACGGCGGTCAGCAGGTCCGGCGTCCCCTGCACGGCCGTGCGCTGCATGTGGTGCAGCACGGCCCGGATGCCGCCGAGCTCCTCTCCGCCGCCCGCCCGGCCCGGTCCGCCGTGCACGAGGTGCGGCATCGGCGAACCGTGGCCGGTGGACGTGCGCGCGTCGTCGCGATCGAGCAGCAGCACGCGGCCGTTGGAGGCGGCGATCCCGGTGACCAGTTCCCGCGCGATCGCCGGATCGTGGGTCGCCACGCTGGTGACCAGGGAGCCGCCGCCTCGCGCGACCAGACGCACCGCATCCTGGGTGGTGTCGTAGCCCAGGATGCTCGTGACAGGGCCGAACGCCTCGACCGTGTGCACCGCCTCCACGTCGGCGTCGTCGAACCGGAGTACGAGCGGTGCGACGTACGCGCCGTCCTCCTCCACCCCGGTGCTGCCGTCGGCGCGCACGACCTCGGGGGCGGAGAGGTCGCCGATGACCAGTTCGCCTCCCGCATCCATCAGCCGGCCGACCTGGCGCAGCACCTCGTCGCGCTGAGCGAGCGACGCGAGCGGACCCATCGTCACGCCGTCCGCGCGCGGGTCGCCGACGACCACCCGCTGCCGGATGCGGTCCCGCACCGCGTCGACCACCTCGCCGACCAGGGCGTCCGGCACGATGGCGCGCCGGATGGCTGTGCACTTCTGGCCGGACTTCGCCGTGAGCTCGGTGACCAGCTGCTTCACGTACGCGTCGAATTCTGGCGTCCCCGCCACCGCGTCCGCGCCGAGCACGGACGCGTTGATCGAGTCTGTCTCGCTGGTGAACCGCACGCCGCCGGTCTGCACAGCATCGTGCGCGCGCAGCTTCTCGGCGGTGGACGCCGACCCGGTGAACGCCACGATGTCGCCCAGCCGCAGGTGCTCGAACAGGTCGGGCACGCCGCCGGACACCAGCTGCAGCGAGCCCGTGGGCAGCAGCCCCGTCTCGTCCAGGATGCGCACCATCGCCTCCGCGACGAACCCGGTGGGCGTCGCGGGCTTCACGAGCGTCGGCACCCCGGCGAGGAACGCGGGGGCGAACTTCTCCAGCGCACCCCAGACGGGGAAGTTGAACGCGTTGATCTGCACGGCCACGCCGGGCAGCCGCGTGTAGATGTGGCGGGCGATGAACGAGCCGTCCGCCGAGAGCGTCTCGACCGGACCGTCGAGGTAGACCTGCCCGTTCGGCAGTTCGCGGCGTCCCTTCGACGAGTAGGTGAACAGCACGCCGATGCCGCCGTCGATGTCGATCCAGGAGTCGGTCTTCGTCGCTCCCGCCATGCTCGACAGCGCGTACAGCTCGTCTTTGCGGGCGGTGAGCGCCTGTGCGAACTGCTTGAGCAGCACCGCGCGCTGGTGGAAGGTGAGCGCGCCGAGCGACGCCTGGCCGACGGTGCGCGCGTAGTCGAGCGCCGCGCCGAGGTCGAGCCCGGCCGTGCTCACGCGGGCGACCAGCTCGCCGGTGGAGGCGTCGCGCACCTCTGCGGCGGTGCCGGCTCCGGAGGCGTCGGCGTCGTCCGGTGTCCACCACCGGCCGTTCACATAGCTGGGCACGAAGCCGGTCAGGGTGCTGGTGGGCGTGCTGGTCATGGTGTTCATCGGTGAACCTCCGGTGTTGCGTGGTCGGAAACGGTCGACGTCGTGGGGGTGGCGCCGGGCGCATCCGGCCAGTCGTAGAAGCCGCGCCCGGACTTCCGCCGAGCCGCCCCTCCGCGACCATCGTGCGCAGCAGCGCGGGCGGCTCGAAACGCTGGCCGAGGTGTTCGTGCAGGTACTCGGCGATGCCGAGCCGCACATCCAGGCCGACGATGTCGGTGAGCCGCAGCGGGCCGACCGGGTGCTTGTAGCCGAGGACCATCGCCGCGTCGATGTCGTCGGCGCTCGCGACGCCCTCTTCGAGCATCCGGATGGCTTCGAGGCCGAGTGCGACGCCGAGCCGCGACGAGGCGAAGCCGGGGGCGTCGGAGACGGTGATCGGGGTCTTGCCGATCGCTTGGACCCAGCCCTGCGCGGAGGCGACGACCTCGGGACGGGTGGAGGCACCGGTGACCACCTCGACCAGCGCCGACGCCGGCACCGGGTTGAAGAAGTGCATCCCGAGGAAGCGGCCGGGGGAGCGGAGGTCGGCGGCCAGCTCGTCGATGGAGATGGACGACGTGTTGCTCGCGAGCACCGCGTCGTCGGCCATCGCGCCCTCCGCGCGCAGGAGCGCGTCGCGTTTGAGCGCGCGATCCTCCGGCACGGCCTCCACCACCAATCCGCAGGCGGAGAAGCCGTCGACGCCCGTCGCGGTCGTGAGCCGCGCCTCCAGGTCGTCGGCGCTCCGCTCGGTCGCGCCGCGCTGCACCGACGCGTCCAGGGCACTCCGGATGCGCGACCGGGCAGCGTCCGCCGCCTCTGCGTCGCGCTCGACCACCGTCACGGCAGCCCCGGCGAGCAGGAACGCGTGCGCGATCCCGGCGCCCATCCGTCCGCCGCCGAGCACGCCGACACTGTCGGGAACCCTCGTCATTGCTTCCGCCTCTCCAGGAACTCCGTCATCCGTCTGTGCTTCTCCGGCGACTCGAACAGCACGGCCTGCGCGTCCGCCTCTGCAGCGGGATGCGCGGTGCGCGGCGCGTGGAACACCGTCTTGGTGTACCGCGTGGCGAGCCGGTCGTTGGTCGCGATGCGGTCGGCGAGCGCGTGCGCGGCCGGGAGCAGCGCCTCCGGTTCGTGCAACTCGGTGATCAGCCGCACGGCCAGCGCCTCCTCGCCGGTCAGGACCCGCCCGGCCAGCACGATCTCCTTGGCCAGCGGTTCGCCGACCAGCTCGGCCAGCCGCCAGAGGGCGCCCGCCGCCGCGATGATGCCGAGCCCGGTCTCCGGGTTGCCGATGCGCAGCCGCGGCGTGCCGAGGCGGAAGTCGGCCGCGTACGCCAGCTCGGCGCCCCCGCCGAGGGCGTAGCCGTCGAGCGCGGCGATCACGGGCATGGGCAGGGCGGCGATCCGGCTGAACACGGTGGCGTTGATCAGGAGGCGGGCGTCCGCCGCCGTGCGCTCACGCAGCTCGGCGATGTCCGCGCCGGACGCGAACACGCCGTCGCCGCCCGCCACGATCAGGATGCGCGGCTCGGCCTCGAGCGCGGCGCACACCTCGTGCAGGTCGTCCACCATCCGCTGGTCGATCGCGTTCCTGGTCTCCGGCCGGTTCAGCCGGACCACGACGCGATCGTCGCCCTCCTCGACGAGGAGTGTGCGCATCCCGTTCATCCCGGCTCCGCTCCTGCTGCTGTTCTTCATACGGCTGTCCATACGGCTGTCCATACGGCTGTCCTTCATACGGCTTCCACGATCATCGCGGCGCCCTGGCCGACGCCGACGCACATCGTGGCGAGACCGTACTGCGAACGCTCGCGCTCCATCCGGCCGAGCAGGGTCACCAGCAGGCGGGCCCCACTCGACCCGAGGGCGTGGCCGAGCGCGATGGCGCCGCCGTCGGCGTTGACGCGGCTGTCGTCCAGCCCGAGGCGCCGGATGCACGCGAGCGCCTGGCTGGCGAACGCCTCGTTCAGCTCGACGCTGCCGAGCTGCCCGATGTCGAGCCCGCTGCGCTCCAGGGCTTTGGTCACGGCGGGGACCGGGCCGAGGCCCATGATCTCCGGCGCGACGCCGACACTCGTGCCGACCACGACCCTCGCCCGCGGCGTCAGCCCGTAGCGGCGCACGGCGTCGGCGCTCGCCACCACGATCGCAGAAGCGCCGTCGTTGAGCGGCGACGAGTTGCCCGCCGTGACCACGCTGCCCCCGGAGACGACCGGCTTCAAGGTGGCCAGTGCCTCCATCGTCGTATCACGCCGGATGCTCTCGTCGGCGGTGACCGTCGCTGCGGCCGTGCCCTGTTTGGCCTCGACCGGCAGGATCTCGTCGGAGAAGCGCCCGGCATCGGTCGCCGCCGCAGCACGCTGGTGGCTGCGCAGGGCGAAGGCGTCGGCGTCCTCGCGGCTGATGCCGTCGACGCGCGCGACCTCCTCCGCTGTCTCCGGCATCGTGTATGTGGCCTTGTCCCGGTCGAGGAAGCGCGGGTTGGTGAATCGCCAGCCGATGGACGTGTCGAACTGCTGTCCAGGCTTCGCGAAGGCGCGCTCCGGCTTGCCCTGCACCCAGGGCGCCCGCGTCATCGACTCCACGCCGCCCGCGACCATGATGTCGGCGTCGCCCGCACGGATCGCCTGCGCCGCCATCGTCACGGCCGACAGCCCGGAGGCGCAGAGGCGGTTGACGGTGATGCCGGGCACCGCATCCGGGAGCCCGGCGAGCAGGGAAGCCATGCGGGCCACGTTGCGGTTGTCCTCGCCGGCCTGGTTGGCTGCGCCGAGGATGACCTCGTCGATGCTCGCGGGGTCGATGCCCGCCCGGCGCACGGCCTCGGCGACGACGAGCGCCGCGAGATCGTCGGGACGGACACTGCTGAGCACACCGCCGTAGCGTCCGACCGCGGTGCGGACACCGCCGACCAGATAGGCCTCCGTCATTGTGCTGCCCCTGTCTGTCGTTCGTCATCGAGCGCTTGTCGTTCGTCATCGAGCGCGGACGGCCGGAATTACCGACCGAACGTTCAGGAAGTAATCTTTTCAGACGCAGCCGCTCACCACAACTCCGCCGGTATGCTGTGCCGCATGAGCGACGGCGACTGGACCATCCACCTCGGCGAACTGGACGAGAAGATGGGTGTGCGCATCCTGGAGCAGTCGGCGGAGCGCGTGGTCGCCACGATGCCAGTCGAAGGCAACCGTCAGTCGTTCGGGCTGCTGCACGGCGGCGCGTCGGTCGCGTTCGCCGAGGCGCTCGGCTCGTGGGCGGCGGTCATCCACGCCGGCCCAGGGCGCTCGGCGGTCGGCGTGGACATCAACGCCACGCACCACCGTTCGGCCCGCAGCGGCCTGGTCACCGGCGTGGCCACGGCCATCCGGCTCGGCCGCACCATCGCCTCCCACGAGATCGTCGTCACCGACGAAGACGGCAACCGCCTCTGCACGGCACGCATCACCAACCTCATCATCGACAAGCCCGCGTAGCGCGCGCGGCCCGTCCGCACCGCGCACGATTCGTGCGAAACGTGCGGTCACACACGTCGCGACCGCACTTTTCGCACGAATCGTCCTGTCCCCGCGCGCTCGATTCGTGCGAAACATGCGGTGCCGTGCGTCGCGACCGCACTTTTCGCACGAGGCGACGAGGCGGCGCGCGGACGCGCCGCCGGCGTCAGCGCTGGTCGTGGTCCTCGAAGACGAGAGACGTCTTCGTGTCGCGGACCGACGGGATCGCGGGCAGCTCCTCCAGGACGACGCGGCGCAGGTCTTCGTTGTCGCGCGCCCGCACCAGCAGGATCACGTCGAAGTCGCCGCCGACCAGCGCGAAGTGCTCCACCTCCGGGATGGCGCGGAGCGTGTCGCGCAGTTCGTGCCACGACGCCTGCTCCACCCGCATCGTCACATACGCCGACGACGCCCGGCCGGAGAGTCGCGGGTCGACCTTCGCGGTGAAACCGGTGATCACGCCATCCTCCATCAGCCGGGAGAGCCGGGTGTACGCGTTCGCGCGGGAGACGTGCGCCGCCTCGGCGACCGCCGTGATGGAGGCGCGGCCGTCGGCGCGCAGCGCGTCGATGATGCGGGAGTCGATGTCGTCCATGTCTGTCAGACAGTTTGACACGCACGTGCACGATCCGCACCCGTTCGTCTCGAAAACCCCGGACGTCTGGCGCAGCCGATCCAGTGGAGTCATCCTGAATGACAGCGACGTCTTTCAAAGGAGAACGGATGCACGCCGACGACCTGCTGCCGCGCGCCACCCCGGTGCGGCTGATCGAACAGGATGGTTCGTCCCACGAGGACGACCAGTACCCCACCCCGTCCGTCGAGCGCATGCTCGACGGCTACCGCAAGCTCGTGCTCGGCCGGCGCATCAACGACCAGGCCAACGCCCTCGTGCGTCAGGGCCGGCTCGCCGTGTACCCGTCGTCGCACGGCCAGGAGGCCTGCGAGGTGGCAGCCGCGATGGTCCTCGCCGACCGCGACTGGCTGTTTCCCACCTACCGCGACACGGTCTCCGTCATCACCCGCGGTGTCGACCCGTTCGACGCGTTCCTGCTGCTGCGCGGAGACTGGCACTCCGGCTACGACCCGCACGAGCACAACGTCGCCCCGGCGGCGACCCCACTCGCCACCCAGCTCCTGCACGCCGTCGGGTTCGCCCACGCCGCCAGGATGCGCGGGGAGGACACGGTCGTCCTCGCGATCTGCGGAGACGGCGCCACCAGCGAGGGCGACTTCCACGAGGCGATGAACTTCGCCGCTGTCTTCCACCTGCCGGTCGTCTTCCTTGTACAGAACAACGGCTACGCCATCTCCGTCCCGCTCAGCAGGCAGACCGCTGCGCCGAGCATCGCCCACAAGGGCATCGGCTACGGGATGCGCGGCCGCCAGGTCGACGGCAACGACCTCGCCGCCCTGCTCGCCGTCCTCGGCGAAGCGGTCGACGAGGCGCGTGACGGGGGAGGTCCGACGCTCGTGGAGGCCCTCACCTACCGGATCCAGTCGCACACCAACGCCGACGATGCCACCCGTTACCGCAGCGACGCCGAGGTCGCGCCATGGCTCGACCGCGACCCGCTCCTTCGGGTGCGCGCCTGGCTGCGGGCGATGGATGCGCTGAGCGACGGCGACGAGGTCGAGCTCCAGGCGCACGCGGAGCGTGTCGCCAGCGACCTGCGGTCCGCGATCAACGCCGAGGCGGAGCCGCACCCGGAGGACCTTTTCGCCTACGTCTACGACACCCCCACCCCGCAGCTGCGGGAGCAGGCGGCGCAGCTCGCCGACGAGCAGCGGCGCCAGCAGCAGGCCCAGAGCCAGGAGGCGACCCGATGACGCTCATGCACGACGCTCCCACCAGTGACGCGGCCGCGGGCGCGACCCCCGCATCCACGGTGCAGACCATGACCATGGCGCAGGCCATCAACCGCGCGCTCGCCGACGCCCTCGACGCCGACACGTCCGTCCTCGTCTTCGGCGAGGATGTCGGCGTGCTCGGCGGCGTCTTCCGGATCACCGACGGGCTTGCTGCCCGGTTCGGCGAGTCCCGCTGCTTCGACACCCCGCTCGCGGAAGCCGGCATCGTCGGAACGGCCGTCGGCATGGCCATGAACGGGATGCGCCCCGTGGTCGAGATGCAATTCGACGCGTTCGCGTATCCCGCGTTCGAGCAGATCGTCGACCACGTGGCCAAGATGGGCAACCGCACCAAGGGGGCCGTGCGCCTGCCGATGGTCATCCGCATCCCGTATGCGGGCGGTATCGGCGGTGTCGAGCACCACTCCGACTCGTCGGAGTCGTACTACGCGCACACGCCGGGGCTCACGGTGGTGTCGCCGTCCAGCCCTCAGGATGCGTACGGGCTGCTCCGTGCCTCCATCGCGTCGCCGGATCCGGTCGTCTTCCTCGAACCGAAAAAGTTGTACTGGTCGACCGGAGAGGTCGACCTGTCCGCCCCGATCCCGCAGCTCGGACAGGCGCGCATCGCGCGGGAGGGCACGGACGCCACGCTCATCGCCTACGGTCCGTCGGTCCCCGTCGCGCTCGCCGCGGCCGAGGCGGCCCAGGAGGAGGGCCGCAGCCTGCAGGTCGTCGACCTGCGCAGCCTCGTGCCGTACGACGACGAGACCGTCTGCGCCGCCGTGCGCTCGACCGGCCGCGCCGTGGTGGTCGCCGAGGCTCCCGGCTTCGCCAGCATGGCCAGCGAGATCGCGGCGCGTGTCTCCGAGCGGTGCTTCCACGTTCTCGAAGCGCCGGTGCGCAGGGTGACCGGTTTCGACACCCCGTTCGCGCCCCCGAAACTGGAGAGGTTCTATCTGCCGGGCGTCGACCGCATCCTGGACGCCGTCGATGACCTGCAGTGGGACGACGTTCCGGAGGGGCGTGCATGAACCAGCAGATCTTCCGGCTGCCCGACCTCGGCGAGGGTCTCACCGAGGCTGAACTGGTGCGCTGGCTCGTCGCTGTCGGGGACACGATCGTCGTCGACCAGCCCATCGCCGAGGTGGAGACGGCGAAGTCGGTCGTGGAGGTTCCGTCGCCGTTCGCCGGGACCGTCTCCGTGCTGCACGGCGAGGAGGGGGAAGCGCTCGCCGTCGGCGCCCCGCTGATCGAAGTGGGGGAGCAGGCGGCAGTGGATGCAGCAGTGGATGCAACAGTGGATGCGGCAGTGGACGCAACAGTGGATGCGTCGAGCTCCGGCTCGGGGAACGTGCTCGTCGGCTACGGCACGACCGAACTCCACCACTCGGGCCGCCGTCGCGTGCGGCGTGCGGCTGTGGCCGCCCCGTCCACGGTGACGCAGGCGCGACCAGGTCCGGTGCCGGTGATCTCACCGGTGGTTCGCACCCTGGCGCGCACGCACGGGATCGACCTCGCCACCGTTCACGCGACGGGTGAAGGCGGCGTCGTCACTCGGCGCGATGTGGAGGCGGCGTTCGCCACGGCACCCGCGCCATCCACAGCAACCGCGCCATCCGCGGCGCCCGGCACGGCATCGAAGGCCGCCCCATTCGCTTCGCCCGCTGAATCGTCCACCACATCGGCCGCCGACCAGCGCACCGGGCTCACCGTCCGCGCCTCCACCCCGTTTTCGCTGTTCCGTCGCACGGTCGCCGCGAACATGACCCGCAGCCGCTCCGAGATCCCGGAGGCGACCGTCTGGGTCGACGTCGACGCGACGGAGCTCTGGGATCTGCGTCGCCGTCTTCGCGTCGGCGACCGCACCCCGTCGCTGCTGTCGTTCGTGGCCAGGTTCACGCTCGCGGCGCTCGCCCGGCGCCCGGAGCTGGCAGGAAGGGTCACCACGGACGGCGCCGGCCTCGACACGTTCGACGGCGTCAACCTCGGCTTCGCCGTCGATTCGCCGCGTGGGCTCGTCGTCCCCGTGGTCCGCCGCGCCGACCTGCTCACCATCCGCGAGCTCGACGGCGCGTTCGACAGGCTGACCAGGGATGCGCGGGAGGGGACGCTTCGCACCCGCGCAACTCAGCGGCTCCACGTTCACCATCAACAACTACGGCAGCCTCGGCGTGGACGGCAGTGCGGCGATCATCAACCATCCGGAGGTCGCGATCCTCGGCATCGGCCGCATGATCCAGCGACCGTGGGTGGTCGACGGCGTCGTCGTGCCCCGCCGCATCGCCCAGCTCTCGCTGGTCTTCGACCACCGGGTCACCGACGGCGGGGTCGCCGCCGGGCTGCTGCGCGACATCGCCGACGCGATGGAGTCGCCGCTCGCGCTCGTCCTGGATGCGTCGCCGGACTGACCGATTCCGGCGAAACACCCACGCATCTATTATGCGGCATGTAAAGATCAAACATGTCACAAAATCGCACCCCTTTGACGAGAAGCCTGACGGCGTTCATCGGCCTCCCCCTGATCGCGGCGCTCTCCCTCGCCGGGAGTGCCGTGCCTGTCGCGGCGGAGACGGGCCACGACTCCGATGTCGTGGCGATCGACGTCGACACGGGGCAAGAACTTCTGCCCATCGCGTCACGGGCGCGAGCGGCCGGCGACGGCTACGCGTTCTTCGAGTTCGCGGGCGGCGCCTTGACCAGCAACCTCGGAACGTACACCGTGCGCCTCGTCGAATCTCCCGGGATCGAGGGCCTCCGCGCAGCCGTCCAGGGGGCGGTCGACGATGTCAACGCACAACACGGCGCGAAGCTCACCTTCGCGCCCGGTGTCGTCCGCGCATCCGGTGCCCCCGCGTCGCTGGTCGCCGCCCGCGGCGAGATCCTGGTGATCGTCGACGACACCATGTGCCCGACGGCGGCCGGCTGCGCCAGCCCCGGCGTGCAATATGTCGGCAGCGAATACCACGCCGTGTCCGGTCGCGCCTGGATCACGCAGAGGGTGTTGCTGTACACCCCGGAGCAACGAAAGCACGTGGTCGCGCACGAACTTGGCCACACGCTCGGCCTCGCCCACTACGACCAGCAGCACCAGGGCCGGGCGCAGCTCATGCACGCCTCGTCGTACGACGCGACAGAACCGCGGGCGGGCGACACCGCCGGGCTCCGCATCCTGGGTACGCCGAACCTGCTCGGCCCCGCCACCCTCGCCGGCTTCTTCCGCGATCTGCTCGGGCGCACCGCCACGGCAGCAGAACTCGACCAGTTCACGCGCGAGTATGCGACCCGTGGGCCGGATGCCGTTGCCAAGCAGCTCGTCGAGTCCGCCGAACACCGCATGGTCGTGGTCGATCGCAGCTACAGGGCAGCTCTCGGCCGGAATCCGACAGGCGCAGAGCTCGCTCAGCAGCTCGGTGCGATGGCGGGAGGCGGGACCGAGCGCACGCTCCTCACCGCCCTGTGGAGTTCCAACGAGGCCTTCGCCGCAGCGGGGAACACGAACGCGAGCTGGATCGCCTCCGTCCTCCGCGGTGCCCTCGGACGCGACGGGAACCCTGCCGAACTCGCTGCCTCGGTCGCCGACGCCGAGCGGTCAGGCCGTATGACGGCGGTGACGCGCATCCTCTCGTCGCCGGATTATGCGAGCTCCTACCTCGATGCGCAGTACGGACGGCTCTTCACTCTCCCGGTGAGTGCGCTCGGCATCTCGATGTGGGCGCCGTACGTGCAGCGTGGCGACTGGGAGGAACTCACGCGTCAGCTCGTCACCACCTTCACCTACGAGAAGGTCGTGCTGGCCCGCTACGGGCTCTGACCGGCCGGGCGTACGCTGTCCGCATGAACGACAAGAAGCCGGACGACGACGACTACGACCTCTCCATCGAGAAGGAGGTGGCGCCGGAGGAGAACATCCCCTGGCTGCCGCACCCGACCCCGGCCGACGGCGACGCCCCCGCCCCCTGAGCCCGCGTCCCGCACGCGCAGTCCCAGCAACGAGTGGTCCCGAATTGCCGTGCGCCGAACATACGCACGGCGATTCGGGACCACTCGTCCCTCTAGGCTTGTTCGGTGAGCGCTGAGGAGACGGACAACACAGGCACGCCGGACACCACGGACACCACGGTGAAGCGGCGGGCGTTCCCCGCGTGGCTGGCCATCGTCTTCGCCGTCGTGTGCGGCGCGGGAGTCGCGCTGCAGTCCCGCATCAACGGCGAGCTGGGCGCGCAGATCGGCGACGGCTTCACCGCCGCCGTCATCTCCTTCGGCTCCGGACTCCTCATCCTGCTCGTCGCACTCGCCGTCGCCCCAGCAGGGCGCCGCGGTCTCGGACGCGTCCTCCGGGCGCTCCGCGCCCGCGAACTGCGCTGGTGGTACGTCTGCGGCGGCGCGGCGGGCGCGTTCCTCGTGCTGTCGCAGGGACTCACCGCCGCGGTGCTGGGCGTCGCGCTGTTCACCGTCTCGATCGTGGCCGGACAGACCGTCAGCGGGCTCGTCCTCGACATGATCGGTGTCGGCGCGGGCGGCAAGCGGCCGCTCACCGCCGCCCGCGTCGTCGGCGCCGCCCTCGCGCTCGCGGCCGTGACGTGGGCGGTGTCGTCGCAGTTCGGCAGCGGCGTGCCGGTCTGGATGATGGCCCTCCCGCTGATCGCCGGGCTCGGCATCGGCTGGCAGCAGGCCGTGAACGGTCAGGTCCGCGTCGTCGCGGAGAGCGCGCTGACTGCGACCTTCATCAACTTCGTCGTCGGCACGACGGTGCTCGTCGTCCTCATGCTCATCCACTCGTCGATCGTCGGCTGGCCGACGTCGCTCCCCACCGAGCCGTGGCTTTACGTCGGTGGAGCGATCGGCTGCGTCTTCATCGCGGGCGCGGCCCTGCTCGTCCGGGTGCTCGGTGTGCTCGTGCTCGGGCTGGCGACCGTCGCCGGGCAGCTCCTGACCGCGCTGCTGCTCGACCTGCTCGCGCCGAGCTCCGCACATCCCGTGGCGTTCTCGACGGTCGCAGGCACCGGGCTCGCGCTCGTCGCTGTGGCCGTCGCGAGCATCCGGTGGGGTGGCGCCGCCCGCAGCGGGCAGGCTACGAAAGCGTCGTGAGGTAGCGCTCCGGATCGATCGTCTTGCGGTGGCTCTCCTTGGAACCGTCCGGGATGCCGCCGACGTAGAGCCAGCCGAGCAGTCGCTTGTTCTTCTTCAGACTGTGCATCTTGTGCACAGCCTTGGACCTGGTCTGGTGGCCCGTGCGCCAGATGACGCCCCAGCCCGCGTCGTGCAACAGCAGGCTCAGGATGTGCGCCACACCGGAGGCGACGGCGTCCTGCTCCCAGCCGGGCACCTTCTCGCTCTTGGTGCGCACGGCCACGATCGCCAGCAGCAGGGAGGAGCGCAGCGGCTTGGCCGCGATCTTCTCGGCATCCGATCCGGACAGGTGGGCGTCCTTCGCGAACGCCTCGCCCAGCCGTGATCGGGCCGCCCCACGCAGCTCGATGACGCGCCACGGATGCAGGGAGCTGTGATCGGCCACCCGTCCGGCGGCCGCGATCAGCGGAAGCAGCTCGTCGTGCGTCGGCGCCGCCTCCGTCACCCGCGAGTACGAGCGACGGGAGGCGACGGCGTCGGAGACCTTCGTCACGCCTGGTCGTCCGCTGTGACGTCGCCCGCTGTGACGTCAACCTCGGTGAAGTTGAGCGAGAGGGAGTTCATGCAGTACCGGTCGCCCGTCGGGGTGCCGAAGCCGTCGTCGAAGACGTGGCCGAGGTGGGAGCCGCAGTTCGCGCAGCGGACTTCGGTGCGCACCATTCCGAGGCTGTCGTCTTCGAGCAGCTGCACGGCGTCGGGCCGCACGGACTCGTAGAAGCTCGGCCAGCCGCATCCGGAGTCGAACTTGGTGCCGGACTTGAAGAGCTCGGCTCCGCAGGCGGCACACGTGTAGAGGCCGGCGCGGCTCTCGTCCAGCAGCTCGCCCGTCCACGGACGCTCGGTGCCGGCCTCGCGCAGCACGGCGTACTGCTCGGGGCTGAGTTCCTTGCGCCACTCGTCTTCGCTCTTGGCGACGTCGTACTCCATGCGTGTTCCTTTCGTCGTTCCCAACACTAAACGGCGGAGGGGTCGTGACTGTTCCCTGTTTCGCACGGAGACCGCGCGCCGGGAGGCCAACACACAGAAACGCGCAAATAGGATGAACCGCGAACGCAGGAGCTCTCGGAACGACCGACAGGGAGGATGGGATCACGATGGCGAACGCGGCAGACGAGCCGGCATCCAGTCGGCGCCCTGACGACCTGAGTGATCGGGACGTCGCCATCCTCGCGTTCGAGCGGCAGTGGTGGCGGCATGCCGGCGCCAAGGAGCAGGCCATCCGCGAGGAGTTCGGTCTTTCCGCGGCACGGTACTATCAGCTGCTCGGTGCACTGATCGACCAGCCGGCCGCTCTGCAGCACGACCCCATGCTCGTCAAGCGGCTTCTCAGACTGCGCGAGGCGAGAATGGCCGCCAGAAGCTCCCGGACGCTCGCGTCCGACGACTGAGGACTCCCGACACGATGGCAGAGAAGTACCCCAAGGACCGTTTCGACGCGATTCCTGACGACCTGACCCGCGTCGGAGCACACCGCGCACCCCGTGCCAAGGGCCGGGGCTGGATCGGTTTCGGCTGGGCGGCGCTCGCCACCGTCGTGCTGATCGGCGCCGGAGTGTTCGGACTGTCGGTCATCAACGGCAGCATCTCGTTCCACGGCTCGCCCGCGACCAACTCCGCGTCGAAGACGCCGAGCGCGACGCCGACGCCGACCATCGTTCCGACGATCGACCCCGCGCTCACCGTCAACGTGCTCAACGGGACGACGACCGTCGGCCTTGCGCAAGCGGCGGGCACCAAGCTCACCGCGGCCGGGATCAAGGTCGGGGCGCTCGCCAACGCCGACAAGACCGACCTCACGCAGACCGTCGTCTACTACTCCGACCCGAAGAACGCCGGGGCGGCGCTCGGCGTCGCGCAGGCGCTGCCCGGGGCGACAACGGCGGAGACTCAGGACTACGCGAACACCGGCGCCGATATCACAGTGGTGCTGGGAAGCAACTTCACGGGCTGACCTTTTCGCCCATCCGGTTTTGTTTCGGCGTGTTTAACTTCTAACGGTTTCCAGTCATTTCCTGCCTTTTTGACGAAATAGCTGGTGTTTGCGTGCATTGAAAGCATTAGTATCTGGTTTCAACGCGCCGGTGATGGGCCGTCGCTTCGAAACACAGCAATAGGAGTAATGCATGGCGAACGGAACCGTGAAGTGGTTCAACGCTGAAAAGGGCTACGGATTCATCACCGTCGATGAGGGGGGACAGGACGTCTTCGTCCACTACTCCGCCATCGACATGAACGGCTACAAGGTCCTCGAAGAGGGTCAGCAGGTCGTGTTCGAGGTCGGCAGCGGACAGAAGGGCCCGCAAGCTGAGTCGGTGCGTCCGGCGTAGCACGCAGCAACCAAACCGTGTGAGCGCCGTCCCGAGAGGGGCGGCGCTCTCGTCTGTTCCGGCCCTCGGCGCGTTCTCGCCTTGCACTCGGCTGGCACGAGTGCCAGAATCGCTTTAGCACTCCAGCTGTTCGAGTGCTAACCGTTCGCATCTTTCGCAACGTCCGGGAGGGACGAGAAACAACCATGGCAAAGATCATTGCTTTCGACGAGGACGCCCGCCGCGGCCTTGAGCGCGGCCTCAACATCCTGGCCGACACCGTCAAGGTGACGCTTGGCCCGCGCGGCCGCAACGTCGTTCTCGAGAAGAAGTGGGGCGCCCCCACGATCACCAACGACGGCGTGTCCATCGCGAAGGAGATCGAGCTCGACGACCCGTTCGAGAAGATCGGCGCGGAGCTCGTCAAGGAGGTCGCCAAGAAGACCGACGACGTCGCAGGTGACGGAACCACCACCGCGACCGTTCTCGCTCAGGCGCTCGTCAAGGAAGGCCTCCGCAACGTGGCCGCCGGCGCAGACCCCATCACCCTGAAGCGCGGCATCGAGAAGGCCGTCAAGGCCGTCACCGAGGAGCTCGTCGCGAGCGCCAAGGAGGTCGAGACCAAGGCCGAGATCGCTGCGACCGCGTCCATCTCCGCCGGCGACACCACCATCGGCGACATCATCGCCGAGGCGATCGACAAGGTCGGCAAGGAGGGCGTCGTCACCGTCGAGGAGTCGAACACCTTCGGCACCGAGCTCGAACTGACCGAGGGCATGCGCTTCGACAAGGGTTACCTGTCGCAGTACTTCGTCACCGACCAGGACCGCCAGGAGGCGGTGTTCGAAGACCCGTACATCCTCATCGCCAACCAGAAGATCTCCAGCATCAAAGACCTGCTGCCGATCGTCGACAAGGTGATCCAGGCCAACAAGCAGCTCCTGATCATCGCTGAGGACGTCGACGGCGAGGCCCTGGCCACGCTGATCGTCAACAAGATCCGCGGCATCTTCAAGTCGGTCGCCGTCAAGGCTCCCGGGTTCGGCGACCGCCGCAAGGCGCAGCTGCAGGACATCGCCATCCTCACCGGTGGCCAGGTCATCTCCGAGGAGGTCGGCCTCAAGCTCGAGAACGTCACCCTCGACCTGCTCGGTCAGGCACGCAAGGTCGTCATCACCAAGGATGAGACCACCATCGTCGAAGGCGCCGGCGACTCCGAGGCCATCGCCGGTCGCGTTGCTCAGATCCGCAACGAGATCGAGAACACGGACAGCGACTACGACCGTGAGAAGCTGCAGGAGCGCCTGGCGAAGCTCGCCGGCGGTGTTGCAGTCATCAAGGCCGGCGCCGCGACCGAGGTCGAGCTCAAGGAGCGCAAGCACCGCATCGAAGACGCGGTCCGCAACGCGAAGGCAGCCGTCGAAGAGGGCATCGTCGCCGGTGGTGGCGTCGCCCTCATCCAGGCGGGCAAGACCGCTTTCGCGAAGCTCGAGCTCACGGGTGACGAGGCCACCGGCGCCAACATCGTCCGCGTCGCCATCGAGGCTCCGCTCAAGCAGATCGCCATCAACGCAGGCCTCGAGCCCGGCGTCGTGGTCGAGAAGGTCCGCAACCTCCCGGTGGGTCACGGCCTCAACGCCGCCACCGGCGAGTACGTCGACATGCTCGCCTCCGGCATCAACGACCCGGTGAAGGTCACCCGCTCGGCCCTGCAGAACGCAGCGTCGATCGCCGGGCTGTTCCTCACCACCGAGGCCGTCGTCGCCGACAAGCCGGAGAAGAACGCCGCTCCGGTCGGCGACCCGACCGGTGGCATGGACTTCTAAGTCCGACACACCTCGAAGAGGGCGTCTCCCGCACGGGAGGCGCCCTCTTCTGTGTCTCGGTGGGCTCTGTGTCTCGGTGGGCTCTGTGTCTGGGCGGGTGGGGTCCCGCGCTTGCCACCGACGGCACGGTTTATCCACAGCTCCGGGCAGGGCTTCGCGAGATGCCAGTAACTGTCGCGAAACACCCGGGATGCTGCGCAGTTACTGGTATCTCGCGGGCTGCGCGGCGGCGCGAGCGGCGCGGCTACGCCGCGGGCGCGGCGGCCGGGGTGCCGGTCGGCGCCAGGGGGAGGGAGACGCGGAAGGTGGCGCCACCGCCGTCCGTCTCGACGACCTCGACCGTGCCGTGGTGCGCGGAGATGATGGAGGAGACGATGGCGAGGCCGAGGCCGCTGCCGCCCGTCTCGCGGGCGCGGGAGGTGTCGGCGCGCCAGAAGCGCTGGAAGATCTTCTCGCGGATCTGCGGCGGGATGCCGTCGCCGTGGTCGCGGACCTCGAGGATCGCACGGCCGGTCAGGTGGTTGACCTGCACCATGATCTCGATGGGGGTGCCCTCTGCGGTGTATCGCAGGGCGTTGCCCATCAGGTTGGTGACGACCTGGCGCAGCTTGTTCTCCTCCGCGAGCACGATCGCGGGCTCCGCGGCGATCGGCTGGTGCAGCACCAGCTGTTCTGCCGTGGTGATCGGCATCGGCTCCGCCCCTGGGCGACGGGAGCGGCCGCGGCGCAGGCGCGCGAGGGTCGCCCCGGCGAACGCGATCGGACCGGTGGCGTTGCTGACGCGGGCGCCCTGATCCTGGATGGGCATGGGCACCGTGTCGACGCCCGGCTCCTCCGGGCCGAACTCGGGGAGGAGATCGGGTCGGGGGTGATGACCGTGACGACGCGTCCGGGGGAGCCGGCCATCGCATCCATTGCGGCGTCCTGGGCGATGCGCACCAGGTCGACGGGGTGCAGGTTCAGCGGCTTGGTCTCGTCGAGCCGGGCCAACTCCAGCAGGTCTTCGACGAGGCCCCCCATCCGGATGGCCTCCTTCTCGATCCTGTCCATCGCCTGCGCGACGTCCTCCGGGGTCTGCAGCGCGCCCATCCGGTACAGCTCGGCGTAGCCGCGCACCGAGACGAGCGGGGTGCGCAGTTCGTGGCTGGCGTCTCCGACGAAGCGGCGCATCTGATCGATGGTCCTGGCGCGGTCGTTGAACGCCCGGTCGATGCGGTTCAGCATGGTGTTGAGCGAGCGGTTGAGGCGGCCGACCTCGGTGTTCGGGGTGGCGCCGCCGAGGCGCTGGCTGAAGTCGCCGTCCGCGATGGCCGCCGCGGTCTGCTCCACCTCCCTCAGCGGGGAGAACGTGGTGGTCACCAGCATCCGGGTGAGCCCGGCTCCGACGATGATCACGATGACGCCGAAGCCCAGGAAGATCGCGAGGAAGCTCGCCATCACCGTGTCGATCTGCGACGTGGTCGTGGCGACGATGGCCGTGCCGAGGGCACCGGGCGGGTTCGTCAGCGTGACCGTCTGCGCCAAGGCGCGGTATGCGGTGTGCCCATCATTGCTGAGCAGCGGGTAGCCGCCCGCCGGGAGCTGCTTGCCCTCCGACACGGTCAGCGTCTTGGGCACCGCAGGCCGGTGCGCCTCCGGGATGTTCGCCCAGTTGGAGCGCACCAGCTTGCCGTCCGAGTCGTAGAGCGCGGCGAAGTAGTCGGACGGGCTGGCGTCCGTCGCGATCTTCTCGCTGTCGGCGGACGTGCCGTAGAGGTAGGTGTTGAGGTAGGTGGCCCCTGACGCGGCGGAGAGCTGCGCATCCAGCTGGTCGAGCAGCACCGGCTTCAGCATCGACATGGTGCCGATGCCGGTCACCAACAGCCCGAGGGTCAGCATCAGCACGGTGACGCCCGTGATCTTGGTGCGCAGAGAGATCGCGTTCCATCGATCGAGTAAGCGATTGTGCATGAGGCCGCCAGTTTACGCAGCCGAAGCTGTGCCTGGAATGTGGGGGATCCCGGTCAGACCTTCGCGGCCTTCAGCATGTAGCCGAAACCGCGCTTGGTCTGGATGAGGGGCTCGCTGGAGTGCGCATCCACCTTGCGGCGCAGGTAGGAGATGTACGACTCGACGATGCCGGCGTCTCCGTTGAAGTCGTATTCCCAGACGTGGTCGAGGATCTGCGCCTTGGACAGCACGCGGTTGGGGTTCAGCATCAGGTAGCGCAGCAGCTTGAACTCGGTGGGGCTGAGCTCGATGGCGGTGTCGCCGACGAAGACCTCGTGGGTGTCCTGGTCCATCGTGAGCTCGCCGGCGCGGATGACCGCATCTTCATCGGCCTGCATCGTGCGGCGCAGGATGGCCTTGATGCGGGCGACGATCTCGTCGAGGCTGAACGGCTTGGTGACGTAGTCGTCTCCACCGACGGTGAGACCGGTGATCTTGTCCTCGGTGTCGTCCTTGGCCGTGAGGAACAGGATGGGCGCGGTGTACCCGGCGCCGCGGAGGCGCTTGGTGACGCCGAATCCGTTCATGTCGGGGAGCATCACGTCGAGGATGATGAGGTCTGGTTCCTCTTCGAGGACCGCGGAGATGGCCTGCGCACCGTTGCCGACCGCGCGCACGGCGAACCCGGCGAAGCGAAGGCTGGTGGTGAGGAGGTCGCGGATGTTGGGCTCGTCGTCGACGATCAGGATGCGGGGTCCGGCGTTCATGGCTCCTAGTATCTGCGCGTTGGCTGAGTCCTACCTGAGAGCGTTCGGTGTGGGGTTGGTGTGAGGGTCTGGCGGGGGCCGTACGAACAGTGGATGCTGGAAGCAACCGTCGCGAGGAGGACCCCCATGTCGAAGCCCACCGTCGTCATCGCCGGAGCAGGACTGGCCGGGGCCACCGTCGCCACCGAGCTGCGCGAGCGCGGGTTCGACGGCCGCATCCTGCTGTTCGGGGCGGAGACTCACCACCCGTACATCCGGCCGCCGCTGTCGAAGGAGTTCCTGAAAGGCGAGGCGGAGCGCTCGGCGGAGGACGTGCATTCGGAGGGGTGGTACGCGGACAACGCGGTCGAGTTCCTGCCGGAGACCGTCGCGAGTTCGTTCGATCCGGCGGCGCACGAGCTGTTCCTCGACGGCGGGGCGCGCATCACGTTCGACAGCCTGGTGCTCGCCACCGGGGCGAGCCCGCGGAGGCTCACCGTGCCCGGCGCCGGTCACGGCGCCGTCTTCACGCTGAGGACCGTGGAGGACAGCGAGTGGCTGCGGTCGGCGCTCGCGGTCGGCGGCCGGCGCGTGGTGGTGGTCGGCTCGGGATGGATCGGTCTGGAGGTGGCGGCCGCGGCGCGCGGCTACGGCAACGAGGTCACGGTGGTGGGGAGTTCCGCGGTGCCACTGAGTTCCGCCATCGGCGCCGAGCTGGGTCGGGTGTTCGAGCGGCTGCACACCGGCAACGGGGTCTCGTTCCGCCACGCGACATCGGTGGTCGCCATCGATGGGGCGGACGACGGCCCGCGCGAGGTGGTCACGGGGGCTGGGGAACGCATCCCGGCCGACCTGGTGGTGGTCGGCGTCGGTGCAGCCCCGAACACGGCCATCGCCGAGCGGTCCGGGCTCTCGCTCGACAACGGCGTCCCCGTCGACCAGGGGATGTGCACGGCCGCAGAGGACGTGTACGCCGCCGGAGACCTCGCCAACACCTTCCTGCCCGCGATCGGGCGGCATCTGCGCAATGAGCACTGGGCGAACGCGATCGCGGGCGGCACGGTCGCCGCGCACAGCATCCTGGGCGAGACGGCGAGCTACGACGACATCCCGTACTTCTACTCCGACCAATACGATCTGGGCATGGAGTATTCGGGTTACGGGCCGCTGGCCGCAGACGCCAGGGTCGTCTACCGGGGCGACGTCGAGCAGCGCGAGTTCGTGGCGTTCTGGCTGCGCAACGACCGCGTGGTCGCCGGGATGAACGTCAACGTCTGGGACGTGAACGAGCAGGTGCAGCGACTGATCCGCTCCGGCGAGCGCGTCGACGTCGCCAGGCTCACCGACGAGAGCGTGGACCTTGCCGCGCTCTGACCTGTACCTGCCACCGCTCCGCATCCCCGTTCGCACCATCGGCGCCCGCACCTTCGACTTCTCCCGGCGCGTGGCTGTGATGGCCGTCGTCAATCGCACCCCTGACTCGTTCTTCGACCAGGGCAGGACCTTTGCGCTCGATAAGGCCGTGCAGGCGAGCTTTCGCGCCGTCGAGCTCGGCGCGGACTGGGTGGACATCGGCGGGGCGCCGTTCGCGCCGGGGGAGCCGATCCCGGTGGAGGCGGAGGCGGAGCGGGTCGTGCCGGTGGTCGCCGAACTGCGCGCGGGCTCGGACGTTGTGATCTCGGTCGACACGTTCCACGCCGAAGTGGCGCGCCGGGCCATCGCGGCGGGTGCCACCGTCGTCAACGACACGACTGGTCTGAGCGACCCGGAGCTGGTGTCCGTCGTCGCGGACAGCGACGCCACCCTCGTCATCACCCACAGCCTGGCGACGCCGCGCACCTTCTACCCGCGCCCGCACTACGACGACATCGCCGCCGAGGTCGCCGCCTTCCTGCTGGCGAGGGTCGAGGTCGCGCTCGCCGCGGGCATCCCGGAGGAGCGGATCATCGTCGACCCCGGCCACGACCTCAACAAGAACACCCTCCAGTCGCTCGAACTCACCCGGCGGCTCAGCGAGATCGCCGACCTCGGCTACCCGACCCTCGCCGCCGTCTCGAACAAAGACTTCATCGGCGAGACCCTGGATGCGCCCCGATCCGAACGCCTCGAAGGCTCGATCGCCGCCGCGGTGGTCTCGATCGTCAACGGTGCCCGCATCATCCGGATGCACGACGTGGCCTCGTCGGTGGCCGCCACGCGGATGACGGAGGCGATCCTCGGCCTCCGCGAGCCCGCCTTCCTCAAGCACAACATGGGAGACGCCAATGACTGAGACCGCGATCGCGAAGCTCTCCCCGCTGCCGGCGGCGAACGACCTCAGCGACGACGACCTGGCCGCCCTCTACCGCGACGGCGCCGACGACCTGCCGTGGGTGCGCATCAACTTCGTCAGCAGCGTCGACGGTGCCGCCACCCACCAGGGGCTCTCCGGCGACCTCTCCGACGATGCGGACAAGCGCGTGTTCGCCGTGTTGCGCCGCCTCTGCGACGTGGTCGTGGTCGGGGCGGGCACCGTTCGCGCGGAAGGCTACAGCGCGATGCGGGTCGACGCCGCCTCCGAGCGGTGGCGGACCGAGCACGGCCTGAGCGCGCATCCGGTGTTCGCGATCGTCTCCGCGAGCCTCGACCTCGACGTCGCGAGCCCGATCTTCCAGGATGCGCCGGTGCGGCCGATCGTGCTCACCACGGAGCGGTCGCGGGCGGACCTCCGCGAGGCGCTGTCCGAGGTGGCTGACGTGGTGGTCTGCGGGCGCGACCGGGTGCAGCCGGAGGCGCTGGTGCGCGTGCTGAACGAGCGGGGGCTGGGGCGCATCCACTGCGAGGGAGGGCCGCACCTGTTCGGGGACCTGATCGCGTCCGCCCAGCTGGACGAGCTGTGCATCACGATCAGCCCGCGGCTGGAAGCCGGGGTGTCCACCCGGATCTCGGCGGGTGCGTCGCCGATCGTGCCGGTGGGGCTGCGGCTGGCGCACACGCTGCTGTCCGGCGACACGCTGCTGCTGCGGTATGTCCGGAGGTGAGGGGGCGCCGGTGGCCGATTCTGCGCCAGTGGCTGAGCCTTCGCCCGTCATCGATGCCGCGCTCGCCCGGCGGCTCGTCGACAGCCAGTTTCCGCAGTGGGCCGGGCTGCCGATCCGGGCGGTGGAGCTCGACGGGTGGGACAATCGCACCTTCCGGCTGGGGGAGGCGCTGAGCATCCGGTTGCCGAGCGGCCCGTGGTACGCGGAGCAGGTGGCGAAGGAGCAGGAGTGGCTGCCGCGACTGGCTCCGTTGCTGCCTGTGTCCATCCCAGTGCCGGTCGCGGCGGGGGTCGCAGGATCGGGCTACCCGTATCCGTGGTCGGTGTACCGCTGGCTCGACGGGCGGCCGGCCGCACTGGAGGGCATCGGCGACCCCGTGGCGTTCGCGGAGGCGGTCGGGTCGTTCCTGGTCGCGCTGCGGTCCTGCCCGACCGACGGCGCTCCGCTGCCGGGACGACACAACTTCTTCCGCGGCGACCCGCCAGCCGTCTACGGAGACGAGACGCGAGCGGCGATCAGCGCGCTCGCCGCGGCGGGCGATCCCATCGACCTGGATTCGGCGGCGCGGGTCTGGGCGGAGGCGGAGGCGGCAGTCTGGCTGGGCGACCCTGTCTGGTTCCACGGCGACATCGCCGGTGGCAACCTGCTGATGCGCGACGGGGCGCTCGCTGCGGTGATCGACTTCGGGACGTCCGGCGTCGGCGACCCGGCGTGCGACCTGGCGCTTGCGTGGACGACGCTCGACGGTGCAGCGCGGGCGGCGTACCGCCGCGTGCTCGGCGCCGACGACGCGATGTGGGCGCGCGGGAAGGGGTGGGCGCTGTGGAAGGCGCTCATCACGTTGCGCGACGACCCGAGCGATGTCGGCGCGCGCCTGACGGCCGAGCGCGTGCTGGCCTGAGCGCGCACGACTCGTGCCAAAAGTGCGGTTGCGCGCACCTGCACCGCACTTTTCGCACGAGCGGACAGGCCGCGCACGCGGCCGCGGGCTGCCTACGCGGCTAGCGCGTGCGCATCCAGGATCGTGTACGAGTACCCCTGCTCCGCGAGGAACCGCTGCCGGTTCTGCGCGAAGTCCTGGTCGACCGTGTCGCGGGAGACCAGCGTGTAGAAGTTCGCCGACAGGCCGGACTCCTTCGGGCGCAGCAGCCGTCCGAGGCGCTGCGCCTCCTCCTGCCGGGAGCCGTACGAGCCGGACACCTGGATGGCGACTGTCGCCTCCGGCAGGTCCACCGAGAAGTTCGCGACCTTGCTGACCACGAGCACCTCGGTCCTGCCCTCGCGGAACTCCTGATAGAGCCGTTCGCGCTCATCCACCGGGGTTGCACCGGTGAGCGATGGCGCATCCAGTGCTTCGGCCAGTTCGTCGATCTGGTCGAGGTACTGCCCGATGACCAGGATGCGCTCGCCCTTGTGGCGCGCGACGAGCTGCCGCACCACATCCAGTTTGGCGGGGGCGGTGGCCGCGAGGCGGTAGCGTTCGTCGTCCGCGGCGGCGGCGTAGCTGAGCCGGTCGGAGGCGGGAAGGTCGATGCGCACCTCGTAGCAGGCGGCGGGGGAGATGAAGCCCTGCGCCTCGATCTCCTTCCACGGGGCGTCGAAGCGCTTCGGGCCGATCAGGCTGAACACGTCGCCTTCCCGGCCGTCCTCGCGCACCAGGGTGGCGGTGAGGCCGAGGCGGCGGCGGGCCTGCAGCTCGGCGGTCAGCTTGAAGACGGGCGCGGGGAGCAGGTGCACCTCGTCGTAGACCACGAGGCCCCAGTCCATCGCGTCGAGCAGCGCGAGGTGCGCGTACTCGCCTTTCCGCTTGGCCGTGAGGATCTGGTAGGTGGCGATGGTGACCGGCCTGACCTCTTTGACCTGGCCCGAGTATTCGCCGATCTCGGCCGCGGTCAGCGTGGTGCGCTTGAGCAGCTCATCCCGCCACTGCCTGGCCGAGACCGTGTTGGTGACCAGGATGAGCGTGGTGGTCTTCGCCGTCGCCATCGCGCCCGCGCCGACCAGCGTCTTGCCCGCGCCGCAGGGCAGCACGACCACCCCGGAGCCGCCGTCGAAGAAGCTGTCGACGGCCTTGTTCTGGTAGTCGCGCAGCTTCCAGCCGTCTTCCACGAGGTCGATCGGATGCGGGGTGCCGGGCGTGTAGCCGGCGAGGTCCTCTGCCGGCCAGCCGAGCTTGACGAGCTCCTGCTTGAGCTGGCCGCGCGCCCAGGCCTCGACCACGAAGGTCGCCTCGTCGCGGCGTTCGAGCAGCAGCGGGGCGATCCGCTTCGCGCCAGCCACCTCGGTGAGCACGGGCAGGTCGGTGGAGCGCAGCAGCAGGACGCCGTCGTCGTCGCGCTCGATCACGAGGCGACCGTAGCGGGCGACGGTCTCCGCCATGTCCACGGACACGGTCTGCGGGATGGGGAACTTCGAGTACCGCTCCAGCGTCCCGAGCATGTCGGCCGCCGTGTGCCCGGCCGCGCGGGCGTTCCACAGTCCGAGCCGGGTGATCCGGTAGGTGTGGATGTGCTCCGGCGCGCGTTCGAGCTCTGCGAACACGGCGAGGTCGTGCCGTGCGTCTTCGGCCGACGGATGCGCGACCTCCAGCAGGACGGTGCGGTCGCTCTGGACGATCAGGGGGCCATCTGACATAACCGCTGAGTCTACGCCCCGATCCTCTGCGCCCTTTGCAGCCTCCCAAGCAATCGAGCCGGGACTTGTGTACGCGACACGCCGGCGTGTCGCGTGCACAAGTCCCGGCTCGATTGCTTGGGGACGGAAGCAGCGCGGGTCAGTCGGCGGGGCGCAGGCCCTTGACGCTGGAGAGGGGGAGGGTGCGCTCGATGTCGGCGGCGCGGTCGCGGCCGCGCAGGCGGCCCCCGCCGACGCCGGTCGGCTCGAGCAGATAGTCGACCACGCGGCCGTCCGGCATCGCGACCTCCACGATCACCAGCGTCCTGCCCCGGATGGCCAGGTCGAGCTGGCGGGTCAGCCACTGCTCTCCGGTGCTCTCGTCCGCGGTGTCGTCCGCCTCCCGCAGCCGGGCGACGAGCGCGGCCTCCTGGTCGGCGCGCTCGGCGACCCGTGGATGCGCCACCCGCTGTCTCCGCAGCGCCTCGACGTTCCCGTGCGCGTCCTCCGCAGCCACCGGATACCGGGCGTCGCTGATCGCCCAGAACACCACATCCCGGCCGAAGCGGCTCTCCAGCCGGTCCTCCGCCGCGCGAACGAGTCCGAGCGCGCTGAGCGACTGGTCGACCTCGATGGTCGTCAGCAGTGTGAGATCGGCCGAGACGACCGCCGACCGCATCCGCCCCTCCTCGCCGAGGGAGCGCACGCGCACGCGGCCGTACCGCTCCGCCGCATCCCGCACCAGATAGTCGAGCGGCTGAGGAACCCCGGTGAGCGAGATCTCCGCCAGGAACGCGCGGATGCTCTCGGCCGTCTCGCCCGCCGTGATCGCCCGGTCGATGGTCGCGGCCGACACCCGGAACGTGGATGCGAGCGCCCTGCTCTCCACGTCGGCCATGCCGCGCAGCCGCCCGTCGATCGCCGGTTCGAGCGGTCCGGGAGCGACGATGGTGAGGTCGTGCTGCAGGTAGACCTTCGAGACCTCGGCAGGGAACAGTTCGCGCAGCACGGCGGACGCCGCCTCCGGCCCACTCTCGACGAGCGCGCAGCCGGCGCTGCTCGGCGCCTGGTGCGCCGTGACGCCCAGCCACTCCGCATCCCGGGTGTACGCCGCGATCCGCTCCTCGGCGACCGCGCGCCCCGCCGGGTACAGCCAGCCGACGTACTCGCGCAGGCTGTCGCCCCAGGCCGCGCGGCTGCGCGACGCCAGGATGCGCCGGAGGTCGTCGGGCAGCGCGCTCTGCCAGGCGGCGGCGAGGACGCGCCAGCGGTCGGCGGTGGGCGAGTGCTGCCATGGGACGGCGGCGTCGGTCGGCAGCCAGACCGCGTCTTCGATGGCGACGAGGCCGGCTCTGGAGGCGACCGAGAACACCGTCGGTATCACCGAGACGTCCACGGCGAGGGCCCCGGCGATGCGCTTGCTCGCCGGAAGCGCCAGGCCGCCTTTCTGCAGTTCGCGGGCGCCCTCCCTGAACAGTTCGGCGATCAGTTCGGACACTCCGGAGACCGCGTCGAACGCGCGCTCGGCGGCAAGGCGGTCGGTGAAGCGGCGCTCGGTGTCCGGCACTGCGGCCAGGGCGGGAGGCGCAGGCTCGGCGAGGAGCGCATCCGGAGCGGGAAGACCGATGGTCGGCCAGGCGTCCAGTTGCGCTGTGACGGCCTCGTAGGCGGAGAACGCGCCGGAGTCCGTGTGGGCGAGGAGGAGGCCGGAGACGGCGTCCAGCGCCTCCTGGGCGGCATCAGCGGTGATGCCGGGGGTGGCGGGGGAGTCGGCCAGCGCGGCGGCGACGCCCTGCGCATCCATCGGGGTGGCTGTGCGGCCGAGCGTGACGAGCACCGCCAGCCTGGTGCGATCGAGACCGGACAGTGCCCGCTGGACGGACTCCCTGTCGAGGAGGGCGTCGGCGAGATCGAAGAAGTCGGAGACCCCTGCGCGGCGGATGGTCCGCTCGTGCAGGACATGGACGATGGACTCGTCCGGCATCGCCCGCAGGCGAGCGGCCAGAGCGAGCGTGTTCGTCATCGGTGCTGATCCAGCCCGGCCGTCCGCCGGCCTACCGCTTGCCCTGTCCGGTTCCGCGCGGGCCGGGAGACCCTGCGGCCTTCGCCGCCTTGCTGCGCTGGCGCCCCACCACGATGATCAGCGTGATCACCAGGATGAACGCCACGGACAGCCCGACAAGGGGCAGGAGGAACACCACCGGCCAGATGCCCTGGCCCGAGCCCTGCGCTGGCATACCGCCCAGAGCCGAGCCGATCAGGACGGCTGCGATGCAGACCAAAGAGATGATCACGAGTGCCGCAATGATGTACGACAGGATGCGTTGGAGGCGGCTTGCCGCCTGTGGGGTCTGCTGGGTCACGAAATCAAGGATAATTGAGGTTGGTCATCCGATCCCCCATGTGAAATGAGGTTCCCATGCCAACCGGCAAGGTCAAGTTCTACGACGACGAGAAAGGCTTCGGCTTCATCAGCTCCGATGACGGCCAAGAAGTCTTCCTGCACGCCTCCGCGCTGCCGGCAGGTGCCGTCGTGAAAGCGGGAACCCGCCTCGAGTTCGGCATCGCCGACGGCAAGCGCGGTGCCCAGGCACTGTCGGTGCGCGTCCTCGACGCTCCGCCCAGCCTCGTGAAGATGAGCCGCAAGTCGGCCGACGACATGGCGATCATCGTCGAAGACCTCGTGAAGCTGCTCGATGGCATCGGAGGCAACCTCAAGCGGGGCAAGTACCCGGACAAGGCGCACGGAGCGAAGATCGCCGCCGTGCTGCGCCGGGTTGCGGACGACCTGGATGCCTGACACCGAGTTCGAGGGCGACTTCGAGGCCGACGCTGCGGCTGAGCCGGAGACAGAGCCAAACACCGAGACGACGGCGCCCTCGGTCGAGGCCGCACCCGTCTGGACTGTTCCGGACGACGTGCTGCTCGCCGCCGCCACCCAGGCACGCGATGCGCTGAAGGAGATCACTCCGGAGGCCACCATCGGCGCGCCCGTCGGTCACATCGTGGAGGGCGAGCACGTGCTCTCCCTGCTGTTCGAGTGCACCATGCGCGGCTATCCGGGCTGGCACTGGACGGTCACGCTGTCCCGGATCGACGGCGACGCCGCCCCGAGCGTGCTCGAGGCCGAGCTGATGCCGGGCGAGCGCGCCCTGCTGGCGCCGGACTGGGTGCCGTGGTCGGAGCGGCTCGCCGACTACCAGGCGTCGCAGGAGGCCATTGCGGCCGCCGAGGCCGAAGCGCTGACCGACGACGGCGACGATGACACCGACGACGAGGATGCAGACGACTTCGACGACGAGGACGACGAGGATGAGGACGGCGAGCACGATGTGCACGACCTCCACCCGGACGACCTCGACGGTGTCGACATCGAGAGCGCGGACGAGTCGTACGACGACGAATCCGAAGGCGACGACGAATCCGAAGGCGACGCTACCGACGACGACGCTACCGACGACGACGAGTCAGCGCCGTTTGACGGTGAGGTAGGCGAGGCCGACGAGTCCGAGGACGAGTCCGACGACGACCGTCCAGAACCACCAGCCGTCTCCGGAGGCGCTGAGCTGCCGGAAGAAGACGAGCGTCACGACGAGGGCGACCACCCACAGGCCTAGCCCGACGAGCACGGCCTTCCTGTCGTCCGTCTTCACGGGGACAGGATCAGGCCGTCGCTCGTCGTCGCGGAGCCAGAGGCGCACGATCTCTCCGCTCAGCCGAGCTTCTCGACGACGTACTCGATGCAGCCGATCAGCGCACGGACGTCGTCCGGCTCGATGGCCGTGAACGTCGCGACGCGCAGCTGGTTGCGGCCGAGCTTGCGGTACGGCTCCGTGTCCACGATGCCGTTGGCGCGCAGCACCTTCGCGACGGCCGCCGCGTCGATGGCGTCGTCGAAGTCGATCGTGACGACCACCTGCGAGCGGTGCGCGGGGTCGGCCACGAACGGCGTCGCGTACTCGACGCCTTCCGCCCAGCTGTACAGCGCGCTGGACGACTCGGCCGTGCGGGCGCCGGCCCAGGCGAGACCGCCGTTGTCGTTCATCCACTGGATCTGGTTCTCGAGGAGCACCAGGGTGGAGACGGCCGGGGTGTTCAGCGTCTGGTTGAGGCGCGAGTTGTCGATCGCGTTCTTGATACTGAGGAACTCCGGGATGTACCGGCCGCTCGCTGCGATGCGCTCGACTCGCTCGACGGCGGCGGGGGAGAAGAGGGCGAGCCAGAGGCCGCCGTCCGACGCGAAGTTCTTCTGCGGGGCGAAGTAGTAGATGTCCGACTCGGAGGCGTCGATGTCGACACCGCCCGCCGCGCTGGTCGCGTCGATGACCGTGAGGGCGCCATCATCGCCGTGGATGCGCTTCACCGGGGCCATGACGCCGGTCGAGGTCTCGTTGTGCGGCCAGGCGTACACGTCGATCCCGGCGGCCGCCTCCGCCTCGCTGCGCGAACCGGCCGGAGCGTCGATGACCTGGGGAGCCTCGAGCCACGGCGTCTTCGCTGCGGCGGCGAACTTGCCGCCGAACTCGCCGAAGACGAGGTTCTGGCTGCGCTTCTCGATCAGCGAGAACGCCGCGGCGTCCCAGAACGCGGTCGAGCCGCCGTTGCCGAGCACGACCTCGTAGCCGTCCGGGATGCGGAAGAGCTCGCCGAGTCCGTCGCGCACGCTGCCGACGAGGTTCTTGATCGGAGCCTGCCGGTGGGAGGTGCCGAGCAGCTTCGCTCCCGCTCCTGCGAGGTAGGCGACCTGCTCAGGGCGGACCTTGGAGGGTCCGCATCCGAAGCGTCCGTCGACGGGCAGCAGATCAGTGGGAATCGTCACATCCGGCATATCCAGAGTCTATTGGCTGTTGGAACCCCTGTCGGTCGACTCCGCCGCGCCAGCGACCGGGTGTCACCGGCAACAAGTAGGCTCTACTGGACATACGCGCGCGACACAAGCTGGAGGGTTGATGACCGACCTGATCGATACGACCGAGATGTACCTTCGCACGATCCTGGAGTTGGAAGAAGACAACATCATCCCTCTGCGTGCGCGCATCTCCGAGCGTCTCGGCCACTCCGGCCCGACCGTCTCGCAGACCGTCGGCCGTATGGAGCGGGACGGCCTCGTCGTCGTCTCCGGCGACCGCCACCTCGAACTGACGGAAGACGGACGCCGCAAGGCCGTTCACGTGATGCGCAAGCACCGTCTCGCAGAGCGTCTCCTCAGCGACGTCATCCAGCTCGAATGGGAGTTCGTGCACGAGGAGGCCTGCCGCTGGGAGCACGTGATGAGCGAGCAGGTCGAGCGCAAGCTGCTGACAATGCTCGGCCACCCCACGGAGTCGCCGTACGGCAACCCCATCCCCGGCCTCGACGAACTGGGCGACATCGTGTCGCCGACCACCGAGGGTCTCACCAATCTCGTCGACGTGGTCGTGGGCAACGATTCTGGGGTTTCTGCCAGGATCAAGCGCCTCGGAGAGCCGGCCCAGGTCGATCCCGAACTGCTGCTGCAGCTCAAGCAGGCCGGTGTTTTTCCCGGCTCGACCGGCACATTCACACCTGCCGGGTCTTACGTCGCCGTGCAGATCGACGGCTTCGAGAACGGCCTGGAACTTCCGAACGAGCTGGCAGCACACATCTTCGTCGAAGCCTGATTTTCGTTACCGGTTTGTTAAAAATATCGGAAAAAGGATGTGACAAAGCGGGGGTCGTCCCGTAGTCTCTAACGAGTCCGACGGGCCAGAAGCCGGCCGCAGGACCCGAACCGGGACGCTCCACCCCCCAATCCTGTCTCCTGGTTCGCGAAGCCAAGCTATAAGCATTCGGGACAGGGCAGCTACCTAGTGCTGTGGGAGCGCAGGAGGTTCAAACCTTGGCCCTATTAGGTACACCCGGCTCTGAAGAGAGCCCTTCGAACCCGAATAGCTCGACCCCCGCAACCTCCGACATCGTGTCCCGCCGCTCTGTGCGCGGTGCGCGAGTGGAGAAGCAGGTCGCGCCAGCCGCCGCATCCCGTGCAGGCGGCGCACCAGGCTCGGACGTCGCGTTCCGCAAGCCCGCCGCGAAGAAGTCGAGCAAGAAGGTCAAGGGCGGCGTGATCAACGTCGCCGTCATGACTCTCGCCGCAGGCCTCATCGCCACGATGGCCATCCCGGCCTACGCCTTCAACCCTCAGGGCGCCGACACCGCGCAGTTCAAGAGCAGCGCCGTCGACAGCATGAAGAAGGCGCAGCCGCAGAGCGTCGAGGTGCCTCAGACCGTCGCAGCCGCCGCCGTCTCCCGAGACGCCGCCACCGCGACCAGCGAGCAGGAGCTCTCCGCCGCCAAGGCAGCGAAAGCAGCCGAGGCCGCCCGCCAGCAGGCCGCCGTCTCGTTCGCGAGCTACGCCAGCTACTCCGGCCCGTCCGTCACCGACTTCCTGGCCAACCCGCCATACCCGAGCTTCAGCCTCCCGCAGGTGTTCTCGGTGGCGCAGCAGTACATCGGCACCCCGTACGTCTTCGGCGGCTCCACGCCCGCCGGCTTCGACTGCTCCGGCTACGTGATGTACGTCTACGCCCAGTTCGGCATCTCCCTCCCGCACTCGGTCTCCGGCCAGGCTGCGATGGGCAAGCGCATCTCGATCGCGGACGCCCAGCCGGGCGACCTGGTCATCATGTCCGGCCACGACGGCTTCTACGCCGGCAACGGCAACATCATGGATGCGCCGGACACCGGCCGCAGCATCTCCATCCGCCCCATCTGGACGAGCGACTACTACATCGTTCGATTGGGCATCTGATTTCGGGCATCTGACGGGCTTCCTGAGGCTTCCAGAACCCCAACACGACGTGAACTCCGCGTAACGCGGACCGGGAACGGCGCGCCACGAATATGTGGTGCGCCGTTTCTGCGTTACTCTGATCCCCTGAAACCGTGAATGTCCACGCGTTGGATGTTCGCACCGCGAGAGATCCGGGGAGTGCGATGGCCGAGCCGCGCAGGGTGACTTCCTGGCTAGACCGCGGCCTTCTCTCGCCGGATGACGGTGCTGCTTCTGCCGCCGGCCTCTTCGTGCCGCGCGACCACGACTTCCTCGCCTGTCGCCACCATGTGGTCTCGTGCCGTCGCCCCTTCGTGGCCTGCCGCCACCATGCCCCCGCTTCACTGGGCGCTGTCCGCACGGACAGTGCCCTTTTTCTTTCCCAACGCACTGTTTTCCTCTCCCATCGCACTGCGCATCCCGTCGCAGAATCGCAGGAAGGTCCCCGATGAAGACACTGGTCCTCAACGCCGGCTACGAACCGCTCGCGGTCGTCTCCTTCAAACGCGCCATCGTGCTCGTCATGAACCAGAAGGCCACCGTCCTCTCCATCGACCAGGACCACCCGGTCTGGGGCATCTCGGCCAGCTACGAACGCCCGTCCGTCATCCTCCTCACCCGCTACGTCCGCATCCCGCGCGGCCGCGCCGTCCCTGTGAGCCGCCGCGGAGTGCTCCGACGCGACCTGCACCGCTGCGCATACTGCGGCAAGTCGGCCACCACGATCGACCACGTCCTCCCACGCTCGCGCGGGGGAGCGGACAGCTGGGAGAACCTGGTCGCCTGCTGCCTCCGCTGCAACAACGTGAAAGGCGACAAAACCCCCGCCGAGATGAACTGGTCCCTCAAGTTCACCCCCCACGTGCCCCACGACGCGTCCTGGGTGGTGCGCGGCACCGAGGTGACGCAGCCCGACTGGAGCGACTACCTGGCGCCCGCCGCCTGACGCGCTCGGCGCGCGGGTCCCGGTTTCGCTCTGGATCGCGGCCCCCGGTAGACTCGTGCGGTCAGCCTCTGTAGCTCAATGGAAGAGCTGCTCCGTCCTAAGGAGAAGGTTGGGGGTTCGAGTCCCTCAAGGGCGCACCTTCTTCTCCGATGGTGCGCTGCATGCGCGCGATTCGGTCCGGACGTAGCACAATATGGGGGGTATGACTTCCGAGTTTTCGCCGCCTCCCGGCAGCCCGCCGCCTGCGCCGCCGACGGGTCCGTGGACCGGCGTCGATCCGCGTGAGCAACCGCCCTACCTGCCTTCGCCCTACCCGCCCCAGCCCCCGCCCACGACAAACGTCCTGGCTATCGTCGGGTTCGCAGGCGCCTTCTTCAATAGCCTGGTCGGGATCGTCTGTGGTCACATCGCGCTCGCTCAGATCCGGCGGACCGGGGAGCAGGGACGTGGCCTGGCGCTCGCTGCGGTGATCATCGGTTACGCCCAACTGGCTTTGGTGTTCTTCGCAAGCATGTCCGTCGCTGTCGTCTTCGCCCTCGGTGGGTTCGCGGCCGCTCTAAGCGCCTACGGGACTGGCACTCAGAGCGGCTCATCGGCTGCAGCAGACTGCGCGACGGTGACGCGGGCCGCCGGCGATGTGTCGAGTGTGCTCTTCGAGCATCGAGAACTCGTCATGGCAGAACGCACCCGCGGCCGCGAAAGCCCAGGTGGTCGACGCGTCGAACCGATTCAACGATGCGACGTACAACATCTCCGACCGCGGGCTGAGTGCCGGTGTCAACACCGAGGAGGGGGACCTCACTTTTCTCGGCTCGGCTCTGGTCGACTACGAGGCGGCCGAACCGGGCCAGGGCGACGAGGCGCGCGTCACCGCCGCACTTACGAAGGCGTCCGACGACCTCGACGCGCTCACGTCCTCCTGCAGGTAGCACCGCAAGACCGTCCTGCGCTATCTCGTCGCAAACCGCGTGGTCGTTAGCTCGCCACGAAAAGGCCGCCGACGAAAGAATTATGGATCCCCTCGTCTCCAAGACTTCAACGGAACGCGAGTCCTCGAACCCCTGGACCTGATCGTCGGCGACGGGCAGTTCTGCTGCATGCTCGGCTCCTCCGGGTCGGGCAAGTCCACCCTGTTGCGCATCGTGGCCGGCCTGGAGGAGCCAGACGATGGCGCCATCCGCGTCGGGTCGCGGGACATCACCCGGCTCTCGGTCGAGAAGCGCAACATCGGCTTCGTCTTCCAGAACTACGCACTGTTCCCGCATCTGAGCGTGCTGTCGAACGTGATGTACGGACTGCGCGCCCGCCGCACGCCGCGGGCGGCCGCGAAGAAGAAGGCGGAGGAGATGCTCGGCCTGGTGGGGCTCGGCGACTTCGGCGGACGCTCGCCCGCGCAGCTCTCCGGCGGCCAGCAGCAGCGCGTCGCCCTCGCCCGCGCGCTGGTCACCAGCCCGGACCTGCTCCTGCTGGATGAGCCGCTCAGCGCCCTGGACAAGAAGATCCGCGGCGAGATGCAGCGCGAGCTCAAACGCATCCACCAGGAGACCGGCCTCACCACCATCATGGTCACGCACGACCAGGAGGAGGCGATGGACCTCGGCGACCAGGTGATGATGCTCGACCGCGGTGTCGTCCAGCAGAACGACAGCCCGGAGTCGATGTACCGCGCGCCGGGCAACCGGTTCGTGGCGCAGTTCCTGGGCGGCCAGCTGCTCGGGACGGGCGTGGTGCACGGCTCCGGCCCCTCCGCGACAGTGGCGGTCGGCGGTCTGTCGCTGTCGACAGCGCAGGACGACCTCCGCGACGGCGACCAGGTGGATGTGCTGGTCATGGCGGAGCGCGTGCGCATCGTCCGCGACGACGCAGCGACCGGCTCCGGCGCCGCTGCCGGTGTGCTGAGCGCGATCGACTTCTTCGGTCCTTTCGCCCGCGCGGAGATCACCGCAGGCGACCTCCGGGTGCCCGTCACGATGCTCTCGCAGGAGGCGGACGCGCTGGTCGCCGGTCAGCGGGTGAGCTTCGCGATCTCGCCGGAAGGCCTCCACGCCTTCGCCGGCGAGCGCGCCGCCTGAGCCGAGCCGGAAATCAGGCAGCGGTCTCCCGCGCCTGACGGGGATCCTGGATCTCCGTCAGGCGCGGTAGACCGTGCGCCCGGCGACGATGGTCTCGACGACGCGAGCGGTGTCGATGCCGCGGCCGTCGGAGATGTCGCGGTCGAGGAGGACGAGGTCGGCGGCGAGGCCCGGCTCGAGTCGTCCGGTGGTCGTGTCCAGGCGGCCGATCCAGGCCGCGGTGCCGGTGTATGCGTCGAGTGCGGTGCCCAGGGGGAGCGCTTCTCCGGCCAGCAGCGGCTCGGTCAGCGCGAGCCCTGTCGCGTGCGGGTCTGTGGAGGGCGCCAGCCGGGTGGTGCCCGTGTGCACCGCCCACAGCGGGTCAGGGTCGGAGACCGGCCAGTCGCTGCCAGCGACGATGCGGGCGCCGTTCGCGTGAAGCGACGCGAAGGGGAAGTGCCGCGCGGCGCGGTCGTCTCCCATCATCGGCAGTTTGCGTTCGACGATCTCGGTGTCGGTGCGCGCCCAGAGCAGCTGGGCGTTCACGGTGACGTCGAGCTCCGCGAATCGGGCGAAGTCGGCGGCGTCGACCACGTCGAGGTGCGCGAGCTGATGGCGGCCCCCGGTCTGGCCGTTGGTCGCTCTGGCGTGCGCGATCGCGTCGAGGCTCTCCCGCACGGCCCGGTCGCCGACGGCGTGCAGGTGCACGTCGAAGCCGCGCGCGTCGAGCTCGGCGACGATCGTCGCGAGCTCGACGGGCGGGAGGAACGAGTCGCCGCGCACACCGGGTGCATCGGTGTAGTCGTCGAGCATCGCCGCGGTGTGGTTCTCGATCATGCCGTCCTGCATGATCTTGACGGTGCCGGCCGAAAGACCGCGGACGTGCGCGACCTGCGCGCGCCGCGCCTCGAGGTCGGCGAGCTGTTCGAGGCCGCGGTCGCGGTCCCACCACTGGCACAGGACGACCCGGGCGGTGAGCGCACCCTGCGCCGCCAGGTGTAGGTAGGCGTCGAACGAGTCCGGCCCGAGCTCGTTCTTGCCCACCGCGGCGTCGTGCCAGGTGGTCACCCCCACCGAGTGGAGGCGGCGCTGCGCGGCCAGGATGGCCTGCTCGAGGAAGCCGGGCGCTGGGGCGGGGATGATCGCATCCAGTGATTGCACCGCGGTGTCCAGCAGGACGCCGGTGAGGTCGCCGCGCTCGTCGCGGACGAAGTGGCCGCCGAGCGGGTCGGCGACGCCGGGCGCGATGCCCGCCGCCTGCAGCGCGCGCGTGTTGACCCAGACGCCGTGGCCGTCGTGGCTGGTGAGGATCACCGGCCGGTCGGGCACGACTGCGTCGAGGATGGCGCGGGTCGGGAAGCCGCCGGGGAAGACGTCGCCGTACCAGCCGACACCGACGACGGTGTCGAGCTCCGGATGCGCGGCCGCGTACTCGGCGATGATCCGCAGGTACTCGTCGGCGTCGTGCACGGGCATGAGGTCGATGCCGAGCAGGGAGGCTCCCGCCATGGGTGGGTGCACGTGGGTGTCGTGGAAGCCGGGGAGGAGGGAGGCGCCGCCCGCGTCGCGCACTTCGGTGTCTCCGTCGCGCTGGGCCGCCACCGTGTCGTCGGGCCCGGCGGCGACGATGACGCCGTCGCGGACGAGCACGCCGCCGTCGAGCCAGCGCCCGTCGCCCTGATAGAGCCGGGCGTTCGTGATGTGCAGACTCGTCATCGAAGTCCCTTCGCGTTTCCGACCAGTCTCCGCCGCGCATCCCGGATCACGCAAATAGTTTTACCTGGAGCGCTTCATCATCAGGTCAGATGCGCAACGCGTGCGAAACGCGACCGTCATCTCACCGGGATACTCAGGCCCGCGATGGCTCAGGATTGAGCGTCTGCGCCACCACCTGCGCCGCGATCTCGCTGACCGCCCGCGCCCGCGCCGTCGCCCGCACCGAGCGCATCGCCGCGAGGACGACCGGCAGCGCCGGCACGCTGTCGCCGATCGGGAGCGCGGCCACGCGCTCCCCGTCGTAGCTGAGATCGTGCTTGGGCCGCTGGTTGAGGATCGAGAAGCCGTGGCCGTGCGCGACGAACGCCCGCACCGTCTCGTAGTTGAGCGAGCGGTGCCTTATCTCCGGCTGCAGACCGGCGCCGGCCAGGATGCCGAGGAAGTACTCGCGGCTGTGCGGCAGGTCGAGCAGGATCATCGGCTCGCGCGAGAGCTCGCGCAGGAACACCTGGGGCGACGCGGCCAACGGGTGATCGGCGGGCAGGATGACGTGCGGGGGAGCGTCGGACAGCACGGCCGTGCGGATGTCGTTGCCGAAACCGAAGTCGTAGCCGATCAGCAACTCCACCCGGCCGCTGCGCAGTGCGGCCCGCGCGCCGTCGGTGTCGAGCTCGTCCACCTCGATGTCGAGGTAGGGATGCTCCGACCGCACCCGGCTGACGATCGCCGGGAGGATGAAGGGTGCGAGCGTGACGAAACAGCCGATGCGGATCGTCCCGCGCACCTGGTTGTCGATGCCGCGCGCGGTGTCGAGCGCCTCCTCCAGATTGAGCAGGAGGGCGCGGGCATCGCCGAGGAACTGCTGTCCTGACGGCGTGAGCGTCAGGCCGCGGGAGCGCTGGCGGATGAACAGCTGCGCGCCGACCTGATGCTCCAGCTGTGCGATGGCCGAGGAGACGGCCGACTGGGCGACGAACAACTCTTCTGCGGCGCGGGTCATCGAGAGGTGGGTCGCCGCCTCGATGAAGTAGCGCAGCTGCGCCAGCGTGACATCAGGCTTCTTGCTCATCCGCGACCTCCGGTTACGACGATGTTTCCGCTCTGTTTCCCCCGGCCCTGTATCTGCCCAAGTGATGCAGTGGTTCAGGCAACCTTAGTTGATTGATGCGGGAAAGCAGCAGAAGCTTCTATGCCAAGCGACCAAGAGGAGCACGCCCATGAGCACTGAGGTTCACAGCGACGCCCTCGGCGTCGAGACCCGCACCATCGACTACATCCCCGAGAACGAACGGCACGGCAAGGCCCGCAACCTGTTCACGATCTGGTTCGGCGGCAACATCATGATGCTGTCGATCGCGACCGGACTGCTGGCGACGGCCGTGTACGGCCTCCCGATCTGGGCCGCGATCGTCGCACTCGTCGTCGGCAACCTCGTCGGCGGCGTCGTGATGGCGTTGCACGCGGCGCAGGGCCCGCAGATGGGCGTGCCGCAGATGCTGCAGACGAGAGCCCAGTTCGGTTCATACGGCAGCCTGCTCGTCGTCGTAATCGTGGTCGGAATGTACGTGGCGTTCTTCGCCTCCAACGTGATCCTGGGCGGTCAGGCGCTCGACTCGCTGACCCACCTCGGCGCCTTCTGGTCGACGGTCCTCGTCGGCCTGATCAGCGTCTTCGGCGCGGTCTTCGGCTACCGCCTCCTGCACGTCTTCGGCACGGTCATGAGCGTCGTCGCCGGCCTCACCATCGCGCTGGTGTTCGTTTACATCTTCGCGGCGGGGACCCTTCCGGCCAGCGCACTGAGCTACGGCTCGGTGACGGCGACCGGGATCATGGGCACCATCTCGGTGGCCGCGCTGTGGCAGATCGCGTACGCACCATACGTGTCGGACTACACCAGGTACATGCCCAAGGACACCGGCGTGCGCGCCGCGTTCTGGGCGACCTTCGCCGGCTGCGTGCTCGGCTCGGTCATCCCGATGGTGCTCGGCTCGATCGTGGGCGCCGCCTTCCCGAAAGACGACGTCGCCACGGGGCTGAGCGCGCTCATCCCGGGGATCGCCGGTCTGGCGCTGCTCGTCTTCGGCGTCGGCATCAGCGTCAGCAACGGCATGAACCTCTACTGCGGAAGCCTCGCGATCATCACGATCGGGCAGACCCTGTTCCCGAAGTGGATCCCGCGGGCCGCCTCCCGGGGCGCCATCGCGGTCATCCTCTTCCTGGTCGCACTCGTGCTCGGGTTCGCCTTCTCGAGCAACTTCCTGGTCAACCTGTCGAACCTGATGATCCTGTTGCTGTGCGTGCTGATCCCGTGGACAGCGGTCAACCTGGTCGACTACTACGCGGTCAAGCACGGCAAGTACGACATCGCGTCGCTGTTCCGTCAGGACGGCGGCATCTACGGGCGCATCAACCGCAACGCGGTGCTCTGCTACGTGCTCGGGATCCTCGTGCAGCTGCCGTTCATCAGCACCGCCTTCTACACCGGGCCGATCGCCACCGCCCTCGGTGGCGTCGACATCTCCTGGATCGTCGGCCTGGCTGTGATCTGCCCGCTCTACTACGCGCTCATGAAGTGGGCACCGTCGAAGACGCCCGTGCCGGCCGACCAGGCGCCGGCCGATCCGGCCCCGGCCGTCACCCCCGTGTCCACCATCGGAACAGCAGGAGCAGAATGACCGACGACCACGCACAGCCCGCCGCCGAGTACGACTATGTCGTGGTCGGCGGCGGCACTGCGGGCGGCATCGTCGCCGCGCGCCTCTCCGAGAATCCCGGCGTCACGGTCGCGCTCCTGGAGTGGGGGCCGAGCGACCGCGGCGAGGGCCGCGCCCGCGAGATCCGGCGCTGGGAGGAGATGATCGGAAGCGAGTACGACCTCGACTACGGCAGCGTGCCGCAGGAGCGGGGCAACTCGTCCATCCGCCAGTCCAGGATGCGCATCCTCGGCGGCTGCTCGACGGCCAACACCATGATCGCCTGGCGTCCGCCGGCCTCCGACCTGGACGAGTGGGTGGAGGCCGGAGCCGCCGGCTGGGACCCGGCGAGCTTCCAGCCGTACTTCGACCGGCTGCAGATACCGATCCATCCGGTCGGCGCGGCGGACAGGAATCCCTTCGTCGCCGACGTCGTCGCCGCGGCGGCTACAGCGCTCGATCTGCCGCTGCAAGAGCAGTGGAACGACGGCCGCACCGACACGCTGGCGCGCGGCGCCGGGTTCTTCGAGGTCGGCTACGACCCGCAGACCAACGTGCGCGGGTCGAGCTCGATCCACTACCTCCACGACGTGATGGATGCGCGGGAGTCGCTGGATGTGATCACGGGAGCCCGTGCGGAGCGCGTGGTCGTCGAGGACGGCCGTGCGGTGTCGGTGCGCTACCGCGACTCCGACGGCGCACTGCGCGAGGTGCGCGCCCGCCGCGAGATCGTGCTGGCCTGCGGGGCGATCGACACCCCGCGGTTGCTGCTGCTCTCCGGGATCGGTCCGTCCGCTGTGCTCGCCGCCGCCGGTGTCGAGCAGGTGCACGAGCTCGCCGGTGTGGGGGAGAACCTCCAGGATCACGCGGAGGGCCTCGTGGTCTGGGAGGCCGTCGCTGCGCCCTCCGCTGTCTCGGCCTCCGGCTGGGACGCCGGGGCGATGGTCGGGGTCGACGGCGACCCGACGAGACCGGATGTGCTCATGCACTTCCCTGTCGAGCCGGTCGTCGACCACCCGCGTGCGCGCGGGGTCGTGTTCCCGGAGACGATCGTGGCGATCGCCCCGAACGTCGCGAAGCCGCACAGCCGTGGCCGCGTCACCATCGCCACCGCCGACCCGGACGAACCTCCGGTGATCGACTACCGCTACTTCACGGATGCCTCGGGCCACGACGAGCGCATGCTCGTCGCCGGGGTGCGCCTGGCGCGGCGGATCGCCGAGGAGGAGCCGATGCGGCACCACCTGGTGCGGGAAGTCTTCCCCGGTCCGGACGTGCAGAGCGACGAGGAGCTGTCAGCGGTTCAGCGCGAGATCCACCAGACCGTCTACCACGTGAGCGGCACCTGCCGGATGGGCGCGGCGGACGACGAGCTGGCCGTGGTCGATCCCGCGCTGCGCGTGCGCGGGATCGACGGGCTGCGCATCGCCGACGCGTCGGTGTTCCCGACCCTGACCTCGGTGAACCCGGTCATCACGGTGATGATGGTGGCGGAGCGGGCGGCGGACCTGGTGACGGAGCGCTGACACCCGAAAGACCCCACAAGTCGAACCCTCAGCGCACGGCGATCCGCTGTCAGAGGAAATTAGACTCACGCCATGACCGTCACAGTTGGACGCACGGCTGACGAGAAGTGCATTGTTGCGCTCGCTTTGACCTGGGAGCCGTAGGTGACACCGTTCGTAGGTCTGGTCGTTGTCCCGGTCCTTCTCATCGGGGCGGTTGTCTTCTTTGTTTGGGCCAAGAGGAGGGAACGGCGCACGAGAGGCGCGACGCCAGCACGTACCGTTCCTCGCGCGTCGGTTCTCATCCTCATCGCCGCAATTGTCGTTCTCTGGATCGGAGCGAGCGTAATAGTAGCGGCGATTCACTCGTGACTCGTCGGTGCCGCGTCCAACTCAAGTCGGCGTCCGATCGCCTGCTCTCACGTGCTACCGCCATCAGGGTGGGGGCACTGCACCTGACGCGACCCCTCAGTCCCTGACCGGCTCCAGCAGCGCCTCCGGCTGCGGCTCGACACGGCGGTCGCGCGCCCGCTGCCAGTAGTAGCCGACCAGCGCCATGACCGTGATGACGATCAGGGTGCCGACGGTGAAGCCCTCGAAGGTCGGCCGGTCGACGCCCCAGGTGTCGACGAAGTCGTACTTCAGGCCGAACACCGATTCCAGGGTGCCGGGGAAGACCGCGACCCACGAGCCGAGAGCGACCCAGGCGTAGATGATCACCACGGCGATCCACAGCCCGGCCCGGCCGCCGGGGACGCGGAACGGGCGCTCGACGTCCGGGTATTTGCGGCGCAGGCGCACGATCGACGGGAAGATCACCAGGTAGGACAGCAGCAGAGTCGAGATCGCGACGGTGAGCACGACCGTGAACACGGCCGCCGTGCTGCCCTTCAGCAGCAGGGTGGCCGCGACGCAGAACACGGTGGCGACGATGCCGGAGAGGAGGTTCATCCGCACCGGGGTGCCGAACCGCTTGGAGAAGGCGCCGAAGTAACGGAAGAACGCACCGTCGGCGCCGGCCGCGGCCTGCACGCGGTCGGAGGCGATCATCCACGCACTGGCCTGGGTCAGCACGACGAACACGAAGAGCAGACCCGCGACGAACATCACCGGGCCCGAGGCCAGCCCGTAGACGGAGAAGACCTCCTTGAACGCCTCCAGGAAACCGCTCGCGCCCTGCACCTTGCTGGCGGGCAGCACCGCCAGGATGGCGAAGATCGGCACGAGGTAGCAGAGGATCGAGATGATGCCGGAGGTGGCGATGGCCCGAGGAACGTCGCGCTGCGGGTCGCGCATCTCCTCGGCGGCGCCGTTGGGCGCCTCGAAGCCGACGACCGCGAACAGGATGACAGGGGTGACAGCGAGGAACCCGCCGAGGGTGGGGGAGAAGTCGCCGGCCGCGTAGCCGTGGATTCCGTTCTGGACGGCGTAGACGACAACCGTGACGACGAAGACCACCAGCAGGGCGACCTTCACGATCGCCCCGGCGGCCACGATGTGCTTGCCGTACTTCAGGCCGATGATCGCGGTGCCGATGGCCAGCCAGATGAAGATCAGCTTGAACGCGATGTCGCCGGCACTGCCCTCCGGCAGCGGTGCGATGTATGCACTCCAGGTGGCCGCGGAGATGAACACCAGCGATCCGCCCATCCAGAGCGGGTTGGTGATCCAGTAGAACAGGGTCGCGATCGCGGCCGTCAGCTTGCCGAACGCGAGCCGCACCCAGACGAAGGGGCCGCCCTCGTCGTGGAAGGTGCTGCCGAGCTCGGCGATGACGAGCGCATACGGGAACAGGAACGTGATGCCGATGATCACGGTCCAGGTGAACGCCTCAGCGCCTCCCCCCGCGGCGATCTGCGCGACGGTGTCGATGGCGATGATCGCGCTGATCGACAGGAACACGATGTCGAGACGGCCGAGTGTCTTATGGAAGTGCTGGGATCGGATGTTCGAGGTCTCGAGCATCGCGTCGTTCCTGGCTGGTGAACTCATCGGTGGGACTCCTTCGTCCTTCATTCTCGGGGGTTGCGGCGCCCTAGGCGTGCTGGAACCACGTGGTCTTGAGTCCGACGTAGTTGTCGATGGCGTGGCGGGAGAGGTCGCGGCCGAAGCCCGACTGCTTGAACCCGCCGAACGGGGTGGTGGAGCCGAGTGCATCCACGGTGTTCACGGAGACCGTGCCGGCGACCAGTCGCCCGGACACCCGGTGCGCGCGCGACAGGCTGGAGGTCCAGACCGAGGCGGCGAGACCGAAGTCGGTGGCGTTCGCGGCGCGCACGGCGTCGTCCTCGTGGTCGAACGCTTGCACGACGACGAGCGGCCCGAAGATCTCGTCGCGGTGCAGCGGGTGCGACAGCGGAAGGCCGGTGACGATCGCCGGGTCGATGAACGCGGACGATCCGTCGCGCTGGAGGCGCTCGCCGCCGATCAGCTCGCCATCGCGCGCTGCGGCGGCGATCGCTTCGGCGACGCTGTCGGCGTGAGACTCGGAGACGAGCGCGCCGTTGCCGCTGGCCGGGTCGAGCGGGTCCCCGGAGCGGTACGCCTGCGCCGCCGTGGTGAGGAGGCCGACGAACTCGTCGTAGACCGGGCGCTCGACGAAGATGCGGGAGTTGGCCGAGCAGACCTCGCCCTGGTTGTAGAACGCGCCGAACGCGGCCTGCTCCGCCGCCAGCGCCAGGTCTTCCGCGTCGGCGAAGATCAGGTTGGAGCTCTTGCCGCCCGCCTCCAGGCTGAGCCGCTTCAGGTTCGACTCCCCGGCGTAGGTCATCAGCTTCTTGGCGACAGCGGTCGATCCGGTGAAGGTGAGCGCGTCGACGTCTGGGTGCAGGCCGAGCGCGCGGCCGATGACGGAGCCCGGCCCTGGGACGACGTTGAGCACGCCGGCAGGGAGGCCGGCCTCCAGGGCGAGCTCGCCGAGCCGGAGGGCGGTGAGGCTCGTGGTCTCCGCGGGTTTGAGTACGACGCTGTTGCCGGCAACCAGGGCGGGCGCGAGCTTCCAGGCGGCGATGTCGAGGGGGTAGTTCCACGGCACGATCGCGGCGACGACGCCGAGGGCGACCCTGCTGACGATCGCCGTGGAGCCCGGGGGAGTGGCTGGGACCTCGTCGGTCAGCTTGTCGGCCAGCTCGCCGTACCAGCGGAACGTCGCTGCGGTTCCCGGCACGTCGACGGTGCGGGTCTGCGAGAGCGGCTTGCCCATGTCGAGCGATTCGAGCAGTGCGAGCTCGTCGGCGTCGCGCTCGATGAGGTCGGCGAGTCGCCGCAGGACGGCACCGCGCTCGGCGGCGCCGAGGCCGCTCCACGACCCGTTCTCGAAAGCGGAGCGCGCCGATGCGACGGCCCGGTCGATGTCGGCGCTGCCGCCCTGGGCGACCTCAGCGATGGCGGAGCCGGTCGCCGGGTTGATCGTGACGAAGGTGCCGCCGGAGGCCGCGTGGACCCTGTCGCCGTCGATGAGCGCCCGGCCGTCGACGCGGATGGTTGTTTCGATCGTCATGCCGGAAGAGTACGCATGAGCGGCACATCGAAACGAGCGTTGAAAACTGCTGAAGTGCATCTGCTGAAGCGATGCCGCGCGGACTCTTGGGTCGAGGGGGCGACTTGAAAATGGAAAATTCACGCGCGCGACCCGGCGTGGGAGGCATCACTTCCGTTGATCCAATTCGGCGATTCTCATTGTTTTACAGATCCGGGCGCGCCTGCTGACAATGGCTGGACCGCTCACCGATCAGCGAAGGAGATCACATGTCGAGCCAGGAAATCGAGGTCGTCGTCGTCGGCGGGGGCCAGGCCGGTGTGGCGATGAGCGATCATCTGACCGACCGTGGCATCCCGCATCTCGTCCTCGAGAAGGGCCGCATCGCCGAGCGCTGGCGCTCCGGGCGCTGGGACTCGCTCGTCGCCAACGGTCCTGCCTGGCACGACCGCTTCCCCAAGTTGGAGTTCGAGACGGTCGGAGCAGACGACTTCGCGCCGAAGGACGACGTCGCCGACTACTTCGTCGCATACACGAAGCTCATCGACGCGCCCATCCGCACCGGCGTGGAGGTCACCCGCGTCATCCGGAACTCCGACCGGCCAGGGTTCACGGTCGATACCTCCGACGGCGTTCTCCAGGCGCGCTACGTTGTCGCGGCCACCGGGCCGTTCCAGGTCCCCGTCATCCCCGCGGTCATCCCGGACGGCTCCGGGCTCAGCCAGCTGCACTCCAGCGACTACCGCAACCCGGCGCAGCTCCCGGCGGGCGGCGTGCTCGTCGTGGGCGCAGGATCGTCCGGCGTGCAGATCGCCGACGAGCTGCGCCGGTCGGGCCGCGAGGTCTTCCTCTCCGTCGGACCGCACGACCGGCCGCCGCGCCGCTATCGCGGCCGTGACTTCGTCTGGTGGCTCGGCGTGCTCGGCAAGTGGGACCTGTCGGCGCCTCCCCAGGGTGCGGAGCACGTCACCATCGCCGTGAGCGGTGCGGACGGCGGGCACACGGTCGACTTCCGCGAGCTCGCCGCGGGCGGGATCACCCTGGTCGGCCGCACCATCGCATACAGCGACGGGCGGATGCGGTTCGCGCCAGACCTCGCCGGCAACGTCGCTGCGGGAGACGGCAACCTGTTCGCCCTCCTCGACGAAGCGGACGCCTACGTCGCCCGCAACGGACTCGACCTGCCCGAGGAACCGGAGGCGCGCCTGGTCGGCGCCGATCCGGCGAGCCTGACCGACCCGATCCTCGAACTCGACCTGCGGGCAGCAGGGATCACCACGATCCTGTGGGCGACCGGCTTCCGCACCGACTACAGCTGGCTGCAGGTGGATGCGTTCGACGAGAACGGCAGACCGGCGCACCAGCGCGGCGTCTCGACCGAGCCGGGCGTCTACTTCCTCGGCCTGCCGTGGCAGTCGCGCCGCGGCTCCAGTTTCATCTGGGGCGTCTGGCACGACGCCGGCCACATCGCCGACCAGATCCAGATCCAGCGGGGCTACCTCGCGTATGACACGCAGGCCGCACTCGCGGCGGAAGGAGCGGTTCTCTGATGCCGACGCACACCAGGATCCGGCCGTTCAACACCAAGGAGACCTACCCGGAGCAGAACCTCGACAACGATCTCTGCCAGGCGGTCGTCGCGAACGGGGTCGTGTACCTGCGCGGCCAGATCGGCCAGGACCTGGAGACACGGGAGTCCGTCGGCATCGGCGACGTGGAGGCGCAGGCCGAGAAGGCGATGGCGAACATCGCCATGCTGCTGGAGGAGGCCGGTTCGGGTGTCGAGGACATCGTCAAAGTCGTGATCTACCTGATCGACCCGCGGTACCGCGAGACGGTCTACCGTGTGGTCGGCCGCTGGCTGAAGGGCGTCTTCCCCGTCTCCACCGGCATCGTCGTTTCGGCGCTCGCCCGGCCGGAGTGGCTGGTCGAGATCGACGCGACGGCGGTCATCAGCTCGGGTGCTGCAAGGGAGGGCTCGCGATGACGTTCTCCATCCTCGCCGTGGACGACAGCGGCGCTATCGGCTCTGCGATCTGCTCGTCCTCGCCGGCCGTCGCCGCGCGCTGCGTCAACCTCGCGGACGGCGTCGGCGGGGCGCACTCGCAGAACATCACCGATCCCCGGCTCGGTCCGCAGCTCATCGCCGGGCTGCGCGACGGCCGGCCGGTGGAGGAGGTGCTGGCGTGGGTCGTGGACTCCACGCCGGACATCGACTTCCGGCAGCTGCTGGTGATCGACCGCGCCGGCCGCTCCGCCATCCATTCGGGGTCGCACGTGCTCGGCGCGCACGGCCAGGCGCAGTCGGCGCACGCGGTCGCGGCGGGCAACATGCTCGCGACGGCCGACCTCCCGCAGCTGATGGTGGACGCGTTCGAGGCGGCCGAGGGCGACCTGGAGGTGCGGCTGCTGTCCGCGCTGAAGGCCGCGGTCGCCGCGGGCGGCGAGGAAGGGCCGGTCCGCTCGGCGGGCGTGGCCGTGGTGCGCGACGCCGGCTGGCGGGTCACCGACCTGCGCGTCGACTGGGCCGACCATCCCGTCGAGCTGCTGGACGAGATCCTGGTCGAGACTTGGCTGCCGCAGCGCGACGCGTACGTCACGCGCGGGCTGATGCCGGCCGGAGCGCCGAGCTACGGTGTGCCGGGCGATGAGTGACGCGGGGATGAGCGACACCGCGAGGAGTGACCCGGTGACCGGCACAGTCGCCGCCGACGACCTCGCTGCGCTGAAGCGGCGCGTGCGCGACCAGGTCGACGCCGAGCTGCCCCGGCTGGTCGGCCTCTCCGAGTCGCTGCACGCCGACCCGGAGACCGCGTGGAACGAGCGCCGCGCCAGCGCCAGGCTCTGCGACGAACTCGCGTCGCGCGGTTTCGCGGTGACGCCCGCCTACCTCGGGTTGGAGACGGCGTTCCTCGCGACGGCGGGCACCGGCCGGGTGCGCATCGGCGTCTGCGCCGAGTACGACGCACTCCCGGGGCTGGGCCACGCCTGCGGTCACAACCTCATCGCCGCGATCGCCGTCGGCGTCGCCGTCGCGCTCGCGCCGCTCGCGGACCAGCTCGGCATCACCGTCGAGGTGTACGGCACCCCGGCGGAGGAGGGCGGCGGCGGCAAGATCGAGCTGCTCGACCGCGGAGCTTTCGCCGGTCTCGACCTGGCCGTCATGGCGCATCCTGGGCCGGTCGATGTCGCAGAGGCGAGGCCGTTCGCCGTGGCGCACTCCCACGTGCAGTACGACGGCAAGGCGGCCCACGCGGGCGCGTATCCGGAGCAGGGTGTTAACGCCAACGACGCATTCGTCGTCGCGCAGGTCGCCATCGGCCTCCTGCGCCAGCAGTTGCCGCACTCGGCGCGGGTCCACGGCATCCAGACCGTCGGCGGCCAGGCGCCCAACGCCATCCCGAGCCGGACGGAGGGCCGCTGGTACGTGCGCGCCGAGACCCTGGACGAGCTGGATCAGATCGAGCAGAGGGTGAACCGCTGCTTCGAGGCGGGCGCGCTCGCCTCCGGGACAACGCTCACGATCACGCCGGAGAGCAAGCCGTACTCCGAGTTCCGCACCGACGAGCGGGCGCTCGACCACTATCGTGCGAACGCGGCGGCGCTGGGCAGGGTGTTCGACACCTCCGGCACCGGGGCGATGAACCGCGCGTCGACCGACATGGGCAACGTGTCGCAGCTCGTCCCGGCCATCCACCCGTATGTCGGCATCGGCAGCCTTCCCGCGACCAACCACCAGCCCGAGTTCGCCGCGGCGTGCGTCGGGCCGGTGGCGGAGAAGGCGCTCCGGGATGCCGCGGTGGCGCTCGCGCAGACGGTGGTGGACGTCGTCCGGGACGTTTCGTGAGCGCGGTGGGCTGAGAGGCCGGGGAGTCAGCGGGTCCAGCTGCGGAGCGTTGTCGCGGCAGCGGAGGGGGAGGCGGACTCTGCGAGCCAGGGCGCGACCGCTGTCGCGAACGATCGGCGGGCCTGCCGGGGGTCGTCTTCGATGGACTCGGCCGCCCAGATGACCTGCTCGCCGGCGTAGACGGAGTCGAGCAGGCGCACCAGCGGTTCGAGCGGGGTCGCTGCGACGAGGTCGGCGTCGGCGACCGCTTCGGCCAGGGCGACGCGGGTGCGGTCGGTGAACTCGCGCGGCCGGCCGTACGCGGAACGTGCGTCGGCGTCCGGGAGCACCTGACCCCAGAAGGCGACGACGACGCGCGCCTCCTCGCGGGTGACCTCGGTGATCGGGAGGATCTCCTCAGCGATCGCGAGCAGTGCGGCGAGTCCGCGCAGCTCGCCCGACCGCTCCTGGATGCGCGCCAGCGTGCGCTCGACCCCTCGCCTGGCGGCGGCCTCCGCGATCTGCTCGACGGAGTCGAAGTAGTGCCAGAGGGTGCCGGGCACGACGCCGAGCTCGGCCGCGACCGACCGCCCGTGCGTGCCCGCGACACCCGAGCGCGCAAGCACCCGCAGGTAGGCCTCCACGATGTCGCGGCGGCGCTGGTCGTGGTCGACGATCTTCGGCACGCTCCCCATCTTGCCCGACGAATTCGGTTTCGCTCTTCCCGGAGCATGATTTTGACGCTAGAGTCAATAACAATTCGGGAGCACCGACGAAGGAGTTGAGGAATGTCCCAAATGACCGCCAGCACGGTGACTGCGAGCACGGTGACTGCGAGCACGACGACCGCCACCACGACCATCCACCCGCTCGCCGCGCTCACGGGCGCCGAGATCGACCGGGCGCGCGAGGTCCTCACCGCCGCCGGGCTGGTCACCGAGCACACGCGCTTCACCTACGTGCTGCTGCACGAGCCGCACAAGCGCGACGTGCTCGACCCCGAGCGCGCGGCGCAGCTGCACCGCGAGGTGGAGACGCTGCTGCTCGACGTCGCGACCGGCGCGGTCACGCAGGTGGTCGTGGATGTGACCGGCGGCGTCGTCGTCAGCACGCGGGAGCTAGACCCCGTGACCGAGGGAACCGCCCCCGTCCTCGACGAGGAGTTCGCGCTCGTCGACGAGATCGTCAAGGCCGATGCAGGCTGGGTCTCCGCGCTCGCCGAGCGCGGCATCCACGACGTGACGAAGGTGCGCACCTGTCCGCTCACCGCCGGGCATTTCGACTACGACGACGAGGAGGGCCGCCGGATGTTCCGCGTGCTCGCCTTCTATCAGGCCGACGAGGCCGACCTCCCGTGGGCGCACCCGATCGACGGCGTCGTCGCGCACGTCGACACGCTCTCGTGCTCGGTGATCCGGTTGGTCGAGACCCCGGTCGACACCGTGCCGATGGAGTCCGGCGACTACCTCGACCCGGAGGTCACCGGCCCACTGCGCACCTCTCTGAAGCCCATCTCGATCACCCAGCCGGAGGGCGTCAGCTTCCGCTACGACGACGGCGTGCTGAGCTGGGAGAACTGGGACCTCCGCGTCGGCTTCAACGGCCGTGAGGGCCTGACGCTGCACGACGTCGCCTTCACCTACCAGCAGGAGCGGCGGCCGATCCTGTACCGGGCCTCCATCTCGGAGATGGTCGTCAACTACGCGGACCCGACGCCGATCCACGGCTGGCAGAACTACTACGACGCCGGTGAATACCAGTTCGGCCGGCTCGCGAACTCCCTCGAACTGGGCTGCGATTGCCTCGGCGAGATCTTCTACCTCGACGCGGTCGTGGCCGACGACTTCGGCCGCCCGCGCACGATCGGGAACGCGATCTGCATCCACGAGGAGGACTACGGGATCCTCTGGAAGCACACCGACGAGTTCACCCACACCTCGGAGGCGCGCCGCCAGCGCCGTCTGGTCATCTCGTTCTTCACGACGGTCGGCAACTACGACTACGGGTTCTACTTCTACTTCTACCTGGACGGGACGTTCGAGGTGGAGGCCAAGGCCACCGGCATCGTCTTCACCGGCGCCCACGACGGCGGGGACGACCCGTACTCCACCCCGCTCGCGCCGGGACTCGGCGCACCCGTGCACCAGCACATGTTCTGCGCACGCCTCGACATGACCGTCGACGGCGTCGACAACGCGGTCGACGAGATCGACGTGACCCGCATTCCCGTTTCGGAGTCGAACCCCTGGGGAAGCGCCATCGGCCGCACGATCACCAGGCTCGGGACCGAATCCGGCGCGGTGCGCGACGCCGACGGCCGCGTCGGGCGCGTCTGGAGCATCAGCAGCACCTCCCGCACCAACCGGGTCGGGCGTCCCACCAGCTACGTGCTGCACCCCGAGTCGGGCCCGGCCCTGTTCAGCGCGGACGAGGCGCACCAGCGCAAACGCGCCGGCTTCGCCGCCCACCACCTGTGGGTGACGCAGTACGAGCCGTCGGAGCTATGGGCAGCCGGCTACGCGGTCAACCTGCACCCGGGCGGCGCCGGGCTCCCCGCGTACATTGCACAGGACCGGCCGATCGACGGCGAAGACATCGTGGTGTGGCACACCTTCGGGCTGACGCACTTCCCCCGGCTGGAGGACTGGCCGATCATGCCGGTCGACTACGCGGGCTTCTCGCTGAAGCCGTACGGCTTCTTCGACAGGAACCCCACCCTGGACGTTCCGCGGTCGGCATCGGCGTGCCACGCATCCACTGCTGCGTCGTGCGGCGCCGACTGCCGGTGCGGCAGCTGAGCGGCCCCGCGCGCTGAGGGCGAGGAGCAGGGGGATGGCGTTCGATATCGGCGCGCTCGGCGCCTCCACACTGTCGGCGTGCTGCCTGCTCGGCTCGGCGCGCCCGTGGCGGGTGTGGACGGCGGCGGCACTGATGGTGCTCGCGATGCTCGGCTGCGTGCTGGCGTCGGCCGCGCCGGGACTCGGCCTGATCTCCATCGTGCTGTCGCTCGCGTCGGCGGGGTTCTCGCTGCACCGGCGGGAGGGACGCGTCTCGCCGATGAGTCTCCACCGTGCCCTCGGCGGCGTGACGATGGCGGCGCTGGTCGCTCACTCGCTGAGCATGGGGACGCCGCAGGCGGAGGCCGCGCACGCCCACCACGGCGTCTCGTTGATGGCGATCGTGGTGGCGTTCGTCGCCGGATACCTCGCATACAGCGCCTGGCTGCTCGTCGCGATGCTGCGCAGCGACACCGGGGCCCCTGGCCAGCGCGGTGGCCGTCGTCGCAGGGTGCTCGCGATCGGCGAGGTCGCGGCCATGATCGCCGGCGTGCTCCTGATGTCGCTGATGTAGCGGCGATCACACCTCCGGAACGGCCGGGATCTCCAACGTCGCCGGCCGCTGGAGCGTCCAGCTGATCGTGGCCCTGCCCGACCGGCTGGGCACGTAGTGCGTCGGGAAGTGGCCGAACAGCGGGTTGCGCGGCTGCGGGTAGCGGCCGGCGACGAGAAGCCGCAGACTCTCGCCCGCGTGGAAGACGGTCGCCGACGAGCTGAGCGGGATGACCACGTCCATCGCCTCGCCGTCTGGCACCGGCTGCACGCTGTGGAAGGTGTGCTCCGGCTGGTGGGGCGTGCTCCGCTCCTGGTCCAGTTCGCGGAGGGCGAGGCGCAGCCTGCCCTGGGCGACGTGGTCGCGCCCGTAGCCGTACGAGCCCTCGAACGGGACGGGTGCGCCGTTGGACCGCTTCTCCACGCCGACGAAGAGCCGCGGGTCGTCGGCTCCGGTGGCGGCCACGGCGATGCGGAGGGTCATCGGCCCGCTGAGCTCGGTGTCCTGCGCGAAGCGGTACTCGAACGCCGCCGCCTCCCGCCGGAGGTCGAAGGTGACGGCGCCCGGGGGCGGTGCGGACTCGCTGAGTGCGCCATCCTGGGCCAGGTGCAGCAGCCGCCAGTCGGTGCGGGCGAGCGGCCACTCCTGCTCTTCGCGCACCTCCACCACGTGGTCGCGCCTGTCCCGGACCTCCAGCCGCAGCCGGGGGAGCGGAGGAACGTCCCGCTCGCGCAGGTGCCGGTCGAAGAACGCGAGCTGGCTGCGGCGGGCCTCCTCGCCGTAGAAGGTGGACCACTTCGGACCGCGGTGCGCGTACGCGTGCCTCTCGGCCGACCCGGCCTGCTGGAACGCGCGCATCGACCCGACGCTGTGCAGGTTGGCGTCGGAGAAGCTCGTGCACTCCAGGAGCGGGACGCGGATGCGATACAGGTCGGGCGTGATCGCGTCCCACCACTCGTCCAGCAGTGGATGCGCGCGGCGCTCGGCCGCGAGGTCGCCGCTCAGGCGTGCGACCCGGCCGCTGAGGAACAGCCAGACGCGGGCGAAGCCGTTCTCGACGACGCCTCCCGGGGTGAAGAAGTCGCGGTACGCGTCCGTGAAGCCCTCCCATGGGCAGATCGCCTTCAGCGCGGGAGGGTTGAGGGCCGCGACCTTGTATTGCGAGAGCGCGAGGTAGGAGACGCCGAGCATCCCGATGCGGCCGGTCGACCAGCCCTGGTCGGCGATCCAGGCGATGACCTGGGCGATGTCGTCCGCCTCCTGATCGGAGAAGAGGGCGCCACGTCCTTCGGAGTCGCCGCCGCCACGGGTGTCGAGGTTGATCACGGCGTAGCCCTGCTGGGCCCACCAGACCGGGTCGGGCGCCTCCCAGCTGGTCTGGTCGGAGATCCGGAACGGCTCGGGCTGGTTCATGATCCGGAACTGCGGGTTGAGGGACCACCGGCCGCGGCGCTTCCGGGTCGGGACCGCGTCTTTGCCATACGGGTGCGCCGACAGGATCACCGGGAGCGGGCCGTACTCGCCGGCAGGGCGGAACAGGTTGAAGCGCAGGATGGTGCCGTCCCTCAGCCGCACCGGCACGTCCGTCTGCTTGCTGACGCTCGACGGCATCGGGTACACGGTGACCGGGGGGTGGAAAGCTGCCGCCCGGCGGTGGCGCGCATACGCGGCGCGGCCGGGGCGTTTCCACGGTCTGTCGATGGAGCTGTCCTTCACGGTCCTCGCGCCTTCGTTCATGTTTTAGAGTGATGTTCCAATGAATGTGAGCGTCACTCTAGAGCATGGGGTACGCTGCTGTCCATGACCGCAGACGAAACCGCCGCTCCCGAACGCCGGAGCCGCCAGAAGCGGGTCGGCGACGCCCTGCGCCGCGACACCCGCGACCGTCTCCTCGAAGCGGCCGAAACCGAGTTCACGGCCAACGGCTACGCCGCGACCACCGTCACCCGCCTCGCCGCCGCAGCGGGGGTCTCCGTGCAGACCCTCTACCTGGCGTGGGGGAGCAAGCGCGAACTGCTCCGCGGCTACATGGAGCACGCCCTCGCCGGAGACGCGGCGTCGCCCGAAGACGTCGCCCACCGTTTCGCGGGCCTGACGCCCGCCGCGCGGATGGCGGAGCTGGCGGACGTCGTCGCCGAGATCGCCTCGCGCGCGGCGACAGGCTGGATGCTGTACCGCGACGCCGCCGCGATCGACCAGGAGATCGCCGCCGACTGGGACGACCTCCAGACTCTGCGCCACCGGCTGTTCACACGCGTCCTGAGCGAGGTCCCGGAGGCGGCGCTCGCCGACGGGCTGACGCGGGAGGCGGCGGTGGATACGGCGTGGGCCATCGCGAGCCCGGAGGCGTACGACCTGCTGGTGCGGCGGCTGGGGTACTCGCTCGACGGGTTCCGGGAGTGGATGCGGGGGACGCTCGCGCGGGCGGTGCTCCGGCGCGAGGACGCGCCCGGGTGAACAGGGCGCGGTAAGCTGAGGCTTTTGCGGGGCTCGTTCAGTGCAGGAGGCGCGGTCGGGGCTCGCAGTGCCGGGCTCATGATCGAGGAAGGGCGTCCGTGAACATCACCCTGCTCGTGCGGTTCGTCGCCGTGGCCGAAGAACTGCATTTTCCGCGTGCAGCACAGGCACTCGGCATCCCTCTCGCCTCGCTCTACTCGTCGATTGCGAAACTCGAAGACGAAGTGGGATCTCCGCTCTTCGTCCGGAACAGCGCGAGAACCCAGCTGACCGAGGCGGGAGTGCTCTTCCTGGAAACGGCGCGGGACGAGATCGCCGCCGCGCCGCCCGTCGCGAAACCCGTCAATTCAGGCGGCGGCAAGGCCAAAGCCTCGAAGGGCAAGGGCCGCGCTCCAGCGGTGAAAGGGCAGCCCAAGCCGTTCAAGAAACGCCAGGGCCGCTGAGCCGAGGACGGGATTGCGCCATCAACGGGCGCTGTTCCAGCGGGGGACGATCACGCCTCCGCGGTCAGAATCAGGAGCGTCTGGTGGAGCGCCGCGCGCTGATCCTCATCGAGCGGCGCAAAAAGGTCGTGCAGCACGCCGCGCGCGGTGTGGTGGCCGTCCTTCAGGGCGGCGCGCCCCGAGTCGGTCAGCGTGTGCTCGATCCGGCGTCCTCGTCCAGCTGATCTCGTGATGAGGCCGCGATCGACCAGGCGGCTTGCCAGGGTGCCGAACGACTGGTCGCTCTGGAACGTCGCCAGGGCGAGGTCGTGGCCGGAGGCGTCCGGCATTCGCTCGATGGCGCGCAAGGCATCCCACTGCACGAGGGTGATCCCGATCTCGCGGAGTGCGGCATCCATTGTGCGGTGATTCCGGTACTGCGCGCGTTTGATGCTCTGCCCGAGCGCTTCCAAGTTCGTGGTCACGGTGCTACTGTATCAACACCCGTATATAAACATGTTGATTTAGGAGCATGATGAACGCCACACTTCCCGAAGACCTTCCCGTCGTCCAGGCCGGCGACCCGGCGTCGCGGACGGCCCTCGTGCTTCATGGCGGTGGCGGACCGCAGACTGTCGCGCCCATCGTCGGACACCTCGCGTCCGCCATGCATGTCCTCGCGCCGACGCATCCGGGGTGGGAGGGGACGCCGCGTCCGGACTCGATCGCCTCGGTCGCTGACCTCGCAGCCGGTTACCTCGACTATCTGCTCGATCGGGGAGAGCAGGACGTCGTGCTGATCGGATCGTCGATCGGCGGGTGGATCGCCCTGGAGATGGCGCTGCAGGCCGCTGCGGATGCGCGGTACAGCGGGCTGATCGGCGCGGTGGTCGACATCGACGGGGTCGGCGCTGTCGTCGACGGCGAGCCCATCGCGGACTTCTTCGCCCTGGATGCACGGGGTCTCGCCGAGGTCGCCTGGCACGATCCGGAGCGCGGCTACCGGGATCCTGCCGGGTTCACTGACGCGCAGCGCGCCATCCAGCAGAGCAACGGTCGGACGATGGCCGTCATCGCTGGTGCGGGCATGAACGATCCGGCCCTGCTCGGGCGGCTCGGCGCTCTGCGTGTCCCGGCCCTGATCGTGTGGGGGGAAAGCGACCGGATCGCCACCCCGGGCTACGGACGGGCCGTCGCCGCGGCCGTGCCAGGGGCGCAGTTCGCCGAGATCCCCGAAGCCGGGCACCTGCCGCACCTCGAAGCCCCGGATGCGACGTGGGCGGCGATCGATCCGTTCCTGGCGCGGAACTGACCGGATGCCTCAGCCGGGGTGACCGTGCGAGGCACTCGTTCGCGCCCGCGTCACTGGTGTTCCGGCAGCAGGGGAGTCGACCATCCCGGATCGCGGCCGAGTTGCGCGGCCCGCGAGACGGACGTGGCCCCGAAACGATCCCGGACGGCGTCGAGCACGGTGTCGAGGCGCGCGCCGTCGTTCCAGTCGATCGGCAGTTCTGGCTGGAAACTGTCCGACCGGCCCAGTTGCGACAGCGAGATGCCGATGAGGGTGATGCCGCGTTCGGTGATCTCCGGCTGAGCGGCAGCGAGCAGGGTGCGGGCGACACCGAGCAGCACGGACGTGCGGTCGGACGGGAAGCCGAGGGTGCGGGAGCGCGTGGCCTTGGCGAAGTCGCCGAAGCGGAGTCGCAGCACGATGGTGCGGCAGGTGCGGTCGCCGTCGCGGAGCCGACCCGCGAGGCGATCGACGAGCTGGGTGAGGATCAGGTCGAGTTCTTCGGCGGTGCGCGGGCGGCTTCCGAGGGCGCGCTGCGACCCGATGGAGCCGCGTCGGCGGGTGGTGTCGACCGGGCGGGGGTCTCGCAGGCGGGCCAGCGCGTGCAGGTGCGCTCCGGCCGCCCTGCCGAGCAGCCGCTCCGTCGCGGCCTCTTCGAGCTCGGCCAGCTGGCCGACGGTGCGGATGCCGAGACGGTGCAGTTTCTCCGCGGTGACGGCGCCGACGCCCCAGAGTCGTTCCACCGGGAGGGGGAGCAGGAACTCCTGTTCCCGCTCCGGCTCGACCAGGAGCAGGCCGTTGGGCTTGCTCACGGCGCTGGCGACTTTGGCGAGGAACTTGGTCCGCGCGATCCCCACAGAGATGGCGAGACCGACCTCTGCGTGGACGCGCTCGCGCAACCGTGCCGCGATCTGCTCCGGCGTGCCCGCGATGCGTCTGAGCCCGCCGACTTCGAGGAACGCTTCGTCGATCGACAGCCCCTCCACCAGCGGCGTGGTGTCGCGGAAGATCGCGAACACGTCCTTGCTGGCCGCGGAATACGCATCCATCCGGGGAGGGACGACGATGGCCTCCGGGCACAGCTCGCGCGCCTGCCGTCCGCCCATCGCGGTGCGGACGCCCCGCGCCTTCGCCTCGTAGCTGGCCGCCAGCACCACGCCGCCGCCGACGATCACGGGCCGGCCGCGGAGGGCGGGCGCGTCACGCTGCTCGACCGAAGCGTAGAACGCGTCGAGGTCCGCGTGCAGCACGGTGGCCTCGCCCCGCATCCCGGCCTCCGATCGTTCGTCCGTCGGGAGAATGATCGCACGGACCGCGGACACCGGACCCCCGCAGTGTCACCACTCCGGGACGTCGACTCCCAGCCACCTGCCGAGGTCCGCGATCTCCGCGTGGACCATGTCGTGCTCGACCTCGTCGAAGGGCACGAACTCGTGAATCGCGGTGACTTTCAGTTCGTCGCGCTCGCCGTCGACCTCGGCGTCGAGCATGCCCATAAACCGGTCGCCCATCAGGATCGGATGGGCGAAGTATCCGAACTTTCGCTGCGGCTTCGGCTTGAACTGTTCGAGCACGTACTCGAACTCGAAGAGCTCCCGCAACCGGGGGCGATCGAAGAGCATCCCGTCGTACGGGCTGAGGAACGCAACCCGGCCGCCTTCGTCGTTCTCGAGCGCGGTGAGCGCCTCAGGGTCGACGCGATACTTCTGCCGCATCCCGTCGACCGTCGCCGGTTCGCCCGCCTCCCCGACCGGCGTCCACGGTGATCGCTGCTTGGCGATGCCGGCCGCCTGGAGCCTGCGCTCGTTCAGCAACCGGTCTGCCTCGTCGTCGCCGTAGTCGGGCAGGTCCTGCGGGTAGACGCGCTCAGCGAGATCCCAACGCCGATGGCGGCCCTCCCGCCCGGCGATGGCGACCTCACCGCGCCGGTGCAGGAAGTCGAGCATGTGCCCGACCTGATTGGCCCCTGACCAGCCGTCCGGCGGCCGGGCGACGTCGGCGGTGTCCGGGATGTCGCTGGCGAGGAGCGGCCCTTCCGCTCGCAGTCTGGCCAGAACCTCGGTGTGGAACCGATCGTTCGCCTCCAGCCACTGCCGGCTGCTCGCCCTGCGCGGCCAGCGCCGCATGGCCGGAAGCATCAGCGGCAGCAGGCTCACGGGACGGAAGGCGCCGTCGAACTCGAACAGCAGCCGGTCCGACTCCACGGCCTTCGGCAGCTGCCCCCTGTCGTACGTCCAGCCGATCCGCGACCACAGGATGGTGTGCTCCGCCGGTGCGATGGTGGCCGTCGGGTCGACCTTGATGGCGCCGAGTTGCTCGGCGATGCCGACGACATCGTCTGGGCGGCGCGCATCCAGAAGCTGGGCCTGCACGGCGATGCGGCGTGCCTGGTCGCGGGTGAGGTGATGCATTCAGCCGCCGTACTTCGAGTGGATCGCGATCGGGGTCCCGTTCGCGGTGCAGATCTGCCCGGCGAGCGCGTAGGCGGCGGTGAAGTCGCCGAGTTGCGGGTGAAGGATCCCTCCGGGGTGATCGCCTGCCCCGGTCAGCCAATCGGCCAGCTGCGGGATGACCGTGCTGAGCAGGCTGGTCGACTCGGTCTTTGCCTTCGCCTCCGTGGCCAGCGCGGTGAGGTCTGCCTTGGCCTGCGCAGTCTGCGCGGACCATTGCGCGTCGCTGACGTCTCCGTGGTCGTGGCCTTGGTCCGCGTTCCAGTACGCCTCGATGATCGGTGTGAGCGCCGCGCACTGCTTCTTCGTCACGGGGTTCGGGGCGACAGGGCGAGGACTGAAACGGAGAGCGGCGGCGAACCGGGTGTCGTCGGGGACGACGACATCGACGGTGACCCGTCGTCCGGGACTCGCCGTGGTCACGTCGAAGTCGAACGACTGCGCGCCCCCGCACGAGCCGGAGCGATCGTCCATCCCGAGATCCGGGGAGATGGAATACAGGCCGGACGTGCAGGTGAAGTCGACGTGGAGGGTGCGCGCGCCTGCGGGGAGGACGAGGGCGAGGGTCGAGCGGCCTTCGTGATAGAGGTCGGCTGTGGGCCAGTCGGCGGTCGACACCTTCGTCGACGTCGCGGCGGGCGCGCTTTGTGCTGCCGTGCATCCGGCCAGCGCGAGCGATCCCGCCAGCGCCATCGCCAGCAGTGCTGTGCCGACGAGCCTGGACCGGTATGGGGTGTGCATTCGCGTCGTTCTCCTTCGGACGTTGCCCGCGTCACAGCGTAGTCGCGAGCGAGTCGCCGGTATCCCTGAGCCGACTATCCCGGCAGGATGGGCGCATGATGTCGAAGGCTCGGTTCGAGGCGTTCAGCGACGGTGTGCTCGCGGTGGCGATCACGCTGCTCGTGCTCGATCTCCACGTCGACATCGGTCCTGGCCGGTCGCTGGCGGAGGCGCTGGCGAACCAGTGGCCGTCGTTCGTCGCCTACGCGCTGAGCTTCCTGGTCATCGGCGTGATCTGGGTCAACCACCACTCCGTCCTCCGATTCGCCACCGTCATCGATCGGGTGCTGCTCTTCGAGAATTTGCTGCTTCTGATGGTCGTCACCACGATTCCGTTCACCACGTCCACACTCGCCGCAGCTTTCGCCCACGGCACAGGTCAGGACATCCGACTCGGCGCCCTTCTCTACGGCGCGTCGATGACGGGCATGGCGATCACCTTCACGCTGCTGTTCGCCAGGGTCAGCGCCACGCGGCTGGCGGCCGGAGCCATCACGCGCGCGCAGAGACGCAGCGCGGTCCTCCGTTTCGGAGCAGGGACGCTCCTGTACCCGCTGACCGCCGTCGTCGGGATCTGGAACGCGCCGATCATGCTCGCCGTCTACGGCGCGCTCAGCATCTACTACCTGTTCAACCAGACCGGCATTCCGGAGACGGCGAGCGAACCCGTTCAGTGACGCGCGCTGCGCTGCCGCGCGTAGTGGCGACGCGCCTTCATCCTGTTGCCGCAGTCGGACATCGAGCACCATCGTGCGCTGTTCGGCCTGCTGTGGTCGATGAGGAATTTGGTGCATTCCGGATTGGCGCACGGCCGGAGGCGGTTCGGAAGTTCCCGGTGGACGCGGTCCCATTCCACGACCAGTTCGGCCCGCTGGAGTGCCCCGTCTGGACCGTCGAGCGTCCACGCGACGCCGACGCCGGTGACCTCGGGGCGTCGCGAGACGCCGGTGAGGTGCCGTTCGAGGATCGTCGGAGGTGCTTCCCCCCGGATGACGGCTTGCAGGTCGCTGCGGAGCGTGATGAGGAGGGGGTCCTCCAGGGTCTCCACGATGCTGCCGTCGATGACCGGGGCGCTGTTCAGCAGGGCGAGGAGTCTCTCTTCGCTTTCGATCATCTAACCGTCCTATCAGGCCGAGCCGGTTAGGGGCGGGAATATTCTCCAACTCCTAACCTTTTAACAGGCTTGTAAAGGTTAGGGCAACGCGGGATGATCATTCTCTCGACTCTGGCCGCTGAAAGGACCACACTGTGAGCACCGCCCTGATCGTCGGTCATCCCGATCTCGCGTCGTCACGAGTCAGTGCCGCGCTGGTGGATACGGCGCTCGGCGTCCCTGAAGTCGACGTGCGGATCGCTGCGGCGCTCGGGCACGGCGGGACGATGGACATCACCGCCGAGCAGGCCGCGTTGGCGTCAGCGGACGACATCGTCCTCCTCTATCCCACGTACTGGTACTCGACCCCTGCACCGCTGAAACGCTGGCTGGATGAGGTCCTCACGCGGGGCTGGGCATACGGAACGGGGTCTCCCGGAGCCTTGCACGGGAAATCCTTGCGCATCGTGACCACGACGGGCGGCGCGTTCGACGCCTATCGCGACGGGGCCTTGCACAGCTTCGAATACGACGCCATCCTCGCCCCGCTCAAAGCAACGGCCCACCGGCTCGGGATGCGCTGGCTCGACCCCGTGGTGATCCACGGTGTGCGAGACCTCGACGACACCGCGTTGCAGACCGCCGCGGACTCCTTCCGGAGCCTGTTACTTCCCTCGCTGACGGAAATGGAGGCCTCGAAGTGACCGAGGCAGCACGCGTGACGAGGCCATCGGCCGTTCCACGGCGTCGAACGGCGCAGAGGATTCCGCTGAACACGTTCGCGATCGCCTTCGGCCTCGCGGGGTTGGCGACAGTCTGGACGACCTCCGCCCGGTTGCTCGGGGTGTCCGATGTCATCGGCCAGGTGCTGTGGGGCGTCGTGGTGGTGGCGTGGGTGTGGTTGGTCGTCGCGCACCTGCGGCGGGGCGCCCGCAGCTCTGAGACGCTCGCCCAGCAGCTGCGGCACCCAGCCCAGGGGCCGATCGCTGCGCTCGTGCCGGTGGTGGGCATGCTCGTCGGGGCCGACCTCTACCGGTTCGCACCGGCGGCGGGGGAAGTGCTCGTCGTCGTCTCCATCGTCGCTGCCGCCGCGTTCGCCGCGTGGATCCTGGCGTTCTGGCACACCGGCTCGTTGACGCCGGAAGCGTTCCACCCCGGCTACCTGCTTCCGACTGTCGCCGCCGGCCTGATCGCGGCGACCACCGCCTCCAAGGTGGGGCTGCCGCTGCTGGCGATCGGAAGCTTCGCGGTCGGGATCTTCTTCTGGGTCGTGGTGTCCACGGTCGTTCTCGCCCGGCTGGCGTTCTTCGCGCCATTGCCCGCCGCGCTCACTCCGACCTGCGCGATCCTGCTCGCCCCTCCCGCAGTGGCGGGCACGGCCTGGTTCACCATCAACGGTGAGCACGCCGACCCGGTGTCGGGTGCTCTGCTCGGACTGCTCGTCCTCCTCACTCTTCAGCAGCTCGCCCTCCTCCCTCGCTACCGTCCGCTCCCCTTCACCCTGGGCTTCTGGTCGTTCACGTTCCCTCTGGCGGCCGCAGCCGGGTACGGAATCGAATGGCTGTCCATCGCCGACTTCGCAGGATGGCAGGTGGTCGCGTGGCTGCTCGTCGCGATCGTCACCGCGGTCGTCGTACTGGTCGGGCTGCGTTCCCTCCTGCTGGTGACGGGCGTGCGCCGGGGAGCGCTGCGGGCGGAGAGTGTCCTGCGACGGGCGGACAACGCCGTCGAACGCCCGGAGTGACGTTCGGTCGGGCGCTCGTTGTGGATGGCGTCGGCGTGGATTAGCATCTGGTCGCATGACCGCGTTGCACGTCGCGTTGATCCTGATCCATGCGAGTGCGGCGACGGTGGCGTTCGTTCTCGGATTCCTGTTGTGCGCACGGGTTCCCGACGCCGCCCGTTCGGCGCGGTTCGCGGTGTATGCGATCTGCGTGTGGACGGCCGTGCTGACCTTGATCACCGTGGTGCTGGTCGATTGGGGGCGCCTCGATCCGGTGAGGCACATCGCGTTCTCGGTGCTCGGCGTGCTCGGCGTCTACCTCATCTGGCGAACGGAGCGGGCGCGGCGGCAGCTTCGCGGGCGACCGCAGGGCTGGCAGCTTCGCTTCGTCGGTCACGTCGGCTTCGTGCTCATCTCGCTCTTCGATGGATTCTGCATCGTGCTGGCGATCGACCTGGGGATGCCCGGATGGGTCGTCGCCAGCGTCGCGGTGCTCGGCGTGGCCGTCGGCGTCATCGCGCTGCGTGCTCGTGCCAGGGGACTTCGGGTTCAGCAGGAGCTTCCGGAGGGGTAGCGTCGCATCCACCGCTGCGCGCAGATCGCCGTCGTGCGCCTCCGGATTCGGTCGTCGTCTGCTCCCCTCAGTTCCACGAGTCGATCTTCGTGTCCCGCGGCGACGGCGCGCCCGCACCGGTCTCCAGCAGCGACTTGAGGCTCAGCATGAACACGCCCCACTTGGTGCTGCAGTGGTGCATGAACGGCACGGGTTCCGCCCAGCCCTCGTGGATGAAACGGATCAGCGTGTAATCGCCCTCGCGGTCCAGCGCGAAGTTCACGTGCGTGCCGATCCACTCGGCCGGGCCGTCGACGACCTCCCAGCGCACTTTCGAGCCCGGGTGCAGTTCGACGACCTTCATGTCGATGTCGCCCGGCTCGAAGCGGAAGCGGATGACGCCGTCGACGTCGGTGTCTCCTGAGGTGTTCTCGGTCCACCAGCCGGAGAGGCCGTCGATGGTGGAGATGGCGCGGTATGCGTCGTCGGGGGTGACGTCTTTGACGCCGACCTGGTGCAGGATGTCGACCATTGTGTGCTCCTTCGTTCAGTGTTGCGTGGCGTATGCGTCGAGGCCGGACAGGCAGTCCGTCCAGCCGTCGGTGTGCGCATCCACTGCCGCCTGGTGCGGCAGGAGTTCGTGGGTGACGATCACTTCCGTCCCGGAGCCGCGGGGCTCGAAGTCGACGGTGACCAGCGTCTCCTCGTCTTCGGTCACGGGGGAGCGCCAGGTGAAGGCGAGACGGCGCGGGCGGTCGATCGTCCGGTAGGTTCCCCGGTGCACGATGGGCGCCTCCAGGGTGTGCATGACGATGCGGAACTCGCCGCCGACGCGGGGGTCGGCGGAGGCTTCGGTGTGGGTGATGTCGGCCGGGCGCATCCAGACGGCGAGGGCTTCCGGGTCGAGCCAGGCGTCGAACAGGGGTTCGGGAGCGGCGGCGATCAGGCGCGAGACGACGAGCGGGGCGGTCTGGGCGGTCTGGGCGTTCATCGGTCGGTCTCCTTCGGAGCGGTGGCTGGATCAGTGGACGAGCCGGCTGCGCCGGTGACGAAGCGATCCAGAGCGGCCAGGCGATCCGTCCAGAACGCGCGGTAGTGGTCGATCCACTCCGCCGCCTGGGCCATCGGGTCGGCGTTGAGGGAGAGCACGTGGTTGCGGCCGTGGACGGTGCGCGTCACGAGTCCGGCCTGTTCGAGCACGCGGACGTGCTTGGACACGGAGTTGAGGGAGATCGTGAAGTTGCTCGCCACGTCGGTGACGCGTTCGTCGCCGCCGGCGAGCCTGTTCAGGATCTCGCGCCGGGTGGGGTCGGAGATCGCTCCGAACACCCGGTCGAGTGTTGCTGCTTGAGATTCACCCATGTGGGTGAATATAGCATCGACGATGGATGCGCGCCAGAGCTACTGCCGATCTGTGGGGCAGAGGCACTGCCCATCCACGGGAAGGAGGAGCATCGTTGAACCTGTCGCCCGGCATCCCGCCGCCCGACAGGAAGGAAGCATGGCATCCTCGATTCTCCCCGGCGGACTCTTCCCGGTCGGCGACCTCGAATTCACGCGCGTCGGCTATGGCGCGATGCAGCTCGCGGGGCCAGGCGTCTTCGGGCCGCCCGCCGACCGTGACGAGGCCGTCGCCGTGCTCCGCGAGGCCGTCGAGCTCGGCATCCGGCACATCGACACGGCGGAGTACTACGGGCCGCACGTCACCAACGAGATCATCCGGGAGTCGCTCTCGCCGTATCCGGAAGACCTGCACATCGTCACCAAGGTCGGCGCGCGCCGCGACGCCGAAGGGCACTGGCCGAACGCCCGCACCCCCGACGAACTGCGCGAGCAGGTGCACGAGAACCTGCGCACGCTGGGGGTGGATGCGCTCGACGTCGTCAACCTGCGGATGGGCGGGTTCGGGGATCCGGAGCAGGGGAGCATCGCCCCGCAGGTGGAGGCGCTGGCCGAGTTGCGCCAGCAGGGGCACATCCGCCACATCGGGCTCAGCACGGTCAGCCCTGAGCAGCTCGCCGAAGCGCAGGCCATCGCGCCGATCGTGGAGGTGCAGAACTTCTACAACATCGCCAGGCGCGACGACGACGCCCTCGTCGACGAGACCGCCCGGCAGGGGATCGCCTACGTCCCGTACTTCCCACTCGGCGGGTTCACTCCGCTGCAATCGGACGAGCTCGGCGAGGTCGCCCGCGAACTGGAGGCGACGCCGATGGCGGTCGCGCTGGCCTGGCTGCTGCAGCGCTCGCCGAACATGCTGCTGATCCCCGGCACGTCGTCGCGGGCGCACCTGCGGGAGAACGTCGCGGGGGCGGGGCTGGAGCTGCCGGTGGATGCGGTGGCACGGCTGGATGCGATCGGCGCGGCGGCCGGGGGTGGCCGCGCGTCATCCTGACGACGGATGCGCACGGTTCCTGCCGCGCGTAGCGTTTCGCCCATGTCAGTGAGGACGGTTGTCTGGCTGGCGGTCGCTGCGGCGATCGTCACGATCCTTTTCGGCACGATCTATGTGGTCGCCCAGCAGGCGGGCCGCTCCGGCGCCGACGACGCGCCGATGCGGCTGCTCTCGCAGCTGGGCGACGAACCGGGGAGCGCGGGGCGCGTCGACCTCGCCACCAGCCTCGCGCCGTTCGAGGTCAGCTATGACGAGGGCGGTCGTGCGATGTCCGGTGACGCGTACCTGGACGGCCGGCTCGCGAGCATCCCGATCGGCGTCGTGAAGAACGCCTGGGCTTTCGGCGAGGACCGGGTCACCTGGCAGCCGCGCGACGACCTGCGGTTCGCGATCGTCGCCGAGCGAGACGGCAACCGCGTGGACGTGGCTGGCCAGTCGCTCGTGCCGGTGGAGGCTCGGGCGGAACGGCTGCTGCTACTCGTGGCGGCGGGGTGGGCTGCGTGCATCGCCGTGCTCGGAGGCGGTGCGCTGGTGAGCTGGCTGCTCGGTCGGTACGGGCGGCGGTGGCGGCGCGGAGTCGAGCCGGGGTGACCGGCGGCGAGCGTGACGGGCCACCGCTCGCGCCCCGCGCATCCATCGTTTTACGCTGGAGGCATGGCGAAAGGGCAGGAGCACGGCGACTCCCGGGTGGAGGCGTCCCGCTACGTGGTCGACCGGCTGGTCGACGAGGAGCGGCGACAGGCGGGCGAGGAAGCGCCGAGTGAGGCGGCGGAGCCGAGCAATACCGGCGCCCCGACGATGGATCAGCGTGCGCACGTCGTGGAGAACGCCATCCAGCAGGCCATCCGCCGCGGCGAGTTCGACAACCTGCCGGGTGCGGGCAAGCCGTTGGAGAACCTGTCGGGGACGCACGATCCCGACTGGTGGATCCGACGCAAGATCGAACGCGAACGGCTCACCGGCCTCGGGCCTCCCGCGCTCACCCTGCGCACCGAGCACGCGCAGCTCGACGCGAAACTGGATGCGAGGGGCTCCGAGGCGCGCGTGCGCGAGATCCTGAGCGACTTCAACAAGCGCGTCGTGGAGGCGCGGCGGCAGTTGCAGGGCGGCCCGCCGGTCGTCACGCCGACCAGGGACGTGGAGGGGGAGGTCGCGCTCTGGCGCGCACGCCGGGACGCGCGACGCCTGGCCGCGCAGCAGGAGCGTGAGCGGCAGGAGACGGAGGAGGCGTCGCTGAGCAGGCAGGAACGTCGGGAACGGCGGATGCGCCTGCGGGCGCAGCGGCAGCAGGAGAAGCAGCGGCAGAAGCGGCAGAAGCGCGGCTGAGCCCGGCTGAGCGCTGCTGAGCCCGGCTGCGTCCGGCTATTCCGTCAGGTGCTGGTGCGGGTTCGTGAACGCGATCTGGTCCGCCGTGACGCCGACCAGTCCGAGGGTCACCTTCAGCAGTTGCGGCGGCAGGCCATCGGCCGGGGGAGGGGTGGAAGCGCCGAGGGTCAGTGATTTCCCGTCTTTGCCGGTCGCCGTGACCGAGTCGAGGTAGACCTGCACGTTGCCGGTGAGGCGCATCCGGTCGGCGGTGGTGGCGAGCACAGGGCCGGTCGCCTTGCGGACCGTCAGGCTGAAACCGTCGATCGTGATCTCGTCGGCAACGAGCTTCAGCACCGGGATGCGGGAGCCGTCGGCGACAGGGACCGTCACCACGCTGAGCGAGCGCAGGCCGGAGAACGAGAGCGACGAGCTGCCGAGCTGCGCGGGCGGCTGGGCGAAGACGGGTGCTGCGGCGTCGGGGGAGGCCGGCGTGGCGGGAGCCGCGGGGGCGGGCGCTCCGGTGCTCGGGGACGGCGTGGGTTTCGGGGCGCTTCCCGGGGCGGCTGGCGCACCGGGGAGGCCGGGGAGTCCAGGGAGGCCGGGCGCGCTCGGCGTCGGAGTGGGCGTCGGTGTCGGGCTGGGCGCGGGCGTGCTGCAGTCCATCAGCAACGGGATGCACCACGCCCCCTCCGGCACGACCATCGGCGCCCGGGCGAAGCCGAAGCCGACCAGCGCGACCGCGAGGCACACGGCGAGCGTGCCGCGCATCCCGCGCATCCCGCGCCGGTGGGGGGTGGGGGCGTCGCGGCGGCTCAGGATGGCGTCCCGTCGTCGACGACGGCAGCGTCCGCCGTCGCGGCTTCGGCGGGCGCTGTCCGCGGCATCCACGCCACCGCCAGCACACCGCCGACCGTGCTCAGCAACATCCCGACGAAGAAGCCGCCCAGGTTCACCCCGACGAGCGAGTACACCGCGACCACCAGTGCGATCACGCCGTAGAAGATGCGGTGCGCCGGCATCAGCACGATCAGCACGCCGAGCAGCACCAGCACGATCGGGATGATCGTGGCCTGCAACCCCTCGATGCCGAGCTGCACGTGGATCTTCCCGATGTCGAGCTGGCCGGAGAAGAACAGTTCGATGCCGCCGAGCGCGATCAGCACGCCGCCGACGAACGGGCGCTGCCTGCGCCAGCGCGAGAACCGGGTCCAGGCGGTGTCGGTGTCGGTGTCGGTGTCGGTGTTGGCGGCGGCGGCAGTCCGCGCCGCGCGCCTGCTGCCGCTCCCGTCCGTCGAGGCGTTCAGAAGCATCCCTTGGACCCGTCGGTCAGCTGCACGTGCATCCCGGTCAGTGTGAACACCGAGGCCTGGGTGCTCCAGGCGGTCTGCTGCAGGTGGGCGATCTTCACGGTGTCCGCATCCTGGGCGAAGTCGCCGACGCCGCCCTTGGCCGCCGTGTTCACCGTGGAGGCGTCGACGCCGATCCGGATGTTGCCGAACGTCGAGTCGCCCTTGAGGTCGGTCATCCCGATCTGCAGGTCGGAGGCGCTTGCGGGCGAACCGCCGCCGCCCGCGGTGATGAGGAGTCCGACTTTGCCCATCGGGGTGTCGGTGATGACGGACTGGCACAGGTCGGCGAGTGTGGCCGACTTGATGTTGGCGATGGCGACCTGGTGGTCCTTCCCGGCGGTGTCGGGGGCGACACCCGCGTACTGGCTGAACCCGGTGCCGTCGAGCTCCGAGGCGCTGATCTGGAACTGGCTCCCGGAGACCGCGAACGACACGGGAACGGCCCCGTTGGCGACCCCGGCCATCAGCAGCGACGACACCACGGCCACTGGCACGGCGGCGAGCACGATGCGCCCGGTGTGGGAGCGGGTGACTGAGCGGAACTTCATCGATCCTCCTCGTTTTGGGGTATTGACAGCGGCGATGCTGGTCAGGTCGGAACCCCACGAGCGAGCATATTCGCTATTGACGGGTTGTCAATAGTGCAGTGGATGCGGGTGGGCAGTGCATGCCGGTGGGCAGGGCACGCGGGTGGGCAGTGCATCCGGGTGGTTAGGCTCGACGCATGGAGATCGACCGGCGCACCAGGCTCACCCCGGACGAGCGCCGGGCCCAGCTGGTCGCGCTCGGCGTCGCCTTCCTGGTCGACAAACCATTGGATGCGCTGACCATCGACGTGCTCTCTGCCCAGGCGGGCGTGTCGCGGGCCTTGCTGTTCCACTACTTCGGGTCGAAGCAGGGGCTGCACCGCGAGGTGGTGCGCACCGCCCGCGACAGCATGTTGCGGGCGACGGAGCCGCAGGAGAACCTTCCGCCGCTCGACCGGCTGCACGACACGCTCAACAGGATCGTGCGGTTCGTGCGCGACCACCGCGGCACGTTCTACTCGCTGGTGCGCGGCGTCGCCAGCGGCGACACCGAGGTGCGCGAGGTGGTCGAGGAGGCGAGGACCGTGCAGGCGGAGCGGGTGATCGCGGTGTTCCTGGAACTCGGCGCCGCCGACAGCGAGCTGCTGCGCATCGCGCTGCGCTCGTGGGTGGCGTTCGCGGAGGAGGCACTCGTGCGCAGCGCCCTCGGCACCGACCTCGCGTCGGACGAGGTCGTCGCGTTCCTCGACCGCAGCGCCCGCGCCGTCGTCGCCGCCCTCTGAGCGCGCCGCCCGCCGCTCGGTTTCGCTTGGTCCCGCCCGGTTCCGCTCGGTCCCGCCCGGTCCCTCCTGTCCCGTCCCGTGGTCTCCCACGCCCGCCCCAGCAATCGAGCCGGGACTTATGCACGCGACACGCCGGTCGATAGCGTGCATAAGTCCCGGCTCGATTGCTTGGGTGCGGGGGAGGCGGGGTGGTCGGCGGTAGCCTCGGGAGCATGCCTGAAACGACCACCGGCCGCCGTCCCGTCTACCTCGATTGCGACACGGGGATCGACGACGCGCTCGCCATCGCCTACCTGCTCGCGTCGCCGGAGGTCGAGCTCGTCGGCATCGGCACGGTGAGCGGCAACGTCAGTGCGGCGCAGGGCGCGGAAAACACCCTGCGCATCCTGTCGTTGGCCGGCCGAGGGGACATCCCGGTGGCCGTCGGCTCGCACGATGCGCTCGCGCGGCCGTTCGATGGGGGAGCGACGCACGTGCACGGCGGCAACGGGATCGGCGGCGTTCAGCTGCCGGAGACCGACCTGACGCCGATCGACGAGACGGCGCCCGAACTCCTCCTCCGCCTGTCGCGGGAGCACGATGGCCGCCTCGAGGTCATCACCATCGGGCCGGTGACCAACATCGCGCTCGCGCTGCGGCTCGACCAGGAACTCCCCGGCCGGGTCGCCGCCGTCACCGCGATGGGCGGGGCGGCGTACGCGTCCGGGAACGTCACCCCGGTCGCCGAGGCGAACATCTGGAACGACCCGGAGGCCGCGGTCGTCATGCTCTCCGCGCCGTGGCCGGTCACGCTCGTCCCGCTGGATGTGACCGTCGAGAACATCTTCGAGGAGGAGCACCTGAGCGCCCTCATCGCGGCGGAGCAGCCGCTCGCGCGCGCGGTCGGCGAGATGCTCGGCTTCTACTTCGACTTCTACGTCGACCTGTACGGACGCCGCGCCAGCGCTTTGCACGACCCACTCGCCGCGGCGCTCGCCGTCGGCACGATCGTCGCGACCGACGCTCCGCTCGTCGACGTGGTCGTCGACGCGACCGCCGGTCCAGCACGCGGCCAGACCATCTGCGACCTCCGCGGCCAGCGCCTCGGCCCGGTCGATCAGCCCGGCGCGCACATCCGGGTCGTCCTCGACACCGACCGCCCGCTGGCACCGCACCTTCTCGAGCGCCTCCTCGCCTGACCATCGAGTCCGGACTTGTGCACGCGACACGCCGGGATGCGTCGGGGTGTCGCGTGCATAACTCCCGACTCGATCATGCGGGGGCGGTGGAACCTCGGGGGATGAGGGACGCGATCAGGTCGGCGGGGGCGGCGGCGGTGGACGCGCCTGCGTCCGCGGACGGCGCGGCGTCGATCTGCGCGAGCAGGCGGGCGGCGGCGGCGCGGCCGAGCGGCTCGCCAGGGAGGCGCACCGTGGTGAGCGGCGGGGCCGTCACGCGCGAGTACGGGAGGTCGTCGAAGCCCGTCACCGCCACGTCGCCCGGCACCGACAGTCCGGATGCGCGGGCCGCCTCCAGCACCCCGTACGCGTGCGTGTCGGTCGCGCACACCACCGCGGTCACGCCCTCGGCCGTCCAGGTCGGCCACGCCTCCGCGAACGCCGCCGCCGCCGCGCCCAGCTCGATGATGCTGCGGGCCGCATCCGGTGCGCTCACGGTCATCCCGTGCCGCTGCGCAGCAACGGTGAGCTGTTCGCGGCGCAGCTGGAAGGTGCGCGTGTCGGTGATGCTGTCGAGGTAGCCGAGGGCCGTGTGCCCGCGGGAGGCGAGGTGCGCGGCGAGCTCGTCGATCGCATCCCGCATGTCGTAGTTGACGCTGGCGACGTCGGTGCGCAGCTCCGGCGCATCCAGAGCCACCAGGGGCACGTCGTCGCCGAGTTCGTCGAGGAACGCGTCGGAGGGCGCATCCACCAGGTAGCCGGCCGGCCGCAGCCCGGCGAAGCGGCGCACGTCGGACGCGGAGGGCTGCACGCCGCTCTCGGTCACCGACAGCAGCAGCTGGAACCGGGGGCCGAGCTGCTGCTCGATGCCCTGGATGACCGAGCCGAAGAACGGGTTGGAGAGGTCGGGCGCGATCAGGACCACGAGGTCCGATCGTCCGCGGGCGAGGGCGCTCGCGCCCTGGTCGACCACGTAGCCGAGCTCGGCCACCGATGCCCGCACCCGCTCGATGTTGGCGGAGGAGACCCGGCCGTGCGTCTTGTCGTTGAGCACGAGCGAGACGGTGGCGATCGAGAGCCCGGCGTGCGCGGCCACCTGCGCAGCTGTGACTCTGGATGGTCGGGGCATACGTCGATGCTATCGGCGCACGATTTAACGTCAAGCGCTTAACGTGATATGCATTAAGCGCTTAACTCATCCCCCGACGAAGTGGAGCCCCTGTGGCAAATCCGGGTAAGAAAATCATCCTCGACTGCGATCCAGGGCACGACGACGCCATCGCGATGCTGCTGGCGCACGGCAACCCCGACATCGAACTCCTCGCTGTCACGACCGTGGTCGGCAACCAGACGCTGCCGAAAGTGACCCGCAACGCCCTCGCCGTGGCCGAGATCGCCGGCATCGTCGGCGTCCCCGTCGCCGCAGGCGCGACCCGCCCGCTGGTGCGCACCATCGAGAACGCACCGGAGATCCACGGCGACTCGGGCATGGACGGCCCCGTCCTCCCCGAGCCGACCATGCAGGTGGATGCGCGTCACGCGGTCGACCTGATCATCGACACGATCATGGCGCACGAGCCTGGCACGGTCACCCTCGTCCCGACCGGCGGCCTCACCAACATCGCGCTCGCCGTCCGCAAGGAGCCGCGCATCGCGGACCGGGTGAAGGAGGTCGTGCTCATGGGCGGCGGCTACCACACCGGCAACTGGAGTGCCGTCGCCGAGTTCAACATCAAGATCGACCCAGAGGCGGCCCACATCGTCTTCAACGAGAGCTGGCCGGTCGTGATGGTCGGTCTCGACCTCACCCACCAGGCGCTCGCGACGCCCGACGTCGTCGAGGCGATCAAGGCCGTCGGCACGAAGCCAGCGCAGTTCGTCGTCGAACTGCTCGAGTTCTTCGGGCACACCTACAAGGAGTCGCAGGGCTTCGACGCCCCGCCGGTCCACGACCCGTGCGCCGTCGCGTACGTGATCGACCCCAGCATCGTGCGCACCGTCAAGGTGCCGATCGACATCGAGCTGAGCGGCGCGCTGACTCTCGGGATGACCGTGGCCGACTTCCGTGCCCCCGCGCCGGACGACTGCACCACCTGGGCTGCGACCGAGCTCGACCGCGAGCGCTTCTGGGCGCTCGTCGTGGACGCTCTTGAGCGCATCGGGGAGGTCCGCGCATGAGCAGCGTGACCACCTCCACCGGCTCCACCGGAACCGGACTGACCAGCGGCGGCAAGAGCCTTGTCGCCCTCACCGCAGCGCTGCTCGCGGCCTGCGTCGCGTTCCAGCTGAACGCGAGCATGCTGAGTCCGGTGCTCGTCACCATCTCGCACGAGCTGAAGACCGACGACGCCTCTGTCGGCCTCTCGCAGACCATGTTCTTCACGCTCGCCGCGCTGTTCTCGCTGTTCCTGCCGCGCCTCAGCGACATCGTCGGCCGCAAGCGCATCCTGATCGGGATGCTGCTGGTGATGATGCTCGGAAGCATCGTCGCCGCCCTCGCAGTGAACCTGCCGATGCTCTACGTCGGCCGCGCCATCCAGGGCGTCTCCGGGCCGGTCGTTCCCGTCTGCCTGCTGATGCTGCGCGCCGAGATCTCCGACCCGAAGAAGTACGGCGCCGCGATGGGCCTGCTCACCGCTGTCAACGGCGGCATCGCCGGGATCGACGCGATCGCGGGCGGCTGGCTGGCCACGACGCTCGGCTTCCGGTCGGTGTTCTGGGTGATCGCGGTCGTCTCCGTGGTGGCCGTCGCGCTCGTCCTGATCTGGGGTGTCGAGTCGAAGCCGTCCGCCGGAACGCGCATGGACTGGTGGGGCGTGCTCCCGCTGGTCGTCTCCATCGGTGCACTGCTGATGGCGCTCAACGAAGCGGGCAAGCTGGCCGCGGCCAACTGGACGCTCGTGATCGGCGGGATCGTGCTCTCCCTCGTGGCGTTCGTGGTGTTCTGGTTCGTCGAGAAGCGCATCCGGGAACCGCTGGTGCCGCCGAAGTACCTGCGCCAGCGCAGCACCTGGGCGCTTCTGGTGACCACGCTGCTCACCATGACCGGCGTCTTCGCGGTCGTCAACGGCCTCGTGACCTCGCTCGCCCAGAACGGCGACGCCGGGTTCGGGATGCAGGCCGACCTGGCCTCGCTCGCCTTCCTCACCCCGTATGCGATCGTCGGCTGGATCGTCGGACCGTTCGCCGGACGCCTCGCGCCGACGCTCGGCTACCGCAACGTGCTGCGCGTCGGACTCGTCGGCAGCATCGTCGCCACCGTGCTGATGGCGTTCGTCGGCGTGCAGTCGCTGCCGGTGCTGATCGTCGCGACCGTGCTGATCGGCGTCTGCTACGCGGGCATCGCGAACATCATGCTCAACGGGCTCGGCATCGTGCTGTCCCCGGCGGACAACCCCGGCTTCCTGCCCGGCATGAACGCGGGTGCGTTCAACCTCGGCGCCGGGCTCAGCTTCGCGCTGCTGCCCGTGCTGCAGGTCGTCCTGAGTCCGGCGGGCAGCGCATCCACAGTCGGCTACAGCGCCGGGATGCTCGTGGGTGCCGCGATCACAGTCGTCGCCCTCGCGGTGTCGTTCCTCATCCCGAAGCCCGTCACGGCCGAGGCGTGAGGCGGCGGCAGGAGCGGGCGGCGAGGCCGGGACGAGCAGAGGAAATGAGAGGCTTGGGGCATGACTGACTCCGGCATCCTGATCGTGGGCTCGCTGAACGCCGACCTCGTCGTCCGTACCGACCGCTTCCCCGGTCCGGGGGAGACGGTGCGCGGCTCCGAGCTCGTCACCCTGCCGGGCGGCAAAGGCGCGAACCAGGCCGCCGCTGCCGCCCTCCTCGACGGCGACGTGCGGATGCTCGGCGCCGTCGGGGCGGACACGCACGGCGACCTGCTGACCGACGCGCTGCGCCGTGCGGGCGCCGACGTCGACCGCGTGAGGCGGATCGACGGCGTCGCCACCGGCACGGCGATGATCACGGTGAACGCCGACGGCGAGAACACGATCGTCGTCAGCCCCGGCGCGAACGACCGGCTGACCGCCGACGACGTGCGGGGGAGCGACGCGTTCTCCGGCCGCGGCGTGCTCGGGCTGTGCCTCGAGATCGACACGGCCGTGGTGCTGGCCGCCGCCGAGCGCGCCTCCGCCGCCGGCGCGACCGTGCTGCTCAACCTGTCTCCGTATGCGGAGGTGCCGCAGGAACTACTGACGGCGACGGACGTGCTGCTCGTCAACGAGCACGAGGCGTCGACGCTGCTCGGCGTCGACGTGGAGGCGGTCTCACCGGAGGAGGTCGCATCCCGGCTCGCCGACCGCGGCATCCGGCGTGCCGTCGTCACCCGCGGCTCGGAGGGCGCGCTCGTCTTCGACGACGGCGCGCACGAGTCGGTCCCGGCCGTCCCGGTCACCGCCGTCGACACCACCGGATGCGGCGACGCGTTCATGGGGGCACTCGCGGTGCGCCTCGCGGCCGGTGAGACGCTCGCCTCCGCCGCGGCCTTCGCCGCCGCCGTCGGCGCATACGCCGCCACCGGCCACGGCGCCCAGTCCTCCTACCCCACCCTCGCCCAGCTGCACACCTTCCGCGCCTCCCGCTGACCCCACATCATCGAGTCGGGACTTATGTACGCGACACGCCAGCGTGTCGCGTACATAAGTCCCGACTCGATTGCTTGGGGGGCGGGTCAGGCGTTGGGGTCGCGGGCGGCGTCGGGGGCGTCTGGGTCCGCGTCGGCATCGGCGGCGGAGGCGTGCTCGTCGTACGACGGGGAGGCCTCAGAGGGGGAGCCGCCGGTGGGACCGTCGTTGCCGTCTCCGGCGCCCGGCCAGACGGTCTCGCCGGCGACCGCATCCGTGGTCACCAGGTCGTCCGCGAAGTCGGCGGCCGCGATCGGGTCGTTCGCCGCGTAGTCGACGTCACCGTCGGCCGGGTCGACCCAGCCAGCCGTGTCTCCGGCGTCTGCGTCGCCGAGCAGGTCGTCGTCGAGTCCGTCGATGCCGTCGTCCGGGATGCGGTCCATGGTGTTTCCCTTCGCCGTCTGGTGCTGGTGCAGCGAACGCTACACCGCGCCGCGGGAACGCAGAAGACGCCCGGCCAACCGGCCGGGCGTCTTCCGTCTCGCGCTACTTCTTGGAGGGCGACGGCGTCGGGAAGGTCACGCTTCCGCTGCTGCCCGCGTCGTTGACCGCGGTCTGCACGAACGTCGCGAACGCGGACGCATCGGTGAAGCCGCCGGAGTACCGCTGACCGTTCACGAACACGGTCGGCGTTCCGAACCCGTTCGTCCCGCGCAGCTGGGTGTCGGCGCTGGCCGACTGGGTGCGGTTGGTGACGAACTTCGCGAACCGCTGATCGTTCACGCAGTCGGTGATCGCCTGCGATGACGCCCCCGCTGTCTTGAACAGTTTCAGCATCTCCGCGTTCGTCAGGCCGGAGCCGGTCTGTTCATCCGGTTGGTTGGCGAACAGCGCGCTGTTGACGTCGAAGAATTTGTCCGGCATGAAGTTGGCGACGCACGATGCTGCTGCCGCAGCCCTGGTGGAGTATTTCTTGTTGGTCGAGGAGTCGAGGATCGCGACAGGGTGGATCTCGAGCGTGGCCTGGCCGTCGGCCATCCACTGCTTCATCTGCGCGGAGTTCGTGGTCTCGAACTGGTCGCAGTATGGGCACTGGTAGTCCAGCCAGATCTGGATGTGCGCCGTCTTGCCGTCGAGCGTCTGCTTGGTCGGCGTCGGGTCTGAGCCCTTCGCGATGGCCGGGGTGGTCACCGCTTTGTCCGCCTTGGTCAGCAGAATGCCGCCGCTGAGCATGTTCTTGGGGTTGGCCACGTTGTTGGCCGCGCTGACACCGGCGAAGATGAACCCGCCGACGATGGCGAGCACCGCGATGATTCCGACGATGACGGAACCCTGCACGATGATCTTCTTGCGCTTGGCCTTCTTGGCGGCTTCCTCGCGCATGAGGCGGGCATGTTCCCTCGCCTCTTCCCGGCGGTCGCGTTTATTCGGCCCCGAAGCGCCCCTGCCTGTTGCCATTCGGCTCAATCCCATCAACGGTGAACAGTTCCCTGACGATGTTATTGGGTGAATGCTTTGAAGGGGCTGTACCGGTGCCGTACCGTTGCAGGGATGCGAGACGAAGGTGGGCGACTGTGACGGCAGCGAAGGCTGAAGACCCAGGGGGCTCCGGCAGCGGAACGGCCGGCCTCGAATACGCGGAGCGCCTCCGGAGGCTCGACAACTCGTGGTGGAGGAGGACGCTCAACGTCCAGGCCCCGTACCGCTACAACATCCGGCACATGCACCTCGGCCGCGTGCTCGACATCGGATGCGGTCTCGGCCGCAATCTCGCGCACCTCGGCAACAACGGGGTCGGCGTCGACCACAACCCCGAGTCGATCGCGACGGCCCGCGCCCGCGGGCTGACGGCGTTCACGAGCGACGAGTTCCCGTCGACGCCGTATGCGGTGCCAGGCGCGTTCGACGCCGCCCTCGTCGCGCACGTGGTCGAGCATCTCGATCCGGACTTCGCGGTGGAGCTCATCCAGAGCTACCTCCCGTATGTGCGTTCCGGGGGACAGGTGGTGTTCATCACGCCGCAGGAGCGCGGCTACCGCAGCGACGCAACGCACGTGACGTTCGTCGACTTCGACGGCCTGCGCGCCCTGAGCGTGAAGCTCGGCCTGACGCCCATCCGCCAGTACTCTTTCCCGTTCCCGCGCGCCGCCGGCAAGGCGTTCGCGTACAACGAGTTCGTCACCCTCGCGCGCAAGCCGTAATTTGCACCCCGTTCTGGGCTGTTGCCGGGCTGAATGCTCTGGCGCATACTCGCTGCGTGGGAACAAACCTGACAAAGACTCAGAAAAACGGATGGATGCGCGCGCGGACGACCTGGGTCGTCGCCGCTTCGGCGTTCGTCCTGGTAGTCGGTACGACCGCGATAGCCAACGCAGTGGCACCGCACGCACCGGCCTCGGACCCCGTCGGGTTCGCGGCGGAAGTCGACTCGAGCCCGAGCGCAACTCCATCGACCACGCCGACTCCTGTGGTCGAGACCAAGACGGTGACTGTCGACGAGCCGGTCCCATTTGCGGCCACGACCATCGATGATCCTGGCACCGATGTCGGGTTGACCGCCGTCACGACCGCCGGTCAGAACGGCGTGAAGACAACGACCTTCCAGGTGATTCTGCGCGATGGCGTCGAGATCAAGCGCACGTTGGTCTCCGAAGTCGTGACGACGGCACCTGTCGATCAGGTGACGAGCGTCGGCAGCCGCCAACCCGCGCCACCCCCCGCTCAGGAGCCGGCCGCACCGCCCGCTGATCCTGCGGCAGCATCCGGATGCGACCCGAACTACGCCGGGGCGTGCGTCCCGATCGCGAGCGACGTCGATTGCGCGGGAGGAAGCGGAAACGGTCCTGCCTATGTGCAAGGCCCCGTCCGCGTGGTCGGCTCAGACATCTACGACCTCGACCGCGACGGCAACGGAGTGGGCTGCGAGTAAGCCCATACACGGCGCGTATCAGGTGGCGGGGGTGAAAGCGACGTCCTCGACGCGGGAGCGCGGCATGGCCGCGCCCGCCGCGATCGTCAGCGCCGAGACGACCGCCACCGACACGAACACGGCGGTCGCCGCGGCCTGCACCGTGCCTGGGTCGTGCTCGCCGCCGGGGGAGCCGCTGATGATCGAGTTCGCGATCGCGCCGAACACGGCCACGCCCACCGCGCTGCCGATCGAGCGGGCGAACATGTTGGTGCCGGTCACCACGCCGCGTTCGTTCCAGTCGACGCTCGACTGCGCAGCGATCAGCGTCGGGGTGGCGATGAGCCCCATCCCGAGGCCGACGATGAAGCAGCTGATCGCCACGAACGCGACACTCGGATGCACGGAGGTCGCTGCGAGCGTGATCGCCCCGACGAGTGCGATCGCCGACCCGAGCAGTGCCGTGTTGCGGAACCCGATCCGCAGGTAGAAGCGTCCGGACTGCGACGCGGCGATCGGCCAGCCGATGGTCAGCGCCGCGACAGCGAGGCCGGAGACCAGCGGCGTCACGTGCACCGTGCCCTCCAGATAGGTGGGGACGTACGAGGTGAGGCCGATCAGGATCGCGCCGACGCCCAGCGACACCAGCGTGGTGGTCACCAGCAGCCGCCGCGAGAACACCCAGAGCGGCAGCACCGGCTCAGCCGCCCGCCGCTCCACGAGCACGAACGCGACCAGGATGAGGCCGCCGAGCACGAACGACCCGATGCTCCAGATCGAGTTCCAGGCCCAGCCGGTCCCGCCTTCCAGCACGGCCAGGATGAGCAGGGTCATGCCGGAGGTGAGCAGGATGGAGCCCGCGTAGTCGATCCGGTGCTTGCGGCGTTCGATCTTCTCGTGGAAGGTGCGGATGAGCATCCACCCGGCCAGGATGCACAGGGGCACGTTGACGAAGAAGATCCACCTCCACGACGTGAACTCGGAGAACAGCCCGCCGAGCGTGGGTCCGACCACCGAGGAGATCGCCCAGACGCTCGCCAGGTAGCCCTGCGCTTTCGCGCGTTCGGCGACCGTGTAGATGTCGCCCGCGATCGTGACGGCCATCGGCTGGATGGCGCCCGCGCCGATGCCTTGCACGGCCCGGAACGCGATGAGCGCGGGCATGCTCCAGGCGAACCCGCAGAGCACGGAACCGACCAGGAACAGGGCGATGCCGATGAGCACGATCGGCTTGCGTCCGATGGTGTCGGAGAGTTTGGCGTAGAGCGGGACGGACACGGCCTGCGCGAGCAGGTAGACCGAGAACAGCCACGGGAACTGGGCGAACCCGCCGAGGTCGGCCACGATCGACGGCACAGCGGTGGCCAGAATGGTCGAGTCGATAGCGACCAGTCCGGTGGTCAGCATCAGCGCGATCAGGATGGGGCCGCGCTCGGATCGGAATCCGATATTGGCCGTGGTGGTGCTCGACATCGCTCTCCAGCTCTGTTGCGTTCGTTAACGTTCTACAACAACGCGTCCACGGGTCAACCATTCCCCGCTTGACGTGAAAGAACGGACAGCCGACAATGTGAAACATGTCTTTCACATCGGGCACGCCAGAGGAATCGGGCAGACCAGAGAACCGGCGGCAGGTCACCGACGCCCGCGCGCTCCGTGCCCTCGCGCATCCATTGCGGCTCGCGCTGCTGAACCACCTGATGGCGTTCGGCACCCAGACCGCGAGCCAGTGCGCGGAGGTCGTCGGGTCGACGGCGTCGAACTGCAGCTACCATCTGCGCTCGCTCGCCCGCTACGGGCTCGTGGAGTCGGTCGACCCGGTCGACGGGCGCGAGCGGCCGTGGCGCTCCACGGCCACCGGGCTGCAGTTCGGCAACACCGACGACCCGGCCGTCGCCCTCGGTGCAGACACCGTCGAGCGCGCGCTTGTCGAGAAGCAGATCGACGACGAGGCCGCGCTGACCCGCCGCGCCGTCGCCGGCCGCGACGCGATGCCGGACGAGTGGAAGGACGCCATGCGCCTCTCCGGCTACGCCCTGCGCCTGACGCCGGACGAGCTCCGCGACCTCGGCGACCGGGTGGATGCGCTGATCCGCCCGTACATCGGGCTCACCCGCACCGACGCCCCGGACGGCAGCGAGGTCGTCGCCGTGCACCTCAACGCCTACCTCCACCCGGATGCGAGGACATCGTGACCCGCACGGGCACGGGCACCGGCACGCAGCAGCCGGCGGAGCGGAAGCGCTCGCCCCTCCTGCGCCGCGATTTCGCCCTCGTCTGGGCGAGCAGTCTCATCTCGGACAGCGGCGACTGGCTGCTGATGATCGCCCTCCCACTGTTCGCGTTCGCTGTCACGGGTTCGGCGCTCGGTGCCTCCACCGTCTTCCTCGCCGAGCTCGTGCCGATGCTCGTGCTCGGCAGCTTCCTCGGCGTACTCGTCGACCGCTGGGACCACCGCAGGACGATGATCGTCGCCAATCTGCTGCAGGGCGCGCTCCTGCTCCCGCTGCTCGCGGCGTCCGCCGACCGGATGTGGATCGTCTACGTCGTCGCGGCGCTCGAAGCGTGCCTCGGAGCGGTGGTCAACCCGGCCAAGCAGGCGCTCGTGCCGCGCCTTGTCGACGCCGAACAGCTCGGCCAGGGCAACGCGCTGATGGCGGTCAGCGACAACCTCGCCCGGCTGATCGGCTCGCCGCTCGGCGGTCTGGCGTTCGTGCTGGTTGGGCTGCCGGGCGTGGTGGTGGTGGATGCGGTCAGCTACCTCGTGAGCGCCGGGCTGGTCGCGCTGAGCCGGCCCCGCGCATCCACAGGCCAGGCGGCAACCCAGGATGCTGCAAACCAGGATGCGCGCTCCGTCCCGATCCCGCGCGTCCACTTCCTGCGCCAGTGGCTCGACGGCCTCACCACCATCCGGCGGGTGCGCCCGCTCGGCGCCGTGACAGCGATCACCACGCTCGGGCAGTTCGCGCAGGGGATCTTCCTCGTCCTCTTCATCGTCTACGTCACGAAGCAGCTGGGCGCGAACGGCACAGAGGTCGGGCTGCTGCGCGGGGTGCAGGCGATCGGCGGCGTGGTCGGCGGCCTCCTCACCGGCGTGCTCCTGCGGCGGTTCACCCCGCGCCTCCTCGTCGGCGCCGGGTACCTCGTCTTCGGCGCGATCTCCATGCTCACCTGGAACCTCTACCCGGTGACCACTGCCGTCGGCGTCTACGTCGGCCTGTTCATCGCCGTGGGCATCCCGGCCGTCGCGACCAGCACCGGCATGATCACGATCGTGCAGCGGGTCACCCCACCGGAGGCGCTCGGTCGCGTGTTCGCGAGTGTCACCACGCTCGGCGGCGCCGCCCAGGGAGCCGGGCTCCTCGCGGCCGGGTTCTTGGCCGAACGGTTCGACGTCGTCGCCATCCTGAACGGGCAGGCGCTCGTCTATGTGGCGTGCGGCGTGCTCGGCCTCGCGCTGCTCGGGGAGGGACGCGCCGCACGGCGAGGTAGCCTGGACTCTGCCCTTTAGCGCGAAACTCGCCAGGATTGCAAGGGGAATACTGGAATCAGCCCGTAGGGTGGCCGTGTGTGGCGACTGGACAGGAAGAACGAGGATGACGGCATGATGTCGGACATTCCGGACGATGACGCCCTGAACCCGCAGAACACGACGTCACCGCACGCGATCAGCCTGGGCGACCCGGCGCTGGTGGCAGGGAACATCGCAGAGCCGGTGTGGCACACGTGGCGCGAGCAGATCGCGGCGCTGGGCGGCGCCTCCCCTCTGCTGCACTTCGAGGACAGCCCGCGGACCCGCATCGAGCTGAGCTCGACGCATCCCGGTGGCCTCCCGCAGTTCATCACCGGTCAGTCGACGCTGCTGTCGAGCCTGATCCGCGACGAGCTGGCGCTCCGCACGGCGCGGGCAGCGGCTAACGCGATCACAGCCAAGGGCATCGAGCTGCGCTCGGTGCGCGGCATCGAGTCGGTGCACCTCGCGATCGGCCTCGCCCAGTGGCGGCACGGCGGCGAGGAGTACACCGCCCCGATCCTGCTCCGGCCGCTCGCGATCCGCCGCTACGGCCGCGACTTTGAACTGAAGCTCAAGGGCCAGCCCTACCTGAACCCCGAGCTCGCCCGCGCCCTGACCGAGCAGTTCCAGATCACCCTCGATGCCGACGCGTTCGTGGCGCTCGCCCTCACCAACGGCGTGTTCAAGCCGCAGCCGGTGATCGACAGGCTGCGCGGCCTCACCTCGCACCTGCCCTGGTTCAACGTGCAGCCGCGGCTGGTCGTCTCCTCGTTCGCCGACGTCGCGACCGCGATGCGGGCGGAGGCCGACGACCTCGACACCGTGGTCCTGGATGCGCTGGCCGGCAACCCGTCGGCGCGCCGCACTGTCGAGAGCGCCTTCAACCCCGTGCAGCCGGTCCGTCAGGACGAGCGCCCTCCCGCCACCGACACGCTCCTGCTGGATGCGGACGAGGAGCAGGAGAACGTCGTCGCGCAGATCGCGGCGGGCAACTCCATCGTCGTCAAGACGCTGCCCGGCACCGGTGGAACCCAGACCATCGTCAACGCCATCGGCGCCCTGGTCGGCCAGCACAAGCGCGTGCTCGTCGTCACCCCGCGCCGGTCGAGCATCGAAGACATCACGCACCGGCTCACGCAGGTCGGCCTGCCCGGCCTCGCTGTGACGCCGCGCACGCTCCGCCGCGACGTGATCCAGTCCATCGGCCGCAACGAGAAGGCCACCCAGCCCAAGGTCACGGACGTGGACGAGGCGCTGGTCCGGCTCCGCAAGGTGCTCCTCGACTACCGCGCGGCGCTCACCCGCCGCGATCCGGTGCTCAAGGTCTCGGTGCTGGACGCGCTCGGCGAGTTGTCCAGGCTGTCCCTGCTTCCCACCCCGCCGTCGACGACCGCACGGCTCGACCGCTCGGCCATCGAGCTGCTGGCGGGCGACCGGCCTGCCGCGGCCGACGCGCTCATCCGCGCCGCCCGGCTCGGCGAGTTCCGCTACGGACCCAACGACTCTCCCTGGTACGGCGCGTCGTTCGGCACGACGGCGGAGGGCAACGCGGCGCACGAGCTGGCCAAGAAGCTCAACCGCTCCGAGCTTCCGCGCCTGATCGAGCGCGCCAAGAGCCTCATCGGCCAGACCAGGATGCGCCCCTTCGAATCCATCGCGGAGCTCGGCGTCTACCTGCGCCTCCTCCTCGACGTGCGCGAGACGCTGGACAAGTTCCAGCCCGCCGTCTACGACCGGTCGATCGCCGAGCTCATCGCCGCGACGGCGACCCGGCGCGAGTCGCCGTCGATGTCCGGCGCCAACCGTCGCCGGCTGCGCAAGCTGGCGCTGGAGTACGTGCGCCCCGGCGTTCACGTCACCGACCTCAACGAGAGCCTGCGGCGCATCCAGCAGCAGCGCATCCTGTGGCAGCGGTTCGCCGCGGCCGGCGTGGTGCCCGAGGTGCCCGTCGGCATCGCGGACGTGCAGGTGGCGTACCAGCGGGTCGCAGAAGACCTCGCCAGGCTCGACATCCCGCTGCGCCGCACCGGGACGCCGTTCTCGCTGTCCGTGCTGCCGATCGACGAACTGACCAGGCAGATCGCGGGACTCGCCGCCGAGTCCGAAGTGCTCGCCAACCTGCAGGAGCGCACGGCGCTGCTCACCGAGCTGCGCGACCGCAAACTCGACCCTCTGCTCTCCGACCTGTCGCAGCGACACGTTCCCGAGACACAGGTCAGCGCCGAACTCGAACTCGCCTGGTGGCAGTCCGTGCTGGAGTCGCTGCTCGCCTCCGACCGCGCACTGCTGAACGGCAACACCGGCGTGCTCGATCGCCTCGAAGCCGACTTCCGCCTGGTCGACGAGGCGCACGCGTCGGCCACCGGCCAGCAGCTCGCCTGGATGCTCGCGGAGACCTGGAAGATCGGCATCGTCGACTGGCCGGACGAGGCCGCGGCGCTCAAGAAGCTGCTGAAGAGCGACAGGACCACGGCGGCCACCCTCAACGAGGTCGCGCCGCACCTGGCCCGCCCGCTGGCTCCGGTGTGGCTGGTCTCGCCGTACGAGGTGACGGCCATCAGCCAGGATGTCGCGTTCGACGCCGTCCTGCTGGTCGACGCCGGCGCATCCATGCTGTCGGAGAACGTGCCGGTGATCCGGCGCGCCCGCCAGATCGTGGCGTTCGGCGACCCGGTGACGCAGACGCCGTCGCCGTTCGACATCGGCGCCCACGAATACGGAACGACCGTCGACCAGATGGACGTGGATGCGGCGCACGCCGGCTCGGCGCTCGCCGAACTGTCCGAGCTGCTCCCCGTGTACACCCTCACCCGCAGTTACCGCGCGGGAGGGGAAGACCTCGCCGACCTCGTCAATCGCCGCTTCTACGGCGGGATGATCGACTCGCTGCCCTGGGCGGGAACGTACCTCGGTCACGGCAGCCTCACCCTCAACTACGTCACCGGCGGCCAGGGAATGCCAGACAGCGACACCGGAGCCGTGGAGAGCACGGACGCCGAGGTGTCGCGGGTGGTCGAGCTGGTGCTCGAACACGCCACAGAGCGCCCGCGCGAATCCCTGATGGTCATCACGGCGAGCGAACGGCACGCCGTCCGCGTCAACCAGGCGGTGCTCGCGGCGTTCGCCAAGCGCACCGAGCTGGCCGACTTCATCCTGAAAGACAGGGCGGAACCGTTCACGGTCGTCACCCTGGAGCAGTCGGTGGCGCAGAGCCGCGACCGCGTCATCTTCTCGATCGGCTACGGCCGCACCCCGCACGGCCGCCTGCTCTCCAACTTCGGGGCACTCGCGGAGCCGGGAGGGGAGCGGCTGCTGGCCGTCGGCATGACCCGCGCCCGCCGCGGCATGGACATCGTCTCCTGCTTCAAGCCGGAGGACATCGACGAGACCAGGATGCGCCACGGCATGGCCGCGCTGTCGCAGGTGCTCGGCGAGGCCGACCAGATCCAGGCGGCGACCGCGCAGTACCTCAGCCACGACTCCGACCCGATGGTGCTCGACCTCGCCAAGCGCCTCACCAGGCGCGGGCTGGACGTGCAGCTCGGCTACCGCGGCAAGCTCGCGCTCGTCGCCTCCAACGGAGGCCGCGCCGTCGCGGTCGAGACCGACGACGACGTGAACAAGGGCAGCCTGCGCGAGTCCCTGCGCCTGCGTCCGGACGTGCTCCGCCGTCTCGGCTGGCACTACTTGCGCGTGCACAGCTTCGAGCTGTTCGCCGACCCGGACGCCGTCGCCGCGCGCATCGCGCGCCTCATCGGCATCTCCGAGCCGGACACCGAGACCGCACCCATCGCGATCCCGGTCCAGCAGCCGTAGCCTCGGGTGGTCAGCGAACTGCAGGTCGAGGACGGCTATTTGCGAATGTTCGAGGAGTGGGACGCCTCGGACGACAAGAGACTCTCGGACGCGACGAGCCCCGACGGCCTGAGCTAAATCAGATCGCGGCTACGCTGGATGGGTGAGTGAACGACCAGCGCGGACGCATCGGAGGGTGCGGGTGGCGGGAGCGCCCGGCGCCGACCCTGCACCGCAGAGCGGCGTGCCGGAACGCGCGGCCGAAGACACCGACCGCGCCTGGAACGACAGCACGGACAGCAACGACGACCAGCTCAAGCGGGACGTTCCACCCCACTGGTGACGCGCGTCACTGTCTGGCTCGGCGGCCCGCAGGGAGCTACTCGGCGTGCTTGCCCGCCGCGGACGGCGGTGCGGCCTGGGTCTGCAGCAGGTCCCGGATCTCGGTGAGCAGGTCGAGCTCGGTGATCGGGGCATCCGGTTCGACGACGCCCTGGTTGCGGAGCTTCTGCGCGCGGTTCTTCGCGAGGTTGATCGGGTAGACGAAGACGAAGTAGACGACCACGGCCACGATCAGGAACTGGATGATCGCCCCGACGACCGCGCCGAACTTGACGTGGGCGTCGCCGATCACGAGCGTCATCGAGTTGTCGAGGCTGCTCGCTTTGAAGATCGCGCCGATCAACGGGTTGAACACGTTGGTGACGATCGAGTTCACGACAGCGGTGAACGCGGCGCCGATGACGACGGCCACGGCCAGGTCGATCACGTTGCCGCGGAGGATGAACTCCTTGAATCCTCTGAACATGCCGGTCCTTTCGGTCTGGTGGTGCTGGATCGGGTGGGACTAGTTAGACGACGAGGAGGCGGCCGGAGCGCTGGAGGACCCGGACGACGAGGAGGAGGAGCCGGACGACGACGAGCCGGACCCGGACGACGAAGACCCGGAGCCGGACGAGGAAGACCCAGAGCCGGACGAGGACGACCCCGGCGCCGTGCTCGACGACTTGGTGCCGCGCGAGTCCGTCCGGTAGAAGCCCGAACCGTTGAACGTCACGCCGACCGCACCGAACACCTTGCGCAGGCTGCCGCCGCAGGTGGGGCAGACGGTGAGCGCGTCGTCGGTGAACGCCTGCTGGATGTCGAAGGCGGTCCCGCAGTCGCGGCACGAGTACGAATAGGTGGGCATGTATCAGGCTCCGGGAAGGTCGTGGTGCCGGGCGGGTTCGCCCGGTGCTGGCGTCATGGGGCTCATGAGAACTGGACGATCCTGGTCGGGGTGACCGCACCGTCGACCGGTTGATCGTGTCGTTCGCGCGGCACATCGTCGACGAGCTCGGTGTCGAACAGCACAGCGTACACCGGGGGACATTTTTCCATGCTGCCGAGGGTCTTGTCGAAATAGCCTCTGCCCCAGCCCATCCGCATCCCGCTCTGGTCGACGGCTGCGGCCGGGATGACGATGAGGTCGACGTCGTTGATGGCGATGGGGCCGAGCAGCTCTCCGACCGCCTCCGGCATCCCGAACAGTCCCTCGGTCTCGGTCTCGCCGTCTCCCGTCGTCCAGTCGAGGAGGCCGTCCTCGCGGGAGATCGGCAGCAGCACCCGGATGCCCTGTGCGTGCATCCAGTTGACGAAGGGACGCGTGTCCGGCTCGATCGGTGTGGAGAGGTAGCAGGCCACGGAGCGGGCGGACAGGTCCGTCGCCAGATCGGTGAGGTTGCGGGTGATCCCAGCCGTCGCCGCAGCACGCTCGGTGCTGGTGAGGTTCTGTCGTCGTTCGCGGAGTTCAGCGCGCAGTGCGCGCTTGCGATGGGCGGCAGTATCCGAATCCATGTGCCAATCCTAGGAGATTGCATCCGGGGGTGCCTGGAATTGCCGATACCCTGAGCAGATGGCAACGCACGTCACTAAAGCAGTCATCCCCGCTGCGGGTCTCGGCACCCGCTTCCTTCCCGCCACCAAGGCGATGCCGAAGGAGATGCTCCCGGTCGTCGACAAGCCGGCCATCCAATACGTGGTCGAGGAGGCGGTGGACGCCGGACTCCACGACGTCCTCATGATCACCGGCCGCAACAAGAACGCGCTGGAGAACCACTTCGACCGCAACGCGGAGCTCGAAGAGACCCTCACCAGGAAGGGCGACACCGACCGCCTGGAGAAGGTCAACTACTCCACCGCGCTCGCCGACATGCACTACGTGCGCCAGGGCGACCCCAAAGGTCTCGGCCACGCCGTGCTGCGCGCGAAGATGCACGTCGGCCGCGAGCCGTTCGCCGTGCTCCTCGGCGACGACATCATCGACTCGCGCGACGAACTGCTGTCCAGGATGCTCGAAGTGCAGCAGGAACGGAACACCACCGTCGTCGCGCTGCTCGAAGTCGACCCGAGCCAGATCCACCTGTACGGCGCCGCGGCCGTCGAGGCGACGGAAGACGACGACGTCGTGCGGATCACCGGCCTCGTCGAGAAGCCGGACCGCGACAGCGCTCCCTCGAACTACGCGATCATCGGCCGGTACGTGCTTCGCCCGGAGGTCTTCGACGTCCTGGAGAAGACGGAGCCGGGCAAGGGCGGCGAGATCCAGCTGACGGATGCGCTGCAGTCGATGGCTCAGGCGCCGGACTGGACAGGCGGCGTCTACGGCGTCGTGTTCTCCGGCCGTCGCTACGACACCGGCGACCGCCTCGACTACATCAAGGCGATCGTGCAGCTCGCGTCCGACCGCGAAGACCTCGGCCCCGACCTGCGACCCTGGCTCCGCGAGTTCGCGGCCGGCCTCGACGACGAGCCTGGCGAGATCCTGCCGGAGATGCCGGCAGAGCCTGCGGAGTCCGTCGATTCCCTGGTCGCCCCCGCCGACCAGGCCAACTAGCCGCACCACGAAGGAGAGGTCCGTGGCGATCGTCGTACCGTCACTCAGCGACGGCAGAGTCGGGCTCAGGCCCATCCGCCTCCGCGACGCCCGCGGTCTGGAGCGTTCCCTGCTCGACAACCGCAGCTGGCTGCGCCAGTGGGAGGCGACCAGCCCGTATGCGCCGACGTCGTTCGACACGAGGTCGAGCATCCGGTCGTTGCTGTCCAATGCGCGCGCCGGCCACGGCCTGCCGTTCATCGTCGAATACGACGGGCAGCTGGCCGGCCAGCTCAACGTCTCGTCGATCACCTACGGATCGCTGTCGAGCGCGACGATCGGCTACTGGGTCTCCGAGGAGTTCGCCGGGCGCAACATCACGCCGACCGCCGTCGCCCTCGCCACCGACTACTGCTTCTACCAGCTGGGGCTGCACCGGATGGAGATCTGCATCCGTCCGGAGAACGTCCCGAGCCTGCGCGTGGTCGAGAAGCTCGGGTTCCGCTACGAGGGGCTGCGCCGTCGCTACATCCACATCAACGGCGACTGGCGCGACCACTTCTGCTTCGGCCTGGTGACGGAGGAGCTGACCCAGGGCGTGTTGCGCCGGTGGCTGGACGGCAACGCCCCTCAGGATGCGGCGACGATCCCGGCGGAGGACAGGGCCGCCGCCGCCATCCCCATCCCGATCGCCCGGCAGCGCTGAGGTTCCGGCAGCGCTGAGGTCTGGACGGCTCCGCGGTTCCGGCAGCACTGAGAGCGGCCTGCCGCTGCGCTGAGAGAACTCTCCATCGCGAACACACCCGGCGCGCTGCCCGGGCGCTGGACGCCCGGCCCCCTACCGTAGAGGCATGACTGGGGACGTGATGGGCGGTGGGGTGGTCGTAGCGATCGCCGCTGCACTCTGGCTGGCCTACCTCATCCCGGTGTGGCTGCGCAGACGTGAGTATCTGGCGACCGAACGCAACGCGGTGAGGCTGCAGCAGACGCTGCGCATCCTCGCCGAGACGAGCGAGGTCCCCGAGCAGGTGCGCATGGAGGCCACGGCCCGCACGGTCGCCGAGCAGCAGCGCATCCTGAAGCGTGCGGAGCAGAAGAAGCTCGCCGAGACCCGGGCCGCCGCGGCCGCCCACGCGCGCCGCGAGCAGGCCATCGCGGAGGAGGAGCGCCGCATCGCCGAGGAGGCGGAAGCCGCCGCAGCCGACGCCATCGCCCTGGAACGTGCGTCCCGCGCCGCCGCCGCGCAGCGTGCCCGCGTCCTCGCGGCGACGACGACGCGACCGGCCATGTCTTCGCAACGCCGCCGACGCCTGCGCCGCTCGCGCGGACTGAGCACGCTCGTGCTCGTCGCCTCCGTATTCGGGGGAGTCGTCGGAACGGTCTCCCTGGTCACCACGGGCGCGTGGATGGCGCTCGCGGTCTCCGCTGTCGCCGCCGTGCTGGCCACCGGGATGCTCGTCCGCCTCGCCGGAGCGGAGCACGTCGCCCCGGCCGTGGCCTTCGTGCCCGCCGCAGCACCAATGGCTCACGCCCTCTACGACGACGCGACCCACGACAACATCCGCCAGGCTGCGCCGACGCGCCAGGAGAGCTGGACACCCCGCCCGCTGCCGAAGCCGCTGCACCTCTCCCGCGGCACGATCGCCGCGACGGCGATGGCCTCCATCGACGCCGCCACCGAACTCCGCCGCTCCGCCGCCCGCGCCGAGGTCGAGCGCAAGGCCACGGAGCGCGTCCCGGCCGAGCGCATTCCTGCGCCGCTGCCGCTGCGTCCGGTCGCCATGGCGCCCGTGCTGCCCGCAGCGTCGGCATCGGCCTCCGCGGCAGCATCGGCCTCCGCGTCGGTCGCGGTTGCACCGAGGCAGGCACCCAGCAGGTACGCCGCGATGGGCCTCGTCGACGACCTCGCCGACGGCGCGATCGACCTCGATGCCGTCCTCCGCAGGCGACGCGCCGCGAGTTAGCCTCGATTCGATTTTGCTCCCGCCGGGGTGTTATGGTTTTGGAGCAGTTCAAGGGGCTATGGCGCAGTTGGTAGCGCGCTTCGTTCGCATCGAAGAGGTCAGGAGTTCGAATCTCCTTAGCTCCACCATCGGGAGAAATCCCACCACGAGAACCTCACTTCCGCAGGCGCGGGGGTGGGGTTCTTTCGTTTCTCGGTCGGCGAGATCAGGCGTCCGAGCGGCGCACATCCATGGCCCACACGACGGCGAGCTTCACCGTCGAGCCTTCGGGGAGACTGGCGGCCGCGTCCGTGTCGAGCGCGTAGACCGCTCGTACGATGACGGCCTTCGCCGTCGGGTCGGCCGGGAGGGTCACGGTGTAGCCGAGGTCGTCGTGAGCGAGGTCGCAGCGTTTCGACGTGACGCAGTCCACGACGTCGCCGCCGTCGACGGGCGTGCCGTCGGGGGAGAGTCGCGGATACTGACCGATGCTGAGCACGCGGGGGAGGGCGTCGCCGGACAGCGTCAGGCGGAGCCGTGCGCCGGTGGCAGCCACGACAGGACGCCCCGTGTACGTCCTCACGCGCGGTGCGGCGCCGTTCTGCACCACCGTGACCTGGGCGGGATCGACGGATGTGGTGCCGAGGCTCAGCGTCGGCGTCTTGTCCGGCAGCCCCGCCGTGCCGGCCGCGCATCCCGTCGCGAGCGCCAGGATCGAGAGTGCGACGGCGACCACTGTCACCGGTCGGCGAATCACGCGTCCGACCGACTGGACGCAGTGTCCAGGCGCAGCGCGCGGGGGTCGGTGGTCGCTCGCTTCGCCTTCTCGATGGCGGCCGTCTGCACGAGGACGGTCTGCACCAGGTAGTAGACGGCGTCCGGTTGCGTCGCGACCAGATGGTTGATGAGCCCGGCGGACTCGGTGTCCTTCTTCACCGGTGATGCGACGCGGATCGACTCGGCGAGGTCGGCGATCATCCGGATGTCGTTGGCGTCCATGAGCGGTGTCCAATCGGTGAGGGAGCGGGCGGCGCGTGCACTACCAGCCTGGGTCGAACGCGACGCCGGGGGTATCCGCCGTTCGGCCGAAGTGGCGACGGGAGAATGCATCCGATGGGGGAGCGAGACCCGCCGATCGGCGGGTGCCGGCGCGACCGCCCTCGCTGCTCAGTCCGGGACGACGGGGAGGGTCATCGACACGCGGAACCCGCCGTCTGCCGTCGGCTCGGCCGTGAACGTCCCGCCGAGAAGGTCGGCCCGCTCACGAAGCCCGATGAGCCCGACGCCCGCCCCGGGGAGCGTGAGCGCCGGCCGGGTCGCTCGCGTATTGGCCACCACGACGGTGACCGTCGACACGGTCGACGAGAAGTCGATCGTCACGGACGCGTCGGGGGCGTGCTTCCGGACGTTGGTCAGCGCCTCCTGCACCGTCCGATAGAACGCGCGCTGCACGGGGACGCCGACATCGGCTGGCAGCTCTCCGTGCACCTCGGCCGCGATGCCGCTCGTGTCCACGAGGGCGCGCAGGTCTGCCATGGTCGGTTGCGGGGCCAGGCCCGGGCTCGAACTGCCCGCGACGCGCAGCAGCGCTACCATCGACCTCAGCTCGTCCAGCGTCGTGACGCTCAGCCGGCGGATCGTGCCGCCTGCCTCCCGCGCGTCGGCGCTCGTGCCGGCCACCTGCAGCGCCGCAGCCTGGACGGCGATCAGGCTGACCTGATGCGACACGACGTCGTGCATCTCCCGTGCGAGCTGCGCCCGCTCCCTGGTGAGCACCGACTCCGCGTAGAGCTTCTCGCTCGTGCTCGCGGGCCTGCTCGATCTCGGCCAGACGCTTCGCCAGGTCTTCCCGCGCCTGCACCAGCTGCCCGAGGAAGAGGGGTGCGGCCGCCGTCGCCAGCTGGTAGACGAAGTAGACCGCCGTCCCGAACTGGTCGTCCCCGTCCGCCGTGAGCGGCCACGGGAAGACCGTCGACACGGCGAACGCCGCGGCACAGGCGGCGAGAAGCCAGCGGCGACGGGAGATCCTGGACAGGGTGAACAGTGCGATCATCGGCGCAGCGAGGAGGTTCTGCACGAGATTGGACGGCAGCGTCAGGAGGAAGGCGATCAGCGGGAAGCGGCGGCGCAGGAGGAGGCCCCCGCACGCGACCGCCGTCAAGACGATGCTGAGCGGGTCGAAATCGCCGGCGTAGATCACCGCGTCGGCGACGGCGATGGCGACGGCTAGCAGATCGATCACAAAGGGTGGAAGCCTCCGCCACAGACGGATGAACCAGTTCACAGTGCGTCTTCGTCCGTCGCGGCGTCGAGGAGCCCGGCGCGCTGCGCCGCGAGCGCAGCCTGGACGCGGCTCGTGACGCCGAGCTTGCTGAGGATCGAACTGACGTGGTCCTTGACCGTGCCGGCGCCGAGGAACAGCCGCGCTCCGATCTCGGCGTTGGAGAGTCCGGTGGCCACGAGGCGAAGCACCTCCTTCTCGCGCGCTGTCAGGTCGTGCACCCTGCCCGCCTCGGCGTCCAAGGACGGTTCGAGCAGCCGGTCACTCCGCATCAGCGTCAGCGACGCTTTCGGCGATAGCACGACGCCCCCGGCGGCGAGGGCTCTGACGTAGTCCGCCAGCTGCTCAGGCTCCGTGTCTTTGAGGACGAACCCTGCGGCGCCGAGGCGCAGCGCCGTCATGATGTATTCGTCGGCGTCGAAGGTCGTGAGCATGGCGACGACGGGCGCATCCGGCCTGGTCCGCAGGGCGTTGAGGACGGCGAGCCCGTCGACATCGGGCATCCGGATGTCGAGCAGGACCACATCCGGCCGCTCGCGCTCGATGGTCTGGAGCGCGTCGCCGCCGGTCGCGGTCGCGACGACCTCGATGTCGTCTGCTGTGTTGAGGATGAGGCTGAAGCCCGAGCGGACGAGTGCCTCATCGTCGACGACGACGACCGTGATCATCCAGTGCTCCGCTTCCCGGGCCGCGAACCGGCGCCGCGCCTCCTCCGACGTTAGAAGATTCCACGCCCGTGTGGGGAGAGCCGGGCCGAATACCCCCCGATCGGCGGGTCGGGATCCGCCTCTGGGACGATGCGGCCCTATCGTCGGCACGGTTGGCTGAGAAGACGGATCCGTCCGCCGGATGCATTCAGCGGGCGGGGCGACCGGCCGGCGTCTGCAAGATCAGGCGTGCGGCGGACAGAGACGCTCTGTGGGGGAAGCGATGAAGGAGTACGAGATGAGTGACGACAGCGGGATGAACCAGCTGAGGCGGCGGCGTGCCGTCGGCCTCGCCGTGCGCTTTCCCGCGACGCTCGTCGCGGCCGTCCTGGCGGTCGTCGGCATGGTGCTCGCTTCGCCGGCGATCGACGAGGGCGCTGCCGCCAGTGTGCTGTTGAACGTCCTCGGGCTGATCTCCGCCGTGGTGGCGATCGGGGTGGCGGAACGCGTGGTCGGAACGGTGCGCGCGCTCGGGTTCAGCGGTATCGCGGTGGTCTCGGCGCTCCTGATCGGGGGCGGCCTGCTGGCTGTCGGCGCCGGAATGGGCGAGGCCGTCGCCGCCGGCATCGAGGGGGAACAGCTCTGGGCGCCCTCGCTCGTCACCGCCGCGCTGCTGATGGCGGTGTCGGCGAGACTGCGACCGCGAGCGCGACAGGCGACCCGCTGGGGCGTGCTGACCGCGAGCGCGGCGCTCCTGCTCTTCGACGGGCACGCAGCCGACGTCATCCGGGTGCTGGCGGCGCTCGCCGGGCTTGCGATCGGCGCCCTCGCGACCCGATCCGGGCGCGACCTGCACGTTCACACATCTCTTCTGCCGCGGGTTCGAGTCGCGGTGTGCGCTCTGCTCTTCCTGATGGGTGCCGGTGCCCTCATCACCCTCCTGCTCCCCGAGGCGGACGGGCTTCTCGCCCCAGTCGGGTACGTCGTCGGCCCGGTCGCCAATCTGCTGGTGGGACTGTTGACGCTCGCGTCCGCTGTGCTCCTGTTGCGCGGACGCCTGATCGGGGTGGTGCTGGCCGTGGCGGCGCAGACGACTCTGGTCGTGCTCGCGGTGACGGAAGGAGTGGTCGCGGCGATCGTCAGCGACGTCGCGGATCAGGGATTCTCGATCGCTGACCTCGAGTGGTACGCCGGGGCGGTCGTCGCGTGCGCGCTTCCTGCCGTGATGGCCGTTGCCCTGATTCTGCTCGCCCGCCGTCTGGTGCGCCGAACGGCGTCCCCGGCCACCGCAGAGGAACGCGCGCGCATGCGCTCGCTCATCGTCGACGGGTCCACGGGCTCGATGGCCTTCATGGGCACCTGGGAGGACAACTCCGTCTGGTTCGCTCCAGACGATGCCGGTGCCGTCGCATACCGGGTCGGCCGCGGGGTGGCGTTCACGGTGTCGGACCCGGTCGCGCGTCCCGGACGACGTCTCGACGTGATGCTCGGGTTCGTCGAGCACTGCGAGCGGATGGGCTGGGTTCCCGTCTTCTACAGCGTGCACGATGAGGTCGTCGCCGAGACGGAGCGTCTGGGCTGGGTGCGCACAGCAGTCGGCACGGAAGCCTCGATGGACCTGGCGACGTTCACGCTGTCCGGCAAGCGCCGCCAGGACCTCCGGACGGCTGTCAATCGGGCCGCCCGCGAAGGGCTGCGTGCCGAGTGGCGATCGTTCGCCGAGCTCACCGCCCAGCAGCGTGCCGATGTCGAGCGTGTGTGCGCGGGCTGGGCGGGCCAGAAAGCCCTGCCAGAGATGGGGTTCACCCTCGGCGGTTTCGCCGAGCTGCAGGACAGCGCCGTGCGACTGATGCTCGCCTACGACGAGCAGGGCCGACTGCACGGTGTGACGAGCTGGCTGCCCGCGTTCGGCGACGGCGAGCCTGCCGGGTGGACCTTGGACGTCATGCGGCGGGGCGACGACGCGATGCCGGGTGTGATGGAGTTCCTCATCGCGACGACGGCGCTGCGCAGCGCCGAGCACGGCCTCTCGACCCTGAGCCTGTCCGGCACACCGCTCGCCCCGCACACCGGGGCGGCTGAGACCTTCGTCAGCAGGTTGATCCCGCGGCTGGCGACCTGGCTCGAACCCGCTTACGGCTTCGCTTCGCTTCGGCGCTTCAAGGCCAAGTTCGGTGCCGCGGAGCAACCGCTCTGGATGACGTATCCGGCGAGCGGGCAGCTCGCCAGGATCGCGCCTGCCCTGGCATCGGTGTATGTGCCGGACCTCTCGGCGAAGGGGCTTGTGCGCCTGGCTCAGCTGCACTCCGCTGGAGCGGGGAAGACGAGCGTATGACCCCGCGCCGGGGTCGGCGTACGGAGACGGCAGTGCTGAATGCTTGAGTACCTCGGTGCCGTCAGCATCGTGTCCGGACCCCTTCCATACTCTCTTCTCGCCGTTTCAGGGACCTTCGTCGGCTTCTTGGCCACCCAAGCCGGGCTCAAGAGGAAGCAGCCCCGCTCCCGCCGTCTCGCGGGAGTGCTCGTCGCCGTCGCGGGTGGCGCAGCGCTCGGGTTCGTCGCCTTCCTGGTGACGGCGGTGCTCTGGAACCCGTTCCGGATACCCGTGCCGCGCTCGATCGCGCTCTACACCGCAGCCCTCGGCGCCGGCGTGGCGATCGCGGTGCTCTCCGTTCAGCGCGCGCACTGGTGGCGTGTCGTGCTCGCAGCGGTCGGTGTCGTCGTTCTCTCGGTGACCGCCGTTCTCGCCTCGATCAGCGAATTCGGAGTCAATCCCACCGTCGGCTCCCTCTTCGGGCAGACCCTCGCGCACGGCCCTGCCGGACCGGTCGTCAGTCCTCTGCCGGTGCAATCGCACTCTCCCGGCATCGCATCCAGCTGGAAACCGCCGAAGGACCTGCCGAAGAAGGGAAGGACCACGATGGTCGCGATCCCCGCGACGCACTCGGGGTTCCCGGCGCGGGATGCCGGTCTGTACCTTCCGCCCGCGGCGCTGGTCAAGGATCCTCCTCGCCTGCCGCTGGTGCTGCTGATGATGGGGCAACCCGGCAACCCGGACCCGCAGTACGTCGCCGCGATCCTCGATGGGTTCGCGAGCCGCAATCACGGCCTCGCACCGATCGTGGTGGTGGCCGACCAGCTGGGGAATCCAGCCCAGGACCCCGGATGCACGGACTCCGACCGTTTCGGCAAGGTCGAGACGTACATCACCGTCGACGTGCTCGGCTGGGCGCGACAGCACCTGAAAGTCGATACCTCGGGAGCGAGCACGACCGTCGCCGGGTATTCCAACGGCGGAGCGTGCGCGATGCTGTTCGCCGCGAAGTACCCCGACGATTTCCGGAACGTCGTCGACATCTCCGGCGAGCTCTTCCCCGGTCAGGAGGACCAGGCGTCGATGCTGGCGAACGTCTTCGCCGGCGATCAATCGGCGTACGACGCCCAGAAACCGGAGAACATCCTGAAGAATCGAACGTACGAGGGGGTGGGGATCTTCACCTCCGGCTCCGATGACCCCGTCTACGTCGAGGCGGGACGACAAGCAGCCAAGAACTTCGCCGACGCGGGATTCACGACACAGTTTGTGGAGATCCCGAACGGCGGGCACGTGCTTGGCGCCATCAATGGCGGCCTCTCAAGCGCCTTCACCCTCCTCTACCCGCGACTGGGGCTGCAGGTGCCAGGCTGACCCGAAAGCGTGAGAGTGATCGGCGCGGTGCAAGATCCACGCGATAGCCGACAGAGACAGACTGTGAGGACCGCAGCCGGTGCCGACATGACCCAGGGGGAGACGATGGCCGACGATGGCGCGCCCGCCCAGCCCGAACACGACATCGCGTGGTTCACCGCCGTGGTGGGGGAGCACTCGACGGCGATCGTGCGGTACTTCGCGCGCCGGGGACCACGCCAGGATGCGGAGGACCTCGCCGCCGATGTGTTCGCGACGGCCTGGCGGCGCCGCGCCGCTGTGCCGAGCGACGCCGTGCTTCCGTGGCTGTACCGGACGGCCGGATTCACGCTCGCCAACCATCGCCGCAAGGTCGTCGATCTGCCGGTCGACGAGCTGCCGGAGACCGGTGCGCGCCGGGTGCGCGACGACCCGGAGCTGGCCGCGCTGTTCGACGACGAGCTGCGGGGTGCGCTCGGCAGCGTCGCGGAGCGCGACCGGCGCATCCTGCTTCTGCACGCCTGGGAGGGGCTCGACGGGGAAGAGCTGGCGTCTGTGCTCGGGATCTCGCGGTCAGGGGCGGACGCTGCGCTGTCGAGGGCACGCAAGCGTCTGCGTGAGGCATGGGGCGACCGGCTGACGTTCTGAGTGTCCGTGCAAGGTCTGTGGCCGTGTGGACATAGATGCAGGTGAAGACGTTGGCGCTCGTAAGGGCGAACCGATGAAGGGGTATGAGATGAGTGACGACAACGGGCGTGACCCGCTCCAGCGGCTGCGTGCCGCCGACCCGGCCGCCGGCGTCGAGCCGCGGGCGGGCTTCGCCGAGGAGGTCGTCGCACGCGCAGCGGCGGAGTCGGACGAGCCGGCGGAGGTCGTCGAGATCGCGCAGGGACGCCGGCGTCGGCTCTGGCTGCCGATCGCGGCCGTCGCGGCGTCGATCGCGGTCTTCGGCGGGGCCGGGTTCGCCGTGGGTTCCGCGACGGGGGGCACGACGGTCGCCGGTGGGCCGGGAGCCCCCATCTCGCTCCAGAACCAGGGACACGGCCAGAGCCCGCAGGAACAGGGGTCCGACGCTTCGCCGAAGCTGTCGGCCTCCGGCGGAGCAGACCGGGCGTACCCGTACGGTTTCGGCCGCAACAGCTTCCACTCGACGGGACTCTCCACTTCGGCAGGACGGGCGCAGGCGTACGGTTTCGACGCGCGGACCGCCTCCACCGAGAAGACAGTGGCCGCCCTCGCCACGGCGCTCGGCGTCAGCGGTGCGCCACACCTGGCAAACGGCTCCTGGGCGACCGGGCCGCAGGACGGGTCGGCGCCGTCGCTCACGGTCGGACTCGACGGAACTCTGAGCTTCTACTACTCGAACCCGCAGCTCGCGCCTGCCCCGTGCGTCGCGCCGGGGGACACGGCAACGCCGGGCGACGCCGCAACTCCGGATGCCTGCCCGTCGACACCGGCGCTCCCGGCGGCCGACGCCGCGATCGCAGCCCTTCGTACCCTCGTCTCGGCGACCGGCCGCGACCCTGAGGCGTTCCAGTTCGCCTCGGAGACACCGGAGGGCTCGTACACCCGCACGGCGCAGGCCTGGCCGGTGCTGGACGGTCAGCGGATCGACCAGTCGTGGTCGCTGGAGCTCGGCACAGGGGGCATCGTCGGCGTCTCCGGCTTCCTCGCAGCCACGACCTCGCTGGGTGAATACGCGATCGTCAGCCAGCAGCAGGCGTTCGAGCGCCTGTCCGACCCCCGGTTCGGCGCCTCCCTGACCGGCGGGCCGATCGCACTGCGCGACCAGGCTTCCTCCGGGGAGCCCACGACGCCCTCGACCGAGCCGCCCGCCGCGCCGAAAGCCGGCGAGCCTCTCACCTGGCCCGTGCACCGGGTCGAGATCGTGAGCGCCCGGCTGGGACTGGCGAGCCAATGGCAGTCGAGCGGCAGTGTGCTCGTCGTTCCGGCTTACGAGTTCACCGACTCCGACGGCGGCACGTGGTCCGTCATCGCCGTCGCCGAGGAGCAGCTCGACTTCTCGGCCTTCTAGGGCGTTGCGAGGGGACGTCCCCACGGTGCGCGGCTTGTCGCGTCGTCCGTGCGCGTCTATGATCATCATGCGATATCAGAACAGTGTGTTCACATAGAGAACACGCGATCCGTCGCCCTCGTACCCACGAAGAAGTGAGGAGTGCCCGTGCAGTTCCACCACCACGGCTATGTTTCCGGTGATCCGCGCATCCAACCGGCGGCAGGCGTCGGCATCGACCGGCCGGACGAGTTGCCGGACGAGGTCGACGTGCTCATCGTCGGCACCGGCCCCGCCGGCATGATCACCGCGGCTCAGCTGTCGAAGTTCCCGGGCATCACAACGCGCATCGTGGAGCGGAGGGGCGGCAGGCTCGCGATCGGCCAAGCGGACGGCATTCAGGCGCGCAGCGTGGAGACTTTCGACGCGTTCGGGTTCTCCGAGCGGATCATCGCCGAGGCGTACCGCATCACAGAGATGGCGTTCTGGAAGCCGGACCGCGACGACCCGTCGAGGATCGTGCGGTCGGCCGTCGCGGTCGACGACCCGACCGGGGTCAGCGAGTTCCCGCACCTGATCGTCAATCAGGCGCGCGTGCTCGACTACTTCGCCGAGGTCATGGCGTACTCGCCCAGCAGGCTGACGCCGGACTACGGACTGGAGTTCGTCGGTCTCGACGTCGCGGACCACGGCGAGTACCCGGTCACCGTGACGCTCGCCCACACGGTCGGCGAGCGGGAGGGACAGGAGCGCACGGTGCGCGCGAAATACGTCGTCGGAGCGGACGGCGCGCGCAGCAGGGTGCGCGAGTCCATCGGATGCACGCTCGCCGGCGACCAGGCCAACCACGCCTGGGGTGTCATGGACGTGCTCGCCGTCACCGACTTCCCCGACATCCGCACCAAGTGCTCCATCCAGTCGGAGGCTGGCAACATCCTGCTCATCCCGCGGGAGGGCGGCTACCTGTTCCGGATGTACGTCGACCTCGGCGAGGTGCACGACGACAGTGGCGCCGTGCGCGCCACCACGATCGAGCAGATCATCGAACGGGCGAACGCCATCCTGCACCCGTACACGCTCGACGTGCGCAACGTCGCCTGGCACAGCGTGTACGAGGTCGGCCACCGGCTCACCGACCGCTTCGACGATGTGCCGCTGGATGCGCTGGGCTCGCGCACCCCGCGCGTCTTCATCACCGGGGACGCCTGCCACACCCACAGCGCCAAGGCCGGTCAGGGCATGAACGTATCCATGCAGGACGGATTCAATATCGGCTGGAAGCTCGCGCACGTTCTCGACGGGCGGAGTCCGGAGAGCCTTCTCGCCACATACTCCGCCGAGCGGCAGGTGGTGGCGAAGGACCTCATCGCGTTCGACAAGGAGTGGTCGACGCTGATGGCGACGAAGCCGGAGGAGCTCGACGACCCGACCAGCCTGGAGGACTTCTACGTTGCGACCGCCGAGTTCCCCGCCGGGTTCATGACGCAGTACGCGCCGTCGATGCTGATCGCCGAGCCGTCGCACCAGGAGTTGGCGACCGGTTACCCGATCGGCAAGCGCTTCAAGTCCGCGATGGTCAGCCGGGTGGGCGACGGGGTGCCGACGCACCTGGGACACCACGCGAAGGCGGACGGCCGGTGGCGGATCTACGTGTTCGCCGACGCCGCGCGGCCGGGCGACGCCTCCGGTGTCGCCGACCTCGCGCGGTGGATCGGCAGTGCGCCGGAGTCTCCGGTGGTCGCCTTCACGCCCGAGGGCGCCGACCCGGACGCCTGGTTCGACGTGAAGGTGATCTACCAGCAGCCGCACGGCGACGTGGACCTGGGCGTGGTGCCGGACGTGTTCCTGCCGCGGGTGGGGCCGTTCGGGCTGATCGACTACGAGAAGGTGTACGCAGTCGCACCGGGCGACGACATCTTCGAGCAGCGCGGCATCGACCGGGGAGGGGCGATCGTCGTCGTGCGGCCGGACCAGTACGTCGCCGACGTGCTCCCATTGAGCGCGACCGCCGAACTCGCCGGGTTCTTCCGCGGGGTCATGCTCGACCGCAGGCACGCGATGGCGTGATGGACGTCCCGCTCCTGTCGCCCGCCGCTCAGACCACGAGCAGGATCGCCAGCACGACCATGAGCACAGCGATGGCTCCGTCCAGGATGCGCCAGGCGACAGGGCGGGCGAAGACCGGGGCGAGGTAGCGGGCGCCGAAGCCGAGCATCCCGAACCAGAGGATGCTGGCGGTGACGGCGCCCGCACCGAACACCCAGCGGCCTGGGTCGCCGTGCGAGGCGCTCAGCGAGCCGAGCAGCAGCACCGTGTCCAGGTAGACGTGCGGGTTGAGCCAGGTGAGGGCGAGGCAGGTGCCGACGGCGGCGAGCAGGGTGGTGGCCCCGGCGCCCGTCCCGGCGTCGAGGCGCTCAGGGCGCAGGGCGCGGCGCGCGGCGAACAGCGCGTACAGCAGCAGGAACGCGAAACCCGCCCAGCGGATGATCTCCAGCGCGACCGGCGCCGAGCGGATGATCGCGCCGATACCGGCGACGCCCGCGGCGATCAGCACCGCGTCGCTGGCGACGCAGATCAGCACGATCGGCAGCACGTGCTCCCGCCGCAGCCCCTGCCGCAGCACGTAGGCATTCTGCGCGCCGATGGCGATGATGAGGGAGGCTCCTGCGCCGAGCCCGGTGAGGTAGACGGCGAAGGCGGAAGCGGGGGTCACCGTTCGAGCGTATGGCGCGAGCGACCTGCAGGGAAGCTCATGATTCTTACGAACCATTAGCATGGCTGTTGATGGACGCCAGCACCGATCAGCTCCGCACCCTGGCCGCGGTCATCGACCACGGCACCTTCGACCGCGCCGCCGCGGCACTGCACCTCACGCCGTCCGCCGTCAGCCAGCGGATGCGTTCCCTGGAATCGCAGATCGGCCGGGTGCTCGTCCGCCGCAGCAAACCGATCGAGCCGACCGACGCCGGCCGCGTCCTGCTCAAGCTCGCCAGGCAGGTCGCGCTGCTGGAGAGCGAGGCAGTGGATGCACTCGGCGGTGACGAGGCCGATGCCCTCCCGCGCATCCCGCTGGTGGTGAACGCCGACTCGCTGGCGACCTGGGTGCTCCCCGCGCTCGCCGACGTCGCCGAACGCACCGGCATCGCCTTCGACCTTGCGCTCGACGACCAGGAGCACACGCTCGACCGGCTGCGCGACGGCACCGCGATGGCGGCGATCAGCTCCGACCCGGACGCCGTGCAGGGCTGCACGGTCACGTCCCTCGGCGCGATGCGCTACCGGGCGACGGCGAGCCCGGCGTTCGTCGAGCGCCGGCTGCCGGACGGCTGGACGCCCGCCGCGATGGCTGTCGCCCCGATGCTGGTGTTCGACAGGAAGGACACGCTGCAGGACCGGTACCTGGCCGTCCACGCTCCGGAGGCGCATCCGCCCCGCCATTTCGTGCCGGCGTCGTCGGAGTTCGTGCGCGCGGCGGAGCTCGGCCTCGGCTGGGGCATGTTGCCCGACCTGCAGACCGCGGCGCAACTCGCCGACGGCCGCCTCGTCGCGCTCGACGACGCGGCGCCGCTCGACGTCCCGCTGTACTGGCACCAGTGGTCGCTGGAGTCAGCGACACTCGCAGCCGTCGCCGCCACGCTCGCGGACGCCGCGGCGCGCGTGCTGCGCTAGCGCGCATCCCGGATCGACTGGTCAGGCGGTGGCGCGCACGATCTGGAGGAAGGCGCGCAGGTCGGCGGCGACGAGGTCGGGCGTCTGCTTGGCGGTGAAGTGGCCGCCGGTGGGCAGGTCGTTCCAGAACCGGATGTCGGTGTATGTGCGCTCGGCGTAGTGCCGGGGGAAGCCACGCTCGCCGTACTGGATGGAGACCCCGACCGGCACGTGGATGCGCGGCATCGGCGTCTCGAACCGGTCGTCAGAGTAGCTGCGGAACGAGGTGCCGATGGTCCCGGTGAACCAGTACAGCGAGAGCGTGGTGAGAATCTCCTCCGTCGTCCACCAGGTGGCGAGGTCGTCCGAGCCGCTCCACTCCCGGAACTTCTCCACCAGCCACGCTGCGAGACCGGCAGGGGAGTCGGTGAGCCCGACCGCGAGCGTGTCCGGCCTGGTGGACTGCTGCGCGGAGTAGGAACTCGCGCCATCCCATTTCTGTGCCAGCCAGCCGAGGAACGCGGCTTCCTCGTCGGTGAGGTCTCCGCGGCGTTCCTCCGGCGGGAAGGCGGCGTGGGTGGCGAACAGGCCGAGCACCGACTCCGGGTGGAGGGCGGCGAGGCGGTCGCTCACCCAGGTGCCGACGTCCTCCCCGTAGGTCGCATAGCGCTCGTAGCCCAGCACGTCCGCCATCAGCGTGTGCCAGCGTTCGGCGACCGCGGTGGAGGTGAACGGCTCCCGCAGCGTCTCGGAGAACCCGTATCCCGGCAGCGACGGCACGACCACGTCGAACGTCACCCCGGAGCCGTCGTCTCGGCTGAGCAGGTCGGCGAGTGGCAGCAGCTCGATGAAGGAGTACGGCCAGCCGTGGCTCAGCACGATCGGGATGCGGTCTTCCGCGCCCTGGCCGCGCAGATACGCGAAGTGCACCCGTTCGCCGTCGATCACCGACGTGTACTGCGGCACCGTGTTCAGGCGTGCCTCGGCCGCGCGCCAGTCGTAGCCGTCGCGCCACTCGTCCATCAGCGCGCGGAGCGTCGGCAGGTCGATCCCGGCCGACCAGGCCGCACCGGGCGACTGCGCGGGGTAGCGGGTGCGGGCGAGCCGGGAGCGCAGGTCGGCGATGTCGTCGTCCGGCACCGCGATGCGGAACGCCTCCGCCTCGGTGAACGTGACTGCTGGCGATGCGACCATACTGCGAGGCTACGCCCCGCCGCCGACACGGGCGCGGCGGGGCGCGTCGCGTCGCGTCGCGTCAGAGCGTGGCGAGCACCAGGTCGAGGGCGTCCACGAAGCGGTCGGCGCTCGCGCGGGTGATGCAGAGCGGCGGCTTGATCTTGAGGACGTTCTTGTGGTCGCCGGTGGGCTGCACGATGCAGCCTTCCGCGAGCATCCGGTCGCAGACGGTTGCGGCCTCCGCGGTGGCCGGTTCGAGGGTCTGCCTGTCGCGCACGAGTTCGACGCCGAGGTAGAGGCCGAGCCCGTGGACGGCGCCGATCAGCGGGTGGCGCGTGCCGAGGTCGCGGAGGCGGCCAGCGAGGTGGTCGCCGACCTCTGCGGCGTTCCGCTGCAGGTCCTCGTCGCGCATGATGTCGAGCACGGTGAGCCCGACGACCGAGCTGACCGGGCTGCCGCCCGCCGACGAGAAGAAACTGCCCTCCGCGGCGAACGAGTCGGCGATGGCCCTGGTCGTGATCACCGCGCCGAGCGGGTGGCCGTTGCCCATCGCCTTGGCGACGGTGATGATGTCCGGCACCACGCCCTGCTGCTCCGAGCCCCAGAAGTAGTGCCCGAGCCTGCCGTAGCCCACCTGCACCTCGTCGGCGATGCACACGCCACCCCGATCCCGGATGCGCTGGTACACGCCACGCAGGTAGCCGTCTGGCAGCATGACGCCGCCCGCATTGCCGAACACGGGCTCCGCGATGAACCCCGCGATGGATGCGCCCGATGCGCCCAACTCGCCGGTCCCGCGGGCGGTCGCCGCCGCGTCGAGCGCGGCGAGGTCCGCATCCAGGTCGGCCAGGTAGGCCGCGGCGGAGTCCGCTCCGCGGTGCCGACCGCGGTAGGTGTGCGGCGACGCGACCAGCTTCACCCAGTCCGGCCGGGTCTCCAGCGCGCGTGGGTTGTCGCCGATGGAGGAGGAGACGGCGTCGGCGCCGACCGTCCAGCCGTGGTACGCCTCGGTGACCGCCAGGATCGCACTCTGCCCGGTGTGCGTCTGCGCGAGCCGCAGGGCGAGGTCGACGGCCTCGCTGCCGCTGTTGACCAGGAACACCGTGTCCAGCGGCGCTGGCGCGAGTTCGGCCAGGCGCGCGGTGAACCGGGCGAGCTCCTCGTAGTGGAACCGCGAGTTCGTGTTGAGCAGCGCCCACTGGTCGCGCACGGCGTCGACCAGCCGTGGATGCGCGTGGCCGACCGCCGTGACGTTGTTCACCATGTCGAGGTAGCTCTGCCCTGCGGTGTCGACGAGGTGGTGCCGCCAGCCGCGCTCGATCAGCGGCGGAGCAGTGAAGTAGTGCTCCTGCACGGCGGCGAAGCTGTCTTCGCGACGCGCGAGCGCCTGCTCAGGTTCGCTTTCCGGGGCGGCAAGGCCGGCGAGGCCGGTGCCGAACAGCGGGGACGGGTCCGGCGCGATCTGCTCCCACAGCAGCCTCGGGATGCTCGGGGTGACGAACGCCGGGGGCCGCCGGCCGCGCAGGCGGCTGAGCTGAACGGTGAGCGTGACGGCCGCTCCGATGGTGTCGCCCGCCGCCACCAGCGCGGTGGTCAGCGGCCTGCTGAGGCCGTCGAGCCACAGGTCAGCGTCGTCGCCGCGCAACCGCCACGAACCGTCGACGAGCGCGAGCTCGCCGGGGAACGGAGCGGCGATCTTGACGCCGCCAGGCGCATCCAGTGTCACAGAGAGCGCGCGGGTGGGGGAGGCGGCACTCCGGTCGAGGGTCGCCCTGGTGAGGCGGTGCTCCGCGTAGCGGGTGACGGCGTGGCCGTGCTCGCGGCAGACGGCGGAGAGCACGGCGGTCTCGGCGTCCGCGTCGAGCCAGCGCCCGCCGTCGAGGGCGTGCGAGGTGACAGAGAGGTCGGCGACGTGGCGCGGTTCCGTGATGAGACCGACGAGCGGAGTGTCGACCCGCACGGGTGCCAGGCCGTTTCGGGCCGCGCTCTCGATCCGCCACCGCAGCGCGGCTTCGAACTCGTCGGCGTCGATGCGCCTGGCCAGGTCGAAGGCCAGCCATTCGTGCGCGCGGTTCTCGTCGGCGTACGCGTTGTCGCCGTCGAGCGCGACCTGCTGCTCACCGCTCACCACCAGGACGGCGCCGCGGAGGACGACGAGCGGCCAGAGCGCTGCCAGGTCGGCGTCGTCGAGCGGCGACCGCTCGGCGAACGCCTCGGCGACGTCGAGCACGGCGAGTGGGTCGGCGGGAACGTGGTGCAGCGCGCTCGTGACGGTCGCGGCGAGTTCGGCCACGAGCCAGCCGTCGGCCACGTCGCCGAAGTCGATCACCCCGGCGCCCGTGCCGCTGCCGCCTGTGCCGTCGCCGCCCGATCCGTCGCCATCCTGATCGCTCCCGAGCACGATGTTGTCGTCGGTCACGTCGCCGTGGACCGCCTGCACCCGGAGGCGGGCGCGCAGCGGGGCCAGCCGGGCGAGCGCCGCGTCCGTCGCCTCGCGCACTGCGCGCTGCTTGGCCGGGTCGGCGACGTGCCCGATGAGGAGGTCGACGACCTCGCCGCCGATCCGCGCATCCCACTGGGTGGTGCGCGCCAGCCCGGGATGCCGGAGCGAGGCGAGTCCGGCGGCGACGTCTCCTGCGAGAGTGCCGAGAGTGCGCAGCTGCTCGACGGACGGTTCGGCGACGCCGGTGAGCGGCTCCCCGTCGAGGTAGCCGAGCAGCCGGGCGAACAGCGCGACCCCTCCGACCTCGACGGCGACGAGGTCGCTCCCGTCGGTCGCAGCGACCACCTCCGGCACGCGCACGCCGGCGTCGGCCAGCGTGCGCATCCCGGCGTTCTGGGCGTGCAGTTCGTCGGCCGAGAACACCGGATTGGCGAGCTTCAGCACGTAACGACGGGCTCCGGTGTCGATGAGGAAGTTGCGGTCCTGCTGGCTGCCGAGCTCGGTCACCTCGCCGCTCAGACCGTAGTGCTCAGCGGCGATCGCGACGGCGTCGCCAGGGCTTACCGCGGGTCGCGGGAGCGACGGCTGGGCGAGGAAGTCGAAGTTCGGCACGGGGGACTCCAAGGCTCGGCGTCAGGGTGACGACAGTCTACTGACGCTCACCGCGCTACCAGCCAACGCACGGGTGTCCGCGCGTAGCATCAAGCCGTGAAATCCTGGAAGACACCACTGCTCGCGTTCGTCATCGACGCCGCGCTCGTGCTGCTCTTCGTGCTCATCGGCCGCCGCAGTCACGCGGAGGCGGCGAGTTTCACCGGGATCGTCGACACGTACTGGCCGTTCCTCGTCGGCCTGCTCGCCGGGTGGCTGGTGACCGTCGCGTGGCGCCGCCCGCTCGCGATCCTCTGGCCGGGCATCCCGGTCTGGCTGATGACCGTCGCACTCGGGATGCTCATCCGCACCTCGGTCGGCCAGGGCATCGAGCCGAGCTTCATCGTGGTGGCGACCGTCGTCCTCGGCGTGTTCCTCGTCGGCTGGCGGCTGCTCGCGCTGCCGCTCGTGCGGCGTCGCCGCCGAGCGCGCGCCGTCGCCCGCTGACGCTCGCGCGCGCCCGCTGACGCGCGCCGCCTTCCACGACTCGTGCGAAAAGTGCGGTCACGCGCGCCGCGACCGCACTTTTCGCACGAGTCGAGGGCGCGCCGACCGCCCCGTTCGCACGAGTCGGGCCCGCTCAGAGGGCCAGCACCGCCGTCGCGATCGTGAAGATCGCCACGCCGGCGAGTGCGCCGACCACGGTGCCGTTGATCCGGATGAATTGCAGGTCCTTGCCCACCTGCAGCTCGATCTTCTCGGTCGTCTCCCGCGGGTCCCAGGCCGTCACGGTCTCGCTGATGACGCTCGCGATGTCGTGCCGGTATGTGGCGACCAGGTGCACGGCCGCGTCGGTGACCCAGGTGTTCATCTTCGCGCTCAGTTCAGGATCGGCGGCGAGGCGGGTGCCCGCGTCCGCGACGGCCGCCTCCGCGCGCAGCCGCAGCTCGCTCTCCGGATCGGCCAGCGCATCCACTGCTGCCGACTTCGCCGCCTCCCACGCGGAGGCCGCCAGCTCCCTGACCCGCGGGTCGTCGAAGGCGTTGTGCTTCGCGGACTCCAGCTTGGCGATCGTCGCGGGGTCGTGCTGCAGCCGGTCGACCAGCTCGGCGAGGTAGCCGTCGATGGCGATCCGGAGTTTGTGGTCCGGGTCGGCCCGCACATCGCCGAGGAACCGCCGCACCTCCGTGTACACGCGGTCGTCCACCAGGCGGTCGACGAACGACGGCAGCCAAGACGGCAGCCGCGCCGAGACGACCGCGCCGAACGCATCCGGGTTGGCCGCCATCCACTCGTCCAGGCGGTCGATCAGCAGGTCGACCGCCTCGTGGTGCCCACCGGAGGCCAGGACGCGCGCGCCGAGCCGGCCGACCGGCGGCGCCCACTCCGGGTCGATCAGGTGCTTGCGGGCGATGGCTTCGATGGCGTCGCGCATCGTCTCGTCGTCGAGCATCGTTGCGAGCCCGCGCGCGGCGGTCGACGCCTCGCCGACGATCCGGCGGGCGTTCTGCGGCTTCGACACCCAGGTGCCGAGCGCCCCCGCGATGTCGATCGAGGAGAGCTTGCCTGACACAACCTCATCCGAGAGGAAGTTGGTCTCCACGAACTCGCCGAGGCTCGCGCCGATCTCGTCCTTCCGATTCGGGATGATCGCGGTGTGCGGGATGGGCAGTCCGAGCGGGCGGCGGAACAGTGCCGTCACCGCGAACCAGTCGGCCAGCGCGCCCACCATGCCGCCCTCGGCCGCCGCGCGCACATAGCCCAGCCACGGGATGCTGCCCTGAAGCGAGAACGCGATCACGAAGACCAGGGCCATCAGCACGAACAGGCCGGTGGCGATCAGCTTCATCCTGCGCAGGGCCCGCAGCCGGACGGTGTCGGCCGGGCTGAGGATGCGAGTCGCCGTGGTCACTGGACGATGTGCAGCTCGCGGCTGGTGTTGTTGAGCCGCTGCGCCCCGGTCTCGGTGGCGACGACGATGTCCTCGATCCGCACGCCGAACCGGCCGGGCAGGTAGATCCCCGGCTCGATCGAGAAGCACATCCCTGCCTCGATCGGCCGCTCCTCGCCCTCCACCATGTACGGCGGCTCGTGCGTGGTCATGCCGATGCCGTGGCCGACCCGGTGGATGAAGTACTCGCCATACCCGGCATCCGCGATCACCGCGCGGGCGGCCCGGTCGATCTCCTGGCAGGCGACGCCGACGGCGACGGCCTCGAACGCGGCCTGCTGGGCGCGCTTCACGACCTCGAAAACCTCGTGCTCCTCGTCGGTCGGCTCGCCGACGTGGACGGTGCGGGTCGTGTCCGAGCCGTAGCCGTCCATGATGCCGCCGAAGTCGAGGACGACCATGTCGCCGGTCTGGATGGTGCGCTCGCCCGCCTCGTGGTGCGGGTTCGCGCCGTTCGGGCCGCTGCCGACCACCGTGAAGTCGACCTGCGAGTGACCGTGCTCGCGCAGCAGTGCGGCGAGGTCGGCGGCGACCTCGTTCTCCGTGCGACCGGCGAACCTCACGGCCAGGATGTCCTCGAAGGTCGCGTCGGCGGCGGCGCCCGCGGCGGCGAGCCTGTCGATCTCGTCGGCGCCCTTGACGGCGCGCAGCATGGGCAGCGCGTGCGAGATCGACTCGAACCGCGCCTCCGGGAGCTTCTGCTGCAGTGCGAGCAGGTGCATCGCCCAGGCGGCGTCGGAGATCGCATAGCGACCGTCGGCGCGCAGCAGCGCGGCGGTGGTGACGTATTCGTCCGTGCCGTCCGACCAGTCCACGATCCGGATGGCCTCGGCCGCGCGCGTGTCCGCCGCGCTGTCGTGCTCCAGGATCGGGACGATCATGGTGGGGTCGCCGTCGGCGGGGATCACCAGCAGGGTGATGCGTTCGGTGGTGGCGATCGGCAGGTAGTCGGCGAAGTACGCGAGGTCGGGACCCGGCGCGATCAGCAGGCCGTCGAACCCGGCGGCCGCGGCACTCGCTGCCCCGCGCTTCAGGCGGTCGGCGAAGTCGTCGGCGGTGATCTGCTTCATTCGTTCCCTTTCATACGCTTCATACACGGCGGTGTTCGTACGCGGCGGCGTCAATTCGTGGCGGCTATTCGGCCGGGCCGAGCCACGCGTTCGCAACGGTGGAGTGCGCCGACTCGTCGTCGGACGGGTGGAAGATCCCGGCGAGCACGTCGCGGTACAGCCGCCCCAGCTCGTTCCCGGCGAAGTACGTCGAACCACCGGACACCCGGATGGCCTGGTCGACCACCTGCCGTGCGGTCTCGGTCGCCCGCACCTTCAGGCCGACCAGTTTCGGGAAACACTGGGCCCCGTGGTCGGCGAGCTCGTCCACATCCCGGGCGACGGCGTCGAGCTGGGGGAGCAGCGCATCCTGGGCGATGGCGGCGTCGGCCACCCGCCACCGGATGTCCGGGTCGTTCGCGTAGCTGCGGCCGTCGTTCTTGAGGCTGGTGCGTCGGTGCGCTGCGGCGACAGCGAGGTCGAGGGCGCGGGCGCCGATGCCGGTGTAGACGGCGGCGAGCAGGACCTCGAAGGTGGCGAAGATCGCGAACACGAGCGAGTCCGGATTGGGGCCGGGGTCGAGACGCCGGATGATGCGGTCGGCGGGCGACCTCGCGCCGTCGAGCACGGTCGTGTTGGACTGGCTGGCGCGCATCCCGATGGTGTTCCAGTCGTCCCGGATGCTGAAGCCGCCGCCGTCGCGGTCGATGAAGCCGTAGACGATCTTGGGCGCGTCTGCGCTGGTGCTGTCGAGGCCCATCGTGCCGAGGCGGGTCCAGGCGGGGGAGAGGGAGGTGAAGATCTTGGTGCCGTGGAAGCGGTACGAGCCGTCGTCCTGCGGGCGTGCATCCGTGGTCGAGCCGAACAGGACGAGGTCGTTGCCCGCCTCGCTCAACCCGAAGGCGAACACCTCGCCTGCTCCGGCGTCGCGCAGCACGAAATCGGTGGAGGCGTCGCCCCGGTCGTGCAGGACCTTGGCCACGCCGGTCCAGACGAGGTGCATGTTGACGGCCAGCGCGGTCGCGGGCGCCGCCCCGGCGAGCCGCACCTGCTCGCGGGCGACCTGCTGGAGCGTGAGCCCCAGGCCGCCGAACTCGACGGGCACCAGGGCTTTCAGATAGCCGGCGCCGACCAGCTCGGCGAAGTCGTCGGCGAAGAAGGCGTTCGCGGCGTCGTATCCGGCGGCGCGGGAGCGGATGCGCTCCAGCAGCTCGTCGCTCAGCAACGGGATGTGCTCGGTCACGCTCCCCAGCCTAGGGGAGCGCGACCGGGCGCGCAGGGGCGACCTGCCCGCAGTATCGGGCGGATCACGGGGCGGATTACTGAGCGGTGTATCCGCCGTCGACCAGGTGGTAGCTGCCGGTGATGAAGCTGGCCGCGTCGGAGGCGAGGAACGCCACGAGCGCCGCCACTTCCTCCGGCTCGCCGAGGCGGCCGAGGGCGTGCTTCGACTCCAGGAAGTGCAGGGCGTCCGCATCCATCGCCGACTCGACGAGCGGGGTCTTGATGAAGCCGGGACCGACGGCGGTGACGCGCACCTTCTGGTCGGCGTACTCGATGGCGGCGTTCTGGGTGAGACCGAGCAGCGCGTGCTTGGCAGTGACGTAGGCCGACGAGTTGGCGAAGCCGACGCTGCCGAGGATGGAGGCCATGTTGACGATGGATCCTCCGCCGTTGGCGCCGATCGCGTCGAGCTGCGGGCGCATCGAGTAGAACACGGCGTTGAGGTTGATCTCGATGACCTTGCGCCAGCTGTCCAGCGAGTATTCGCCGACCTTCGCGGCCTCTCCGCCGATGCCGGCGTTGTTGACGGCGATGCGCAGCGGGGCGAGCTCGTTCGCGGCCGCGACGCTGGCGACGGCGAATTCGGGGTCCGTCACGTCTCCGATGAGGGCGGCTGCCGTGCCGCCCGCCGCCTGGATCTCGCCGACGACCGCGTTGGCGTTGGTCTCGTTGAGGTCGGTGACGAGCACCGCTGCCCCACTGGCGGCCAGCGTGAGCGCGACCGCGCGCCCGATGCCGGAGCCTCCTCCTGTCACGATCGCGGAACGGCCTGCGACGTCGTACTGAGCCATGGGTGAATCTCCTTTCAGTTATCCAACACATGTCGGATAGCTCGATTGTACGATCGAAACATGGATGCCCGCCAAGAGAAGACGATCGCGCGCCTGAGCGCGGCCATCCTGGAGCTCGCCACCGAGCGTCCCGTGACCGAGGTCACCGTCTCCGAGCTCGCCCGAACCGCCGGTGTGCATCGGTCGACGGTGTACGTCTACGCCCCCTCTCCCGTTGAGCTGCTGCAGAACGTGTTGCGCACCGAGCTCGACGTGCTCCGCGCCGACTACCTGGTCGGCGTCGAGCCGGACGACGCGCTCCAGGCCGTCGAGGGCGTCACCCGCGGCGTGCTCGTGCACGTCGACCGGCACGACGCGATCTACCGGCGCGGCCTCGGCGCCGACAGCGGCTCCGCAAGCCTGCAGGCGATGCTGAGCAGCCACTTCCAGGGCTCGATCGAGCTGCTGATCGACCAGCACAGCGTCACGGTCCCCTCCACGATTCCCGCCGAGCGCCGGATGATCACCCGCTACCTCGCCGACGGCATCATCGGCGGCATCGACGTCTGGCTCGACAGCCCCCGCCCCCGGAATGTGGATGCGCTGCTCGGCGTGCTCGACCTCGTGCTGCCCGCGTGGTGGCCGCACCGGGGGCAGCGTGGTGAGAGGGTGGGGGCATGGGGCGACTGACGGACGCGTTCGGGCGGCTGTTCCACCGCGCCCCGCTGCTGCACGTCGCGGGCGACGAAGGCGACGGGCCGGTCGTCGTGCTGGTGCACGGCATCGCGTCGTCGTCTGTCACCTTCCAGAACCTGGTGCCGCTGCTCGAACCGGCCCACCGGGTGATCTCGATCGACATCCTCGGCTTCGGGCGCTCGCCGACGCCCCCGGATGCGACGTACACGCTGGAGGAGCACGTCGCCGCCCTGCACGAGACGCTGCGGTCGCTGAAGATCGCGCATCCGTTCGTCCTGGTCGGCCACTCGCTCGGAGCCCTGATCGTCTCGCGGTACGCCGCCGTGCATCCGGAGGGGCTGTCTCGGCTCGTGCTCGTCGGCCTGCCGATCTACGGGTCGCCTGCGGAGATCGGCGATCGGCGGGTGCGCAGCAGGGTCAGCGCGTACCTCCGCGCATACGAGTTTCTCCGCAGCAACAAGGAGTTCACGATCCGCAACGCCGGCGTCCTGGCCAGGCTGCTCCCGATCAAGGGCGTCTTCGAGGTCACCGAGAAGAACTGGACGCCGTTCGTCCTCTCGCTGGAGCACTGCATCGAGTCGCAGACCGTCGTGAGCGACCTGGCGAGGGTGCGGGTGCCGGTCGAGGTGGTCTACGGCACGCTGGACGCCTTCATCGCGCCGGGGAGCCTCGCGGTGGTCGAGTCGATGCGGCACGTCACCATGCACAAGGTGGAGGCGAACGACCACATCATCCGGAAGCGGATGGCGCGCGTGGTCGCGGCCGCCTGCGGGTGACCCTGCCCGCCTCCCGCGTCTCGTGCCAGGCATCGAGTGGTCCCGAATTGCCGTGCGCGCCCCCGCCGCACGGCAATTCGGGACCACTCGTTCGCTAGCCTGGCTGGATGCAACAGCGCACACTCGGCAGGACGGGCCGCACGGTCTCCGTCATCGGACTCGGCACCTGGCAGCTCGGAGCGGACTGGGGGGACGTCAGCGAGGCGGACGCCCACGCCGTCCTGGATGCCGCAGTGGAGGCCGGCGTCACCTTCTTCGACACGGCGGACGTCTACGGCGACGGGCGCAGCGAACGGATCATCGGCGCATACCGGGCCGCGCATCCGGAGGTGCCGTTGACGGTCGCCACCAAGATGGGGCGCCGAGAGGCGCAGGACGCGGACAACTTCACCCTCGCGAAGTTCCGCGAGTGGACGGACCGCTCGCGCGCGAATCTCGGCGTCGACACGCTCGACCTAGTGCAGCTGCACTGCCCGCCGACGCCGGTGCTCAGCAGCGACGCGGTCTACGACGCCCTCGACACACTCGTCGCCGACGGCGCGATCGCGAACTACGGCGTCAGCGTCGAGACCTGCGACGAAGCCCTGGCCGCCATCGCGCGTCCCGGCACGGCGACCGTGCAGATCATCCTGAACGCGTTCCGGCTGAAGCCACTGGATGCGGTGCTCCCCGCCGCGCGCGAGGCCGGCGTCGGCATCATCGCCAGGGTGCCTCTCGCTTCCGGGCTGCTGAGCGGCCGGTACACGGCGGACACCGTCTTCGCGCCGGACGACCACCGCACGTACAACAGGCATGGAGAGGCGTTCGACGTGGGGGAGACCTTCTCGGGCGTCGACTTCGAGACCGGCGTCGGCGCCGCGCGCGAGTTCGCGGCGCTCGTGCCGTCCGGGCTGACGCCCGCGCAGGCCGCGCTCGCCTGGGTGGCGCAGCAGGACGGCGTCTCCTCGGTCATCCCCGGCGCCCGTTCGCCCGAGCAGGCGCGCGCCAACGCGGCCGCCGGTTCGGCCGAGGCGCTCGGCGCGCCGTTCGAGGCGGCCGTCCGCGACATCTACGACCGTCGCTTCCGCGCCGCCGTCCACCCGCGCTGGTAGCGCTGCTCAGCCGCTCAACTGCTCAGCCGTTCAGTCGTTCTGGGGGTCGGCCGTCAGGACGGCTGGACGGGCACCGGCTCGGTGTCCGGGATGGGGGAGGCGTCCCTGCCGCGCAGATCCGGGTGGATGCGGTGGGCGAGCGCCGGCACGATGAAGCCGAGCAGGGCGAACACCCCGGCCACCCAGAATGCGCCGATCGCCCCGCTGCCGTCGATCAGGAAGCCCGCGAGGGCCGAGCCGAGCGCCGCGCCGATCAGCTGACCGGTGCCGACCCAGCCGTACGCCTCCGCCGTGTCGGAGAACTTGACGCTCGCCGAGACGATCGCGAACAGCACGGCCAGGGCGGGCGCGATGCCGAGCCCGGCGATGATGAGCGTGAGCGAGAGGCCCCACCAGGAGCCGAGCATGAACGTGGAGATGACGACTCCGACGAAGACGATGAACATGCGACGCGCCGTCGCCCACGGCCCGATCGGCACGTGCCCGAACGCGAGGCCGCCGACCAGGGAGCCGAGCGACCAGATCGCCAGCACGATGCCGGCGAACGGGGATCCCTCGCCGAAGTTGGCGACGACGCCCGCCTCGATCGCGGCGCACGAGCCGATCAGCAGAAAGCCGACCACGGTCGCCAGCAGCACGGGAGGACGCGCGAGCACCACGCCGAACCGGCGCTTGCTGCGCGGGATGCGCACCCGGCCCACCTCGGGCGACGAGATGAACCACAGGCCGCCGAGCAGCATGATCGCCACCGACATCAGGATGCCCTGCATCGTGCCGATCTGGGTCGCCACGAACGTGATGGCAACAGGACCGGCGATCCAGATGATCTCCTGTGCGGACGCGTCGAGTGAGAACAGCGGGGTGAGCTGGCGCGAGTTGACCATCTTGGGATAGATGGTGCGCACGGCCGGCTGGATGGGCGGCATGCTGAGCCCCGCGAAGAACGCCACGGCCATGGTGACCGGGATCGGCATGACGAGGACGCCGATCGCGGCCACGGCCACGGCGCACAGGATGAGCGTCGTCCACAGGACCACGCGCATCCCGAGCACGCCCATCAGCCTGCTCGTCATCGGACCGGCGATGGCCTGGCCGATGCTCATGGCGCCGAGCACGAGTCCGGCGGCTCCGTAGGAGTGGTGCACGTGCTCGATGTGCAGGAGGAAGGCGAGCGAGAGCATCCCGAACGGGAACCTGGCCAGCAGCTGGGCAGCGATGATCCGCGAGACGCCCGGCGTCTTGAGAAGGCTCGAATACGTGCTCACAAGAGGTCAAGTCTATCGGTGGGACGGCGTTCGCCAAGGGGTCTCGCGGCCTGTGGATAAGTGCATAACTTGTCCACACCTGTGGATGACACGCCCACTAGATATGGGGTTCGATAAATGTCGGCACCCCGCTATATAGTGGTCACACGCCGAAACGCACTGCGGGTCTCCGCCAGCGGATTTCGGTCGTGACAAGGGGTTTTGCGAGCGCGCCGTGCGCGCTCGCGGGGAACGCAACAGACTTCGCCGCTCAGGCAGAGCGGCCCAGTAAGAGGGAGAGAAAGTGGCAATCACGGTCGTGAAGCGCAACGGCGAGAGGGAGCCGTACGACGCGAACAAGATCAACCTGGCCATCGAGTCGGCGGCGCAGGGTCTCGACGAGAACATCACCTGGGTCACCCAGATCGCCAGCGAGCTCGAGCTGACGCTGTTCGACGGCATCACGACCCAGCAGCTCGACGAGGCGGTCATCCAGGTCGCCCTGCAGAACGTCAAAGACGACCCGGCGTTCGACACCGTCGCCGCGCGTCTCCTGCTCAAGACGATCTACAAGCGCGTGCTCGGCGACTACGAGGGCCACGACGAGCTCGTCTCGCTGCACACCGGCCACTTCCGTGCCTACATCGAGCGCGGCGTCTCCGAGCAGCTGCTCGACCCGCGCTTCACCGACCTCTTCGACCTCGACCGCCTGGCCGGGTACCTCGACCCGTCGCGTGACGAGCTGCTCAAGTACATCGGCGTCGTCACGCTGAACAACCGCTACGGCATCAAGGCCCGCAACGGCGAGACCCTCGAGGTGCCGCAGTACTTCTGGATGCGCATCGCGATGGGCCTGTCCCTCAACGAGGCAGACCCCACCTCCCACGCTCTCGGGTTCTACGACAAGATGTCGAAGCTCGAATACCTCGCGGCGGGATCCACCCTCGTCAACGCGGGCACCGCATACCCGCAGCTCTCCAACTGCTTCGTCATGGAGATGCAGGACGACATCGAGCACATCGCCAAGAGCGTGCGCGACGTCATGTGGCTCACCAAGGGAACGGGCGGCATCGGCCTCTCCGTCACCAAGCTGCGCGCCCAGGGCTCGCCCATCCGCTCCAACAACACCACCTCCACCGGCCCCATCCCGTTCATGCACACGATCGACTCCGTGCTGCGCGCGGTCAGCCGCGGTGGAAAGAAGTTCGGCGCCCTCTGCTTCTACATGGAGAACTGGCACATGGACTTCCCGGAGTTCCTCGACCTCCGCCAGAACTCCGGCGACCCGTACCGCCGCACCCGCACCGCCAACACGGCCGTGTGGATCAGCGACGAGTTCATGAAGCGCGTGCAGAACGACGGCGACTGGTACCTCTTCGACCCGCTGGAGGTCTCCGACCTCAACGAGCTGTACGGCAAGGCGTTCTCCGACCGCTACGCGTTCTACGTGGGCGAGGCCGAGGCCGGCCGCCTGCACATGTTCAAGAAGATCAGCGCTCGCTCGCAGTTCAAGGACATCCTGATGAGCCTCCAGACCACCAGCCACCCGTGGCTGACCTGGAAGGACACCATCAACAACCGTGCCCTCAACAACAACACCGGCACGATCCACCTGTCCAACCTCTGCACCGAGATCACGCTGCCGCAGGACCGCGACAACGTCTCCGTCTGCAACCTGGCGTCGATCAACCTGTCGCGTCACCTGGTAGACGGCAAGATGGACTGGGCCCGCATCGAGGAGAGCGCCCGCAGCGCCGTCCGCCAGCTCGACAACCTGATCGACATCACGATCTCCAGTGTCGACGAGGCCGACTTCTCCAACCAGCAGAACCGCGCCATCGGCCTGGGCGTCATGGGCTTCACCGACATCGTCGAGCGACTCGGCTTCAGCTACGAGTCCGAAGAGGCGTACGACCTGATCGACGAGATCATGGAGCACGTCTCCTACGCGGCCATCGACGAGAGCGCCGACCTGGCGCAGGAGCGCGGCGCATACCCGAACTTCGACGGTTCGCGCTGGTCGCAGGGCCTCGTGCCGTTCGACTCGATCGCCCTCACCGAGGCCGACCGCGGTGTGCCGATCAAGGTCAACCGCACCACCCGCCTCGACTGGGACCACCTGCGCGAGAAGGTCAAGGGCGGGATGCGCAACGCGACCCTCATGGCCATCGCACCGACCGCCTCCATCGGCCTGGTCGCAGGCACCACCCCCGGCTTCGACCCGCAGTTCTCGCAGATCTTCAGCCGCTCGACCTCGTCCGGCAAGTTCCTCGAGGTCAACCGCAACCTGGTCGAGGCGCTGCAGGCGCGCGGCCTGTGGGAGACCACCCGCGAGTCGATCCTGCGCTCGCAGGGCGACATCCAGAACGTCGCCGAGATCCCGGACGACCTGAAGGCCGCGTTCAAGACGAGCTTCCAGCTCTCACCGTACGCGTTCCTCGAGGTCGCAGCCCGCGCCCAGAAGTGGATCGACCAGGCCATCAGCCGCAACATGTACCTGGAGACCAGGGACATCGGCGACATGATGGACATCTACTACGCAGCGTGGGAGCGTGGCGTCAAGACCACCTACTACCTGCACATGAAGCCGCGTCACCAGGCCGAGCAGTCGACCGTCAAGGTCAACAAGGCCGAGGAGATCTCGGGCGGCCGCAAGGGCTTCGCCACGGTCGGAGCAGGCGCCCCCGCCCCCGCCGCAGCGGCCGAGACGGCAGAGGCTCCCGCAGCACCGGCTCGCCGTGGCTTCGGCTTCGGAGGACTGTCGACGGGTGGTGAGAAGTAATGAACACCAACAAGATCGAGGAATACTACGTGCCTGTCGACCCGATGGACGACCTGCAGTGCGAATCCTGCCAGTAGCCGGCTGACCAGAGACAAGAGAGAAGACACACGATGGGAATCCTGGGAACGGGAATCGAAGAGGGCCTGCTTCTCAAGCCGGTGAAGTACAAGTGGGCGATGGACCTGTACGACCAGGCCGTTGCGAACACGTGGTTCCCGAACGAGATCCAGCTCGGCGAGGACATCGCCGACTTCAAGAAGATGACCGACGAGGAACGTCACGCCGTCACCTTCCTGATGAGCTACTTCAACCCGAACGAGCTCCTGGTGAACAAGGCTCTCGCGTTCGGCGTTTATCCATACATCAACGCGGCCGAGGCGCACCTCTACCTCGCCAAGCAGATGTGGGAAGAGGCGAACCACTGCATGTCGTTCGAGTACGTCCTGGAGACGTTCCCGATCGACCGCGAGCAGGCGTACAACTCCCACGTGGACATCCCGTCGATGGCCCGCAAGGAGGAGTTCGAGGTCAGCTTCATCAAGCGGATGACCGAGCAGACACTCGACATCACGACGACCGAGGGCAAGCAGGACTTCATCCGCAACCTCGTCGCGTACAACGTGATCCTCGAGGGAATCTGGTTCTACTCTGGCTTCATGGTGGCGCTGTCGTTCCGTCAGCGGAACCTGCTGCGCAACTTCGGTTCGCTGATCGACTGGGTGGTGCGCGACGAGTCGCTGCACCTCAAGTTCGGCATCAACCTCATCCTCACGGTGCTCGAAGAGAACCCGGACCTGCAGACGCCCGAGTTCGCGAACGAGATCCGTCAGATGATCCTGGATGCGGTCGCCATGGAAGAGGAGTACAACCGTGACCTCCTCCCCGGCGGCATCCTGGGACTGAACGCGAACTACATCAACCAGTACGTCCGCTACCTCGCCGACCGTCGACTCGAAGAGCTCGGCTTCGAAGCGGAGTACAAGGTCGCCAACCCGGCCAAGTGGATGGCGACGGCGAACGACACGCTCGAACTGGTGAACTTCTTCGAGTCCACCAACACCTCGTACGAGTCGAACGCGAAGGCGTCGACCGGCCACTGAGGTCGAGCACCGCGTGGAACGGCGCCAGGGGAGCGATCCTCTGGCGCCGTTCGTGCGTCGGCGCGTCGCGGCCGGTCCCAGCGAGTTCAGGCCGGTTCAGCGCGGCAGCTCGCCCGAGCGCTGCGCCTCGGACGGCGAGAGCCCGTACTGCTCGCGATAGCGCGCGGCGAACCGGCCGAAGTGGTAGAAGCCCCACGCAGCGGCGATCTGCGACACCGACAACTGCCCAGCACCTCCGGCGACGAGCTCCCGGTGCGCCCCCTCCAGCCTGACCCTGGTGAGGTAGGCGAGCGGGCTCGTGCTGAGGTGTTCCCGGAAACCGCGGTTGAGCGCGCGGACGCTCGCTCCGACGGAGGCGGCGATGTCTGGCACAGTGATCGGGGTCTGCGCGTTCTCGTCGATGAACTGGACGGCGCGGCGGACGGTGGCCGGCGTCTGGGGCGCGGCCGGCGCATCCAGTGCTGTGCGGAACGGGTGGTCGGCGGCCAGGAGCAGCCCGGTCGACAGGACGCTGGAGACCTGAGATGCGATGAGCGGGTTCAGCGTGAGCGTGCCGGAGCGATTGAGGGACTCGAACAACGACCGGGCGTATGTGTACCACTCGGCTCCGCGGCCGCTCCGGAGGTCGAGGGCGCGGGGGAAGACGATCAGGTCGGGGGCGTCGCGGCCGAGGAGGCGCCCGAGGTCCGCTTCGAGGGCGCGCCGGTTGAACCACACCATCGAGAGGATGTCGCCGTCGACCGCCCAGCCTCGCACGTTCACGGCGTCGGCGGGACCGCTGATCGTCGCCAGGTCCGGCGTCGAGGTGTACTCCACGGCCCCCGTGCGGATGTTGAGGACGCTGGCGCTCGGCACGCTCGCGGCGTACCTGTCGTCGACCCCGTCGATGTCCACCGAGACCTCGCAGCCGTACTGCACCTGCCCGACGGAAAGCGCTCCGACCTGCGCCGCGCGCAGGCTGTACGAGAACGACGCATTGGCATGTCGTGGCACGACGCGATGGTCGTTGAACAGGCGGGAGCCGACTCTGACCGCCTCGTCCAGGTCGTTCGTTTCGAACGATTGAACAACTGAGCTCGTCATCTTCGACACCTCCGACTTGCTGCGCAAACTCTACTCCGCCGGTGATGGAGGAGAATGCAGGTCATGACGCACCTCATCGACGCGGACCACCTCTCCGACGCTGTGACCGCAGCCACTCCTCCGCGGGTGCTCGATGTGCGCTGGAAGCTGGGCGGCCCTCCGGGCCGCGAGGAATACGCCGCCGGCCACATTCCCGGAGCGGTATACGTCGACCTGGACACCGAGCTGGCCGGGCACGGCGTGCCGACGGATGGGCGGCATCCGCTGCCCCAGCTCGCCGACTTCCAGGAGGCGGTTCGGCGCTGGGGACTGAACGACGGCGACGACGTCGTGGTCTACGACGACGTCTCCGGCACCTCGGCCGCCCGCGCGTGGTGGCTGCTCCGCCACGCCGGTTTCGGGAGCGTCCGCCTGCTCGACGGCGGGCTAGCCGCCTGGCGGGCGGCCGGTGGAGAGCTCGAGACGGCGGAGAACATCCCGGAGCGGGGGACCGCGACCGTCGAATACGGCTCCCTGCCGACGATCGATGCGGACGGCGCAGCGGCCTTCCCGCAGCACGGTGTGCTGCTCGACGCCCGGGCGGGTGAGCGGTTCCGCGGCGAGGTCGAACCCGTCGACCCTCGGGCCGGGCACATCCCCGGAGCGGTGAGCGCACCCACCGCCGGCAACCTCGCCCCCGACGGGACCCTGCTCCCCGCCGACGCGCTCATCGACCGGTTCGCGGCGCTCGGCGTCACTAGCGATGCGCCGGTCGCCGTCTACTGCGGTTCCGGAGTGACGGCCGCGCACGAGATCTTGGCGCTCGAGGTCGCCGGGTTCGAGGCGGCGTTGTATCCCGGCTCGTTCTCCGCGTGGTCGAACGACGACGAAAGGCCGGTCGCCACCGGCGCCTGATGCGTCTTCGTGTGACGTAACAGTCGGCAACAGCCGCCCGTCGGCACCGGATGCGCGCCTAGGGTCTCTGCATGACCACCGTGGATGTGCCACCAGACGCGCGAGTCGCCGAGCGGGTCGGCGAGACCTTCGACAGCGTCGCCTCCCTCATCGGCAACACGCCGGTGGTGGAGCTGCGCTCGCTGACGCGCGGTCTCGCCTCCCGGGTGTTCGTCAAGCTGGAGGGCCGCAACCCCGGCGGGTCGTCGAAGGACCGCATCGCGCTGAACATGATCCGCACGGCGGAGGCTGACGGCTCGCTCGCGCCGGGCGGGACGATCATCGAGGCGACGAGCGGCAACACCGGAATCGGCCTGGCTTTGATCGGGCGGCTCACCGGGCATCCCGTCGTCATCGTGCACGCCGGAGACATCTCGGACGAGAAGCGGAAGGTGCTCTCCGCCTACGGCGCACGCCTGGTCGTCGCCGACTGGGAGGCGGGACCGGACGACCCGGCCAACCCGCGTGCCGTCGCCGACCGGATCGCCGCAGAGACGCCGGACTCGTGGCGTCCTGCACAGTTCGCGAACGCCGCCAACCCGGCCGCGCACTACCAGAGCACCGGCCCGGAGGTCTGGCGGCAGACGGCGGGAACGGTGACGCACTTCGTCGCCTCGATCGGCACCGGAGGGACGGTCAGCGGCACCGGCCGCTACCTGAAAGACGTCAGCGCGGGCGCGGTGCGCGTGATCGGCGCGAACCCGGTGGGCTCGACGTACGCGGGCGGAGCGCCAGGGCGCATCCTGGTGGACGGCGTCGGTTCGGCGTGGCCGCGAGAGTGGTGGCCGCACACCTTCGACGCCGACGTGCTCGACGAGGTGCGCACGATCGACGACCGCGAGGTCTACGACACCGTGCGCAGGCTCGCCGCCGAGGAGGCACTGCTGCTCGGGCCGTCCTCCGGGCTCGCCGTGGCGGTCGCCCTGCGCACCGCACAGGATGCGCGCCCCGGTTCGGTGGTCGTCGCCATCGCGCCGGACGGCGGCATCAACTACCTCACCAAAGCGTTCGACCCGGACTGGCTCGCCGCCTCCGGACTCGACCGCTGACAGAACGACCACGACAGAAAGAACTCATGAGTCTTCTCCACTTCGGCTGGTTCCTCGGCGCAGGCTTCGGCGTGCAGGGCTGGGGCGACCCCAGCTACGGGATCGGGTACGACTGGAAGCAGCCGCAGGTGTACCAGGACGCCGCGCGCGTGTTCGAGGCGAGCGGGTTCGACCTGTTCATCATCGAGGACGGCGTCGCCGTGCCGGACACCTACGGCGGGACGGCGGAGGTCAACCTGTCCGCAGCGCGGTTCGTGCCCAAGCACGACCCGCTGCCGCTCGTGCCGTATCTGCTCGGCGCGACGCACGATCTCGGCATCGTGCCGACGCTCAGCGCAAGCTTCTACGAGCCGTTCACCGCTGCCCGCCTGCTCTCCACGCTGCAGCACTTCGCCGGAGGGCGGCTCGGCTTCAACGTGGTCACCAGCGGCTCCGACCTGGCGGCGCAGAACTACGGCCTCGACAAGCAGGTCGAGCACGACCTCCGCTACGACAGAGCGGACGAATGGGTGGACGTGGTCCGCAAGCTCTGGCGCAGCTGGGAGCCGGACGCCATCGTGGAAGACGCAGAGCGCGGAGTGTTCGCCGACTTCCGCAAGGTCCACACGATCGACCACGACGGCCGGTTCTTCCAGGTGCGCGGGCCGCTCAACACCGCCCCGGCCGCCGACGAGCCCGTGATGGTGCAGGCGGGCGCGTCCGGTCGTGGCCGCGACTTCGCGGGCAAGAACTCGGACGTGGTGCTGGCGCTCGCCTCCACCCCCGACCGGATGCGCGAATACCGGGAGAGCATCAGGGAGGTCGCCGCCTCCGCCGGCCACGACCCAGACGGCATCAAGGTGCTGTTCGTGGTGAACCCGATCGTCACGGCCAACGCGGAGGAGACCGCCACGGTGAAGGCCGCGCGCGCGGAGCTGACCCAGGCGGCCATCGACGAGCAGCTGCAGTCCGTCTCGTATCTGAGCGGCGTGGACTTCAAGACGTTCGACCTCGACGCGCCCCTGCCGGAGCTCACCACCAACTCCAACCAGGGCACGCTCGACAACTTCGTGAAGTCGGCGCCGGCCGGGTCGACACTGCGCGAGATCCTGCAGGCCAGGGCGCGCAAAGACGGCCTCGCGATCGTCGGAACTGCCGACGAGATCGCCGACCACCTCGGCGAACTGGGCGCGGCGGTGGGCGGCGACGGGTTCCTGTTCACCGGCCAGGTGCACCCGGCGAATGTGCACCGCACACTGGATGCGCTGGTGCCCGCGCTCCGCCGCCGCGGACTGATCCGCACCGAGTTCGGCGGAGGCGGGTTGCGGCAGAACCTGCTGGAGTTCTGATGGTGACGTTCGGGGCCGCGGCGCCGACGACGGCCGACATCGTCGCCATCGCCGATGGAGCGCCCGTGGAGCTGTCCGCCGACGCCCTGGATGCGCTGGCGGCGTCCCGCGCGGTCGTCGAGCGGGCGATCCAGGCGGGGGAGCCGGTGTACGGCCTGAATCGCAGGCTCGGCGCCGGCCGGGATACGGTGGTCGACCCGGCCGAGTTCGCCGCGTTCCAGCGTCGGACGATCGCCAATCACCGCGGGGGCACCGGCGAACCGCTGGAGGTGCGCGAGGTGCGCGCCGTGATCGCCGCGCGACTCGCCGGGTTCACCCGTGGCGGGGCGGGGGTGCGGCCCGAACTGGCTGCGGCGTACGCCGCTCTGCTCGACGCCGGTGTGCATCCACTCGTTCCGCGGCGTGGATCGGTCGGAGCCGCCGACCTCACGCTGCTCGCCGAAGTGGCAGCCGTCGTGACAGGCGATGGGCTGGTGCTGGGCGAGGACGGCGAACGCCTTCCTGCCGCCGACGCACTCGCGGGCGCCGGACTGACGCCGCTCGCCCTCGCACCGCACGAAGGCCTCGCCGTCCTCAGCGCCAACTCGTACAGCGTCGGCGTCGGCGCGCTCGCTGCAGCAGAAGGTGCCGCGCTCGCGGACGCCGCCGACCTCGCCGTCGCGCTCTCCCTCGAAGCGGTCGGGGCGTCATCGGCGGCCGGCAACCTCAGCCCGTACACCGCCACCATCGCCGACGCGCGGGGCGGTGCCGGGCAACGGGTCTCCGCCGCACGTATCCGGGACGCGGTGGCCGGAGGCGACCTGGAACGACCGGACCGCACCGTGAGCGTGCAGGACCCGCTCGCATTCCGGACAGCGCCGCAGCTGCACGGTGCGCTGCGCGAGGCCGTGGACCGGCTGACCGCCGAACTGGATCTCGAACTGGCGGCCCGCGCCGAGAACCCGCTGGTGGATGTGGACAGCGGCCGGATGGTGTCCGGCGGCAACTTCCAGGCGCTGCCGCTCGCGCTCGCCTTCGAGAACCTGCGGTTGGTGCTCGCGCACGTCGCGTCGGCGTCGGAGCGCCGGACGGCGGCGCACTCGCTCGCCCTCGCGCCGTCGCGCGCGGCGGGAGAGACGCGCATCCCGGGGCTGCTGCTCTACTCCGCCGCGGCCGCCGTCGCCGAGCTGCGCCAGCTGGCAGCGCCGGTGAGCCTCGGATTCACGACCCTGTCCGGGGTCGAGGACCACGCGACCCTCGCGCCGGTCGCCCTACAGCTGGCGCAGCGGTCGCTGGCGCTCACCGCGGAGGTGCTGGCCATCGAGGCGCTGCATGCGACCGACCTGCTGGGCGTGAGCGGCGCATCCACGTCGGGGGCTCTGACGGGCGGCCTGCAGGCGTCACTCGACGGTCTCGTCGCGGAGGGAAACTCCGCCGCCGACCTCGTCGTGCGCGCTCAGAGCGTCTTGCGGAACTCCAGGTAGGAGACGGCTTCCCAATCGCCGTCGACGTCGAACAGCGGCTCGTAACCGAGGGAGAGGTAGAGGGCCACGGCCTCCGGCTGGCGTGCTCCGGTGGTGAGGACCACGTTCGCGATCCCGCGCCTAGCCGCCTCCGCCTCCAGCTCCACCATGACGCGTCTGGCGAGGCCGCGGCGACGGTAGGAGGAGTGCGTCCACACCCGCTTCACCTCGACCGTGTCGTCGTCCTCGCGCTTGAACGCCCCACCGGCCACGGGCTCGCCGTCGACCAGCAGCAGGATGAACGTCCCGCCCTGCTCGGCGCTGAACAACTCGGCCGGATACCGCGACAGCTCCACCGACGACGGGATGCCGTCGTTCAGCCCATAGCGCTCGTCGTACTCCCGTGAGAGCTCGGCGACCAGCGGGGCCGCGAGGGCGTCGTCCGGCGAGGTCACCAGCACAACGGCGGAGTCTGCGAAGTCTGCCAGGTCGGCGGGGAGATCTGTCACCTTCCGACGATATCCCGCGCGGTGCAGCCAACGCACGTCCACCGTCACGCTTCGTAGTGTTTTCGTGTGTCCAGCTACGGATTCAGTGCAATAAATCCCGAAACATGTCCGAAATCTCCGCGAAAAACTGCGTTGCACGCGTGAATTAGTGTGAATGAACCACACCGCGGCTGAGGTATGCTCCCATCACCCGCACCTGCATCCCCTGCACAGGAAGAAGGACGAACACCATCATGCGCATCCGATCCGTGGCCTCCGTGGCCGCCATCGCCGCCGTGGCAGCGCTCGCGCTCAGCGGCTGTGTCGACAACTCCACTCCGGCCGACAGCAGCTCACCGTCGAGCGCGTCCGGCGTGAAGAAGGACGACGCCCTCGCCAACCAGCTGCCCGACGCCATCAAGAAAGCCGGCGTGCTCACCGTCGGCATGGACAACACATACCCGCCGAACGAGTACAAGGACGACAGCGGCCAGCCCGCCGGCTGGGAGGTCGAACTGACCAACGCCATCGGCGACAAGCTCGGCCTCAAGATCAACTACGCCATCGCCAAGTTCGACAACATCATCCCGAGCATCGTCGGCGGCAAGGACGACTTCGGGATGTCGTCGTTCACCGACACGACCGATCGCGAGAAGCAGGTCGACTTCGTGAACTACTACACGGCCGGCATCATGTGGGCATCGGCCAAGGGCAAGACGGTCGACCCCGACAACGCGTGCGGCCTCAAGGTCGCCGTCCAGTCGACGACCTACGAGGACACCGACGAGGTCCCCGCCAAGTCCAAGGCCTGCACCGACGCGGGCAAGCCGGCCATCCAGGCGCTCCGCTTCGACACGCAGGATGCGGCCACCAACGCCGTCGTCCTCGGCCAGGCCGACGCACTCAGCGCCGACTCGCCCGTCACCCTCTACGCCGTCTCCAAGTCGAGCGGCAAGCTCCAGGCCGCCGGCAAGGCGTTCGAGGTCGCCCCGTACGGCCTGCCGGTCGCGAAGGGCTCGAAGTTCACGCCCGTACTGCAGAAGACCGTCCAGGCGCTCATCGACGACGGAACGTACGGCAAGATCCTCGACAAGTGGGGCGTCTCCGACGGCGCGGTCACCAAGGCCGACCTCAACGCGGCCTCGAAGGGCTGACTGAGATGACCCTGGGCAACCAGGACCGGCCGGCGACGGGCGCAACCCCGTCGCCGGCCGGCGCACCGCCCTCCGAGCCGATCAAGGCGATCAAGCTGAGGCACCCGTGGCGGATCTTCTTCGCCGTCGTGCTCATCCTGCTGGTCGTCTGGTTCGTCATCGACGCCTCCCAGCGCAGTGCATACGGCTGGGAGTACGTCGGCAAGTACATCTTCGACAAGCGCATCAGCGCCGCCGCCCTCGTCACCCTGCAGTTGACCATCTACTCGATGATCATCGGCGTGATCCTTGGCCTGATCCTCGCGGTGATGCGCCTCTCGCCGAACCCGGTGGTCAAGTCGATCGCGTGGCTCTACCTCTGGATCTTCCGCGGGACACCGGTGTACGTCCAGCTGGTGTTCTGGGGCCTGTTCTCGCTGATCTACCCCAAGATCTTCCTCGGCGTGCCGTGGACCAGCTGGGGTGTCAGCTTCGACCTGGCCTTCATGCAGAACGCGTTCATCATCGCGATCATCGGTCTCGCGCTCAACGAGGCCGCGTACATGGCCGAGATCGTGCGCGCCGGGCTCCTCTCCGTCGACTCCGGTCAGGAGGAGGCCGCGACGGCGCTCGGGATGGGCTGGGGCCGCACGATGACCCGCATCGTCATCCCGCAGGCCATGCGCGTGATCATCCCGCCGACCGGCAACGAAGTGATCTCGATGCTGAAGACCACCTCGCTGGTGGCGGCGATTCCGCTGACCACCGACCTGTACGGCGTCGCCCGCGACATCTCCGCGGTGACGTACACCCCCATCCCGCTGCTGATCGTCGCCTCGTGCTGGTACCTGCTCTTCACGTCCATCCTGATGGTCGGGCAGTACTTCCTCGAACGACGGTTCTCCCGCGGGGTGAACGCCCGACGGCCCGACCGCGGAGACGGAGCTGCGCTGACCGGCGCGGTTCCCGTCGCCGGAGTGCCGGACGGCAACGACCTGGGAGGCAAAGGATGAGCGACCAGACACTGACTCCACGCACCGGGACCCCGATGGTGCTCGCCGACGGCGTCTCGAAGAGCTTCGGCTCCAACGAGGTGCTGAAGAGCATCTCGCTGTCGGTGAACCCCGGCGAGGTGCTGTGCATCGTCGGACCGTCCGGTTCGGGCAAATCGACCTTCCTGCGCTGCATCAACCACCTCGAGCGGGTGGACGCCGGCCGCCTGTCGGTCGACGGCCAGCTCGTCGGCTACCGCCAGCACGGCGACAAGCTCTATGAGCTGAAGCCGAAGGAGGCCGCCAAGCAGCGCCGCGAGATCGGCATGGTGTTCCAGCGGTTCAACCTGTTCCCGCACATGACGGCGCTGGAGAACGTGATGGAGGCGCCGATCCATGTCAAGGGCGTCTCCAAGTCGCAGGCCGTCGCCCGCGCCCAGGAGCTGCTGACGAGGGTCGGACTCGGGAACAAGGGCGACCACTATCCGGCTCACCTGTCCGGAGGTCAGCAGCAGCGCGTCGCCATCGCGCGGGCGCTGGCGATGGACCCGAAGCTGATGCTGTTCGACGAGCCGACGTCCGCGCTCGACCCCGAGTTGGTCGGCGAAGTGCTCGACGTGATGAAGGGGCTCGCCGCCTCCGGGATGACGATGATCGTGGTCACCCACGAGATGGGCTTCGCCCGCGAGGTCGCCGACGAGCTGGTCTTCATGGACGGCGGCGTGGTCGTCGAGTCCGGAGACCCCCGCGAGGTCCTCGCCAACCCGCAGCACCAGCGCACCCAGGCCTTCCTCTCCAAGGTGCTCTGACCCGTCCCCCGTCTCCCGTCCCCCATAATCGAGCCGGGACTTGTGTACGCAACACGCCAGCGTGTCGCGTACACAAGTCCCGGCTCGATTTTTTAGGAGGCGAGGATTTTGCGGATGCGCTGGATGGAGACGGACTCGGCGGTGCCGAGGGACTGGGCGAAGAGCGAGACGCGGAACTCTTCGAGCATCCAGCGGGCGTGCACGAGGTTCTCGGGGGAGTGCGGCGCCAGCGGGATGCGGCCGCCCGCCTCGGTGTAGAGCGCGACGGCGGTCTCCACCTGGGTCTGCCAGGCGCGGTCGCGGCCGGGGTTCACCGGGAGCGCGGCGATCCGCTGGCTGATGCCGTTCAGGTAGCGCGGCAGGTGCTGCAGCTGGTCGATCCCTGTGGCCGACACGAAGCCGGGATAGACGAGCCCGGCGAGCTGCGCCTTCGCATCGTTCAGTGCGGAGAGGAAGACCAGGCTGGTCGCGCCGCCGATCGCCTTCTCGGCCGCGCGAGCAGCCGTCAGGATGCGCGTGACCAGGGCGACGGTCGTGAACATCGAGTCCATCACGATCCCGGAGACCCGGTCGCGCACCGCCTCGAACTCGGCGCGCATGAACACCTGGCCGTCCGGCTTCATCCGGAACAGCACGCTGTCGACCACGGCCAGCAGGCAGTCGTCGAACAGCGCCTTCGTGTTCGGGTACGGGCTCGCGGCGAGCGTCAGCTTCTCGTTCGACGTGAGGTGCTGCTGCACGTACGCCACCGGCGACGGGATGCTCGCCAGCAGCAGCCTGCGCACCCCGCCCGGCATCGCACGCGCCTGATCGGCCGGGGTCCCCATCAACCGGATGCTCACGCTGTCGCCGTCGTCGACGAGCGCCGGGTATGCGCGGATGACGTTCTTCGACCCGCCTGGACCCTCCTGGGTGCTGTCGAGGAAGCGGGGCAGCTCGTCGAAGTCCCAGGTGGTGAGCCCGGAGCGTTCGATCGCGTTCGGCGTCCGCGCCTCAGCGACCTTGGCCACGGAGTCGCGGGCGCGGGAGCGCAGCTGGTCCTGCAGTGCAGCGAGGTCTTTGCCGGACGCGATGGTGCGACCGCGCTCGCCGACGATCTGGAACGTCGGAGACAGATGGGCCGGGATGCGCTCGCGCTCGAAGTCGGTGCCGCTCACCCGGGAGCCGGTCATCCTGCTGATCGTCGCAGCGAGGGTGTCGGCGAGCGAGGCCGCTGGCTTCTCGCCCTCGTGGGCGTGCATCCCGGCCGCACCGCTCAGCTCGCCGAGCAGCCGGGACGCCCAGTCGGCGGCCGGGACAACCTGGCGGCGGATCGCCTTGGGGAGCGCCTTGATCATGGCGGTGACGAGGTCGTGGCGAAGGCCGGGGACCTGCCAGTCGAAGCCGTCCGGCAGCAGGCCTGCGAGCAGCGGGAGCGGCACCTGCACGGTCACGCCGTCGTCCTCCGCGCCGGGCTCGAACCGGTAGCGGAGCGTCAGCTGCTGGTCGCCCTGGCGCCAGACCGGAGGGAACGCGTCGTCGTCGACCGGCGCGGAATCCGCATCCAGCAGGGCGTCCTGGGTCATCGTCAGCAGGTCGGGGGTGTCGTTCCTGGCCTTCCGCCACCAGCCCTCGAAGCTGCGCGTCGAGACCACGTCGGCAGGAAGGCGCTTGTCGTAGAACTCAAAGACGGCCTCGTCGTCGTTCAGGATGTCGCGGCGCCTGGTGCGCTCCTCCAGCTCGCGCAGCTCGGCGCGCAGCTTGGTGTTCGCGCGGTCGAACGCCTGCTTGGAGTCCCACTCGCCGTCCACGAGGGCGTGCCGGATGAACAGTTCGCGGGAGAGCTCCTGGTCGATCCGCGAATACTGCACGCGGCGACGCGGGATGATCGGGACGCCGTAGAGCGTGACCCGCTCGTAGGCGACGACCGCGCCCTGGTTCTTCTCCCAGTGCGGCTCGCTGTATGTGCGCTTGCAGAGGTCGCCCGCGATCGGCTCGGCCCAGGCCGGGTCGATGGACGCGTTCATCCTGGCGAACAGGCGGCTGGTCTCGACGAGCTCGGCGCTCATCAGGGCGTTCGGCTGCTTCTTGGCGAGCGTGGATCCGGGGAAGATCACGAACCGGGTCTGGCGGGCTCCGAGGTATTCGGACGAACGTGCGCCGCGGGCGCCGCCCTTGTTGCCGGACGCGGTGAGGTCTTTGAGCCCGATGTGCGAGAGCAGACCGGCGAGCAGCGACTTGTGGATGCCATCCGGGTTGACGGACGGCTCGCCCATCGTCAGGCCGAGCGGCTTGGCCAGCTGGCGCAGCTGCCGGTAGACGTCCTGCCACTCGCGCACGCGCAGGAAGTTGAGGAACTCGGCCTTGCAGAGCCGGCGGAAGGCGCTGGAGGAAAGCTCCTTCTGTTTCTCCTCCAGATAGTTCCAGAGATTCAGCAGGGTGAGGAAGTCGCTGGTCGGGTCGGCGAAACGCGCGTGCTGAGCGTCGGCTGTGCCGCGGCGCTCGACGGGCCGCTCGCGCGGATCCTGGATGGTGAGGCCCGCCACGATCGCCATCACCTCGCGCGAGGTGCTGTGCCGCTTCGACTCCACGACCATCCGGGCGAACCGGGGGTCGATGGGAAGTTGCGCGAGGTTGCGGCCGACCTTGGTCAGTGCGTTGTCGCCGTCCTTCGTCTTCACCACGGCGCCCAGCTCGGAAAGCAGGTCCAGGCCGTCCTTGATGCCGCGGGAGTCGGGCGGGGTGAGGAACGGGAACGCGGCGATGTCGCCGAGGCCGAGCGAGATCATCTGCAGGATGACGGCGGCGAGGTTGGTGCGCAGCACCTCCGGCTCGGTGAACTCCGGGCGCTTCTCGAAATCCTCCTGCGAGTACAGCCGGATGGCGATGCCGTCGCTGGTGCGGCCGGAGCGGCCGGAACGCTGGTTCGCACTCGCCTGCGAGATGGCCTCGATCGGGAGACGCTGCACCTTGGCGCGCACGCTGTAGCGGCTGATCCGCGCGGTCCCCGCATCCACCACGTATTTGATGCCGGGGACGGTGAGGCTGGTCTCCGCGACGTTGGTGGCGAGCACGACACGGCGGCGGACGCCCGGCGTGGTCGAGCGCTGGAAGACCCGGTGCTGCTCGGCGGACGACAGTCGGCCGTAGAGGGGGAGCACTTCGGTGCCCGGCAGGTTGCGCCCGCGGATGGCGTCGGCCGCATCCCGGATCTCGTTTTCGCCGGACAGGAACACCAGCACGTCGCCCGGCGCCTCGCGGGCGAGCTCGTCGAGGGCGTCGTTGATGCCCTGCAGGTAGTCGCGGTCGGCGGACGGGATGGGGTCGGCATCGCCGGCGTCCGGGTCGTCGCTGTCGTCGTCGGTCAGGGCGTCGGCGACCAGTGGACGGTAGCGGACCTCGACCGGGTATGTGCGGCCGGAGACCTCGACGATCGGGGCCGGGGTGCCGTCCGCGGAGGCGAAGTGCGCTGCGAAGCTCTGCGGGTCGATGGTCGCGGAGGTGATGATGAGCTTGAGGTCGGGGCGCTTCGGCAGCAGCTGCTTGAGGTAGCCGAGCAGGAAGTCGATGTTGAGGCTGCGCTCGTGGGCCTCGTCGATGATGATCGTGTCGTACTTGCGGAGCATCCGGTCGCGGTGCATCTCGTTGAGCAGGATGCCGTCGGTCATCAGCTTGATGCGGGTGTCGGACGTGACGCGGTCGGTGAACCGCACCTGGTAGCCGACCGTGGCGCCCACCTCCTCGCCGAGCTCCTCCGCGATGCGTTCGGCGATCGTGCGCGCCGCGAGACGGCGCGGCTGGGTGTGCCCGATGTTCGTCCGGCCGAGTTCCAGACAGATCTTCGGCAGCTGGGTGGTCTTGCCGGAGCCGGTGGCGCCGGCGACGATGACCACCTGGTTGTCGCGGATGGCGCGCGCGATGTCATCCCGCTTCTGGCTGACGGGCAGCTCGGGAGGGAAGGTGATCGTGGCAGTCATGAGCCTTCCATCCTCCCATGTCGGCGGGGCAATCTCCCAACTATTATTGCGTTTGCAAACTACTTTGTGTTACAAAGTGAATATGGACACACAATCTCAGCACGAGAAGTCCGAAGACCCGCGCAGCAGACTCGACATCATCGACGACCAGCAGCGCCGCGTCGACCGCGACTTCGAACGCCCAGTGGTCTGGCTGTACGCGGTGTGGGGCTTCGCCTGGTTGATCGGCTACCTCGTGCTGTGGCTCGCGACCGGACCCCTCAGCGGCACCATCCCCGGTGTGCTCGCCGGCATCGTCTTCGCGGTGCTCATCGTCGGCTCCATCGCCGCGTCCGCCATCATCGGCTCCCGCATCGGCCGCGGAATGCGCGGACCGTCCACCTTCTCCGGAATCGTCTACGGCGTCTCCTGGTCGGCGTGCGCCATCGCGTTCGCCGCCCTGGGTATCGGGCTCGTGGTGAACGGGTTGTCCGGCGAGCTGACGTCGCTGTACTTCCCGAGCGCGTACGCCCTGATGTGCGGCGCGCTCTACCTGGGCGGCGCGGCGATCTGGCAGGACAAGACCCAGCTGGTGATCGGCGCCGTGCTGCTCGCGCTCGGCGGGGCCGCACCGTTCGCGGGAGCCCCGTGGAACCTGCTCCTGATGGCGGTCGTCGGCGGGGGAGCGTTCCTCGTCGGTGCCCTCGTCACCGTCGTCCGCGTGCGGAAGTGACGCCGGTGGACGAACTCGACCCGGTCATCCACCCGGCGGTGCGGCTCAAGATCACGGCGACGCTGGCGACCATGCCGCCGGGGGACAGCATGGCGTTCCCCCGCCTGCAAGAGCTCCTCGACCTCACGGCGGGCAACCTCTCCACCCACCTGCGCAAGCTCGAAGACGCCGGCTACGTCGAGGTCGAGAAGACGCACCGTGGACGCACCCCGGTGACGTACTTGCGTCTCTCCCGCACCGGCCGCCGCGCGTTCGAGGACTACACCGCCGCACTGCGCGCGCTGCTCGCGCCGTAGCGCGCGCGACTCGTGCGAAACGTGCGGTCCAACGCTCTGTAACCGCACTTTTCGCACGAATGGTGTCGACGCCGCGTGTGCGGCTGGTTAGGGGTAGGTTTCGTATCAACCCGAACGGGTTCTTGTGTCGATGGAGACAGGGAGCACGCAGATGAGTCATGGTTTCGCCACGATGTCGGTCGCCAGCATTCTCGCTGAGACCGCCCACCGGATGCCCGACAACGTCGCGCTGATCTTCGGTGATCAGCAGATCGCGTACGGCGAGCTCTGGGAGCAGACCCGCAGGTACGCAGGGGCGCTGCGCTCGCGCGGCATCGGCGAGGGTGACGCCGTCGCCCTGCTGCTTCCGAACGTGCCGGACTTCCCGCGCGCGTATTACGCGGTACTTGCGCTCGGCGCTGTCGTGGTGCCGGTGCACGCGCTGCTGAAGGCCGAGGAGATCGCGTATGTGCTGCGCGACAGCGGCGCCAAGCTGCTGATCTGCGCCGCCCCGCTGCTCGGCGAGGGCGCGAAGGGTGCTGCGCTGGCCGGAGTCGAGACGCTGTCGGTGCTCGTGCCGGACGACAAGCACGCGGAGCTGCCGTTCGCCAGGCTCGAAGACGAGGCACGGGATGCGCACCCCGTCGACACGTACGTCCCGCGCGACCCGCTCGACACCGCAACCATCCTGTACACCAGCGGCACCACGGGCAAGCCGAAGGGCGCGGAGGGCTGTCACTTCGCGCTGGTCGAGCAGGTCAACGTGCTGCTGGCCGGGACGCTCGACATCGAGCAGGACGACCGCATCCTGGGTTGTCTGCCGCTGTTCCACACGTTCGGCCAGACCTGTGTGATGAACATGGGCTTCCGCGCGGGGGCGGCGATCGTGCTCGTGCCGAAGTTCGACGGAGCGACGGCGCTCGCGCTCCTCAACGCCAACGCCTGCACGATCATGACCGGCGTGCCGACGATGTACATCGCACTGCTCGAAGCGGCGAAGTCCAACCCAGAGCGGCCGCCGCTGCGCTACGGGATGTCCGGCGGCGCCGCCATCCCGGTGGCCGTGATCGAGCGGATGAAAGAGGTGTACGGCATCGACGTGCACGAGGGGTACGGCCTCACCGAGACGTCGCCCGTCGCGTCGTTCAACCATCGCGGCAGGCCGACCAGGGTGGGCACCGTCGGCACGCCGATCTGGGGCGTGGATGTGGAGATCGCCGACGCGGAGATCGACGACAGGGTGGAGCTGCTGCCGCGCGGCGAGCTCGGCGAGATCGTGGTGCGAGGCCACAACCTGATGAAGGGGTACCTGAACCTGCCGGACGCGAACGCGGAAGCCGTGGTCGACGGCTGGTTCCGCACCGGCGATCTCGGCACGAAGAGCGACGACGACTACATCACGATCGTCGACCGCAAGAAGGACATGATCGTGCGGAACGGTTACAACGTGTATCCGCGCGAGGTCGAAGAAGTGTTGTCGACGCATCCGGCTGTCGCGATGGTGGCCGTGTTCGGGGTGGCCCACGAGGTGCACGGCCAGGAGGTGATGGCCGTGGTCACGGTGATGCCGGGAATGACGGCGGACGGCGACGACCTGGTCGCGTTCGCGCAGGAGCACATCGCCGCGTACAAGTTTCCGCGCAGGGTGGAGATCCTGGAGTCGCTCCCGCTCGGACCCAGCGGGAAAGTGCTGAAACGGGAGCTGGTCGCGCGGTTCGAGGCGGAGGCGGCGTCCGCATCCGCGACCGACGCCGCCCGCCCCTAGTCGAGCGTGGAGACCGTCGGGACGACCGAGTCGCTGAACACCTCGGGCACGCCGGGCTGGAAGTCGCCGGAGAGGTAGAGCCGGACGCCTTTCGTCGGGCGCGCGGGGTCTGCGACCTCTGCCGCGTCTCTGAGCGACTGGGAGAACCAGGCGTCGCCGAGCAGGGCGAGCGCGAACGCGAGGGCTTCCGCGTCGGTCGGCGCCGTGGTCTCGTCGTCGCGGGCGACGGCGCTCAGTTTGGTGGCGATGAGGGTGATCGGCTGTCCGTCGCTCGCGCCGATGCAGGTGCACGCGAACACGCACAGCACGTCGTCGCGCTCGGGGGAGGCGACGGCGATGGGTTCGGTGGACTGCGGATGTCCGTCGGCGGTCTGCGCGTCGATCAGGGTGAACATCCGGTCGCGGACGGCGGCGAACCGGTCGGCATTCGCGGCCAGGAGTGCCTCTGCCAGTGCGTCGACTTGCGCGCGCGTCGTCATGCAGTCGACGCTAGCGCACGGGACGGCCGGTCGCGCGGAAGGGAGGCGCGGCCCGGCGGTTCAGGGCGCGGCGGTTCAGGGCGCTGCGGTTCAGGGGGCCGCGGCTCAGGCGCCGGAGTTCACGGCGCGGTGTCGAGCGTGCGCAGCCGATAGGAAGAGTGCAGGTAGAACGCGGCCAGTGCGGCGTAGACCACGCAGGCGACGGTGGGCACGAACGCGTCGGCGGGCTTGGAGGCGAGCGCGCCGAGCAGTGCGATGCCCGCGGCGACCGCGAGGCCGCAGCCGATCCACACCCCTGCGGCCGGACGCGCCGTTGCACGCCACCAGACCCGGGGGTCCTCCCTGTTCTCCTCGAGGCCGCGGAAGGTGCGGACGCCGATCGCGACGTATGCGACGTTGAGGATGGCGACGATCAGCACGTCAATGGTCGGGTTCACCAGCTGCTGGAACACGAACACGTTCAGCACCAGCAGCAGCCCGTAGCCGCCGATGACGTAGATGATCTTGCCGGTGATCGTCAGGATGCGCACACGGCGAGCCTAACGGTCGCGGTGCCGCGCACGCGGAAGCGCGGCCCCCGCATCCAGGATCCGGGGGCCGCGCAGGTGCTAGTGCTAGTTGACCTCGTTCGGGTGCGCGCTCACGCGGCCCTCGCGCTCCATCGACGTGATCGCGGCGACCTCGTCGGCGGTCAACTCGAAGTCGAAGACGTCGAAGTTCTCAGCCATGCGCTCGCGGCGGTTCGACTTGGGGAAGACGATGTTGCCGGTCTGGAGGTGCCAGCGGATGACGACCTGGGCGGGCGTCTTGCCGTGTGCCGCAGCGGGGGCCGCGACCTCCGGGGCGTCGAACAGCGGGTACTTGCCCTGGCCGAGCGGGCCCCAGGCCTCGATGTGGATGCCGTGCTCGCGTGCGAACGCGGTCACCTCCGGCTGCTGGTGCGCCGGGTGCAGCTCGATCTGGTTCACGGCGGGGACGATGTCCGTGTTCGCCAGCAGCTTCTCCAGGTGCGGCACCAGGAAGTTGGACACGCCGATCGCCTTGGCGCGGCCGGTCGCGTAGATCTTCTCCAGCGACTTCCACGCCTCCACGAAGGTGTCCTTCTCGGGGGTCGGCCAGTGGATGAGGTACAGGTCCACGTAGTCGAGGCCCAGCTTGCCGAGCGACTCGTCGAAGGCGGCCTCGGCGTCGGTCTGCCGGTCGTTCCACAGCTTGGTGGTGACGAAGAGTTCCTCGCGTGCGATTCCGGAGGAGGCGATGGCCTCGCCGACGCCGGTCTCATTGCCGTAGATCGCCGCGGTGTCGATGTGGCGGTAGCCGACCTCGAGCGCGTCGGTGACGATGCGGGTCGTCTCGGCCGGTTCGACCCGGAAGACGCCGAAGCCGAGCTGCGGGACGACGGTGCCGTTGTTGAGTTCAAGGGTGGGGATATTTGCGGTTGCAACCATTCTTCTACGGTAATCCCTGCCGTTCAGTGACTCCAACCGCCGCTGGTGATGGATTCAGTGACGGCGGTTCTGAATGCGGGGAGGAGCAGCACTGCATGACGTCGTGTTGCGCCGCAGGTTTACGCCGCATGACGCCGGGCCTGGTATTCCAGGATGCACGGGCTTAGCGTCGCAGGCATGTCCCAGCTCTCGTCGAACCAGACCGGCCGTCCCCTGCGCGTCGTCGCCGTGTCCGGAAGCCTCCACACGCCGTCGAAGACCACAGCGCTCGTCGGCGAGATCCTCGCGTCGTTCGGGCGCGAGCTCTCCATCGACGCCCACCTCATCGCCGTCAACGAGATCGGACCGGACTTCGCCGGCGCGCTCCGCCGCGACGAACTGCCCGCCTCCGTCGAAGCCGAGCTGCAGCGCATCGAGAGCGCCGACCTGCTCATCGTCGCGAGCCCGGTGTATCGCGCCTCCTTCACCGGGCTGTTCAAGCATCTGTTCGACTTCGTCGGCCAGTACGCGCTCGTCGACACCCCTGTGCTGCTCGCGGCCACCGGAGGCTCCGACCGGCACGCGCTCATCATCGAGCACCAGTTCCGGCCGCTGTTCGGGTTCTTCCAGGCCCTCACCCTCCCCATCGGCATCTACGCGAACGACTCCGACTTCACCAACGGGGCCGTCAGCAGCCTCGACCTGCACGAGCGGATCGACCTGGCCGTCGCACGCGCCATCCCACTGATCCGCAGCAACGTCGCCGAGGCGGAGTCGATCGCCAAGTACCTGGGACGCTGATGCCGGCCGCCCGACGACGAGACCGGCACCTCCGATGACCAGGCAGCTCATCCTCGGTGCGGTGTTCCGGGCGCTCGGCGCCTTCCCGTCGGGCTGGCGCCATCCCGGCGCACACAACGACCCGCTGCGCGACCCTGTCGTGCTGCGGCGCACGGCGCGCACGGCAGAGGCGGCGAAACTCGACTACCTCTTCTTCGGGGAGTGGCTGGCGACCGGCGCCGACCTGGAGTTCCGCGATCCTGACCTGCTGGCCAGGATGGATCCGCTCAGCGCCATCGCCTACCTGGCCGGCGTCACCAAGCGCATCGGACTGATCGCGACGGCGAACACCGGATACTACGACCTGTTCACGCTCGCGCGGCAGACCGCATCCATCGACCGGCTGAGCGCCGGACGCGCCGGGATCAACCTGGTGACCGGGGCCGACCCGCGTGCAGCGGCGAACCACGGGCGCGACGCGCTCGGCGGGGCGGAGCCGCGCTACGACGAGGCCGATGAGTACGTTCGGGCGTTGCGGCTGCTCTGGGACAGCTGGGAGGACGACGCGTTCGTCCGCGACAGAGCCTCCGGTCGCCTGATCGATCCGGCGCGGCTGCACCGGACGGACGCGGTGGGCGCGCACGTCAGCGTCTCCGGTCCGCTGACGGCGCCCCGGCCGGTCCAGGGGCACCTGCCGATCGTGCACGCGGGAGGGTCGAGCAGGGCACGCCGCCTGGCGGGTGAGCTGGCCGACGTGTCCATCGTGGCCGTCGCCTCGATCGACGACGCGGTGGTCGTCCGCGCGGAGACGAGCGCGCGCGCCGCAGCCGCCGGACGCACGGACGGCGGACCCCGGATCGTGACGCCCGTCCTTCCCGTCGTCGCCGAGACGACGGAGGAGGCGCGTGCGATCTACGACGAGCTTCTCCGGCTGGTTCCGCTCGCCGACGACCCCGCAGCGCAATCGCCGGACTTTCCCGGCAACCGCACGATCCGCGCACTCTCCGGCATCGTCGGCGTGCCGCTCGGCACGCCGCCGCTCGACGCCGAGGTTCCGCTGCGCGTGTCCCGGCGGTTCTCCGAGGGCGGTCAGCGGCTGCTGGAGGGCGTGCAGACCCGCACCGGTCGCCGGGTCGGCGGCGAGCATCCTGTGACGTACCGGCAACTGCTCGCCGCGCACGTCGTGCCCGCCGCGGCGGTCGTCGGCTCTGGGACGGAGGTCGCCGACCACCTGGAGGCGTGGTTCGTCTCCGGCGCTGTCGACGGCTTCAACGTCCTGGCGCCGTTCCTCTCCGGCCAGTTCGACGCGTTCACCGCGCTCGTGGTCCCCGAACTGCAGCGGCGCGGCCTGTTCCGCACCGAGTACGACGGCACCACCCTCCGCGACCATCTCGGGCTGCCGCGACCGGACAACCTGCACGTCGAGAAGGCGTCGCGCCGCACCGCCTGATCCGACCCTGCCGCACGGTCACTTCGGCGATGGCCCTGCGCTGTCCCTTGCGGCCCAGGCCGGGTCGGTGACCGCCTCGCGCTGTTCGAGCAGCGGGCAGGCGAACGGGTCCTTCTCGCCGAGCCCGACCCTGTTGATGTAACGGAGCACGATCGCGTACGACTCGCCCAGACCGGTCTCCGTGTACGCGATGCCGTGCTCCGTGCAGAACGACCGGATGACCGGGGCGGCGCGCCGCAGGTGGATGCTCGGCATCGACGGGAACAGGTGGTGCTCGATCTGGTAGTTGAGTCCGCCCATCAGAAAGTCGAGCGCCCTGCTGCCCCGGATGTCCCGGCTGGTCAGCACCTGCCGCCCCAGGAAGTCGAGCCTCGCGTCGTGCGGCACGAGCGGCATCCCCTTGTGGTTGGGTGCGAACGACAGGCCCATGTACACGCCGAAGAGCCCGAGCTGCACGCCCAGGAAGGCTACGGCGATGCCGGGGGAGAGCACGACGAACACGAGCGTGAGATAGCCGCCGATCCGCACCGCGAGCAACGCGATCTCGACTGGACGGCGCTTGATCGGCTCGCTGGAGAGCACCCTGCGCACGCTCGACGCGTGCAGGGACAGGCCTTCCAGCAGCAGGATCGGGAAGAAGAACCAGCCTTGATGGCCGGTGACCCAGATCCCGAACCCGCCGAGGAAGGTGGGAGGGCGTCTCAACGACGCCTGTGCGGGGGTGAAGATGACCACAGGCAGGTCGAGATCGGGATCGACGCCCTCCCGGTTCGGATTGGCGTGGTGGCGCGTGTGCTTGTGCTGCCACCAGCCGTAGCTCATGCCGACGAACAGGTCGCCGACGATGAGGCTCGTCCAGTCGTTCCACCGGCCGGAGCGGAAGATCTGACGGTGCGCCGCATCGTGGCCGAGGAACGCCGTCTGGGTGAAGATGAACGCGAACACCGCCGCAGTGACGAGCTGCCACCAGCTGTTGCCGATGAGCAGGAACGCGCCGACGGCGGCGAACGTCGCGACGGGGACGGCGGCGAGCCTCGTCCAGTAGTACCCGTAGCGACGGCGCAGCAAGCCGGACTGTCGGACGACGGCGGCGAGCGCGGCATAATCGTCAGCCTTCGACGCGACGATCCGTGCCGCCATGATGACCCCGCTCCCTCGCTGGATGCGCGTGCCGGGGTCTGGGGTACTCCTGACAGGATACGCTCAGCCGCGCCTCAGCGTCGGCTTTTTTCAGCCAACAGGGAGCAGGGCCGCTGCGCGCATCCCGGGGCTAGTGTTGCGGCATGGCGAACCGGCTCAGCGATGCGATCAGTCCATACCTGCTCGCGCACGCCGACAACCCCGTCGACTGGTACCCGTGGGGGTCGGCGGCGTTCGACGAAGCACGTCGGCGGGATGTGCCCGTGCTCATCTCCATCGGGTACGCCACCTGTCACTGGTGTCACGTGATGGCCAGGGAGAGCTTCAGCGATCCCGTGCTCGCCGCGGACCTCAACGCGCGGTTCGTGGCCGTCAAGGTGGACAGGGAGGAGCATCCGGAAGTGGATGCGGGCTACCTTTCGGCCGCGAGCGCGTTCACGGGCAACCTGGGCTGGCCGCTGACGGTCTTCGCCACACCGGATGGGCGCGCGTTCTTCGCCGGAACCTACTTCCCGCCGACGCCGATCGAGGGCAGGGCATCGTTCCGCCAGGTGCTCGACGCCGTCTGGGACGCCTGGACGGAGCGCCGAGACGAGGTCGAGAGCAACGCCGCAGCGGTCGTCGCAGCGCTCGAAGCGGCGTCCACGGCGGCGACCGTCGTCTCCGAACTCCCGGATGCGCGCGCGCTCGATGGAGCGGTGACGGCGCTCGCCGCGGCGGAGGACGAACGGTTCGGCGGGTTCGGCACGGCGCCGAAGTTCCCGGTCGCCCCCGTCCTGGGCTTCCTGCTCACCCGAGGCAGCGGCAGAGATCTCGCCGCCCGCACGCTGCGCCGGATGGCGGACTCGCCACTCCGCGACCCCGTCGACGGCGGCTTCTTCCGCTACGCGACGCGCCGCGACTGGAGCGAGCCGCACTATGAGCGGATGCTCTACGACAACGCGCTGCTCCTGCGCTGCTACACCGCGGCCTGGCAGCAGACCGGCGCGGCGTGGGCGGAGGCTGCTGCCGACGGGATCGCCGACTTCCTGCTCGACGTGCTGCGCAGACCGGACGGCGGTTTCGCGTCGGCGCAGGACTCGGAGAGCACCATCGACGGCGCGCGCGTCGAGGGGACGTACTACCGCCTGCCCGCCGTGGAACGTGCACGGCTGGACCCGCCGCCGGTCGACGCCAAAGTGCTCACCGGCTGGAACGGCTTCGCGGTCGGCGCACTCGCCCAGGCGGCGTTCGTGTTCGACCGGCCGGCCTGGCTGACGGCTTCGCGCGCCGCAGCGGACGACCTGCTCGCCCGGCACCGCACCTCCAGTGGGATGCTCGTCAGGGCCTCGCTCGGCGCTCGCGTCTCCGACGCCGCCGCCACCCTCGAAGACTACGGCGGGCTCGCCGCCGGACTGCTCGACCTCGCACTCGCTGCCGGGGACCCCGGCTACGCGACGGCGGCGCGCGACCTGATCGACCTGTGCATCGACGCGGCGGGCGACGCGGACTGCCCGTTCGAGACGCCGGGAGGCGGCGATCCCGTGCTGCAGGGCAACGGGATGGCGATCAGGGTGGACCCGTCGGAGGGCGCGTATCCGTCCGGGCTGTCGTCGACGGCGACCGCGGCCCACACGCTGTTCCTGCTGACCGGGGAGCGGCGCTACGAGCGGGCGTCCCGCGAGGCGATGCGGGTGGTCGCCGCGCAGGCGATCAGCACGCCGAGCGCGTTCGGCGCCGCCCTGGAACTGATGTCGCGGCTCGCCGACGAGCCGGAGCAGCTGGTGCTCGTGACGCCGACCGGGGCAGGGGTGACGAGTGGGGCGGGTGCGCCGAGCGGAGCGGGTGCGCCGACCGGACTGGATGCGCAGCGCCGCGACCTCGTGACCGCCGTGCGCCGCCGGGGCGCCGCGCTCACGGCTGCGGTGGACGACGCGGGGGCCGAGGCGTTCGCGGCGGAGGGCTTCGAGCTGTTCGCTGGACGCGCATCCATTGGTGGGGCGGCAGCGGCGTACCTGTGCCACGACTTCGTCTGCGACCTGCCGGTGACGACGGCCGAGGCGCTCGGTTAGGCCCGTTCCACCCGGTCGACCAACTCCCAGACCGCCTCGCTCAGCTCTGGATGCGTTAGGGCGATCCGGCGAAGGACCCCGTATTCGAAGCGCGCGAACACGGCGCGGCCCGCGGCGGGGTGGTGAGCGCGGGACTGCTCCTCCGCAAGGTCGAACGCATCGATCGCGCTGGCGCGGAGGGCGATGACGACCTGTTGGTCGACGCTCGGCAGGTCCGGGATGAACTGCCACGGGTCCTCGCCGGCGCGGCAGCGGTGCTCGATGATCGCGGAGAGTTCGTCGCGCGCCTGCTGGCGCAGCACCTCGACACTCGTCGGCACGTGATCGGCCACGCTCATCCCTCCCCTCGGGCTCCTCTCGATGCGTTAAAGCCTAAACGCGCACGCGAGATACCCGTAACCGTGTCGAAATCTGCAGAAATCGACACAGTTACTGGTATCTCGCGTGCGCCGGAGACGCCCTCGGGGAGAAGTCTCAGGAGGTGCGGGAGAAGAAGGTACTCGTTCAGCTCAGTGGTGAGGGCGGCATCCACGGGGAACGACCGGCCGTCGAGGTCGGTGATCGGGGCGGCCTGGCGCACACTGGAGACGAGCCAGAGGGCGTCGGCGCCGGGGAGCTCGTCGGCGCGGATCTCCTCGTAGACGGTGTCGAAGCCGCGCGCGGAGAAGAACTCGAAGACGCTCGCCTGGGTCGTCCCTGCCAGGATGCCCTGGTCGGTCTGCGGGGTCCTGACGGTCGTGCCGGAGAGCAGGATCACGTTCGAGGTCGGACCCTCCAGGGCGAAGCCGTCCGAGCTGACGAAGATCACGTCGTCCGCACCGCGGCGCACCGCCTCGCGCTGGGCCGCGCGGTTGACCGCGTACGACAGCGTCTTCGCGCCCTGCAGCAGCCAGGGGGAGGTCTCCGCCACGTCGTGCCGGTACCCGCGGTCGAGCGTGACGACCCGGATGCCCACGCGGGCCTGCGAGAAATCCTCCCCGGCATCCACGAAGATCCAGCCGCTCGGCGAGCCTGACCCCTCGATGCCGCGCGAGTAGATCAGCTTCGCGAACAGCTCCTCCTGCGCGCCTCCCGCGCCGTGCCTGGCCTGGTAGTCGGCGACGCCCGCGAGGACGGCCGAACGCCACACGTCCAGCGCAGGAGCGGGCAGATCGAGGAGGCCGGCCGAATGCGCGAGCCGCGCGAGGTGCGGCTCCAGCGCCTGCGGGTGCCCGCCGATCACGGCCACCGTCTCGAAGACGCCGTCGCCGCGCGTCACGCTCAGATCGGTGATGCGCACCTGCGGCGCGTCGAAGTCGGCGAGCTCGAAACCGGCGTCCCCGGATGCCGGGGTGCCGGTGGGAGCGGTGATGGTCAGCAGCGTCGCGCGGGTCATGGCTCTATTGTGACCCCGGTCCGGCGTTCTCCACCGTCTCTCTGATGCGGAAGGCGTCGTCGCCATCCGGTGCCGCGTCCGTCACGTCGACGCCGTCCACCTCCGAACCCGGCGGGCCGGTGCGCAGCCAGGCGAGCATCCGCTCGACGGGCTCCTGGTCGCCCTCCACCTCGACTTCGACGCTGCCGTCCGCCCGGTTGCGGGCGAACCCGGCCACCCCCAACCGGTGGGCGGTTTCCCTGGCGCTCCAGCGGAACCCGACGCCCTGCACCGCGCCTGTCACGATCGCTCTCTTGCGGACCATGCGTCCATTCTGCTCCCGGTGGGCTCCCGGTGGGGCTCGCAACGGTGGATGCGCCGGATGCGTGCGGCCGGATGCGCCGGATGCGCGTGGCCGGATGCGTTTGAATAGTCCGGTGACCGCTTCGCCCATCTCCGCCCTCCGTTCCGACCTCTCCGCCGCCGGTTATTCCGTCTCGGGCGTCACCGCGCTGTGGGGCGCCGACGCGGCGGAGGCTCTGCACCGCGGGCAGCGCGTCCCTGCCTCGCGGGCACTGGATGCGGAGGAGCACCGGCGGGGCATCAGCCCGCTGGCTACGCTCGCGCGGCTCTTCCTGCTCGGGCAGCCCGTCGCCGCCGACGATCTGGCGCGCGCGCTCCCTGCCCTCGGCGTGGACGGCGCGGCGGCTCTGGGGCTGGTCGGCGCTGCCGACGGCGACCGCTTCCTCGCGGCGGTGGACCTGCGGCCGTACTCGTTCGTCGACGCGCACGGCCACGCGGACTGGTGGATCGTCTCCGACCTCGGCAAGCTCTTCCTCGGCCACGCGCTCCCCGTCGACCACGTGCTCGGCGTGGGCGGCGCATCCACCACCCTCAGCGGGTTGATGCTGCAGAACCCGGTCGACCGGGTTCTCGACCTCGGCACTGGCTGCGGCATCCAGGCCATGCACGCCTCCCGCCACGCCAACCACGTCGTCGCCACCGACATCTCGGAGCGGGCGCTGGAGCTCGCCGCCATCAATGTCGAACTGAACGGGATCGCCGGGGTCGAGTTCCGGCTCGGCAGCCTGTTCCAGCCGGTGCGCGGAGAGACGTTCGACCACATCGTGTCGAACCCGCCGTTCGTGATCACGCCGCGCGCGGAGGGGGTGCCGGAGTACGAGTACCGCGACGGCGGCCTGGTGGGCGACGCGCTGGTCGAGGCGGTCATCCAATCGGCCGGGGACCATCTGGCGCCCGGCGGCGTCGCCCAGTTGCTCGCCAACTGGGAGTACCGCGGCGCAGGTGACGCGTTCGACAGGGTGTCCGGCTGGATCGACGCCTCGGCCGTGCCGGTCGACGCCTGGGTGATCGAGCGCGACGTGGAGGATGCCGCTCGGTATGCCGAGACCTGGATCCGCGACGGAGGGACGAAACAGGGCACGGACGCCTTCGACCGCCTCACGTCGGCCTGGCTGGACGATTTCGCGCAGCGGGACGTGCGCTCTGTCGGTTTCGGCTACGTGCTGCTGCGCCGTCCGATCGCGGGCGAGCGGACGCTGCGCAGGCTGGAGCGCAGGCACGGGTCGCTCGGCTCCAACGAGGCCGGGCTCGGCGTGCACCTCGGTGAGAGCCTGGCCGCGCACGACTGGCAGGCTGCCATCGACGACGACGCGTTCGCGTCCCACCGGTACGCGGTCGCCGGGGACGTCACGGAGGAACGGCACTTCTGGCCGGGCGACGAGTCGCCGACCGCGATGCTGCTGCGCCAGGGCGGCGGGTTCGGGCGGACGGTGCAGGGCGACACCGGGCTGATCGCGCTCGTCGGGGCGTGCGACGGCGAGCTGAGCGTCGCGGCGATCGTCGCGGCTCTCGCGCAGTTGCTCGACGTGGATGAGATGGCGCTGTTCGCGGAGCTGGTGCCGACGGTGCGCGCGCTGGTGGTGGACGGGTTCCTGGTGCCGGTGGAGTGAGCGCGTGGAGTGAGCGCGTGGAGTGAGCGCGTGGAGTGAGCGCGTGGAGTGAGCGCGTGCGATGACCCGCCTCAGCGCTCGATCGGGACCAGCCGCACGTCTGTGAGTGCACCATCGGCGACGGTCGCCGTCATGAAGGTGCCGTTCGGCTGACGCCGGCGGTCGGTGGGGGAGCCGGGGTTGAGCAGGCGGAGGCCGTTCGGCGCCGTCGTGTCCCACGGGATGTGGCTGTGGCCGAAGACGAGCACGTCCGTGTCCGGGAACGCGGCAGCGCAGCGGAGCTCGCGCCCGGCCGCCCGACCGGTCTCGTGGACCACCGCGAACCGCAGGCCGCCGAGGTCGGCCGTCTGCACCTCGGGGAGACGTTCGCACAGTTCGCCGTGGTCGTTGTTGCCGTATACGGCGATCAGCCGGCGCGAGCGGGCCTCGAAGAGGTCGAGAGTCGGCGCGTCCACCCAGTCGCCGGCATGGATCACCACGTCGGCGGCGTCCATCCCGGCGAGCAGCGCCGCCGGGAGCGTGCGGGCGCGTTTCGGGATGTGGGTGTCCGACACGAGCACGAGGCGCAGTGCGTCGTTCGATGGCTCCGGCATGAGTCCAGCCTGGCACGATCGTGGCCTGGCACGATCCCTCCACAGCCCGGTCTCACCACGAGTTCTCCACCGTTCGACGGCAAACCATTCGCAAACGGGCAGGACAGGATTAGCGTCGAGACATGGAACTTCGCACTCTTGGAAACAGCGGCACCATCGTGTCGGAATACGCGCTCGGAACGATGACCTTCGGCGCGGAGGCCGATGAACAGACCTCGCACGCCATCATCGACACCTATCTGGACGGCGGCGGCACCTTCATCGACACGGCAGACGTCTACAGCGCCGGCACGTCGGAGACCATCATCGGCCGCTGGCTCGCGCAGAACCCCGGCCGCCGCGGCGAGGTCGTCATCGCCACCAAGGGCCGGTTCCCGATGGGCGACGGCCCCAACGACCTCGGCCTGTCCCGCACACACCTGCGCGCCGCCCTCGACGCGTCGCTGTCCCGTCTCGGCGTCGACCACATCGATCTCTACCAGCTGCACGCCTGGGATGCGCTGACCCCGCTCGACGAGACGCTCGGCTTCCTCGACCAGGCTGTCCGCGACGGCAAGATCTCCTATTACGGGTTCTCCAACTACCTCGGCTGGCAGCTCACCAAGGCCGTGCAGCTCGCGCGTGCGAACGGCTGGGCGGTTCCGGTGACCCTGCAGCCGCAATACAACCTGCTCGTGCGCGGCATCGAGCACGAGATCGTCCCGGCAGCACTGGATGCGGGCATCGGCCTGCTGCCCTGGTCCCCGCTCGCGGGCGGCTGGCTCAGCGGCAAGTACACGCGCGATCAGAGCCCGACCGGCGCCACCCGCCTCGGCGAGAACCCGAAGCGCGGCATGGAGGCCTGGGACAAGCGCAACGCCGACGAGCGCACTTGGCAGGTCATCGACGCGGTCGCGGCCATCGCGGAGGAGACAGGGGCGTCGTCCTCGCAGGTGGCGCTGTCCTGGCTCGCCGACCGTCCAGCGGTCACCTCCGTGATCCTCGGCGCACGCACCGTTGAGCAGCTCACCGACAACCTCGCTGCGGCCGACCTCACTCTCACGGAGGAGCAACGCGCCAGGCTCACCGACGCGAGCGCTCCGCGCACCGACGACTACCCATACGGCGCACCCGCCATCGCGCAGCGGCACCGCAAGCACGAGGGCGGTCGGTGACCGCGGGAGACGCCTCAGCGACGCATCTCACCGAGCGCAGGCAGCTGGCGCTGACGCTGCTCGTGGCCGGCACGTTCTTCATGGAGAACCTGGACGGCACGATCCTGGCGACGGCGGCCCCGACCATCGGACGCGCGTACGGCATCGACTCGGCGACGGTCGGCGTGGCGATCACGGCGTACCTCGTGACGCTGGCGGTCCTCATCCCGATCTCCGGCTGGCTCACGCAGCGGCTCGGCGCGCGCGTGGTCTTCACCGGCGCGATCGCGGTGTTCACGGTGGCCTCCGTGCTGTGCGCGCTCAGCACGGACCTCGTGCAGCTCACCGCCATGCGGGTGCTCCAGGGCGCGGGCGGCGCCATGATGGTGCCGGTCGGGCGGCTCGCCGTCCTGCGCGTCACCGAGAAGAAGGATCTGGTGCGGGCCATCGCGTGGCTGACCTGGCCGGCGCTCGCCGCTCCCATCGTCGCGCCGCTCGTCGGCGGCCTGCTGGTCACGTACGCCAGCTGGCACTGGATCTTCCTGCTCAACGTCCCGCTCGGCGCCGTCGCGTTCGTCGCGGCGCTCCGGCTGAGACCGCGCGAGACGGAACGGCACAGGGTGCCGCTCGACTGGCTCGGCTTCGCCCTCACCTTCACCGGTGTCGGCGGCGTCGTCGTGTTCGGAGCGCTGCTCTCCGACCCGACGGCGCCGGCGGGCGCGACCATCGCGGCCGGGGTGGCCGGTGCGCTGCTCACCGGGTGGGCCGTGCTGCACCTGCTGCGGGCCGCGCATCCACTGCTCGACCTGCGGGCGTTCAGGATCGAGACGTTCCGGGTCACCCACGCCGGGGGATCGCTGTTCCGGCTGACCATCTCCGCCGTGCCGTTCCTGCTGCCGCTGTTCTTTCAGGATGCGCTCGGCTGGTCGCCCGTGCAGGCCGGCGCGATCGTGCTCACGCTGTTCGTCGGCAACCTCGTGATCAAGCCGGCGACCTCGCCGCTGCTCGTGCGGTGGGGATTCAGGCGCGTGCTGATCGTGTCGACAGCTGGCGCGGTGCTCAGCATGGTGCTCTCGGCGTTCATCGCGCCGCTGACGCCGATCGCGCTCGTCGTGGTGCTGCTGGTGTTCAGCGGTATGACCAGATCCACCGGCTTCACGGCGTACAACACCATCGCGTTCGCCGACGTGCCCGCCGCGGAGATGACGGCGGCGAACACCCTCGCGTCGACCGTGCAGCAGATCGCGGCCGGACTCGGCGTGGCGGTCGGCGCGGTCGCGCTCCGGTTCGGCGATCCGCTCGCTCAGCTCGTCGGGCTGCACGAGCCGGCAGGGGCGTACCGGGTGGCGTTCGTGCTGATCGCGCTCCTCGCACTCGGCTCCGTGATCGAGGCCGTCCGGCTGTCACCGGAGGCCGGGGACAACATCCGGCCGTCCCGTCGTGCCGGCGGCCGGTTCCGGTCGTCCCGTCGTGCGGTCAGCGCGCCTTCGGCACCACGCTGAGGACGCGTTCGATGAACTCGAAGAACGAATCAAGGTAGCCCTTCAGGAACGCTTCGGTTCCTGGGTCTGTCACGTGGCCGTCCTCGGTGATCAGCCCGGGGCGCAGGGTGATGTACGCCTCCGGGGCATTCATCTGTGGTGCCTGCAGGAAACCGAGAACACTGCGCAACTGCTGCTGCGCCACGGCCGTGCCGATGGCCCCGCTTGAGGCGCCGATCACAGCCGTCGCCTTGCGCGCGATCACGTTCTCGCCGTATGGACGGCTCGCCCAGTCGATCGCGTTCTTCAGCGCGCCGGGGATGGACCTGTTGTACTCGGGGGTGACGAACAGCAGTGCGTCCTGCTCGGCGATGAGCGCCTTGTAATCGATCGCCACCTGGGGAAAGTCGCCGTCCAGATCCCGGTTGTACAGCGGGAGCTCCCCGATCGGGATCTCCGTGAATACCAGGTCTTTCGGAGCGAGCGCGAGCAGCGCGTTCGCGAGCATCCTGTTGATCGAATGCGACGAGAGACTGCCGACGAAATAGCCCACCCGATAGGGCGGCGTGAGCTCGTTGATGGTTGCCATGACCCCAGCTTCCACCCGGGTTCCTGTTGTGTCGAGGACCATCCGGAAACCGAAATAGGGCATCTGCCCGATGTCCCGACCCTGCCTTAGAGACGAGAGTCGAACCACTCAAAGAACGTAGGACAGCAGATAGGGGAGAAGACGATGCTGCTCGAAGAATTCGTGACAGAACGGGTGCGGACGCAGGAGCGGGCCGCGCACACCAGAGAGCTCGAACAGCTGCGCATCATCCAGGAGGACGACGGCGGACGACGCGAGACCGGGTGGCTTGCCCGGCGCCGTGCGGCGCGGGCGGACGCCCGTGCGCACGTCGGCGCTCAGGAGCCTGTGGGCGAGCGGACGCCGGTGGAAGAACCGGCACACGTGGACGTGCAGCCACACCAGGAAGAGCCTGCTCGGGAGCGCGAGCTCCAGCACGCCGGACGGTGAGTCAGAAGCCGACGCGCACCATCGATCCCGCACCGGACTCCGCCCGTCGCGAACGCCTGCCGCCCACCCCGCCGAATGTCGGTGGTGGGTGGCAGGATCGACTCATGCGATCACCGGCGTCGAGCGCTTCGTTGATCGGGCGCGAGTCCGATCTCGTCGCGTTGCGCGACGAACTGGCAGCGGTCTCCGATGGGCAGCCGCGAGCGATCGTCATCGGGGGCGAAGCCGGCATCGGCAAGTCGCGCCTGATCTCCGAATTCCTCGCAGAAGCGGCGTCGACGGCCACCGTCCTCACCGGTCGGTGCGTCGACCTTGGCAGCGACGGCGCTCCATACGCTCCGTTCACCGCGATCCTCCGCCAGCTGGTCGATGCCATCGGACTGGAGGCTGTCCTCGCAGCCGCAGGGCAGGGCGCCGGAGTGCTCTCCGTCCTCCTTCCCGAGCTGACCTCGGTGGACGCTGTCGCGGCGCGCACCGGCGCCGACCGTCTCTACGAACTCGTCACTGTGTTGTTCGAGAACGTGTCGGAGACGCATCCACTGGTCGTCACGATCGAAGACATCCACTGGGCAGACACCGCAACGCTCGAACTCGTGCGGTTCGTCATCCGCATGATGGAGCGCGGGCGGTTCCTCCTGCTGCTGACCTATCGGAGCGACGAGGTGCTGCGCGGCCATCCGCTGCGGTCATACCTGCCAGAGCTCGACCGCACCCGGCGTGCCACGCGCTGGGAGCTGGGGCGGCTGAGCCGTGCCCAGGTCGCGACGCAGTCCGAGCAGATCCTCGGCTGCCCGCCGGACAGCGCGACGGTCGACAAGGTCTACCAGCTCAGCGAGGGCGTGCCGTTCTTCGTCGAAGAGCTCATCGGCATCGAGCACCTGGGCACGGGGGAAGACCTGCCCGAGACGCTGCGCGAGCTGCTGCTCGCGCGCTACGAACGACTCACCGAGGCAGCGCAGCGGCTGCTGCGGCTGCTCTCCGCCGGTGGCGTCTGCATCGAGCACGACCTCCTCGCCGCGGTGTTCGACGGCACAGCCGACGAGTTGGATGCGGCGGCGCGGGAGGCCGTCGTCGCCCACGTCCTCGCCGCGGACACCACGGAGTACACCTTCCGGCAGGCGCTCGTCCGGGAGGCGATCCACGCCGACCTGCTGCCGGGGGAACGCACCAGGTTCCACACCCGCTACGCGCTGGCGATCGAGGAGGCGGGCGGCTCCGCGAGCCAGATCTCGTCGCACTGGATGGCGGCGCACGACCTGCGACGGGCGTTCATCGCGTCCCTCGAGGCCATGGAGGAGTCGCGGCTCTCCTACGCGTTCCGGGCGGCGGCCGCGATGGGCGACCGGGCACTCGAACTGTGGGATCGCGTCGACGACGCCGAGGCGCTCGCCGGTCGCAGCCGCACCGAACTGCTGTCCCGCACGGCGTCGGCGTTGCGCAACGCCGGCGACAGTGAGCGTGCCCTCGCCCTGGTCAACGTCGCGCTCGCCGACACCACCGGCCTCAGCGCCGACAGGCACGCGCGGCTGCTGCGCGACAAGGCGCAATATCTGGCCAACCTCAGCAGGCCGGGGTCGGTCGAGCTGCTGCAGGAGGCGCTCGACGTCGCGCCGCACGAACCGGGCGACGGTCTGCGCGCGCAGCTCCTCGCCGAGGTGGCGGGCAGGCTCATGCTCGAAGCCCGCTACGACGAGGCGATCCGCACGTCCACGCTGTCCATCGCCGAGGCCGCAGACGAGGCGAGCGCCCGACGCTCGGTCGCGCACACCATCCGCGGAACCGTCCTCGTGAACGACGGCGCCATCGACGAGGGGCTGGCCGACCTCGAAACGGCCCGCGTCCTCGCCGGAGCCGACAGCGGGCCGCTGCTGCGGAACGCCGTCAACGCGTCCGACGTGATGAACCTCCTGGGACGCTTCGACGACGCCGTGCGCATCGCCCAGGCCGGTGTCGAGCAGGCCAGAATGCGCGGCGTCGAGCGGACGTCCGGCGTCATGCTCGCCTCTAACACGGTCGAGCCGCTGCTCGCGCTCGGCCGGCTCGACCTCGCAGAGAACATGCTCGACCCCGCCCTCGAACTCGACCCGCCACCTGGGTTCCGGGTGCACCTGCAGCGCATGAAGCTCTGGCTCACGCTCTGGCGCGGCGACCCGCTGCGCGCGGAGGAACTTCTGCGGCGCTGGCGCAAGGGGATGCTCGTGCAGGCGGAGCTGGAGATGCAGTCCCGCCTCGGCTTCGCCCGCGTCGCCGCGGAGATCGCCATCGCGCGCGGAGACGCGACGACCGCCTGGCGAGACGCGAGCGTCGTGATCTCCGACGCCCGCCGGTCCATCCCCGCGTACGACCTGCCACTCCTCGCCGTCGCCGCGCGCGCCCTCGCGGAGCTGGGCGACGACGCGGCCGATGAGTTAGGCGTCCCCGTCGATACCGCCGCCGCCGCGCACGCGCTGCTCGGCGTCCTGTCCGAACTCGTGAACTGGCCGACCCACCCGGTCTGGGCGCCGATCGTCGAGGCGGAACTCACGGGCCTCCGTGGCGCCTCCCCGGCGCAGGTCGTCGCAGCGTGGGAGCTCGCCGCGCTCGCCGCCCAGGGCACAGGGGCTCCGGCACACCTGCACCCGTACGCACTGCTCCGACAGGCGCAGGCGAGCGCGATCGCGGGCGATCGGGTCGCGGCGGAGCACGCGGCCGCCGAGGCGCGTTGTCTCGCCGACAACCTCGGCTTCGGCCTGCTGGTCGCTTCTGCCGACGAGCTCATCGCGTCCGCCGTGCCAGCCAGGCATGTCACGGCGCGTGGAGCCGAGCCGGTGCTGACCGACCGGGAGGTGCAAGTGCTCGCCCTCATCGAGCAGGGTCTCAGCAACAAGCAGATCGGCGAACGCCTCTACATCAGCGCCAAGACGGCGAGCGTGCACGTGTCGAGCATCCTGAGAAAGGTGGGCGCGTCATCCCGCACGGAGGCCGTCTACCGCGCCGCCCGCGTGGCCGCGCCGCAATAGCGCGCAACAGCGCCGCCTCAGCTGTCGACGACGAGGGCGCAGCCGATGCACAGCTCGGCCGTCGGCCTCGCGCGCAGTCTGTCCACACCGATCGGCGAGCCGCAGCGGGTGCACGCGCCGTACGTCCCCTGCCGGATGCGGTCCAGCGCCGCATCCACGGCCCGGATGTCGTCGCTGGTCTCGCTGCGGAGGGCCTGGATCCTGCTCCACTCGGACGAGAGGGTCGGACCCTCCGGATCGTGCTCGTCGTCGGCGGTGGCGTCCGAGCGGGCGGACAGGACGATGCCGAGCGATTCGGCGAGGTGCTCCGCCTCCGCCTGGTCGCCCCTCCGACGTTCGCGGAGCACGTCCACGAGCTCGTCGAGCTGCTCGCGCGTGAGGTCGCCGCCGAGCTCGCCCGAGAGCGGGCGCACCGCGCCATGCTCCGGTGCGCCGTGATCGGGCGCATCCAGGTCCTGTCCTCGAAGTCGTTGCTCGTGCACGTTCGTCGTCGTTCCATCCATTCGCATCATTGCGCCCCCGTCACGCGTGGTTCGATCGAGGACAGGGTACGCCTCGGTCGCGGAAATGCCAGCTTTGGCGCTCGCGTAGTCTCGAATAGTGCCATCGTTCCGTGTCATCGTCGCTGTCGGTCTCCTCCGCCCTGGCGTTCGCCCGGACGCTGTCGTTCCTGCTGCTGCCGCCGCTGTCGCCGAGCGCGCTGTCGTCGAAGCCTCGAGTCTGGATGTGGTCGCGGGCGAGGCCAGGGTCACCGTGCGCTTCACCGCGGACGGGGTCGACGACGCGCTCCCGACCGCCGAGCACGCCGTCGAACGCCTCCAGACGATGGCGCGGACAGGCGCGTGGCGGCTCACCGAGCGCGTCGGCGGCCGCTGGTTCCGGCGCGCCTGAACCCTCGCCGAACCGCTCGTCAGGCGCCCGTTTCGGGCGTCAGGCCGCTTCGGCCAGGGCGCCCTCGATCACGGCGATGATCGCCGGGTCGTCGGGTTCCACTGTCGGGCGGAAGCGGTGCACGTCGCCGTTCGGGAGGACGACGAACTTCTCGAAGTTCCACTTGATCTTGCCCGCCTTGCCCTGCGCATCCTGGGCCTTGGTCAGTTCGGCGTACAGCGGGTGCTGCGACTTTCCGTTGACCTTGATCTTCTCCATCATCGGGAAGGTGACGCCCCAAGTGGTCGAGCAGTACTCCTTGATGGCGTCCGTCGTCGACAGTTCCTGCAGGAACTGGTTGCTCGGGAAGCCGATGACCGTGAAGCCGCGGTCGCCGTAGGTCTTCTGCAGCGCTTCGAGCTTCTCGTACTGGGGTGCGAGGCCGCACCGGGAGGCGACGTTCACGATGAGGATGACCTGGCCGTCGTAGTCGGCGAGGGAGGTCGATCCGCCGTCGATGGTGGTGAGGGGGATGTCCGTGAGACTCATGATGCGAGCTTAGGCACACAGATCCGTCGCACGATCCGGGTTCGGCGAATCCCCAGTGTGGATTCAGGGTTGCATCGAACCGCGGTCTACGCCGCCTGCGCGTCGCGTTCGAGCGGGGTCTCCGGATCGGCGGTCCACTCGTTCAGGGAACCGTCGTAGATCGCCACGTCGTCCCGTCCGAGCAGCGCGAGGGCGAGCGCGTCGGAGGCCGCCGCGATCCCCGCTGCGCAGTACGTGACGATGCGCGCGTCGGAGGCGAGCACGTCGGCGAACGTCTCTCGGAGCGCAGCCACGGGCAGGAACGCGTTGGTGTCGCGGGAGACGAGCCGGCCGGCCGGTGCGCTGACGCTGCGGGGGATGTGGCCGAGGCGGTCGCGGGTGCCGGCTTCGCCCGAGAATTCTTTGGGCGGGAGGCCGCAGACGAGCGTCGCCTCCGCCGTCCCGTCGAGTACGGCAGCGACATCGTCCTTCGACGCCCAGGATTCCGGGCGTTCCTCCGCCAGGAATCCAGTGGTGGCACGCGGCTCGACGTGCCCGGCCTCGACCGGCCGGTCTTCCGCCTTCCACTTCACGATGCCACCGTCCAGCACCGCCACGCTGGGGTGCCCGAAGGAGCGGAACAGCCACCACAGGCGCGACGCCCATTGGCCGGCCGCCGAGTCGTAGACGACGACCGTCGTGTCCGCGTCGACGCCGACCGACTCGGCCGCCGCCTCGAACGCCTCGGCGCTCGGCCGGGTGAACGGATACGGCGCAGCCGGGTCGCTGAACACGTCGAGCAGGTCGGCGAAGATCGCGCCGGGGAGGTGACCGCCGACCAGATACTCGTCGAGTCCGCTGATGGATGCGGGGGAGCCGTCCGGCCGGGTGGAGGAGACGACGGTCGCATCCAGGATCACCAGGTTGTCGGAGCCGAGGTGGTCGGCGAGCCACTGCGTCGAGACGAGCGGCCCGGCGAGGGCGGCGCCGATGGCGGAACCGGCGGCCGTTGCGTCGGTTCCGGCGCGGTCAGAGGTTTCGGGTGCGCGAGTCACGGCACAACGCTAACCAGCGAGCGGGGATCGGCCCACCTTCTCCGCAACGCGGCGTAACGCGCATCCCTCGGCGGACGGACCGGCAGCGTCAGCACTCGATGACGTTGACCGCCAGGCCGCCTTCGCTCGTCTCCTTGTACTTCGTGGACATGTCGAGGCCGGTCTGGCGCATCGTCTCGATGACCGTGTCGAGCGAGACCAAGTGGGAGCCGTCGCCGTGCAGCGCGAGGCGCGCGGCGGACACGGCCGTGGACGACGCGATGGCGTTGCGCTCGATGCACGGGATCTGCACCAGTCCGCCGACGGGGTCGCAGGTGAGGCCGAGGTGGTGCTCCATCGCGATCTCCGCCGCGTTCTCCACCTGGCGCGGCGTTCCGCCGAGCACGGCGCAGAGCGCGCCAGCCGCCATCGCGCAGGCCGAGCCGACCTCCGCCTGGCAGCCGCCCTCCGCACCGGAGATGGAGGCGTTCGCTTTGAACAGGGAGCCGATCGCCGTGGCCGTCAGCAGGTATTTCCTGATGCCCTCGATGGAGGCGCCAGGCACGAACCGCAGGTAGTAGTGCGCGACGGCGGGCACGATCCCCGCCGCGCCGTTGGTCGGCGCGGTGACGACCCTGCCGCCGGAGGCGTTCTCCTCGTTAACCGCGAGCGCGAACGCGTGCAGCCACTCGACGGACGTGTCGCGCCCAGGCTCGTCTCCGACGCACTCGAGGTGCTCGCGCATCGCCGCCGCGCGGCGCTTCACGCCGAGGCCGCCCGGCAGGGTGCCGTCGCCGGCGAGGCCGTTGGCCACGCACTCCGCCATCGCCGACCAGATCAGGTCGAGGCGTTCGCGGGTCGCATCCTCGCCGTGGATGGCGGCCTCGTTGCGCCGCGCCACCTCGCAGATCGGGATGTCGAGGGCCTGGCAGAGCGCCAGCAGCTCTTCCGCGGTGTCGTACGGCAGGGGGTGCGCGGCCCGTGCCGAGAGCTCGGCCTCCTCGCCGTCGCGCCGGATGAACCCGCCGCCGATGGAGTAGTAGGTCTCTTCGAGCAGCGGGAGCGCATCCACGGTGCCGTCGTCGTTGCTGCCCCACGCCGTGATGGTGAGCGCGTTGGGGTGGCCGGGCAGGCGGGTGCGCGGCTCGAAGGCGATGTCGTCGCGGGCGATCGGGATGGTGCGCCGTCCGGCGAGTAGAAGGGTCGAGCCGTCGCCGAGGCCGGACCAGGCGCCGTGGACGTCCTCCGGGGTGCAGGTCTCTGGTTCGAGTCCTGCGAGGCCTGCGATCACCGCATCCGGGGTGCCGTGGCCGATGCCGGTGGAGCCGAGCGAGCCGTACAGGGTGCAGGTCACCTGGCTGACGCGGTCGAGGAGGTCGTCGGCGATGAGGCGTTCGGAGAACGCCCGCGCCGCGCGGAGGGGGCCGACGGTGTGCGAACTCGATGGGCCGATACCGATCGAGAAAAGGTCGAAGGCCGAGACGTACGCTGTCACTTCACCAGTCTACGTCGCGCGTGATGCACGTTTGCTGCGTCTCGGCGCTCGTTCGCGCACGGAAACGGCGCGCGTCTCCGACGCCTGGAAGCCCGATTTAGCAACTTAAGTTGACAAGCATGGTTTAGCAACCTAAGTTGCTTCCATGGGACCTACACCGACACCAGCACCCATCGGAGGATCAGCCGACGGACTCGCCTCCGTCGTCGCCCTCCGCGAACTCGCCGACCGGCTCGAAGACGCCGAAGTGGAACGCGCCCTGCGCGACGGCTGGACCTGGACCCAGATCGCCGACGCTCTCGGCGTCACCAGGCAGGCCGTCCACAAGAAGCACCTGCGACGCGTCGCGGCCGCCGGCATCGAACTGAGGAGGCGCAATGCCTGACAACACCACCCAGGACACCGGCGAGAACGACCGCCGCCTGTCCCGCGCCCTGCGCGACACCGTCACGAGGGCCGTCGACGAGGCCCGCCTCCGCGGCGCATCCCTCGTCGAGGCCGAGCACCTGCTGCTCGCGCTGTCCACCACCGCGGACTCGACGGCTCAGAGCGCCCTCGCGTCCTCCGGACTCGACCACGCGGGCATCGAGGCCGCCCTCCGCGCTGAACGCGACGCCAGTCTGCGTGCAGCGGGCGTCGAGCCCGTCCCGGAAGAGCGCCTGACCGCGACGCCCAGCACCGCCCGGCCCCGCTGGGGCGCGTCAGCACGGGATGCGCTGGTCAGGGCGCACAAGCTCGCCGGCCGGGGACGCGACAGGCGGACCGCGGAATCCGACCTGCTCGCAGGCATCCTGAGTATCGAACTCGGTACTGTCCCGCGCGCCATCGCGATCGCGGGCATCGACAGGACGGCGCTGCTGGCGACCGTGCTGCGCACAGCGGCCTGAGCGAGCCGCAGCGCCCCTCGTAGCCCGGCCACCGAGCCGCTTACAGCGCCAGGATGCGCGTGTAAGCGCCACGTAAGCGCTGTGTAAGCGCGCCCGGCGAGCATCGACACCATCAACTCGAATCCCATCCCACCAGGAAGGATCACCATGACCAACAGCTCAGACTGGGCGGTCGAAGCCCACGGGCTCGTCAAGGTCTTCGGCGACAACCGCGCGGTCGACGGCGTCGACCTCAGCGTCCGCGCCGGAACCGTCTACGGTGTGCTCGGCCCCAACGGGGCAGGCAAGACCACCACCATCTCCATGCTCGCCACGCTGCTCAAGCCGGACGCCGGCGAGGCGACGATCTTCGGTCACGACATCCGCAAGGAGCAGCAGGTCGTCCGCCAGCTCATCGGCGTCACGGCCCAGTTCGCCTCTGTCGACGAGACGCTCTCCGCCACGGAGAACCTCATCATCTTCTCCCGGCTTCTCGGCCTCAGCCGGTCGCAGGCGAAGGCCAAGGCCGAAGCCCTGCTTGAAGAGTTCGGGCTCACCGAGGCCGCCAAGCGTCCGCTCAAAAAGTTCTCCGGCGGGATGCGCCGCAGGCTCGACCTCGCGGCCAGCCTGATCTCGCAGCCGCCGCTGCTGTTCCTCGATGAGCCGACCACGGGGCTCGACCCGCGCACGCGTGCCCAGATGTGGGACACCATCCGACGCCTGGTCTCGACCGGTTCGACTGTGCTCCTCACCACGCAGTATCTGGACGAAGCCGACCAGCTGGCCGACCGCATCGCCGTGATCGACACGGGGCGCGTGGTCGCCGAGGGCACCGCCGACGAGCTCAAGGCCTCCGTCGGCGAGTCGTCGCTCCAACTGCGCCTGGCCGACGCCGCCGACATGGAGGACGCGCGTCGTGCCATCGCCGCCGTGCTCGGCGTCGATGCGGTCATCTCGCCGGAAGGCTCGCGGATCACGGCACCCATGCGCAACCCGGACGCCGTCACCGACCTGTTCATCACGTTCCGCGAAGCGGGCATCCACCTCACCGAGATGTCGGTCCAGAAGCCGACCCTCGACGAGGTCTTCCTCACCCTCACCGGCCACGGCGTCGATGAGGACGAATCCGGCACCGGCCCGGTCGCCGCAGCACCAGAAAGGGTCGACGCATGAGCGCCATCACCGTCATCACCCCGCCCTCCGAGCGGAAACTGAAGAACCACGTCAGTGTCACCCAGACGATCGCCAACTCGTTCACGATGGCGTACCGCGGCCTGCTGAAGATCAAGCGCACGCCCGAGCAGCTGATGGATGTGACGCTCCAGCCGATCATCTTCACGCTGATGTTCACGTACATCTTCGGTGGCGCCATCGCCGGGGACATCGTCAGCTACCTGCCGATCATCATCCCCGGCATCCTCGTGCAGACCGTGCTCACCACCTCTGTCGTGACGGGCGTGCAGCTGCGGGAGGACATGGACAAGGGTGTGTTCGACCGGTTCAAGTCGCTGCCGATCGCCCGCATCGCCCCGCTCGCCGGCGCTCTCCTGGCGGACACCGTCCGGTACACCATCGCCACCACGCTCACCTTCGTGATGGGGTACATCATGGGCTACCGGCCCGGCGGCGGGATCGGTTTCGTCGTGCTCGCCGGTCTGCTCGTGATCGCCTGCTCCTGGGCCATCAGCTGGATCTTCGCGTTCTTCGGCGTGATCGCCCGCACGGCGAGCTCCGTGCAAGGCATCTCGTTCCTCGTGCTGTTTCCGCTGACGTTCCTCTCGAACGCCTTCGTGAACACCAGCACGATGCCGGCGCCGCTGGAGTGGTTCGCGAACGTCAACCCGGTCTCCCACCTCGTTACCGCGGTGCGCGACCTGGCGAATACCGGATCCTTCGGCGCCGACGGCTGGCTCGCCCTCCTCGGCGCGGCGATCATCGTGGCGGTCTTCGCCCCGCTCACCGTTCGCGCGTACATGCGCAAGGCGTAACGCAGCCCCGCACCCCGCTGACGCGCCGCTCGCGTCTCCGCCATCGCGGAGGCCCGGGCGGCGCTTCGTGTTCCCGCGCGGCGATCAGCTCAATACCGCAGTGACCGCAGAAGCTCGTAGCCGTCCTCCGCCGCCTCGTCCCTCGGCAGCTCCGCCACCGCAGCGACCGCGGCCTCCACCCGCTCAGCGCCGTGCGTCGCCGCGAGTTCCGCCCCGAGCACCGTGTGGTCGAGGCTCGGCAGGTCCTGCCTGGCGCTCATCCGGATGGCGAGCCCGTAGAGGCGGAAGCCCGCATCCGCCCAGGCGTCGTCGTCGGCGTGCGCGTTCTCCGGTGCAAGCATCCATCCGGCCAGGGCGATCAGGCCGCTGCCGACAACAGGCCTGTCCACGTATGTCGATTGGAAGCGACGGCTGACCAGCATCCTGGTGCGCAGTTCGCGTGCCAGGGCGGCCACCCGCTCCTGGCCGAGCACCGCTGGCGAGCGGCGGCTGACCCGCTGCAACGCGAGCAGAGCCGATCCGGCGAGGATGACCAGCCACGGGTTCGTCAGCGAGTCCACGCGCCCGAACACGCCGACCGACTCCTGGAAGAGCCGAACAGCCTCGGCGTCGTCCCCCTCGATGAACGCGATCTCGGCGAGGCCGGCGTAGGCGACGCCGAGGTAGTCGACGTAGTCGAAGCCGGTGTCGTCCTGGTCGCGCAGATAGCGTTCGAGCAGGTCGCGGCCGCGGTCGAGCTCGCCGAGCGTCACCGAGTTGATCGCGACGATCCAGTCGATCTGGCGCATGTCGCCCACCGCCTGCAACTCGCCGAAACCGGACTGGGCACGGTCGGCCCACAGGATGGCCTCTGCCGGATTCGCGAGTTCGCTGTGCACCTGCGCCAGCGACTGGGCGGCGGAGGCGGTGGTCCAGGTGTCCTCGGCGGCGAGCGCCTTCTCCCACGCTCGCTGCGCACTCTCCCTGGCGCCGGCGAGGTCGCCGGTGTTCTCGGCGAACTGCGCCAGCAGCAGGTTGCCCATCGCCGCGAGACCGGGGTCGGCCGTGTCGCGCAGCCGCTCGAGCAGCGCCATGGTCGGCGCGATCCTGCCGCCCAACGTCACAAGGCCGGCGAGGGTGTTGAGGCGTTCGTCGAGCAGCACCGTGTCGCCGCGCGCCTTCTTCAACCGTGTGATGACGCGCAGTGAGGTGCGCCGGTCGGTGAACAGGAACGTCCCGGCGAGAATCGTGTACGCCGCGACGGTGTCCCTTCGCTGCTCATCCGTCTCCGGCTCCCAGCCAGTGAGCGCCTCGATGACGGCGGGGGCGAAACCGATCACTTCGGTGTGCGCGCTGCGCAGGGACCAGTAGTACGCAAGCGTCGCGAACACGGCGACGATCGTCTGGCCGTCCCGCTCGTCGAGGGAGAGACGCAGGATCGCGACGAGGTTGTCCTGCTCGACCGTCACCCGGCGGAACGCAGGCACCTGATCGCGCCCGCTCATCGTCCCGAGCGCATCCCTCGCGAACGCTCGCGCCCACGCGGCCATCCGTCGCTGCACCAGCTCCGTCTCACTGGCCTCGGTCAGCGCGAGGTCGCCGAACTCGCGCACCGTCTCCAGCTGGTGATAGCGCACGGTGCCCGTTGTGTCGTCTTCGGTGACCGTCACGAGCGACTGGGTCACCAGAGCGTCGAGGTCGTCCAGCACGGAGGAGGAGTCGTCACCGGAGACGACCTCCGCCGCGGCCGAGCTGAACCCGTCCGGGAAGCGCGACAGCCGCCGCAGCAGTGCGCGCTCGGATGCGCCGAGCAGGTTCCAGCTCCAGTCGATCACGGCGAGCAGCGTGCGGTGACGCTCCGGTGCCGTCCGCTCGCCCCCGGTGAGCAGTGCGAAACGATTGCCGAGACGGCGCGCGATCTCCTCGACCGACATCGACCGGGTGCGGGCGGCTGCGAGTTCGATCGCGAGCGGCAGGCCGTCGAGGCGCACGCAGAGTTCCGCGACGGTGCCGAGCGGCAGCACGACGCCGGGTCGCGCCGCCCGCGCCCGCTCCACGAAGAGGTCGACGGCGGGGCCGCGGAGCGCGTCGCCGGACGGAGCGTCGCCCGCGCCGGAGCCTGCCCCCGCATCCGGGGTCGTGCTGGACAGCGAGTCGAGCGGGTACACATGCTCGGCGCCGATCGCCAGCGGCGCCCTGCTCGTGGCGAGCACCCGCACCGTCGCCACCGATTCCAGGATGTCGGCGATCCACCCGGCCGCCGCATCCACGATGTGCTCGCAGTTGTCGACGATCAGCAGCGTCTCGCGCTCGCTCAGCACACCCAGGATGCGCGAGCGCAGGTCGACCCGCGCGCCGGGGTCGGTCGCCCTGGTCGCGCTGGCCTCCCGGATGCCGAGGGTCGACGCGATGGCGAGGGTCACGTCGTCGCCGGTGCGCACGCTGGCGAGCTCCACGAACACCACCGCCGGGAAGCGCACGGCGCGGTGGCCGATCTCCTGCGCCAACCGCGTCTTGCCGAGCCCGCCCGCGCCGAGGATCGTGGTGAGGCGGGAGGACGCGATCAGGTCTTCGAGCGCATCCAGGTCGTATTCGCGGCCGATCAGCGCGTTCGGGGCCGCGCGCAGTCCGATGCGGACGCGGGACGGCGCGACGGGCGGGGGAGGCGCGTCGTGCTCGACCAGGAGCGCCGCGTTGTATGCGACCAGCTCAGGGCCCGGCCTCGTACCGAGCCGGTCGAGCAGCGACTCCTTCACGTCGGCGAAGACGCGGAGGGCGTCGGAGCGCCGACCGGCGGCGTCCAGGGCGCGCATCCGCTCCAGGTGGATGTGCTCGTCGAGCGGTGCGGCGTCGGCCAGGCGCTGCAGGTCGTCGATGGCGGCCTCAGGGTCGCCGAGCAGCCGGGAGGCACGAGCGCGGAGCAGCAGCAGTTCGTCGTGAATCGCGGCGGCAGTCCGGCCGAGCTCGTCGGCGAGCGGGGTGCCGCCGAGTTCGACACCGGGCTCTCCGCGCCAGAGTGCGAGGGCCGCCGCCGTCTCCGCTGCAGCGGTCGCCGCATCCTGTGCCCGGTCGGCCGCGCGTGCCCGCTCGAGGTGCCGACGGGCGAGGCCGAGGTCGGTGGCGGCGTCGTCGATACCGAGGGCGTACCCGCTCGGCGTGGACTCCAGCAGCCCGTCCGCCGTGACGGTGCGTACGCGCGACACGAGCGTCTGGAGGGCCGCCCGCTCCTGCCGCGGAGGTGTGTCGTCCCACAGGTCCGAGACCAGGGACGGCACGGACAGCGAACCGCGCGCAAGGACGAGGGCGACGATCAGGCTCTTGCCGAGGACGCCAGCAGGTTCGGCGAGTGCGCCGGACCGGTCCTCGACCAGCACGGGGCCGAGAATCGCGATCCGGGGGGACGACGGCCGAGACTCCACCTGCCGATCGTAGCGACAGTGGGCGACGTCCTCGCCCACGCGCGCGTAGGCTCAGGGCGAACATCCGTCTCGACGAGGAGGATCATGGCGTTCGACTGGTCAGAGTTCTACACCGAGCAGGGCGGTCGTGGCGTGCGCGGCACCTTCCTCAGCGGCCTCGAGGCGTGGCAGGGGGATGCGCCGGGGGACGCGATCGACCTCGGCTGCGGCGACGGCGTGGAGACCCGCTACCTCGCAGAGCGCGGCTGGAACGTCCTGGCTGTGGACGCGGATCCCGGCGTCGAGGAACGGGTCGCCGGCGCGGTCGGTCCGGAGCTCGCCGGCCTCGTCGACGTGCGTCGCGCCGGCTTCGAGACGGTCGGCGCCCTTCCGGCCAGCGACTTCGTCTACGCCGGGTTCGCGCTGCCGTTCTGCGAGGCGGCGCACTTCCCGTACCTCTGGGCCGACATCCGGGATGCGCTGCGGCCCGGGGCGATCTTCGCCGGCGAGTTCTTCGGCCCGCACGACGAGTGGTATGGCCGGCCGCGCATGAACTTCCACGACCGCGCCGGCGTCGAGGGCATGCTCACCGGCCTCGACGTCCTGCACCTCACCGAGGACGACCGCCGGGGCATGTCCTTCGAGGGTCCCAAGCACTGGCACGTCTTCCACGTCGTCGCCCGAGCCTGACCCCGCGCCCCCAAGCAATCGAGTCGGGACTTATGCACGCGACACGCCGGGGTGTCGCGTGCATAAGTCCCGACTCGATTGCTGGGGGACGGTGGGGAAGGGTCAGCGGAGGGTTTTGCGGGCGGTGATCTGGCCGGTGTCGAAGCCGAGGAGGTGCAGGCCGCCGTGGAAGCGGGCGTGCTCGATCTTGATGCAGCGGTCCATGACGACGGTGAGGCCCTTGGACTCGCCGTACTCCGCGGCCTCCTGGTTCCAGATGCCGAGCTGGATCCAGACGGTGGGGGAGCCGACGGCGAGCACCTCGTCGATCACGGCGGGCAGATCGCCCGGCTTGCGGAACACATCCACGATGTCCGGGACCTCGGGCAGCGACGCCAGATCCGGGTAGGCCTTCTCACCCAGGATGGTGTCGGCGTTCGGGTTGACGAAGTAGACCCGGAAGTCGCTCGACTGCTGCAGGTACGTCCCGACGAAGTAGCTGGAGCGGGCGGGGTTGGGCGAGGCTCCGACGATGGCGACGGACTTCGCCGACCGCAGGATGCGCAGCCGCTCCTTCGCGTCCGGACCAACCCAGGTGCGCTGCGACTTGAGCAGCTTTGCCAGCGGGGAGTCCGCGGGGACGGCACAGGACAGGCCGTTGGCCAGCTGCACCTGCTCGGTGTCAGTGTCTGTGTCGGCTGTGCTGTCTGCGGTGTCTGCGACCGTCATGCGTTCGTCTCCTTCACGGCGAGGGTGAGGGCCTGATCCAGATCGTAGATGATGTCGTCGACGTCTTCGATGCCCACGCTGATCCGCACGACGCCGGGCAGCACCCCCGCATCCAGGAGCTGCTGCTCGGTGAGCTGCGCGTGGGTGGTCGACGCCGGGTGGATGACGAGGGTCTTCGCGTCGCCGATGTTGGCGAGGTGGCTGGCCAGGTTGAGCGATTCGATGAACCTCTGGCCGACGGCACGGCCGCCCTTGACCACGAAGCTGAATACGCTGCCGGCGCCCTTCGGCAGGTACTTCTGCGCGCGGTCGTGGTGCGGGTGCGCCGGGAGACCGGCCCAGAACACCGACTCGATGCGGGGGTCGGCGTCCAGCCACTCTGCCACGACGCGAGCGTTGTCGACGTGCGCTTGGATGCGATACGGCAGGGTCTCGACGCCCTGCGCCAGCAGGAAGGCGGAGTGCGGGGCGAGCGACGGCCCGATGTCGCGCAGCTGCTCGGCGCGCAGGCGGGTGAGGAAGGCGTACTCGGCGAAGTTGCCCGACCACTCCAGGCCGCCGTACGACGGAACCGGCTGGCCGAATAGCGGGAACTTGTCGCTGTGCCAGTCGAACCGGCCGCTCTCCACGACGACGCCGCCGAGGGTGGTGCCGTGGCCGCCGAGGAACTTGGTGGCCGAGTGGATGACGATGTCGGCGCCCCACTCGATCGGCCTGTTGAGGTACGGCGTCGCGATGGTCGAGTCGATGATGAGCGGGATGCCTGCGGCGTGCGCCACTTCGGCCAGACCCTCGATGTCGGCGATCTCGCCGGACGGGTTCGCGATGGTCTCCGCGAACAGCAGCTTGGTCTTGTCGGTGATGGCGGCCGCGTAGTCGGCCGGGTTCGCACTCTGGATGAACGTGGTCTCGACCCCGAAGCGGCGGAGGGTCACGTCGAGCTGGGTGATCGAGCCGCCGTAGAGGTTGGCCGATGCGACGATGTGGTCGCCTGCCCCGGCGAGCGAGGCGAAGGTGATGTACTGCGCGCTCAGCCCGCTGGCGGTCGCGACGGCGCCGAGGCCGCCTTCGAGGCTCGCGACGCGCTCCTCGAACGACGCGACGGTCGGGTTGGCGAGGCGGGAGTAGATGTTGCCGTACTTCTGCAGGGCGAACCGGGCGGCAGCGTCGGCGGTGTCGTCGAAGACGAACGCGCTGGTCTGGTAGATCGGGAGGGCGCGGGCGCCGGTCACCGGATCGGGGATGTTGCCCGCGTGAATCGCACGCGTGCGGAAGCCGTATTCGCGATCTGCCATGACGCAACGCTAGCGGAGGGCGGGGGACGAACGCCGGTCGGTGACGTAACAGACCGCAACCGGAGCGGGTGTGATACAGTTGTGCTAGATCGCGTGATTCGCGATCCCGGACGACGGATCAGTACCCGGTGCGCGACAAGACTGGCCACGGGAGTGAATCATGTCGTGGATCGTCCTCATCGTGTCCGGCGTCCTCGAAGCCGTCTGGGCCACAGCGCTCGGGCTCTCCGCCGGCTTCACCAAGCTCTGGCCGTCGGTGATCTTCGGGGTGGCGCTGATCGCATCCATGGGTGGGCTGGCCTATGCCATGCGTGACATCTCCACGGGCACCGCCTACGCGGTCTGGGTCGGCATCGGCGCTGCCCTCACCGTCCTCTACGCCATGTTCTTCGGCGGCGAGGGCTTCTCCCTCGTCCGCGTCCTCCTCATCCTGGGCCTCGTCGGCTGCATCGTCGGCCTCAAGCTCACCTCCGCGCACTAGCCGTCCCCAAGCTATCGAGCCGGGACTTGTGCACGCGACACCCCGGCGTGTCGCGTGCATAAGTCCCGGCTCGATGGCTGGGGAGGGCGGCGACGGCGGTCAGGAGAGGTGGACGGCGGCGAGGGCGAGCGCGGCGACGACGACCCAGGAGAGCAGGCCGACGGCGAGCGCGCGCCAGCCGGTGCCGAGGAGCGTGCGCAGCCGCACGGCCGTGCCGAGGCCGAACAGCGCCATCGCGAGGAGCGCGGTCTGCAGGGAGTCGGCGCCGGAGGTCACCACCGCGGGCAACGGGATGAACGACGCCACCAGCACCGCGACGATGAACCCGGCCACGAACAGCGGCACGATCGGCGGGCGCTTGGCCGCCGGGTCGCCCTCGACGTGACGGCGGCGCTCGACGACGGAGGCGACGGCCACCATCGGCGCGAGCATCAGCACGCGCGTCAGCTTCACCACCACGGCGACGGCCAGCGCGGCCGGCCCGGCGAGCTGCGCGGTCGCGACGACCTGCCCGACGTCGTGCACGCTGGCCCCCACCCAGTGCCCGAACTGCAACGAGCTGAGCCCCAGTGGATGCCACAGCACGGGCAGCACAAAGATGGCGAGCGTCCCGCACAGGGTCACCAGCGCGACGGGAGTCGCCGTCTCCTCGTCTTTCGACTTGACGACGCCGCTCATCGCCCCGATCGCGGACGCACCGCAGATCGAGAACCCGGTTGCGACCAGCAGCGGCTGGTGGCCGGGCAGCCGGAACAGCCGCCCGAGCCACATCGTGCCGACGAATGTCAGCAGCACGATGCCGACGGTGGTCAGGATGGTCACCCAGCCGAGCTGCGCGATGTCGCCGAGGCTCAGCTTGAGCCCGAGCAGCACGACACCGATCCGCATCAGCCGCTTGGCCGACACGGACAGTCCGGGGGCGAGCGTCCCCGTCACCGCGGGCCGCGCGAACGGCAGCTGCCCGACCACGATCCCGAGCACCACGGCCGCCGTCAGCAGCGGCACGGCGGGCACCAGCCAGTGGATGCCCCACGCGACCAGGGCTGCGACAGCGGCGGCCGCCACCCCTGGCACCCAGCGTGGTGGCGTGCGGGTGACGGCCGTCGTGCTCTGCATTCCTCCTATTGTGGCCGAACGGCGGTTAGTGCTTCGCCCGCCCTGCCGTGATCGCCGCGTTCAGTGCCGCGGAGTCGAGCGTGATCTGCTTCACGTCCTTCGGCGTCGGGGCCGCTGCGGAGCCGAGCTCCGCGCCGGACCCGTACAGGCCGGGCTGGCAGTAGGTGATCTGGTGCTCGATGTCCATGCTCAAGACGCTCTTCCCACCGACGGCCCAGTATGTCGAGACGCCCTGGATGTTCGAGTCGGTGAACTCGCCGTACGGGATGCAGTCCGGCACGGCGAGGAGGAGCGGCGCTCCGCTCGCGCCGGCGATCGCGGAGATCGACAGGGCGTCAGGGAAACCGAGGCCGCTCGCGACGAACGCCGTGTCGGCGAAGGGGAAGATCTCCTTGTTGACGGCCTGTGCAGTGCCGAACCTGTCATTGCCTGCGAGGCGCAGCACGGTCGGGACTCCGAGCTTCTCCAGGTCGCGCTGGATGCCGGTCGACACCGAGTTGGCACCGCCCGCGATGTAGATGCGCAGCGGAGAGAGGGAGGCGATCAGAGACTTCGTCGCTGCGTCGAGCGAACCGGACCAGCCGTTGACGAGGAGCAGCGCACCGCCCTGGTAACCGGCCGCCGAGCCGGCGACGAGCGCGTCAGGGAAGCTGTTGCCCGTCGCGATGAAGACGCTGTCGACGTGCTTGCCTGCGAAGGCGCCCGCGACGGCTCGGGAGGTGGCGAACCGGTCGTCGCCGGAGACCCTGGTGACGCTAGGGGCGAGCTTCTGCAACTGCGCGAACGCGGACGTTCCGACCGCGGCGAGTCCACCGACGACGACGATCTTGGGCGGGGCGAGCTTCGTGATGGCGTTGACGACGCTGGCGGGAACGAAATCCTGGCGGGTCAGCAGAAGCGGCCCACCGAGACGGGCTGCTGCGGCGCTTGCGGCGAGAGCGTCCGGGAAGTTCACGCCGTTCGCCACGTAGACGACGTTCGCCTGGCCAGCCGAGTACGAGCCGAGTGCGACCTGCACTGAGGTGTCGAAGCGGTCGGCTCCGGCGATGCGGCCACTGTAGTAGGACCAGGGGCCGACCGATCCATTGATGCCCGTGACCTTCTGGCCCTCGGCGACCGTGATCGGTGTGGAGCTCCACAGGGTGTCGACGTTGTCGTAGTAGCTCGTCGAGAACCCGGGTTGGGTGGCGTTCGCGTCGGCGAACCGGACGACGTATTCGCCGGCGGCAAGGCCGGCGAGCGTGTAGTTGCCGTTCGGGCTGAGGACCGGCGGCGTCTCGTTGAACTGCTCGAACAGCCCCGTGGACGGGTTGAGCCGGTAGGCGCGGAACCCGTTGCTGGTGGTCGCTCCGGTCACCGTGCCGCTGATCGAACCGCCGACCGGCTGAGTGGCCGTCAGGCCCGAGATGTTGGCGTTTGCGACGGTCAGGACCTTGGCTGAGTCCTCGAAGGAGCCGCCGAGCCAGGTTCCCGCGTTCGCGCCGTCTCCGGTCGCGCGGAACTGTACGCGGTACCGGCCAGGCGTCACGCCGGGGATGCTCCACGCTCCGTTCGTGGTGAAGGAGGACAGAGGCTGGCGCGGAGTGCTTCCGGTGAGCGGGAGGAGGAAGACATACGACGTCCCGGTCGTCGTCGTCCCGCCTCCTGCCACGTCGTAGTTCACCGTTCCGCTGACGGTGTACGTTCCTGCCGCCAGGGCGGCGGCGGGGACGAAGGCGAGTCCGGCGACGGTGAGCGCTGCCGCCACACCGCCGACGAAGAGGGTTCTGAGTGCGCGCAGTGGGCGCCGTGTTCGAGTCACGGGGGGAGCATACTGGTCGGTCGGTCAGCGGGGCTATGTCCCATTAGGGGTGTGTCTTCGCGCAGATCAAGCGCAGAGGAAGCGCCGCCGAGCTCCGCTACAGCGTCGCCAGCAGCGCCGTCCCGTCCGGCACGCCCAGCCCGGTGCACGCATCCCACCCGGCGGCGGCGGTGAACGCCCCGTTGTCGCCGCTCGTGATGTCGCGGAATCCGGCGGCCACCTGCCCCGTCTTCACCGAGTCGTAGAGCGCGGGCTGGGCCAGCCCGAGGGGCTTGCCCGTCGACTGCACCAGCCGCGCCACGAGGGCGGCCCAGAGCGGCGCCACGGCGCTCGTCCCTCCGATGACCAGCTCTTTTCCGTCGACGAGCACCCGGTAGCCGGTCTGCGGGTCTGCGACCGCCGAGACGTCGGGCACCCCGCGTCCGCTCGGTCCGTTGGCGCTGCCTCCCGCATCCACGCCGCCCGCCCCGACAGGGACGCCGACGTTCTTCTGCCAGGTCGGCTGGGCGAAGGCGGCGCTGACGCCTCCTCCTGTCGCGCCGGCGCCCGCGCCGTTGTTCCAGACGGTCTCCGACTGCACGACACCGGTGGAGGCGTCTGCGCTGAGCCTGGTGCCTCCGCAGGCGAGGGCGTGCGGGGACGACGCGGGGAAGTCGACGTGCGCCTTGCCGTCTGTCACCCTGTCGCTGCTTCCGTCGTCGCCCGCCGCTGCCGTCACGGTCGCGCCGAGGGCGGCGGCGTCGGTCAGGGCCTGGTCGAATGCGTTGCGTGCCTGGGCGGTCCAGGCGTCCTCCGATTGGCCCCAGCTGATGCTGATGGCCGCGGGGGTGGGATCGGCGTGAGCCGCGGTGGTGACCGCGTCGATGAATCCGGCGTCGGTGTTCGGTGCGAAGTAGACGACGATGGATGCTCCGGGCGCGAGCGCCCCCGCCACCTCGATGTCGAGCATCACCTCGCCGTCGGCGCCGTTCGGGTCGGCGCCCGGCTGGTTCGACGCGCCGTCCACCCCGACGGCGGTGACGGTGGGCCCGGTGATGCCGAGCCCCGCGAAGTAGGTGTCGAGGTCGCTCTGCTCGTACCCGCCGCCGAGCTCGATGATGGCGATGGTCTGGCCGCTGCCGTCGGTGTTCGCGGGGAAGCGGTAGATCGCGCCGAGCTCGAGCGGCGTGTAGCTGGTGCTGACCGCCGCAGGCCGCGCCACCCGGAACAGCGCGCGCGCCTGGGGGCGGTCGTCGATGCCGAGCACGGCCGTCACCACGCCGTCGAGCGCGGCCGGGATGCTCAGCCCGCCGGTGCGGTGCCGGTGGGTGTATTCGCGGTCGGCCGCATCCCGTGCTGTGGTCTGGTCGAGGTCGGTGCCGAACACGCGGCCGAGTTGCGCTGCCGTCCCTGACACGCGCACCCGCCGCTCCGCCGCGTTCGCGTCGAGCACGGTGAGGCCGAGCTCCGTCATGGTCGAGGTGACGAGGTCGACGTCGGCCGTGGAGGCGCCGTAGGTCTTCGCGAAGTCCGCCCGGCTGAGCGGCGAGGCGAGGGCGGTGTCCGGCAGCTCCTCCTGCCGCCGGAGCACGAGCGTCGCCTCGACCGTCGACTCGGGGTCGATGGCGGCGTGGGCGGTGACGCCCGGTGTCTCCGGCCGTTCGCTGCCGGGCAGGGGGACGAGATCGATCGGCTGGTTCGCATCCATAGCAACGGTCTACACCCGGCCACCGACCGTGCACAGGCCTTGCCGGCACAGGATGCGGCTACCGGAGGCTCACACCCAGCTGGGCAGCCACATGTGGATCTGCCAATACCAGAACGGCACCTGCTGCGCCGTCCAGATCGGCCAGAAGAACACGCTGACCGCCGACACGACCGCCAGGAACACGCCCACCCAGATGAGCCCGCGTTTCCGGCGGTGCGACGGATCGCTGCGTCGTCCGAGCACGATCCCGATCACCGCCGTCAACCCCAGGATCAGGTACGGCTCGAACGCGATCGCGTAGAACTCGAAGATGGTGCGGTTGATGTACAGCAGCCAGGGCAGGTATCCGGCGGCGAGGCCGGTGAGGATGAGCCCGACCTGCCACTCGCGGTAGCGGATCACCCGGTAGACCAGGTAGAACGCCGCCGCGGCGGCCGCCCACCAGATGATCGGGTTGCCGAGCGAGGTGATCGCCGACGCGCAGGCGTTGGCCGTGCAGCCGTTCTCGCCGACGTTCGACCCGACGTAGTACATGCTGGTCGGCCGGATCATGAACAGCCAGGTGAGCGGGTTCGCCTGGTACGGATGCGAGACGTGCAGGTTGATGCTGTACCCGTACATCTCGGTCTGGTAGTGCCACAGGTTCTGCACCCAGAGCGGCACCCACGACAGGGCGCCGGACCACTGCATGTGCGTCGACTCCGCCCAGTGGCGGTAATAGCCGCCGCTGGTCACGAGCCAGCCGGTCCAGGTCGCCACGTAGCTGACGAGTGCGATCGGCACCATGAGCACGAACGTGGCGGGCGCCTGCTTGAGGATCCCGCCGCTGATGTAGAACGGCAGGCCGACGCGGCGGCGCGCGATGATGTCCACGACGACGGTGTAAACGGCGAAGAACGCGAGGAAGTAGAAGCCGCTCCACTTCACCCCGGCGCACAGCCCGGTCAGGATCCCGGCGGCCAGCAACCAGGGCCGCCACCACAGCACCGGCCCCCAGGCGGGGTCGCGCCCGGCCGCCCACGCGGCGTGCACCTTCTCCGCGAGTCTGGTGGCGTGCCACTGCCTGTCCAGCAGGATGCACCAGAACGCCAGGAGCGCGAGGAACATCACCGAGTTGTCCAGCAGGGCCACCCTGCTCATCACGATCGCGTGGCCGTCGATCGCCAGCAGGAACCCGGCGACGGTGGCGAGGATGGTCGAGGAGAACAGCTTCCGTGCGATCAGGAACACCACGAGCACGGCCAGGATGCCGACCACGGCGGTCGAGATGCGCCAGCCGAACGAATCCCCGGCGCCGAATGCGGCCATCCCGAGCCCGATCATCCACTTGCCGAGCGGGGGATGCGCGACGAACGACGGGTCGGACGTGAAGATGTTCGTGTTCCCCCCGGCGAACTGCTGATCGGCCTTGTCCGGCCAGCTGCCCTCGTAGCCGAGGTGCATCAGCGACCACGCGTCCTTCACATAGAAGGTCTCGTCGAACACGAGCACGTGCGGGAAGCCCAGGTTCCAGAGCCGCAGCACGGCGGCGAGCAGTGTGACGGCGATGGGGGCGCCCCAATACCAGAGCTTCATCCGCAGCGGGGTGCGGAGCATTCTGGCCCACCAGTCGTCGAGTCGGGTGCCGGTCGGCTCCGCCGGTGGCGGCGCGATCGGGATGCCGATGCCGGGTGTCGAAGTCACCAGATCATGCTAGGGGGTGTGCCAGTGGGTGACAGACTCGAGGCATGATCATCCTCGCGGCCACCCCCATCGGCAACCTCAAGGACGCCTCCCTCCGGCTGATCGAGGTGCTGGGGTCCGCCTCGGTCGTCGCGGCGGAGGACACCAGGGTCACCCAGCGGTTGCTCGCCGGGCTCGGCATCGAGAACCGGCCGCGCCTGATCGCGCTACACGACCACAACGAGCGCGACAAGGCGGCCGAACTGGTCGAGCTGGCGCGCGAACAGGATGTGGTGGTGCTGTCGGATGCGGGGATGCCGACCGTCTCCGATCCCGGCTTCCACTTGGTGGAGGCCGCGGCCGCTGCCGGTGTCGGCGTCACCGTCCTCCCCGGCCCGAGCGCGGTGGTGACGGCGCTCGCCGTCTCAGGGCTGCCGACGGACCGCTTCACCTTCGAAGGATTCCTGCCGCGCAAGCAGGGCGAACGGCTCAGCACCTTCCGTGCGCTCGCCTCCGAGCCTCGCACGATGGTGTTCTTCGAGTCGCCCAACAGGATCGCCGCCTCCCTCACCGACCTCGCGACCGTGCTCGGCGATGACCGGAGGGTCGTGGTCTGCCGCGAGCTCACGAAGCTGTTCGAGGAGGTCAAGCGGGGCACCGCCGCCGAGCTGGCCGCCTGGGCGGCCGACGGCGTCCGCGGCGAGATCGCCGTCGTGGTGGCGGGAGCGGAGGCGCGTACGGTCGATCTGGAGACCGGCGTAACACAGGTGCTGGCGCTGGTCGCCGCCGGCACGCGGCTGAAAGACGCGGCGGGCGAAGTCGCGGAGGCGACAGGGCTCGGCAAACGGGACCTCTACCAGGCCGCTCTCGACCGGAAGTGACCCCCGACCGGTAACACGCCCGGATGCGGTCCGGCGCGCCCGTAGGATGGTCACCATGTCCGACGGCTCTTCGTTCTACATCACCACGCCGATCTTCTACGTGAATGATGTCCCGCACATCGGGCACGCATACACGGAGGTCGCCGCTGACGTCCTTGCGCGCTGGCACAGGCAGGCCGGTGACGACACCTGGCTGCTGACCGGCACGGACGAGCACGGGCAGAAGATCCTACGCACCGCGACCGCGAACGGTACGACGCCGCAGGAGTGGGCGGACAGGCTCGTCACGAACGAGTGGCTGCCGCTGCTGAAGACGATCGACATCGCGAACGACGACTTCATCCGCACCACGGACGAGCGCCACGAGAAGAATGTGCAGAAGTTCCTGCAGAAGCTCTACGACGACGGCTTCATCTACGCAGGGGAGTACGAGGCGCTGTACTGCGTCGGCTGCGAGGAGTTCAAGCCACAGAGCGAGATCGTCGACGGCACGGGGGAGTACGAGGGCCAGAAGGTCTGCGCCATCCACTCCAAGCCGCTGGAGCTGCTGCAGGAGAAGAACTACTTCTTCCGGATGAGCCAGTTCGCCGACCAGCTGCTGGCGCTCTTCGAGGAGCGTCCAGGATTCGTGCAGCCGGAGTCGGCGCGCAACGAGGTCGTCTCGTTCGTGCGGCAGGGCCTCAGCGACCTCTCCATCTCCCGGTCGAGCTTCGACTGGGGCATCAAGGTGCCGTGGGACGAGTCGCACGTCGTCTACGTCTGGTTCGACGCGCTGCTGAACTACGCCACCGCTGTCGGCTACGGCCAGGACGACGCGAACTTCGCCAGGCGCTGGCCGGCCACGCACATCGTCGGCAAAGACATCCTGCGCTTCCACGCAGTGATCTGGCCCGCGATGCTGATGGCCGCGGGGCTCGACGTCCCGCACCAGGTCTACGGCCACGGCTGGCTGCTGGTCGGTGGCGAGAAGATGTCCAAGTCCAAGCTGACCGGCATCGCGCCCACCCAGATCACCGACACGTTCGGGTCGGATGCGTTCCGGTATTACTTCATGCGCGCCATCAGCTTCGGCCAGGACGGCTCGTTCAGCTGGGAAGACCTGTCTGCGCGCTACCAGGCGGAGCTCGCGAACGGTTTCGGCAACCTCGCCTCCCGGGTGGTCGCGATGGTCTCGCGCTACTTCGAGGGCGTCGTCCCGCCGGCCGACCGGTATGAAGACGCCGACTTCGCCGTGCAGAAGACGGTCGCCGACGCCGCAGCGGCGGCAGACGCCGCCATCGAGAAGCTCGCCATCCACGACGCTCTCACCGCGATCTGGACCATCGTCGACGAGCTCAACGGCTACATCACCGCTCAGGAACCGTGGAGCCTCGCCAAGGACGAGACGCAGCGCGAACGCCTCGGCACGGTGCTGTACACCGCGGCGGAGGGCCTGCGTGCGCTCGCCGTGCTGCTGTCGCCCGTGATCCCCAAGGCCACCCTCAAGCTGTGGGTCGCTCTCGGTGCGGAGGACGAGCTCGGCGGTCTCGACGAGCAGCCGTTGCGCACGGCGGGGGACTGGGGCCAGTTGCCCATCGGCACGACGGTCAACGGACTCGAAGCGCTGTTCCCCCGGATCGACGCGGACGCGGTGCCAGGAGCATGACCGACCCGGCGTTCATCCGGCAGCGGCACGTCACCGACGGGCGCGACCTGGAGTACCCGCCGCTCCCGGAGGCGCTGGTCGTCCCCGTGTACGACAACCACACGCATCTGGAGATCGCGGACGGCGACGAGCCGATGGACTACCGGGAGCAGCTGGACCGCGCATCCAGTGTCGGCGTGCGCGGTGTCGTGCAGGTCGGCAATGACGTGGAGACGTCGCGCTGGTCGGCCGACATGGCCGCCATCGAACCCCGGATGCTCGCGGCCGTCGCCCTGCACCCCAACGACGCTCCCGACTACGCCGAGCGCGGTGAACTCGACGACGCGCTCGCCGTGATCGCCGAACTCGCCGCCCGCCCGCGGGTCCGCGCCGTCGGAGAGACCGGCCTGGACTTCTACCGCACCGAGGCCGGGCCCCGGCGGGAGGCGCAGTTCCGCTCGTTCGAGGCGCACATCGAGATCGCCAAGCAGAACGACCTCGCCATGCAGATCCACGATCGGGATGCGCACGCCGACGTCATCGCGACGCTCAAGCGCGTCGGCGCCCCCGAGCGCACGGTCTTCCACTGCTTCTCCGGCGATGCCGAGTTCGCCCAGCTCTGCGCGGAGAACGGCTGGTACATGTCGTTCGCCGGGAACGTCACCTTCAAGAACGCGGAGAACCTGCGCGAGGCCCTGCGGGTCGCGCCGCGCTCGCTGATCATGGTCGAGACCGACGCCCCGTTCCTCACCCCGACGCCGTTCCGCGGCCGGCCGAACGCGCCTTATCTCATCCCGCACACCCTGCGGGCGATGGCGGAGACGATCGGCACGGACGCCTCGACGCTCGCCGCGCAGATCTGCTCCAACACCGAGCTGGTCTACGGCCGCTGGGACGCCGAGCCCGTCGCGTCACCGCCGACCACGCCCATCGGGATCATCGCGTGAGCGCCCTCCGTCTGCTCGGTCCAGCGGAGATCCGCGACCTGGCCGATCTGCTCGACGTCACGCCGACCAAGAAGCTCGGCCAGAACTTCGTCATCGACGGCAACACCGTGCGCCGCATCGTGCGCGTCGCGAAGGTGCAGCCGGGCGACGTGGTGGTCGAGGTCGGTCCCGGTCTCGGCTCGCTGACCCTCGGGCTGCTGGAGGCGGACGCGACGGTCGTCGCCGTCGAGATCGACGGCAGGCTCGCCGAGCAGCTGCCGACGACGGTGCGCACGATGGCTCCGGAGGCGGCGGGCCGGCTCACCGTCGTCCACAAGGACGCCCTGCGCGTCACCGAGCTGCCGCAGTCGCCGACCCGGCTGGTGGCGAACCTGCCGTACAACGTCTCCGTGCCCGTGCTGCTGCACTTCCTGGAGCATTTCCCCGGCATCCGGAGCGGTGTCGTGATGGTGCAGGCCGAGGTCGGTTTCCGCGTCGCAGCGGAGCCGGGGTCGAAGGTCTACGGCGCCCCGAGCGTGAAGGCCGCCTGGTATGGCAGCTGGCGCACGGCGGGCACCGTGAGCCGCCAGGTGTTCTGGCCGATCCCCAACGTCGACTCCGTCCTGGTCGCCTTCGAGCGTCACGCCGAGGAGCCCGGGGACGAGACGCTGCGCGCCGCCACCTTCGAACTGGTGGATGCGGCGTTCCAGCAGCGCAGGAAGATGCTGCGGCAGGCGCTCGCGCCGGCCTACGGCGACTCCGCCACCGCATCCGCCGCCCTGGAGGCTGCCGGGATCGCGCCGACACTCCGGGGCGAACAGCTCGGCATCGCGGACTTCGTCAGGCTCGCCACCGCGAGGGTCTAGCGCCGGGCGCATCCGCCTGTAGGTTGGGACTATGACCACTCCGGCCATTGACGCAGTTCACGTGCGAGCCCCGGCAAGATCAACGTGTTCATGCGCGTCGGCGCGGTGATGGACGACGGTTACCACGACGTCGCGACCGCGTACCAGGCCGTCTCGCTCTACGAGGATGTGCGCGCGTATCCCGACGACGAGTTCTCGGTGAGCTTCGGCGGCTCGATCGACACGTCCGGGCTGCCGACGGACGGCACCAACCTGGCCATCAAGGCGGCGAAGCTGCTCGCCAAGAAGACCGGGTACACCGGAGGCGTCCGGCTGGAGATCGACAAGCACGTCCCCATCGCCGGCGGCATGGGAGGAGGCTCGGCGGACGCCGCGGCCACCCTGGTCGCCTGCGACGCCCTCTGGGGCACAGAGGCGAGCAAGGAAGACCTGCACAGCATCGCCGTGCGTCTTGGCGCAGACGTGCCGTTCGCGCTCGTCGGAGGAACGGCGATCGGCACGGGCAGGGGAGACCGGCTGAGCCCGGCGCTGGCGACCGGCCAGTTCCACTGGGTGCTCGCCCTCCCGGACAGCCAGCTGAGCACGCCGGCCGTGTACAGCGAGCTCGACCGTCACCGGGAGCGTCACTCCCGAGACATCGCGCCCGCCCAGTTCACGCCGACGGTCGACACGGCGGTGCTGCAGGCGCTGCGGGCAGGCGACCCGGCCATGCTCGCCGAGTCGCTGACGAACGACCTCCAGGCCCCGGCCATCCACCTGGCGCCCGAGATCGGCGCCGTGATCGAACTGGGCGAGATGAACGGGGCGCTCGCGGGGATCGTCTCCGGTTCGGGGCCGACGGTCGCGTTCCTGACCGCCGACCTCGACAGTGCGCTCGACCTGCAGATCGCGCTGAGCGCCGCGCGGCTGACGGCGGTGCGGGCCACCGGCCCGGTGCACGGGGCGCGCATCCTGCCGGAATAGTCCGTCGCGTGAGATGCCAGTAACTGTCGCAAAACGCCCGGGATGCGCGACAGTTACTGGTATCTCGCCGCGGCCGGACTTCGGCCTGTGGAGAACGCGCGCGTCAGGTTGCGGTGATGACGCCCGTCAGCAGCAGGATGGCCACCAGCACGGCCAGCCCGATGCGGTACCAGATGAAGATCGTGATCGGGTGCTTGCTCACCAGGCGCAGCAGCCAGGCGATGCTGACGTATGCCACCACGAGGCTCACCAGCGTGGCCACGATTGTCGGCAGCCAGCCGACGCTGGCGCTGATCGCGCTCGCCTGCGTGATCCCCTCGTAGCCGCCGGCCGCGACGAGCGCCGGGATGGCGAGGAAGAACGACAGGCGGGTGGCCGCGACGCGGTCGAGCCCGCGGAACAGGCCCGCGCTGATCGTCGCGCCGGAGCGGGACACGCCGGGAATGAGGGCGATCACCTGGAACACGCCGATGGCGATCGCGTCGACCGTGTTCGTCGACTCCTCGCCGCGGTTCTGGCGTCCCACCCGCTCGGCCGCCCACATCACGATGCTCCACAGGATGAGGGCCGCGACCACCACCCACAGGTTGCGCAGTCCGCCCGAGATGAGGTCTTTCGCCAGCAGGCCGACGATCGCGATGGGGATGGAGCCGATGATCACGTACCAGCCCATCCGGTAGTCGTGGTCGCGTTTGTCCCGGTTGAACAGACCTTGCACCCAGGCGACGACGATCCGGACGATGTCTTTCCAGAAGTAGATGATCGCGGCCAGGATGGCGCCGACTTGGATGATCGCGGTGAACGCCGTCACGCCTTTGTCGTCGATCGTCAGTCCGAGGAGTTTCTCGACGATGGTCAGGTGTCCCGTGCTCGACACGGGAAGGAACTCGGTGATGCCTTCGACGATGCCGAGGATCAGGGCTTGCAGCAGGTTCATCCGGCGGCCTCTCGATTCGGTGTGCGCGTCCCAGCATGTCGGGATATCGGCAAGAAGTCTCTGAGAATCGCGAGACCTCGCTCAAAAGAATCGAGATGGTTTCTACCCAAGGATGCCCTTAGCGCAGACGCAAGTCGGGTGTTGAGACGATTCGTTCTTGCATCGTATCCAAGCGCCCCCGCGGTCGGGCATCCCCGGGTGTGATTCCAAAATACCGAGCCCGTCAGGTGCTCTCATAACCGTGACGGGAAAACCGTCAAGTATTGACGGGGCGGTGCCGGGAGCGGTTCGCGCGCACGCTCCGGGAGGCGACGCTGAGCTTGCGCAGGTCGCGCCGGGAGGACAGTTCCAGCTTCGCCAGGATGTTTCGCACGTGGAAGTTGACCGTGGTCACCGACACGTACAGCCGCTCCGCGATCTCCTTGTTGGTCATGCCGGCGGCGAGAGCGTACGCGACCTGTCGTTCCCTGGTCGTCAGCGGCGCGAACGGGTCGGCCGACGCGTCCTCCGCGCCTCCGGCGGTGACCGTCAGCTCTTCCAGCAGGCGGGCGCAGCGGGCGAGGTATCCGGAGGCTCCGACGCGGCGGAACGTCTCGGCCGCCTGTTCGAGCAGCGCGGTCGCTCGTGGCCGGTCCGTGCCGAGTTCGGCCAGGAGCCGTCCGGCGTCCGCCGCCGCGACCGCCTGCGGGAACGGGAAGCGCGCGGCGGACGGGTCGTCCAGCGACGCGAGGTACGCCTCCACCGCCTCCTGCTTCTTCCCCTCCGCTTCGAGCACCCGGCCTTCCAGCCAGCCGAGCGAGCCGTAGTATGGCCGCCACATCCGGTCCTCGGCGCAGCGGGAGAGGGATGCGCGTGCGTCGTCTGCGCGACCGAGTGCGGCGAGCGCATCCACCCTGTGGGTCAGCCAGCCGAGGGTGGATGCGCGGGTCGCCACGGACTCCGCCTCCTCCGCCACGGCGAGTTGTGCTTCCCGGTCGTCGTGGGCGCGGGCGAGTTCGGCGCGCGCGATGTATGGGAGGTCGCTGTCGTACGACCCGGCGATGCTGAGCTTCGCCTGCGCCGCCGACCGGAGCCGTTCGTCCACGGCGGCGGTCTCGCCGCGTCCGGCACGCACCAGCGTCGACGCCCAGAGGGCGATCGGCCAGCCGGACAGATCGGTCTCGTCGAGGGCGAGCGCGACCGCCGCGTCCGCGAGCGTCACCGACTCGTCCCATTCGCCGACGAGGAAGAGGACGTGCGCGAAGATCGTTCGGGCGAAACCGGCCGTCCAGCTGGACGGGAACCGCTGGAGAAGTTCGTTGGCCCTCTCGAGGTCGTCGCGGGCGCGGCCGACGTCTCCGGCGAGCACGAACACCCTGGCGCGGGACACGAACGCGTCGACGGCCGAGGGCGAGGCAGCATCGACCAGGAGTTCGTCGAGTTCCTCCACCAGCGCCGGCACGAGGTCGGGGCGGACGTGTCCGGCGGCGGTGAGCGCCCAGCCGAGCAGCCGGAGCAGGTAGTCGCGCGGCTGGGCGAGCCAGCGCAGTGCAGGGTCTTCGACCTCGTCGGGGTCGGCGGGAGCGGCGGCGATGAGCTGCCGGCCGATCACCAGGTGGTCGAAGACGCCGGGGAAGTCGCGGGTCGCCATCAGCACCTTCGGGATGGCCTCGGCCACGTGCGCGCGGATCGCCCGCTCGTCCGCTGTGGTCCCCTCGCCGGCCTCCAGCGTGAGGGCGACGGAGAGTGCGCCGGGGATGTCGCCGGTGAGCGTGCGCAGTTCGAGCACCACGAGGTCGCGCGCCTGCGACGCGGGCAGCGCTTCGATGGCTGGGGTCAGGTCGAAGATGCGCTCGTGCATCCTGGTGCGCAGCGCGAGCAGGCCGATCTCCAGGAGGGCGCGGTCGTGCTCCGGCCCCGGGGCGGCGAGGTGCACGGCGGAGCGGGCGTAGCTCATCGCCTGGTCGGCCTGATTGCGGTCCGCCGCCGTCCTGCTGGCGTCGAGCAGTTCGGCGACGAGGGTCGGGTCGGCGATGTCGGCCGCCTCGACCCGGTGCCGGAGGGCGCGGTGGCCGGTGAGCACGTCGGCGGCGACCCGGTGGATGGCGACTTTGCGCTGCAGGGTGAGCTCGCCGGAGAGCGCGTCGGCGAGGATGGCGTGCGCGGGTTCCACCCAGACGACGCCGTCGCGTTCGGAGGAGAGCACGAGTCCGCGGGAGACTGCGCCCGCGGCGTCCACCCGGCTGTCGAGGCGGGCCGCGATGGTGCCGAACACGGGGAGGGGGAGCGGGTCGCGCAGCACGGCGATGATCTCCGCCGCCTCGCGGACGGACGGGTCAGCGCCCTCCAGCGCGGCGCCGACCGCCGTGGAGAGCGGCGTGATGGCAGCGGCCGGCAGGTCCCAGCCCGCCGGGTGCAGCGCGGCGGCGAACGTTTCGCGCAGCTGTCCGAGCAGCACGCTGAGTAGCAGCGGGGAGCCCTGGGTCGCCTCGGTGAGCCTCGTCGCCGTCCGCCGGGAGACGGCGTGACCCAGGATGTGCTGGGCGAGGTCCTGCGTGTCCGCCACGCTCAGCGGGGTGAGGTCGACGCGGGCGTGGTTGACGGTGGACGACGCGACGTCCTCGAACAGGGAGACGACGCTGCCGGGGAGCGGACGCGTCGCTGCGGTGAACAGGAAGCCCTGGTCGGACAGGCGGCGCACGACGAACCGGAGCGCCCGCGCCGACGCCTCATCCACCCACTGCGCGTCGTCGACGATCAGGCAGACGGGCTTGCCGACGCCGTCGATGGCGTCAAGCAGAAGACGGCCGACCGTCAGAGGGTCGTCGGACTGCTCCGGCGGCCGGATGCGCGTGCCGCTGACGGCGTTCAGCCCGCGCACCAGGGTCTCCACCGTGGCGTAGCTCAGGTCGGACTCGAACGAGTCGGCGTGCACCCGCAGCACGGTCCAGCCGTCCAGCCGCTCCGCCACGTCGGCGAGCAGCGCGGTCTTGCCGAGGCCGGCCTCTCCGGTGACGAGGAGCGCCCCGCCGGAGCCGAGGGCGCGATGGGCGACCAGGAGCATCGTCTCGCGTTCCCTGTCGCGTCCGAACAGCGGCTTCGCATCCGGGCTCGAGGCGTAGTCGGTCACGGCGTTCCCCATCCCGACCGGTCGGTCGCCGTGAACGGGTCGGAGTAATCTGTCGGGCGGGCAGACCGGTCCCAGTGATCCTCCCATACCGCGGGTGCCGTCCGGGATCACCCGTCCTGGGGGCGAACGCCCGTGCCGGTAGGCTGGAAACCCTCATGGCACACCTCCTCGGCGCTGAGTCGCTGCACCTCGAATACCCGACGCGCGTGATCTTCGACAGCGTCACGATCGGCATCAACGAGGGCGACCGCATCGGCATCGTCGGCCGCAACGGAGACGGCAAATCCACCCTGTTGTCGCTGCTCGCCGGGCGCATCGAGCCGGACGCAGGGCGGGTCACCCGCCGCCGCGACGTGACCGTCGGGATGCTCGACCAGGGCGACGAGCTCGACCAGACCCTCCGGGTCGGCCAGGCCATCGTCGGCGACCAGGACGAGCACCTGTGGGCGGGGGATGCGCGGGTCAGGGACGTCCTTGCCGGGCTCGTCTCGGACATCCGCTGGGAGGCGACGATCGGGGAGCTCTCCGGCGGCCAGCGCCGCCGCGTCGCGCTCGCAGCGCTGCTGGTGCACGACCACGACATCCTGTTCCTCGACGAGCCGACCAACCACCTCGACATCGAGGGCGTCGCCTGGCTGGCGGCGCACCTGAAGACGCGGTGGCCGGCGAATTCCGGCGGCCTCGTCGTCGTCACGCACGACCGGTGGTTCCTCGACGAGGTGTCCACGGCCACCTGGGAGGTGCACGACCGGCTGATCGAGCCGTTCGAGGGCGGATACGCCGCGTACATCCTGCAGCGCGTGGAGCGCGACAGGATGGCGGCGGTGGTCGAGGGCAAGCGTCAGAACCTGATGCGCAAGGAACTCGCCTGGCTGCGCAGGGGAGCGCCGGCTCGCACCTCGAAGCCGAAGTTCCGGATGGACGCGGCGGCCGAGCTGATCGCCGACGAACCGCCCGTCCGCAACGCCGTCGAGCTCAGCCAGATGGCCACCGCCCGGCTCGGCAAAGACGTGGTCGACCTGCTCGACACCACCGTCGTGTACCCGCCGAAGACCGTACTGCGCGACATCGAGTGGCGGATCGCCCCCGGCGAGCGCACCGGCATCCTGGGCGTCAACGGCGCTGGCAAGTCGACCCTGCTCGGCCTGATCGCCGGGACGGTCGAGCCGACGTCCGGCCGCGTCAAGCGCGGCAAGACCGTCAAGATCGCGACGCTCACGCAGCAGCTCTCCGAGCTGGACGACGTGATGGAAGACAGGGTCAGCGCGGTCATCGCAGGCAAGCGCACCACCTACCTCGCCGGGGGCAAAGAGATGACGCCCGGGCAGATGCTCGAACGTCTCGGCTTCACCAACGCCCAGCTCTCCACCCCGGTCAAAGACCTCTCCGGCGGTCAGAAGCGACGGCTGCAGCTGCTCCTCATCCTGCTGGACGAGCCGAACGTGCTCATCCTCGACGAGCCGACCAACGACCTCGACACCGACATGCTGGCCGCGATGGAAGACCTGCTCGACTCCTGGCCAGGCACCCTCATCGTGGTCTCGCACGACCGCTACCTGATCGAGCGCGTCACCGACCAGCAGTATGCCGTGATGGATGCGTCCCTCCGGCACCTGCCCGGCGGGGTCGACGAATACCTCGCGTTGCGCAAGGGGCAGCTGGCCACGGGCGGTCCCTCCGCGACGGCGGCCGCCGCGCCCGCGATCGCGAGCGGCGCATCCACTGGCCCCGCGCTCAGCGGAGCCGCCCTGCGCGCCGCCGAGAAGGAGGTCTCCTCCATCGACCGCCGCCTCGGCAAGCTCGCCGACCAGGTCGCCGCGACGCATGAGCGTCTCGCCCAGCACGACCAGTCCGACTACGAGGGCATCGGCACCATCTCGGCCGAGCTGCGCGCTCTCGAAGACGAGATCGCCACGCTCGAGACCCGCTGGCTCGACCTCTCCGAGCAACTCGACTCCTAAGAACCACCACATCCGGGGGTGGCGGGTGCGCGGGTAGGCTCGCGGCATGGCAACGCACGCCGTCACCAACCAGCCGCCGCCGCGGGTTGACCTGGACGAGTTCGCCGCGAACGTCCCGCTCGTCGAGGCGGTGGAGCGCCACGACGCCGGATGGGCGACCGGCCGGCTCGCGGAGGTCGGCCGGCTGGTCGGGAGCGCACGGTTCCAGCACGACGCCGAGCGGGCGAACGTGCACGAACCCGTGCTGAACGCGTTCGACCGCTGGGGGAACCGCATCGACGAGGTCGAATACGACCCGTCGTACCACCGCATCCTCGGCGAGGCCGTCGCCGCTGGAGCGCACACGTCGGCGTGGGCGGAGCCCCGCCCCGGCGCGAACGTCGCGAGGGCGGCCGCGTTCCTGCTGTTCGCGCAGGTCGAGCCCGGCCACGCCTGCCCGGTGTCGATGACGCACGCGGCCGTTCCTGCGCTTGCCGCGTCCGACGCGCTGAGCGCGACCTGGCTGCCGCGTCTGCTCAGCCGCGAGTACGGTCCCGTGCTCGCAGCGGGGAAGCGCTCTGCCCTGTTCGGCATGGCGATGACCGAGAAGCAGGGCGGCTCCGATGTGCGCGCCAACACGACCACCGCCGTTCCGGAGGGGGAGGGTCGCCACCTGCTCACCGGCCACAAGTGGTTCTGCTCCGCGCCGATGTCGGATGCGTTCCTCGTGCTCGCGCAGACCGCCTCCGGGCTCAGCTGCTTCCTGGTGCCGCGGATGCTCGACGACGGATCGCGCAACGTCTTCGCCATCCAGCGGCTCAAGGACAAGCTCGGCAACCGCTCGAACGCGTCCAGCGAGGTCGAGTTCGACGGCACGGTCGGTCACCTGCTCGGCGAGGAGGGCCGCGGCGTCCGCACCATCCTGGAGATGGTGAACCGCACCCGCCTCGACTGCATCCTGGGCAGCGCGGCCGGGATGCGGCAGGCGGTCGCGGAGGCGTCCTGGCACGCCAGGCACCGGTCGGCGTTCGGCGCCCGCCTGATCGACCAGCCCGCCATGACCGCCGTGATCGCCGACCTCGCCCTGGAGTCGGAGGCGGCGACAGCGGTCGGGCTGCGGCTCGCTCGCGCCCACGACGAGGACGCGACGGACGTCGAGCGCGCGTTCCGGCGTCTCGCGACGGCAGTCACCAAATACTGGGTCTGCAAGCGCGGCCCCGGCCACGCGTACGAGGCGATGGAGTGCCTCGGTGGCAACGGGTTCACCGAGGCCTTCCCGCTGGCCCGCCGCTACCGGGAGCAGCCGGTGATGGCGATCTGGGAAGGCTCAGGCAACGTCATCGCCCTGGATGTGCTGCGCGCGATCCAGCGCGAACCGGAGTCGCTCGCTGCGTTCGACACCGAACTCGCCGCCGCCCGCGGCGTGCATCCGGTGTTCGACGCGCATCACGACGCGCTGCGTACGACAGTCGCCGGGCTGGCCGGCGGCGACCCTCGGGATGCGGAGGCCGCCGTCCGCCCGCTGGTCGCGTCGCTGGCGCTGGCCCTGCAGGCGTCGCTGCTGCTGCGGCACGCACCGGCTGCGGTGGGCGCAGCGTTCGTGGAAGCGCGCCTGGGCGACGCCCGCGGCGCACTCTACGGCGAGCTCCCGGCGTCGGTCCGGTCGGCGATCCCGGCGCTCGTCGCGCGCGCCTGACTCGCCCGACGCGCCTGACGCGCCTCACGCGCGTGACGCGCCTGACGCGCGCGCGCCGCTACTCGGCGCCGATCGCCGCGTAGAACTGCGTGACGGCCTTGCGGTTGTACGCCACGTAGTCGAACGCGCTCTCCGGCACCTCACCGTCAAGGAACGCGGCGAGGCCTGCCGCGACTCCAGCGTCCGACTGCGGCACGACCAGCCCGCTTCCCACCGGCAGCGCGTTCTTCGCCGACGCGAACTCCACCGTGACGATCGGCAGGCCGAGCACCAGCGCCTCCAGGATGACCATCGGCTGGCCCTCGTAGTCGCTCGACAGCACGAAGCAGTCGGCCGCCGCCATGATGGCGTGCGGGTTGCGCTGCATCCCGGTCAGGAACACGGCGTCGCCGAGTTCGAGGCTTTCGATGAGCGCAGACAGGTCGTCGAACAGGGGACCGGCGCCGACGATGATCAGCCGGGTGGCCGGATGCGTGGCGTGCACCTCGGCGAACGCCCGGATCAGCCGCGCTTGGTTCTTCTCCGGCGAGAGCCTGCCGACGTTGACGAACGTGGTCACATCGTCGGATCGTGCGAGCAGGGCGTTCGCCCACGGCGGGTTCTCGCCCGTCTCCTCGTCGAAGGCCAGTTCGTGCAGGTCGGCCTGCGCGTTCTCGAGGATGTGCTCGGCATCGACCGTGTTCAGCGCGAACGTGAACTTCTCCGGCGGCGCGAACTCCGAGAGGCCGTCCCGGTTGATGTCGGACAGGGTCGGCGACACCGAGACGAGATGGTCGTACTGCTCGTACAGGGTGAAGAGCTGGGTGAGGCTGTGCAGCATCTTCTTCTCGCCGCCGACCTCGCGGTGCGCATCAGACGCCAGGTCGTTGTGCAGCCAGATCGAGCGCTTCGCCGCGGGGGAGTGCAGCAGCAGCGTCGCCCAGAACGGCCCGTAGCCGGAGAAGTCGACCACGTAGTCGAACGCGCTGTCACCGAAGCACCGCGACCACTCGTCGTTCCACAGCCGGTTCTGCGACGGGATGTTCGAGTGCTCGGCGATGCGTCCGCGACGGAAGTCGAGGTGGCGGGCGAGGTGGCGCAGCTTGGCGCCGTTCATGCCTCCGACGCGCGGGAACTGACGGACCGCTGGGTGGATCTGCTTCTGTTTGGCGATCGTCGCCGCCGACCTGCTCTGCGAGAAGAACGCCGACACGTCATAGCGCTCGTGGTCGAGGTTGTTGAGCAGGTTGAGAGCGGACGTCGTGATGCCGTTGGGGCGCATCCCGCCGAGGTACAGCAGGATCTTGGTGCGCCCGTCGTCCTCGATCCCGGTGCGCAGGCGGTAGCCCTCCCTGACGCCGCGGAACACGATGTCGACGACGCGCTTCGACGCGGCGCCATCTTCGTACGGGGTGAACCGGCGCTGCGCCGCGAGGTAGCGATCGCGCCAGGCCTCTGGCACCGCATCCCCGTTCTCGGCGATGGCGGCGAGCTCGTCGCCCAGAGCGGCAGCGGTCAGATGCGAAGGCCCCGGCCACTCGTCCGGCTCGAAGTAGAGGCCGCGGGTGCCCACGTAGTCGGCGATGTCCGGCGTGAAGAACAGGATGGGGCGGCCGGTCTGCAGGAAGTCGAAGAAGATGCTGGAGTAGTCGGTGATGAGCGCGTCCGTCACGCCGAGAACGGCGTTGGTGGGGATCTCGTTCGGGACGAGCATCCGCTTCAGCTCCGGCCGGTGCCTGGCGAGCCGGTGGACGCTCTGGTGGGTCTTCAGCAGCACCGCGTACCTGCTGGTGTCGATGCCCTCCTCGATCGCGGCGATGTGCTGCAGGATGTCGTCGATGTCGTCGGTGGGCCGACCGAACGAAGCACCCTTCCAGGTGGGCGCGAAAAGCACCACCTTGCGGTCGCCGAGCGGGATTCCGGCGTCGACCAGCTGACGACGGACGGATGCGCGTCCAGCGTCGTCCAGGAACTGCCTGTCGATCCGCGGGTAGCCTTCCTCGACCAGCGTTCCCCGGTAGACACCGGTGAGCTTGTACCCGGTCTCGTACATCTGCTCGGTCATGAACGGGTTGGCGGAGAGCAGGTAGTCGGCCTGCACGAAGTTGCGGATGATGTTGGCCGTGCCGAGCGCGCCGTCTTCGATGTCGTATCCCATGCGCTTCAGCGGGGTGCCGTGCCAGGTGTTCAGATACACCTGGCCGTCGCGTTTGCCGAAGTCGAACGGGAAGGTCGCGTTGTTGACGAGATACTGGCTCGTGGCCAGAGCGCGGTAGTAGGCGGCGGAGCCGTACTTCACGAAGCTGACCCGGGGATTGCCGGCGAACTCGTCGACGGCCGCCTGGTACTGCCCGAGATCGGAGAGGGCCCAGATGTGGGTGAGGTGCGCGAGGTCGGGGGCGGCGAGGAGCTCGCGGAAGATCGCCTCGGGGTTGTCGAGCATCCCGTTGCCGGAGAAGGCCTCGTAGAAGACGGACCCGACGACGATCGGCTGCCGGCGCCAGTGCGCGTGGATCTCGAAACGGGCGGCGCGCTTGACCTTGGAGGGCAGGCGTTTCAGGCGGGAGAGTCTCATCGCCTCCGAGTTTATGAGAGCGGCATAACAGTCTGCTGAGAGCGGGCTGCTCCGGTTGGCCGCTACGACTCCGCTACGACGCCGCTACGACTCCTCGTCGAAGCCGAGCGACAGCTTGCGCAGCAGGGACGCGAGCCGTTCCTGCTCGGTGGGGGAGAGGCCGGCCAGCAGCTCGGACTCGGCGTCGACCAGGCGGGTGATCGCCGCATCCACCCTGATGAGGCCCTGTGCCGTCATCTGCACCAGGATGCCGCGGCCGTCGTTGGGGTCGGTGCGCCGCTCGACCAGCCCGCGGGAGACGAGCCGGTCGATGCGGTTCGTCATGGTGCCGCTGGAGACGAGGGTCTGCTGCAGCAGCGCCTTCGGGCTGAGCTGGTACGGGGTTCCGGCACGGCGGAGCGCGGCGAGCACGTCGAACTCCCACGATTCGAGGTCGGAGCGCTCGAACGCGGTGCGACGCGCCCTGTCGAGGTGCCGGGAGAGCCTGGCAACACGGGAGAGCACCTGTAGGGGGGAGAAGTCGAGGTCCGGGCGTTCGCGCAGCCAGGAGTCCACGATGCGGTCGACTTCGTCGCGTGCGTCAGCCATCCCCCCATGCTATTTCGTCGGGCGTGCGGCCGATGGTCTGGCAAACTGTGTTGTGCGCGTGGCGCGGTCTTCGACGGGCAGCGCGCGGTCCGCCTTGGTGTAATGGCAGCACGACAGCCTTTGGAGCTGTTAGGTCCAGGTTCGAGTCCTGGAGGCGGAGCGGAACCGATCGTCCGATCCCTGGAGTGATATGACCGACCAGAACCTTGCCATCGTCGTCCTCGCGGCCGGACAGGGCACGCGGATGAAGTCCGCCACCCCCAAGCTCCTGCACCCGCTCGCGGGCATGCCGATCGTGGGGCACGTGCTCGCGACGGCCAAGCAGCTGGATGCGGCACACGTCGTCTCTGTCGTCCGGTACGAGCGCGACCGCCTCGTCGAAGTGATCTCGGCGGATCTGCCGGAAAGTCTGATCGTCGACCAGGACGACGTGCCTGGCACCGGCCGCGCCGTCGAGCTGGCCGTCGCGGCTCTGCCCACCGACTTCGCCGGAGACGTGCTGGTCGTGAACGGCGACGTCCCTCTCCTCGATTCGGCCACGCTGCGCGAGCTGATCGAGAAGCACCGTGCAGGGGGCGCCGCCGCGACCATCCTGTCGTCGTTCCCCGCCGACGCCACCGGCTACGGCCGCATCGTCCGCACGGAGAGCGGTCACCTCGACCGCATCGTGGAGCACAAAGACGCCACGGACGCGGAGCGCGAGATCGGCGAGATCAACGCGGGCATCTACCTGTTCGGCCTGTCGCAGCTGCGTGATCAGCTCGCCGCGCTCACCACCGACAACGCGCAGGGCGAGAAATACCTGACCGACGTCATCGGGCTGCTGCGCACGGCGGGCTTCGACGTGGATGCACTGCCCGTCTCCGAGTCGTGGCTGGTCGAGGGCATCAACGACCGCGCCCAGCTCAGCGAGGCCGCGGCCAAGCTGAACGCCCTGATCGTGCGCACCTGGCAGCTCGCCGGGGTCACCGTCCAAGATCCTGCGACCACCTGGATCGACGTCAAGACGAGGCTCGCCCCGGACGTCACGATCCTCCCCGGCACGCAGCTCCGCGGCGCGACCGTGGTCGAGACCGGCGCCGTCGTCGGCCCTGACACCACGCTGCTCGACTGCGAGGTCGGCGAGAACGCCACGGTCAAGCGCACGGACGCGACGCTCGCCGTGATCGGCGCCGGAGCAACGGTCGGCCCGTTCGCCTACCTGCGCCCCGGCACGATCCTCGGAGCCGACGGCAAGATCGGCACCTTCGTCGAGACCAAGAACGCGGTCATCGGCGCCGGCACCAAGCTCGCCCACTTCAACTACGTCGGGGATGCGGAGGTCGGCGAGAAGTCGAACCTCGGCGCCGGCGTCATCACCGCCAACTACGACGGCGTGAACAAGCACCGCACCGAGATCGGCTCGCACGTTCGTGCCAGCACGAACACCGTGTTCGTCGCGCCCGTTAGGATGGGTGACGGAGCGTACACGGGAGCGGGAACCATCGTCCGCAAGGACATACCTGCTGGAGCGCTCGCCCTCACGGTGGCTCCGCAACGCAACATCGAAGGTTGGGTCGCACAGAAGCGGCCGGGCACCGAAGCCGCCACAGCTGCGGAAGAGAGCGGAGAGTAAGTGTCAGGGATCACCACCACCGGCCAGAAGCGACTTGTTCTGATTTCTGGACGGGCGCATCCCCGGCTGGCAGAAGAGATCGCGGAGTGCCTGGGCAGCGACCTCGTTCCCACCGACTCACGCACCTTCGCCAACGGCGAGATCTACGCGCGCTTCGATGAGAGCGTCCGCGGCTCGGACGCGTTCGTCATCCAGTCGCACACCTCACCGATCAACGAGTGGCTCATGGAGCAGTTGATCATGGTGGATGCGCTCAAGCGGGCCTCCGCCAAGCGCATCACCGTCGTCGCCCCCTTCTACCCGTACGCCCGTCAAGACAAGAAGGGCCGCGGCCGCGAGCCGATCTCCGCCCGCCTCGTCGCCGACCTGTTCAAGGCGGCCGGCGCCGACCGCATCATGTCGGTCGACCTGCACGCCGCGCAGATCCAGGGCTTCTTCGACGGCCCCGTCGACCACCTCTTCGCCATGCCGGTGCTGCTCGAGCACATGAAGCGCGAGCTCGACCCGGCCATCACGACCGTCGTCTCTCCCGACATGGGCCGCGTGCGCGTCGCCGACATCTGGAGCGACAAGCTCGGCGTCCCGCTCGCGATCATCCACAAGCGCCGCGACCCGCTCGTCCCCAACCAGGTCTCGGTCCACGAGATCGTCGGTGCGGTCGAGGGCCGCGTCTGCCTGCTCGTCGACGACCTGATCGACACCGGCCGCACCATCGTGAAAGCCGCGGAGGCTTTGAAGGCCGCCGGCGCGCTCGGCGTCGTCGTCGCCGCGACGCACGCGGTGTTCAGCGACCCGGCCGTCGAGCTCCTGCAGAGCGACGCGATCGACTCGGTCGTCGTCACCGACACGCTTCCGCTTCCGGAGCACAAGCGCTGGGACAAGCTCACCATCCTGCCGATCGCCCCGCTGCTCGCGAACGCGATCCAGCAGGTCTTCACGGACGGCTCCGTCACGTCGATGTTCGACGGGGCGGCGTAACGCCCGTCGCTCTCCCTCCGGGGCTCTCCCTACGGGAGCGCGTGCGGCGTCGACGGAATGAGCCCGAGGGGCGCCACGAACGTGGCGTCGCCCTCGGTGTTCAGCGCGTAGCACTGCCAGCCCGGCCCGGCCGGCGCGAACAGTTCGAAGCGCGCTGACGAGCCCTGCGCATCCGGTGCGTAGCGGGACACGTACACGGCGCAGGTCTGCGTCGCAGTGGTCGACGCGATGCTGATCGTCACGAGCACGCCCGGCAGCACGAGCGCGACGAGTCCGACGATCACGACGATGCGCGTCGCGATCATCGTCCGGCGCCCGCGCAGCGGCCGCTCGTCGTCCGGCTCGTACCCCACCAGCTCCGGATGCTCGTCAAAACTCACCCTCCGAGTCTCAGCCGAACGCGCCCATTCCGCAACCTCACCCGGGTTAGTGGCTGGAGCCCTCTGTCTCGATTTCGGTGCGGTCGGCGGACCAGAGGGTGTGGAAGGTGCCGTCTTTGTCGACGCGCTTGTAAGTGTGCGCGCCGAAGAAGTCGCGCTGTCCCTGCACGAGGGCGGCGGGGAGGCGGGTGACCGCGAGCGAGTCGTAGTAGCTGAGCGCGGCACCGAAGCCCGGAATCGGGACACCGGAGAGCGCTGCGGTCGCCACGACGCGGCGCCACGCGGCCTCGCCCTCGGCGACGGCGTCCGCGAAGTACGGCGCCTCCAGCAGCGTGGCGATGTCCGGGTTCTCGTCGTACGCGTCGGCGATGCGGTTGAGGAACTGGGCGCGGATGATGCAGCCGCCGCGCCAGATCTTTGCGATCTTGTCCTTGTTGATCGTCCAGCCGTACTTCTCGGCGCCGGCGATGATCGCGTCGAAGCCCTGCGCGTATGCGACGACCTTGGAGGCGTACAGCGCCTTGGACACGTCGTCCGCGAACGACGCTTCCACCGGCTGCACCTCTGGGCGACTCTTCACCACGGCCTGCACCGCTGCGCGCTGGGCGGGCTTGGACGACACGGCGCGGGCGAACACGGCCTCGGCGATGCCGCCGACCGGGATGCCGAGGTCGAGTGCGTTCTGCACGGTCCACACGCCGGTGCCCTTGGACCCTGCCTGGTCGAGGACGATGTCGACGAACGGCTTGCCGGTGTCCGCATCCACCTGGCGGAGCACCTCGGCGGTGATCTCGATGAGGTACGACTTGAGGTAGCCCTTGTTCCACTCGCTGAACACGTCGGCGATCGCGGCGGGCTCCAGGCCGCCGACGGTGCGCAACAGGTCGTACGCCTCGGCGATGAGCTGCATGTCCGCGTATTCGATGCCGTTGTGGATCATCTTCACGAAGTGGCCCGCACCGTCGGTGCCGACGTGCGTCACGCACGGCTCGCCTTCGGCGACCGCGGCGATGGAGGCGAGGATCGGCCCGAGGGTCTTGTACGACTCCTCCGACCCGCCCGGCATGATCGACGGGCCCTTGAGCGCGCCCTCCTCGCCGCCGGAGATCCCCGTGCCGACGAAGTGGATGCCGCTGGGGGAGATGCGCTTCTCCCGCTCGATGGTGTCCTGGAAGTTCGCGTTGCCGCCGTCGACGATGATGTCGCCGGGCTCGAACCGCTCCACGAGCTGGTCGATGACCGCGTCGGTGCCCTTCCCGGCCTGCACCATGATGATCGCGGTGCGCGGCTTCGACAGCGACGCCACGAAGTCGTCGATGCTCTCCGAGGAGACGAATCCGGCTTCGGGATGCTCGGTGATCAGTTCGTCGGTGCGGGAGTACGTGCGGTTGAACACGGCGACCGTGTTCCCCTCACGCGAGGCCAGGTTGCGGGCCAGATTCGAGCCCATCACAGCCAGGCCGACGACGCCGATGTTGGCTGATGCTTCGTGAGACACAGAACGCTCCTTCGTGTGCGGCGGACGGTGCGCCGGCGTAGAGGTGTAGAGGGGACGCGAGATCGCGTGCGGGCCGAGACGTCCAGATCCGGACCGGAGGCCAACTTTCGCGCTCCGACCCCGCTGTTTGCGTGCGTCGAGCAGACGTCCCCAGCCTACCAAGCCATCGAGCCCAAGGTTCTTCCCGCTATGAGTTGCAGATGGACGATGGAACGCGGTCGTCGCCGCCGACCCAGAGTTCGGTGACGAAGCCGTTGGCGTTGACGACGAAGTCGACGAAGCGGCCGCTGCCGTCGCCGAGGGCGTACGCGCGCTGGCCCCCGGACACGCTGTTGCTGCGTTCCAGCCCCGGATACGCCTGCTTCAGCGCATCCAGCGTCGAGCCGAGACCGATCCCCGCGCTGGTCGTCGGGGTCGGCGTCACGGGCTGGTCGAGGCCGGACGCGTCGACCGCCTGGATGCGCACGGTCGACGTCGCCCGCCCCGTGCCGGCGACGGTGGACACGGCGATGCGCGTTCCGGACGGCGCCGCATCGGTCGGCTGCGTCTCGAGCCGGTAGCCGAAGCAGCCGTCCTGATCGAACGTGTTCTGGAAGCCGGGGATGGCTGCAGTCTGCGCGGTGACGTCGCCGCCGATCGTGAGCGGCCCTGTTCCCGCCCAGGTGACCAGCCAGCCCGAGAGGTCGGCGGGGTCGACCGGGTGGGCGGACGGCGTGTTCTTCGGGGCGGGGCGCGTCGGCGATGCGGCGGCCGGCGACGTCGTCGGATCGTCGGACGACGTGCATCCGCCGAGGGCGGCGAGCGCGACGGCCGCGGCCGCCACGGCGACCGCTGTCAGTCCGTTCACACGCATCCTGTGCCCCCTTCGACCCGATCGCAGATCATCAATATTGCATACGGTGGTCGTGCGCCGCCACCAGTGCCGGGATCGGCTAGACTTGGCGATTGAACTTCGGCGAGGGATGCACGCGGTCACGCGCGCAGTCCGTAATCGACGCGGTGGAGCAGGGCTTCGCAGTCTTTCCTCACACGTCTTTCATCAGATCGATGCGTTCGAGTCGAACACAACCAGACACTGCGAGCAGCGCTCGCCCGACAGCCGGCACGGCCGGCAAGGAGACAATCATGGCTGACGAGTCCAACAAGGTCGTTACCGAGGCACGCGAGAGCTTCGGCAAGGGCGCCGCCCGCAAGATCCGCGCAGCGGGCAAGATCCCCGCCGTCGTCTACGGTCACGGCACCGACCCCATCCACGTGACGGTCCCGGCCCACCAGGTCGGCCTGCTGCTCCGCAAGGCGAACGCGGTCCTCGACCTCGACATCGCGGGCAAGAGCCAGCTCGTCCTCGTGAAGGACGTCCAGAAGGACCCCGTGCTCCAGATCATCGAGCACCTCGACCTCATCGTCATCCGCCAGGGCGAGAAGGTCTCCGTCGAGGTCCCCGTGCACGTCGAGGGCGAGCCGTTCTCCGGCACCATCGCGGTGCTCGACATCCCGACCCTGCGCCTCGAGGTCGAAGCGACCCACATCCCGGAGCGCATCGTCCTCGATGTCACCGGTGCAGAAGAGGGCACCCAGTACCACGCGAAGGACTTCGTCCTTCCTGCGGGCGCCGCTCTGGCCGAGGACGAGGACCTCCTCATCCTCAGCGTCATCGTCCCCGCCGCGTCGCGCGCCGACGAAGAGGCCGACGCCGCCGTGGCCGAGGCCGCTGCCGCTGAGTCTGCTGCCGCTGCTGCCGAGTCGGCCGCCGAGTAACACTCTCGATGGAATCACCCTGGCTCGTGGTCGGGCTCGGTAACCCCGGGCCCGGCTACGCCGCCACGCGTCACAACGTGGGGCAGATGGTGCTCGACGAGCTCGCGGAGCGCGGTCGTCTCACCTTCAAGTCCCACAAGACGAACGCCACGGTCGCCGAGGGGCGCATCGCCCCCGGCGGGCCGCGGTTCATCCTGGCCAAGCCGAACACGTTCATGAACGTCTCCGGCGGGCCTGTCGCGCAGTTGCTGCGCTTCTACTCGCTCGAACCGTCGCAGCTGATCGTCGTGCAGGACGAGCTCGACATCCCATTCGACACCCTCAAGCTCAAGTTCGGCGGAGGTCACGGCGGGCACAACGGCGTCCGCGACGTCATGTCCGCCATCGGGACGGGCGACTTCGCCAGGGTGCGTGTCGGCGTCGGTCGCCCACCCGGTTCGTCCGGCGCTGCCGATCACGTCCTCAAGGGCTTCAGCAGCACCGAACGCAAGACGCTCCCGAATCTCGTCGCCGACGCGGCGGATGCGGTTGAGCAGATCGCCGCGGAGGGCATGACGGCTGCCCAGTTGCGGTTCCACACCGCGCGGTGAAGGCCGTCGGCTCGTCCACCTGACGCCGGCGCCCGGCCGTGAGACCTGCGGCGAGACCTCACGGCCAGCGTCCAGCATCCACCTGTTGCGCACCCAGCGCATCCCGATGCCATCCGCAGGCTGGGCTCGTATGGTTCGGTCATGAAACTGTTCACGCGCGAGTGGGGCACCGGAGACCGGTACGCCGTCCTGGTGCACGGCGCGATGTCGGACTCGCGCAACTGGCGTCGCGTCGGGCCGGCCCTCGCCGAGCGGGGATACCACGTGATCGCCGTCGACCTGCGCGGCCACGGCCGGAGCCCTCGCGCCATCGAGTACACCGCCGAGCTGCTGGCCCGGGATGTGGTCGAGACGGTCCCCGCGCATCCCGAGCTGGTCATCGGGCACTCGCTCGGTGGGCTCACCGTCAGCCTCGCGGTCGAAGAGCTGCAGCCGCAGCGCGTGGTCTACGTCGACCCGGCGTTCGGGCCGAACGTCCCGTGGTGGCAGCGCAAACTGGCGCCGGCGTTCTTCCGCACCCTCGCGAACGCGAACGCCGAGCGCATCGCCAAACGCAACCCGCGCTGGGATCCGCTCGACGTGGCCATCGAGTTCGAGACGATGCGCGCGTTCGACCACGCCGTCGTCCCCGTGCTGGTCGGGCGCGGCTCGCTGCGTGCGCCGGTGACGATGGAGGTGCCGTCGCTGGTGATCCTCGCCGGGCGCTCCCAGCTGGTCAGTCCGCGCGTGGCGGAGCGGCTGGGCGAGGCAGGGTTCGTCGTGCGGTCGGTGCCGGGAGCCGGGCACACTGTCCACCGCGACGACCACGCCGGGTTCATGCACGCCCTCGACGGCTGGCTGTGACGCGCTGGCTGTGATCCTGCTGGGCCGTTCCGCGCATCCGGCACCGAGTGTCGGTGGGAGTCCGTAGACTAACGCGAGTGATACTGCAGGGCTTGATCGCAGCGCTTTCGCGCGCCTCCACGTTCGATGACGCCCTGGCCTCCGCGGCCCGTGACGCCGACTTCTCGCTCACCGATGGGCTGCGCGCGCCACTGCTCGCCGGGCTGCTGCAACGCAGAGCGGCCGCGGGCGCATCGCAGGCGCTGCTCGTGATCACCGCGACCGGACGCGAGTCCGAGTCGATCCGCGGCGCTCTCGGCTGCGTGATCCCGAACGCCGAGATCGTCGAGTTCCCCGCGTGGGAAACCCTCCCGCACGAGCGTCTGAGCCCGAGCGCCGAGATCGTCGGCAAACGCCTCACTGCCCTGCGCCGCCTGGCCGACTGGGATGCGGGCGACAAGTCCACGCCGCTGGTCCTGGTCGCATCGGTGCGCGCGGCGCTGCAGCCGCTCGCCGACAACCTCACCGACTACGCGGCGGTCGACCTCACGACGGGCGGCCGCGGCTTCGACCTGTCTGCGCTCGCGGTGCGGCTGGTCGACCTGGCGTACGCCCGCGTCGACATGGTCACCCGGCGCGGCGAGTTCGCCGTGCGAGGCGGCATCCTCGACGTCTTCCCTCCGAACGGCGACCACCCGTACCGCGTCGACTTCTTCGGCGACGAGGTCGACCAGATCCGCGCGTTCTCGGTGGCCGATCAGCGGTCGCTGCCCGACCCCATCCCGTCGGTGTCGCTGCCGCCGAGCCGCGAACTGCTGCTGAGCGAGTCCGTGCGGCAGCGGGCGCGCGAGATGGAGCACGAGTTCCCGAGCATGTCGGCGATGCTCGCCAAAATCGGCGAGGGCATCCCGGTCGAGGGCATGGAGTCGCTGGCGCCCGCGCTGGTCGACCGGCTCGTGCCGCTGACCCACTACTTGCCGGATGGCGCAGCCGTCGCCGTGCTCTCGCCCGAGCGCGTCGCGAGCCGCGCGGTGAGCCTGGCGGAGACGAACCGCGAGTTCCTGTCGGCGGCGTGGAGCGCGGCGACGGTCGGCGCCGCCGCACCGATCGACCTCGCGGCCGGCGACTTCCTCACGCTGCAGCAGCTCCGCGACTCCGTCACGTTCAGCAAGCCGGGGGAGAAAGCCCCGAACCACCCCTGGTGGACGATGAGCGGCTTCCAGGCAGACGAGGTGCTTCCGGAGGACCGCGAGATCGAGGAGCACCTGCAGCAGCGCATCGCCGCGGAGGCGGTGCCGAGCTTCCAGGGCAATGTCACCGGAGCGATCGAGCACATCGGCGCGCGGCTCAAAGACGGCTGGAGCGTCGCGATCGTCGCCGAGGGCGCCGGGCTGGTGGAGCGTGCGGCCGACGTGCTCTCCGAGGCCGAGCTGCCCGCCCGCCACGTCGAGGAATTTCCCGCAGAGCCGGAACCGGGCATCGCCTACCTGCTGCGGGCCACGGTCGAGCACGGCTTCGAGCTGGGCGAGACCAAGCTGGCGCTGTTCAGTGAGGGCGAGTTCTACGGGCGCACGGTCGGCTACGACTCGCGCCAGGTCAAGAAGCTCGCGACCAAGCGCAAGAACGTCGTCGATCCGCTGGCGCTCAAGCCGGGCGACTACGTCGTGCACCAGACCCACGGCATCGGCAAGTTCGTGGAGCTGACCCAGCGCGAGGTGTCGAGCGGCGGCCGCAACGCGGTCAAGTCCAAGCGCGAATACCTGCTGCTGGAGTACGCGCCGTCGAAGCGTGGATACCCGGGAGACAAGCTCTACGTGCCGACCGACCAGCTGGATCTGCTCACCCGGTATGTGGGCGGGGAGGCTCCGGCGCTCAGCAAGATGGGCGGAAGCGACTGGTCGGCGGCGAAGGGCCGCGCCCGCAAGGCTGTCCGCGACATCGCGGTCGAGCTGGTCAAGCTGTACTCGGCGCGCATGGCGAGCAAGGGCCACGCGTTCGGGCCGGACACGCCCTGGCAGCGCGAGCTGGAGGAGGCGTTCCCGTTCGCGGAGACGCACGACCAGCTGCAGACCATCGACGAGGTGAAGGCCGACATGGAGCGGCCCATCCCGATGGACAGGCTCATCTCCGGCGACGTCGGCTTCGGCAAGACCGAGATCGCGATCCGTGCGGCGTTCAAGGCGGTGCAGGACGGCAAGCAGGTCGTGATGCTCGTGCCGACCACCCTGCTCGTGAAGCAGCACTTCGAGACGTTCCAGGAGCGCTTCGCCGGGTTCCCCATCCACTTGCGGGCGCTCAGCCGGTTCCAGACCGACAAGGAGGCGAAGGAGACGATCGACGGCATGGCCGACGGCACCGTGGATGTGGTCATCGGCACCCACCGGCTCCTCTCCGACAACATCGTGCTCAAAGACCTGGGCCTCGTGGTCATCGACGAGGAGCAGCGGTTCGGCGTCGAGCACAAGGACGCGCTGAAGAAGCTGAAGACCAACGTCGACATCCTCGCCATGAGCGCCACGCCCATCCCGCGCACGCTGGAGATGGCGGTGACGGGCATCCGGGAGATGTCGACGCTCGCCACCCCTCCGGAAGACCGGCACCCCATCCTGACCTTCGTCGGGCCGTACTCGGACAAGCAGGTGGCCGCGGCCATCCGGCGCGAGCTGTTGCGCGAGGGTCAGGTGTTCTTCGTGCACAACCGTGTCGGGAGCATCACGGCGCAGGCGGCGAAACTCGCCGAGCTGGTGCCGGAGGCGCGCATCGCCGTCGCGCACGGCAAGATGAACGAGCGCGCGCTGGAGCAGGTCGTCGTCGACTTCTGGGAACGCAAGTTCGACGTGCTGGTGTCGACCACCATCATCGAGACCGGACTCGACATCGCGAACGCGAACACGATCATCATCGACAGGGCAGACAAATACGGCCTCAGCCAGCTGCACCAGCTGCGCGGGCGCGTCGGCCGTGGCCGCGAGCGCGCGTACGCGTACTTCCTCTGGGACGAGAACAAGCCGCTCAGCGAGACGGCGCACGACCGCCTCTCCACCATCGCGGCCAACAACGACCTCGGCAGCGGCATGCAGGTGGCGCTCAAAGACCTGGAGATCCGCGGGGCGGGCAACCTGCTCGGCGGCGAGCAGTCCGGTCACATCGCCGGTGTCGGATTCGACCTCTACCTCCGGATGATCGGCGAGGCCGTCAGCACGTTCCGCGGCGAGGTCGCGGAAGGGCAGACCGAGCTGCGGCTGGAGCTCCCGGTGGATGCGCACATCCCGGAAGACTACGTCGACAGCGAGCGGCTGCGCCTGGAGGCCTACCAGAAGCTGTCCACGGCGAGCTCGCCGGCGGCGAAGGACGACCAGATCGACCTCGTGATCGAGGAGCTGACCGACCGCTACGGAGAGCCGCCGCTCGCCGTCAGCAACCTGATCGCGGTGTCCCGGCTGCGGCGCGCCGCTCAGCGGGCCGGTCTCGGCGAGGTGGTCGCGATGGGCTCCAATCTGCGGTTGGCGCCGGCGATCCTGCCGGACTCGCTGCAGGTGCGTTTGCAGCGGATGTACCCGGGGGCGAAGTACCACGCGGCGCCGAAGGTGGTCACTGTCCCGATGCCGCGCGTGAACGGCGAGCCGCTCGACGACGCCGACCTGATCGGCTGGGTCGCGACGCTCCTCGGCGCGCTGTTCCCCGTGCCGGACCCGGTCGCGGCGCCCTCCGCGTAGGCCGTGCATCCCGAGTGGTGCGGCCTAGCGGGACGGGTGCGGGTGCTGCGCGCGGTAGCGGCGCGCGAGCAGCGTGACGCAGATGCCTGCGCCGACGATGGAGACGGCGGAGCCGAGGAGGACGGCGAGCGTTCCTTCGGAGCGGACGAGGTCGCTTCCCGCGAAGGCGAGCTCGTTCATCAGCAGCGAGACAGTGAACCCGATGCCGCCGAGGACGCCGATCGTCACAAGGCCGAACAGCGGGATCTTCGCCCGGTCGGCCTTGCTGCGGGTGAACGAGCCCAGCCAGCCGCCGAGCGTGATGCCGATCACCTTGCCGACCGGCAGCGCGACCAGGATGCCCCAGAAAGACGGCTGCAGCTGCGCGGGCGACACCTGCGGGATCGCGACCAGCGCCGCCGAGAACGCGAACAGCGGCAGGATGAGCCCGTTCGACCACGGCTCAAGCACGTGCGTGACCCGTCCGGCCGGGCGACGCGCCATCACCAAGCCGAGCGCGACGCCGGCGATGGTGGCGTGCACGCCGGAGTCCCAGACCAGCCACCAGGCCAGGCACGCCACCAGTACCATCAGCACGCCGATCGGCAGGCGCATCCGGCCTTTCAGTAGTCGGCTGAGGAGCCCGAACGCGGCGACGGCGACGGCCGCCAGCACCAGCTCCAGGATGTTCGGGTCGGTGGTGAAGAACACCGCGATGATGATGATGGCGATCAGGTCGTCGAGCACGGCGAGCGCCAGCAGGAACACCCGCAGCCGGTTCGGCAGCCCGCGGCCGAACACCGCGAGGACGCCGAGCGCGAAGGCGATGTCCGTGGCCGTCGGGATGGGCCAGCCCTCTTCGAGCCCGCTGCCCGCGGTGAACGCCAGGTAGACCAGGGCGGGCACGATCACTCCGGCGACAGCCGCGATCGCGGGATGCACAGCCTTCTTCACGCTGTTCAGCTCGCCGGCGACCAGCTCGTGCTTGAGCTCCACCGCGACGATGAAGAAGAACACCGCGAGCAGGCCGTCGCTGATCCAGTGCCCGACGCTCATCGTGACGCCACCGAAGCCGATCTTCGTGTGCTGAAGATCGAGGATGGCGGGGCCGACGGCGGTGTTCGCCAGCAGCAGGCCCAGCGCCGCGGCTCCGAGGAGGAGTCCGGCGGCGGTGCGCTCGGATCGGATGATGCTCATAGGGTCTCGCCCATCTCGCGACGTCGTGAACGCGCGGCCGGATGCGGGAGCGGCGCGTTCGCACCACCCGCCGACCAGACTTCCCGGCACACCAGTCACCCACTCTACCGGGGAGGCAGGCGCCGCACAGCGATGGATGAGGGAGGATGGGGGAGGGCAGGAAGTCGCCCGCCCGCGATCGAGGAAGGCGTCCACGATGACCGATCTGAGCTTCTCATCCGCTCCGGCGTCGGAGCAGCCGACCAGACTGGATGAACTGGTCGCCGTGATGGAGCGCCTCCGGGGTCCTGGTGGATGCCCGTGGGACGCCGACCAGACGCACGAGTCGCTCGTTCAGTACCTGATCGAGGAGACTTACGAACTGGTCGAGGCCATCGAGACCGGCAACAGGGACGACCTGATCGAAGAGCTCGGCGACGTGCTCTACCAGGTGCTGTTCCACGCCGACATCGCGGCGCACACCCCTGGCGAGGATTTCGACATCCAGGATGTGGCCGCGCAGATGACCGCGAAGATGGTCGGTCGCCACCCGCACGTGTTCGGCGACAGGAAGGCGGAGACCGCCGACGACGTCGTCGAGTTCTGGGACGACCTCAAGAAGCGGGAGAAGCCGTCGCGCACCAGCGTCCTCGACGGCATCCCGCAGGCGATGCCGTCGCTGGCGCTCGCCGACAAGCTGCTCGGCCGCGCCGAGAAGGTGGGGCTGCTCGATCTGCGCGAAGCCGGTGGGGTGCAGGTGGACTCGGAGGACGAGCTCGGCCCGCTGCTGCTGGCCATCGTCGCGTCCGCCAAGGCGCAAGGCCTGGATGCGGAGCGCGCCCTCCGCTCGACCCTCCGCGACCTGCAGGACGAGATCCGCGCCCACGAGGCGGACGCCGCCGACGCCGGCATCATCGGCCTCCCCACCGCCTCCGCCGACTGACCCCGCGGCTCCGAAGCGATTGGCGGGGGAGAGGCGGTTAGGTTAGGCTTGCCTAAACCCACCTCGTCTCGAAGGAGAACCATGCTCGAGTCCGTCCCGCGCGGCCACCGCCGGTCCCGTATCGCCCTGATCGCTTCGGCGATCGTCGCGTCAGCTGCGCTCGTCCTCACCGGCTGCAGCGCAGGATCGTCCGGCAGTGAGAGCAGCGCGAGCAGCGACTCCAGCGCCTTCCCTGTGACCATCAAGAGCGCCCTCGGCTCCGTCACGATCGACAAGAAGCCGGAGCGCGTCGCGGTCTGGGGCTGGGGTGCGGCCGACGTCGCCCTCGCGCTCGGGGTCGTCCCGGTCGCCATGCCGAAGATGACCTACGGCGGCAACAAAGACGGCGTGCTGCCGTGGGTCGCCGACAAGCTCACCGAGCTCAAGGCCAAGACGCCGCAGCTGATCGCCGGCGTCGACACCGGCGAGGTCCCGTTCGAGGAGTACGTCAAGGCCAAGCCGGACGTCATCCTCGCCCCGCTCTCGGGCCTCACGCAGACCGAGTACGACACGCTCAGCAAGATCGCGCCGGTCGTCGCATATCCGAAGGTTCCGTGGGGCACCAGCTGGCAAGACCAGACCGACATTGTCGGCAAGGCGCTCGGCCTCTCCGCCGAGGCCACCGCGCTGAAGACGAAGACCCAGGACAATGTCGCAGCGCTCGCCGCGAAGTACCCGGTGCTGAAGGGCAAGACCTTCGTCTACGCCGCCGCCAACGAGCCCGGCATGATCAACGTCTACAAGGCCACCGACTCGCGGGTCCTGCTGCTCAACGAGCTCGGCCTGAAGAACTCGCCGAGCATCGACGCCCTCGACGCCAAGAAGGACGCGGGCAGCTTCTTCTTCCAGGTCAGCAACGAGAACCTCTCCAAGATCGACACCGACCTGCTGGTGATGTACTTCGACAAGCAGTCGTCCGTCGACGCCTTCAAAGCCGACCCGCTGGCCGCGGCGATGCCCACCATCTCCGAGGGCCGGTTCGCCCCGATCGTCGGCGAGTCGTTCGTCATGGCGTCCAGCGCACCCAGCGTGCTGAGCATCCCGTGGATGCTCGACCGCTACGTCCCCGAGCTGGCGGCCGCGGCCGAGAAGGTCAAGTAGCCCGGCAAATGACCACGAGCGTCAACGCGGCGACGAGCGGGCGGGGGAGCGTGCCCCCGGGGAGGAAATCCCAGGGGAGCGCATCCACTGCCCGCCGTCGGCGTCGGCTCACCATCGGATTCGGGGTGGCCGTCGTCGCCCTGCTGGTGGTGTGCATCCTGAGCCTGATGCTCGGCTCGAACCCGCTCGACCCTGCCGCGGTGTTCCACGCGCTGCTGCACTACGACCGCACGGATCAGGCCTCCCTGATCGTTGTGGACAGCCGCCTGCCGCGCACACTGCTCGGACTGTCGGCCGGGCTCGCGCTCGGTCTCGCCGGGACCGTGATGCAGGGGCTTTCGCGCAACCCGCTCGCCGACCCGGGGATCCTCGGCGTCAACTTCGGCGCATCCCTCGCCGTCGTCATCGCCATCTCCGTGTTCGGCGTGACGTCGGCGGGAGGGTACGTCTGGTTCGCGTTCGCGGGAGCCGCCGTCGCCTCGGTCGTCGTCTACGCGGTCGCGTCGGTCGGTCGAGAGGGGGCGACCCCGATCAAGCTCGCGCTCGCCGGGGCGGCCGTCTCCGCAGCGCTCGGATCGCTGATCACCGCGGTACTGCTCACCAGCAGGGTGTCGCTCGATGCGCTGCGGTTCTGGCAGGTCGGCTCGCTCGCCGGCCGCAACTTCGGCGTGTTCTGGCAGGTGCTGCCCACCATCGTGCTCGGCGCGATCGTCGCGCTCGCGCTCGGCCGCGCGCTGAACGGCCTGGCGCTCGGCGACGACGTGGCCCGCGGCCTCGGGCAGAAGGTCGGGCTGTCCCGGGTGTTCGCCGCCGTCGCGGTCGTGCTGCTCTGTGGCTCGGCGACGGCGGCTGTCGGGCCGATCGCGTTCGTCGGCCTGGTGATCCCGCACGTCGCCCGCCGGGTGGTCGGCGCGGATTACCGGTGGATCCTCGCGTTCTCGGCGGTGATCGCTCCGATCATGCTGATCGCCTGTGACGTGATCGGCCGCTTGGTGGCGTGGCCGGGGGAACTGCAGGTGGGCGTCGTCACGGCGTTCGTCGGAGCGCCCGTGTTCATCGCCCTCGTTCGCCGACGCAAGCTGGTGAGCCTGTGACCCCGGATGCGCCGGGCGGCACGACCGGAACCGTGCTGCAGAAGGCGGGTCGCGCCTCCACCGCCGACCGGCGCTCCCGCGCCTCCAGGGTCGTGACGGTGTCCGTGGCGCTCGCGGTGCTCATCCTGCTGGTCTCCGCCGTGTCGCTGAGCCTCGGCGCCGCGGCCGTTGCGCCGGGCGACATCCTGGCGGCGCTGGTGGGCCGGGCGGACAGGCTCACCCAGTTCGTGATCCTGGACCTGCGTCTGCCGCGCCTGCTGGCTGCCGTGCTGGTCGGCGGCTGCCTCGGGCTCTCCGGCGCGCTCATCCAGTCGATCGCCCGCAACCCGCTCGCCAGCCCGGACATCATCGGTATCACGGCGAGCGCGAGCGCGACGGGCTCGATCGCCCTGGTCTGGTTCGGGCTCACCGGGCTCGCGCTGTCCGGTGTCGTGGTCGCCGGGACGCTGATCGCTGCGCTTTTCATCTATCTGCTCGCCTGGCGCGGCGGGATCAGCGGCTACCGGTTCGTGCTGATCGGGATCGGCTTCGCGGCCGTGGCGGGCGGAATCGTGTCGTACGTGCTCACGACCGCCGCCCTCACCGATGTGCAGGAGGCGCTGGTCTGGCTCACCGGCAGTATCAACAGCGTCGACCCGGTCGCGCTCGCCGTGCTCGGTGTGAGCGCGGTGGTGCTCGTGCCCTGCGCCCTGCTGCTCAGCCGTCCTCTCGCGGCGCTGGGTCTCGGCGACGACACGGCGGCCGCCATCGGCGTGCGCGTCGAGCGGACCCGCCTGCTCGTGGTGCTCGTCGGCGTGGCCCTCGCGGCGGTCGCGGTGTCGGTGGGCGGCCCGATCGCGTTCGTGGCGTTCCTGGCGGCGCCCATCGCGCGGCGGCTCGTCGGGCACGGCTCGCTGGCGCTCGTCCCGTCCGCCCTCGTCGGCGCGCTCGTGCTCGTCGTCTCCGACATCGTCGCCCAGTTCGCGGTGCCGGATGTCGCGTTCCCTGTCGGCGTCGTCACCGGCGTCGTCGGCGCCCCCTACCTGCTCTGGCTGCTGACCAGGACCAACCGAACCGGCCGCGGAGGCTGACCATGACCGACTCCCACGAACTCGCCGCGCGCGACCTCACCCTCGCCTACGAGGGCAGGGTCGTCGTCGACGGACTCACCCTGGAGGTGCCGCCCGGCACGGTGACCGCCATCGTCGGCCCGAATGCGTGCGGCAAGTCCACGCTGCTGCGCGGGCTGTCCCGGCTGCTCGCCCCCGCATCCGGAGCGGTGCTGCTGGACGGCACGGACATCCACTCGCTGCCGACCAAGCAGGTGGCGACGAGACTCGGACTGCTGCCGCAGACGCCGACCGCCCCGGATGGGATCACCGTCGCCGACCTCGTCGGCCGCGGGCGGTACCCGCACCAGGGCTGGTTCCGCCGGTGGACGGCGGAAGATGACGAGGCCGTGGCCTCCGCAATGGTGTCGACCGGCGTCGCCGACCTCGCCGAGCGCGCCATCGACGAGCTGTCCGGCGGGCAGCGCCAGCGGGTGTGGATCGCGATGGCGCTCGCCCAGCAGACCGACATCCTGCTCCTCGACGAGCCGACGACGTTCCTCGACATCAGCCACCAGATCGACGTGCTCGACCTGCTGCTCGACCTCAACGCCGCCCGCGGGACGACGGTGGTGATGGTGCTGCACGACCTCAACCTGGCCGCGCGCTACGCCGACCACCTCATCGCGATGCGCGAGGGCGCGATCGTGGCGGCGGGGGCGCCGGGCGACGTCGTGACGGCAGAGCTGGTGCGTGACGTGTTCGGGGTGGAGTCGGTGATCGCATCCGACCCGGTGACGGGGACGCCGCTCGTCGTGCCGCTCGGACGGCACCACCGGCTGGGGGAGTAGCCGCGCATCCGGTGGCTGGGTTCACGCCCCGGCGACCGGCAGCGCGCCCGCTAGGCGATGTCAGCCCACCATTCGGGTGAGAGGCCCGCAGCTTTCGCGGTCGACTCTCCTGGATGGCTGACGGGCGCGTTGTCGGTCTTGTGTCTGACAGCGAGCATCTATCCGTGGTCGGACGGATGCGACTCATGTCAGGTCCAGCGGGACACCACCGAAACCGCAGGGCACGGCCATCAGGGTGGCAACGCCCCGATTCTACGCGCAGCCCCCGTCCCCAAGCCATCGAGCCGGGACTTATGCACGCGACACGCCGCGCGAAGCGTGCACAAGTCCCGGCTCGATGGCTTAGGACAGGGACGCGAAGAAGGCGCGGATGCGGTCGGCGGCGAGGTCGGGCTGCTCCAGGCCGAGGAAATGGCCGCCGCGCGGCGCGAGTTCGAAGGAGCGGAGGTCGAGGGCGGCGCGCTCGGCGAGCGAGCGGGGGAAGCCGTCCATCACGGGCTCCCGGCTGAGAAGTACGCCGACGGGCGCGACGATCGGCGGCCTCGGCGGGTTGGCGTCGTAGTCGAAGTACTGCTGGAACGAGGTGCCGATGCTGCCGGTCGCCCAGTAGAGCGTCGCGATGGTGAGCAGCGCATCCACGGGGACGACGCGTTCGAGGTCGCCGTCGACCCAGTCGTGCCACTTGTCGGCGATCCAGGAGAGCAGCCCGGCGGGGGAGTCGCCGAGCGCAGCGGAGATGGTGTCCGGCCGCGTGCACATGATCTCGCTGTAGCCCCCGTCCAGCGCGTCGTACGCGTCGACCGCCGCCAGGTATTCGCGCTCCTCCTCCGTCTGCGGCTCGTCGTCCGACGGGAACGGCGCGTGGATCAGCTGCACGCCGATCACGCGGTCGGCGTGGTCGGTTCCGAGCCAGGTCGCCGCCCCGCCGCCGATGTCACCGCCGAACGCCGCATACCGGTCGTAGCCGAGCACGGTGGTCATCAGTTCGTGCAGGTCGTCGGCGATCGTCTGCCTCGTCAGGGGCCGGTCCGGGAGGTCGGAGAAGACGAAGCCGGGCAGCGACGGCACGATCACGTCGAACGCGATCCGCGCATCCGACCCGGAGCCCGCGGGGTTCGCCAGACGTTCGGCGAGCGGCAGGTATTCGGTGTAGGCGCTCGGCCAGCCGTGCAGCAGCAGCAACGGGATGCGCGTGTCCGGCGATCCGGCAGCCGGCACCCTCACGAAGTGGATGCGGTGCCCGCCCACCTCCGCGAGGTACTGGTCGTACGCGTTCAGCCGCTCCTCCTGGGCGCGCCAGTCGAACCGCAGCCACGCATCCACCAGGTCGCGCAGCACGGGTTCGCCCGCTCCGCCGTCCCACGGCGCCGACCCGATCGGCGCGACGAACCGGGTGGAGACGAGCCGGGCGCGGAGGTCGTCGAGGACCTCGTCGGGAACGTCGATGCGGAATTCGTGGATGCTCACCTCAGCCACGCTACCCGCCGCCCCCGGCCCCGTCCGGTCCCCAAGCCATCGAGCCGGGACTTATGCACGCGAAACGCCGCGCAGAGCGTGCATAAGTCCCGGCTCGATTGCTTGGGGCGGCATGGAAGAATCGTGTTCATGGCTTCTCCGATCACCCCGCCCCGTGGCATGCGCGACTTCCTTCCGGCCGACAAGGCCCGCCGGGAGCACGCGCTCGGGGTGATCCGCCGGAGTTTCGCCTCGCACGGGTTCGACGAGATCGAGACGCCGGTGGTCGAGGATGTGGCACGCCTGCACTCCGGTTTGGGCGGCGACAACGAGAAGCTCGCGTTCAGCGTGCTCAAGCGCGGCATCGACGCCGACGACCTGCGTGCGGCCATCGACTCCGGCGACGTCCTCAGCCTGACCGACCTCGGCCTCCGGTTCGACCTGACCGTGCCGCTCGCCCGCTTCTACGCCACCCACCGCGCCGAGCTGCCCCCGGTGTTCCGCTCCATCCAGATCGCCCCGGTCTGGCGTGCCGAGCGCCCGCAGAAGGGCCGCTACCGCCAGTTCGTGCAGTGCGACATCGACATCATCGGCGAGGCCGGTCAGCTGGCGGAGGTCGAGCTGATCACGGCCACGGCGGCGGCACTGGATGCGCTGGGCCTGCAGAACTGCACGATCCGCATCAACGACCGCCGCATCCTGAACGGCCTGCTGGAGTTCTGCGGGTTCGCGGAGTCGCGCTGGCCGCAGGTGCTGATCTCGATCGACAAGCTCGACAAGATCGGTGCGGAGGGGGTCGTGAAGGAGCTGAGCGCGGACGGCGCAGACTCCGCTGCCGTGCTCGGCGGCATCCTGGAGCAGCTGGAACCGCACATCGCCGACGGCGGCGTCGCGCTGACCGTCGAGGCGATCACCGGCATCCTGCCGGACGGCATCGACACCGACGCCATCGCCGCCCTGGAGTCACTGGCGCACGCGCTCGACTCGCTTCCCTCCGGCGTCACGCTGCGCTTCGACCCCACGCTCGTGCGCGGAATGGGCTACTACACCGGCACCATCTTCGAGATCGCGCACCCCGGATCCGGCAGCTCGGTGGGCGGCGGCGGCCGATACGACGGGATGATCGGCCGCTTCCTCGGCACAGACGTTCCCGCGTGCGGGTTCTCGATCGGCTTCGAGCGCGTCGTCGACCTGATCGAAGCGCCGACCGACGCCGCGGCCGACTCGATCGTCCTCGTCTACGACCAGGGTGTGCCGCTCGACCGGCTCCTGGCCGTGAAGACCGAGCTGATCACCGCGGGCCGCCGGGTGCGGCTCGACAAGCGCGCCAAGAACCTGAAGGCGGTGCTCGACCGGGCGGAGGCGTCCGGCTTCCGGTCGTTCGCGTTCGTGACCGCAGGCACCCAGGATGCGGCGTCGCTGGAGATCAAGGCGCTCGGTTAGGCCGGGTCGCGGAGCTCAGACCTCGGCGGCTGCGGTCGGGAGCGCCGCTTCCGCCGCTGCTTCCGCCGCCGCTTCTGCTGTCGCCACGGACGCCGTCGCTTCCGCCTGCCCGCGTCGCGAGCGGAGGATGCCCCACCCGACGAGCGCCGCCGCGACGGCCGTGAGCGTGAGCCCGGCGACCGTCACCGTCTGCTCGAACTCCGCGGCCTGCTGCATGCTCCAGCTCGGGGCGGCGATGCTCCCGGTGAACAGCGCGGCCAGGATGGTCCCGGTGACCGCGATGCCGATGCCGGATGCGACCTCCGTCGACGTGTCGGTGAGTGCTGCGCCGATCGTGGTGCGGTTCTCCGGCAGACCGCGCATCACGTTCGTCCCCGCGACGACCCCGACCACGCGCATCCCGGCGGCGACCAGCACGAGCGCGACGGCCACCCAGACGTAGCCGTACTGGCTGAGCACGGCGTAGACGCCGAGCCCGACCACGACGGTCGCCGCGCTCAGCCAGCCGGCGCGCTCGAGTCCGATCCGTCGCACCAGGGGGGTGATGACCGCACCGCCCGCGATGAGCACCACGACCTGCGGCAACATCCCGATGGCGGCGAGAGCGGGCGGCCAGCCCCAGGCGAGCTGCAGTTGCAGCGTGACCAGGTAGCCGAGCCCGGCGGTCGCGAGCCCGGTCGCCGCCTTGAACGCGAGCCCGCTCGACACCAGTGGATGCGCGACCAGCCTCAGCTCCAGCAGCGGGTGCCTCGCGGTGCGCTCGCGCCAGACGAACAGGACGGCGGAGACGACGGCTGCCGCTGTCGTCGTCCACGGTTGCCAGGCAGCGACGCCCTGATCGACGAACAGCGTCGGCGCGACCAGTGCGAGCACGATCGTGACCGTGCCGAGCACCGCACCCGCCACATCCACGGGGTCGCGGTGCAGTTCGGCCGCCCGGTCTTTCGAGACGCCGATCAGGATGCTCACGAACGCGAGCAGGGCGATCGGCACGTTCACCAGCAGCAGCACCTGCCACGGCGCCACGGCGAGCGCCAAGCCGCCGACCGTCGGGCCGATGGCGAGTCCGACCAGGCCGACCGTGGAGATGAGGGTGAGCGCGCGCACCCGGAGGCCGTCCTCGGCGAAGAGGCGGAACGCGAGTGCCATCGAGCCCGGCGTGGTCATCGCGGCGGCGACGCCCATCGCGACGCGCACGGCGATGAGTTGCTCGGGCGTCGTGACGAATGCGGTGGCGAGGCTCGCGACGGCCAGCAGCACGAGGCCGACGAGCATGACCCTGCGGCGGCCGTACCGGTCGGAGACAGCGCCGAACGCCAGCATGAGGCCGCCGAAGACCACGGCGTATGCGCCGGTCACCCACTGCAGCCCGGTGCTTGAGGCGTGCAGCTCGCGCCCGATGGTCGGCAGGGCGACGTTGAGGATCGAGTTGTCGAGCATCTCGAAGAGGAAGACGGCGGAGAGTCCGGTCAGGGCGAGCCACGCCTCCCGGAGCGAGCGCGGGGAGCGCGGAGAGCGCATGTCCCCGTCGATAATGGCTGTGGCGCGGGTGGATGACATGCGACTAGGTTATGTCACTAAGTTTAGTCGCACAAGAGAGTGGATGAGATGCCCAGAAACAGCGAGCGCGGCGGACCGCAGACGCGGGCGCGGATCGCGGAGATCGCCTCCGGGCTGTTCCTCGAACGCGGCTTCGACGCCGTCACTGTCGCCGATGTCGCGCGCGCCGCCGGGGTGTCGAGCGTCACCGTGTTCAACCACTTCCCGCGCAAGGAAGACCTTTTCCTCGACAGGGCGGCCGACGCTGAAGAATTCCTGCGGTCGGCGGTGCGCGACCGGCCGGACGGCGCGGACGCGCTGTCGTCACTCCGGGAGGCGACCTTGCGGCTCGTCGACGAACGCAGCCCGCTGTCCGGCGTCGACGGACGATCCGTCCCGTTCTTCCGTACGGTCGCCGGGTCGCCGGCGCTGATCGCCCGGGCGAGGGAGCTCGCAGCAGACCTGCAGCGCATCCTCGCCGACGAACTCGACGCCGATCCGGGATTCGACGGGGACGCAGGACTGTTCGCCGCGTTCTTCCTCGCCGGATACGGCACCGTGCTGGTCGATACGGCGCGGCGGCTCATCGCGGGGGAGGACGAGGGCACGGTGCTGGCGGAGCACCGCGCGCGCCTCGAAGTGCTGTTCGACGCGCTGCGTCCGGTCGCGCGGGAGCGATAGCGGTCGCGCGGCCGCTAGGCGCGCTTCACGATCACGACCCTGACCGGGTCGCCGACCTCCTTGCCGAGACGCGCGCGCACCTTGGCGCTCAGCGACACCATGTGGCCGCCCCGTCCGGTGACCATCGCTCCGACGTTCTCCAGCGTCACGTCGTCGATCGTCGCGTCCACCCGCACGCTCCGGCCGGTGCCGAAGAACTCGGCGGAGTCCGGGATCTCGACGCAGCTCCAGGTCTCGCCCTTCACCTCGACGCCGATGGTGGTGTCGAAGGAGACGCGGTCGGTGTTCTCAGCCATGCCCACCACGATACGCACCCGGCCGGTCGCCCCGAGCATCCACCGGTCGGAGCCGGCTGCCGGACCTCAGTAGACTGGCGAGCGGATCACCGCTGATTTTCACCCATCCCCACACACATGTGAAACAAGGAGACTGTTGTGGCTCAGATCGAAGCTGTAGGCGCTCGCGAGATTCTCGACTCGCGCGGAAACCCGACCGTCGAGGTCAAGGTGCTGCTCGAAGACGGCACGGTCAGCCGTGCCGCCGTCCCGTCCGGAGCGTCGACCGGCGCGTTCGAGGCGTACGAGCTCCGCGACGGCGACAAGGACCGTTACCTCGGCAAGGGCGTGCAGAAGGCCGTCGACGCCGTTCTCGACGAGATCGGCCCGGCGATCGAGGGCTTCGAGGCCGCAGATCAGCGCCTCGTCGACTCCGCCATGATCGAGCTCGACGGCACCGACAACAAGAAGCGCCTCGGCGCGAACGCCATCCTCGGCGTCTCGCTCGCCGTCGCCAAGGCCGCGGCCGACTCGGCCGACCTGCCGCTGTTCCGCTACATCGGCGGCCCGAACGCGCACACCCTGCCCGTGCCGATGATGAACATCATCAACGGTGGCGCGCACGCAGACACCGGCGTGGACATCCAGGAGTTCATGGTCCTGCCGATCGGTGCGGAGACGTTCTCCGAGGCCCTCCGCTGGGGCGTCGAGACGTACCACTCGCTCAAGTCGCTGCTCAAGCAGCGCGGGCTCAGCACCGGCCTCGGCGACGAGGGCGGCTTCGCCCCGGAGCTGGAGCACAACCGTGCGGCGCTCGACCTCATCTCCGAGGCCATCCAGAACGCCGGCTTCACCGTCGGCCGCGACATCGCGCTCGGCCTCGACGTCGCTTCCACCGAGTTCTTCGAGAACGGCGTGTACCGCTTCGAGGGCCAGGACCGCACGGCCGCCGAGATGTCCGCGTACTACGCGGAGCTCGCCGCCAACTACCCGCTGGTCTCCATCGAGGACCCGCTGGCCGAGGACGACTGGGCGGGCTGGGCGCACCTCAACTCCGAGCTCGGCAGCAAGCTGCAGCTCGTCGGCGACGATCTGTTCGTCACCAACCCGAAGCGTCTCGCCAAGGGCATCGAGGTCAAGGCCGCCAACAGCATCCTGGTCAAGGTCAACCAGATCGGCACCCTGACCGAGACCCTGGATGCGGTCGCCCTCGCCCAGCGCAACGGCATGACCGCCGTGCTCTCGCACCGCTCCGGCGAGACCGAGGACACCACGATCGCCGACCTCGCCGTCGCCACCGACGCCGGCCAGATCAAGACCGGTGCCCCGGCCCGTTCCGAGCGCGTCGCCAAGTACAACCAGCTCCTCCGGATCGAGAGGAAGAGCTCGGCGAGGCCGCCGTCTACGCCGGCCGCAGCGCCTTCCCGCGCTTCACCGCGTAACCCACCTCCGAAAGCCCCCGGCCCCGCGCCGGGGGCTTTCGTGCGCCCTCCCGCCGTCCCCGGATAGTCGAGCCGGGACTTATGCACGCGACACGCCGCGCCAAGCGTGCATAAGTCCCGGCTCGATTATCAGGGGACGCGACTCGGCGGGGGAGGGACAGGGGGCGCGCGGGAGCGTGGCTTACGATTGTGGGCGAGGGTCCGGACGGGGCCCGCACCGTTCCGCAGCGCGTTTGGAGGGCCCGTGGCCAAGCCTCGCACCCGCCGGGTCCCCGTGGCGATGTCGTCCGGTTCCGCCACAGGGCGCTGGCTGCGCGGGCTGCACTTCTCCGGGTTCTCGCTCGTGATGATGGGGCTGCTCATCCTGGCGGTCGTCGTGCTCGCGCCCACCGCGCAGAGCCTGATCTCGCAGCGCCAGCAGATCGCCGACCAGCAGAAGGCAGTGGATGCGCTCTCCGGCCAGGTCACCGACCTCAAGGAGCAGCGGGCACGGTGGAACGACCCCAGCTACATCCGGGCGCAGGCCCGCGATCGGCTCTACTACGTGATGCCCGGCGAGGTCAGCTACCTCGTGATCGACGACCGGCCTCCCGCGGCGAAGGCAGCGGATGCGCCGGTCAGCTCGAAACTGCAGAAGACGCAGACCGACTGGCTCGGCTCCCTGTTCGGCTCGTTCATGGGCGCCGGCCTCAGTACAGCCACGCCCTCGCAGCTCGACGGGACCGCCCCGGCCGGCACCCCGACCCCGACTCCCACCTCGACTCCTGGCGGCAAGTGATGACCACCCCACCCTTCGATGCAGTGACCGACCAGGACATCGCGACGGTGTCCGCCCAGCTCGGGCGGCAGGCGCGCAACGTCGTCGGCATCGCCGCGCGCTGCGTGTGCGGCAACCCGACCGTGGTCTCGACGGCGCCGCGCCTGGACGACGGAACGCCGTTCCCGACCTTCTACTACCTCACGCATCCGGCAGCCACCGCCGCACTGTCTCAGCTGGAGGCGACGCAGGTGATGAACGAGTACAACGAGCTGCTGGAGGGCGACGAGGAGATGCGCGAGCAGTACGCCGCGGCGCACCGTGCCTACCTCGCCGATCGCGAGAGCATCGCCGTCGTCGACGAGATCGCCGGGATCTCGGCAGGCGGGATGCCTGTGCGCGTCAAGTGCCTGCACGCGCTCGGCGCGCACGCGCTCGCGGCGGGCCCTGGCGTGAACCCGATCGGTGACCTCGCTCTGGCGCGCGCCGACTGGTCGCCCGAGGTGTGCGAGTGCCAGGACTACACAGCCGGATGACGCGGCTCGGCCGCGCAGCGACCGCCATCGTCATCGGTGCGGCGGTCGCCGTCGCGCCGGCGACCATCGCGCACGCCGACCAGGTGCGCGACCTCGAATACTGGTTGAACGACTACGGCTTCACCCAGGCGTGGCAGACCACCAAGGGCGCCGGGGTGAAGGTCGCCGTCATCGACACCGGTGTGGACGGCAGTGTCGCCGACCTCGCCGGGGCCGTCGTCGGCGGCACGGACGTGTCGGGCGTCGGTGCGGCGAACGGGCAGAAGCCGCTCGGCGACGCCGGGTCCGCCGACCACGGCACCTGGGTGGCGTCCCTGCTGGCGGGCCGGGGGACCGGACCGGACAGTGGCGTGCTCGGCGCCGCCCCGGAGGCGAGCATCCTGACCGCCTCGGTCGCCCTGGGCTCTGCGGCGGGCACGATCGGCAGCGATGATCAGATCGCCACGGCGGTGCGCTGGGCGGTCGACAACGGCGCGAAGGTCATCAACATGTCCCTCACCAGGAACACGCTCGATTGGCCGACCAGCTGGGACGAGGCCTTCCAGTACGCGTTCGATCACGACGTGGTCGTGGTCGCCGCCGCCGGCAACAGGGGCAGCGGCACCACCGAGGTCGGCGCACCGGCGACCATCCCGGGCGTGGTGGCCGTGGCCGGTGTCGACCGGCAGGGTCAGGCGAGCTTCGACGCGTCGTCGCAGGGCATCACCATCGCGGTGTCCGCGCCGAGCGAGGAGCTCGTGGGGGTGAGCCCGGGCGGCGGATACGTGCAGTGGGCGGGCACCAGTGGCGCGACCCCGCTGGTGGCGGGGGCCGTCGCGCTGATCAGGGCCGCGCATCCGGAGTTGAAGGCACCGGATGTGATCGAGCGGCTGATCAAGACAGCCCGCGCCGTGCCCGGCACCGTCCCCAGTCCGATCTACGGCTACGGACTCCTGGATGCGGCGGCCGCGGTGACCGCGAAGGTCCCGCATGTCACAGCCAACCCGATGGGCGACCTCACCGAGTGGGTCCGCATCCACCGTCGCGCCGACCTTCCAGCCACCCCTGCTCCTGGCGGCGCACCGGGCACGACCTCCACGCCGAGGGCGCTTCCCCCAGCCCCGTCCGCGCGCGTCGATCAGCTGCTCTGGCCGCCGTGGACAGCGCTCACCGGCTTCTGGTTGCCGTTCAGCCTGATCACCGGATTCGTCGTCCTGGCGGCCCTCGGCGGGGTCGGCGCGTTCCGGCATTTCAGAGGGACGGCCCGCAGGGAGTAGATTAACTGAATACTTTCGTGTTGAGGAGACCCACCACTGTGCCCAAAATCCTGATCGTCGGCGGCGGATACGCCGGTTTCTACACTGCGTGGAAGCTCGAGAAGCAGCTGCGCAAGGGGGAGGCAGAGGTCACTATTGTCGACCCGCTGCCGTACATGACCTACCAGCCCTTCCTTCCTGAGGTCGCGGCGGGGTCCATCGAGCCTCGCCACGCGGTGGTCGCCCACCGTCGCCACCTCACCAAGACCAACATCGTCACGGCCAATGTCACGTACATCGACCACGCGAAGAAGACGGCGACCATCCAGCCGCCCGTCGGCGACGCGTACGAGTTCGAGTACGACATCGTCGTGGTCACCGCCGGCGCCGTCTCGCGCACGTTCCCGATCCCGGGCGTCGCAGACCAGGCCATCGGCCTCAAGACCATCGAGGAGGCCGTCGCGATCCGCGACCGCGTCCTCACCAACTTCGACAAGGCGGCCAACCTGCCGGCCGGCCCTGAGCGCGACCGTCTGCTGACGTTCGTGGTCGTCGGCGGCGGCTTCGCGGGCATCGAGGTGTTCGCCGAGCTGCGTTCGTTCGCGAGCGCGCTGCTCAAGAGCTACCCGCAGATCGCTTTCGAGGACACGCACTTCCACCTCATCGAGGCGATGGGCCGCATCATGCCCGAGGTGTCGCTGCCGACGAGCCACTGGGTCATCAAGAACCTCGCCCAGCGCGGTGCGGAGATCCACCTGGACACGCAGCTGGCGAGCGCCGTCGACGGCGTGATCGAGCTGTCGACCGGCGAGTCGTTCGAGACCGACCTGATCGTCTGGACCGCCGGTGTCATGGCGAACCCGACGATCGTCCGTCACACCGACCTCCCGATCGAGGAGCGCGGTCGTCTCCGCGTCCGCGCCGACCTCCGCGTCGGCTCCGAAGACGAGATCATCAAGGACGCCTGGGGCGCCGGCGATGTCTCGGCCGTCCCGGACCTCACCGGCGCAGGCGTCGGCGGGTACTGCGTGCCGAACGCTCAGCACGCGGTCCGTCAGGGCAAGTTGCTCGCGAAGAACATCATCGCGGACCTCCGCGGCGAGCTTCCCCGCCAGTACTTCCACAAGGGCCTCGGCGCCGTCGCGGGCCTCGGTATCGGCGTCGGCGTGTTCCAGTCCGGCAAGCTCGCGATCAAGGGCCTCCCCGCGTGGTTCGCCCACCGTGGATACCACGGTCTGGCCATGCCGAGCTGGGAGCGCAAGTGGCGCGTGCTGTGGGGCTGGTGGAACAACTTCTGGCTCGGTCGCGACATCGTGTCGCTCTCGGCCACCCAGCACCCGCGTGCCGTCTTCGAGGAGTTCGCCTCCCGTCCCAAGCCGCCCGCGGCCGAGGCGGCACCGGCGGTCGAGGCTCCGAAGAAGGCTCCGGCCAAGAAGACCGCTCCGAAGGAGCCGGTCGAGGTCGCAGCCAAGTAGCGCGAGAGTGTGAACGGGAGGGCCCGGTGCGAGGAATCGCGCCGGGCCCTTTCGCGTGTTCGGGGCCGGCGCCGTTGGCGACGAGCTCAGCCCTCGACAGGTTCAGCCCTCGACGTCGGCGCGCCCCTGCGTGAGGTCGCGGACCGCCTCCCGTGCTGTGTCTGCGGCAGCGCTCGGGAGCCGCAGCGTGAACCGCACGGCCTCGCCGTACTCGGCGTCGCCGGTCTCATGGCCTTCGCCGTCCGCCCACCGCCGGATGCGCTCGGCGTCGCCGTACTCGGCCAGCACCGTGAGCTGCGTCTCCGGCACGCGCTCGACGACGGGCGCATCCACCAGGGCGGCGGCGATCGCATCGGTGTATGCGCCCACCAGGCCACCCGCGCCGAGCTTCACGCCGCCGAAGTACCGGATGACCGCCGCGAGCACGCCGTCGAGGTCGTGGTGCCGCAGCACCTCCAGGATGGGCCGCCCGGCCGTGCCGGACGGTTCGCCGTCGTCGGACATTCCGGAGTGCCCTCCGGCCAGCAGCGCCCAGCAGACGTGGTTCGCGTCCGGATGCTCGGTGCGCAGACGGGCGACTTCGGCGAGCGCCGCCTCCCGGTCGGCGACGGGGATCGCGACGGCGATGAACCGGCTGCGCCGCACCTCCACCTCCGCGCTGACGGGGGAGGAGAGGGTGTACGGCACGGCTCAACGGTAGCCGACGGCGCGTGCAGCGGCGCGGCGTTGCGGCACGGGTCGCCCTGGGCATAGCATCGAATAAAACCGTTCAGAGAACGGTTTTTCCATGCCCACCCTCGACGAAGAGACCACCGGATGACCGATCAGCTCACGCGCGCCCCTTCTGCCCTGCGGGTCGTGCTCCGCTCGCCGCTCTACCGGGGTGCGACGGTCGCCCTGTTCCTCTCCGGGCTCGGCTTCTCGGCCGCCGCCCCGCAGATCGCGCAGTTCCTGGTGAACGACCTCGGTGCGTCGCTGACGGTCGCCGGCCTCTACTACCTCACCAACCTCACGGCGCCGATCGCGGGCTATCTGATCGGACGGCGCTCGGACCGCACCGGCCGCCGCCTCGGCCTGTTCCGGCTCTGCGCCGTCGCGGGAGGTCTCGGCTGGCTCGGGATCGCCGCGTCCACCGAGCTGTGGATGCCGTTCGTCATCAGCGCGGTCGTGCTGGGCTTCGCCGGTGCCGCCACCTCGCAGCTGTTCGCGGCCATCCACGACGAGCTGGCGCGTGAGCCGGAGGTGGGGGCGGCCGGGGACGGCGTCGTCTCGATCGTCCGGATGGCGCTGACGCTCGGCTGGGTGGTCGGCCCCGTCGCCGGGTCGTTCCTCGCCGCCCAGCTCGGACTGCACGCACTGCTGTTCGCCACGGCGATCTGCACGTTCGCGCAGCTCCTGCCGCTCGGAACGATCCGCGAGACGGTGGATGCGCAGGGCGCGGCGACCGCGGACGGCCCGCCCAAGGAACGCGCCCACGTTCCGGTGCGGGCGATGGTCCCGCTGCTCGCCTTCACCGGGCTGTTCATCCTCGTCTACGCTGGTGAGCCCATCAAGTACGCGTACCTGCCCATCTACATGAACCAGGATCTGCACCTGCCCGCAGCGCTGAGCGGCGCGATCATCGGCATCCAGCCTCTGGTGGAGCTCATCCTGATGCCCGTGGCCGCGATCGTCGCGCGGCGGGTCGGATTGCTGCCGCTCATGGTGGTGGGCGCGCTGCTCGGGGTCGCTGCGAACATCCTGTTCGCCACGACCGGGACGGCGCTCGGGCTCTTCGCCGGTCAGATCCTGATGGGCGGGGTCTGGGGTGTGTTCGCGGCTCTCGGGATCATCGTGGCGCAACGCCTGTTGCCGACGGCGATCGCGACCGCGTCGGCCATCTTCCTCAGCGCTCCGGCGCTCAGCTCCGCCATCGGCGGGCTCGCTGGCGGGGTCGGGGCGGGAACGCTGGGACTGCCCCTCGTCTTCGTCATCCCCGCGGGGCTCGCGCTGATCGCGGCCGCGGGGCTCGTGGTGCTGCACAAGCGCGTCGGCGATCGGGTACAGGAGCCGGCGTAGCGGCGCACCGGCGCGTAGCGGCGAGGCGTAGCGCCCCGCTCACCCCTCCGAGATCTCCCACAGCACGCGCGCGGCCACGGCGAGTGCTTCGCGTTCCTCCGGCGTGCGCTCCGCAAGGTGCTCGTTCAGCCACGCGTATCGCCGCGCCCGCGCCTCGCCTGCGACCCGGTGACCGTCCTCGGTCGGCGCGAACAGCACCCTCCGCCCGTCGGCGGGGTCGGTCGTCCGAACCGCGTAGCCGAGGGCGACGAGCCGGTTGACCGTCTGGCTCATCGAGGCGGCGGTGACGCGTTCGTGCTCGCTGAGGGCGGTGAGGGTCTTCGGGCCGTAACGGTGCAGGTGACCCAGGACGCCCATGGCAGCGTCGCCGAGTTCGCCGGCGCTGCGTTCGGCGCGGAAGCGGCGGTAGATCCGCGCCACCGATCGGGCGATCTGCTCGCCGAGGTCGTCGGCGGGAAGTGTCTCGTTTGCGTGCGCATCCACGATTGATTAGTATACCTAAAGAAGTAGTTAGCACAGGTAAAGCAGTCAACTCTGGAGGAGCGCGTGACGGACACCGACACGGAGAAGGCGACCGGCCACAAGTCGTTCGGCTGGCGGTTCACCGCCCCGCTCCTGCTCGGGTCGACCCTCAACCCGATCAACAGCTCGATGATCGCGACCGGGCTGCTCGGCATCGGACTCGACTTCCACCTCGGTCCAGGGCAGACGGCCAGCCTGATCTCGGTGCTCTACCTGTGCAGCGCCGTCAGCCAGCCCACGATGGGCAAGCTGGCCACCCTGTTCGGTCCGCGCCGGGTGTTCATGTCCGGGGCGATCATCCTGTTCGTCGCCGGAGTCATCGGAGCGGCGGCCCCCGGCTTCGGTTTCCTGCTGCTCTCACGTGCCCTCATCGGCATCGGCACCTCCGCCGCATACCCGACCGCGATGGCGCTGGTGCGCCGCCGGGCGGACGAGAACGGCATCGGCGTTCCCGCGCGGGTGCTCGGCAACTTCTCGATCGCCGCCCAGATCACGACGGTGTTCGGTCTGCCGCTCGGCGGTGTGCTGGCGGGAACGTTCGGCTGGCGAGCGCTGTTCTTCGTGAACATCCCGCTGGCGATCGTCACGTTCGTGTTCACCCTGCTGGGCGTCGAGAAGGACCCGCCCCGCGAGCGTCAGGGCGCCGGGACTCTCATCGCGTCCATCGACATCCCCGGAATCGTCCTGTTCGCGGGCACCGTGGTGAGCCTGCTGGTGTTCCTGTCCGAGTTGGCCGCGCCGCTCTGGTGGCTGCTCCCGGTCGTCGTCGTGTTCGGCGCCGCCCTCATCCTGTGGGAGCGGCGAGTCGCCAAGCCGCTGATCGACGTCAGGATGCTCGCCAGGAACAGCCCGCTGCAGCGCACCTACCTGCGGCAGACCCTCTCCGCCCTCGTGGTCTACTCGGTGCTCTACGGCACGAGCCAGTGGATGGAGCAGGCCGCCGGCTACAGCGCCACCGCCGTGGGGCTCATCCTGTTGCCGCTGTCCGGTCTCAGCATCGTCATCGCCCGCGTCGCCTCCACGCGGGGCTGGGTGCGCTGGCCGCTCGTGATCGGAGCGGTCTCGGTGGTGCTGAGCGCTCTGGTGATGCAGTTCATGGACGGCGGGTCGAGCGTGTGGGTGCTGATCAGGATGTCCCTGCTGCTCGGCTGCGCCAACGGGTTCACCGGCTTCGCCAACCAGGCCACCCTGTATGTGCAGGCGCCGGCCGAGGAGATCGCCGTCGCCTCCGGGCTCTACCGCACGTTCGCCTACCTGGGCGCGATCTTCTCCTCCAGCCTCATCGGCATCACCTTCGGCAGCCAGGCGACAGACGCCGGCCTGCACACCCTCGCCTGGGTGCTCGGCGGCATCGGTGTGCTGCTCCTCCTGATCACCGCCCTCGACCGACGCATCCCCGTCACCACCACCTCAGCGAAAGCCGGACACGCGTGAGCGCACTCGAAACCCTGGTCACCCCGCTCGGCTGGCTGCTCCGCGCCAAGCGGCCCGACCAGGCGCTGAGCGTCCGCAACCGGCCGGAGCTGGCGACGACGGAGCGCCTCCGCGTCACGAGCGCCGCGTTCGACGACGGAGGGCGCATCCCGGATCGGCACGCAGGGGAGGGCCGAGGTGACAACGTGTCGCCCGCGCTCGCCTGGACGGGAGCGCCGGAGGCGACCACGCACATGCTTCTCGTCATGGAGGACCGGGATGTGCCGTTCGCCCGGCCGATCCTGCACCTGGTGGCGCTGTTCGCGCCCCAGGCCGGTGGTGCGGGGGCGGCCGGCGCCGGAGCCGGTGTTCTCGCCGAAGGTGTTCTCGTGCCGTCCAATCCGGCGATGCGGTTCGTGCCGGGCTTCCGCGGCCGCACCGGGTACCAGGGTCCGCGGGCGCTCCCGGGACACGGGACACACCGGTACGGGTTCCACCTCTATGCACTGGGTGTGCAGGTACCGCCTGACACGGCGCTCGCCTCCCTCGACGACGTGCTGCCGTTGGTGGCTGGCCACGTGCTCGCAAGCGGCGTGGCGGAGGGGACGCAGCGCGGCTAGGCTCGCCGCCTCCGCTCGTCTGGCCTGGCCGGCTCCGCTCGTGTCGCCGCCTCCGCTAGTCTCGGGAGCACCGTCGACAGGAGACTGCTGTGATCCGATTCCTCATCCGTGCCGCGATCTTCCTGGTGACCGCCGCCATCGGGCTGCTGGTGGCCGGGTGGCTGGTGCCCGGCGTGCGCCTGGAGTGGGGCGGCTTCCTCGTGGCGGCCATCGTGTTCGCGATCGCGCAGAGCATCCTGTCGCCGTTCGTGTTCAACATCGCCCGCAAGTACGCGTCCGCGCTGCTCGGCGGCATCGGGCTGGTGTCGACGTATCTGGCACTGCTGGTCGCGAGCCTGTTCCCCGGCGGCATCCACATCGACGGCGTGACCGCCTGGATCCTGGCGACCCTCGTCGTCTGGATCGTCACGGCCCTCGGCGGCTGGCTGCTGCCCATCCTGTTCCTGAAGAAGCGCGTCGTCACCGCCCGCTGACCAGCGCCCTGGAGGGGAGTCGCGGGAAGAACGTGGGCGGAAGTTCGAGAGGAGAGTGCGGATGAGCGCGATCGCCGTGAACCTGGAGTGGCTGTTCAGCGAGGCGGGGGACGACCCGGCCGACCGGATCCGGGCCGCCGCCGCGCACGGGCTGGACGCCGTGGAGCTGTGGAGCTGGCGCGACAAAGACGTCGACGCCCTCGACACCGCGTTGCGCGCATCCGGTGTCGAGCTCGTCTCGCTCATCGTCGACCCGCAGCTCCAGCTCACCGACCCGGGGAGGCGCGACGCCTTCGTGCGCGCCGTGGCCGACTCGCTCACGGTCGCCGTGCGCCTCGGCTCGCCGAACCTGGTGGTGGTCAGCGGCGACGAACGGCCGGGCGTCCCGCGCTCCGAGCAGCGTGCCGCGCTGGTCTCGGCGCTCGCGGCGGGTGCAGCGGTGCTCGACGGCTCACCCGTCCGGCTTCTGCTCGAACCGCTGAACACCCGGGTCGACCACGTCGGCGCCTTCCTGTCGTCGACCAGGGACGGGCTCGACATCGTGCGCGAGGTCGGGTCGCCGCACCTCCGGCTGCTGCTGGATGCGTACCACGTGCTGATGATGGACGAGGACATCGCCGAGGTGGTCGGCGACGACATCGCCCTGATCGGCCATGTGCAGGTCGCCGACCTGCCCGGCCGCCACGAACCGGGCACGGGCGTCGCGGACTGGGGCCACCAGTTCCGGACGCTGCGCGGCCTCGGCTACGACGGCCGTTTCGGGATGGAGTACCGGCCGACCGTGGAGACCACCCGGTCGCTCGCGGTTGTGGAGGCGGTGACAGCGGGACTCTGAGGCGGGAGCGCCCGAATGCCGGTTGCGCCCGTCAGGCGTCCGCGCCGACGAGCTCGTCGGCGCTGACCAGCGTGGCGAAGTTGCCGTCCAGCGCCGCCATGAACGACGCGTGCACCGTCGCGCCGGGCACGGTCGTGTCGCCGAAGGCGAGGTCCGGTGCAGCACAGGCGTCGTGCACCACCGTCACGTCGTAGCCGCGTTCGGCCGCCGCGCGCACGGTCGAGTCGACGCACATGCTCGACATCATTCCGATGACGACCAGCTGATCCGGGGCGAGCGCCGCGAGCGTCGCATCCAGTGCTGTGCCGATGAACGAGTTCGGCTCCGTCTTTAAGCACAGGCTCGTCTCCGGCGGGCGCGACCAGCGGGTGGATCTCGACCCCAGCGGTGCCCGGTCGCATGAACGACGCATCGGGTGCATCCCACACGTGCTGAATGTGCACGACCGGATCGCCGGAAGCCCGGAACGCCGTGAGAACCGCAGCAGCCCGTTCGGCCGCCGGCACCGATCCGACCAGGGGATATGCGCCACCCGGGAAGTAGTCGTTCTGGATGTCGACGATGACGAGCGTGCGAGACACGGGTGCCCTTCGGTGCGGCGGAACAGGTGCGGCGGAACAGCGACGGCGGAACGGTGGCCGTGAATTGAGGACGGCCCGGACGCCGTACCCGAAACGACGGCCGGGCCGCCGGGCGTGGGCTTGGCCCAACAGCGCTGATGATACACCCGCCTGGATGGAGGGGCTCGGCTAGGAGCCGAGCTCGCCGCGCCGCCGCGCCAGGTACGCGACCTCGGCGGTGTTCCCCGCGAGCGCGATCGCCGCGTCGTACGCAGCGCGGGCCTCCGCGTGTCGGCCGAGCCGTCCGAGCAGCATCGCCCGGGAGGCGTGGAACGGGTGATATCCGTCGAGTTCCGTCGTGAGCACGTCGGCTAGAGCGAGGCCGTCGGCGGCTCCGTCGCGCTCACCGACCGCGATGGCCCGGTTGAGCCGCACGATCGCCGACGGGTCGAGCCGCACCAGCTGGTCGTAGAGCGCCACCACCTGGGTCCAGTCCGTCGCAGCGCCGTCCGTGTGCACCGCGCTGATCGCGGCCAGCAGCTGATACCGGCCAGGCGCGAGTCCGGACGCCAGCCGCTCGCGGACCAGGGCGTGCCCCTCGGCGATGAGGGCCGCATCCCACCGATCCCTGTCTTGCTCCGCCAGAGGGACCAGCTCGCCCGACGGGGCGACGCGGGCTCCACGCCGCGCCTCGGTCAGCAGCATCAGCGCCAGCATCCCGGCGACCTCGCCGTTCGTCGGCAGCAGCTGGCGCAGCAGCCTGGCGAGGCGGATGGCCTCCGCCGTCAGCTCTTTGCGCACCGGCGGCGTCTGCGGCCCGGACGCCAGGTACCCCTCGTTGAAGATCAGGAACAGCACGGCCAGCACTCCCGACACGCGGGCGGGCAGGTCGGTCGCGGCTGGCACACGATACGGGATGCGGTTCGCCGCGATCTTCGCCTTCGCGCGCGTGATCCGGGCACCCATCGTCGTGTCCTGCACGAGGAACGCGTTCGCGATCTCCGGCACGGTCAGACCGCCGACCAGGCGCAGCGTCAGAGCGACCCGCGCATCCATTGCCAGTGCCGGATGGCAGCAGATGAAGATCAGCCGCAGCCGATCGTCGTCGATCGCGCCGAGCGGTTCCGTCGCGGTGCTCCCGGTGTCGTCTACGAGCATCGCCTCCCGGTGCCTGGCGTCGCGTGTGCTCTCCCGCCGGATCCTGTCGATCGCCTTCCGCGTCGCCGTCGTGGTCAGCCACGCGCCCGGAGCGGGCGGGATCCCGTCGACCGGCCAGCGCTCGGCTGCCGTCGCGAAGGCGTCCGCTGCGGCGTCCTCGGCGTCGTCGAGGCTGCCGAAGCGTTTGACGAGCGTCGCGACGATCCGTGCCCACTCCTCGCGGTGGACCAGGCTCAACGCGTCGCGGACGTCGCTCACTCGGGCGGTGGAAGGACCGGACGGATTTCCAGGCGGCGGTTGCACGCCTTCGAGCCCTCGGCCACCAGTGTCAGGGCGACATCCAGGTCGGGAGCTTCGATGATCCAGAAGCCCGCGGCCCACTCTTTCGTCTCGACGAACGGGCCGTCAGTGAACACGGGTTCGTCCCCGCGTCCGTCGATGACCGTCGACACGGTCGGATCGGCGAGGCCGGCCGCGAACACCCAATGCCCGCCGGCGATCAGTTTCTCGTTGAACGCGTCGATCGCGACGGCTTCCTCGGCGGTGCCGGACTCGCTGCGGTCGTCGATGACGTTGACCAAGTACTGCATGGTGTCGATCCTCTCACTCACACGTAAGCGGGGCGGCCGCCCAGGCGGTACGTGAGCGCGACGATGCCGGTCGGGAAGACCGTCGATTCCAGCAGCGTCAGCCCGAAGTCCAGGCCGCTCGGCGGGAGGAACCGCTCGCCCTCGCCGACGATCACCGGGAACTGCACGAGGTTCAGCTCGTCGACCAACTCGTTCTCGAGCAGCCACCGCGCGAGCGCCACGCTCCCCACCACGAGCAGCTCGCCGCCCGGCTTCTCCCTGAGCTCCCGGATGTGCGCCGCGGCGTCGCCGGAGATGACCGTGGTCTGCTCCCACGCCGGGTCGGACATGGTGTTGGAGACGAGGTACTTCGGCTTCGAGCTGATCGCCTCGCCGAAGCCGCCATCGTGGCTGCGCGCACCCCAGAACGTCTCGAAGAACCCGAACGTCTTCCGCCCCAGCAGGAACGCCTCCGGCCGGCGCCAGGTGTCCAGGATGTACTGCGCGGCGTCGCGGTCGTTGAGCGCGCGCGCCCAGCCGCCCCGGCCGAACCCGGGATCCAGTTCCTCGTTGTTGCCGCCGTTCGCCTGCGCGACGCCGTCGATGGTGACCTGCAGGCTGATGGTGATCTTCATGGTGAGTTCCCTTTCTCTCACCAGTACCACGAACGCGGGACCGGGGTTTCGACAGGGGTGTGGAAATTCGTTCGGTGGCTCAGACCGGTGGGTGCTGCGGCGCGTAGCTTCCGTGGCGTCGTCCGCGGTCGCGGACAGCGACGACCAGCATCGCCGCGCCGAACACCGACCAGACGACTGCGAGAAGAAGCGGCCACAGTCCGGCAGCTCCGCTGAACAGCGCGAACGCCAACCAGACCACGCTCATCACCAGCCAGGCAACGCCATTCCAGATGCGCGGTCGTCCGACCGCGAAGCGAACCCAACGCGGGTAGTCTCCGGCTTCCGTCACATCGCGACCATACCGCGCGTACCCCCAGTGGGACTCGAACCCACACTGAAGCGATTTTAAGTCGCCTGCCTCTGCCGATTGGGCTATGGGGGCCCTGGCATCCATCGTAGCGGCGCGGTTGCGGCGCTCTCGGAGTAGTAACGGGCAGAGTGGGGACGTGCAGACGGGACGCGCGGGGGAGCGGCGGGGGACATCATCCGGTGGCGGACGGCCGCCGTCGCGGGGACGGTTCACGCTCGCCGTGTTCCTGTCGGCCGTGGCGCTGCTGGTCGCCTGGACGTGGTTCGCGATCGTCGTCGAGGACACATGGGGCGACGAGTGCAAGGCGCGCGCTGCCGGTCAGAGCGGGGTTGGGTTCCTGATCGTGTTCGGAGTCGTGCCGCTCGTCGTGGTGACGATCGGTGCGGCGGCCGCGCTGATCGGCTTCGCCTCTGGCTCGCGCGGCTGGCGTGTGCTGCGCGGGGTCGTCGCGCTGCTCGTCATTACTGCGTGCGGGCTGTTCTTGGCGCTGTGGATGACCGATTGGATGCTCGTGGCGCATCTCGCGCTCGGCTCCGACTGCCTGGCATAAGGCCCACCCGGACCGACCGCAGGATCAGCGGTTGCGGTACGGCGACTTCACCATCGCGATAAGGGCGGCCAGCGCCAACCCTCCGCCGACGACGATGACGAGCCAAATGAATCCGATCAGCAAACCAGCCATGCGCTCACGGTACACCCGCGGGGCGCTGGCGGTAGCGCATCCACGGGCGGATACTGAGGCCATGATGCGCATCGGTTCGATCGTGTGGGGGGTGCGGGATGTGCCGCGCGCCATCGAGTTCTGGACGGCGGCGCTCGACTACCGTCCGTTGCGAGAGCCGGATGCGGACTGGGCGATCCTCGTGCCGAAGGCCGGGCAGGGGCCGCAGCTGGCGATCACCGAGGTCACGAGCGCGGCGGCCGGGCACCAGCGGCACCACCTCGACCTCTACGCGTTCGACCAGGACGTGGAGGTCGAACGGTTGCTCACGCTCGGTGCTGCTCACGTCGACTGGGACTATGAGGACAACGCCGACTACGTCGTCCTCTGCGACCCGGACGGCAACCGGTTCTGTGTCGTCGCCGCCGGAGACGCGGCGAACGCGCCCTGAAGCCGGGCGCGATCTCAGGCTGCGGGACTCGGGCTGCGGGTCTCAGGCTGGCCGTCTCGTCGCTGTGAGGTTCTTCATCGCACGGTGAGCGTGCATCCACCTGCGGGGCCCACACTGGATGCGGACGCCGAACTGGTGTGGTGTCTCTTGACCCGGTCGTGGCTGCGATTCCCCCCAAGGTGCCACGGCCGGGTCCTTCTTATACGGGTGCCTGCCGGCGTCTCCCGACCCCGCGACGCCGCGGCGCAGCAAGAGACGTTGCATTGCGGGGCGGGGGTCTTCAACTCGCCCCAGGGGCGCCGTTCAGCCGACTACGCTGTAGCCGTCCGCTCGATAGTGCGTGAAGGGGTAAACGTGTCCCAGGTTTATGACCCATATGAGCAGTTGGCGAAGGTTCCCGACTTCGAGGTGACAAGCACAGATATGGCAGACGGCCAGCCTCTGTCACCCGCGCAGATGTCCGATCTGTTCAGCGCGCCAGGCGGAAAAGACATTTCGCCTCAGCTTTCGTGGTCGGGCGCACCCCGCCACACAAAGAGTTATGCCATAACGGCCTACGATCCGGATGCGCCCACCGGCTCTGGGTTCTGGCATTGGGCCGTGGTCAATATTCCTGATTCTGTCTCAGAGCTGCCAACGAATGCCGGGCAGCGTGATGGGTCGCTGCTTCCTGGCCACGCGTTCCATTTGCGCAATGACGCGAGCTTGTTGGGCTACGTGGGGGCTGCGCCGGATGCGGCCAGCGGTATCCACCGCTACTTCTTCGTGGTGCACGCGCTGGACGTCCGGAAACTTGAGATCCCTTCGGACGCGACGCCTGCCTATCTCGGTTGGATGATGGACGGTCACACGATTGCGCGGGGCCGGATCGTTCCGGTCGCGGGGATCCTCGGCCTCGTCGAGGGAATCACCGGTCAGGAGTACGCGGTTATCTCCGGAACTGAGGACACAGAGAAGAGTCCTACACCGATCAACGCTGCAGGCCTGGACCTCGGTCTCGGATAGCTAACCCGCCAACCGTTCGCAAGCGTTCTGCGAGGGTGTCAGAAGGATCGACCGATTCAGTTCCCCGCCTGCTCGGCGGGCAGGGAACTGAGGGCGTTTCGCGCTAACGCCGATTGCCGATCCCGAGGATCCCACCACTGCACCTCAAGGCGACCAGCTTACGGTCGGTCAGAGGGCTTCACTTCCGAGGACCTGCGTGCCCAGACCCGATCAATGGACCGTTGGGGCGTCGCTGCCGTCTTCCTGGCAGAACGTGATGGCCTCGGCCCGTCCCCACCACCACGACCTCGTGTTATCGCCTGCACGTTTCGCCGCGCAAACACCGTAGATTCCGAAGTTGACCGTGGAGTACGTGGGACCGTCGACACCGTTGGCCGAACTGGATTCGGAGGGTGAGTCCAGCGGAGATCCGACCGTCATGCGATGCCCGTCCGGGAAGATCAACTCAATACCTGCCGGATCGCATGTAGCCCGTGGCTGGTCCGCAAGGTCGCTCACCACGATGGGGTCTCTGTCGACGCACCGCGGCAAGGTGGTCTCTGCGGGGCTGAACGAATGCCCCGACGGCAGATGCAGGTTGGTGCCGACTCCGATCATGACGAGGCCAACGGTGAACAGCCCAGCAAGTGCCACCGCGATGACGAAAGAGGTCAGAAGCCGCCGAACCAACACCGACATTGACTCGCCTCTCGCGTCGACCCGCCGCCGTTGCGCACGGCTTTGAACGCGGTCGCGCGAATCCATAAGGCGACAGAACCCGCTCGGGTTCGGGTCCACGCTAGCCGGTTCGAATACAGGTATCCGGTCCACTGTTGCCCCAATCCGGGTGGCGGGATCATGGGGCCGTTGGCAAGGCGCAAGCCGCCATGGAAGCTACTCCCGGATATCCTGCAGTCATGGTGATAGATCCGGCCGATCCCGCCTCGCTGGTCGAGTTCGTGCGACGAGAGCGGCGTGGAGTTGTTGCCACGGTGTCGGTGGAGTCCGCACCGGAAGCGGCGCTTGTCGGCCTGGCAGCGCTCGATGACGGGACGTTGCTCTTCGACAGCCCCGAGAAGTACCGCAAGATCGAGAACCTTCGCACCTGCGACCGGGTCGCGGTCGTGGTGGGCACCGACGGGTCGATCAGCGCGCAGATCGAGGGGACTGCGTTCGTGGCGTCGGACGAGGGGGAACGAGAACGCCTCGGCCGTGCGTACATTCAGCAGTTCCCGGGATCACGAGCGCTAACTGACGGCTTCGTCGTCGTCGGCATTCGCCCCACCTGGGTTCGCGTCTACGACGCGTCCGTCGACCCCCCTCGGGTCACCGAGGCGACATGGAACCCGTGAGCACACTCAGCCGAAACGGGATCGGCTCCTATTACCTGTCGACGATCCCTTGAGATTGTCCCCTGCGTCCACCCCACCTCGCTTGCCGCCAACAAACTGTCCAGCTGGGCCGCCATTTAGATTGTCCACAACTGGGGCCTCAATCGTCGTCGAAGTCGACGTCCTTCCCACGCAAGGCGGCGATTGCTTTGACGATCAGCTGGATCGCTGCGACGGCAATCAGCACTGATACCCCGAGCGCGAGCACCGGGTCCAGCCAGTAGAGCCCGTCCGCGACCAGGATGATCGCGCCCGCAACCGCGATCGCAGCGGCGGCCGCGGCGTCGGCGATCGCGTCGATCAAGACCGATCGCATGTGTAGGTCCTCGCCTGCAGCCGATCGGCCGAGGACGAAGGCACCGGCCAGCATCACAACCATCGTGATCAGGCTGACGATCACCATCGGCAGACCCTCCACCGGTGGTGAACCTTCCTGCAGGCGGCCGACCGCTTCGATGGACACCGTGACCGTAACGGCCAGCAGAAGGGTGGCATTCACGAGCGCGGCGACGGCGATCGGTCGCTGCGCGTGTGGGTGATCGGGATCGCGATCGCGAAGCGCGATGGCGACCAGCCCCAGCCCCAGTGCGAAACAGTCGGCCGCGGTATCTCCGGCGGCGGCGAACACACTGACCGAGTGCGCGAGTATGCCCGCGACGACCAGCCCGACGATCAGGGCGACGTTGAGACCCAGCACGATGAGGATCCGGCGACGTTGACTCCACTTCGGCGCCACGGCCCTAGAAGGCGCAGGCTTGCGGTCATTCGGTGCATCGGACACCTCAGAATTGTTTCATCCGGAACTCGACCGCTCCGGTAGCGTCATCGTGTGACCGACACCGCGTTGAGGCTTCGCCGGGCAGGAATCGGTCTGGAGATCATCACGCTCGCCTGGAACGTGGTCGGGGTCGTGCTGCTGGCGCTGCTCGCCTACCAGTCCGCATCGGTGGCGCTGCTGGGGTTCGGGCTCGACAGCCTGATCGAGATCGGTGCAAGCACCGTCGTGATCTGGGAACTCACGGACACCAGCCCGACCCGGCAACGCGTCGCCCTCCGCCTCATCGGGTGGGCGTTCATCGTCCTGGCCGCCTACCTACTCGTCCAAGCCGCGGTCGTGCTGCTGCTCGGCCATCACGCGACACCCCTGATCGGCGGTATCGGCTGGACCGGGCTCACCGCACTGGTGATGTTCGCGCTCGCCTGGGGCAAATGGGTCGTTGGCAAACGCCTGGACAACGCTGTCCTGCTCACCGAGGGGCGGGTCACCCTCATCGACGGGATCCTGGCGACCAGCGTGCTGCTCGGGATCGTGCTCGACTACACGCTCGGCTGGTGGTGGGCAGACCCCATCGCCGGACTCGTCATCGTCTTCTACGCCGCGCGAGAAGCCATCCACATCTTCCGCGAGTAGCGCGCCGCGCCATCCCGTCGAGGGTAAAGACCCACCCGTGCATGGAAAGCGCCCGCCACTTAGATGGTCCCGCACCTCCACACAGGTGCAGAAACCATCGCTCCGAAGTCTCCGCCAGCCAGAGGGAGAATCATTTTCTCTGGCCTGTCGATTTCGGATGCGCTCGCACGTCGTACTGCTGAGTCGACATTTGAGGTCGACCAGAATCTGAAGGAGCACACCATGTCTGCTTTCGTTCTTGCTTTCCGCAACGATCCCGCCGTGACTGCCACCGAGCAAGAAGTCGCTGCGTGGGGCGCCTGGTTCCAGAAGCTCGGCGCGGCCGTGACCGACATGGGCAGCCGCGTCGGGGCGACCAACCTGCTGGGAACGTCCGCCGGAGCCAACGCCTTGTCCGGCTACACCGTTATCGATGCAACCGACCTGGCCGCGGCGACCGCGCTGGCCGAAGGGTGCCCCGGTCTCTCCTACGGGGGCAGCGTCGAGGTGGGCGAAGTGGTCGCGATGTAGAGAGCGCTGCGCTCGACCTCGCGAATCGTCTGAGGACGCGAGGGAGCGAGAGGGGGTTCGGAGCAAGGGCGCGCCCCGGGTATGCTCATCCGGTGTCGTCCTCCCGGTGCCCCTGTCTCAGCGGGCTGGGCTATGACGACTGCTGCGGCCCGCTGCATCGCGGTGAGCTGGCCGCCCCGACCGCCGAGCGGCTGATGCGGTCGCGGTTCTCGGCGTTCGCGCTCGGCGACGTGCCGTATCTGCTGCGCAGCTGGCACCCGTCGACCCGGCCGGAAACCCTGGAGCTCGACGCCGGGCTGCGCTGGTACCGGCTCGACATCGAGCGAACCGAACGGGGTGGGCCGTTCGACAGGGACGGCGTCGTCGAGTTCTCCGCCTACTACAAGGGGAGTGAGCGCGGCGTGCAGCACGAGGCGTCCCGGTTCGTGCGCGATGGTGGGGACTGGTTCTACGTCGACGCGGTCTAGCGCGACGGCTCCACGTATTTCTCCCACAGCCAGACGCAGACGCTGAGCGCGGCGAACCCGAACGCGGCGATCGCGATGACGAGGACGCCCTGTCCGGCCTCGACCAGCGACGCCACCGGCAGCAGCAGCGCGAACAACAGTGTGTAGACCACGAGTCCGAGGCCCAGCCAGATCCCGCGCGACCACTGGAACACCGCACGTCCAGCGAGTCCGCCGATGGGGAGGAGGGCGATCGAGGCGGAGCCGAGGCCGAGGAGCGACACGGCGTTGGCGAGTTCGCGGAAGAACGCGGACACCACTCCGACAGGCTCCGGGAGCAGACCGACGGTCAGCCAAGCGAGCACTCCCAGCACGGCGACGCTGGCGATCTGCACGGCCCCGACGCGGCCTCGGGCCACCCGCCCTGTCGCCCCGGCGAACGCGACTCCGATGATCAACCCGAACAGCAGCGCGGGCTGCAGGCCGAACATCCGGGATGCGATGGCTGTGATGCCGACGATGATGAGCATGGACGGGCGGAAGATCATCGTCGTCCTGCCGCCGCCGAAGTGCGGGGACGTCCACCGGCCGACGGCGACCCAGACCGCATTCACCGCGCAGAGCGCCACCGTGATGGCGAGGATCACGCGCAGGTAGGCACCGGCGTCGTCGACGGGGCTCGACAGGGTGACGAGCGCCGCTGCGGCGACGAGAGCGGCCGGGATCAGCCAGGGGTTGCGCCGGGCGGAACCCACGCCGGATGCTTCAGCCGCACCGACTGCGAATGCGCCGCCAGCCCCGGATGCGCCGCCAGCCCCGGATGCGCCACTCCCTCCGGATGTGCCTCCCGCCCCTGCGTACAGCGCGTCGGCGTCGCGCAGCTCGGCGCGGCTGCGGTTGCGTCCGAAGATGCTCGACCGGCTGCGCGCAGCCCGCCCGTCGCGCTCGCGAGCGACGGTCACGGCGAGCAGCCGTGCCGGAAGCGCGAGCAGCAGCAGGGCAGCGGCGGCGAGCAGCAGGGAGCGCAGCCAGCCGGGGAAGGCGTCGACGGACACGACCGGCGCCGACGCGCTCGTGAACGGCGTGTTCAGCCAGTCCGGCGTGCCGGACGGGCCGTTTCCGCTGTTGGGGTCGGACGGCGCCGGGCTCGGCGTGGTTCCCGGAGGGACGGCCGGCACGGCCGGCGCAGGCGTGTTGTTCGGGGAGGGGGTCGCCGACGGCGACTGCGGCTCGGTGGTCGGCGAGTTCGCGGGGGTGAGGACGGTGATCGCGACCGGGTTCGATCCGCCGCTGACGTTTCCCGCCGCATCCCGTTGCAGCGCGGAGACGACGAACTTCCCGGCGCCGAGGGTGCCGGTGCAGGTCCAGGCGGTGCCAGTCACGACGGCCGTGCAGACGACCGTGCTGCCGTTGTCGTCGCTGCCGTAGACGGTGACCTTCGCCGCGTTCTCGCCCGACCCGGAGAACGCGAGCGGACGCCCGACCGGAGTCTCGGTGCCCGGTGCGGGCGAGCTGATGCGGGGAGCGGCGGGCGGCGTGGTGTCGACGGTGATGCCGACGGGTGCGCTCGCCGCCGACGAGTGGCTGGAGAACGGCGCGCGCTGCGTCGCGGTGATGGTGTGCTTGCCGGTCGGCAGCGGCCCGCTCAGGACGCAGCCCCAGGTGCCGGCCGAGTCGGCGGGGAACGAGCAGGTCGCGCCGTTCTCGGCGCGCACGGTGACGGTCGCTCCTGCGTATGCCGTTCCGTGGACGCCGCCGCCGGAGACGATGGTGCCGTTCTGGGCCGCGATCACCGGAGGGTGGAGCACGTCCACCCGGCCGGAGGCACTGAGCCCGGTGTCCCGTGAGTCGGCACGGACGGCGACACCGGGGCCGTCCGGGGGAGTAGCGAGCTTGCAGGTCCAGTCGCCGTTCGCATCCACGGGGGCGGCGCAGCGGGCGCCCGCCGTGCTGGCGGCGCCGGCGGAGACGGAGAGCACGTCGCCCGGTGTTCCGGTGCCGGTGACGACGAGCGGGAAGGTGGTGACGAGGCCGGTCGGCAGGGCGTTGATCGTCGGCGGGCCAGGGGTCGCGGGTGGAGAGGTCGGTGTGGCGGAGTCGGAGGGGGTGGCGTCTGCCGGGGCGGCCGGTGCCGCCGGTGCGGGGGCGGACGGCGTCGCGGTGTCGGCAGTGGCCGGCGCGGCCGAGCCGAACGCTCCCAGGATCGTGGCGCCCGCGACAGCCAGCACGATCAGGGCAGACAGAACCAGCCCGGTCGACCCCCTCGACCGGACTGGTGGCGAAACATCTGACGAAAACACCCGCATTCCACCCCATTTCAGGTGGCGAGAAGCGATCTGTCAAACTCCCAAGCCGGATTTACGGCATACTGACAACTGGGTCAACCGTCCCACTTCACGCGCGAGGATGCGCGGGAAGCCCCGCAGAGGAGTCCGCCGTGACACGTATCTCCGCCGTGGAACGCCGCACCGCACTGGTGCAGGCCGCCCTTGTGGTCGTCGCGCGCGACGGGGTCGCCGCTGCGACCACCCGCAGGATCGTCGCCGAGGCCGGGATGTCGCTGGCCAGCTTCCACTACGCGTTCACCTCCCGCGACGAGTTGATGGCCGAGCTCGTGAACACCGTCGTCGACGGCGAGGAGTCGGCGTTCGCTCCCGTCTTCGAGCCAACGGCCGACGTCGTTCCCGCCACCATCCGGGACGCGGTGCGCTCCGGCCTGGAACACTACTTCGCTGCCGTGCGCGCCGACCCGGACAGGGAGAAGGCGATGTTCGAGCTCACCCAGTGGGCGCTGCGCGAACCCGGCTTCGCCCCGCTCGCCGCCCGGCAGTACGAGCGATACTTCGCTGTCGCCGAGCACGCCGTCGTCCAGGCCGCAGCGATCACCGGATGCGCGTGGTCGCGCCCGACCGGCGAGGTCGCCCGCCTGCTCGTCGTCCTCACAGACGGTCTCACCGTCGCCTGGCTGGTGACCCGCGACGACGCGGCGGCCCAGGCGACCATCGACTTCGCCGCCGACGCGGTGGCGATGCTCGCAACATCCCCTCCTGTTCCCTCCGCCCTCGACCCGAACGCAGGACTCCGATGACAGACACCACAGCTCCGGCGGTCTACGCCGAGCCGACCCGCCGGGTGCCCGGCCGCTGGATCGCGTTCTTCGCGATGGCGTGGCTCGGCGTCTGGATGGCGCAACTCGCCCCCATCCAGAAGCTGCTGCCCGATCAGGTGCAGAAGCAGCTCGACACCACATACTGGGTGGACAACGTGGTGGTGTTCGGCATCATCTCCGGCATCTCCGGGGTCTGCGCCATCATCGCGTATCCGCTGACCGGCGCCCTCTCCGACCGCACCACCAGCCGGTTCGGGCGGCGGCGGCCGTGGATCGCGGCCGGCGCCGTCGTGTTCGCAGTGTCGCTCATCCTGCTGGGGCTGCAGTCGAGCATCGTCGGGATCGGCGTGTTCTGGTCCCTCGCGCTCACCGGGTTCTGCATCCTGACCGCCGCGCTCACCGCGACGATCAGCGACCAGGTGCCGGTCGGCCAGCGTGGATACGTGTCCGGGTGGATCAGCGCGCCGCAGGCTGTCGGCATCATCCTCGGCGTCTCGCTCGTCACCTACGTGTTCGTCGGGGCGCTGTTCGGCTACACGGCGATGGCGGTGCTGCTGCTCGTGCTCGTCCTCCCGTTCCTCTTCCTCCCCGACGCGGTGCTCCCGGCCCACCTGAAGCAGAAGATGACGTTCCGCGGGATCATCGAGAGCCTGTGGATCTCGCCGCGCGAGCATCCGGACTTCGGCTGGACCCTGCTCAGCCGGGTGCTGGTCAATTTCGGCAACGCGTTCGGCACCTCGCTGCTCCTCTACTTCCTGGAGTTCGGGCTGCACGACAAGAACGCCGACGACGACCTGCTGGTCCTCATCCTCATCTACATGGTGTTCGTGATCGTGGCGTCGCTGGTGATGGGCCGCTGGTCGGACAGGATCGGGCGGCGCAAGGCGTTCGTGTTCCTGTCGTCCGCCATCCAGGGTGTCGCCGCTCTGCTGCTGGCGTTCGTGCCGGAACTGTCGGTGGCGATGGTCGCCGCTGGACTCCTCGGCCTCGGCTACGGCTGCTTCCTCTCCGTGGACCAGGCGCTCGCCACCCAGGTGCTGCCCGACCCGGAGAACCGCGGCAAAGACCTCGGCATCATGAACATCGCCACCGCCGTCCCCCAGGCGATGGCCCCGCTCATCGGCGCCGGTATCGTCGCCGCGCTCGGCGGGTTCGTCGGGCTGTTCGTCCTCTCCGGTCTGTTCGCGTTCGCGGGTGCTCTCGCGGTCGCACGAGTGAAAGCGGTGCGCTGATGACCTACGACCTCGACCTCTCCACGAAGCCGGCGCCGTCCGAGCGCACCTGGACCACCCCGGATGCGTTCTGGCCATCCCTGTCAGCGGCGACCGCCAGGCTCGACCCTGCGCTCGCCGTGCTGCACGTCCCTGCGCTCCGCCACAACACCCACGACATGCTGCGGAGGGCGGCGGGCAAACCGATCAGGGTCGCCTCCAAGTCGGTGCGCGTGCGGTCGGTGCTGGATGCGGTCCTCGCGCTCCCCGGCTACGCGGGCGTGCTCGCGTACACACTCCCCGAAGCCCTGTGGCTGGCGGAGGGGACGGACGGGCACGCCCCGATCGAGGACGTGGTGGTCGGATACCCGACCGCCGACCGTGTCGCCATCGCGCGCCTCGCGTTCTCGCCGGAGCTCGCCTCCCGAGTGACGCTGATGGTCGACTCGGTCGCGCACCTGGACTTCATCGACGCGGTCGTCCCGCCGTCGCAGCGGTCGAGCATCCGGTTGTGCATCGAACTGGATGCGTCGTGGAAGAGCCCGGTGCTCGGCCACATCGGAGTGTTCCGGTCGCCGTTGCACACGCCGTCCTCGGTGCGGGAGCTCGCCGAGGCGATCGTGCGCCGGCCCGGCTTCACCCTCGTCGGCATCATGGCCTACGAAGCGCAGATCGCGGGCCAGGGCAACAACCCGCCCGGCAAACCGGCCTGGGGTGCGACCGTGCGCTGGATGCAGAAGAACTCCGGCGCCGAACTGCTCGAACGGCGTGGCCAGGCTGTTGCCGCGGTGCGGGAGATCGCCGACCTCGAATTCGTGAACGGGGGAGGGACGGGGTCGCTCGAGTACACGTCCTCCGACGAGTCCGTCACCGAGATCGCGGCGGGTAGCGGGCTCTTCGGCGGCTACCTGTTCGACTCGTACGCCGGATTCCACCCCGCCCCCGCCGCGTCGTTCGCGCTGTCGGTCGTGCGGAGGCCCGGCCCGGAGGTGGCGACGCTGCTCGGCGGCGGCTGGATCGCCTCAGGCCCTCCCGGCGCGGACAGGATGCCGAAGGTGGTCTGGCCGACCGGGCTCTCGATGGTCGCGCGCGAGATGGCGGGCGAGGTGCAGACGCCTCTCACCGGAGCCGCCGCGGGCGTGATGCGCGTGGGCGACCGGGTGTGGCTGCGGCACACCAAGTCCGGCGAGCTCAGCGAGCACGTCGACGAGTTCCACCTGATCGACACGGTGGACGGCCGCGCGACGGTGGTGGGCTCCATCCCCAGCTACCGCGGCGACGGACAGGTGTTCCTGTGACGGCGACCGGCGCCGTCTGGCGCAACTGGGCACGCACGGAGCAGGTGCGCCCGACCCGCGTCGAACGGCCAGTAGACGCCGACGCCGTCCAGCGCGCCGTCGCGGCGGCGGTCAAACAGGGGATGCGCGTCAAAGCCGTCGGCGCCGGCCACAGCTTCACGGGCATCGCGGTCGCCCCCGGCGTCCAGCTGGACCTGTCGGCCCTGCGCGGCATCGTCAGCGTGGACGTCGAACGCGGACGCGTCACCCTCGCCGCCGGAACCCATCTGCACGAGCTGCCGCGCTTGCTGCGCCAACACGGCCTCGCCCTGCAGAACATGGGAGACATCGACCGGCAGACCATCGCCGGAGCCACGTCGACCGGCACCCACGGCACCGGAGGGGGCTTCGGCGGCCTGGCGACGCAGGTCGTCGGCGCGACGCTGGTGACCGGCACCGGGGAGGTGCTGACCGTCGACGAGACCACGAATCAGGAACTCTTGCCCGCCGTGCGTCTCGGGCTCGGCGCGCTCGGTGTGCTGGTCGATCTGACCATCCAGTGCGTGCCCGCGTATCTGCTGCAGGCGGTCGAACGTCCGGAGCCGTTGCAGCACACGCTCGATACGTACCTCGACCGTTCGGCGGCGGAGGACCACTTCGAGTTCTACTGGTTCCCGCACACCGAGACGGCGCTCACCAAGACGAACACGCGCCTGCCGCTGTCCGCGGCCTCCGCGCCGCTTCCCGCCCTCGGACGCTGGGTCGACGACGAACTCCTCGCCAACGGCCTCTACCGCGGCGTCTGCGCCCTCGGAACCGTCGCGCCGTCGATCATCCCGCCGTTCAGCCGCCTCGCCCAGAAGCTCACGGGCAACCGCGACTTCACGGACGTGTCGCCGAAAGTGTTCGTGACCAACCGCACGGTGCGCTTCCGCGAGATGGAGTACGCCATCCCCCGGGAGGCGGTCCCCGCGGCGCTCGCCGAAGTGAAAGCCCTGATCGAGCGGAAAGACTGGCGGATCTCGTTCCCGGTCGAGGTGCGCTCCGCCGCCGCCGACGAGAACTGGCTGTCCACGGCCTACGGGCGCGAGACGGGCTACATCGCCGTGCACCGGTACTACCGGGAAGACGCGACGGAGTACTTCACCGCCGTCGAGGAGATCATGATGGCCCACGGCGGGCGCCCGCACTGGGGCAAGATGCACACCAGGCACGCGGACTCGCTGCGCGAGGTGTACCCGCGCTTCGACGACTTCCTCGCCGTGCGCGACCGCCTCGACCCGGAACGCCGCTTCGAGAACGTGTACCTCCGCCGCGTGCTGGGGGAGTGAGCGCGGCGCTCGCCGCTCCGGCTCCCGATTCCCCATCGAGTGGTCCCGAATTGCCGCGTGAGCGCAGGCCGCACGGCAATTCGGGACGACTGGATGCGCGGGACGAGGGTTGCGGCGTGTCCCCAAAGCGGGTGGCGTGAGGCGTGCGCCGCGTTGAGTGCCCGTGGCTGAGGATGACTCGGAATTCCGCGGAAAATCGCGGAAATCGCCGTTGATCCGGGAGTTTGCGGGCGCGGAGCGAGGGGGCCGTGTGACAGATGTGACTGACGGGAATCTTGACAGGTTCTCATTTCACTGAAACACTCCGTGCTAGCTGTGAATCACCTGTGAGTTGTTGAGAATAATTCATCTTCAGGAAGCGAACCCGATGTCCGACCGCATCACCCGTGCTGCCCGTGCTGCCAGCGCACCGCGCCGCGTCACCGCCGCCGTCGCGTCCGCCGCCCGGGCCGCGGCCGTCGCCGCTGCCGAATACCAGGATGCGAGGAGCCGCGCCACGGACTCCGTCGCCCCGTCGCGCGCTTCGGCTGCCGCGCCTGTCGCGCCCGCCGCGGCTGCGCCGTACTACGCCCCGGGGGTGTCGTCCGCGCCCCCGGACAATTCGGGGTGCGGTCCGTGCCCCGGCGCAACGCTCGTGCTGACCCCATCGGGATATTGGGGTTGTCCTTAGCCGAGCTCTGACGGCATCCGTCCGACCACGGATGCCGCCGGCGAAACGAACGCGGCGTCGACCGCCCCCGGTGTCGGGCACCCGGGGCATCGGCGCCGCGTCGTCGTTCCCGCCCCCTCCGCCCCGTCGGCCCGCGCCTCGCGAGGGCATCGCCTGTCGAACCGCGGCATGCTTGCTTTGAGAGTGGTGGGAACGCGGTGGGAGCGCTGCGGGCCGCCGTTAGTATTGGATCTGCGCCCCGTGTTCACGCGCCAGCACACCAAGGAGTACCCGAAAATGGAATGGCTCATCCCGGTCATCATCGTCGTCGTGATCGTCGCGATCATCGGGATCTACCTGTGGGCCACCTACAACTCGCTGGTCACCCTCAAGGTGCGCGTCGACGAGGCGTGGAGCGACATCACGGTGCAGCTCAAGCGGCGTGCCGACCTCATCCCCAACCTCATCGAGACGGTCAAGGGCTATGCGGCGCACGAGAAGGGCGTCTTCGAGTCCGTGACGCAGGCGCGCGCAGAGACCCTGTCCGCGCAGGGTCCGGCCGACGCATCCGTGGCCGAAGGTCACATGCAGAGCGCCCTGAAGAGCATCTTCGCCGTCGCTGAGGCGTACCCGCAGCTGCAGGCGAGCCAGAACTTCCTGCGTCTGCAAGCCGACCTGGTCGACACGGAAGACAAGATCCAGGCGTCACGCCGGTTCTACAACGGTGGGGTGCGCGAGTTCAACACCAAGATCAAGGTCTTCCCGAACAACATCTTCGCCAAGCGCATGGGCTTCACGGAGCGCGACTTCTTCGAGGTCAGCGACCTCGCGGCGATCGCCGAGCCCCCGCGCGTCCAGTTCTAGCGGGCGGCGATGTATAGGGCGATAGCCAGGAACAAGCGCAACACGGTCTTCACCATCCTGCTGTTCCTGCTGATCATCGGTGGGCTCGGGTGGCTCGCGAGCTTCATCTACAACAGCTACACGATCCTCTGGGTCGTGGTCATCGGCGCCACCCTCTACGCGGTTGTCCAGTACTTCCTGGCGAGCAGCCAGGCGCTGAGCATGTCGGGGGCCGTCCCCATCACCAAATCAGACAACCCGCGGCTGTGGAACGTCGTCGAGAACCTGTCGATCACCACGGGCACGCCGATGCCGGCGGTCTACGTCGTCAACGATCCGGCCCCGAATGCGTTCGCGACCGGACGCGACCCGGAGCACGCCTCCGTCGCCGCCACCACGGGGCTGCTCGACATCATGACCGACGCCGAACTCGAAGGCGTCATGGCGCACGAGCTCGGGCACGTCCGCAACTACGACATCCGGTTGTCGATGATCGTCTTCGGCCTCACGGTCGCCATCGGCTTCATCGCCGACATCTTCCTGCGCATGGCATTCTTCGGCGGCATGGGCAACCGCAACAACAGCAACGGGGGAGGCGGTGGCGGCGGCAACCCGGTGATCATCGTCTTCGGACTGATCGCCGCGATCATCGCCCCGCTCGTCGCGACGCTCGTGCAACTCGCCGTCTCCCGGCAGCGCGAATACCTCGCCGACGCCACCGGCGCCATGACCACCCGGCATCCGGATGCGCTGGCCAGCGCCCTGCTCAAGCTGGAGGCTTACGGTCGCCCGATGCAGAAGCAGAACTCGTCCATGGCGCACCTCTGGATCGCCAACCCACTGAAGCCCAGCCTGATGAGCCGCCTCTTCAGCACGCACCCTCCCATCCCCGAGCGCGTTGAGCGCCTCGAGAAGATGGGCTCCAACTTCTAGGTCACCAGGTGACCTGGGCGGGGCTCAGCCGAGCTCGGTGGTGCCGGCGTAGCGGTAGGGGACGCGCGTGGAGGTGGCGCTCGGCGCATCCACGGGGTGCCAGGCGGTGCCCACGGTCTGGCCGTCGACGGTCGCCACATCCCGGATGGGGTCGGCCGGCTTGCCGTCGATGAAGCTCTGCACGACTTCGGTGTAGACGCTGTCGTCGGGATTCAGCAGCACGGCGACGTAGTGGTCCGACGCGCGCACCTCGGCGGCGGGGACCCAGATGCGGCCGTCGAACTGCACCAGCGTCGCGCCGTCCTGCGCGCCGCCGGGTTTCACGCCGGTGACGAAACCGTCGCGCCAGCTCTCGCCGTCGCGGTAGGCGTAGAGCTCGCGCATCGGCGATTCGAAGTCGGCCTCATCGGCCCCGGCAGCATCCAGATACTCCAGCGGTGAACTCATGCCCGCACACTACGCCCCGCAGACCTGCAATCGAGTCCGAACCTCTTCACGCTTTCGACGGCGGGCTGCGTCAGAGTGCGGCGGCCAGCCGCGGCGCGAGGTCGCCGCGGTGCGGCGCCGCGACCGCCACGGCGTCGAGACCCTGCCACGCGGCCGTGCTGCGTAGCAGCGGCACGAGCCGCTCCACCGTGTCCGCCGGCGCACCCGGCTCCGACCACGCCGACTGCACGCGCAGCACGCGCGCTTGCCGGTCGCTCTTCAGGTCCACTCGGCCGACCACCCGGTCGTCGAGCAGCAGGGGCAGCGTGTAGTACCCGAAGATCCGCTTCTCGGCCGGCGTGTAGATCTCGATGCGGTAGTGGAATTCGAACATCCGCAGCGCGCGGTCGCGGTACCAGACCACGGGGTCGAACGGCGAGAGCAGGGCGGCGGCCTCCACGCGGCGGGGGAGCCGCGCATCCCGGTGCAGCCACGCCTTCTCCGGCTTGCCGCCGCGCTCCCACCCGCCGACGGTCACCGGGATCAGCTCTCCGGCGTCTTCGAGTTCCTGGATGGCGGCGGTGGCGGGTGCGCGCTTGATGCGGTAGTAGTCGCCCAGGTCGCCGGCCGTGCCGACCCCGTGTGCGACCGCTGAGCGGCGGATCAGCTCGCGCACCGCATCCGGTGTCGGCACCGTGGACGCCAAAACGGACGCGGGAAGCACGTCTCCCGCGAGCGCGTACCGCCGCTGGAACCGCGTGCGTCCTGCGACCGCCACCTCGCCGAACAGGAACAGGTACTCGAGCGCCCGTTTCACGTCCGACCAGCCCCACCACGGCCCGCTGCGCTTGTTCGCGTCGTGCTCGATCTCTCCGGCGACGAGCGGTCCGCGTTCGGCGAGTTCCGCCCGCAACCACTCCACCGTGGATGTGTTGCTCTGGTACCAGCTGTCCGGATCCGTGCCGTAGCGGGCGCGGTACGCATCCATCCGCCACTGGAACAGCGGCCAGTCCTCCCGCCGCATGAACCCGGCCTCGTGCGGCCAGTACTCCGTGTGCGGCGCCTTCGCCTCGAAGGTCAGCCTGTCGAGCAGCGCCTTGTCGTAGGCGCCCAGCCGCGCGAACACCGGCAGGTAGTGGCTGCGCTCGAAGACGTTCACCGAGTCGATCTGCAGCAGGTTGATGCGGTCGATCACCCCGTTGAGCTGCCGCGTGCCGACCGTGGACGGATGCGGGCGGCCGAACCCCTGCGCGGCCAGGGCGACACGACGTGCGAGCGCGGGGGAGAGCTTTTCAACCACGATGTCGACCATAGCGGCACCCTCGGACAGTCCTTCTCCGGTCGTTCACCTGCCGTCCATTGCGCGACCCCCGGCCGGTCGACGGGCCGCCATACGTTGGCCACGGCTCGGACGGGAATCCGCTGCCCGGCGACCGAACGCCGGACGACATTCCGAGTACCCCACACTGGAGGAATAGTGACCAACAAGCGCGCACGCGTCGCCGGCCTTGCCGCCGCGGCCACCGTCGTCGCACTCTCGCTCGCCGCCTGCACCGGCGGAGCGAACGCAGCAGACCCGACCGCGTCGAAGGACATCGCGTCGGCTGTCGACGTGAAGGCGGCGGGCGGCATGGATGCGCTCATCGCAGCCGCGAAGAAGGAGGGCAGCCTCAACATCATCGCGACACCGGGCGACTGGGCCAACTATCAGGAGATCTTCGACGGCTTCACCAAGAAGTACGGCATCACGATCAACCCCAGCCAGGACAGCGCCTCCAGCCAGGAGGAGATCGACGCGGCCAAGAAGCTCAAGGGCCAGGACACCGCTCCGGACACCTTCGACATCGGCTCCTCGGTCGCCCTCGCGAACACCGACTACTTCGCGGCGTACAAGCCGACCGGCTGGGACGACATCCCCGCCGCGCAGAAGGAGAGCACCGGTCTCTGGAAGGTCGGGTACTACGGCGTCATGGCCGTCGGCTACGACGCCAACAAGATCAAGTCGGCGCCGAAGAGCCTCGACGACCTGCTCGGCTCCGCCTACAAGGGCGCTGTCGCGCTGAACGGCAACCCCACGCAGGCCGCAGCGGCCGCCGGCGCCGTCGCTTATGCCGACCTGCAGGCCGGCGGAACGCTCGACGACCTCACCCCGGGCGTCGACTGGTTCGCCAAGCTCAAGAAGGCCGGCAACTGGAACGCCGCCGACGGCAAGCCGAACACCATCGCCTCGGGTGAGACCCCGGTGCTGCTCGACTGGTCGTTCAACCAGAAGGGCTACACGACTTCCGACACCATCAAGGGCGGCGGCGTGAACTGGAAGTACACCGTGCTCCCCGGCACCGCATACGTCGGCTACTACAACCAGGCCATCAACAAGGACGCCCCGCACCCGGCGGCCGCCCGCCTCTGGGAGGAGTACCTCTACACCGACGCCGCGCAGAACGCCTGGCTCAAGGGTGGCGCGTACCCGGCCCGTGTGGATGCGATGGAGAAGGCCGGAACGCTGAACAAGGACGAGTTCCCCGGCAAGCTCGACAAGGTGGCCGTCATGACGGACAAGCAGGCGACCGACGCCGGAACCCTGCTGAACGCCAAATGGGCGAACGCGGTCGGCTAGTGACAGAGACCATCGTCGGCGCGCCAGCGCCGTCGCTGGGCGGTGACGGCGCCGGGGAGACCCGGCGCCTGTCGCCGTCTGTCGCCGCCCGTCGACGCCCACGCCTCCCCGCGATCCTCGGCCTCACCCCGTTCGCCTTCTACGTCGTCGTGTTCCTGGCGATCCCGACGGTCATCGCGGTCGGCAGCGGCTTCGTGGACGGGGAAGGCCGGTTCACCTGGTCGAACATCACCGGTCTCGCCGAGCCGGCCATCGTCGGCTCGTTCGTCGGCGCCTTCGCCCTCTCCGCGATCACCGCCGTGGTCGGCGCGATCGGCGGCGCGGCTCTCTGCTTCGCGATGCTGCGCTCCCGGCCGGGCGGCGTGTCCCGTTCGCTGGTCGACTCCGCCAGCAGCGTCTTCGCCCAGTTCGGCGGCATCATGCTCGCGTTCGCGTTCATCGCGACCATCGGCGCCCAAGGCCTCGTGACCGTGCTGCTGCGCAACCAGTTCCACATCAACATCTACGAGAACGGCGTCTGGCTCTACACGGTGCCCGGCCTCATCCTGCCGTACCTCTACTTCCAGATCCCGCTGATGGTCATCACGTTCATGCCTGCCCTCGAAGGACTGAAGCCGCAGTGGCTGGAAGCGAACGCGACCCTCGGCGGCAGCCGGGCGAGCTACTGGTTCCGGGTGGGCATCCCGGTGCTGCTGCCGTCGTTCCTCGGCAGCCTGCTGCTGCTGTTCGCGAACGCGTTCTCCTCGTACGCGACCGCCGCCGCCCTCGTTGGCCAGGCCAACAACATCGTCTCGCTGCAGATCCGCCAGGCTCTCATCTCCGAGACGGTTCTCGGCCGCGCCAACCTCGCCGGGGCCATGTCGCTCGGGATGCTCCTGGTGATGGTCGTCGTGATGCTCGGGTATTCGGCGCTCGCCTCGCGCACCGCGAGGTGGCAGCGATGAGTGGGGTGGAGGTGAGCGCGGTGGAGGCCAGCACAGTGGATGCGCAGGGTACGCGGGATGCACAGGATGCGCGGGATGCGCGGGATGCGCGGAACACCCCGCCGGCCCCGCGTCCGCGCAGCGACCGTGCCCGGCGGAAGGCCCAGGCGCTCCGTTTCGGTCCCGGCCCGGTCACGCGGACGATCATCTGGACGATCTTCGGCCTCTTCTTCCTCATCCCGTTGTTCTCGATGGTGGAGTTCACCCTCCGCACCGCGAAGCCCGGCGTATACAACATCGACAGGTGGGTGCTCGTGTTCAGCGGGGAGACCACCCGCTACGACCGCATCTACCAGGGACTCGGCAACTCGCTGGTGCTGGCCGTGGTCACGGTCGCCATCGTGCTGCTGGTGCTGCTGCCGACGATGATCCTGGTCGAGTTGCGCATCCCGAGGTTGCGTCGTGCGCTCGAACTGGTCTGCCTGCTGCCGATCGTGATCCCCGCCATCGTCATGGTGGTCGGGCTCGCGCCGACGTATGCGGCGGTCACCGACCTGTTCGGCTCCGGCACCTGGACGCTCGCGTTCGCCTACGGGATCCTGGTGCTCCCTTATGCCTACCGGGCGATCCAGAGCAACATCGCGGCCATCGACGTCGTCACTCTCAGCGAGGCCGGCCGTTCGCTCGGCGCAGGCTGGCTGAGCGTGCTGCTGCGCATCCTGGTGCCGAACCTGCGCCGCGGCATCCTGGCCGCCAGCGTGCTCTCGGTGGCGGTCGTGCTCGGCGAGTTCACCATCGCGTCGCTGCTCAGCAGGGTGAACCTGCAGACGTCGCTGCTGCTGGTGTCTCAGTCCGATCCGTTCGTCGCGGTCATCTTCGCCCTGCTGGCGCTGGTGTTCGCGTTCCTCCTCCTCTTCCTCGTCGATCGGCTCGTCACCGCCGGCCGTCGACGCCGCACCGCGAAAGGCTGACGCCCGTGTCCGCACTCGAAACCCCCCTCGTCGCCGGGCTCGGCAGCGACCTCGGCAGCACCGTCGAGCTCCGGGACGTCGTCCGCGACTTCGGCGGAGGGGCGGGCCTCGCCGGTCTCAGCCTGAGCGCCCGCCCCGGCGAGCTGATCGCCCTGCTCGGCCCGAGCGGCTGCGGCAAGACGACGGCGCTCCGCTCCCTCGCCGGGCTCGAACGCGTCGACTCCGGCAGCATCCTGATCGACGGCGAGGACGTCACCGATCAGCCGACCAATCGCCGCGACCTCGGCATGGTCTTCCAGTCGTACTCCCTGTTCCCGCACCTCACGGCCGGACAGAACGTCGAGTTCGGGCTCCGGATGCGCAGGGTCGCGTCCGGGGACCGCCGCCGTCGCGCGGCGGAGGCCCTCGAACTGGTCGGCCTCGACCACCACGCCGACCGCTACGCTCACCAGCTCTCCGGCGGCCAGCAGCAGCGGGTCGCCCTCGCCAGGGCGCTCGTCACCCGGCCGCGCGTGCTCCTGTTGGACGAGCCGCTGTCCGCCTTGGACGCGAAGGTCAGGGTGCAGCTGCGCGACGAGATCCGGCGCATCCAGACCGAGCTCGGCATCACCACGTTCTTCGTGACGCACGACCAGGAGGAGGCGCTCGCCGTCGCCGATCGGGTGGCCGTGATGCGCGCGGGCGACATCGAGCAGATCGGGGAGCCGGAGGAGCTGTACCGGCGTCCGGCGTCGGCGTTCGTCGCCGAGTTCGTCGGGCTCACCAACCGGGTGGGCGGCGTCGTCGCCGGGGGAGAGCTGACGGTGTTCGGGAGGCGCGTGCCGCTGGTGTCGCCCTCCGCGGACGGCCCGGTGACCGTGTACCTGCGACCGGAGGACGTGCTGTTCGCTGGTGAGGGCGCCGACGGCGTGCTGCCCGGCGTGGTGCTCACGACGAGCTTCCTCGGCGCGCTGCGGCGCACCAGGGTGCGCCTCGACGACGGCACCGAGCTGGCCGTGCAGCACGAGACGCGGCACGCCCCGGCACCCGGAGAGCGCATCCACCTGTCGTTGGCCGGAACCCCGGTCACGGTGGGGGCTGCGCCGCGCGAGTAGGAGCCGCAGCGACAGTGGATGCGGGCTGCCCGGGCGACCGGGCGGGCCCGCACAGCTGTGCCCACTGCTGCGCGCCCCTCCACAGCTGGGCGCATCCTGTGTCTTGTCCACACCCCGCGTCAACCCCATGGCGCACCGGAACCGCCCGCCTAGACTGGCCAGCATGTCAGAGACCGACGCGACGCCGAAACAGATCACCGTCACGCCTGGCGAGAACCGTGCACCGGCCAGAGGCTGGTTCCTGAACCGCCGCAAGCCGCCGACCGGCACGCCGGGGCGTGAGGGGCGGCCGGGGGCGTCGGAAGTGTCGTCCGTCGAGGACTCGCTGCCGCACGGGATGCTCGTGGCGGGCGCCTGGTCGTGGAGGCTGCTGGTGGTCGGCGCCGTCATCGCGGTCGCGATCTTCCTGGTGGTGCAGTTGCGGCTGATCATCATCCCGCTGATGATCGCGGTGCTCATCTCGGCCCTGCTCGTGCCGTTCGTCGACTTCCTGCACCGTCACCGGTGGCCGCGCTGGGCGGCGATCGTCGCCGCGATGGTGGCGATGATCGTCGTGGTGGGCGGTCTGCTCTATCTCGCGATCTGGCAGGTCACGAAGGAGAGTCACGAACTGCAGACGCAGTCGGTGGCCGCCTACGATCAGTTCCGCAGCTGGCTGACCACCGGGCCGCTCGGACTGAGCGAGAGCCAGATCACCGGCGCGCTCGACTCGCTCGTGAAGTCCATCCAGCAGGACAGCCAGATCTTCATCTCCGGCGCGCTCTCCATCGGCTCGACCCTCGGCCATGTGCTCGCCGGGGTCCTGCTCACGCTGTTCAGCACGCTGTTCATCCTCATCGACGGGCGCTCCATCTGGGGCTGGATCGTCCGCATCTTCCCGAAGCGCTCGCGCGCGGCGGTCGACGGTGCGGGACAGGCCGGCTGGGTTACCCTCCGCAACTTCGTGAAGGTGCAGATCCTCGTCGCCTCCATCGACGCTCTCGGCATCGGCCTCGGCGCGTTCTTCCTCGGGCTGCCGTTGGTCATCCCGATCGCGGTCCTGGTGTTCCTCGGCTCGTTCATCCCCGTAGTCGGCGCGGTCGTCACCGGGGCGCTCGCCGTCTTCATCGCGCTGATCTTCAAGGGCTGGGTGTTCGCGCTCATCATGCTGGGCGTCGTGCTGCTCGTGCAGCAGATCGAGGGGCATGTTCTGCAGCCGCTCATCATGGGAACGGCGGTCAAGGTGCATCCACTGGCCGTCGTGCTGGCGGTCGCCGCCGGTTCCCTGCTCGCGGGCATCCCCGGAGCGTTGTTCGCCGTCCCGATCGCCGCCGTGCTGAATGTGATGGTGCACTACGTGTCGAGCGGCGTCTGGCGGGAGGGAGCGGTGGGGAAGTTCGCCGCGCCGGACACGGTGCTCTGGCAGACGGTCCCGCGGCCGCCGCGCAGGGCGCGAACGTGAGTGGCGCCGCCAGCAGCGGCGTTTCGGGGGAACGCGTCCGCGCTATTCACATTCGGTCCGCGGAATACGTCCGCGAGTAGGCTGTCGTCGTGGCCACGCTGACAGATTCGACGCGCACTCCCTTCGCTGGGCCGAGCCTCGACGAGATCGAGGCAGCGCGTGCGATCGTCTCGCGGGTCGCCGACCCGACACCGGTTGAGACGTCTCGCTTCCTCGCCGACGTGCTCGGCGCCCCCGTCCTGCTCAAGTGCGAGAACCTCCAGCGCACCGGGTCGTACAAGATCCGCGGCGCGTACAACCGGATGGCCAAGCTCAGCGCCGAGGAGCGTGCGCGCGGCGTCGTCGCTGCGTCAGCGGGCAACCACGCGCAGGGTGTCGCGTTCGCGGCCAGGGAGCTGGGCATCCACGCCACCATCTTCATGCCGGTCGGCGTCGCCATCCCCAAGTTCCAGGCCACGCGCGACTACGGAGCAGACGTCGTCCTCAGCGGAAGCATCGTCGACGAGACGCTGCGCGCCGCCGCCGACTTCGCCGCGGAGACCGGCGCCGTCCTCATCCCGCCGTTCGACCATCCGGATGTGGTGGCCGGTCAGGGCACGCTCGGCCTCGAAATCCTCGACGACGTTCCGGATGCAACCACCATCGTCGTCCCGATCGGCGGCGGAGGACTCATCTCCGGTGTCGCCAGCGCCGTCAAGCAGCGGGCGGCGGCGGAAGGCCGCGAGATCCGTGTGATCGGCGTGCAGGCGGCCAACGCCGCCGCATACCCGCCGTCCCTGGATGCGGGCGAACCCACCGAGATCGCGATCGCCGGGACCATCGCCGACGGCATCGCGGTGAGCAAGCCGGGCGCTCTCAACTTCCAGATCATCCGCGACATCGTCGACGAGATCGTCACGGTCTCCGAAGACGACATCGCGCGCGCCCTGCTCGTGCTCCTCGAACGCGCGAAGCTCGTCGTGGAGCCGGCCGGTGCGGCCGCCGTCGCCGCGATCCTGGCAGGCAAGATCCCCGCGCTCGGCCCGACGGTCGCGATCCTCTCCGGCGGCAACATCGACCCGCTGCTGATGCAGCGCATCATCAGCCACGGTCTCGCAGCGTCGGACCGCTACCTCAAGCTCACCATCATGCTGCCGGACCGCCCAGGTCAGCTCGCCCGCATCTCCGAGATCCTGGCCGGTGTCAACGCCAACGTGGTCGAGGTGCTGCACACCCGCCACGGCCGCGGCCTGCAGCTCAGCCAGGTCGAGCTCGACGTCAGCGTCGAGACCCGCGGCACGGACCACCGCCACCACGTCATCGAGGCGCTCCGCTCCGCGGGCTACGACCCCGTCCTCGACTACGAGTAGGCCGCGCCGCCTGTCCGCGTCCGCACGGGCCGCGCCGCTGCGCAGGCGTGCCCACGCGACTCGTGCCAAAAGTGCGGTGCGCGCCTTCAACACCGCACTTTTCGCACGAGTCGTGCGCGAGCGGTTGCCTCTACTCGTGCCAAAAGTGCGGTGCGGACCTTCGGCACCGCACTTTTCGCACGAGTCGTGCGCGAGCGGTTGCCTCTACTCGTGCAAAAAGCGCGGTGCGGGAGACCCGCACCGCGCTTTTCGCACGAATCGACGGCCGGCTCAGCCGGTGTACGTCTCGACCTTCAGGATGCTGACGGCGATCTGCTTGCCGTTGGGCGCCGTGTACGAGGTGGACTCGTCGACCTTGAGACCCAGGATGGCCGCACCGAGCGGCGAGCCCTCGCTGTAGACCTGCAGGTCGGTGCCCGCAGCCATCTCGCGGTTGCCGATGAGGAACTTGCTCTCGTCACCGGCGATGGTCGCGGTGATGACCGTTCCCGGCTCCACGACGCCGTGGCTCTCGGGGGCGGCGCTCACGGTGGAGTGACGCAGCAGGTTGGTGAGCTGGATGATGCGGGCCTCGATCTTGCCCTGCTCGTCTTTCGCGGCGTGGTATCCGCCGTTCTCCTTGAGGTCGCCCTCCTCGCGGGCCGCCTCGATGCGTTTCGCGATCTCGTTTCGGCCGTTGACGCTGAGCTCCTCGAGTTCGGCCGCCAGACGGTCGTACGCATCCTGGGTCAGAAAGCTGACCTGAGATTCCTGAGACATGATGAACTCCTTTGCGCCGCCGGTCCGGGAACCGGCTGGGCAGATCGGCCGATCCGGGGACCGGCTGGATAAAGTCGACGCCCCGACATCGGTCGGGGCGTATCGAAGAATCCTAGGTCAGCCAGCAGCTGGAAATCAAACCTGTGTTGCTCTGCTCGGTCGTCCTGATCGTCTCCGTGTACTCCGTGAGACGCTTCTCAGACGCCGGATAGCTGATGATCCGCCAGCCGACGATCGCGAACGACTCGTTGAGTGCCTGCACGGCGCACGTCACCGGGGTGCCGGGCGGCGTGTTCACCGTGAAGCTGATGGACACGTGGTGCGCATCCGTGATCGTGTATGCGGTGTCCGTCGCCTCCAGGTCGGCCTGGTTGTTGTCCCAGCCCGCCCAGAACGTCCACGCGGCGAAGATCGCGACGAACGCGATCGCCACTCCGATGATCCACCAGCGATCCCGGCGCTTGCGACCGGGCGTGCGACCGTAACGGTGATCGAGTGTCTCGGTCACCGCCATCCTTCTCCCTGCACTGGACGTTCTCCCGTGGAAAATGCACCGTCCTGGCGACGGTAGGCTTGAACCAACACTAGGAGACGAAGCTGTGAAAATCTGCGCTTCGTCCTCGGCTCGAAAGTGGAGACCCGGATGCCCGTAACCGCCCTGTGCGCAGGAATCGTCGTCGACCGTGAGGGAGCACGATGATCCAGGATGCGCTGCTGCGCGCGGCCGTGTGGGTCACCGCTGCGACTCCGACGCCGACCCCGTCGAGTGGTCCGAACGCGGATTCGGTAACGCCCGGCGTCGTCGGCTTCGTGGTGACGTTCCTGGTCGCGGTGGCCGCCGTGCTGCTCGCGATCGACATGACCAGGCGCATCCGGCGCGTGCGTTACCGGGCGGAGATCGCCGAGAAGCTGGACGCCGAGCAGGCGGAGCAGACCGGCCAGGATCGCTCGGACGACGCAGGCCGCTGACGACGCAGGCCGCTGACGACGCAGGCCGCTGACGACGCAGGCCGCTGACGGCGCAGCCGCTGACGGCCGGGCCGAACTTCTCAGCCCACGTTGTACACGGGGTGCATTGCGATCAGCAGCACCGCCGTCCAATGGCACAGGAAAGCCAGCACCGTCAGGGTGTGGAAGATCTCGTGGAAGCCGAACACTCCGGGAACGGGGTTCGGCCGTTTGACCCCGTAGATCACCGCGCCGACGGTGTAGAACAGTCCGCCGACGAGCACCAGGATCATCATGGCGAGGTTGGCGTTCATCAGGTCGACGATGTACATCATCGCCGCCCAGCCCAGCGCCAGGTAGAGCGGGACGTACAGCCAGCGCGGCGCGGAGATCCAGAACACCCGGAAGCCGATGCCGAGGAGCGCGCCGGCCCAGACCAGGGCGAGCAGCAGGAACCCCTGCTGCGGCGGGAGCGCGAGGACGGCGAGCGGCGTGTACGTTCCCGCGATCAGCAGGAAGATGTTCGCGTGGTCGATCCGCTTGAGGATGATCTTCATCCGCGGTTTCCAGTTGAACCGGTGGTAGAGCGCCGAGTTGCCGAACAGCAGCATGGAGGTGAGCACGAACACCGCGGACGCCCACTTGGCCGGTGCGCCGTGCGCGAGCGTGATCAGCACGATTCCGGCGGCGATGGTCACGGGGAAGGTTCCGGCGTGGATCCAGCCTCGCCAGGTCGGTTTGATCTCGGCCGGTTCGGCGATGGATGCTTCGAGCAGCGGAATGTTCGGCAGGTCCGGTCCGCGGTCGTCTTCGGCTGTGACGACGGCGGCGTCGGCTGCGGCGACGTCGGCTGCGGCGACGTCAGCCGAACCGGGGGTGTCTGCCTGGCCGTTCGGCACGTCTGACCGCCCGTGCGGGACGTTCGACCGCCCGTCCGGGACACCGGCGACGTGCTCCGGCTTGGGGGCTTTTCGCGCAGTCATGAATCAAGGGTACGGGAGCAGCGCGACCCCATGCTGTGAGTTCGTGCCTACGGTCGCGGTAACGTACTTCCGTGAGCAGATGGAGTTTCCCCCTCGGACGTGGGCTGCTCTACGGGCTCTACCAGAACCGCCTCAAGCGCGACCTGCAGGGCGAGTCGATGCCGCGCCACGTCGCCATGATCATCGACGGCAACCGGCGCTGGGCACGGCAGCTCGGGCTGACGACCGTCGCACACGGGCACCGGGCGGGCGCCGCCAAGATGCGTGAATTCCTCGAATGGTGCGACGACCTCGGGATCTCCGTGGTCACGCTCTACCTGCTGTCGAGCGACAATCTCACCAACCGCGAGTCCGGGGAGCTCTCCGACCTCATCGAGATCATCGCCGAGCTCGCCGACGACCTCTCCCGCTACCGCGACTGGCGCGTCCAGCACGTCGGTTCGACTGCAGGCCTGCCGGAGCCTCTGGTCGCCGCCCTGTCGGCCGCTGAGGCCCGCACGGCCACGAACAAGGGCCTGCACGTCAACCTCGCCGTCGGCTACGGCGGACGCAAAGAGATCACCGACGCGATGCGCGACATCGTCGCGGCCCACCATGCCAAAGGCGGGAGTCTCGAAACGCTCGCCGACCTGCTCACCCCCGACCTCATCGGCGAGCACCTGTACACCGGCGGCCAGCCCGACCCCGACCTCGTCATCCGGACGTCGGGCGAACAGCGCCTCAGCGACTTCATGCTCTGGCAGAGTGCCCACAGCGAGTTCTACTTCGTGGAGGCCCTCGGCCCCGACCTGCGCGAGGTCGACTTCCTTCGCGCCGTGCGCGACTACTCGCGCAGGCAGCGCCGCTTCGGCGGCTGAGCGCCGCGGCATCGGGGAGGTGCCCAGAGCGGTCGGGCTGGCTTCGCTTCCGCTGTGCTGTGCTGTGAGGCGAGCTCGTCGTCCGTCCCACCCCGGCCGCTGCTAGGGTCGAGCAACGCCGCGAAGACGCGGTGGAGCGTCGGCGCGGTGCGCTGGCGCAGGCTCGGACGAGGGGGACTCGATGGGGGCGACGAGACGGATCGCAGTGGCGGCCTGGCGTGCGGACGACACCAGGATGCGCGTGGCCGCGTGGACAGCGACGGTCGCAGCGCTCCTCGGCATCGGCCTCGCCTGGTCGGCGCTCCGCGTGATCTGGCTGTACGCGCTGTGGGCGATCGGGACCGACACCGGACAGATCCTCGCCGCCGACTACGGCCTGCGTGCGGCGTTGCTGGTGGCGACCGTCGTCTGCGTGGTCGTCGGGGTCGGACGGCGGGCCGCGGTCGGGCGGGGGACGGGCATGCTCGTCGTCGCGATCGTGCTTGCGGGCCTGGGAGTGCTGGTGCAGGTCGCGGAGGTCGCGGCCCTGACGCACTTCGACTGGCGCCTCCTGACGAGCACGGAGTCGCTGAGCTGGCTGGCGTTCGCGGCGCTGACAGTGGTCGCGTCGGGTTGTGCGCTGGCCGCCGAGCGGCCGACCTCTGTGCGGGAGGACGTGCCGGTTGTGACAGCACCGGATGCGCGGCCCGGGGAGGCAGACACAGCCACCTCAGTGCCCGGGGGAGCGGCGCAGGCCGCTGCCGCGCCGTCCGTGTGGCTGTCCGTGGGTGCGGCGTTCGTCGCGTTCGCCGTCGCCGTGCTGGTGCTCGCGCAGTCGCTGATCGTGCCGGACGCGTGGGGCCCCGCCCTGGTGGAGCTCACGCAGGCCGGGGTGACGATCGTCCTTGTCGCGGTGCAGGTGATCGCCGCCCTCTTCGTCGTCCGCGGCTCGGCGCTGGCGCGGCTCGTGGTCAGCGCGGTCGCCGTCATCCTCCTCGTGGACGCCGTCAATTCCCCCTGGTTCGTCGCCAGCGATAGCGCCGGGTCGTTCAGCGCGATCGGCCTGACGATCGCGGCGGTGCTCGCCGTTGCGGCAGCGGTGCCCCTGTGGTTGCCTGCCGTGTCGCGATTCCTCGCCGAGCCCGCCGCCGCGACCACGCAGGCGACGCGACCCGCCCCCGTCTCCCCGGAGTAGCAGCGACCAGCCGGGGGACCGGGCCACGCCCATCCGGAGCGCGAGCCGCCCGCAGCCGAGACCCGCGCGATTCGCATCCGCACCCGCCCTTCCTGACAGAATGTTCCGGGAGGTCAACACACTGATGACGACGACGACCATCGACGAGTTCGCGGCAGGGTTCACCGAGGAGTCCGGCTACCTCGACTACGGGCGGGTCGGGCCGATCTCGGCGACCGCGCTCGCCGAGACGGTCGGGCAGTACGAGATCCTCGCCAAGGCACGGTTCGGCAGCATCGAGCGGATGAAGGCGGAGGACGAGCGCGTGCGGGAGGCGGTCGCAGCCCTCACCCGGTTCCCGTCCGGCCAGGTGTCGTTCCAGCCGACGGCGTCGATCGGCCTCATGCACGCCGCGTTCGGGCTCACCGGCGGCGAAGTGCTGCTGTCCGCCGCGGAGTTCCCGAGCATCACATACGCGGCCGTGCGGGCGTCGCAGGCCATGCGGGTCGTCACGCCGACCTGGCTGGAGACGGACCACCAGCGGGTGACGCCGGCGCGCATCCGGGAGCAGTTGACGCCGAACACGACGGCGGTGATGGTCAGCCTCGTCGATTCGCGCACCGGGTATCTGGCCGACATCGACGGCATCCGTCAGGTGATCGGCGACCGGTTGCTGATCGTGGATGCGATCCAGGGCTTCGGGGTCGTGGATGCGCCGTACGAGGTCGCGGACGTGGTCGTGGCCGGCGGCCAGAAGTGGTCGCGTGCCGGCTGGGGGACAGGGTTCCTCGCCGCCAGCGAGCGCGCCATCGAACACCTGACGCCGGTGTTCAGCGGCTGGACGGGAGCGGACCTCGACGGTTCGTGGGACCAGGTGGGGGAGCCGAGCGCCAGCGCGCGGGCGTTCAGCATCTCGAACCCGGACCCGATCGCCCAGGCGCGGTTCGCCGCGGCGCTCGAAGACATCGCGGCGGTCGGCGTCCCGGCTGTGAGTGCGGCGATCGCCGGTCGCGTCGAGCAGGTCTTCGACCTCGCCGACGAGTACGCGATCCCGGTCGCCTCGTCGCGGAACGCCGCGGAGCGGGCGGGTATGGTCGTGCTCGAGCCGATGCCGGAGCAGCTGACGGCGCTCACCGCGTCCCTCTTCAACCACGGGATCACCGCCTCCATCCGGGCGACGAACGTGCGCGTCTCCGTGCACGCCGGCACCAGCGACGAGACGTTCGACATGCTCCGCGGCGCGTTCACGTCTTACGCCTCCGCCTCCTGAGCCTGCCGCGCCGTCCGTCCCTCGGGTACCGACGCAATCGAGTCGGGACTTATGCACGCGACACGCCGGCGTGTCGCGTGCATAAGTCCCGACTCGATTGCTGGAACCCCGAAGTGGGGGCGATTGTTCACCTGATCGAAACGTGCGACGGCGGTGTGTCGCCGTGGTGTGTCGGAGGGGCGGCGTAGGTTCGGCTTATCGGGCACGGAGCCCGATCGAGACGGCCACGTAAGTTCGTTTCGACACCCACCGGCCGACTCGCCAAACAGATCCGCGAGCTCTACGGAGCGAGCGGGGTGGGAGTGGTCGTGGCTGAATCAGGTACCCGACAGTTCGAGTCGACCGACAGCGGAACCAACCAGGCGGAGCGCACATACGTGCTCGACACCTCGGTCCTGCTGTCCGACCCCCAGGCGATCTTCCGTTTCGCCGAACACGCTGTCGTCATCCCCGTCGTCGTCGTGAGCGAACTGGAGGGCAAACGCAACGATCCAGAGATCGGCTACTTTGCGCGGCAAGCGCTGCGCAACCTGGACGAGCTGAGGATCAAGCACGAACGGCTCGACTTCCCCATCCCGGTCGGGGAGGGCGGATCGCTGCGCGTGGAGCTCAACCACTCCAACATGTCGGTGCTGCCGAGCGGTCTGCAACTCGGCGACAACGACTCGCGCATCCTGGCGGTCGCCCTCAACCTCGCCAACGACGGACTCGCGGTCACGGTCGTCTCCAAAGACCTGCCGCTGCGCGTGAAAGCGGCCTCCATCGGCCTCGCGGCGGAGGAGTACCGGCACGAACTCGCCGTCGACTCCGGATGGACGGGGCTCGCCGACATCGCCCTCGGCAGCGACGCGATGAGCGACCTCTACGAGAACCAATGGATGCGCACCGAGCTGATCGAGGGGATGCCGGCCAACACAGGACTCATCATCCACTCCGACCGCGGCTCGGCCCTCGGACGCGTGGTGGGTGACGGCCAGCTCAAACTGGTCCGCGGCGACCGGGACGTGTTCGGCCTGCACGGCCGCTCGGCGGAGCAGCGCCTCGCCATCGACATGCTCCTCGACCCCGAGATCGGCATCCTGTCCCTCGGCGGACGGGCGGGCACCGGCAAGTCGGCGCTCGCGCTGTGCGCGGGCCTGGAGGCGGTGCTCGAACGGCAGCAGCACAAGAAGATCATGGTGTTCCGTCCGCTGTACGCGGTCGGCGGCCAGGAACTCGGCTACCTGCCCGGCGATCAGGGCGAGAAGATGAACCCGTGGGGCCAGGCGATCTTCGACACCCTCGGAGCGCTCGTGTCGCAGAACGTACTCGACGAGGTGCAGGATCGCGGCATCCTCGAAGTGCTGCCGCTCACGCACATCCGGGGCCGGTCGTTGCACGACGCGTTCGTGATCGTCGACGAGGCGCAGTCACTGGAACGCAACGTGCTGCTGACGGTGCTCAGCCGCGTCGGGCAGAACTCGCGCGTGGTGCTCACCCACGACGTGGCGCAGCGCGACAACCTGCGCGTCGGTCGGCACGACGGTGTCGCGTCGGTCATCGAGACGCTGAAAGGCCACCCGCTGTTCGGCCACATCACGCTCACCCGGTCGGAGCGGTCCGCGATCGCGGCGCTCGTGACGGAAATGCTGGAGGGCAACGAAGTGATGTGATCGTCGGCGACGAACGCGCGCGGCGGCGCCCGGCCCGGTGAGGGTGCGGGCGCCGCGGTGCGCCCGGGTGTGGAAAGAATCCCGCGGCTATGGATAACTGGAATTGATGTCTGACCAGGTTGCTACGGTCGGTGGATGGAGCGAAGAGAGCGGGATGCTGAGGCCGTCGGCGGTGTGATGGCCGCTTCGTGGGTGGGCGCTGCGTTGGCGGGTTCCGTGCAGGTGGGCATCGTGCTGGTGGGCGCCACGCTGGTTGTGCTCGCAGCGCCCTGGATCCCTGGCGGACTCGGGGTGCAAGGGTCGCAGCTGTCGCGGCTGGTCGGCCTTGCGTACATCGCTGCCGTCACGTTTCCGCTGTGCGTCATCGACATTCGCGAGCGTCGCCTGCCCAACGCCCTCGTGCTGCCCGGCTACGCTGTCGCCGGGACCGGCCTGGTGTGGGATGCGCTCGCCCGCGGTCATCCGGTTCAGGCCGTGGCCGAGGTGGTGCTGTGCGCAGCCGGGGTGCTCGGGGTGCTGCTGGCTGTGGCGGCCGGAGGCGGGATCGGGATGGGAGACGTCAAGCTCGCCGGCCTGCTCGCCCTGGTGCTCGGCGGCTTGGGGATCGGTGGCGTTGGTGCTGATACCGCAGTAGGCAGTGCAACGATCGGCCCCATCGTCCCTGCGTTCGCGTGCATCGCGGTGGCGTTCGCCGCCGCGGGACTGGTCGCTCTGCGCGCGCCGCCGCTCCGCGCAGCGTCGGACGAGGGAATTCCGCTCGGGCCGTATCTTCTCGGCTCGTTCTGGGCGGTCGGAGCGGCGCTCACCCTCGCGACGACCACGGCGTGAAGCTGGAAGGCTGCCTGAACATCGAAGCGCGCTTGAACGACGAAGCGCGTCGGAACGTCGAAGGGCGCCCTCCCGAGGAGGGCGCCCTGTACGTCACAGAACAGCTACCGGATGAGCGGTGCGCTCAGCCCGGGTGGGTCATGCTGAGGACGTCGAGTGCTGTGTCGAGCTGTTCGAGGGTGACCTCGCCGCGCTCGACGAAGCCGAGGTCGATGACGGCCTCGCGCACCGTCATGCCCTGGGCGACGGCGTGCTTGGCGACCTTCGCGGCCGACTCGTAGCCGATCACCCGGTTGAGCGGCGTGACGATCGACGGGCTCGACTCCGCGTATGCGCGGGCGCGCTCGACGTTGGCCTCCAAGCCGGAGACCGTCTTGTCGGCGAGCACGCGCGAGCCCTGGGTGAGGAGGCGGATCGACTCCAGCAGAGCCGTGCCCATCACCGGGATGGCGACGTTCAGCTCGAACAGGCCGGATGCGCCGCTCCACGCGATGGTCGCGTCGTTGCCGATCACACGGGAGGCGACCATCAGCACGGCCTCCGGGATCACCGGGTTGACCTTGCCGGGCATGATCGACGAACCGGGCTGCAGGTCCGGGATGTGCAGCTCGCCGAGGCCTGTGTTGGGGCCGGAGCCCATCCAGCGGAGGTCGTTGCAGATCTTGGTGAGGCTGACCGCGATGGTGCGGAGGGCGCCGGACGCCTCGACCAGTGCATCCCGGTTGGCCTGCGCCTCGAAGTGGTTGCGCGCCTCGGTGATCGGCAGCTCGGTCTCCTGCGTGAGCAGTTCGATGACCAGCTGCGGGAAGCCGAGCGGGGTGTTGATGCCGGTGCCGACGGCCGTGCCGCCGAGCGGGACCTCCGCGACGCGGTGCAGCGACGCCTGGACACGCTCGATGCCGAGACGGATCTGCGCGGCGTAACCGCCGAACTCCTGGCCGAGCGTGACGGGGGTCGCATCCATCAGGTGGGTGCGGCCGCTCTTGACGACCGTCGCCCACAGCTCCGCCTTCGCCTCGAGCGACACTGCGAGGTGGTCGAGCGCGGGGATGAGGTCGTCGATGAGCGCGCCGGTCACGGCGATGTGCACCGAGGTCGGGAACACGTCGTTGGACGACTGCGATGCGTTCACGTGGTCGTTCGGGTGAACGGGCTGGCCGAGGTTGCGGGACGCCAGCGTCGCGAGCACCTCGTTCATGTTCATGTTCGACGACGTCCCGGAGCCGGTCTGGTAGACGTCGATCGGGAACTCGCTGTCGTGCGCGCCGCTGACGACCTCGTCGGCGGCGGCGGCGATCGCGTCGGCGATCGACTGGTCGAGCACGCCGAGCCTGGCGTTCGCGAGAGCAGCCGACTTCTTGATGCGGGCCAATGCCGCGATTTGGGCCGGCTCCAGCACCGATCCGGAGATCGGGAAGTTCTCGACGGCGCGCTGCGTCTGCGCGCCGTAGAGCGCGGCCGCTGGGACGCGGACCTCGCCCATCGTGTCGTGTTCGATGCGGTAGTCGGCGTCCGCCTGGGTGTCCACCACGGTGTGTTTTCCTTTCTGGTGCGGGGCCGGCGGAATCGCCGGGCTGCCCGCGGTTTCAGTCGGAGGCCTGGTCGACCAGTCCGACGACGACGTCGGGGACGACCCGACCTTCCTGAAGCCGGTAGTTGGCACCAACGATAGCCAACGAACCGTCGGCGACGGCGGCGCTGATCATCTCGGAGCCTTCGAGCAGCTCGGCCACTGTGTGGCGCAGGTGCTCGCGTCCGACCTCGAGCGCATCCACGGTGGCCGGATCGACCGGCCGGCCGACGGGGACGCCCGCGACAACGTGCACGGCGGGGACGATGGGCGCGATGAGGTTGGCGATGTGCGGGGGGAGCGGGGTGGCATCCTGGGCCTGGGAGTCGATGGCAGCCCGGACGGCGCCGCACTCGTCGTGCCCGAGCACCAGGATGAGCGGGACTTCGAGCACGCCGACCGCGTACTCGAGCGAGCCGAGCACGGAGTCGGAGATGACCTGACCAGCGTTGCGAACCACGAAGGCGTCGCCCAGGCCCAGGTCGAAGATGATCTCGGCGGCCAGCCGGGAGTCCGCGCATCCGAAGATCGCGGCGAGCGGGGCCTGTCCGGTCGCGATTGTCTCACGGCGCTCGACATCCTGGCGGGGATGGTCGGGCTCTCCGGAGACGAAACGCTCGTTGCCACGCAGCATGGCGTCCCAGACGCGGGACGGCCTCGGCTTACCCATCATGAACCTCCGAGTTGACGTATCTGATCGGCGATGGAACTCGCGACGGTGCCGAATTCGGCGTCGCTGGCCGTGCCGAAGAGGATGACGGTGCTCTTGCCCGCCGTGTTGACGAGCGCGTACTCGACGTTGCCGTTGTCGTCGCTCGACGTTCGGTTGTCGTAGACGTCCCAGCGCACGCCGTCGATGGTGCGAGTGCCCTTGATCATGGTCTTGTTGACCTGCTGGGCGGTCCAGGTGTCGTTGCCGTTGAAGCCCTGGGTGATGCCGATGTACTGCGACTTCGGGGTGATCAGGCCGACGTACCACGAGTCGACGCCGTCTGGGGTCTTGGTGCGCAGCTCGGCGTTGTTGGACTTCCACGTCGACGGCAGTTCCGGCACGAGCAGACGGTTCGGCTCCGACCCCTGCGCCTGCGACGCGATGGAGGCGTAGTCGACAGGGGGAGCGGACGACACCGGATTGCCGCGGGGCACGAACAGCACGATCAGCGCGACGAGCGCGACACACGCGATCAGTGAGTAGACGAGGTTGTTGACGGTCTGCCTGTTGCGGTGGTTGGCGGAGTTCACGGCCTTGCGGGCTGCGGTCTCCTCCGCCGTCTCCGGGCGTCCGAGCTCGGCGACCACCGCTGGCGGCTTGGTGCGAGGACTCATTCGGCGCTCGTCGCTCCCGCTGCGGCATTCGCTCCGCCGCGCGCAGCATCCAACCGGGCCTTGGCGCCGATCAGCCACTCCTCGCAGTGACGTGCGAGAGCCTCACCGCGCTCCCAGAGCGCGATGGACTCCTCGAGGCTCGACGAGCCCTGCTCCAGCTGACCGACGACGCGGATCAGTTCGTCACGCGACTCCTCGTAGCTGAGCGCGGCGAGCGGGTCGCCGCCGGGGGCGTCGCCGCCGAGCGCGTCGGCGCTGAGGGCGTCGTCGCCGGAAGTCGGCTCTGTGGTGGGCATGACATCCATTCTATTCGTCCGTCTGAGCGATCTCTCCGAAGTGCCCGGCCGGCGACGGGATGGGGTCTCCCGCCGTCGCGGCCACAGCGCCGCCGGAGACGGTGAGGCGCAACGCGGTGCCGGTCGGCATCTCGTCCGGAGAGGTCACGACGTGGCCGGAGGCGAGCTGGACGATCGCGTATCCGCGGTCGAGGGTGCCCTGCGGCGAGAGCGCGCGGAGCTGGCCGCGGAGCTCGGCGACCCTGGTGGACTCGCGGTCGACGCGGCGCTCGATCAGCTCGGCGCCCCTGGCGACGAAGCGGGTGAGTTCTTCGGCCCGGGAGTCGACGATCCAATTCGACGACGCGAGCGAGGGGCGCGTGCGCAGGTGGCCGATGCGGTCGATCTCGGCCGCGATCATATGCGTCACCCGCATCCCGATACGTGCTCTGGCCTGCTGAACGCGGGCGAGCTCCTCCGCGACATCCGGGACGACGCGCTTGGCCGCATCCGTCGGGGTGGAGGCGCGGAGGTCGGCGACCTCGTCGAGCAGCGGCCGGTCAGCCTCGTGCCCGATGGCGCTGACGATGGGCGTGGTCGCTGCGGCGGCGGCGCGCACGAGTGTCTCGTCACTGAAGCCGAGCAGGTTCTGGAAGTCGCCTCCGCCACGGGCGACGATGATGACCTCGACCTCCGGATCGGCGTCGAGGGTGCGGATGGCGGCCGTGACCTCCGAGACGGTGCGGTCGCCCTGCACGGCCGCGTACACGGTGCGGAAACGCACCTGCGGCCAGCGCAACTGCGCATTGCGGATCACGTCTTTCTCGGCGTCGGAGTCTTTGCCGGTGACGAGTCCGATGGTGTGAGGGAGGAACGGGAGGCGCTTCTTGCGCTCCGGCGCGAACAAGCCCTCGGCGGTGAGCTGCTGGCGGAGGCGTTCGAGACGTTCGAGCAGGTCGCCGAGTCCGACATGGCGCATGTCGAAGACCTGCATGGTGAGCGTGCCGCCCTTGACCCAGAAGTTGGGCTTGATCGCGGCGATCACCCTGTCGCCCTGTTTGAGGTCGGCCGGGATGCGTGCCTTCACCGACGACCAGATCGTGAAGCTGACCGTCGCATCCTCATTGAGGTCTTTGAGCTTGCCGTAGACGTTGCCGCCCGAGACGCCCCACTGGGTGATCTCGCCCTCCACCCAGGCGGTGCCGAGGCGTTCGATCCAGCCTCGGATCTTGCCGGCCAGCGTGGCGACAGGCCACGGCGCATCGGCGGTCGGCGGGCCGACCTCCATCGACGGTGCGCGGGTCGTGTCCGTCACCGAGCCTCCCAACCAGTGTTCAGCGCACTCACCTAGGATCGAAGGGTGAGCGACGCAACCATCAGCCTTCCGATGCCGAGGATTCCCGGTGCGCGAGGCCGGCTACAGGATACCCCGGTCGTCGGACACAAGAGGGTCCTGCTGGCCGCACCCCGTGGATACTGCGCGGGTGTTGACAGGGCCGTGATCGCCGTCAAGAAGGCGCTCGAGCACTACGGGGCGCCCGTCTACGTGCGTAAGCAGATCGTGCACAACGTGCACGTCGTGTCCACGCTGGAGCAGCAGGGCGCGATCTTCGTCGATGAGGTCGAGGAGGTTCCGGAGGGCGCGCACGTCGTGTTCAGCGCCCACGGTGTCTCGCCCGCGGTCGTGCAGGCCGCCTCCGACCGGGGGCTGCAGGCGATCGACGCGACCTGCCCCCTGGTCACCAAGGTGCACCGCGAGGCGGTGCGCTTCGCCCGCGACGACTTCGAGATCCTGCTGATCGGCCACAAGGGGCACGAAGAGGTCGAGGGGACGGCTGGCCATGCGCCCGACCGCGTCACCCTCGTCAACAGCCCGGACGACGTCGACTCGATCACGGTGAAAGACCCGGACAAGGTCGTCTGGCTCTCCCAGACCACCCTCTCGGTCGACGAGACGATGGAGACGGTCCGCCGTCTCCGCGAGCGCTTCCCGAACCTGCAGGATCCGCCGAGCGACGACATCTGCTACGCCACCCAGAACCGTCAGGTGGCGATCAAGAAGGTCGCGGAGCAGGCGGAGCTGGTGATCGTGGTCGGCTCGGCCAACTCGTCCAACTCGGTTCGTCTGGTCGAGGTCGCGCTGGAATACGGCGCGAAGGCCGCATACCGGGTCGACTACGCCAGCGAGGTCAAGCAGGAGTGGCTCGACGGCGTGGCGACGGTCGGCGTGACGAGCGGAGCATCCGTGCCGGAGGTGCTGGTGCAGGAGGTGCTCGACGACCTCCGCGGCGCCGGCTACGGCGACGTGCAGGAAGTCAAGACGGCGGAGGAGGACCTCATGTTCTCGCTCCCCAAGGAGCTCCGCAAAGACCTCACCGGCAAGCAGGACGCGCGCGCCATCGGCGGCCGCCGCTAAGCGACGATGTCGTCGGCGTTGGCGGCGATCCAGGACATCAGCGGGAGCAGGTGGGCGGTGAGGTCGCGGCCGCGCTGCGTGAGGCTGTAGTCGACGCGGGGCGGGATGGTCGGCTGCGCCGTGCGGAGCACGAAGCCGTCCTGCTCCAGCGTGCGGAGGGTCTGGGCGAGCATCTTCTCGCTGATGCCCTGCACGGTGCGGCGGAGTTCGCCCCAGCGGTGGTCGCTCTGCGAGAGCGCAACGAGTACGAGCACGCCCCAGGTGCTCGTCACGTGGTTGAGGACGACGCGCGTCGGACACGCCGACGGCAGCACGCCGTCGGTGAAGCCGAATCCGTTCAAGGTCTCAAAACTGGTGTCCACGTCAGTAACTTACCAAAAAGTGCGTACCTTCGAATGGGAAGTATTGGTCCGGCACCTCGGTTGGCATCGATGACCGACCGAAAGGAAACACCCATATGACCATCGTCGTCACCGGAGCAACCGGCCACCTTGGACGCCTCGTCGTCGAATCCCTGATCGCCCGCGGCGTCCCCGCCGCCGACATCCGCGCGCTCGGACGCTCGGCAGAACGGCTCGCGCCGCTCGAGGCGCTCGGCGTGCAGACCGCCGTCATCGACTTCGAGAAGCCGGACACCCTGGCGCCCGCCTTCGCCGGCGCCGACGCCCTGCTCCTCGTCTCCGGCAGCGAGGTCGGCCAGCGGGTGCCGCAGCACGCCAACGCCATCGACGCCGCCGTCGCCGCTGGCGTGGGGCGGATCGTCTACACCAGCGCGCCGCACGCCGACGACACCTCGCTCATCCTCGCGCCGGAGCACACGGCCACGGAGAAGCTGCTCGCCGAGTCCGGACTGCCGGTGACCATCCTGCGCAACAACTGGTACACCGAGAACTATGTCGGCCAGGTCGAGACCGCCGCCGCGACGGGCGAGATCGTGTCGAGCGCCGGCGAGGGCAGGGTGGCGAGCGCGACGCGCGCCGACTACGCCGACGCCGCTGCGGTCGTCCTGAGCACGCCGGGCCACGATGGTGCGGTGTACGAGCTCGCGGGCGACGTCGCCTGGACGTTCGACGAACTGGCGGAGGCGGCCGCGGCCATCCTGGACCGCCCGGTGGCCTACCGGGCGGTGAGCGAGGACGAGCACCGGAGCATCCTGAGCGGGGCCGGGCTCGACGACGGCACGGTCGGGTTCGTCGTCGCGCTCGACGGCAACATCCGCGACGGAGCGCTCGCGGACAACCCCGGGACGCTCAGCGAGCTGATCGGCCGCCCGACGACGACGCTCGTCGACGGCCTGCGCGACGCGCGCACGGCAGCGGCGGCCTAACCGCATCCACTGGTCGGCGAACGGCCCGGTGCGGGATGCGCCGGCCCCTTCGTCGTGCTGTCGAGAGGCCCGCTCAGGGCGTGCTGGTCGGCGCCGGTGTCGGGATCGGGGTGACGGACGGTGTCGGAGTGACCGACGGTGTCGGGGTGACGGACGGGGTTGCTGACCCGGTCGGCGTCGGGGTGATCCCGCTGTAGAAGTCGACGAGCACCGGGTCGGTCAGCAGCACGGCCGAGATGAAGCCGAGCAGCGCGATCAGGGCGATGACACCGGCGATCAGCGGGATGTAGAAGGCGATCCTGCGCTTGACCAGCAGCCAGATCGACAGTGCGGTGGAGGCCGCCCAGATCAGGCCGATGGTGACGGCGCCGGCGATCAAGGTTCCCTGCACGGAGGCGGCGGGCGTGTATGCGCCGAGGTTCTGGTTCTCGTGCATCAGCTGCATCGCGCTCGGCAGCGAGAGCAGTCCGCTGATGGAGTTGGTCGCGCCGAAGAGTCCGAAGACGATCAGGACGACCGTGACGGTCATGTTCCAGCGCGGCGCATCGGCGCGCAGTTGCGGGCTCTGCTGCTGCGGCTGGTGCTGCGGGAACTGCTGGTGCTGGGCGTGCGGAGGCGGGAAGCCGGGGAAGCCGGTGTGCGGCGCGCGCTGGTCCCGGCCGTCGCCGGTGCCGCCGGTGCTGCCGGAGCCGCCGGTCTCGCCGGGGCGACCGGTTCGCTGGCCGGAGTCGCCGTGCTCGCCGTAGCGATCAGGCTCCGCGACGGGATGCGACGTGTCCAGCCGGTTCGCATCGGCCGGTGGATGCCACACCCACCCCTCGGGCGCCAGCTCGCCGTATTTCGGGCGCGGTCGCTCGTCGGGCTTCTTCTCGTCGTCGGCCATGGCGGCCGCCCTCCCTGGATATGACGCGGCGGCCGGAGCGTGAGCCCCGACCGCCGCCGAATACTACTTGCCGGAGTGTCCGGCCGAGCCGAGCTGCTGGGTGGCCTCGACCACGCGAGCGGCCATCGCCGTCTCCGCGACCTTGCCCCACGCGCGCGGGTCGTACAGCTTCTTGTTGCCGACTTCGCCGTCGATCTTGAGGACGCCCTTCGTAGTTCGCGAACATGTAGCCGGCGATCGAGCGGGTGAACGCGTACTGCGTGTCCGTGTCGATGTTCATCTTGACGACGCCGTTGGCGACCGCCTCGGCGATCTCGGCGTCGGTCGAGCCCGAGCCGCCGTGGAAGACGAGGTCGAGCGGCTTCGGGCCGTGGCCGTACTTCGCCGCGAGGCCATCCTGGATGGTCTTCAGCAGCTCCGGGCGCAGCTTGACGTTGCCCGGCTTGTACACGCCGTGCACGTTGCCGAAGGTGAGGGCGGCCATGTAGCGGCCGTTCTCGCCGAGGCCGAGGGCCTCCACCGTCTGGATCGCGTCGTCGAGCGTGGTGTAGAGGTGCTCGTTGATGTCGTGGCTGACACCGTCCTCCTCGCCGCCGACGACGCCGATCTCGACCTCGAGGATGGCGTTGATGGCCTTCGTGCGCTTGAGCATGTCCTCCGCGATCTGGAGGTTCTCGCCGAGCGGCACGGCCGAGCCGTCCCACATGTGGGACTGGAAGATGGGGTTGCGTCCGGCGCGGACTTCCTCCTCGGAGGCGGCGATGAGCGGCAGCACGAAGCCGTCGAGCGCGTCCTTCGGGCAGTGGTCGGTGTGGAGCGCGACGGTGATCGGGTAGTTCTTGGCGACCTCGGTAGCGAACTTCGCGAACGCGATCGCGCCAGCTGCGCGGTTCTTGATGGTCTGGCCGGCGAAGTAGTCCGCGCCGCCCGTGGTGACCTGGATGATGCCGTCGCTGCCGGCCTCGGTCAGGCCCTGGAGCACCGAGTTGATCGTCTGCGACGACGACACGTTGAACGCGGGATACGCGAAACCACCGGCCTTCGCCTTGTCGAGCATTTCTGCGTATTGGTCCGCGTGGCGATGGGCATTACAGCTCCTTGAAGTCGAAGAGTCGAACGCGTCTCATCATACCGAGCCGGTGGGAGGCGGGTCCGCCGCCGTTCCTGCCATCGAACGGTGGGACGCGCGTTGCACGATAGGTGAACGTTCGTGCGGGATCCGGCCGGGCGACGCGGCGCGTCGATACACTGGCTTCGCCGATACAGCACGTCGAAGACGACGACCGAATCCGTCCGGGAGGACCCATCATGATCAGCACTGACACCGCATCCCTCTTCCTGCATCCAGACAGGAACCTCGCCATGGAGCTCGTCAGAGCCACAGAGGCTGCGGCCATCCGGGCGACCCCCTTCATCGGCCGGGGCGACAAGAACGCCGCAGACGGTGCCGCAGTGGATGCGATGCGCAAGTTCCTGGGCACGGTCAACTTCGACGGGCTCATCGTGATCGGCGAGGGCGAGAAGGACAACGCCCCGATGCTCTTCAACGGCGAGCACGTCGGCAACGGCCGTGGACCGGCGGTGGACATCGCCGTCGACCCGATCGACGGGACGTCGCTCACCGCAGCGGGTCGTCAGAACGCGCTCTCGGTGATCGCGGTGTCCGACCGCGGTTCGATGCTGGATGCGTCGAGCGTGTTCTACATGGACAAGATCGTCACCGGGCCGGAGGGCATCGGCGTGGTGGACCTGTCGCAGTCGATCGGCGACAACATCCGGGAGCTGGCGAGGGCGAAGGGCAAGCCGGTCGGCGAGATCCGGGTCGCCATTCTGGACCGCCCGCGCCACGAGGGCCTGATCGAGGAGGTCCGCGCCGCGGGCGCCGGGACCAGGCTGATGCTCGACGGCGACGTGGCCGGCGGCATCAACGCGGCCAGGTACGAGTCGCGAATCGACCTGTGCGTCGGCATCGGCGGCAGCCCGGAGGGCATCACGACTGCGTGCGCGATCAAGGCGCTCGGCGGGTTCATGCAGGGCAGGCTCGCGCCGAAGGACGACGCGGAGCGCGCAGGCGGCATCGCCGCCGGGCTCGACATGGACCGCATCTACGGCGCCGACGACCTGGTGAAGGGCGACAACACGTTCTTCGTCGCGACCGGCGTGACCGACGGCGGCCTCGTCGAGGGTGTGCGCCGCAAGGGTCCGATCATCCGGACCGAGAGCATCGTGCTCCGCTCGAAGTCGGGCACGATCCGCCGCGTGATCGCCGACCACCTCGCCGCGAAGTGGCTCGAGCCGGATCAGCTGTAGGCGACGGCCGAACGATTCGTGCGAAAAGCGCGGTGCGGGTCTTCCGCACCGCGCTTTCCGCACGAATCGAGCGCCTGCCGCGCTCGCGTCAGGCGGAGCGGCGCTCGGGGAGCGCGCGGTCGGGCTCGGGCTCGGGCTCTGCGTCGTCGCCGAGTTCGGCGACGAGCTCGAAGGCGGTGAGCTCGCGCGGCGCCTCGTCGATGCCGTCGAGGACGCCGATCATCTTGGACTCGTCGAGCGCGTTGAGCTTGCGCGCGGCGGGGAAGACCTGGCGCTCGAACGAACCGACGAAGCCGTTGTAGTCCTTCACGGTGCGCTCCAGCGAGCGGCCGAGCTTCTCGATGTGGGTGGCCGTGGTGGACAGGCGCGAGTAGAGCGTGCGGCTCAGGTCGAAGAGCTGCTTCGCCTCCTGAGTGAGCACATCCTGCTGCCAGCTGAACGCGACCGTCTTGAGCACCGACCAGAGCGTGACCGGCGATGCCAGAGCGACCCGCTTGCTGAAGGCGAACTCCATGATCGACGGGTCCGCCTCCATGGCCGACGACACCAGCGACTCGCTCGGGATGAACGCGATCACCAGCTCCGGAGAGGAATCGAGGCCCGTCCAATAGGCCTTGTTGCCGAGGGCCGTGATGTGATCGCGGACCGCCTTGACGTGCTGCTTGAGCAGCGCATCCCGTTGCGCGCCGTCGGCGCCGGTGGCCGTGGCGGGGATCTGGCTGGCCTCGAGGTAGGCGTTGAACGGGACCTTGGCGTCGAGCGCGATGCTCTTGCCGCCCGGCAGATGCACGATCATGTCCGGGCGTCCTGCACCGGATTCCGACTGGATGCTCGACTGCACGTCGAAGTCGACGCGCTCGATGAGACCGGCCGCCTCGACCACGCTGCGCAGCTGCGTCTCGCCCCAGACGCCGCGCGTGCTGTTGGAGCGCAGGGCGGATGCCAGGGACTCGGCAGTGCTGCGGAGCCTTTCCTCCGATTCGGTGGCCGACTTGAGCTGCTGCGTGAGCTCGCCGTGCTGCTGCGTGCGCTGCGATTCGAGATCGGCGACCTTCTTCTGCATGTCGCTGAGGCTCGCTCGAACCGGTGCGAGCGCCTGCAGGACCTTGCTCTCTTCGCGCTCCCGCTCGGTCTGCGCCTGCGCCTCGACACGGTGCCGCTCGACCAGCTCGCGGTATTGCAGCTGGTGCGAGATGACCTGTTCGCGCAGTGAGTCCGCGGTGGCCTGCGTCGCAGCGAGATCCTGCCGGATCTCGGCCTGGACCGCCGCCTCCGCCGCCCGCAGCTCCGCCAGCTCGGCCGCGTGCCGCGCGGCGACGACCGCCGGGTCTTCCACCTGCACGGCCGGCGCAGCCGTCTCGGCAGTCTCCGCCCTCCGACGCAGGAGAGTGGCGACGGCGAAGCCGCCCGCCGCTGCGCCGATGACGACACCGGCCAGGAGTCCGAGGAGAAGGGAGAGGATGGGGTCCATGCTTCGAGTGTGACAGGGCCCCCCGACACTCGGAGGTTGCGCGCGGGGCACGCCGCGAATAGGCTTCCCATGTCACTATGTCAGGACATGAAGACGGAGTCGGGATGACGGACACCAGCACACACGAGGCGCCTTTCGACGTCCTCGCCATCGGCAGGGTCGGCGTCGACCTCTACCCGCTGCAAGACGGCGTCGGTCTCGAGGAGGTCAGCACCTTCGGCAAATACCTCGGCGGGAGCGCGACCAACGTCACGGTCGCCGCCGCGAGACACGGTCGCCGTTCGGCCGTCATCACGCGCACCGGAGCCGACCCGCTCGGGCGCTTTGTCAGCGCCGAGATCGCGCGCCTCGGCGTGGACAACCGTTTCGTCTCCACCGTCCCCGGGCTCAATACGCCGATCACGCTCTGTGAGATCTTCCCTCCGGACCACTTCCCCCTCTACTTCTACCGCGACCCCATCGCGCCCGACCTGGTGATCGAGCCGTCGGAGCTCGACCTGGCGGCCATCCGGGATGCACGCATCTTCTGGGCGACGGTCACCGGCCTGTCGCAGGAGCCGAGCCGCTCCGCCCAACACGCCGCCTGGGCGGCACGCGGCCGCGCCCCGCTCACCGTCCTCGATCTCGACTACCGGCCGATGTTCTGGAACTCGGCGGCCGAGGCCACGGCCGAGGTGTCGCGCGCGCTCGAGAACGCGACGGTCGCCGTCGGCAACCGTGAGGAGTGCGAGATCGCCGTCGGCGAGACCGACCCGCACCGGGCGGCGGACGCCCTGCTCGAGCGCGGTCTCGAACTCGCCGTCGTGAAGCAGGGTCCGCGGGGCGTGCTCGCGAAGACCAGAACGGAGACGGTGGAGGTCGAGCCGTTCCCGGTCGACGTGGTCAACGGCCTGGGAGCCGGTGACGGCTTCGGCGGCGCCCTCTGCCACGGCCTGCTGTCCGGCTGGCCGCTGGAGCGGGTGATCCGCTTCGCCAACGTGGCGGGAGCCATCGTCGCGAGCCGTCGCGAGTGCTCCACCGCCATGCCGACGACCGCCGAGGTCGACGCACTGCTGAAGGGAGCCTCCCATGCAGCACGCTGACGGACCCATCAGCGCCGCCGACTTCGAGAGGCTGCGTCGCATCAGGGCGGCCGAGCCCGCCGCGATCGCGGAGGCGCTCGCCACGCGCCAGACGCGTGACCTGCTGACCGGCGACGAACGGCTCTTCATCGTCGCCGCCGACCACCCGGCGCGCGGGGCGCTCGGCATCGGCTCCGACCCGCTGGCGATGGCCGATCGCTACGACCTCCTGCAGCGCCTCGCCGCGGCCCTGGAGCGGCCGGGCGTCGACGGCGTCCTCGGAACGCCGGACATCATCGAAGACCTGGCCGTCCTCGGCCTCCTCGACGGCCGTATCGCGGTCGGCTCGATGAACAGGGGAGGGCTGCGCGGAGCGTCGTTCGAGATGGACGACCGGTTCACCGCATACGACGTGGATGCACTGGTCGCCGCCCGACTCGACTTCGCCAAGCTCCTGGTGCGGATCAATCTCGCCGACCAGGGCACCGCCGCCACACTGGCGGCCTCGGCCGACGCCGTGACCGCCGCCGCCGCCGCGCGGCTGCCGATCATGATCGAACCGTTCATGAGCATCTGGAGAGACAAGCAGATCTTCAACGACCTCACGACGGATGCGGTCATCACCTCGGTGGCGATCGCGTCCGGGCTCGGCGCGAGTTCGGCATACAGCTGGCTCAAGCTGCCGGTCGTCAAAGACATGGCGTCGGTGATGGCTGCAACCACGCTGCCGACGCTGCTGCTCGGAGGCGATCCGGCGACCGGCGCGGCGCCGGGGACGGTGTACGACGCCTGGGGGAGCGCCCTCGACCTGCCCGGCGTGAGGGGCCTCGTCGTCGGCCGCACGCTGCTCTATCCGGACAGCGGAAACGTAGCGGCAGCGGTCGACCAGGCCGCATCCCTCGTCCACTGAGCACCGCACACCGACCGGCATCCGCCGGCCATCGACCCCTTCATCCGCTGACCTTCATCCACCGGCGTCGCGCACCGGATCGAACCACCTGCTGAGGAGCATCCGCACCATGCCAGACACCGAACTCTCCGACCTCCCCGTCATCCCGCACTACATCGGCGGACGACGTACGCCGAGCGCCAGCGGCCGGCTCGCCCCGGTGTACGACCCCGCCCTCGGCACAGCGAGCGCCACGGTCGGGCTGGCCGACGAGGCCGAGGTCGTCGCGGCGATCGATTCCGCCGCGGCCGCCTTCCCCGTGTGGCGCGACACGTCGATGGCAAAGCGTCAGCAGGTCATGTTCGCCTTCCGCGAGCTGCTGAACGCCCGCAAGGGCGACCTCGCCGAGATCGTGACGAGCGAGCACGGCAAGGTCGTCTCCGACGCGCTCGGCGAGATTACCCGCGGACTCGAGGTCGTCGAGCTGGCGACAGGGTTCCCGCACCTCATCAAGGGCGAGCACTCTGAGAACGTCTCGACCGGGGTCGACGTGTACTCCCTCAAGCAGCCGCTCGGCGTGGTCGGCATCGTGAGCCCGTTCAACTTCCCGGCGATGGTGCCGCTGTGGTTCCTCCCCATCGCGATCGCGGCGGGCAACGCCGTGGTCCTGAAGCCGAGCGAGAAGGACCCGTCCGCCGCGGTCTGGCTCGCCGAGCTGTTCACGGAGGCGGGGCTGCCGGACGGCGTCTTCACCGTGCTGCAGGGCGACAAGGTCGCTGTCGACGGACTGCTCGAGCACCCGGAGGTGCAGGCCATCTCGTTCGTCGGCTCCACGCCGATCGCCCGCTACATCTACGAGACGGCCGCCAGGAACGGCAAGCGCGTCCAGGCTCTCGGCGGTGCCAAGAACCACATGCTGGTGCTCCCGGACGCCGACCTCGACCTGGTCGCCGACGCCGCGGTGAACGCCGGGTTCGGGTCCGCCGGTGAGCGCTGCATGGCGATCAGCGTGATCGTCGCCGTCGAGCCGGTCGCCGACGAGCTGATCGCCAAGGTGACAGAGCGCGTGCGCGGCCTGCGGATCGGCGACGGCCGCCGCAACTGCGACATGGGTCCGCTGATCACCCGCGAGCACCGCGACAAGGTCGCGTCGTACATCGATGTCGCCATCGCCGACGGCGCGGAGGTCGTCATCGACGGCCGCGGCATCGAGGTGGACGGAGCACCGGACGGCTTCTGGCTCGGCCCCACCCTGATCGACCGCGTGAGCACCGCATCCCGGGTGTACACCGAGGAGATCTTCGGCCCTGTGCTGGCCGTGGTGCGCGTCGAGACCTATGAGGAGGGCGTCGACCTGATCAACGCGGGGGCTTTCGGCAACGGCACCGCGATCTTCACGAACGATGGAGGCGCGGCGCGCCGGTTCCAGAACGAGGTGCAGGTCGGCATGATCGGCATCAACGTGCCGATCCCTGTTCCGGTCGCCTACTACTCGTTCGGCGGCTGGAAGCAGTCGCTGTTCGGCGACGCGAAAGCGTACGGTGTGCACGGCTTCGACTTCTTCACCAGAGAGAAGGCCGTCACCAGCCGCTGGCTCGACCCGAGTCATGGCGGCATCAACCTCGGATTCCCGCAGACCAAGTAGGAGCGACCATGCGGAACGGCAGTGAGTGGGTTTACGGCCCCGGCGACCTGGCTGACGACGGCTGGGAGTCGGTGGTGGATGCGCGCATCCCCGGTTGGCAGCACACCGGCTTGCGGGTCGCGGCGCTCGACGGTGGCGCCGTGGCGCTCGCCGCGGACGACGTGGAGCGGATGATCGTGCCGCTCGCCGGGTCGTTCACGGTGGAGTACCGGGAGCCCGGCGCCGAGGCGGCCGTGCAGCAGCTCGCCGGTCGGTCTTCCGTCTTCGACGGGCCGACCGACGTGCTCTATCTCGGGGCCGGAACGTCCGCGACCATCGGAGGCACAGGACGTGTCGCGGTCACGGAGGCCCCGACGCCGGAGCGCCGCCCTGCGGCGTACCTTCCCGTCACGGCTGTTCCGGTCGAGCTGCGCGGGGGAGGCCAGTCCAGCCGCCAGGTGCACAACTTCGGCGTGCCCGGCGCACTGGATGCGGTCAAGCTGATCGCCTGCGAGGTGATCACGCCTGCGGGCAACTGGTCTTCGTACCCGCCGCACAAGCACGACGAGAACCGGCCGGGCACCGAGTCCCGACTGGAGGAGATCTACTACTTCGAGACCGCCGTGACGCGTGGTGTCGACGCACCGGATGCCGCGGAGCCGTTCGCGGTGTTCGCCACGTATTCGTCGGGGGAGCGGCCGATCGCCATCGACGCGCGCGTCGGCAGCGGAGACATCGCGCTCGTGCCGCACGGCTACCACGGGCCGGCCGTCGCCGCCCCGGGCTACGACCTGTACTACCTCAACGTGATGGCCGGTCCGGATGCCGAGCGCTCTTGGCTGATCACCGACGATCCGGCCCACGGCTGGGTGCGCCAGACCTGGGCGGCCGACGGGATGGACGCCCGCCTGCCGTACGCATCCAGCGCCGTCGGTTCGGTAGCCGACGACGAACGGCACCCTGGAACGAACGCCGGAACGAACACCGGAACGAACACAGAAGGAGCAGCCCTGTGAGCGGCACCAAGCGCATGACCGTGAGCCAGGCGCTCGTCGAGTTCCTCGCTCACCAGTGGACGGTGGACGGCGAGCACCGCGAGCGCACGATCGCCGGCACGTTCGGCATCTTCGGGCACGGCAACGTGGCCGGGGTCGGGCAGGCGCTCAAGCAGTTCGCCGTGCAGGACCCCGATCTGATGCCGTACCACCAGGCCCGCAACGAGCAGGCCATGGTGCATGAGGCCGTCGGATACTCCCGGATGCGTCGGCGCCTGGGCACGTTCGCGTGCGCCGCCTCGGTGGGCCCCGGCGCGACCAACATGCTCACTGGCGCAGCACTCGCCACCACCAACAGGCTGCCCGTGCTGCTGCTGCCCTCCGACACCTTCGCCACGCGGGTCGCCGACCCCGTCCTGCAGCAGCTCGAGTTGCCGCACGACGCGTCGATGAGCGTCAACGACGCGTTCAAGCCGCTGTCCCGGTTCTTCGACAGGGTGACGCGGCCGGAGCAGCTGTTCTCCGCCGCCCTCGGCGCGCTGCGGGTGCTGACCGATCCGGTGGAGACGGGCGCCGTCACGATCGCGCTGCCGGAGGACGTGCAGGCCGAGGCGCTGGACGTTCCGCTGGAATTCCTCGCGGACCGCGAGTGGCACCTCCGTCGTCCCGTCCCCGAGCGCGGCACGCTCGCGAGGGCGGTCGAGGCCATCGCGGCGGCCGAGCGTCCGGTCATCGTCGCAGGCGGCGGCGTCATCTACTCCGACGCGGTCGCCGAACTTCGCGCGTTCGCCGAGGCGACGGGCATCCCGGTGGGCACGACCCAAGCGGGCGGAGGGTCCATCGAGTGGGACCATCCCCTCTCCCTGGGCAGCATCGGCTCCACCGGCACCTCTGCGGCCAACCGCCTCGCGGCGCAGGCCGACCTGGTGATCGGGATCGGCACCAGATACAGCGACTTCACCACCGCATCGCGCACGGCGTTCGCGCGCGACGGTGTGCGGTTCGTCAACATCAACGTCGCGTCGTTCGACGCGTACAAGCACGGGTCGACGCTTCCGGTGATCGCCGATGCCAGGGAAGCGCTCGTCGCCCTGCGCGCAGCGCTCGCCGGATTCGGCACGCCGTCCGCCTACCGCGACGAGATCGCGGGCGAGAAGCGTGCCTGGGACGCGCTGGTCGACTCGAGCTTCGTCGACCGGCGGCTGGAACGACCGTCGCAGAGCGAGATCATCGGCGCGGTCAACGCGGCGAGCGACCCGCGAGACGTGGTCGTCTGCGCGGCGGGATCGCTGCCCGGCGACCTGCACAAGCTGTGGCGGGTGCGCGACGACCTCGGCTACCACGTCGAATACGCGTTTTCCTGCATGGGCTACGAGATCGCCGGCGGGATGGGCGCCAAGCGCGGGGCGGACGACCGCGACGTGATCGTGATGGTCGGCGACGGCTCCTACCTGATGATGCACACCGAGCTGGTGAGCGCGGTGGCGGAGGGTGTGAAGATCATCGTCGTGCTCATCCAGAACCACGGGTACGCCTCCATCGGGCACCTGAGCGAGACGGTCGGATCGCAGCGCTACGGCACCAAGTACCGGTTCCGCGACGACGCGGCGAACGCCTTCGACGACGGCCCGGCGCTTCCGGTCGACCTCGCGGCCAACGCGGCGAGCCTCGGCGTCGACGTGATCAGGGTCGAGCCGAGCGCGAACGCGATCGCCGACCTCACGGCGGCCGTTGCAGCAGCCAAGGCCGCCACCGGGCCGACCCTCATCCACATCAACAGCGACCCGCTGCTGTTCTCGCCCGACGGCGAAGGCTGGTGGGATGTGCCCGTGGCCGAAGCCTCGGAGCTCGACAGCACGCGCGACGCCAGAACCGCCTACGACGAGCAGAAGACGCGCCAGCGTCCCTACATCGGCTGACCCACACCATCACGAGGAGAACGATGACAGACAGCACCCCCGCCCTGCGGATCGGAACAGCACCGGACTCGTGGGGCGTCTGGTTCGCCGACGACCCGAGACAGATCCCGTGGCAGCGCTTCCTCGACGAGGTCGTCGCGTCCGGGTACACCTGGATCGAGCTCGGGCCGTACGGCTACCTGCCGACCGACCCGCACCAGCTCCAGGACGAGCTCGGCTCGCGAGGACTGAAACTCTCCGCAGGGACGGTCTTCACCGGCTTCCACAAAGGAGAGGACCAGTGGCAGCGCGCGTGGGATCAGGCGCTTCAGGTGGCCGGCCTCGCGACGGCTCTCGGTGCAGAGCACCTGGTGGTCATCCCCGACCTGTGGCGCAGCGACGCCACGGAGGAGGTGCTGGAGAGCCGCACCCTCGACGACGACCAGTGGAAGAAGCTGGCAGCCGGGCACGACAAGCTCGGCAAGGCGCTCCTCGACGAGTTCGGGATGCACCAGCAGTTCCACTCGCACGCCGACAGTCACATCGGCACCTACGGCGAGGTCGAGCGGTTCCTCGCGGAGACGGACGCGGCGTACACCAACCTCTGCCTCGATACCGGGCACTTCTCCTACTACCTCGGCGACAACCTGAAGCTCATCCAGGCATACCCGGAACGGATCGGCTACCTGCACCTCAAGCAGGTCGACCGGGACATCCTCGCCGACGTGCTCAAGAACGACGTGCCGTTCGCCACGGCGGTCGCGCGCGGGGTCATGACCGAGCCGCCGGCCGGCGTCCCCGACTTCGCGCCGATCATCGAAGCGGTCAGCGCCATCGACCAGAACATCTTCGCGATCGTCGAACAGGACATGTACGGCACGGACATCGAGCGTCCGTACCCGATCGCGAAGCGCACGCGCGAGCACATCTTCGGATGCACGCGCCACGCCAGACAGGACTGAGCAGCCGGCCGGGCAGCCGCTTCGCCCACACCTCGGGCACTCTTCGGGCACACGTCGGCATCGACGAACCATCACCATCGAAAGTAGAAAAGCATGACCACTGAACCGCTCCGTATCGCCGTCGTCGGCGCAGGGATCATGGGTTCCGACCACATCTCCCGGATCACCCAGCGCATCACCGGCGCCGAGATCGCGGCCGTCGTCGAACCGGACGCCGGGCGCGCTTCGGCGGCCGCGGCCGGTGCTCCGGGCGCCGCAACGCGCAGCCGCATCGAGGACGCACTCGAGCACGACAGCATCGACGCCGTCATCATCGCGACCCCCGGTCCGTTCCACGAGTCGGTGCTGCTGCCGGCACTCGAAGCCGGGGTGGACATCCTGTGCGAGAAACCGCTGACGCCGGACTCCGAGTCGTCGCTGCGCATCCTGGAGGCCGAGCAGAAGACGGACCGTCCGCGCATCCAGGTGGGCTTCATGCGGCGCTTCGACGAGGAGTACATGCAGCTCAAGGAGCTCATCGACTCCGGAGACGCCGGGGCGATCCTCGCGCTGCACTGCGCGCACCGCAACCCGTCGACGCCGCCCGGATACACGGAGACCATGCTGATCACCGACTCCGTGGTGCACGAGATCGACGTCGTGCCGTGGCTCGTCGGCGAGCCGATCGCGGCCGTCGAGGTGCGCAAGCCGCGCCGCAACTCGCTCGCGCCCGAGGGTGTGCGGGAGCCGCAGCTGGTGCTGCTGGAGACCGCATCCGGAGTGCTGGCCGACGTCGAGATCAGTGTGAACATCCAGTTCGGCTACCAGGTGACCACCGACGCGGTGTTCGAGCGCGGCGTGGCCGAGATCGGCCGCACCTCCGGCATCGCGCGGTATGTGGACGGTGCGTTCCGTCAGGCCGAGCACCTGTCGTACACGACGCGTTTCGCCCGGGCATACGACACCGAGGTGCAGCGCTGGGTGGATGCGGTGCGCCGCGGCACCATCGACGGCCCGAGCGCGTGGGACGGCTACCTCGCCGCCGCGGTCTGCGAAGCCGGCGTGCTGGCGCAGGCCTCCGGTCTCCGCCAGGAGGTCTCGTACATTCCGCAGCCAGCCTTCTACGCGTAGGCGCTGCGGCGGCGAGATACCAGTAACTGCGCGGAATCCCGGGCGATTCGCGACAGTTACTGGTATCTCGCGGCAGGCGGGTGGCTACTTGTCGACGAGGGTGATCTTGAACGAGTACAGGTCGGGCCGGTAGCAGTGGTGGCCGAACTCGACAGCGCGTCCGGAGTTGTCGTAGGCGGTGCGGTCCATCGTGAGGACGGGGCCGCCGCCGTCGATCTCCAGCAAGCCGCTCTCCTCGCTGGAAGCGCGGCGTGCGCCGATTTTCTGCCTCGCCACGCGCATCGTGGTGCCGCGTCCGCGCATCAACTGGTAGAGGCCGTGCGCGGCGAGGTCGGCCTCGGTGATGTCGATGAAGTCGGTCGGCAGGTAGTTCTCGAGCACGCCCACCGGCACGTCGTCGGCGCTCCGGAGGCGGCGCAGGTGCAGCACGGGGCTCTCGGCATCGAGGTTGAGGAGTTCGCCGATCCTGGCACCGGCGGGGATGATCTCGTGCAGCAGCATCCTGGTCTGCGGCTGTTGCCCGCCGCGCGCGAGGTCGTCGTACAGGCTGGTCAGCTCGACCTTCCGGGTGACCGGGCCGTGCACGACCTGGGTGCCGATGCCGCGGCGGCGCACGACCAGACCCTTGTCGACCAGTTCCTGGATGGCGCGACGAACGGTGGGGCGGGAGAGCCCGAGGCGCTCGCCGAGCGCGATCTTGTTCTCCAGGCGTGAGCCCGGCGGCAGTTCGCCGTCGACGATGGCGCTCTCGATCCTGGTCGCCACCTGGAAATACAGGGGGACCGGGCCGGAATGGTCGAGGTCCATGAACAGGTGCTGCGGGAGGGAGCCGTCGCTCTGGGGCACGATACCTCGTTCATGTCAGGACAAATGGTTGGTCACGACATTATCACCCGGGATGCCGGGTGGTGCGGCGGTGCGGGCGCTGCGGCGCTGCGAGCGGTGCGGGGTGTGGCTAGGCAGCCTGCGCTGTGGCTAGGCGGCTTGCGCTGCGCCGATGCGTCCGAGCCGCGAGCCGGTGCTCGCGGCGAGCTCCTCGAGGGTGGCTGCGCCGTGGCGGCGGGCCGCGTGCACGATGATGGCGGCGCAGGCCTCGGCGTCGGCGAGGGCGTCGTGGTGGTGGAAGCCCTCGAAGCCGGCGGCCATCGCGGCGACAGGAAGACGGTACGAATCGAGCGTGTATGTGCGGCGGGCGACCTGCAGGCTGCACAGGTAGCTGTACTCGGGGCACGCGACGGCGGTGGCTGTGCACGCGGCGCGGATCACGCCCATGTCGAATCCGGCGTTGTGGGCGACCAGGTAGTCGTCCTCCGCGAACGCGACGAGGTCGGGAAGCTGGTCGATCCACCCGGCGGCGTCGACGACGTCCTCCGCATAAATGCCGTGGATGCGGGTGTTCCACTCCTGGAAGAAGTCGTGCCCGACCGGCGGCTGGATGAGCCATCCTGCCCGGTCGACGACCTTGCCGTCCCTCACTTTGATAAGCCCGACCGAGCACGCGGAGGCGGCACTCCCGTTCGCGGTCTCGAAGTCGATAGCGGTGAAGTCCAGTGGCACGGGAACATGCTCGCACGGCCCACCGACGTCCCCGGGATGCGGGTGCGGTGTGCCGTGGATGCGCATGCGCTCGTGCTCGGATGCGTCGTGCATACAGTGGTCTCACGTCCAGCGGCTCCGGCGGCGCGCGTAGCATCGGCAGCATGTACGAACGGAACGACCACGACGCCCACGCCCGCTCCTTCGACCAGGCCGCCGACGTGTACGACGCCGCGCGGCCCGACTACCCGGCCGAGGCCGTGTCCTGGCTGATCGGCGACGCGACCGGACCGGTGATCGACCTCGGCGCCGGCACGGGAAAGCTGACGGCCGCCATCGCGCGGCGCGGGTTCGAGGTGACGGCGGTCGACCCGTCGCCGGAGATGCTGCGCGTGCTCGGGGACCGCATCCCGGGTGTCGCCGCGCGGCTGGGGACGGGGGAGAAGATCCCGGCGGACGACGGTTCGGCGGGGCTGGTGCTCGCTGCGCAGGCGTGGCACTGGGTGGATCCGGTGGTGGCGGTGCCGGAGGTGGCGCGCGTGCTGCGGCCGGGCGGGGCGCTCGGGCTGGTGTGGAACTTCCGTGACGAGAGCGTCGACTGGGTGCGGCAGCTCGGCGAGCTGATGGACACCGGGGCGGCGTATGCCAGCGACGAGGTCGAGCCGGTGGTCGGCTCGCCGTTCGGGCAGCTGGAGCGTCATGAGGTGCGCTGGGTGCAGGAAATGACCGTCGAGCGGATGCTCGACCTGGCCCGCTCGCGCAGCTACTTCATCACGAAAGACCCGGACACCCAGGCCGCGGTGATCGCGTCACTGCGGAGGCTCGCGGCCGAGCATCCGGACCTCGCAGGGCGGGAGCGGTTCGAGCTGCCGTACGTGACGCACTGCTACCGGGCGGTGCTCGGCGGCTGAGCCGCGACTCGCTGCCGCTGGCCCGCGCGTCGTCGCCCGCGCCCGCGCCTGACTCGTGCGAAACGTGCGGTGCGGAGCGCGTGCACCGCACCTTTCGCACGAGTGGAGCATCCACCGGTGGGGTGCGCGGCGACCGGCCCGTAGAATGGTCGATCGTGGCTCTCACTATCGCAATCGTCGGACTCCCCAACGTGGGAAAGTCCACCCTGTTCAACGCACTGACCAAGAACACCGTGCTCGCGGCGAACTACCCGTTCGCCACCATCGAGCCGAACGTCGGCGTGGTGAACCTGCCCGATCAGCGCCTCGACAAGCTCGCGGAGGTCTTCGGCAGTGAGCGCATCCTGCCGGCTCCGGTGTCGTTCGTCGACATCGCCGGCATCGTCAAGGGCGCGAGCGAGGGCGAAGGCCTCGGCAACAAGTTCCTCGCGAACATCCGCGAGGCCGACGCGATCGCCCAGGTGGTCCGCGGCTTCGACGACCCGGATGTGGTGCACGTCGCCGGCAAGGTGGACGCCGCAGGCGACATGGAGACCATCAACACCGAGCTGATCCTCGCCGACCTGCAGACGCTGGAGAAAGCGATCGCGCGGTACGAGAAAGAGGTCAAGGGCCGCAAGCTGGAGCCGATCGTGCTCGAAACTGCGCAGGCCGCCCACGCGGTGCTGTTCGAGGGCAAGCCGCTGTCGAGTGCCTCCATCGACCTGGAGCCCATCGCCGAACTCGGCCTGCTGACGGCGAAGCCGTTCATCTACGTCTTCAACGTGGACGAGGCCGTCCTCACCGACGACGCCCGCCGTGCCGAACTCGCCGCGCTGGTCGCCCCGGCCCAGGCGGTCTTCCTCGACGCGAAGCTCGAATCGGAACTCATCGACCTCGATGCCGACGACGCGGCCGAGCTCCTCGCATCCACTGGCCAGTCGGAAAGCGGCCTGGACCAGCTGGCGCGCATCGGCTTCGACACGCTGGGCCTGCAGACGTACCTGACGGCCGGGCCGAAAGAGTCGCGCGCGTGGACCATCCACAAGGGCTGGAAGGCTCCGCAGGCGGCCGGCGTGATCCACACGGACTTCGAAAAGGGCTTCATCAAGGCCGAGGTGATCTCGTTCGACGACCTGGTGGATGCGGGCTCCGTCGCCGAGGCGCGCGCGCGGGGGAAGGCGCGGATGGAAGGGAAAGAGTACGTGATGCAGGACGGGGATGTTGTGGAGTTCCGCTTCAACGTCTAGTTGAGCTGCTGTTCACTTTGCGCTGGAGGTCGGGCAAACTCGCGGCCGCGAGTGATCCACGGGCACTACTCGATCTAACAGTGTCGGGCACCTGGCTCGAATTACTCACTACGGGGGATTGATGTCACGTTCGCTTACCGAATTGCTTCGGCCGGGGCGCGCTGCGGTCGTAACTGTCGCGCTCATCTGCGCGGTGAGCGCGGCGTTGTCCGGATGCTCAGGCGTCGGAAGCGCGCCTGGAGCAGTCGGAACGACAACGCCATCGGGTCGCGACGTACCGGCGACGAATGCGGCGAGCCCCAGTCCCGTCCCGACGGCGGCCAGGAGCGAATTCGACAGGAATGCTGTCTACGCCGCCTGCAATGCCGCCGTGCCCGTCGGCGTCTGGGGCGGACAGGCGCCGCTCCCGCCCGGTCCGATCGGCGCCGACACGTTCGGGCTTGCTTCGTCAGATGGCTACGCGGCCGCACACACGAACGGCGACCCGAGTGCGATCTTTGTCAACGTCCAGTACTTCCGCGGCGATGTATTCGCGTTCTCGGCGCTGTGCGTCGCGTCGGGCGATCCAGCCGCACCCCGCGTCGAGTACATTCGGACACTGGACTGAGGGCGAACGTCGAGACGTAGGTTCTCGGCGGAACGTGGTGGAGTTCCGGTTCAACGTGTAGTTCTCGGAGGTCGGACCGACGCCGTCACAGCTGTTTCGCACGTTGGGCAGCTCGCGCGCGTCGTCGTTGATTGAGTTGCGCGATCAACTTCGGCAGTCCCCACATGAGCCAGCAGATCGCGAACGCGATCAGCACGAACGCTGCGAACAAGACAAACACGGCTCCGAACACGACTGAACCGTAGCACCGCGCGGCGAGGTCGCGATTGGACACTCACCGCCTTCCGGAGCGTCGACTGGACAGAGCCGGGTAACCCGAGGCCGGTCAACCGGACCTTCTCGCCGTGCCTCGGACCCGCGCGCCCGCTCAACTGCCGACGACTCCGTGCGCCAGACTTCGACGAGTCACGACAAATAGACGAGAGGCAGGGCGATGTCCACTGAAACGCAGGCAGGCTGGTACGACGACGGGTCGGGCACGACGAGGTGGTGGGACGGCCAGACCTGGACGGACAAGGTCCAGCCGCCGCCGCCTCCGTCGGCCGGTGGGTTCGGCGGCATGATCAGCAGGATCGAAGCGGACGCCGTCGCGGGTGGTCGGCCGCGTCCTGCTCCAGCGGGGATGAGCTACGTCGTCCTCCAGGTGATCCTGAAGGAGAAGGTGTGGGGGACCGGCTCCGGCAACCTCACCGAGCTGGAGAAGGCGATCAACGCTCAGGCCGCGCTCGGCTACCGGCTGCACACCATCTCGACGGCGGCATCCGGCAGCAAGGGACTCGGCGGCGGCGACCGCATCCAGGTGACGATGGTGTTCGAGCGGCTGAGTTGACACGCTTGTGCGGTCGATCGGCAGTGTCGGGATGCGCGCCTGACTGATGATCGGGACGAGTGGCGGCACGAGCGCGCCGCGCATCCCGAACGGACGGCAGTGCACCCTGCCACCTGACCGTTGCCCGCACCCGCCACCGGCGCACTGTGCAAGAATTCGACCGCACCACCATCACCACCCCAGGAGGACCCATGCCGTACACCGTCGATTTCGTCAACGTTTCCACCGTGGGCTTGGAGTCCTCTCCTGTCGCCGAGGCGCTTGCCGGGTTGCGGGCGAATGAGGCGCGCTATTTCCACAACAAGTACGACCACGATTTCACGGTCAGTTCGGTGGAGGAGCCGGAGGCTGCGGCCGCGCTCGCGTGGGTCACGGGCATCCTGAAGGAGGAGCGTGACCTGGTGATCGGGTCGCGGGCGCTGGAGGCGACGGCGTTCGAGGTCGAGGGTATCCGGATGGCGTACGTGTTCTATGAGTCGGGGCTGTCGATCAACGTGATGTACACGATCGAGGATGCCGGGAAGCGCGCCGTCGGGTTCAAACTGTCGGACGGCATGGAGGTTCCGGAGGAGCTGGCCGCGCAGTTCAAGTTCGCCCGGCAGAAGTCGAAGCTGGCCGGAACCATCCGCGGCTCGTACTTCGTGATCAAGGGCGAGCACTAGCCCCGAGCGCACGCGCCGTGTCGGTGGCGACCGGTAGCGTTCTTCCATGTCCATCGCTGTGCTTCCCGCCACCGGCCGGTGGGACGATTTTGCCACCTTCATGGTGCCGCGCAAGCCGGGCGCCGGCGGGTGCGTGTGCATGTCCTATCGGGATGCGCGGCTCGGAATGCCGGAACGCATCGAGTACATGCGGTCGGAGTGTTCGGCGGAGCCTGGACCTGGCGTACTCGCGTATGTGGACGGCGAGGTGGCCGGCTGGTGCTCCGTCGCGCCGAAGTCGACGTATCGGCGGCTGATGCGGTCGCGGACCATCCCGCACCTCGACGAGGAGCGCGACCCGTGGTCCATCGTGTGCTTCGTGGTGCGCGGCGGGTATCGCAAGCGTGGTCTCATGCACGACCTGCTGGACGGCGCGGTGGAGCACGCGCGCGCATCCGGTGCCGCGATGGTCGAGGGCTACCCGGTCGACACGGGCGGGGAACGGGTGGATGTGATCAGCGGCTACGTGGGAACCGTGGCGCTGTTCGAGGCGCACGGGTTCTCGCGCGTGCAGGCGACGGATGCGCACTCGGGTGCCACCACGCGGTGGCTGATGCGGCGCGAGCTGGGCTGAGTGCCGGTCACACGGGTCACATCCTCGCGTCGACGTCCGACAGGAACCCGTCCGCAGACGTCTCGGCTTCTCCCACCACCACGGCGGCGAGGCGGTCCCCGACGAGTGGCCCCATCGTGAGCCCGGCCGCGCCGAAGCCCGCGTTCACGTACACGCCGTCCAGCCCTCGCAGCGCGCCCACCACGGGCAGCTCGCCGTCCGCCAGGGGGCGCAGACCGACGCGCGTCTCGATGATGGTCGCGTCAGCGAGCCCGGGCGCGACCGACAGTGCGTTCTCGAGGATCTGTCGCTGACCGTCCGCCGTCACGCGCGGGTCGAATCCGCTGCCCGTCTCGCGCGTCGCACCGACGACCACGCGCCCGTCGTCGAACGCCACAAGGTAGTGGCTCGCCACCGGATGCACGGACGGCCAGAAACGGGTGTCGGCGCCCGCGACGCGCAGGTGGGTGATCTGCCCGCGCTGCGGTTCGGCGCCGATGCGCCGGCCGAACGGTTCGAGCAGCCGATTCGTCCACGCTCCCGCCGCGATCACGAGGGTGTCGGCTGCGAGCGCGCGCCCGTCGACCTCGACCGCCCAGCCGCCCGCATCCATCGGGGCGACCGACGCCGTGCCGGGCAGGACCGTCGCTCCGAGCGCGGTCGCCCCCGCGAGGAGACCGGCGCGCAGAGTCCGCCCGTCGACCCGGGCGCCCCCGCTGATGTGCACGGCGTCGAAGCCGTCGCCGAGCGGAGGGAACAACTCTCGCGCGCGACTGTTCGGGATGCGCGAAACGGTGCCGACCGATGCCGCCGACGCAGCACGCCGTGTGACACGGGACTCGATCAGGTCCAGCACGGCGGGGTCGCGATTGACCACCAGGGCACCCGAGCGGCGGTAGCCGATGTCGTGCACGCGGACGGCGGCGAGCTGTTCGATGAGCTCGGGGTAGTGGTCGGCCCCTGCCGCGTAGAGCTCGTAGAACAGGCCGTCGGCCGACGAGCTCCATGGCTGGATGATCCCAGCACCGGCGGCCGTCGCCTGGCCGTCGAACCCGGCGTCGATCATGGTCACCGCCACTCCGCGCCTGGCGAGCGAGAATGCCGTCGACGCTCCGGCTACGCCGGTGCCGATCACGATCGCGGTCTGCGGCGACATGTCACACCACCTCGTCCACGAACGCCGCGACCGACGACACCACCAGAGCGCGCACCCCGGCCGCGCCGAGCGGGGATGTCTTCAGCACGCGCATCCCGTGGTCGGCTCCGGGCACACGAATCACCCGGAGGTTCGCATGCGCCCCGGCTTCGGCCGCGATGGTCTCTGCCGTGCCGAAGGTGTCGCGCTCGCCCTGCAGGACCAGCACGGGCACGGTGGGGGCGAGCAGTTCATCCAGCCTGCTCTTCTCCGGTCGTCCAGGTGGATGCAGAGGGAACGCCAGGCAGACCACCGCGGCCGCCCCCGTGGAGGCGGCGGTGCGGCAGGCCACGCGGGCGCCTGCGCTGCGGCCGCCCACCAACACGGGCAGGCCGTCGGCGATCCCTTCGACGACGGACGCCGTCTCCAACCAGGCCGCGTCGAGCGCTGCCGGACGGGACGCGAGACGCTTGCCCGCCACTCGCCACGGCTGTTCGTAGCGGACGACGGTGACGCCGTGGCCGGGAAGGGCGGCGGCGAGCGCGGAGAGGTCGGCGGCGTCGATGCCGCCCCCTGCGCCGTGACCGAGCCAGAGGACGGCGCGCGGGTCGTCGGCTGCGTCGACGGTGAGGCGGCCGGGGCCGAGAGAGTCTCTGCGGTGACGAGCATGGATCGACCGTACCGCGTGCTGGCCGGGAGCGACCGTCCCCGGATGGCAGAACGTACCGTCCACCTTTTTTAGAGTTTTTCTCATGTCTCTCTGGCGTGTCGTATGTGGAGGGGAGCACAATAGGGCGCGTCACGGCCTTCTGCCGGTCGTCGAGGGGTGAGCGAAAGCCCTGCTCGAAGGAATTGAGACCGCGCGCGACGCGCGCCCATTCACACAACACGTCACGCTGCGGACAGTGGCAGACTTCCGCAGCGGACGGCCGCCGGACACGACACCGCGTCGGGTCCGGCGGGCACACACCAGCACGGACGTCGACGGCATCGTCTCAGGCAGCTGAGCACGCCGGGCACCTGCTCTCGACGACGTTTCGAGAAGAACGGTGGGCCCATGTCCGCAGGGCAGAACAACAAAGGGACGCGCAGCACACGGCGCGCGGCAGGCACCGCAAAGCCGAGCACCGCAAAGCCGAGCACCGCAAAGCCGAGCACCGCACAGCCGAGCGCCGCACAGCCGAGCGCCGCACAGCCAGCCACGGAGCCCGTCGCTGCTTCCGCCGCCCCCACGCTCCGCTTCGCCGCGTCGTGGCGTCGCATCGGCCATCCCGGGATCGCGTTCGGCGGCCCCGATCTCGCGGCCGGTCCGCGCTTCCCCGGCATCCCGGAGCTGCCCCCGATCGGCGGCCCCGGCCTCCCTGGTCACAAGCCGCACCTGCGGAGCACCGTCGTCGCCGACCTCATCCGCCCCGACGACCTCGTCGCGCTCACCGTCACCTTCTCCGGATGCACGTTGACCGCCGGCGCGAACCCCACTGTCTCCCCGGAGCCTGGCGACGCCGGCGCGCCCGCGACCATGACCGTCGATTTCGCCTTCCAGCATCTGCACGAGGAGGCGCTGTACGAGGCGCCGACCGGCCCTCCCGCCCTCATCGTCGATCCGGCGACCGGCACGCCGATCCCGGATCCCGCTGTGCCGTCCGCGCCGGGCGCCACCGTGCATCCGATCGTCGGGCATCGGCCGGCGAGGGGGTCGCGGCTGGTGTTCGCCGTCCCGGACGGTGAGAGCATCCCGTTCACGTCCGCGGGAATCCTCGCGGCCATCACGCGCCTGACGCCGATGCTGCATCCCCTCGCAGCGCCGTCGGGCACGGCCCCAGCGCCCTGGAATCCCGGGGACAACCCGTCCGCCGCGAAGCAAGGAGGAGGGGGAGGCGGTTTCCAGAAGGCCGTCGTCGGCAAGGGAATCATCGCCACCCTCACCGGGGCCGGTGTCGTCCTCGACACGGCGACGGCGGCGCAGCAGCGGAAGGTGGCCGGTCCTGTCACGCTCGACAACCTCGTCTCGACCGCGAAGGTGCTCGGGCAGGTGCGCGCGTCGCTCGCCGCCACACGTCCCGTCGTCTCCGATGGCGTGAAGCTGGGCGGCCTGGACGGCAGCCTGGTGGGGGCCGTGACGCACGGCCCGATCGCCGGTCCCGTGCTCGGCGGCGGCTTCGGCAACCTGCCGCGCACCCGTCCGATCCTCAGCGACAAACCGGATGCGGGCCAGACCGCCATCGAGGCGCCGTTCCGGCTGATGATCTCCCCGACAGCGGACGGCCGCTGGGCGCACGCCGTCGCGCCGGTGCCGAGCGCGACCGCGGCGGGGTTCGTCGAGCTCTGGCATTCCCGGCTGGGCGTCGCCTCCGACGATCCGACCGTCCCTGATGAGCGCGACGCCGATCACCGGGTGATCCGCGCAATCTGGACGCGCGATCGCGACAGCGTCACCGCGGCGGAGTGGCAGTCCGCCGCCGTGGATCAGGCCGGGGGAGCGTTCACCGTCCCGCCGATCGGAGGGGACTCGCCGTTCCGCGCCTCCCTCAACGCCGCGGACCGGCAGAGGCTGGTGCGGCAGACGTCGGAGTCGTGGCTCGCCAAGAACAGGCGGAGCCGCATCGACCCGATCCCGGTCGGCGCGAAGGCGCTCTGGCTGTCCGGGCTCGGCGCGACCCTCGACCTGCACGGCGCCTGGCCGACCCTGCCGTATTCGCTAGCCGGGCTGGCCTCGGTGCTCACCTGGGACCACGAGGCGCCGTTCGGCCGCGACCAGTATGTGCGGGTCGCGTACCCCGGCTACCTGTTCCCGCTCGGGCACAAGGCCGCGCTGATCAAGGTGACAGAGCGGAAGATGAAGGCGGCGACCGGCGGCTCGATCGCCGGGCTGTACCAGCGCAAGTTCATCGTGCTGCTGGAGCGCACGCGCAGCTACGCCGGTCAGCGGGACTTCCCGTTCGCATCCATCGAGTTGCAGCCGTCCGTCACGCCGGTGATCGACGATCCGGGCGCGTCGGAGAACTCGTCGTTCTGGCCGACGATCGGCGGTCAGCGTTTCCGTTGGGTGGTCAACAGCGTCGACCGGGATGCGCAGCCGATCCGGCTCAGCTTCCCGATGCTGTGGGTGAGCGAGTCGGTGCAGCCGCCCGACTTCGCCACGGTCATCCACGCCAAGTACGACAACGACCAGGATCGCCAGGTGCCGGCGCACGGCCAGCGGGTCGCCTTCGCGCCGCGCCCGGCGACAGGCTCCGGCGACGCGCAGGCGGAGACCCAGACCATCCGATTGCTCGGCACGCCCGTGGTCGGCTCGTCCACGCCGACGATGAGCTCGGCCGACGTCGTGCTCCCCGCCGTGCAGCACCTGTCCGCCACGCCGAGCCTTCCCGTCGCGTACGCCAAGCAGTTCCTCTCCACCGGCCTGGATGCGGGCAACGCCGGGCAGGTGTGGGCGAACGTGCTCGCGAACGACGGCACCATCGCCCCGGCCGACTTCCCCGACCTCACTGCGTTCGGGATCCCGCTGCCGTCCCTGTCGTTCGGCGGCTCCGGCTCGACCAGCGGCACGGACAAGGGCGGCGGCTTCATCGCGCCGAACCTGCCGATCCGCGGCGTCTCGGCGCTGTCCGGCCCGGTCGGCGACATCGACAACGCCATCCACCAGGACTTCGACCCCGTCGCCTACCTCAAGGGCGCCCTGCCGAAGCTGTTCGGTCTGGTCGATCTGGTGGAGGTGATCGAGGCGATCACGGGCGAACCGCTCAAGCTGCCCAAGGTGGTGTCGCAGGCGGTCCAGCTCATCGAGGGCTTCATCGACGACGTGCAGCGGCTGCGGGATGCGGCCGAGCAGGCCGTCCGGGATGCGCAGCTCGCGGTCGACAAGGCGTCCGACCGCTCCCAGGACGCCGTCGCCAAGGCCACCGCGATCCGCGACAAAGTCGTGGCCGCCAAGGACACGATCGTCGCGCTCGTCACCGATTTCCCCGGACAGTTGGCCGGGGCCGTCGCCTCCCCGCCGACCGTCACCACCGCGCAGTTGCAGGGCGCCATCGGCCAGGTGGGAACGGCGCTCGACGGTGTCCTCGCCATCGACGGCCTGCCCGTCTTCGCGCGCAACCAGCTCACGTCGCTCAAGAAGGCGATCGACCCGGTCGTCGCCGACGTGGATGCGGCGCTCAAGGCCATCGACTTCCTCCGCGGGCTCGCTTCCGACACCCCCCAGGTGCGGTTCCGGTTCGAGTGGACGCCGGAGATGAAGTCGTGGCCGGCCGGGGCGGACCCCATCCTGAGTCTGCAGAAGGACAGCCTGGTCATCGCCATCGACGGCCGGGCAAGCGCGACCGGGGACATGACGGTCGACGTGCTCGCCGAGCTGCGCGATTTCCAGCTGAACCTGCTGCCAGGCGCCGAGCTCATCCGGGTGCCGTTCGAGCACATGTCGTTCAAGGCGGGCTCGAACGGCAAGACCGACGTGGATGTGGTGCTCGGCGACCTGAAGTTCGTCGGCCTGCTCTCGTTCGTCGAGGTGATCAAGGAGCTGATCCCGTTCGACGGGTTCTCCGACCCTCCGTTCCTGGATGTGTCGCCGTCCGGGCTGAGCGCCGGGTTCACGCTCGTGCTGCCGAACGTCGCCATCGGCGTGTTCAGCCTGTCGAACATGTCGCTCGGCGCGGACGTGCAGGTGCCGTTCCTCGGCAAATCGGTCACGGTCGGTTTCAACTTCTGCACCAGGGAACGGCCGTTCACCCTCGCCGTCGTGTTCCTCGGCGGCGGCGGCTGGTTCGGGATGCGGATCGGCCCGAAGAAGTTGGAGCTCCTGGAGATCGGCCTCGAAGCCGGTGCCTGCCTCGCCGTCGATCTGGGGGTCGCCTCCGGGTCGATCTCGGCCATGATCGGCATCTACATCCGGTTGGAGGCCGACGCGGGCTCGCTCACCGGCTACTTCCGGCTGCGCGGCGAAGTGGATGTGCTCGGCTTGATCTCGGCGTCCATCGAGCTCTACATGGAGCTCGTCTACCAGTTCAACACCGGCAAGATGATCGGCCGGGCGACGATCACCGTGCAGATCAAGGTGCTGTTCTTCTCCGCCTCCGTGCAGATCAGCGCTGAACGCCAGTTCGCCGGCTCCAACGGCGACCCGAGCTTCCGCGAGGTGATGTGCGAGCCGGACGGCGAATCGCCGGACTGGGGCCTGTATTGCGAAGCATTCGGAACGGAAGGGGTGGCGCCATGAGCACCGAGACGTTCATGACGACCGTGCTGCCGCGGTCGACCAGAGCGGACGCAGACGCGCACGTGTCGGTGTTCGTCAGCCCGAAACTGGTGCCGGATGCGGAGGTCGCGCGCCTCGACACCTTCGCGCTGTTCCCGCACTGGGCGGCGCAGGTGCTCGACGGGCTGACGATCGCGCTCGCCGACGACAACGGCCCCGTCGCCTCCACCGTCGCGACGGCCGCCGAGTTCGCCCCGGATGCGGCGGTCTGGGACACGATCTTCCCGCCGGACACCCCGGTGAAGGGCAACCCCGTCCCGCGGCTCGACCAGAACCGGTGGCGCGGCTTCTCTGCCAGGTCGGTTCACGACATCGGCAAGCTCGTGCACCTGGCGACCGTGCTGTCCGACCCGACGTCCCCTCCCGCCCCGTCCGCGCATCCACTGGCGGAGCAGGCGCGCGGGATGGCCCAGCGCTGGCCGACGCACGACACGGCGGACCGCAACGACCTGGAGTTCGACGAGGCGCGGCTGACCGCCTTCCTCGACGAGACGATCGAGACGAACGCGGAGCCGCAGGAGATCTCCCGGAGGATCGCGGCGAACGAGGACTGGTTCCTGCGGGCGCTCGGCGAACTGCACAGGGCCAGGCGGTACTACGAGCGGCCGGAGTCGGCGCAGCCGTACCAGGAGGTGCCGGACACCGCGCCGGTCGGCCTCCCTCCGCACGGTGCGGAGTTCCACGAGCGGGTCGGCACGATCGGCGACCACGCCGCGCTGCTGCGCCGCACGGGGCTCGTGATCGACCTGCGGGTGGCCGACGCCTCCCGGCTGCTGAAGTCCCGCTGGCTGACCGCCGTGCTGACCGTCGGCGGGAACGCCGCGGCCTGCCGGCCGACGCACGTGTTCGTGCGCGCGCTCGGAGACGGCACGTTCGTGACCGTCGGGCAGACCGGGGACTGGGTCGACGGCTCGCTGGCCCTCGGCGACGACACGCTCTTCTCCGTCCTCGACCTGGAAGCAGACGGGACGGCGCTCAAGACCGAACGGTTCCTCTGGACCCTCCCGCGGCTCCTGCACGTGCAGGACAACGACGACCCGGTGAACGCCGCCACCCCCGCGATGCGCGCGAGCGGCCTCACCGTCTCCCGGGCGGAGGAGGCGCAGAGCGCGAAGGACCAGCTCGCCCACCAGGCGGCGCTCGAGACCACGGCCGTGCCCGACCTGTTCACCGAGCAGGTGACCCGCGGGATGCGTGTGGAGGTCTGGGACGACACCGTGCGCACGTGGGCATCGCTGCACGCCAGGCTCGCCGACGTCGACGCCCGCCACGACGACGGCACGTACACCCCTGTCTTCGCCGCGCTGCCGGAGCAGGGCTTCATCCAGGGCACGGCCGCGAACCAGACGCCTGGCGACCCGGCCAACCCGGTCAACGTGCACGAGGCCGTCTTCGGCTGGGAGGGCTGGAGCCTGTCCGCTCCGCGATTCGGAAAGCGCGTGCGCAACGAGCAGCAGCTCGTCGACGGACGCGAGCAGACCGTGGAGGTGGTCGAGGACGTGCCGGACGATGTCCCGGACCCGACGCATCCACTGCGGTTCGTCAACCGGGTCGCTCCCGGCACGCTGCCACGCCTCCGGTTCGGCCGCTCGTACGCGTTCCGGGCCTGGCAGGTCGACCTGGCGGGGAACACGCGTGCGGACGAGTTGAACCCGCAGCCGTTGCCGCCGGGGCCACCGGGGCCACCGCCGGAGGCGATCCTGGCGGGACTGCAGGCGGCTCCTGCACCGTTGTTCGACGCGCCGGGGGCGACCATCGGCCCGGTGCTGTCCGGGCTGCGCGACGGGACGGCCGCGCTGCACGAGGCGAGGATCGCCGTGGAGGACGCGGCGGTTACGGCGGCGGCGGCGACCTCGCAGGCGCAGGACACCGACGCGGTCAGCGCACTGCGCGCAGTGTTCGCCGCAGACCCGCCCGCCGCCGTGGTGGACGGGCTGCTCGCCCGCGTGCGCGCCAGGGCTCAGACGACGGGATCGGTGTCAGCAGTGCAACCCGGTGGACTCGGCGCCAGCGCGTTCGGCGTCGCCGCCGACCGTCGCAGTCTGGTGGATGCGGCGTTCTCCGCCGCCGTCGTCGACCCCGCCATCCCGTTCGCCCAGCCGACCGCCACGCGCGATCCCGCCGACCTCGCCGCCATCGCCGCAGCCCAGCTGACCCGTCAGCCGGAGTTCCTGCACCAGCCGAACGGTGCGCTCGATCCCGCCGTGGTCGCCGCCGCGGTCCTCGCGGCGATGAAGAAGGTCACCCCGCTCGTCCCGTTCCTCCGCTGGGATCCTGTGCCGTCACCGGCGCTCGTGCCCCGGCGCCGCTTCACCGAGGGCGAGTCGCTGCGCGTGCTGGTCGTCCGCTCCGGCGTGACCCAGGATCCGGCGACGCTCGCGATCACCGTCACCGAACCGTCCGTCTACGCCGCAAGCGTCGACGCCGCGCACGGCTACGCCGCCGACACCGACCGACACCTCACCGCCCCGAAGACCAGCCAGATCCAGGCGGAGCTGCATGGCGAGTTCGACGCTGCCATCGGCTCCGGCCAGGCCGCGGCGCAGCGGGCGGCGCTCGCCGCGATCCTGCGCGAGAACGGCAGCTTCTTCGACATCGACATCGCCGACCTCGCGACCGTCGGCGCGCGCCTTCCTCAGCCGGGGATGGCGCTGCTCAGCCAGACGCTCGAACCGGACGGCAGCCAGCCGGTGCCGTCGCCGGAGAACGGCCTGCGGATGCTCGCCCTGCGCCCCGGCGAACTCCCGAACCCCGATCCCGCCGTCGAGAAGCTGCGGCTGCGTCCGGGCGACGCCCCGGCGCCCGGTCAGTATGTGGTGCACGACGTCGACGAGCTCGAACTGCCGTACCTGCCCGACCCGATCGCCGACGGCGTCAGCCTGGTCTTCCCCGAGGCCGGGGTGGGTCGCACCATCCGGTTCCCGTTCGGCACGGAGGGCTTCACGGCGGCGTATCCGGGCGACTGGCCGGACAGGAAGCCGTTCCTGCTGTCGCTGGAGGGCGGCGACGTGCTGGACTCCGCCGTCGCCGGGCGGCGCATCCGGTTCGTGCTCGCGCCGGGCGACGTGCAGCGGGCGCGGCTGGCGAGCAGCCTCGTGCGCAGCCGCCTCGACTGGCTGGGCGTCTGGCGCAGCTTCGCGACCGTGCTGCAGCAGACGCCGGAGGTGCGGGAGGCCGCCGTCGACGGCTGGCTGTGGGGGCTGACGCCGTCCGAGGACCTGACCTTCGTGCACGCGGTCCCGAGGCCGCTCGAAGCGCCGCGACCCACGGTGCTGCACGCGTTCCGGTTGCCGGGAGACACCTCGGCGTTCCTCTTCGGCGGCGTCGACATCGACGGTCAGAGCACCGACAGCATCACGGCGCTGGCCGCGTGGGACGAACCGGTCGACGACATCACCCAGGATGCGCCAGGCACCTCGCACACAGACGCCATCGCGTTCACCACGGCGATCCTCCCGGACGAGAGCCTCGCCGTGCTCGCCGGTCACGACGCCGTGATCACGCTGCCGGGCTTCGGGCAGCTGCGCACCCACGAGTCGACGCACCGGTTTGCGGACACCAAACATCGGCAGGTCGCGTACTTCTTCCGCGCGGCGACCCGGTTCCGCGAGTATTTCGCGCCGGACCTGCTGGTCGGCGACCCGGCGAACCCGCTCGACGACGGCGCGAGCGTCATCGGTGAGACCGTGCAGGTCTCGGTGCCGTCGAGCGCGCGCCCTGCCGCCCCGGTCATCCACTCGGTGCTGCCGCTGTTCCGCTGGAACGAGGGTGTCGAACCGGAGCAGCCGATGGCGCGGCGCGTCACCCGGCAGGCCGGGGTGCGCATCTACCTGCAGCGCCCGTGGTACTCCAGCGGCGACGGCGAACTGCTCGCCGTGCTGCTCGCGGCGGGTGGCGACGACGTGTTCGGCGAACCATCGGACGATCCTGGCACCGGCTTCCCGTACGTCAGCCAGTGGGGAGGCGACCCGCTCTGGGTCAGCGCTCCCGTGGCGGCCCGGCCGCTGAAGACGGTGCAGCTGGACGACCTGCTGCACTCGTCCGGCATCGACGACGAACCGCGTCCCGGTCGGCCAGTGACCCCGGCCGTCTCCCTTCCCCTCCCCGCCGGGGTGACCGACCGGAACGTGCTCGCCGTCGGGTACCGGCCGCAGTACAGCGCGGAGCGGAAGCTCTGGTACGTCGACATCGCCATCGACCCCGGCACCGCTTTCTGGCCGTTCGTGCGACTCGCCGTCGCGCGCTACCAGCCGGACAGCGTCGCGGGGGAGCACCTCTCCTCCCCGGTGCGCTGCGACTTCGTGCAGCTCACCCCGGAACGCATCGCGAGCGTCAGCCGCACCGACGACACGCACGTCAGGGTGGTGGTCAGCGGCACCCGCGGCCTCACCCGCGATGCCACGGCCCCCCGGTTCGGGCTGGAAGGAGTCTTCGCGCGGCCGGCGGACGAGAACAGGCTGCTGGTGGCGAGCATCCAGACCGTCGACCCCGCGATCGGCGGCGACCTCGGCTGGCAGACGGTCGCCACGGCGGAGCTGGTGCTGCGTGGGCGTGGCGCGAACGCGTTCGAGGGCGCCTGGGTGGGCGAGCTGGACGCGGGGGAGGTCATTCCGCTCAGCCGTCCTGGCCACAATGCCGGATGGCGCGTGCACGTGGAGGAGTGGGAGCGGTTCCCCGGCGACCCCCCTGCGCCGGACGACCCACGGGTGTACCCGGATGGTCGGGTCTGGGAGCAGCGGCTGGTGTTCGCGGCAGACGTGGAGCTGTAGCGGACGCGGGCGCGGGCGCGCATCCTGAGGAGGCGGCTGTCGCGGGTTACGCTCCGGAGGCCGCGGTGTCGGCGTTGCCGCGCGTCCGCACGAACACGAGCAGCAGCAGGTGCACCACCGCCAGCGCCGTCGCGATGCCCACCGCCGCCAGCCAGGTGGATGCGGTGGTCCCTCCGGTGAACAGCAGGCCGAGCATCGTGGTGGCGACGATCGCGCCCACGTAGCGCGAGGTCTGGAAGATCCCGGCGGCGACTCCGGCGTCCTGCGGCCTGGCCGCCGCGTACAGCGCCTGGTTCATTGCGATGCTCACGACGCAGTACGGCACGCCGAGCACAGCTGTGAGCGCGAGCACCGCGACCGGGGAGGTGGTCGCGGCGCCGACGGCGAGAAGCCCGGCCCCGACGATCAGCGCCGACGCACCCCAGAGCAGCGTCGTGCGCACCCCGACGCGCTCGATGGCGCGCGCGGCCAGCGGCGTGGCCACGATCGTCACGGCGGCGAGCGGGAACATCAGCAGGCCGGTGATCCCCGCCGAATACCCGCCGTGCTCCTGCAGATACTGCGGGAGGCCGAAGAACGCCGAGTAGTAGACGACGTTGAAGATCGCGAAGCAGAGGTAGACCATCAGCAGCCGCCGGTTGGCCGCCAGCAGCCGCAGGTCGATGAACGGGTGCGCCGTGCGCAGCTCCCGCCACACGAACAGGGCGCCCGCGGCGATGCTCACCGGCAGCAGCCACCACAGCGGCTGGGGCCGCAGGTCGAGGAGGAACACCAGCATCGTCGCCAGGGCCGTCACGAACGCGAGGATGCCCGGGATGTCCGACTCGGCCACCACCTGCCGCAGCGGCACTTTCACGCGGTCGGGGTCGTGCGGCGCGAACAGCCACACCCCGACGAAGGCGACGGCCGCGATCGGCACGTTCACCCAGAAGATCGCCTGCCAGCCGAGGAACGTCACCAGCACGCCGCCGAGCACCGGCCCGATCGCGGCGCCCGAGGTGTTGGCGATCTGGATGCGCCCCAGCAGCCGCGGAGTGCCTGCGCCGGACCCGCCCGCCGCCGTGATCGACCGCAGCATCGCGATGGCCGACGGGAACGCCGTCGCCGTTCCGATGGCGAGAGCGACCCGCCCGGCGCAGACGGCGACGAACGAGGAGGCGAACGGCGTGAGCGCACAGGTCACGGCGACCACGAGCATCCCGAACAGGAAGAGCCTGCGCGGGCCGAACCGGTCGGCGAAGCGGCCCATCAACGGCTGCCCGGCCGCCGACGCCAGATAGAACGACGTGATGACCCAGGTGACCGTCGTGATGTCGACGCGGAAACTGTGCTGCAGCGACACCAGCGCGACCGCGATCATCGACGAGTTCAGCGGGTTGAGCAGCGTCCCGACGCTGAGCGCTGCGACGGCGGCGCCGGGGCGCTTGGCATCGGTCACACGGACCAGCCTACGGCGCGGGCGCCGCTCGGACGGCACGGGGCTAGGGTGTCGGCATGACGATCACCGAAGCCGACCGACGCCACCTGACCCGCGCCGTGCAGCTCGCGGAGGAGGCACTGGAGGCGGGCGACGAGCCGTTCGGCTCCGTGCTGGTCGCCGCGGACGGCACGGTGCTGGCAGAAGACAGGAACCGTGTCGGCGGCGGCGACGAGACGATGCACCCTGAGTTCGAGCTGGCGCGCTGGGCGGCGCGGAACCTCGACCAGGATGCGCGGGCGACGGCCGTCGTCTACACGTCGGGGGAGCACTGCCCGATGTGCTCTGCCGCGCACGCGTGGGTTGGGCTCGGGCGGATCGTGTACGCGGCGTCGACCGCGCAGATCGTCGCGTGGCGCGCATCCTGGGGGCTGCCGTCGTCGGCGGTGAGGCCGCTGCCGATCGGGGAGGTGGCGCCGGGCATCCCGGTGGACGGGCCGGTGGCGCCGTTCGACGGCGAGGTGCGGGCGCTGCTGGAGCGCTCGGCGCGCGGCTAGTCGGCGCGGCTAGTCGGCGCGGCTAGCCGTCGGGCCCAGCCGGCAGGGCTAGTCGGTCAGGTCGGCTGTGGTGACCGGCACGGTGGCGCGGTACGGGTATGCGGGCATCGACGAGAACTCCTCGTCGTCGTCCAGCTCGTACACGTCGTAGGCGAGTGCGCCGCCGAACGTCGTCGCCACGCGGATCTCGCCCGGCGGGCACCCGCCGATCAGGGGGACGATGACGACGCTGTCCAGCGTCACCCCGTCCTCGTAGAGGAGGGCCGCTTTGATGGTTCGCGTGAGAGCGTCCATGCCGCGGAGCATACGACCGGATGCGCGCTGTCCCGTGCAGGAAACGCGCACGACACGGAAACCGCCCGGCGACTTGACGGCGCGACCTGCTAAGGCGAAAGTTGACCCGGAGGAACCGAATGGGAACATTGATCTACGACGGCACGGACGGCTTCACGTTCGACGACCGCGTGCTCGCTCATCTGCAGGCCGTGATCGCGACGAAGCTTCGACGCCGCGAAGGTTTCCTGCTGCTGTGGGTCGACTCGTCGGGCGTCTCGGACGGCACGCTGCGGTCGATCTGGCTCGATCCGTCGATCAGCATCCAATTCGTGTTCACGCACCCGAAGCTTCCGGAGCTCAACCGGGAGTGGCTGACGATCCTGACCGAGCGCGCCAACAGCAACTCCGGGCTGCTTCTCGAAGACGAGCTGCGCGCGGAGATCCGCCAGGAGGTGCCGGAAGGCACATACCGCGCCGCCAGGACGAAACGGTCGGAGTGACACCATGGGCACTCTGATCTACGGGTACGGCCAGAAGTTCGAGTTCGACGACCGGCTGCTCTCCCACGTGAAGATCGCCCTCGTGACGAAACTCCGCAGGCACGAGAGCTTTCTGCTCAACTGGGAGATCCCGCGGGAGCAGGGCGGCGGCAGGATCAGCCTCTGGATCAGCCGCGAGATCCCGATGGCGTTCGTCTTCGCCGGCAGCAGGCCGCCGACGCTGAACGAGCAGTGGATGGAGGCGCTGCTGATCACCAGTCAGCGCACGGGCGGCATGGTCATCATGCCGGAGGAGCAGGCGGAGTCGCACCTGCGCGAGCAGCGCTGAACCCGCACAAAACTCACGGCCCGCATCCACTGTTGCGGACGTACGATCAGCCCATGATACGAGTGGAGAACCGCCGCGGCGAACGTGCCGAACGCGCGGCGGAGTGGCTGGATGCCCGGCTGCTCCCGATCCTCGGACCACCCCCGATCGGCCCGTACGATCCCGAGAGCCCGAGGACGGCTGCGGTGAGCGTCTGCCCACTGTGCGGCCACCGGATCGACGAACACGGACGGGAGCAGGACCACGGCCACGCATTCCTGCTCTGCCCCGCGCCGTCGACCCAGCAGCTGCAAGTGAGCTGACCGCACCGGGACGCAGGCGTGACCTCAGATGCCGCGGGCCTGAAAACGACCCCGGCGGGGGCGGAGGTGCGTTCGCGACGGAGCCGGTGCGGGCCAACACAGGTGGGTCAGGGCAGCAGGGCGATCTTCCCGCCGGGGTGGCCCTCCGCGAGGAACGTCAGCGCCTCGACGGCGTCGGCGAGCGGGTACGTGCGCGCGACCGGCACCTGGAGTCGTCCGCTTCCCGCCAGGGCGAGCAGGTCGGCGCGGACGCTGTCCCGGTAGGCTGCGCTTTCCGGCTGCTGGCCGCCGATGGCGCGGAAGCCGTCCTGGGCGGCGCGTCCCGGTGCCGCGATCGTGACGATGCGGTTGCGGTCGGCGACCAATTCGAGGGAGACGTCGATCGCCTCGTCCGTCCCGACCGTGTCGAGTGCGGCACGGATGTGGCCGTGCCCGGCGTCGCGTGCCCGGTCGAGGAGGCCGGGACCGTAGGCGATCGGCGTCCCGCCGAACCGGCGGACCTCGGAGAACCGCGCCTCGCTCGCCGTGCCGATCACGTGCACTTCGAGTTCGGAGGCCTGCTGCAGCACGCTCACGCCGACGGCGCCCGATGCGCCGTGCACGAGGATCGTCTCCCCGGCGCGCACGCCGACGACGTGCAGCATCTGCGATGCCGTGGAGCCGGCCAGCAGCAGGTTCGCCGCGGCGGTGTCGTCGAGCCTGGCCGGCTTCGCGAACACGTCGGAGGCCTTCACGACCACGTCGGTGGCGTAGCCGCCCGAGATGCGGAAGGCGACGACGGCATCGCCGACCGCGCCACCGCCGGAGGCGATCTCGGTGTCAGGGCCGACGGCCGACAGGACCCCGGCCACCTCGTAACCGATCGGAGCCGGGAGGTCGAGCCCGGGGCGGGGTGAGGAGACGTGCTTGTAGTCGGCGGGGTTCACCCCGACGGCGGTGACCCGGATGGTGACCTCGCCTTGCGCAGGCTGCGGGAGCTCCACCTCCTGGAACTCCCAGCCGTCCAGTCCACCCCAGCGTGTCGCAACCCATCGTCGTGCCATGCGTCTATCCAAATCCCCGGACCTGTGTGTCCGCTTTGGATCGTCGGCCCAGGACAGTCTGCCCTGGGCATTCGGCTCAAGACCGTCGGTTCACGACACGCGCCCCGAGTGCTGCGCCCGGCGTGCTGCCCTCGTCGGCGCGAGCCGCAGCATCTGCGCGGTCGAGCTGTCGTCGAGTTCGACCAGGGTGCTGCGCGACTTGATGAAGTCACTGAACGAGCGGAATCCGAGCGACTTCTCGCTGAACGACGGGTCCATGCGCTTCATCTGGCCCTTCACGGTCGAGCTGTGCAGCCACTCGGCGTCGTCTTTCTCGTGGCCGAGCTGCATTGCGCGGGCGAGCAGGCGGGTCGCGACGAGCTGCGGGTCCTCGCGCTCCTCTTCGACCACCTCGACGACCTCGGCGGGCTCCGGTTCCGGCTCGGCTGCGGGAGCGGCGGCGGCCTTGGTCGAGCGGCGCTTCTTCGGCGCGGCCGGAGTCTCTGCGGCCGATTCTGCGGCCGATTCGGGGACGGTCTCTGCGACCGGCGCCCTGCGCCTCGAGGCGGCCGGCGCATCCTGAGCAGCGGTCGCGGCGTTCGCGGCGGTGGCGGCTGCCGCAGCGACTGCGGCGGCGACTTCGGCCCCCACGTCATCGCCATCGGCCTCCCCGTCGTCCGCGCGCGCGACGCCGGGCAGGTCGTCGTAGGTCACGAAGTCGTCGCAGGCGGCGGCGAGCGACTTGCTCGTCGACCCGGCGACGCCGATGCCGATCACATACCGGCCGAGACGCTTGCAGCGCTGGGCGAGCGCGATGTAGTCGGAGTCTCCCGCCACGATCACCACGTGGGTGAGGTCTGGCAACCGGAACAGGTCTTCGACCGCATCCACGGCCAGGCGGATGTCTGCGCCGTTCTTGGCGTATGCGGCGGCGGGGAACAGCTGCACGAGGTCGACGGCGCGACCGACGAGCTGGCCGCGGTAGTCGGCGTTGACCGTGGCCGACCAGTCGGCGTACGCGCGGGTGAGGACGAGTGTGCCGAACGACGAGGCGAAGTCGATCACCGCGCCGATGTCGACGGTCGCCGCAGCGAGCTTGGCGGTGAAGGTGGGGTCGGTCTTGCCCGCCGCCTTCTGGCGGTCGCGCATGAACTGGCCGCGGCCGTGCACTTGGTCGTACCTCGAGATCACGATGTTGTCGAAGTCGATGTACACGGCCACGCGGCCGTCTCCGGGTTCGGTCATGGCCCAACGATATCCGTAACGAGGGGCCCCGGCATCGTGCCGAGGCCCCTCTGTGGACAACGTCCGCGCTGTGGACGGGCGCGGCTGCCCGGTCAGCGCGTGTGGCGGTCGGCCACGGTGAGCGCTGCGTCGATCACCTCGAGGCCGCGCCGGAGCTCGTCCTCCTCGATGATCAGCGGCGGTGCGATGTGCATCCGGTTGAAGTGCGTGAACGGCCAGAGGCCGGCCGCCTTGCACGCCGCGGCGACCTCGCCCATCGGCGCGGCGTCCGCTCCGGTCGCGTTGAACGGAACGAGCGGCTCGCGCGTGTCGCGGTCTCGCACCAGTTCGAGCGCCCAGAACAGGCCGCGCCCGCGCACCTCGCCGAGCGACGGGTGCGTCTCCAGCCATCCGGTGATGGTCGGCTCGACGACCCGCGAGCCCAGGTCGCGCACGCGCTCCAGGATGCCGTCGCGCTCGAACACGTCGAACGTCGCGACGCCCGCAGCGCAGGCCAGTGGATGCCCGGAGTACGTCAGGCCGCCCTGGAACGACACGTCATCGAAGAACTCCGCGATCCGGTCGGAGATGACGACGCCGCCGAGCGGCACGTAGCCGGAGTTGACGCCTTTCGCGAAGGTGATCAGGTCGGGGACGACGTCGAACGCGTCCACGGCGAACCACTCGCCGATGCGCCCGAAGCCGACCATGACCTCGTCGGCGATGTACACGATGCCGTAGCGGTCGCAGAGTGCGCGCACACCGGCCAGGTAGCCGGGCGGCGGCACCAGGACGCCGTTGGTGCCGACGACGGTCTCGATGATGATCGCCGCGACGGTCGCGGCGCCCTCCAGCACGATCACGTTCTCCAGGTGCTCCAGCGCCCGCTGCGTCTCCTCCTCCGGCGTGGTGGAGTGGAACGCCGAGCGGTACAGGTACGGGCCGAAGAAGTGCGCGACCGAGGAGTCGCTCGGCTCGTTCGCCCAGCGGCGGGGGTCGCCGGTGAGCGAGATCGCCGTGGCCGTCCCTCCGTGGTACGAGCGGTACATCGACAGCACCTTGCGGCGGCCGGTGACCCTGCGCGCCATGCGCACCGCGTACTCGTTGGCGTCCGCTCCGCCGTTGGTGAAGAACACCCGGTTGAGGGTTCCGGGCGCGACGCGGGCGATGCGGCGGGCGAGCTCGCCGCGCACGTCGTTCGCCATCGACGGCTGGATGGTCGCCAGCCGTCCGGCCTGCTCCTGGATGGCGCGGACCAGATCCGGATGCTGGTGACCGAGGTTCAGGTTGACCAGCTGCGAACTGAAGTCGAGGTAGGCGTTGCCCTTGTAGTCCCAGAACGTCGAGCCCTCGCCGGCCGCGATCGGCAGCGGGTCGATCTGCGCCTGCGCGCTCCAGGAATGGAAGACGTGGCTGCGGTCGTCGGAGCGCACCTGGGTCTCGGCGTCGCTGTCCCCGAAGGAGTGCGTGACGCCGCGGCGGTCGGTGTAGCCGGTGCGGGTGTCAGCTGCGCCGACTGAGGCGTCGGCCGCTGAACCAGTGGATGTGATGGTGTCTGTCATGGTGTCCGTCCTGTCCTGCTCAGGAGTTGCCGGGGAAGGCGAGCTCGATCTTCGAGTGCACCGGGTCCGGCCAGCGCGTGGTCACGACCTTGCTGCGCGTGTAGAAGTGGAACGACTCCGGCCCGTAGATGTGCGAGTCGCCGAACAGCGAGTTCTTCCAGCCGCCGAACGAGTACGCGCCGATCGGCACCGGGATGGGGACATTGATCCCGACCATGCCCACCTCGATGTCGAACTCGAACTGGCGGGCGGCGCCGCCGTCGCGGGTGAACAGGGCGACGCCGTTGCCGTAGACATTGCTGTTGACGAGGGCGACGGCCTCCTCGAAGGTGTCGACCCGGACGACGGAGAGCACCGGGCCGAAGATCTCGTCGGTGTACACCTTCATGCCGGTGCCGACGTCGTCGATGAGGCTCACGCCGATGAAGAAGCCGTCGGCGTCGAACTGCTTGGCGGTGCCGTCGACCACGACGGTCGCGCCCTCCGCCGCGGCGCCCGCGACGTAGGAGGCGACCTTGTCGCGGTGCTCGCGGGTGATCAGCGGACCCATCTCGCTGGCGGCGTCGGTGCCGTCACCGATCACGAGCCCGTCGAGGCGGCGCTCGATGGCGGGCACGAGGCGGTCGCCGACGTCGCCGACGGCCACAAGCACGCTCACGGCCATGCAGCGCTCACCGGCCGAGCCGTACGCGGCCGACACAGCGGCGTCCGCCGCGGCCTCGATGTCGGCGTCCTCCAGGACGACCATGTGGTTCTTCGCACCGCCGAGCGCCTGGACGCGCTTGCCGTTGGCGCTGGCGCGCTGGTAGATCGAGCGGGCGATCGGTGTGGAGCCGACGAAGCTGACCGCATCCACATCGGGGCTGTCCAGGATGGTGTCGACCGCGACCTTGTCGCCGTGCACCACGTTCAGGACTCCGGCGGGCAGCCCCGCCTCCAGGAACAGCTGCGCCAGGAAGACGGACGCACTCGGGTCCTTCTCGCTCGGCTTGAGCACCACGGTGTTGCCGCAGGCGATCGCGCTCGCGACCATCCAGAGCGGAACCATCACCGGGAAGTTGAACGGCGTGATGCAGCCGACCACGCCGACCGGCTGCTTGACGCTGTGCACGTCGATGCCGTTCGAGACCTGCTGGCTGTACTCGCCCTTGAGCTGGTTGATGAGGCCGGAGGCGAACTCCACGTTCTCCAGGCCGCGGCCGATCTCGCCGGCGGCGTCGGAGAGCACCTTGCCGTGTTCGCTCGTGACGATGGCGGCCAGATCGCCGGCACGGGCCGTGAGCAGGTGTCGCATTTTGAACAGCACGTCGGCGCGCTTGGTGAGGCTGGTCGCCCTCCAGCCGGGGAGGGCGGCCTTGGCGGCCGCGATGGCCTGCTCGACGTCGGCGACGCCGGCGAGCACGACCTCGTGCTGCTGCACGCCGGTGGCGGGGTTGAAGACGGGGCCGGTGCGAACGGGCTCGCCGGTCTCGGTGCCGTCGATCAGATGGCGGATGAGGGCCACGGGCATTCTCCTTGGGGACGCTCCGGACGAAGTGCCCGGATGAAACAGTAGGCTTGTCTCCCAATGGTTACAGAGAAGGAGGCGGGCGAGGGATGCCAGATCGTCGGGGCTTGAGCGCGGACGCTACAAATCGTCCGGACGGCAGTTCCGGCTCGCAGCCGCGATCGTCGGTCGTGCTTCCGAGCATCAGGGAGATCCTGCGCTTCGACGAGGTCGCGCGAGCGCTCCCCGAGGTGCTGTCCGGCGAGGACGCCCTCGACCGCCCGGTGCGCTGGGTGCACGTCTCCGAGACGGCGGAGAGCGCCAGGCTGGTGAGCGGAGGGGAGCTGCTGCTGTCCACCGGCGCGGGCTGGCCGGTCGACGAGGCGGCGCTGCACGCGCTCGCGGACCAGTTCGCCGTCGCGGGCATCGCCGGTCTCGTGCTCGAACTCGGCGACAGGATGCCCGCCCCGCCTGCCGCCCTGCTCGACGGGTTCCGCGCCTCCGGGCTGCCGCTCGTCGTGCTGCACAGGGAGGTGCGGTTCATCGCGATCACCGAGGCGGTGCACGTCAGGATCATCGCCGACCAGATGGTCGCCTTGCGGGCGCGCGACGAGATCCACGCGCTCTTCACCGAGCTGAGCCTGCGCGGCAGCCCGGCCGACTTCATCGTCGCCCAGGCGGCCCGCGCGCTCGCCGCCCCTGTCGTGCTCGAAGACCTGAACCACCGCGTGATCGCCGCCTCCGGCATCGACGCGACGGAGGAGGCGCTGCGCGGCTGGGAGCAGCGCTCCCGTCAGGCACACCGCGGCACCGGAGACGAAAGCTGGCTGATTACCCCCATCGAGGCGCGCGGGATGCGCTGGGGGCACCTGATCGCGCTGCCCGGCCGCCCGCATCCGGCCGGCCGCTCGAACGTGCTCGAACAGGCCGCCGTCGCCCTCGCGCTCAGCCGCCTCGCCGACCGGGATGCGGACGAGTGGACCAGGCAGAGCCACGACCGGCTGCTCGGCGCGCTCCTCGGCCGCCGGTTCGCGAGCGAGAGCGGACTGGTCGCGCGGTTCGAGGCGTCCGGGCTGCCCGTCGCCGGACGCCTGCTGAGCGGAGCCGTGATCGGCCTCGGCGCGCGCGGTGCGGGCGTCGATGTCGCCGCGCTCGCGGACGCGGCGACCGCCGAGGCACGCGACCAGGGACTCGACGTGCTGGTCTCCCCGCATCCGGAGCGGACGGCCGGGCTGCTGGTGCTGGCGGTGTCGTCGCGTCCGGACCGGCCCGTGACGGATGCGGCGCTGACGGCGGTCGCCGGTGCTGTTGCGGCTGCGGCAGGGGCCGCGGCCGGGGCTGCGGTGCGCGGTCCGGCCGCCGGCGACCCTGTCGGCGCAGGGGCGGTGACTGTCGCCCTCGGGTCGCAGGCTCCTGGCATCCCTGGCCTGCTTGCGTCGATCGCCGAAGCCGGTCAGCTGATCGCCCGCGCCGACAGCAAGCGGTCGCGCGGCACGGCGATCCTGCGGGCGGAGCACCGGCCGCTGCTGCGCCTGGTCACCACGCTCGGCGCCGACCCGCGGATGCAGGAGCACAGCGAACTCATGCTGCGTCCGCTGATCGACTACGACCTGGCGAACGACGGCGACCTGCTCGACGTGCTTCGTGCATACGCGGCGCACCCCGGCAATCGCACGAGGGCGGCGGCGGCGAGCCACCTGTCGCGCTCGGTCTTCTATCAGCGCATCGCCCTCATCGAGGACCTCCTCGACATGGACCTCGACGACGGCGAAACCCTCTCCGCGCTGCACGCCGCCCTCCTGGCGCGCAGCGCCCGCGGCTGACGCAGGGCGCGCCACGCGTTGTCTGGCCGCGAGATACCAGTAAGTGCGCGATATCCAGGGCGAATCCGTGCAGATACTGGCATCTCGCCGTCTCGACCCGTCCCGCCTGTGGAACGGGCTGTGGAGGGTTTTACCCCGCCCGCGCCGCGCCTCCTGAATCGAGTGGTCCCGAATTGCCGTGCGGCGTGCGCCCGCACGGCAATTCGGGACCGCTCGTTCCTGGAACAGTGCGGCCTGGGCGAGGCCTTACCCCGCCACCCACACCTTCCGCAGTGTCTCGGTCACCGTCCACACGGTCTCGTCGCCGGCGGTGAGGCGCACCACGTCGCCCGGACCGACGGCCATCACGCGGCCGGTCGCCGGGAACTCGATGGTCGCCCGCCCGGCGATCACCACGAAGACCTCATCGGCCTCCACATCGGTCATCGTGCCGGGGGTCATCTCCCAGACGCCGACCTCCGCACCGCCGAACGTGCCGAGCGATTCCAGGCCGGTCGTCGGCGCACCGGCCACGCGCTGCTCGGTCGCCACCGGCTCGTGCGCGAGCGCGAGGCTCAGCGCCCCCACCCGCCCCGTCGCATCCATCGGCTCACCCATCACGCGCTCGCCAACGTCTTCGCCATCTCCTCCGTGGATGCGCCGCTGCGGCGCAGCACGAAGCCCACGACCGCGAGCGCCACCAGCGTGAGCACGAACATCACGGCGGAGACCGCGGCGATCTCCGGCCGCAGTCCGACACGGAGCGAGCTGAAGATGTAGACCGGCCACGGCGTGGAGCCGGGGACCTGCACGAAGCTGGAGACGATGGTGTTGTCGAGGCTGAGCGTGAACGACATCAGCGCGCCCGCCCAGATCGCCGGGCTCGCCACCGGGAGCGTGATCTGCCAGAAGCGCTTGAGCGGCGGTGCGTACAGGTCGGCCGCCGCCTCCTCCAGCGCCTCGTCCATGCCCTGCATCCTGGCGCGGACGATGAACGTCACGACCGCGACGGACAGCACGGAGTGCGCGACGACCAAGCGCACCAGGCCGTTGCTGAAGATGCCGATGCCGAAGTCCGTTCCAAGGCTGACGAACCAGGGGAGCATCGACACCGCATCCACGATCTCGGGGGTGAACAGCGTGATCGTGAGCAGCAGCGTCGCCCAGAGCACCCAGGACGTCTTCGCCTTCGACCTGGCGAGGGCGAGGCCGCCCAGCGTGCCGAGGATCGTGGCCAGCACGGCCGCGCCGAGCGCCGCCTCCAACGAGGTGACCACCGACGACCGGATGACCGGGTTGGCCCAGGCGTTCACGTACGCGTCGAAGCCGAAACCCTGCCAGGTCGCCAGCAGGCGTCCGGTGTTGAACGAGTACACCAGCATCACCAGGATGGGCAGGAACAGGAACGCGAACACCAGGATGCCCCACACGGTCAGCCCGATGTGCACCCCGTCGCGGCGGCGCCGGACCTTCGGGCGCTCTCCGGCCTCCTTGGTGCGGATCGCGGCCATGGACTCGGTCGCTGTCGGCGCGCTCATGCTGCCTCTCCCTTCGTCAGCCCGGCCATCGTCGGCTGCACCGGCGTCAGCACGACCCGTCGCGAGCGGCGGAGCACCGCCCGGATGATCAGCATCGCCCCGCCGACGACCACCACGGCCGCCGCGATGAACAGCATCAGCAGCACCGCCATCGCCGAGCCGAGCGCCCAGTTCTGGGCTGTGTTGAACTGGCTGGCCACCAGCTGGCCCACCATGTTGCCCTGCGCGCCGCCGAGCACCGACGCCGTGACGTAGTCGCCCATCAGCGGAATGAAGACCAGCAGGCAGCCGGAGGCGATGCCCGGCGCCGCGAGCGGCAGCGTCACCTGCAGGAACGTCCGCACCCGGTTGGCTCCGAGGTCGGCGCTCGCCTCACGTAGCGGCTGGCCTGCGCGGTCCATCGCCACGTAGAGCGGCAGGATCATCAACGGCAGATAGTTGTAGACGACACCGAGTTGCACCGCGGCCTGCGTGTACAGCACGTCGAGGTTGCCGTGGATGATCCCGAGGCTCTGCAGCGCGTCGGAGAGGAAGCCCTGCGGCGACAGCACGATCTGCCAGCCGAGGGTGCGCACCAGGAAGTTGGTCCAGAACGGCACGAGCACGAGCGCGAGGGCGAGCGCCCGGTACTGCGGGCGCAGCTTCACCGCCAGCCAGTATGCGAACGGCACGGCGATCACCAGGCAGATCGCGGTGCCGAGCAGCCCGATCCTCAGGGTGTTCAGGAACGTGCCGAGGAACGTCGCATCCAGTGCCTCGGCGTACCGGTCGAAGGACAGCTTGTCGTTGGCGTGCGCCGAGAACAGGTCGGGCTTGTAGCCGAACGAGTACCAGAGCACGAGCGCCAGCGGCACGACGAAGAAGAACAGCACGAACGCCCAGGTCGGGAACCCGGCCACGGTCGTGCCGGAGATCCGGGAGCGCAACGGCCGGCGCTCGCGCGGAGCGCTGCCGGAGCCGGAGTCCAGGCGTTCGTCGTCGATCCTGGATGCGGTCGCCGTCGCGGTCATCACGATCCTGCCTTCGCCATCATGCGGTTCACGATCGACACGAGCCGCTCGGCTGCGTCGTTGAGTTCGGCCGGGGTGAGCCTGGCGATCACCTCGTCGGAGGGGAACACCAGGTCGGGGAGGTCGAAGCCCTCCTTCTGCGCGCGCTCCTTGAGGCCCTTCACACCGGTCGAGTATCCGATGTAGTCGACCTCGCGGTAGGAGGCGTCCGGTTCCAGGATCGCGTCGATGAACGCGTACGCCGCATCCGGATGCTGGGCGCCGGTCGCGATGGCCCAGGTGTCCATCCAGAGATTGGCGGTGGGCGTCGGGTAGACGAACTTCCAGTTCTTGGGGATCTTGTCGGTGGCGAGCATCCCCTGCCTGGCGTCGCCGTTGAACGCCTGGATGAGGGCGAAGGTGCCCTCGGGGATGCCGCTGGTGACGGCCGTCGAGTTGAACGCCTTGAGGTGCGGGGACAGGGTGTTCACCAGGAAGGTCTCCGCCGCATCCAGGTCGGCCTTCTTGGTGGTGTTCGGGTCGATGCCGTTGGCGGCGAAGTACATGCTCGTCACCTCCCACGGGTCTTCGAGCACGGCGACGTTCTTGCTCGCCTCGTGCTGGGCGGCGTCGAGGAAGTCGGCCCACGAGGTCAGCGGGCGCTTGATGACGTCCGTGTCGTACGCGAAGCCGGTGGTGCCCCAGTCTTTGCAGACCGTGTAGACGTTGCCGCGGTCCCAGGACTGGTCGGTGTAGTGCGGGTCGAGGTTGCCGAAGTTGCGCAGCTTCGAGTGGTCGAGCTTCTGCAGCAGGCCGTTCGCCGCCATCATCGGCACGTAGTTGCCGGTCGGGACGACGATGTCGTACCCGCTCGTCCCGCGGGTGGCGCCGAGCTTGGCGATCATCTCCTCGTTGGAGCCGTAGCTGTCGAGCTGCACCGTCACGCCGGTCTTCTTCTGGAAGGCGGAGATGTTGGCCGGGTCGTCGTAGTCGCCCCAGCTGTACACATTCAGCTGGCTCTCCAGCTTGCCGTCCGGGGCGATGGAGGCGCCGAACGCCGTCTGCCTGCTGCACGCGGTGAGCGCGAGCCCGGCCGCTGTGACGGCGAAGCCGCTGAGCAGGGCGCGGCGACTGATCCGGGCGGCCCCCGCTTTCGGGATGAGGGCGACGACGTCGGCGCCGCTGCGGAACCCCGCCATCTCAGGCGGCCTCTGCGTCGTCTGCGTCCGCGCGGAACACATGCAGGTCGCTCTCGTCCCAGCCGCACCACACCGCATCCCCGGTGCTCAACTGTGCGGCCTGGCCGGGCGCCTGCCGGGAGAGCAGTTCGACCCCGGCAGCGGTCACGATCACGTACTGGATGACGTCGCCGAGGAACGAGATCCCGGCGAGCGTCCCTCGCACGGCGTTCCCGGCGGGACGCTCGTGGCTCACGGTGACGGCCTCGGCGCGGACCGCGACGCGCACGCGGTCGCCGGAGTGCGCGTCCGGCCGGGCGGCGGCGGAGCCGACAGGGCCGTCGGCGGCGAGCAGCGCGCCGTCTTGCTGCACGGTGGCGTCGATGAAGTTCTGCTTGCCGATGAAGCCGGCGACGAACGCGTTCGCCGGCGACAGGTACACCGACTCCGTCGAGCCGATCTGCTGCACGGCGCCGCCCTGGAGCACCACGATGCGGTCGCTCATCGAGAGCGCCTCCTGCTGGTCGTGGGTGACGAAGACGAACGTGATGCCGAGCTGGCGCTGCAGCAGCTTCAACTCGATCTGCATCTCCTCGCGCAGCTTGCGGTCGAGGGCGGACATCGGTTCGTCGAGCAGCAGGACGCGCGGACGGTTCACCAGGGCGCGGGCCAGGGCGACGCGCTGCTGCTGGCCGCCGGAGAGCTTTTGCGGGCTGCGGTCGGCGAACCCGCCCATCCTGGCCATGTCGAGCGCATCCCGCACCCGGCCGGCGATCTCCGAGCGCGGAACGCGCTTCTGCCGCAGGCCGTACGCGACGTTCTCCGCGACGGTCATGTGCGGGAACAGCGCATACGACTGGAACACGGTGTTGACGGGGCGCTTGTAGGGCGGCGTGTTCACGACGCTCGCCCCTCCACCAGGATGTCGCCCGCATCCGGATGCTCGAACCCGGCGATCATCCGGAGCAGGGTGGTCTTGCCGCAGCCGGACGGCCCGAGCAGGGAGATGAACTCGCCGCTGTGCACGTCGAGGTCGATGTGGTCGACCGCCGTCTGCGATCCGAACAGTTTGGTGACACCGCGCAACAGCACGGAGCCGTCGGGGGCAGGTGGGGCGATCGTCATCGATGTTCTCCTGGGTCGGGGTGCGAAAAGTCGGGGCTGTGCAGAGCGGGGGAGGTGCAGCGAGTGGCGGCGCGGCGGGTCAGCTGTCGAAGCCGAGCCCGACCGCATCCAGGGCCTTCAGGAACAGGTTGCGTTTGCCGTCGTTGTGGTCGGCACGGTCGAGCGACATCCTGGTCAGGTTGATGCCGATGGCCGCTGCGGGTTCCGGCGGGAACGGCAGGGGGCGGCTCTTCACCATCGCGAGCTCGGTGCGTTCGGTGCTGCGCCCGGCGAGCAGGTCGAGCATCACCTTCGCACCGAAGTGCGTCGCGGCGACGCCGAGGCCGGTGTACCCGGTCGCGTAGGCGACACGGCCGCCGCGGGCCGAGCCGAAGAACGCGCAGAACCGGCTGCAGGTGTCGATGGCGCCCGCCCACTGGTTGCTGAACCGCAGGCCCTCCAGCTGCGGGAACGTGGTGAAGAAGTGGTTCGCCAGCTTCTCGAAGGTCTCCGGCCGGTTCTCGTACTCCTCGCGGACCCGGCCGCCGTAGTGGTAGATCGCGTCGTAGCCGCCGAACAGGATGCGGTTGTCCTTCGAGAGCCGGTAGTAGTGGAACTGGTTGGCTGAGTCGCCGAGTCCCTGCCTGCCGGACCAGCCGATGGAGGCGAGTTGCGCATCCGTCAGCGGCTCGGTCATCAGCACGTAGTCGTAGACGGGCACGGTCGCGAGCCTGTTGCGCTTGAGCAGGCTCGGGAACACGTTGGTCGCCAGCGCCGTCCGCTCCGCCCTCACGACACCGCGCGGCGTCTCGATCACCGTGCCGTCGCCGATGCTCGACACGGGGCTGTTCTCGAAGATCTCCACCCCCAGGTCAGTGCAGGCGCGGGCGAGCGCCCTGGCGAGCTTGGCCGGGTGGATGAGGGCGGAGTCGCGGGTGCGCAGCAGCCCGGCGAGGTAGCTGGGGGAGTGCACCTGGGCACGCATGGCGTCGGTGTCGAGGAAGAGCGCGTCGTCGCCGTTCGCGGCCTCGCGAAGCCACTCGACCTGGTGCGGTTCGGTGGCGAGGTCGATGGCGCCGTTGCGCTCGAAGTCCGCGTCGAGGCGGAGGTCGGAGACGGTGGCTTCGATCTCGTCGAGGTTCTGCATCCCGAGCCGTTGCAGCTGGTCGAACTCCTGCGGGAACCGGCTGAGCCCGTTGTCCTCACCGTGCGTGAGGCTCGCCTCGCAGAATCCGCCGTTGCGCCCGGAGGCCGCCCAGCCGATCCGGCGGGCCTCCAGCAGCACGACGCGCGCGGCCGGGTTCTCCTGCTTGGCGAGCAGGGCCGTCCACAGCCCGGAGTATCCTCCGCCGACCACGACCAGGTCGCAGCCGATGTCGCCGGTGAGTGTCGGGTACGCGTCGCCCGGCGCATCCTCTGTCCAGAACACGGCCTGCCGTGTGTCCGCCAGTGCGTGACGCACGACGGACGCATCCGGTCGATTCCGTTCGAATACGGTGGTTCCCACGGTCAGTACACGCCCCTTTGCCAGGTGTTTGGAACATTCTGCCCGCCCACAACGATACGTAACGACCGATTCCGTACCGATTCCGGCGACTTTCCATGCATTTCGTCTGGCTCGCCCCGGGAACGACGTCGAAACCCGCCGCCGCCGCCGCCGCGTCGCGTCCCGTCCGGCCCCGCCCGCAGCCATCGAGTGGGCCCGAATTGGCGTACGCATTCCGGCGGCGCGGCAATTCGGGACTACTCGTTGGGTCGGCGGGCCTCAGGGGAAGGTGATCGAGGGGTCCTCGCCCACACCGACCGGGAAATGGGCGAGGAAGGTCACGCCCTCCGGCCCGGCGTCGAACTGCGCGATCCGCGCGCCCTCCGCCTCATAGAACACGTCGCCGGCCACGAGCAGGTGCTCAGGGCCGCCGTCGATCCGGTAGATTGCGGTCCCAGCCTCGATGCTTCCGACGACCGGCCCGTTGTGGATGTGCACCCCGGATGCGGCGTCCGGCGCGATGGTGATGCGTCGGCTCTGGATGCGGCCGAACACGCGCGGCCTCGGCAGCGCCACATCCTGGACGACGACACGGACGACGGGGCTCACTGCGGTGTTCTGGACGGGACTCTCGGTTGCGCTTTCGGCGGTGTTCTCGGCGGGCTGCTCCATGCCTCCGACCCTAACGCCCGCCCAGCAGCCATCGAGTGGTCCCGAATTGCCGTGAGCCGACTGGCGGCACGGCAATTCGGGACCACTCGTTCGGTCGGCGCGTTGGGCGGGGCGAGCGCCGGGGATGAGCTGGCTACAGCGGGGCGAGGAGCGCGCCGCGGAGGCGGTCGCTGAGGTCGGGAGGGACGTCCACGTCGACGGCGAGAGCCTGGACGGCTCTGCTGAGGTAGTTGCGGGCGGCCGCCGCCAGCGTGATGTCGACGATCTCCCTGTCGGAGAAGCCGACCTCGCGCAGCCGCAGGCTGTCGGCGTCGGTCATCGCGTACGAGTCGCGGCTGACCCGCTCCGCGTACTCCATCATCGCGACCTCCGCCTCGCTGAGGTCGGCGTCGTGGTAGTCGCGGGCGACGCGGACGAGCTGGTCCTCCTCGATCAGCGGCAGCGTCTTCCGGCCGTGCGCGAGTCGGCAGTGCTCCGAGTGGTTGCCCTGCGCGGCGGCGAGCGTGACCAGCTCGTAGCGCCGGACGCCGAGCTGGGAGACGATGGAGCGCACCAGCTGCTCCCACGCCTGGTACGCCTCCGGGTTCACGGCCATCGCGCGCGTGTGCGATGGCACGTAGCCGAGGTCGCGTTCGTCTTTGGCGTAGATGGCGGCGACCTCTCCCTCCGCGTCGTCCGGATCGGTTGTCTCGATGATGGACATGGGTTCCTCCTTCGTCGCAGGACCACCACCATGCTCGCACCGGAACCGGCGTCCCGCTAGCGTTGAACCGTGACCGAGGACGCCAGCTACCGTGACCCCCGCCTCGCCGCGCTGTACGACCGGATGAACCCGTTCGCGGCCGACACCGAGTTCTACCTGGCGTTCGCCGACGAGCATCCGGAGGCGCGCATCTTGGACATCGGCTGCGGCACGGGGCTGCTGACCGTCGAGCTCGCGCGTCGGGGGCACCGGATGCTCGGCGCGGACCCGGCGGAGGCGATGCTCGACATCGCCAGGGCGCGCGACGGCGGCGACCTCGTCGAGTGGCTGCAGGCGGAGGCCGGGGCGCTGCCCGCCGGTGACGCGGACCTCGCGATCATGACAGGGCACGTCGCCCAGGTGTTCGTCACCGACGACGCCTGGCAGGATGCGCTCACCGCCGCCCACCGCGCGCTGCGGCAGGGCGGCCTGCTTGTCTTCGAGAGTCGCGACCCGCGCGCCAGTGCGTGGCTGCGCTGGGGCGACGGCCGAGAGACCATCGAGACCGCAGACGGGCCGGTGACGGCGTGGAACGAGGTCACGGCGGTTGACGAGACGACCGCCGAGTCCGGCGGCGTGGTCGGGCTCGTCGGCCATTACTCGCTGCCGGGCGGCGAGCATCTCACCGACGAGGGTGCGCTGCGGTTCCGCACCGAGGAAGACCTGCGTGCCACGCTGGTCGGCGCGGGCTTCGGCGTCCGCGCCGTCTACGGCGATTGGATGCGCGGCCCCGTCACAGACACGACCACCGAACTGATCGTGGTCGCGGAGGCCCGGCCTGCTTAGACCCTGCCCGGCCGAGACGTTGCCCGGCTTAGACCCTGCCCGGCCGAGACGGTGCTCCGCCTACACACTGCCCGGCAGACGCCGCCGCGAGCCGGTCAGCCGCCGAGCTCGCCGACCCGGTAGTCGATGATGGCGCGCAATGTGTCGACGCTGAGGGGCGCATCCGGTGGGAAGTGCAGCGTCGCCCCGCTGAACGAGCCCTCGCTGAGTGTGCCGGTGAGCGCCGCAGCGGCCGGGGGACTCATCAGCAGCAGGCTGCACTCTTTCGCCGTGGCCGAGAGGCCGATCAGTCCGCGCCCCCGGTAACGGAAAACCGGCACGCGGTAGCTGATGACCTGCTCGGCGTCGGGCAGCAGCTGGACGATGCGGTCGCGCACGGTGCGCAACGCGGTCGAGAACGGTTCGCCGATCCGGTCAAGATACTCCTCGACCGTGTCGGCCTCCACTCCGCGTGCCATGTCGTCCTCCCGCTCCGATCCGGCCGGATCAGTGTGCGAAGTGCCCTTCCGGTGCGATCACGTCGGCCGGCTTCCGGATGAAGAAGCCGCCCACCACCGCGAACAGCGAGATGATCGCCGCCGCGAGGAAGGCCAGACGCACGCCGCCAGCGGTCGCGGACTCGATGCTGCCGCCCGCTCCGACGAGGGAGGCGGTGTGCGCTGACATGATCGCGACGAGCAGTGCGGTGCCGGCGGCGCCGGCGACCTGCTGCACCGTTCCGACGATCGCGCTGCCGTGCGAGTACAGGTTCGGCGGCACTGCCCCGAGCCCGGCCGTGAACAGCGGCGTGAACATCAGCGCGAGACCGATGCTCAAGGTGACATGCGCGCCCATGATGAGGTACTGCGATGTGTGCTCGGTGATCAAGGTCAGGCCCCAGAGCACGGCGCTGACCAGGATGGCTCCCGGCACGACGAGCACGCGCGGCCCGAACCGGTCGTAGATCCGGCCGACGAATGGTGCCAGCACACCCATCACGACCCCGCCGGGCAGCAGGAGCAGCCCGGTCGCGAGGGTGTCGAGGTGGAGGACGTGCTGCAGGAAGAGCGGCAGCAGGATGATCACGCCGAACATCGCCGCCGTGCTGATCGCCATCAGCAGGATCGACACGGTGAAGATCGGCGAGCGGAACGTACGGAGGTCGAGCAGTGCGCTGTCGTGGCGCTGCAGCAGCAGCTGGCGCACGATGAACGCCGCGAGCGACACGACGCCGACGACCAGCGACACCCACATCACGGCGGGCGACGTTCCGGGGCCGGTCGCGCCGGTCTGGGTGAGGCCGTAGAGCAGGCCGCCGAAACCGAACGCCGAGAGGATGACCGACAGCACGTCGATCTTGACCTTCTGCGGCTCGGTGACGTTCTCGACGTACTTGATGCCGATGAGCAGCATGACCACCGCGATCGGCAGCACGATGAGGAACATCCAGCGCCAGTCGAGGTAGTTGAGGATGACCCCGGAGATGGTCGGGCCGATCGCGGGCGCCACCGAGATCACGATGGAGACGTTGCCCATCGTGCGACCGCGCTTGTTCGCGGGCACCAGGGTCATCAGGGTGGTCATCAGCAACGGCAGCATGATGGCCGTGCCGGACGCCTGGATGACGCGGGCGACCACCAGCAGGCCGAAGCCGGGGGCCAGGGCGGCCGCAAGCGTTCCGAGCGAGAACAGGCTCATCGCCGCGATGAAGATGCTGCGGGTGCTGTAGCGCTGCAGCAGGAAGCCCGTGATCGGGATGACGACCGCCATCGTCAGCATGAACGCGGTGGACAGCCACTGGGCGGCGAGCGCGTCGACCCTGAGGTCGTCCATCAGCTTCGGGATGGCGACCGACATGATCGTCTCGTTGAGGATGACGACGAACGTGGCCGACAGCAGCAGCCAGATCACGCGGTTGTTGCGCTTGGTGTGGTCCGGTTCTGTGACCGAGGCGACCCCTCCCCGCTGGACGTCGGCGGCGGATTCGACGAACGTCTGGTCGTCGAAGGCGGGGTCGGCGAGCGCCTCAGGCGCGGGCGGGGTGTTTTCAGTCACGGGTTCGAGCGTAGTGACGGCCACCGACATCCGGGGTTTCGCGCGGGTAAACGATCGCCACGTTCACTCTGCGCGTAATCGATGCGTTCGCATCCGGCGGCGGCGGCGACGGCGGTCGGCTCTGCTGCTCGTCACGCGGCGCGGTCAGCGCCCGAGCCCGGCGACCTCGCGCACCGCGTCCCCGACCGCCGGGGCAACGGCGGCCAGCTGCGCCGCATCCACGTCCGGCCCCCAGCTGAACCGGACCGCCGTGCGAGCCACGTCCTCGTCGTAGCCGAGCGCGAGCAGCACGTGGGAGGCGTCCTCGCTGCCCGCCGCGCACGCCGAACCACTCGACGAGACGACGCCGCGCCGCTCCAGTTCGAGCAGGATGGTCTCCCCGTTGCTGCCGGGGAAGACGAACGACGCCGTCCCCGGCAGCCGCTCGGTCGTGTGCCCGGTGAGTCGTGCCTCCGGGAGCTCGGTCAGCACCGCGGCGACGAACGCATCCCGTGCGTGCGAGGCGGCAGCAGCCTGCTCCTCGCGGTGGGCGGAGGCCAGCCGGACGGCGGCGGCCAGCCCGACCGCGCCCGCCACGTTCTCGGTGCCGGATCGGCGTCCGCGCTCCTGCCCACCGCCGTGCAGCACGGGCTCCACCGGGATGCGGCCGCGCACGTACAGCGCGCCGATGCCCTTCGGGGCGCCGAGCTTGTGGCCGGAGACGCTGAGCGCATCCACCCCCAGCCGGGCGACGTCGAGCGGCAGCCAGCCCGCCGCCTGCACCGCGTCGGTGTGGAACGGGATGCCGAGGCCGCGGGTGAGAGAGGAGAGCGCCGCGATCGGCTGAACCGTGCCGACCTCGTTGTTGGCGAGCATCACGCTCGCGAGCGTGGTGTCCGGGCGGAGCTGGGAGGCGAACGCGTCGATGTCCACGAGTCCGTCCCGGCCGACCGGCGCGAACTCGACGGTGAAGCCGTGCTGCCGCACCAGATAGTCGGCCGACGCGAGCACCGCCTCGTGCTCGATCGGCGTCGTGACGATGTGCCTGCCGCGCGGGTTCGCGATGGCGATGCCTTTGACCGCGAGGTTGTCCGCCTCTGTCCCTCCGGACGTGAACACGACCTCCGAGGCGCGGCAGCCGAGCCAGGATGCGACGGTCGCCCTGGCCTCCGCGAGCGCCCGCGCGGCCGACTCGCCGACCTCGTGGTGGCTCGACGGGTTGCCGAAGTCGCCGGTGAGGTACGGCCACATCGCTTCGAGCACCTCGCGACGCACCGCCGAGGTGGCCGCCGCGTCGAGGTAGATCATGGCGCGGCGACCACCACGTCGAGTCCCAGGTCGAGCGAGCGGACGCTGTGGGTGAGCGCTCCGACAGAGATGACGTCGACGCCGGTCTCGGCGACGGCGCGCACGGTGTCGAGCGTGACGTTTCCGCTCGCGTCCACGATCGCCCTGCCGCCCACAATGGCGACGCCCTCGCTCAGCTGTTCGATGGTGAAGTTGTCGAGCATGATCGTGTCGACGCCCGCGGCCAGCACCGGCTCGATCTGGTCGATCCTGTCCACCTCGACCTCCAGGTGCGTGGTGTGCGAGAGCTGCGCGCGCACGGCGAGCAGCGCCCCCGTCACAGACAGGCCGGACTGCTCGGTGAGCACGGCGAGGTGGTTGTCCTTCGCCATCACGGCGTCGGAGAGCGAGAAGCGATGGTTGTGGCCTCCGCCGGAACGCACGGCGTGGCGCTCGAACGCGCGCAGGCCAGGGGTGGTCTTCCGCGTGTCGACGATTCGCGCTCCTGTGTGTGCGACCTCGGCGACGTAGGACGCGGTGAGCGTCGCGATGCCGCTCATCCGCTGAACGAAGTTGAGGGCGACGCGCTCGGCCTGCAGCACGGATCGCGCAGGGCCGGAGACGATCGCGAGGGTGTCGCCGCGCTCGAACGTCTCCCCGTCGGCGACGGCGAGTTCGACGTCGATCCGCGGGTCGGTGATCGTCATCGCCGCCGCGAACACCGCGCCTCCGGAGAACGTGCCCGGCTCGCGCGCGGCCAGGCGCGCGGTGGCCGTCGCCGACTCGGGGATGAGCAGCGACGAGGTCACGTCGCCCCATGGCGCGTCCTCGACGAGCGCAGCCCGCACGACGGTCTCGATGATCTGGTCGGTCAGCATGGAACGGTCACCTCTGTTGCGGATAGGACGGACATCAGGTCGGAGGGGCGCGCGAGGCGCGCGGTGTGCCTCGGTTCGAGGGAGGTCAGCGGGAAGTCGGAGCGGAAGTGCGCCCCGCGCGACTCCTCCCTGCCCAGCGCCGACGAGACGACGAGCCGCGCGAGATCGAGCAGGTTGGCGTCCTCACGCTCGGTCCGGCCACGCTGCCCATCCAGCCCACTGGATGCACGCCAGCTGGCGAGCGTGTCCGCCGCGGCTTCCAGGCGCTCGCGGTCGCGGTGGACGCCCGCGGCCTCCCAGAGCAGGGCCTGCAGCCGAGCGCGGTCGACGGGGACCGCATCCGGTCGTTGGTCCGGATCGGCGGCACCGGCCGTGAGCGCGCCGTCGAGCCACTCGGGCGCCTCCGGCCACTCCGCACCGATCGCCGCGACCGCACGGTGCGCGAACACCAGCCCCTCCAGCAGCGAGTTCGAAGCCAGCCGATTCGCCCCGTGCGCGCCTGTGCAGGCCACCTCGCCGACCGCGAACAGCCCGCGCAGCGTGCTGTGCCCGCTCGTGTCGGTGGCGACCCCGCCCATCCAGTAGTGCGCGGCCGGGGTGACGGGCACGGGCATCCGCGACCAATCCATTCCTGCGGCCCGGCAGGCGGCGTCGATGGTGGGGAAGCGTTTCGCGAGGAACGCCGCCCCCAGCGCGGTGGCGTCGAGCACGACGGGTCGGCCGCCCTGCGCCGCCATCTCCACGGCGATGCCGCGGGCGACCACGTCGCGCGGGGCGAGCTCCGCCTCCGGATGCACGTCCAGCATGAAACGTTCGCCGCGCGCGTTCCGGAGCACGGCGCCCTCGCCGCGCACGGCTTCGGACACCAGGAACGAGCCGGGGACCGCCAGCGCAGTCGGGTGGAACTGGTAGAACTCCAGGTCGGCCACGGCCGCACCGGCGCGCCAGGCCGCTGCCATGCCGTCTCCGGTCGTCACGGCCGGGTTCGTGGTGTGCGCGTAGAGCTGCCCTGCGCCGCCGCTGGCGAGCACCACCGCCTCCGCGTCGAGCACCTCGGTCGAGCCGTCGGCCAGCAGCAGTTCGACGCCGGTGACAGCGCCGTCCTCCACGATCAGGTCGCAGAGGAACGCCTGCTCGACGATGCGGGCGGCCGACGCGCGGACGGCGCGCACCAGGGCGCGCTCGATCTCCGCGCCGGTCGCGTCGCCTCCGGCGTGCAGGACGCGGGCGTTCGAGTGGGCGGCTTCGAGCCCGCGCGCCAGGTCGTCGCCCGACCGGTCGAACGCGACGCCGAACGCGATCAGGTCGCGGATCCGGTCAGGTCCCTCCGCGCAGAGGGCGACGACCGCCTCCCGGACGTTGAGGCCGGCTCCCGCGCGCAGCGTGTCGGCCACGTGCGACTCGACGCTGTCGTCGGCGAAGTACGCGGCGGCGATCCCGCCCTGCGCGTACGCCGTGTTGCTCTCCGCGAGCTCGGCCTTCGTCACGAGGGTGACCTCGTGCGTCGCCGACGCCTCGACGGCGGCGACGAGCCCGGCGATGCCGCTGCCGACCACCACGACCCTGGCCATGTCAGGCCGCCATCGTGGTGTCCGGCCGCGCGGCGAGCATGCGCTCCAGCGCGACCCTGGCCGGCTCGGCGACGTCGGCCGCGACCTGGATGCGGTTCAGCACCTCACCGCGCACCAGCCCCTCCAGCACCCACGCCAGGTACCCCGGGTGGATGCGGTACATGGTCGAGCACGGGCATACCACGCTGTCGAGGCAGAAGATGGTGTGCTGCGGGAACTGCGCGGCCAGCCGCTGCACCAGGTTGATCTCGGTGCCGATCGCGAACGTCGACCCGTCCGGAGCGGCGGCGATGGCCTTGACGATGTAGTCGGTGGAGCCGTACTCGTCGGCCGCGTCGACGACCTCCATCGGGCACTCCGGGTGCACGATCACGCGCACGCCGGGGAACTCCGCGCGGGCGTGCTCGATCTGGCCGACGGTGAAGCGCTTGTGCACGGAGCAGAACCCGTGCCAGAGGATGACCCGCGCATCCTGGAGCGTGTCGGCGCTGCTGCCGCCGAACGGCTTGCGCGGGTTCCAGAGCGGCATCTGCTCGACAGGGACGCCCATTGCCTTCGCCGTGTTGCGGCCGAGGTGCTGGTCGGGGAAGAATAGGACGCGCTGGCCGCGCTCGAACGCCCACTTCAGCACGGTCTCGGCGTTCGACGAGGTGCAGACGATCCCGCCGTGCTCGCCGCAGAAGCCCTTGAGTGCTGCGGACGAGTTCATGTATGTGACCGGGATGACGGGGACGCGGCCGTCCGCATCCGGTTCGGTGCCGTACAGCTCCTCGAGCTGCTCCCAGCACTCGGTCACCGAGTCGATGTCGGCCATGTCGGCCATCGAGCATCCGGCGGCCAGGTTGGGCAGGATGACCGCCTGCTCGGGGCGCGAGATGATGTCGGCGGTCTCCGCCATGAAGTGAACGCCGCAGAAGACGATGGCCTCCGCCTCGGGCTTCGCCTTGGCGGCGTTGGCGAGTTGGAACGAGTCGCCGACGAAGTCCGCGTACTGCACCACCTCGTCGCGCTGGTAGAAGTGGCCGAGCGTGACCACGCGGTCGCCGAGCGTCGCCTTCGCGTTCAGGATGCGGTCGTGCAGTTCCTCTTTGGAGGCCGTGCGGTACTCGTCCGGCAGTTCGCCCTGACGCGGTGCATCCACCGGGATGGGGTCGGCCATCGACGCGCCAGGACCGTACGACGGTGCCAGGGAGTCGAACGTCCACGGGGCGTCGACGAGGTCGGGGGTGCAGGTCTCGCCGTTCAGCTCGCCGGTGGCGATGAGCTGGATGGTGGTGTCGACCGAGGCGATGGTGCTCATTCTTCTCTACTCTCGAACGGTGCCGTGCTGGCGAACGGGGTACTGCTGGCGAACGGTGTACTGCTGGCGAACGGATGCTGCTGACGGGGGAGTGGGCCGGCGTCGGCGAGGTCGATGGAGTCGTTGTACCGGTACAGCCGCGGAGGCCGGTGGCGCGTGCCGGTGAGGTACTGGTCGGTGGCGACCACGGCGCCGGAGCCCTCGATGGTGCGCCGGAAGTTGGCGGGGTCGAGGGGGCGGCCGAGCACCGCCTCGTGCACCTCGCGCAGCTGGGCGAGCGTGAACGTCTCGCCGAGGAAGGCGTGCGCGATGCGGGAGTACTCCATCTTCGTGCGGAGCCTCCAGAGCGCGTACTCGACGATCAGCTTGTGGTCGAACGCGAGGCTCGGCAGCTCGTCCGCCGGGAACCAGCGCACGTTCTCTCCAACGCTCGCCCGCGCGGCCTCCTCGCTGCGGACGAGTGCCCAGTACACGATCGAGACGACGCGCTCTGCGCCCGTCGACCGGGAGGCGTCGCCGAACGCGTACAGCTGCTCCAGGTAGCGCGGGGTGAGCCCGGTGGTGTCGTTGAGGGTGCGGGCGGCGGCGAAGGCGAGGTCCTCGTCCCCGTGCAGCGGGCCGCCAGGCAGAGCCCAGCAGCCCTCGAACGGCTCGCGGACGCGACGCACGAGCGGAAGCCACACGCTCGCGATGTCGCCGGTCTCCTCGTCGTTCCGCAGCGAGAAGATCACCGTCGACACGGCCAGCACGGCGCTGACGCGTCCGCTGTTCGCTGCCATGCGGCCCCTCCCTCACTAAAAGTCACCCTGACCCTAAGGGTGCACTCATCTTAGTGTCACTCCGACCAGAACCACAAACCCCCACCCCCGAAACAATCCGGATATGCTAAGCGGGCAACGTGCACAACTGAACACTGGGCCAACGAGGTCGATGCGGGAGAGCCGGGCGCGCGAGAGCGACGTGCCGGCACCGAAGGAGCAATCCTCCCCGACAATCTCTCAGGTACTCGTACCGCATCGGACTGGCCACTCTGAAAAGCAGGACGACGACACGATCGTCGTCCTCGCCCACGGTGAAAGCCGCGCGCCAGCGCGGTGAAACTCTCAGGCCGGATGACAGAGGGGGAGTTCTCACGTCGATCGCAGCGCGGTCGGCTCCCAACTCCCGGCGACGGCCGGCGAATCGGAGAACTCATGACCTCGAACGACACGGACCGCCTCTCCCCGCTGCACGACGCGCATCAGGCCGCCGGCGCCTCCTTCACGGACTTCGCGGGCTGGCAGATGCCCGTCCGGTACTCCAGCGACCTGGCCGAGCACCACGCGGTCCGGGATGCTGCCGGCCTGTTCGACCTGTCGCACATGGCCGAGATCGTGGTCATCGGCCCGGAGGCGGGCGCGGCGCTCGACTACGCGCTCGCGGGCAAGCTCTCCGCCGTCGCGAACGACCAGGCCAAGTACAGCCTGCTGCTCTCGCGTTCCGGCGGGATCATCGACGACCTCGTCGTCTACCGCACCGGCGACGACCGGTACATGGTGGTCGCCAACGCCTCCAACCGCTTCCAGGTCGTCGAAGAGCTGCGCTCCCGCACCGCGCCGTTCGACGCCGAGGTGTTCGACGAGAGCGACGACATCGCGCTCATCGCCGTGCAGGGCCCGGCCGCGCTGTCCATCCTGAGTGCGACGCCCGGCTTCGCCGTCGAGGGCGGCGCGTACGACGGCGACGACTTCGCCTCGCGGCTCGACGGCCTCAAGTACTATTGGTCGCTCCCCGCGCTCTACGAGGGTCACCCCGTGCTCGTCGCACGCACCGGATACACGGGGGAGGACGGTTTCGAGCTGTACCTTGCCCCGGACAACGCGCCGACGCTGTGGGATGCGCTGCTCGAGTCGGGCGCTGCGCAGGGCCTCGTGCCTGCCGGGCTCGCTAGCCGCGACACCCTCCGTCTCGAAGCGGGCATGCCGCTGTACGGCCACGAGCTCGGCCTCGACGTCTACCCCGCGCAGGCCGGTCTCGGCCGCGTCGTCAACCTCGCCAAGGACACCGACTTCATCGGCCGCGCCGCCAGCGAGGACGGCCCGGACGCGGAGGCGCCCGTGCTGGTCGGGCTGATGGGCCGCGGCAAGCGCGCCGCCCGCGCCGGATACCCGGTGTACGCGACCGACCAGGTCGACGGCGGGGACGCTGGCCACGACGAGTCGGTCGGCGTCGTCACCTCCGGCGCCCTCTCTCCGACCATCGGCGTGCCGATCGCGATGGCGTACGTCGCCCCGCGCTTCGCCAGGCCGGGAACCCAACTGCATGTCGACATCCGCGGCACTCGCCTCGGATACACCGTCACCGCCCTCCCCTTCTACAGCAGAAAGAAGCACTAGTCATGGCCGCAGAACAGGACCTCAAATACACCGCTGAGCACGAGTGGATCCTCGTGGACGGCGACGTCGCGACGGTCGGCATCACCTCGTATGCGGCCGAGAAGCTGGGCGACGTCGTGTTCGTCGAGCTCCCCGCCGTCGGCAGCGAGCTGGCCGAGGGCAAGGTCGTCGGCGAGATCGAGTCGACCAAGTCGGTCGGCGAGCTGTTCGCCCCCGTCGATGGAACGGTCACCGAGATCAACGAGGCCGTCGTGGATGCGCCGGAGCTCGTCAACAGCGACCCGTTCGGCGAAGGCTGGCTCGTCAAGATCGCCTTCACCGCTCTCCCCACCCTTCTCAGCTACGACGAATATGCCGCCCTCACGGGCGAGTGAGGCACCTCCACTTCGATGACTGAACTCTTCCAGACGCGTCACATCGGCACTGGCGACGACGCGCAGCGCACCATGCTGTCCTCCATCGGCTACGAGACGGTCGCCGACCTGGTCACCGCGGCCGTCCCGGACGCCATCCGCGTCGATTCCGGTTTCGAGTCCGTGCTGCCTGCCCCGGCGAGCGAGCGTGCTGCGCTCCGCGAGCTGCGCGGGCTCGCGGCGCAGAACACCGTGAACACGTCGCTGATCGGACTCGGATACTACGGCACCATCACGCCGGCCGTGATCAAGCGCAACGTGCTCGAGAACCCGAGCTGGTACACGGCGTACACGCCGTATCAGCCGGAGATCTCGCAGGGCCGCCTGGAAGCGCTGATCAACTTCCAGACGATGGTCGCCGACCTCACCGGGCTCGACACCGCCAACGCGTCGATGCTGGATGAGGGAACCGCCGTCGTCGAGGGGATGCTGCTGGCCCGCCGCGCCTCCAAGGTGAAATCTCCGAGGTTCGTCGTCGACGTCGACACGTTCCCGCAGACCCTCGCGCTGCTGCGCAACAGGGCGGACGCGGTCGGCATCGAGCTGGTCGTGCTCGACCTCGCCGCGACTCCGGCCGACTCGGCCGAGCTGACCGACGCGTTCGGACTCTTCTTGCAGTACCCCGGCGCGTCCGGCCGGGTGTGGAACCCCGCCGACGTGATCACCACGGCCAAGGCGGGCGGCGCCGTCGTCGTCGCCGCTGCGGACCTGCTCGCGCTCACCCAGCTGCGCTCGCCCGGCGAGCTCGGCGCCGACGTCGCCGTCGGCACCAGCCAGCGGTTCGGCGTCCCGATGGGCTTCGGCGGTCCGCACGCCGGCTACATGGCGGTGCGCTCCGGCCTCGAACGCCAGCTGCCCGGCCGCCTCGTCGGCGTGTCCCAGGATGCGGTGGGCAAGCCGGCGTACCGGCTCACCCTGCAGACGCGCGAGCAGCACATCCGGCGCGAGAAGGCCACCTCGAACATCTGCACCGCACAGGTCCTGCTGGCGGTCATGGCCGCGATGTACGCGGTTTACCACGGCCCGCGCGGGCTGAAGGCGATCGGGCGCCGCGTGCACCTGTCCGCAGCTTTCACGGCGGGCGTGCTGCGCGAGCGCGGCGTCGACGTGATCTCCGACTCGTTCTTCGACACCTTCCAGGTGCGCGTCGCCGACGCCGCCGCGACGGTCGCCGCCGCCCACGAGCGGGGCATCCTGCTGCACGCGGCCGACGCAACCACCGTCTCCGTGAGCTTCGACGAGGAGGTCGCGGCCGACCTGGCCGAGGGCTCGACACTCGTCGCGGACCTGCTCGCCGTCTTCGGGGCGGAAGCGGGCGCAGACGTCGACACCGCCATCCGGATGCTCGACGGCGAGCCCTCCTTCGACGCCGGACTCCTCCGGTCGAGCGCGTACCTGACCCACCCGGTCTTCAACACGCACCACTCCGAGACCGCCATGATGCGCTACCTCAAGTACCTCGCCGACAAGGACTACGCGCTCGACCGCGGCATGATCCCGCTCGGCTCGTGCACGATGAAGCTCAACGCCGCCACCGAGATGGAGGCCGTGACCTGGCCGGAGTTCGCCGGGCTGCACCCGTACGCCCCGGCGGACGACGTGCGCGGCTCGCTCGCGCTCATCGACCAGCTGGAGACCTGGCTCGCCGACGTCACCGGCTACGACTCCGTCTCGCTGCAGCCGAACGCGGGCAGCCAGGGCGAGCTCGCCGGTCTGCTCGCGATTCGCGGGTACCACCGCTCGCGCGGCGACCTCGCGCGCACGGTCTGCCTCATCCCGCAGAGCGCGCACGGCACCAACGCGGCCTCGGCGGTCCTGGCCGGGATGTCCGTGGTCGTCGTCGCCTGCGACGAGCTCGGCAACGTCGACCTCGACGACCTCCGCGCCAAGATCGCCGAGCACGCCGACACCCTCGCCGCCCTGATGATCACCTACCCGTCCACGCACGGAGTGTACGAGCACGAGGTCGTCGCGATCACCCAGGCCGTGCACGACGCGGGCGGTCAGGTCTACGTCGACGGCGCCAACCTGAACGCGCTCCTCGGCTACGCCAGGTTCGGCGACTTCGGCGGAGACGTCAGCCACCTCAACCTGCACAAGACGTTCTGCATCCCGCACGGCGGAGGCGGTCCCGGTGTCGGGCCCGTCGCGGCGAAGGCGCACCTCGCGCCGTTCCTGCCCGGCCACCCGCTGGCCCAGGATGCGACCCACTACCTTGCCGGTGGCGAGCGCGTCGAGCACGCCGGCGGCCCCGTGTCGAGCGCGCCGTACGGCAGCCCGAGCATCCTGCCGATCAGCTGGGCGTACGTCCGGATGATGGGCGCGGCCGGCCTCCGGGATGCGACAGGTGCCGCGGTCCTCGCGGCCAACTACGTGGCCGTGCGGCTGCGCGAGCACTTCCCGGTGCTCTACGCAGGCGACAACGGCCTCGTGGCGCACGAGTGCATCCTGGACCTGCGTCCGCTGACCGAGCAGACCGGCGTGACCGTGGACGACGTGGCCAAGCGTCTCATCGATTTCGGCTTCCACGCCCCGACGATGAGCTTCCCGGTCGCCGGGACCCTCATGGTCGAGCCGACGGAGAGCGAAGACCTGCCGGAGCTCGACCGCTTCGTCGCCGCGATGATCGCGATCCGCTCGGAAGCCGACGCCGTCGCCGCGGGGGACTGGCCGGTCGACGACAACCCTCTGCGCGGCGCTCCGCACACCGCGGAGTCCGTGATCACCGGCGAGTGGGAGCACCCGTACTCCCGCGAGCAGGCCGTCTACCCGGTGCCCGGCCTCGTCCGCGCCAAGTACTGGCCCCCCGTCCGCCGCATCGACCAGGCATACGGAGACCGCAACCTCTTCTGTGCCTGCCCTCCGCCCGAGGCCTTCGCCTAACCGCGCGCGCCCCGTCCCCAAACAATCGAGTCCGGACTTATGCACGCGACACGCCAGCGTGTCGCGTACATAAGTCCGGACTCGATTGTGTCTAGGCGAAGATGTGCGGCCAGAGGGCGACGGCGAGGGGATAGCCGACGAAGGAGACGATGTCGATGACGACGTGGGCCACGACGAGGGGCGCCACGCGGCCCCAGCGGGTGTAGCACCAGCCGAACACCACGCCCATGATGGCGTTGCCGACGAACGGCCCGAAGCCCTGATACAGGTGATAGCTGCCGCGGAGGAGCGCGGCGGACACGATGATCGTCCACGTCCCCCAGCCGAGCTGCCGCAGCCGGGTGAACAGGTAGCCGACGATGATGACCTCCTCCTGCAGCCCGGCCCGCAGCGCCGCGAACACCAGGATGGGGATGGTCCACCAGTGCGTGTCGAGCGGCGAGGCCTGCACTTGCACCGTCACCCCGACGATGCGGCCGAGCGCGTAGAACAGGATGCCCGGGATCCCGATCACGAGGAACAGCAGCATCCCGCCGCCGAGGTCCTGCCACGGCCTGGTCAGGTCGAAGCCGATTCGGCGGAACCCGCTGCGCTCCCGCTGCCAGAGCAGGAAGATGACCAGCGCGACGGCGAACAGCGGGAACAGGTTGCCGAGGAACTGGTACGTGAAGTCCAGCCACTCTCTGGTGCTCTGCGACGGGTTCACCGCCGCCGTCTGGTCGGCGAGCGGGGTCGTGTCGGTCGCCCTGGCGACGATCTCGACGATCGAATAGATCGCCGACGCCCCCAGCGACAGCCCGAGGACGATCGCGATCTCCCACCAGAGCCGCGGGCGCTGTGCGCGTTCGAGCGGAATCTTGGCGGACCAGGGTGTTTCACGGCTCATAGAGGCATCCTGCCAGGTCTCGCACCGACAGTCCGGGATGCGGTTTGTCCAGTTCAAACGGACGGAAGCGCTCGATTCATTGCACGGGACTATCGAAAACAGCCGTTCTTGTGCACATCGTGCAATTTATCGCTAACCGAGTTACCACTGTGTAACGTTTTGCCGCCCCGTTTTGCATTCAATCGTTGCGATACCTAGGGTCATTCTTATCCAGCGCGGTCCGGACGCTCTCGCATGTCCGCGGCCGACGCACACTTCGCACAGGAGGAACATTGCACATCAAGGGAAGAAAGGTCAGGTACGCGGTCAGCGCGGTCGCCATCGCCGGCGTCGCAGCGCTCGCACTGTCTGCCTGCACCACGTCCGGCAGCACCGGTGGATCCACCGCTGCGCAGGGCGGCACCGTGACGGTCGCTGTCGTGAACGACTTCACGTCGTTCAACTCGCAGACCCCCCAGGGCAACCTGGACACGAACGGACAGGTCGGTTACCTCAACGGCTCGTACGGTACGGGGTTCCAGTACATCGACAACAACTACAAGATCGTCCACGACGACAAGTTCGGAAAGTTCGAGAAGGTCTCGGACAGCCCGCTGACCGTCAAGTACACCCTGAACAAGGACGACAAGTGGTCCGACGGACAGCCTGTCACCGCTGACGACATGGTCCTCGCCTGGGCGATCGGCTCCGGCTACTACGACTCGTCGACCACCGACGACCAGGGCAACGTCACCAAGGGAACGCAGTACTTCACGATCGCCGGTTCCACCGCTGGTCTTGACACCACGGCCTTCCCGACCGTCGGAGACAACAACACGTCGATCACCCTGAAGTACGGCACCCCGTACGTCGACTGGGAGCTCGTCGACCCGATCGCGCAGCCCGCGCACATCGTCGCCAAGAAGGCGGGCCTGTCCTCGGCCGCCGACCTGACGAAGCTGCTCAAGGGCCTCGACAAGGGCAACAAGGACGCACCGGCTGCTCCGGACGCCACGCTCAAGAAGGCTGCTGACTTCGTCAACACCGGCTACGACGTGACCGCGTTCCCGACCGACAAGGACCTCCTGGTCTCGTCCGGCCCGTTCGTCGTCTCGAGCTGGACCCCCGGTCAGTCGCTCACGATGGTGCAGAACAAGTACTACGCCGGCGGACTCAAGCCGAACGTGGACAAGATCGTCTTCCGCATCATCCCGGACGCCAACGCCCAGGTCACCGCTCTTCAGAACGGTGAGGTCGACATCATCAACCCGCAGGCCTCCGCTGACACGATCACCGCGCTGAAGAACACCAGCGCGAAGGTCCTCACCGGTGCACAGGCGTCGTACGACCACCTCGACCTGAACTTCGGTTCGAAGACGTTCGCAGACCCGAAGGTCCGCGAGGCGTTCCTGAAGACGATCCCGCGTCAGCAGATCCTCGACTCGATTGTCACCCCGGTCGACCCGAAGGCGGGCGTGCTCAACTCGCAGATCTTCCTGCCCAACCAGGAACAGTACGCGGACACCGCGAAGATGAACGGTTCTGACAAGTTCTCGAAGGTCGACATCGACGGCGCCAAGGCGCTTCTCGCCGGTGCCACCCCGACCGTCCGGATCCTGTACAACACGAACAACCCGAACCGTGTCGACGAGTTCCAGGCGATCTCGACCTCGGCGGCGAAGGCCGGCTTCAAGGTCGTGGACGCCGGATCACCCGACTGGAGCAAGCTCCTCCCGGGTGGGGACTACGACGCATCGCTCTTCGGCTGGATCAGCCCGGGTGCAGGCACGTCGCAGATCCCGCAGCTGTTCACCACCAACGGTGGCGGTAACTACAACCGTTACTCGGCGGCGAACGACCTCGCTGTGAAGTCGCAGACGACGCTTGACCCGTCTGAGCTGACCAAGATCGAGCAGCAGATCGACGCCAAGACCTTCGCAGACGGATACGGCCTCCCGCTGTTCCAGCTGCCGGGTGTCTTCGGTGCGACGACTCGTGTCGACGGCGTGAAGTACAACGGCGGACAGTCCGGTCCGTTCTGGAACTTCTGGCAGTGGTCGGTGAAGTCCTCCACCGCGAAGTAACCAGCTCCATCAGTGAGAGTGCCCGGGTGAACCCCGGGCACTCTCCTGCCGCGGGGCGTCGGCGGTTTCGTCGACGCCCCGTATCATGTAGTCGGTGGACGAGACCCGTTCATCCATTCCGATACGCGTCGACGCGGGCCGAGTGCCCGCCACCCCCGAGCGACGCGCTCTGTCAGTGAGGTTTTCAACCTATGGCGAGTTTCATCCTGAGACGCCTTCTCGTCTCGGTGCTCATCATCATCGCCGCATCGTTCCTGATGTACATGCTGGTCGCGTACAGCGCAGACCCGCTTCAGGACCTGCGAAGCAGCAATTCCCCCAACAAGACCCAGCTCATCAACGCCAGGATCCAGCTGCTGCAGCTGGATGTGCCCCCGCCTCTGCGCTGGGTGCTCTGGCTCGGTGGCGCAGCCAAGTGTCTGATCCCGTTCGCGAACTCGTGTGACCTCGGTTCCACGATCTCCAACGCGAAGGTCGTCGACATCCTGCCGCAGGCTCTCGGAGCCACGATCCAGCTCGTCACGGTCGCGCTCATCCTCGCGATCCTGCTCGGTGTCACCATCGGTATCGTCACCGCCCTTCGCCAGTACAGCGGACTCGACAACGTCGTCACGTTCCTCAGCTTCTTCCTGTACTCGCTGCCGGCATTCCTCGTGGCCGTCCTCCTCAAGGAGTTCGTCGCGATCGGCTTCAACAACTTCCTCGCCCATCCGACGATCCAATGGTGGGTCGCCGCGTTGATCGGGGTGGTGGCCGGACTGATCTGGCAGTCGCTGATCGGCGGCGACATGCGGCGAAGAGTGACGACGTTCCTCATCTCAGGAGTCGCGACCGCCGGTGTCCTGCTGCTCATGTCGGTGACCAACTGGTTCCTGGCCCCGGGCCTCGGCCCGGTGGTGATGATCATCCTCGTCGCGGCCGTCGTGCTCGGGACGACGGCGCTGGTCTCCGGCCTGCAGAACCGCAGGGCACTGATCACCGCGGTCATCACGGGCGCCATCACCATCGTCTGCTACTTCGCGCTGCAGCCGCTGTTCGACATCTCCTCGGTCGCGACCATCGTCATCCTGGCCATCGTCGCCATCCTGGTGAGCCTGGCGATCGGCTACTTCGTCGGCGGGTACGACCGCGGGCAGAACATGCGGGTCGGCGTGATCGTCACGATCGTGTCTGGCGCCCTCGTGCTGCTCGACCGCTTCATGCAGGCGTGGCCGCAGTACTTCCAGGACACCAACGGCCGCCCCATCGCGACCGTCGGGTCGTCGACCCCCGGGCTGACCGGCGACATCTGGGTGACGGGTCTCGACACGTTCACCCACCTGGCGTTGCCGACCGTTGCGCTGCTGCTCATTTCGTTCGCGTCGTACACCAGGTACTCCCGCGCCGGGATGCTCGAAGTCCTGAACCAGGACTTCATCCGCACCGCGCGGGCGAAGGGTCTGCCGGAGCGCACCGTCGTCGTCCGTCACGCCTTCCGCAACATGCTCATCCCGATCACCACTCTGATCGCGTTCGACGTGGGCGCCCTGCTCGGTGGCGCCATCATCACGGAGCACGTGTTCGCCATCCCCGGCATGGGCTCGCTGTTCAACCTCGGACTGTCCCGTGGTGACCTCAACCCCGTGATGGCCTACTTCGTGGTGATCGCGGCGATGGCGATCCTGTTCAACTTCCTCGCGGACCTCGCGTATGCCGCACTCGACCCGAGAGTGAGGGTCCGATAATGTCCAGCACCGAACCCATGATCGCCGACGAGCTGCAGGCTCCGTCCGCACCGCCGGTCAGCCAGGGCAGGCTCATCTGGAGGCGGTTCCTGTCCAACAAGGTCGCCGTCATCAGCGCGATCCTGTTCATCGCCATCCTCCTGTTCTCGATCTCCGCGATCGGCATCGGCCCCATCCACGGCTGGTGGAAGTACGACTACAAGGAGCTCAACGACCAGATCAAGCAGGGCGTCCCGACCGCTGAGCACCCGTTCGGCCAGGACCGCATCGGCAAGGACTACTTCGCCCTGGTGATGCGCGGCATCCAGAACTCGGTGCTGGTGATGGTCATCATCGGTGTCATCGCCAGCGTCGTCGGCGTGGTCGTCGGCGCGATCGCCGGGTACTTCCGCGGCGTGGTCGACGCCATCCTGATGCGCATCACCGACGTGTTCATCGTCATCCCGGCCCTCGTGGTCGGCTCGGTCGTCGGGCACTGGACGGGTGGCCTCGGCGCCCCGACCCTCGCACTGATGCTCGGGTTCTTCTCCTGGATGGGCATCGCCCGTCTGGTGCGAGGCGAGTTCCTGTCGCTGCGAGAGCGCGAGTTCGTCGAGGCGGCGCGCGTCGCAGGAGCCTCGGACGCCCGCATCATCTTCAAGCACATCCTGCCGAACGCCATCGGCGTGGTGATCGTGTCGTCGACGCTGATCATGGCCGCGGCGATCCTGCTCGAGACCGCGTTGTCCTACCTCGGCTACGGCATCCGTCCGCCGGACGCGTCGCTCGGCCTGCTGATCAGCTCGAACCAGTCGGCGTTCCAGACCCGCCCATGGCTGTTCTGGTGGCCTGGCGCGTTCATCGTGACCCTCGCCCTGCTCGTCAACTTCGTCGGCGACGGACTCCGCGATGCGTTCGACCCGCGGCACCGCCGGTTCAACCTGCGCAAGATGCGCGAGGAGGAGCCGGAGCCCGGCGAGGGCGACGGCGGAAGCCCGAAGACCGGAGCGGCCATCGCGGAGGACGTGCTGTGACCAGCGCCGTCCTCGCCTTGCCCCTCGCCCCCGAGCTGGTCTCAGGCGAGGAGCAGGGCGGCGATCGTGCCGCCGAGCAGCAGCACCAGGCCAGCCAAGCTGGCCAGGTGCCATCGCACCGTCACGGGCGTCTGGTCGGCGATCCCCGCCTCGAGCGCTCCGCTGTCGCGCAGCTGCGTCCAGCGGCGGCGCACCACCTCGGCGGCGGCGCCGGACGGGGTGGAAAGCAGGTCGCCCGGGCGGCGAACACTGTCCGCGACGCTCGGCTTGCCGATGCGTCCCTTGGTCTCGCTGCGCGTCGCTCTGAGCGTCCTGGACGTTCCGGGAGCGGGCAGCGACCAGACCGCGTACTTGTGGCCGGGCGTGTAGAGGGTCAGCGCGAACTTCGTGTCCACGTTGATGAGCGCCTCCCACGGGATCTCGACGGTGCTGCTCACGTTGACCACCGTCAGTCCCTCGTCGGCGACGACGAACAGGGGACGCCACAGCGTCGCCCACGCCAGCAGCGCGAAGAACGCGCACGGAACGATGTAGAGCAGCCGCAGATCGTGGATGCTCACCAGCAGTCCGACGGTCAGAGCGGCGCACGCCGCCCAGATCAGGACGGCAACGACCCGGTTGAACCGGGAGACGAACACCTCGCGTTCGTCGGCGGAGGTGTGAGGCATGTGACCATGCTCTCATCCCTCCCGTCTGCGAACGGCGACCGGAGACGCCGGGCGATCCCCGGCGCTCGCGAAAGGAACAGCAACTCATGACCGACAAGACCAACGGTCAGGCCGGCGTCGTCACCGACGCCCCCGTTCTGCAGGTCACCGACCTGTCGGTGGACTTCGGCGTCGACAACGTCTGGGTCCCAGCGGCCAAGAAGCTCAACTACTCGATCAAGGCGGGCGAGGTCCTCGCGATCGTCGGCGAGTCCGGCTCCGGCAAGAGTGCGAGCTCGATGGCGATCCTCGACCTCCTGCCGCAGAACTCGCGCGTGCAGGGCAGCATCAAGCTCGACGGCCGCGAGCTCACCGGGCTCTCCCCGCAGCAGATGCGCCGCGTCCGCGGACGCCAGGTGTCTGTGATCTTCCAGGAGCCGATGACGGCGCTGAACCCTGTGTACACGGTGGGCTTCCAGATCGTGGAGACCCTGCGTATCCACTTCGGGATGTCGCCGCACGAGGCCAAGGAGCGCGCGCTCGAACTGCTCCACATGGTGGAGCTCCCCGACCCGGTGAAGGCGTACAACTCCTACCCGCATCAGCTCTCCGGCGGCCAGCGTCAGCGCGCGATGATCGCCCAGTCGATCTCCTGCGACCCGAAACTGCTCATCGCCGACGAGCCGACCACCGCGCTCGACGTCACCGTTCAGGCCGAGATCCTGGAACTGCTGCGTTCGCTGCGCGACCGCCTCGACAGCGCCATCTTGCTGATCACGCACGACATGGGCGTCGTCGCCGACCTGGCGGACAACATCGTCGTGATGCGCAAGGGCGACATCGTCGAGGCCGGCACCGTCGCCGACGTCTTCGCCGCCCCGCAGCACCCGTACACGATCGCCCTGCTGGATGCGGTCCCGCACCTGGGCCAGCGCGACGACGACGTGATCGACACCACGGCCGCCCTCGCGGCGGGCACGGAGAACCCGGACGCCGCGTTCGCCGAGCGCATCAAGGTGAACGAGCGCATCGCCGCGGAAGAGCACACGAAGTCCGAGATGGACAAGCGCAAGGTCGTCGTCGACTTCCAGAACGTGGCCATCGAGTACCCGAAGCACGGCCGCGTCCCCGCGTTCCGTGCGGCGAGCGACATCTCCCTGCAGATCCACGAGGGAGAGGTCGTCGGCCTGGTGGGGGAGTCCGGCTCCGGAAAGACCACGCTCGGCCGCGCCGCCATCGGCCTGCTGCCCATCCACTCGGGCAAGCTCGTCGTGGCGGGCCAGGACATCAGCAATGCCGACCGGGACGAGATCCGCAAGCTCCACCGCAACGTCGGCATCGTCTTCCAGGACCCGTCGTCGTCGCTGAACCCTCGCCTGCAGATCGCTGACTCGATCGGTGAGCCGCTGCGCCTGGCGAAAGGCCTGAAAGGCCAGAGCCTCGCCAAAGAGGTCGACCGCCTCCTCGACAGCGTCGAGCTGCCGCGCGCATACCGCAGCCGCTTCCCGCACGAGCTGTCCGGTGGGCAGAAGCAGCGTGTGGGCATCGCCCGCGCGCTGTCGCTGGAGCCGCAGGTGCTCATCGCCGACGAGCCGACGAGCGCGCTCGACGTCTCCGTCCAGGCGCGCGTCCTCGACCTGATGCAGGGCCTGCAGCGAGAGATGAACTTCGCCTGCCTCTTCATCACCCACGACCTCGCGGTCATCGACGTGCTCGCGGACCGCATCGCGGTGATGCACCACGGCAACCTGGTCGAGGTCGGAACGCGCAACGAGATCCTCCGCTACCCGAAGGAGGCGTATACGCAGCGCCTCCTCGCCGCGGTTCCGCTGCCCGACCCCGAGCAGCAGCGCGCCCGCCGCACCCTGCGGCTCGAACTGCTGGCCGCCGGCTCGGACGAGGGCATCGTGCCCCCCGTCCAGCTGCCGGAGGCGGAGCCGCCGGTGGCGCAGGGGCTGTAGCCCACAGCAACCTCGAAGGACCCGACGCCGTACGCGTCGGGTCCTTCGTCATTCCCCTGATAGAATGGACCGTTCCCCACTTATCCTTCTGACGAGAGTCGAGTCTGCACGCATGTCCGAGAACGCCGTCGCCCACCGCGATGATCTGCGCAATGTCGCGATCGTCGCCCACGTCGACCACGGCAAGACCACGCTGGTCGACGCCATGCTCCGGCAGACGAATTCGTTCGGTGACCACGAGCACGTCGAAGACCGTGCCATGGACTCCAACGAGCTCGAGCGCGAGAAGGGGATCACGATCCTCGCCAAGAACACGGCGATCTCGTACAAGGGCAAGCACGCCGCGAACGGCCCAATCACCATCAACGTGATCGACACCCCCGGCCACGCCGACTTCGGTGGAGAGGTCGAGCGCGGCCTGTCCATGGTCGACGGCGTCGTGCTGCTCGTCGACGCGTCGGAGGGGCCGCTGCCGCAGACCCGCTTCGTGCTGCGCAAGGCCCTCGAGGCCAAGCTGCCGGTCATTCTGGCGGTCAACAAGACCGACCGTGCCGACGCACGCATCGAGGAGGTCGTGAGCGAGAGCCAGGACCTGCTGCTCGGCCTCGCCAGCGACCTGGCCGACGACGTGCCCGACCTCGACCTGGATGCGATCCTCGACGTCCCCGTCGTCTACGCCTCCGGCCGCGCAGGCGCCGCGAGCCGCAACCAGCCCGCCAACGGCGAACTTCCGGACAACGACGACCTGGAGCCGCTGTTCGAGGCGATCCTCGAGCACATCCCGGCCCCCACCTACGACCCGGCCGCTCCGCTGCAGGCGCACGTCACCAACCTCGACGCCTCGCCGTTCCTCGGCCGCCTCGCCCTGCTGCGCATCTTCAACGGCACGCTGAAGAAGGGCCAGACGGTCGCGTGGGTCCGCCACGACGGCGACGTGCACAACGTGCGCGTGACCGAGTTGATGATCACGAAGGCGCTCGACCGCTACCCGGCCGAGAGCGCGGGCCCCGGCGACATCGTCGCCGTCGCCGGTTTCGCCGACATCATGATCGGCGACACCCTGGCCGACCCGGACGACATCCGCGCCCTTCCGGCCATCCACGTGGACGAGCCCGCGATCTCGATGACCATCGGAACGAACACGTCGCCGCTCGTCGGCAAGGTCAAGGGTCACAAGCTGACCGCCCGCATGGTCAAGGACCGCCTCGACCGCGAGCTGGTCGGTAACGTCTCGCTTCGCGTGCTCGACATCGGGCGCCCGGACGCCTGGGAGGTCCAGGGCCGCGGAGAGCTCGCACTCGCCATCCTGGTCGAGCAGATGCGTCGCGAGGGCTTCGAGCTCACCGTCGGCAAGCCGCAGGTGGTCACCAAGCGCGTCGACGGCAAGCTGCAGGAGCCGTTCGAGCACCTGACGATCGACGCACCGGAGGAGTACCTCGGCGCCATCACGCAGCTCCTCGCCGCCCGCAAGGGCCGCATGGAGAACATGTCGAACCACGGCACCGGCTGGGTCCGTATGGAGTTCATCGTCCCGTCGCGCGGCCTCATCGGCTTCCGTACGGAGTTCCTGACCACCACGCGCGGCACCGGCATCGCCAACGCCATCGGTCACGGCTACGACGACTGGGCCGGCCAGATCATCACCCGCAGCAACGGCTCCATCGTGGCCGACCGCTCCGGTGTTGTGACGCCGTTCGCGATCATCGCACTGCAGGAGCGCATGACCTTCTTCGTGAACCCCACCGAAGAGGTCTACGAGGGCATGGTCATCGGTGAGAACTCGCGTGCAGACGACATGGACGTGAACATCACCAAGGAGAAGAAGCTGACCAACATGCGTCAGTCCACGGCCGACAACTTCGAGTCGATGACGCCGTCGCGTCAGCTGACGCTCGAAGAGTGCCTCGAGTTCGCCCGCGAAGACGAGTGCGTCGAGGTCACCCCGGAGATCGTGCGCATCCGCAAGGTCGAGCTGGACTCGAACGCGCGTGCCCGCGCGACCTCGCGTCTGAAGAAGCAGGACCAGAACGCCTGATCGAACGTACGCTTGACCTGACGGCCCGCGCGACGCAAGCGACGGGTCGTCAGGGAGGGCGACGATCATGAAACGCACCAGGATGCTCGTGGGCCTGCCGCTCGCGATCGTGCTCGCCGTGGGCGTCGCCCCCGCACTGACGGGCTGCGGCATCGAGGGCACCATCAAAGATGTGACCGGCGGCAACGTCGACATCGGCGGTTCGAAGGTCCCCGCGGACTTCCCGTCGGAGGTGCCACTCTACAAGGGCGATGTCGTCTTCGGCGCGACGGTCGGCTCCGGTGACGGCAAGGTCTGGAACGTCACGGTCAAGCTCCCGGACGCGAAGGCGTTCCAGGACATCCAGAAACAGCTCGCCGACGCCGGTTTCACCAGCGTGAACGCCGCGACCGCCCCCGATGGCGGCGGCACGGGCACCTTCTCCGACGGCACATACGGCGTGATCGTCGTCGTCACCTCCGCCGGCGTCAACGGCTGGGTCGCCAACTACTCCGTCTCCCGCGTCCCCACCGCCTCCCCGACCCCAACCCCCGCCCCCTGATAATCGAGCCGGACTTATGTACGCGACACGCCGGGGAGGCGCGTACATAAGTCCCGGCTCGAATATCAGGGGGCGGCTGGGGACAGGAAGGGCGGGGTCAGGCGAAGAGGGGTGCCCCGACGTACGAGCCGGAGGCGGCTCCGGGCGGAACGGCGAAGACGCCGGAGCCGACGTGCTTGAGGTACTCGTTCATGGCGTCGTTCTTGGCGAGCTGCGACTGGATCGGGATGAACTGCTTGCGCGGGTCGCGCTGGAACGCGATGAAGAACAGCCCGGCGTTCAGCCGCCCGAGCTCGTCGTTGCCGTCCACGAAGTTGTAGCCGCGGCGCAGGAGCTGCGCGCCGCCGTTCGTCGACGGGTGCGCGAGGCGCACGTGCGAGTCCGGGTCGATCTTGGTGCCGCCGGTGGGGGAGACGGCCAGGAAGTTTGGCTCGCTGAACTCGGTGCCGCCGGACAGGGGCGCTCCCTCGCCCTTGTCGCGCCCGATGATGCGCTCCTGCTCGCCGAGCTGTTGCCGATCCCAGGTCTCGATGACCATCCGGATCTTGCGCGCGACCAGATACGACCCTCCGGCCATCCAGGCGTCGCCTGAGCCGTCCGCCGCATCCGCCCACACCTGGTCGTGGACGACCGTGGTGTCCTCCGACTTGATGTTCGCGGTGCCGTCCTTGAACCCGAACAGGTTGCGTGCGGTGGTCTGGCTGCGCGACGTCGACGACGTGCGCCCGAAACCGAGCTGCGACCACCGGATGGATGCGCGCCCGAACGCGATCCGCGACAGGTTGCGGATGGCGTGCACCGCCACCTGCGGGTCGTCGCTGCACGCCTGCACGCAGAGGTCGCCGCCGACGAGCGCATCCTGAAGTGCATCGCCGGGGAAGTGCGGAAGGTCGACCAGCGCCTCCGGGCGGCGGGACGCGATCCCGAACCGGTCCCGTCCATCCGCCGTCCTGAACAGGCTCGGGCCGAAGCCGAACGTGAGGGTGAGGCCGCCGGCGGGCAGGTCGAGGGCTTCGCCGGTGTCGTCCGGCGGCGCATCCGCTGGACCGCTCGCCGGTCCGTATTTGCCGGCCGGGCGCCCTTGGGTCATGCGCGCTGCGGCGGTGGTCCAGTCCTGCAGGAGCTCGACGAGCCCCGCGCGGTCGACGCCGTCGGCGATGTCGAAGGTCGCGAAGTGCAGCCTGTCCTGCGCCGGGGTGGTGATGCCGGCCTGGTGCTCCCCGTAGAACGGGTAGGTCGCGGACGAGTCCGTGGAGGCGCCGAGCACCGTCCTGTCGATCGCGATGCCCGCGCCGACGCCCACCACACCGGCGCCGACGGCCGCGCCGGCGAGGCCGAGAAGCCCGCGGCGGGAGAGGCCGGTCGTGCCGGTCCCTTCCGCCGCGGGCGCGTTCTCGCCGGTGGTCTCCGAAGTCACCTGGACCCTACTTGACGATGATCGAGGTGAGCTGGCTGAGCGGCTCGCTCAGCGCGTTGACCGCGTCGGACAGCTCTTTCACCTGGGAGGTGTTCAATTCGGTGTAGCTGACGAAGCCGTCGCCGGACTTGTACTTCGCGAGCAGCTCGGTGATCGCGGCGAACTCGCTGTCGAGCTGCGCGACGACCTTCTTGCCGTTCGCGCCCTTGCTCTCCGCGATGTCCCGGACGATGCCGTATGCGACCTGGGCACCCTCGACGTTGGCCTGGAAGTCCCACAGGTCCGTGTGGGAAAAGGTCTCCTCCTCGCCGGTGATCTTGCTGCGGGAGACCTCCTCCATCAGACCGATGGCTCCGTTGGAGATCTGGTCGATGGTGAGGCTGAAGTTCTTCGCGTACACGAGGTCGTAGAGCTTTTGCGTGTCGGCGACGAGCTGGTTGCCGAGCTGTGTGCGGCCTGCGGCGTCGGATGGCGTGAAGCCGGCGGGGGCCCAGAGGTCCTTCTCGATGCGGTGCCAACCGGTCCAGGTCTGCCCGCTCTCCAGGTCGGCCTCGCGCAGGTCGATCGCCGGGTCGATAGTGCCGAACTGTTCGGCGGTGGGCTCGATGCGCTCGTAGAAGGCGCGGGCGGCGGGGTACTGGGCCCGTGCGGCGGCGTCGTCGCCTGCCTCGTAGGCCTTGGCGAACGCCTGCGTGGCCGTCAGCAGCTGGCCGCTCTGGTCTTTGACGTAGGAGATGTAGTTGGTGACGGCCTGCGAGACCTGCTTGCTCTCGCTCGCCGACACGTTCGCGGTGTCGCCCTTGGTGACGGCGAACTTCGCGTAGGAGGTGGGGCTGCCGACCATGCCCTTCTTGCACGCCGTGTAGTAACTGCCCTCGGCGAGCTGGACGACGTAGTTGACCGTCGTGCCCGGTCCGACGTTCTCCTTCTCACCCGCGATGCGCAGCTTGTCCTCGGCGAGCACCTCGAACTCGTTCACGTCCGTGCCGGTGTTGCTGACCTGGAAGGTGACGGCGCCGCTGGGGGCGGTCGCGGTGGAGACGGTGCACTTCTCGTCGTTCAGCGTGACGCTGATCGCTTCGGCGCTCGCGGCGGCCTTGTTCGGCACGCAGCCGGTGAGGGCGATGGCGATGGTGGCGGCGCCGATGGTTCCGGCGAGGATGCCGAAGGAGCGTGAGCGTGGCATAGGGGTGCTTTCTGTGCGGGGGAGGGCGGCGGACGGACGCCGGTCAGGATGCTGTGGTGCTGCGGAGGGCGGAGCCGCCGCCGGCGGAGGCCGTCGCCGGGGTGTGCTGCTGCGCATCCGGGGCCTTCGCCGTCGGTTTCGCCGACGCGCGGTGCTGGCGGAGGTAGAACGCGGACACGATCACGACATAGGCGAGCCAGCCGAACACCTGCAGCCAGGTGGGGGACGGGTTGAAGTTCACGATGCCGGTGAGCAGCGTGCCGTACCAGCTCGACGACGGGATGATGTGGCTGATGTCGTACGCGTGGATCCCGGCGCCGGGGAGCACACCGGCCTCCTGCAGGTCGCCGATGCCGTACGCGAGTACGCCGCCGGCCACCAGGATGAGGAACGCGCCCGTCCAGGTGAAGAACGTCCCGAGGTTGATCCTGACCATGCCCCGGTAGAGCAGAGCGCCGATCACGGCGGCGGTGAGGATGCCGAGGACGGCTCCGACGACCGGCTCCCAGCCGCCGCCGAGGCTGGCGACGGTGGCCCAGACGAACAGCGCCGTCTCGATCCCTTCGCGTCCGACGCTCAGCATGGCCAGGATGATGATTCCCCAGCCGGCGCCGACGAGGGCGGAATCGAGCTTGGAGTGCAGCGTGGACTTCATCGTGCGGGCGGTCTTGCCCATCCAGAAGGTCATCCAGGTCACGAACCCGACGGCGACGAGCGAGAGACCCCCGCCGAGGATCTCCTGCGCCTGGAAGCTAAGGCCGTACGGTCCCCAGGTGAGAAGCGCGCCGAGCCCGAGCGGCACGACGACGGCGATCCCGACGCCGGCCCAGAGCTTGGAGAGCACATCGCGTCGCCCGACCTTCACCACATAGGCGATCAGGATGCCGACGACGAGAGAGGCTTCGAGACCTTCGCGGAGGCCGATCAGATAGTTCGCGAACACAGAGGACTTTCGCTTGAAGGAGGTCGGGAGGTTGGTAAGGCTAACCTTACCGCCTTCGACCTTAGACAACCGCGCCCAGCATGTCCAGATAGGATTCGTGAATGCTCAGCCGGATCGTGAATTACGTGCTGCTCTTCATCGTGGGAGCGCTCGTGGGCGCCGTCGGAACGGTCGCGCATCAGACCACGGTGACCTGGGGGATCAGCATCCCGCTTGGCCTCATCGGGTCGCTCACGGCATACACCGCGCTGCTCGTCGGTCTGCGCCTGCTCGCGCACAACCGCATGGCCCCGCTGGTCGCGGCGATCGGCACGATCCTGGCGATCCTGCTGTTCTCGCAGAAGAGCGCTGGCGGCTCGGTGCTCATCCCGAACAACCTGCTCGGGCAGCTCTGGCTCGCCGGTCCGATCGTGATCGCGGCCATCGTGCTCGCCTGGCCGGACCTGTCGCGGTCGCGTCGTCCGGAAACGGCATAAGCTAGAGACGTTCATCTCGCGAAGGGAAATACTGCACTGTGACCTACGTCATCGCCCTCCCCTGCGTCGACGTGAAAGACCGGGCCTGTATCGACGAGTGCCCTGTCGATTGCATCTACGAGGGCGAACGGTCGCTCTACATCCACCCCGATGAGTGCGTCGACTGCGGCGCCTGCGAGCCGGTCTGCCCCGTCGAGGCGATCTACTACGAAGACGATCTGCCTGAGCAGTGGGCCGACTACTACAAGGCCAACGTCGAGTTCTTCGACGACATCGGCTCCCCGGGGGGAGCGGCCAAGGTCGGCGTCATCGCCAAGGACCACCCGGTGATCGCCGCCCTGCCTCCGCAGGCTCACTGAGCCGGCCGCGCCGCAGATGGCACTCGCCGAACTCCCCGAATACCCCTGGGATCAGATGGCGCCGTTCGCGGCGCGCGCCAGGCAGCACGCCGACGGCATCGTCGACCTGTCCATCGGCTCCCCGGTGGATGCGACCCCCGACCTCATCCGCACCGCCCTCGCCGAAGCGACGGATGCGCACGCGTACCCGCAGACCGTCGGCACGCCGGCCCTGCGTGAGGCGATCGTCTCCTGGTTCGAGCGCCGACGCGGCGTGCACGGCCTGACGGTCGACAACGTGCTCCCGACCATCGGCTCCAAGGAGCTGGTGGCGTTCTTGCCGTTCATGCTCGGGCTGGGGGAGGGCGACGTGGTCGTGCATCCCCAGGCCGCTTACCCCACCTACGCGATCGGCGCCGCCATCGCGGGCGCCGAGGCTCTCGCGAGCGACGACCCTGCGTCGTGGCCGTCGAACACGCGCCTGGTCTGGCTGAACAGTCCTGGCAACCCGGATGGACGTGTGCTGTCGGTCGACGAGCTGCGCGCCGCCGTCGAGCGGGCACGTGAGCTGGGAGCCTACGTTGCGAGCGACGAGTGCTACGCCGAGCTCGGCTGGGATGCGCCATGGGACGAGACGCCCATCCCGAGTGTGCTCGACCAGCGCGTGATCGGAGACTCCCGCCGCAACGTCATCGCGGTCTACTCGCTGAGCAAGCAGTCCAACCTCGCGGGATACCGCGCGGCGTTCATCGCCGGATGCGCCACTGTGGTCGGCAAGCTCCTGACCGTGCGCAAGCACGCCGGCCTCATGCTGCCGGCGCCGCTGCAGGCCGCGATGGTCGCGGCCCTCGGCGACGACGAGCATGTCTCCGTCCAGCGCGAGCGCTACCGCGCTCGGCGCGACCAGCTGCGTCCGGCGCTCGAAGCGGCCGGATTCCGGATCGACCGCAGCGAGGCAGGGCTCTACCTCTGGGCGACAGAGGGCAGAGACGCGTGGGAGAGCATCGAGCGGCTCGCCGACCTCGGCATCCTGGCCGGTCCCGGCGTCTTCTACGGCGATTCGTCGCCGCAGCACGTGCGGCTGTCCCTGACCGCGTCGGACGAGCGGATCGCTGCCGCGGCCGCGCGACTGCGCGCCGTTGGAGAGACCCTCTAAGGGGAACGTCCCCCTTTTGCACGATGCAACAGTTGTCGCCGTCGTTCGTTAGGCTGTATCCGCACGACTTTTGCAGCGCTGCCACGATCAGCGCGCGAACCCAACCCATACCCTGGAGGCGTTGTGAGCGGAACCGGCACCGATAAGGCACAGGCGGAGAGCATTGCTCCCGCCCGCACCGAAGCGGCGACCGCTTCGCTGAGCTACCCGGGTGGCACAGCCGAGTTCCCCATCCTGCCGAGCGTCAGCGGAGCGTCGAGCATCGACTTCTCCACGCTCACCAGGCAGACAGGGCTGACCAGCCTCGACTACGGGTTCGTCAACACGTCGGCCACGCGGTCGGCCATCACGTACATCGACGGCGACGCGGGCATCCTGCGCTATCGCGGATACCCGATCGAGCAGGTCGCCGAGAACTCCACGTTCCTCGAGGTCGCCTGGCTCCTCATCTACGGCGAGCTTCCCAGCCCGAGCGAGCTCGCGGAGTTCGACGAGCGCATCCGTCGTCACACGCTGCTGCACGAAGACCTCCGCCGCTTCTTCTCCGCCCTGCCGCACGACGCGCATCCGATGTCCGTGCTCTCCAGCGCCGTCTCCGCGCTGTCGACCTTCTACCAGGACTCCCTGAGCGTGCACGACCCGGAGCAGATCGAGCTCTCTACGGTGCGCCTGCTGGCCAAGCTGCCGGTCATCGCCGCGTACGCGCACAAGAAGAGCCTCGGCCAGGCGTTCCTCTACCCGGACAACTCGCTGAGCTTCGTCGACAACTTCCTGCGCCTCAACTTCGGCACGATGGCGGAGCCGTACGAGGTCAACCCCGTGCTGTCGAAGGCGCTCGAGCGCCTGCTGATCCTGCACGAAGACCACGAGCAGAACGCGTCGACGTCCACGGTCCGGCTCGTCGGCTCGACGCAGGCCAACCTGTTCGCCTCCGTCTCGGCCGGAATCAACGCCCTCTACGGTCCGCTGCACGGCGGGGCCAACGAGGCCGTCCTCGACATGCTCGCCGGCATCCGCGACTCGGGCGAGAGCGTGCAGAAGTTCGTCGAGCGCGTGAAGAACAAAGAAGAGGGCGTGAAGCTGATGGGCTTCGGGCACCGCGTCTACAAGAACTTCGACCCGCGCGCCCGCCTCGTCAAGCAGTCCGCCGACGAGGTGCTCGCCGCCCTCGGCGTGCACGACCCGCTGCTCGACATCGCGAAGGAGCTGGAAGAGGTCGCGCTGGCCGACCAGTACTTCATCGACCGCAAGCTGTACCCGAACGTCGACTTCTACACCGGCGTCATCTACAAGGCGATGGGCTTCCCGACCAGGATGTTCACCGTCCTGTTCGCGATGGGCCGCCTCCCCGGCTGGATCGCCCACTGGCGCGAGATGAACACGGACCCGGCCACCAAGATCGGCCGCCCGCAGCAGCTCTACACGGGCTCCGCCGAGCGCTCCTGGCCCACCGCCCGCTGAGCCCTTCTCGCCCCTGAACTCCCGCGGCGCCCGCCGCCATCGAGCCGGGACTTATGCACGCGACACCCCGGCGTGTCGCGTGCATAAGTCCCGGCTCGATTGTTGGGGGACGCGGGTCAGCGCGCGGCCGGGGGACGGAGCGTGAGGGTCTGGGAGGAGGCGGCGGCGACGGCGGCTCGGCTGAAAGGCCAGGGGCGCGTCTGGTTGTGCTGCCAGAGCGGGGTCTGGTCGGTGTAGTGCGGGCTGAACGCATGCCCGGAGGCGCCGGTGAGGTTGATCCAGGTGCTCTTGTCGAAGTCGCTCAGGTCGATCACCTGGCGCATCGACGGCACCCAGTCCACCTGGTAGCCGACCGAGGCGTCCCAGCCCACCGCATCCACGACGCTGGAGCTGCCGCCGACCGGATACGGCCCGCGGTTGAACAGCCACTCGATCGGCGCGACGCCGGACGTGCCGAAGCTCGCATTGGTGAGGGTGATGGTGTGGATGCTGTCCCAGCGCCACGCGGTCTGGTCGCCGCCCATCAGCCGGCCGGCCTCCGACCACGCGTTGTTGGCGACGAGCGCGAACATGGTGTCCCTGTCGCTCGTCCCGAGCTTCGAGTCCACCCACCACGCCGAGTCCTGGTCCGTCACGAGGTTCTGCACGACGGCGAACCACCTGTCGCCGCCGACCGGGGGAGCGGATGCCGGGAGCTTGCGCCCGAACGCCTCCTGCAGCAGCGTGCGCCAGAACACGTTGAAGTATGCCGCCGCCGCACTGTCCGCGTCGTCGTGATAGTTCCAGCCGGACAGCAGCTGGGCCGCGCGATAGGCGCCGGATGACGGATCGGCCTTCTTGCCGACCGCGACGATGAGCGGCACGAGCGTTGCGGCGTTGGCGTCGTATTTGTCCGCCTGGATGGCGGCGAAGTCGGCCGCGGTGACCTTTTTGCCCGCGGCGATCAGCTTCGTGAGCCGCAGCTGGATCTGGTTGGCCCGGTAGCCGTACTCCCAGTCCTTGGTGATCAGCTGCGGGAAATCCGGCCCGACGGCGGCGTTGTTCGCCGTGACGATCATGCCGCTCGGCGGGTTGTACACGGACGGCAGCTGGTCGAACGGGATCGTGCCGGTCCAGCCGTAGCGGCTCGTCCAGCCGGGAACGGGCATCGTGCCGTCTCCGGATGCGCGGATCGGCACGCTTCCCGGCGCCTGATAGCCGATGTTGCCGTCGACGTCCGCGTAGATCAGGTTCTGCGACGGCACCTGGAAACTCTCTGCCGCCGCACGGAAGCTCGTCCAGTCGGTCGCCGTGTCGAACGCGAAGATCGCGCCCGCCGTGGGTCCCGGTGTGAGGGCGGACCATTGCAGCGAGAGCTGGAACTGCTGGGCGGGCACGTCGAGCTTGCCTGCCTGGTCTTTCGCGATGATCCCGAACCCGTCGGTGAGGTCGGTGACGATGGGGCCGTGGCGGGTGGAGCGCACCGTGAGCTTCACGTCTGTGCCGCCTGCGACCTTGATGGTCTCCTTCCGGAGCGTGAGGGGAACCTGCTTGCCGTCGTATTCGTAGGTGTCGCCCGTGACCTTCTCCTCGTAGAGGTCGGCGACATCCGGACCCAGGTTGGTGAACCCCCAGGCGATGCGGTCGTTGTGCCCGATCACCACGCCGGGCAGCCCTGAGAAGCTGAAGCCGGCGACGTCGAACGGGCACGCCGGTCCGACCTTTCGGCAGTGCAGCCCGATCTGATACCAGACCGATGGCATCGCGGCTCCGAGGTGCGGATCGTTCGCCAGGAGCGGCTTGCCGCTCGCGGTGTGCGCGCCGGAGACCACCCAGGAGTTCGACCCGATGTCGCTGCCGGCCGGTCCGAGGAGGGTGGGCATCGCCTGCAGGCTCGTCGCCAATTGCGCGAGCGCTGGTGCGAATGCGGCCGGCGTCGCCGGCGCACCAGGAGCGGCGGCGGGCGTGGCTGGCGTGGACGTCGACGACGGCGCGCTCGACGTCGACCCGGTCGCCGCCGCATCCGGTGTCGTGCGCGTCGGATCGCCCCCGCCCTCGCTGGTGATGGTCGGGTGCGTCGCGTACGGATACGCGGGATGCAGTTCCGCGATCTCCTGCGGGCTGAGCGCGGTGGAGAGCAGTGCCCTGTCGATCTCGTCTTCGAGGTTGGAGCGGAGGTCCCACGCCATCGCTTTCAGCCACGCCACCGAGTCGGCCGGGGTCCACTTCTCCGGTTTGTAGTCCGGGTTCTGCAGACCGAGCACCGCGTATTCGAGCGAGAGCTCCGCGCCGGAGTGCCTGGCGAGGTAGGCGTTCACGCCGTCGGCGTAGTCCTGGTAATAGCGCAGCTCGGTCTTGCTGAGCAGCTTCACCTCCTGCTCGGCCACCGTGCGCCAGCCGAGGGTCCGGATGAACGTGTCCGTCGGCACCTGGCTCGCCCCGAACATCTCGGACAGCCGCCCGGCCGTGACGTGACGCCGGAAGTCCATCTCCCAGAACCGGTCTTGCGCGTGCACGTAGCCCTGCGCGCGGAACAGGTCGTCCGACGTCGACGCCTCCAGCTGCGGGATGCCCGCATCGTCTCGGTAGACCGTGACGGGGGCGGAGAGCCCCGGCACGTCGACCGAGCCCGCGGTCTGCGGGAACGACCGGACGACCGTCCAGACGCCGACGCCGCCCGCGATCACCACCAGGACGAGCAGCACGGCCACCCCGATGCCGACCACCCGCAGAACTCGATGATGTCGTCGTAGTCGGGGTGTGTCGTCGCCCACGCCAGTCCTTCCGGTGGTTGGTGTCCTGCGACTGTAACGCATGGGGGTGACGCCCCCGGGGTGGTCAGTGCGCGTTCAAGCCCGCCCAGGCCATCCGCTCCAGCACCGGCCGGACCGTCGCGGCGTCCACGCTCGTGCCGCCGACCCTGGCGGTGTGCGGCGTCGAGTTGATCAGCCCGAACGCGGCCTGGACGCGCATCCGGAGCTCGTCGGGGGAGAGGGAGGGGTGGAGGCGGCCGAGCACGTCCATCCACAGTTCGATGTAGCGGCGCTGGAGCCTGCGAACGGCGCGGCGCTCGTCGCCGGGGAGGGCGTCGAGGTCGCGGTCCTGCACGCGGATCGTCTCCGGTTCCGTCACGGCGAAGTCGACATGGAAGACGATGAGGGCGCGGAGGGCGTTCGCCGGGTCATCCGCGGCGGACTCGACGCGTGTCCCTCCGTCGAGCAGCCGCTCGCTGACGCCGACCAGGAGTGCGGCGAGCACGGCTTGCTTGGACGAGAAGTGCCGGTAGACGGCAGGGCCGCTGACGCCCGCCGCGGCACCCAGGTCTTCGATCGACACACCGTTGAAGCCCCGTTCGGAGAACAGGGTGGCTGCAGCGTCGAGCAGGGCGGCGCGCCGGTCGGCTTTGGCCTGGCTGCGCTGGGTGGGTCGTCCGGTGTCCTGCGCGGTGTCTGCGAGTTCGGTCATGGTGTTCTTCCGGGTGCTGGACTTTTGGTTAATGAACACTAACCTAAATTCGAGTTAGTAACCACTAACCGAATGTCGACGACGACGAAGAGCGAGACGCGAACCATGCCAACGCTGACCAGCGCCACCAGCGCGACCGATGCCGGGTACGAGCAGAACGACGCCGCCCAGCGCGCCCTGGTGGCCGACCTCCGCGAACGCCTCGCGACGGCCGCGGCCGGAGGGCCGGAGCGCTCCCGCGAACGGCACATCGCCCGCGGCAAGCTCCTGCCGCGCGAGCGCATCGACGCCCTGCTCGACGAGGGCAGCCCGTTCCTGGAGGTCGCGCCGCTCGCCGCCACCGGCCTGTACGGCGACGAGTCACCGGCGGCGGGCGTGATCGCCGGCATCGGCCTCGTGCACGGCCGTCACGTGCTCGTCATCTCCAACGACGCCACCGTCAAGGGCGGCACCTACTACCCGATGACCGTCAAGAAGCACCTGCGGGCGCAGGAGATCGCGCTGGAGAACCGCCTCCCGTGCATCTACCTGGTCGACTCGGGAGGCGCATACCTGCCGATGCAGGACGAGGTCTTCCCCGACCGCGACCATTTCGGCCGCATCTTCTACAACCAGGCCAGAATGTCCGCGGCGAAGGTGCCGCAGATCGCCGCGGTGCTCGGATCGTGCACCGCCGGCGGCGCGTACGTTCCCGCGATGAGCGACGAGACCGTGATCGTGCGCAACCAGGGCACCATCTTCCTCGGCGGACCACCGCTGGTGAAGGCCGCCATCGGAGAGGTCGTCACGGCGGAGGAGCTGGGCGGCGGCGACCTGCACGCGAAGACCTCCGGCGTCGTCGACCACCTCGCCGAGAACGACAGGCACGCCCTGCAGATCGTGCGCGACATCGTGGCCACCCTGCCGGAGCCGCAGCAGCCGGCCTGGGATGTGCATCCAGCCGTCGCCCCCGTCGCCGACCCCTCCGAGCTCTACGGCGTCGTCCCCACCGACGTGCAGGCGCCGTACGACGTGCGCGAGGTCATCGCGCGCCTCGTCGACGGCAGCGAGCTGCACGAGTTCAAGAAGGAGTACGGCACGACACTCGTGACCGGCTTCGCGCGCATCCACGGCCATCCGGTGGGGATCGTGGCGAACAACGGCGTGCTGTTCAGCGAGTCGGCGCTCAAGGGCGCGCACTTCATCGAACTGTGCGACCAGCGCGGCATCCCGCTGCTGTTCCTGCAGAACATCTCCGGCTTCATGGTCGGCCGCGACTACGAGGCGGGCGGCATCGCGAAGAACGGCGCCAAGATGGTCACCGCCGTCGCCACCGCGCGGGTGCCGAAGCTCACCGTCGTGATCGGCGGCTCGTTCGGCGCGGGCAACTACTCGATGTGCGGGCGCGCGTATTCGCCTCGTTTCCTCTGGATGTGGCCGGCCGCGCGCATCTCGGTGATGGGCGGCCCGCAGGCGTCGTCGGTGCTCGCGACGGTCAAGCGTGAGCAGCTGGACGCCCGCGGTGAGGAGTGGTCGGCGGAGGACGAGGCCGCCTTCAAAGCCCCGATCGCCGAACAGTATGAGCAGCAGGGCAGCCCGTACTATTCCACCGCCCGGCTCTGGGATGACGGCGTGATCGACCCGGCGGACACCCGCACGATCCTCGGCCTCGCCCTCGACGTCTGCTCCCGAAGCCCGCTGCCAGACACGGCCTTCGGCCTCTTCCGGATGTGATCGCCATGCCCTCCCACTCCACGTCCTCCGCGTCGGCCTCCGCCGCCGCTGCGCCGTTCGGCACCGTGCTCGTCGCCAACCGCGGCGAGATCGCCTGCCGGGTGATCCGCACCCTGCGCCGCCTGGGCATCCGCTCTGTCGCCGTGTTCAGCGACGCCGATCGGGATGCGCCCCACGTCGCCCTCGCAGACGTCGCCGTGCGCATCGGCCCGGCCTCTGCCGCCCACAGCTATCTCGATATCGCGGCCATCGTGGCCGCCGCGCAAGCGACGGGAGCCCAGGCCGTGCATCCCGGCTACGGGTTCCTGTCCGAGAACGCCGAGCTCGCCGCCGCCTGCGACGCGGCAGGGATCGTGTTCGTCGGACCCGGCGTGCGCGCCCTCGACGTGATGGGCGACAAGATCGCCGCGAAGCGCGAGGTCGAGCAGCACGGCGTCCCGACCATCCCCGGCATCGCGCGACCCGGCCTCAGCGACGACGACCTCATTCTGGCGGCCGACCAGATCGGCTACCCGGTGCTCGTGAAGCCCTCCGCGGGTGGCGGCGGCAAGGGGATGCAGGTGGTCCGCGACGCCGCAGAGCTGCCGGAGGCGCTCTCCGCCGCCCGCCGGGTCGCGGCGTCCGCGTTCGGCGACGACACGCTGTTCCTGGAGCGGCTGGTGGATGCGCCCCGCCACATCGAGGTCCAGGTGCTCGCCGACCGGCACGGCACGGTGGTGCACCTGGGGGAGCGCGAGTGCTCCCTCCAGCGCCGCCATCAGAAGGTGATCGAGGAGGCGCCGTCGCCGCTGCTCGACGCGGACACCCGCGCCCGGATCGGTGCGGCCGCGTGCGCGGTCGCCGCGAGCGTCGACTACGTGGGTGCAGGCACCGTGGAGTTCCTGGTCTCCGACGCGGCTCCCGACGAGTTCTACTTCATGGAGATGAACACGAGACTTCAGGTCGAGCATCCGGTGACGGAGCTGGTCACGGGGCTCAACCTGGTGGAGTGGCAGCTGCGCATCGCGGCGGGCGAACCGCTCGGGTTCGCCCAGGAGGACGTTCGCCTGACCGGTCATGCCGTCGAGGCCCGCGTGTACGCGGAGAACCCGGAGCGCGGATTCCTTCCGAGCGACGGCCGCGTGCTCGCACTGCACGAGCCGTCCGGGGACGGCGTGCGGGTCGACAGCGGCCTGGCCGCCGGGGTGCCGATCGTCACCGAGTACGACCCGATGCTCGCCAAAGTCATCGCGTGGGGTCCTGACCGGGCGGAGGCCATCACCCGCCTCGACCGCGCGCTCGCCGACACGGCGATCCTCGGCGCCGTGACCAACGTGCGCTGGCTGCGCGAGCTGCTCGCCGACGACGACGTGCGCGCCGGACGCCTCGACACCACGATCATCGACCGCCGGTTCTCCGAGCAGGCTCCGACCGAGCCGGGCGAGGACGAGCTGATCGCTGCAGCCTTGCTCGCGCACCTGGCTCGACTCCAGCAGTCTCAGGATGCGGTGGGTGCGCTGTGGGCGCAGCCGTCCGGCTGGCGGCTGGGCGAGCACAGGGCGACGGCGTACGACCTCGGGACGGCGATCGTGCGCGTCGCGGGGGACGCCGCGGCGCTCGACGCGGGGACGGCGGTGGTGACGGTCGAGACGGCTGGCGCGGCTGCCGCCACTGCCGCCGTAGCCGACGCCGCCGCCGCTCGGACCGCCGGGCTGCGGGTGCTGCCTCCGGTCGCCCCCGGCGAGCCCGGCATCGCCCTGCTGACGCTCGACGGCACAGTGACCACCTTCCGCTTCGCGCTGGACGGCGCATCCACCTGGCTGGGGCGCGGGGGTGCTGCCCGGGAACTGCGGCTGCTCACGCGGGCAGAGCGGGTCGCGCGCGACCTCGCCGGGCTCGCCAGAGCGGCCGGCGTCGCCGATCCCGAGTTGCGCACGCCGATGCCGGGGACGGTCGTGTCCGTGTCCGTCACGACCGGCGACCTGGTCGAGGCCGGAGACACCATCGTCACCGTCGAGGCGATGAAGATGGAGCACCGACTCGTCGCCCCGCTCTCGGGGACCGTGCAGGTGCGCGTCGCCCAGGGCGACCTGGTGAAGCTCGACCAGCTCGTCGCGAGCGTCGAAGGCACCGCCGCCGAGACCACCATTGCCGACGCCACCACCACCGACACCACTACCACCAACGAATCCAGCACAAGACAGGGAACCCCATGACCATGCAGATGACGCGATCAGGAGCAGCGGACGCCGACGTCGCCGGCTTCGAACTCACCGCAGAGCACATCCGTCTGCGCGACACGGTGCGCGACTTCGCCGACACCGTCGTCGCGCCGGCCGCCTACGACTACGACACCCGCCGCAGCCTGCCGTACGACATCATCGCCGAGATGGGGCGGATGGGCCTGTTCGGCCTGCCGTTCCCCGTCGAGTACGGCGGGCAGGGCAAGGACTACCTGTCGCTGTGTCTCGCCGTGGAGCAGCTCGGCCGCGTCGACCAGTCGATCGGTGTGACCCTGGAAGCGGGAATCGGGCTGGGCGCGATGCCGATCTTCCGCAACGGCACGGAGGCGCAGAAGCAGGAGTGGCTGCCGATGCTCGCACGCGGTGAGGCGCTCGCCGGATTCGGGCTCACCGAGGCCGACGCGGGATCCGACGCCGCCGGTACCAAGACGACAGCGGAACTGCGCGACGGCGAGTGGGTCATCAACGGCTCCAAGCAGTTCATCACCAACTCCGGCAGCGAGATCACCAAGCTGGTCACGATCACGGCCGTCACCGGGGAGCACGAGCGCGCGGACGGCTCGCTGAAGAAGGAGCTGTCCGCCATCCTGGTGCCGGTCGGCACGCCCGGTTTCGTGCAGGAGCCGTCGTACGACAAGGTCGGCTGGCACACGTCGGATACGCACCCGCTGACGCTCACCGACGTGCACGTCCCTGAGGCGAACCTGCTCGGCGAGCGCGGGCGCGGCTACGCGAACTTCGTGCAGACCCTGGATGAGGGACGCGTCGCGTTCGCCGCGCTCTGCACCGGGGCAGCGCAGGGCTGTCTCGACGAGGCGATCCGGTATGCGAAGAGCCGCAACGTGTTCGGCCGTCCGATCGGCTCCAACCAGTACATCGCGTTCAAGATCGCCAGGATGCAGGCCCGCGTGCACACCGCGCGGCTCGCATACTACGACGCCTGCTTCAAGCTGATGGCGGGAACGCCGTTCAAGATGGAGGCCTCCATCGCCAAGCTCGTCGGCAGCGAGGCCGCCATGGACAACGCGCGCGACGCCACCCAGGTCTTCGGCGGCTACGGCTTCCTCAACGAGAACCCCGTGGCCCGCCACTACCGCGACTCGAAGATCCTCGAAATCGGCGAGGGCACCACCGAGGTCCAGCTCATGGTCATCTCGCGCGCCCTCGGTTTCAACGCCTGACGTCCCCCAGCCATCGAGCCGGGACTTATGCACGCGACACGCCGGGGGTAGGCGTGCATAAGTCCCGGTTCGATAATCAGGGGACCGGCAGCAGGGCAGTAGTAGCAGGAGGAGGAGAACAGTGATCGACAAAGTGGTCGGGAGCGCGGAGGAGGCGGTGGCCGACGTTCCGGATGGCGCGTCGCTCGCCGTCGGCGGGTTCGGGCTGTGCGGCATCCCGAGTGCGCTCATCCAAGCGCTGCACGCGCGCGGGACGTCGGGACTCGAGGTCGTGAGCAACAACTGCGGTGTCGACGACTGGGGGCTCGGGATCCTGCTGGCCGACGGGCGCATCCGGAAGATGATCAGCTCGTACGTCGGGGAGAACAAGGAGTTCGCCCGGCAGTTCCTCTCCGGCGAGCTGGAGGTGGAGCTGACGCCGCAGGGCACGCTCGCCGAGAAGCTGCGGGCGGGCGGCGCCGGCATCCCGGCGTTCTTCACCCCCGCGGGCGTCGGAACGCAGATCGCCCAGGGCGGCCTGCCGCGGCGGTACGCGGCCGACGGCAGCGTCGCCGTCGCGTCCGAGCCGAAGGAGGTCCGTGCGTTCGACGGGGCCGACTACGTGCTCGAACGCTCACTCACCCCCGACTTCGCCCTCGTGCACGCCGCGAAGGGCGACCGGTACGGCAACCTCGTCTTCCACGCCGCGGCGATGAACTTCAACCCGCTCGCCGCGATGGCCGGCCGCATCACCATCGCCGAGGTGGAGGAGCTGGTCGAGCCGGGCGAGCTCGACCCCGGCACCGTGCACACGCCGGGCATCTTCGTGCAGCGGGTCGTCCACGCACCGGATGGGGAGAAGCGCATCGAGCGCCGAACCGTCCGCCTCGACGACGGGAGCGTCCGATGAGCCTCACCCGCAACGAACTCGCCGCCCGGGTGGCGCGCGAGCTGCGCAACGGCCAGTACGTCAACCTCGGGATCGGGATGCCCACTCTCATCCCCAACTACATCCCCGCTGACGTCGAGGTCATCCTGCACTCGGAGAACGGCGTGCTCGGCGTCGGTCCGTACCCGGAAGACGCCGCGGTCGACCCCGACCTCATCAACGCGGGCAAAGAGACCGTCACCGTCAACGACGGCGCCGCCTTCTTCGACTCCGCGCTCTCGTTCGGGATGGTCCGCGGCGGCCACGTGGACGTCGCGGTGCTCGGCGCGATGGAGGTCTCGCAGAACGGCGACCTGGCCAACTGGATGATCCCCGGCAAGATGGTGAAGGGGATGGGCGGTGCGATGGACCTCGTGTTCGGCGCCAAACGACTCATCGTGATGATGGAGCACGTGGACAGGGAGGGGCGTCCGAAGATCGTCGCCGAGTGCTCGCTGCCGCTGACCGGCACGGGATGCGTCGACAGGATCATCACCGACCTGGCCGTGATCGACGTGGTCGGGGACGGCGGCGGCAGCGGCGACGGCGGTTCCGAGACCGGCTCCGCGCGCCTCGTGCTGCGCGAGGTCGCGCCGGGGGTGACCGTCGACGAGGTCGTCGCCGCCACCGGCGCCCCGCTCACGATCGACCTGGACGCCGACCGGAACGGGAGCGCGTCGTGAGGGAGATCGAACAGCGCGGCCTCTACTTCGAGGAGTTCGAGGAGGACACCCGTTACCTGCACCGCCCAGGGCGCACGGTGACCGAGGCTGACAACGTCTTCTTCACCACCCTCACCATGAACACCCAGGCGTTGCACCTCGACGCGGCCTGGTCGGCGACGCAGCCGTTCGGCGAGCGGCTCGTGAACTCGATGTTCACGCTCGCGACGTTGGTCGGCGCCTCCGTCGCCCAGCTCACTCAGGGAACCATCGTCGCGAACCTCGGGTTCAGCGACGTGACCTTCCCGCATCCACTGCACCACGGCGACACCCTGTACTCGGAGACGGTGGTGGTCGCCAAGCGGCTGTCGTCGTCGCGGCCGGGGCAGGGCATCGTCACGCTGGCGCACACCGGCCGCAATCAGGATGGCGTGGTCGTCGCGACCGCGACGCGCCAGGTGATGATGTGGTGCCAGGATGCGCACCTCGACCTCACGCGCGATGCCGGCAGCGGCGACGGGCCTAGCGGCGACCGGCTCGGCGACGCGGCGGAGGACGTATGAGCAGCGCCCCGTTCCCGTTCGGCCCCGCCCTGCTGTTCTGCCCGGCCGACCGCCCCGATCGGTACGCCAAGGCGCTCGACCGGGCGGACGCGGTCATCATCGACCTCGAAGACGCCGTCGACCCCGCCCGCCGCACCGAGGCGCGGGAGGCGCTCGCCGCCTCCGACCTCGACCCGGAGCGGGTGATCGTGCGCATTAACAGGGCGGGGACGGACGACCACGCTGCCGACCTGTCCGCGCTCGCCGTGACGCAGTACAGCAGGGTGATGCTGCCGAAGGCGGAGTCGGTCGCCGAACTGCGCGACCTCGGCGGGCTGTCGGTGATCGCGCTGTGCGAGACGGCGGCCGGGGTGCTCGCGGCTCCCGGGCTCGCGGCAGCGAGCGAGGTGGTCGCGCTGATGTGGGGCGCGGAGGATCTGGTCGCCTCCCTCGGCGGGACGTCCAGCAGGCACAGCGACGGCCGGTACCGGAATGTGGCGACCCACGCGCGCTCCTCCGTGCTGCTGGCGGCCGGCGCAGCGGGGATCGCGGCCGTCGACACGGTGCACCTCGACATCGACGACCTCGCCGGGCTGGAGGCGGAGGCGGAGGACGCCGCGGCGGTCGGGTTCGCGGCGACCGCGTGCATCCACCCCGGTCAGGTGGACACGGTCAGGGCCGCGTATCGGCCGACGCACGGCGAACTCGCCGACGCATTGGAGCTGTTGGAGGCGGCCGCCGCAGCCGATGGCGTCTTCCGTTTTAGAGGGCGGATGGTGGACGGCCCGGTGATCGCGCACGCCCGTTCGGTGGCCGCCAGAGGGGGCGTTTCACAGTGAACCGATTCGGCTCCTGCTTCGTGATGAAACTGTGACCAAGCATTGTGTAACAGTTCACCGCGATTGTCCGTGGCCTGTCGGACGTATGCCTTACGCTGCAAGTAAGTATCGGGGAACCGGGGTCCTCGAATCGATTCGAGTCGCACGGGAGTAGGGGGAGAGCACATGCCGCAGCTGTTACCTCTCCGCCTGCGCGAGACCGTCGCCCGCCGAGGATCCGCCGCTGCCGATGCGGCTGCGGGAGATGGCGTGGAGGCCGTGACCCGGCCCGGCACGATCGGTCGTGGGGCCACCAAGAGCGGTGTCGTCGAGACCGGCGCGCCCGAGGCCGCCATCGCGGCCGGAGTCATCGAGCCCGGCACTCCGGAAGAGGTCCTGACCGAGTCCATCGGCGTCGAGACCGCGGCGCTGCCCGCTCTCGACCCCGCCCTCGAACGCACGGGGCCGCTGTCCATCATCGCGCCCCGCCGCATCGGCGAGAGCGACCTCGCGGTCTACCCGCTGTCGCTCGGCGCGAGCGTCTTCGGCTGGACGGCAGACGGCGACACCTCCCTGCGCATCCTGGACAGGTTCGCCCACCTCGGCGGCAATTTCATCGACACGGCCGACAGCTACGTCGGCGGCCGCAGCGAGGTCCTCATCGGCAAGTGGATGCAGGAGCGGCACAACCGCGACCAGGTGGTCGTCGCCACGAAGGTCGGCCGTCACCACGAGAATCCGGGGCTCGGCTCCGTCAGCATCGTGCGGGCCGTCGAGGCGTCGCTCGAACGCTTGCAGACCGACCACATCGACCTGCTCTACTTCCACGACGACGACCCGGACGTGCCTCTGGAAGACAGCCTCGCGACCGTCGAGTGGCTGATCGAGTCCGGCAAGGTGCGCTACCTCGCCGCGTCCAACTTCAGTGCCGACCGGCTGATCGAGGCGCGCATCCTGTCGTCGACCGGCCTGCCCAAGTTCATCGCCGTGCAGACCCAGTACAACCTGATGCACCGCACCGACTTCGAGAGCGCCCTGCGCATCGTCGCGTCGGCGCAGGGTCTCGCGGTCATGCCCTATTACGCGCTCGCGAACGGCTTCCTCACCGGCAAGTACCGCAGCAAGGGCGACCTCAACGCCGATGCCCGCAGCATCCGCGCCGCCGCCTACGTCAACCGCAAGGGGCAGCGCGTCCTCGCCGCCCTCGACCGCATCGCGGCCGAGCAGGAGGTCACCCCGGCGAGCGTCGCCATCGCGTGGCTCCTCGCCAAGCGCAACGTCGTCGCGCCGGTCGCAAGCGCCAGCAGGCCAGAACAAGTGGATGCGCTGATGGTGTCTGCGGGCATCCGGCTCACCCGGGCGAACATGCTCGAATTGGACCGCGTCTCGGAGTAGCGGGTCGGCCGAGTAGCGGGTCGGCCGAGTAGCGGGTCAGTCGAGTAGCGGGTCAGCCGCGCAACCGCGCTCTCCGGCCTACGACTCCGCGAGGATACGGTCGAGCGACCGGTGCAGTGCGGCGCCGGCCGCGATCGGGTCGCCGACGTAGCCGCCGGCCAGGGCGCCGTCCCTCGCCAGGATCAGGTCGTCCGCTGCGTCTCCTGGCCGGGGGTGGCCGATGTCGCGGAACAGTTCCTCGATGCGGCGTGCGTACCAGTCGCGGTGGTTGCTGACGGCCACGCGCACGGGGTGGCTCTCGTCGGCGAACTGCGCGGCGGCGTTGATGAACGGGTCGCCGTGGAAGCCGGGGCGCACCGCTTCGAGGTTGATCGAGTCGACCAGGGCTCGCGCGATCTCGCGCGGGTCTTTGCCTTCGCGCTCCTGCTCGTCGAACCAGTCGCGCACCTGCTTGTCGCGTCCTTCGACGTACGCGATGATCAGCAGGTCTTTCGACCGGTAGTGCTTGTAGAAGGTCGCCTTCGTGACGCGCGCTCCCGCGATGATGCGGTCGACGCCCACCGTGTGGATTCCTTCTTGGTAGAAGAGTTCGTCGGCCGTCGCAAGGATCTTGACCTTCGACGGCGCGGGCGGCCGGACGGTCGCTCGGGCACTAACGACCATCCGGCACGACTCCTTCATTGCAGGGGACGGTCGGGCCCGTCCTCTTGGTGTCGCATCGGCGTAGGGACCCGCCGATGCGCTGGTGAAAACCAGTATAGCAGTAGACAGACTAGTCTGTTTGTCCTCATTACACGTCCAGGAGTTTCATAGCCGCTGGCGTAGGGTGGAGGGGATGAACAGCGCAGTCGACCTCCCGCTCGGTCTGGCCGACCTCTCTTTCGCCGCCTCCGGCGATGCGCTGGTCCGGCGCACCGTCCTCCCAAGCGGGGTGCGCATCCTGAGCGAGCAGGTGCCGGGCGCCCGCAGTGCCACCCTCGGCTACTGGGTGGCCGTCGGCTCCCGGGACGAACTGGATGCTGTCCCCGCCACGGCCGGGCGCCCGGCGGTCCCCGCGAGCTTCGGCTCCACCCACTTCCTCGAGCACCTGCTGTTCAAGGGCACCCCGAGCCGGACCGCCCTCGACATCGCGATCTCCTTCGACTCCGTCGGCGGCGAGCACAACGCGATGACGGCCAAGGAGTACACCTGCTACTACGCCAAGGTGCAGGATCGCGACCTTCCGATGGCCGTCGAGGTCATCGCCGACATGCTCGCGTCGTCGCTGCTCGACCCTGTCGAGTTCGAGAACGAGCGCGGCGTCATCCTCGAAGAGCTGTCGATGGCGGAGGACGACCCCGCCGACGTCGCCAACGAGCGGTTCTTCGGGGCGGTGCTCGGCGCGCATCCATTGGGTCGTCCGATCGGCGGCAGCCCGCAGACCATCCGCGAGGCCACCCGGGATGCGGTGCTCGCCCACTATCGCGCCAACTACCGCCCGCAAGACCTCGTCATCACGGCGGCGGGAGCGGTCGACCACGACCTCCTCGTCTCCGGCGTCGAGCGTGCACTCGTCGGGGCCGGCTGGGACCTGAGCGTCGAGGCCGCCCCGGTGGAGCGCCGCGCCTTCAGCACCGCCGCCATCGAGCGCGGGGCAGCGGTCGTCACCGTCCAGCGCCCGACCGAGCAGGCCAACCTGCTGATCGGCGTTCCCGGCATCGTCGCGACCGACGAACGCCGCACCACGATGGGCGTGCTCAACTCGATCCTCGGCGGCGGGATGTCGAGCAGGCTGTTCCAGGAGGTCCGCGAGAAGCGCGGCCTCGCCTACGCCGTCTACTCCTTCTCCGGCGCGTACTCCGACGCCGGGATCTTCGGCCTCTACGCGGGATGCGCTCCCGCCAAGGCCACCCAGGTGGCCGAGCTGATGCTCGGCGAACTCCACCGCCTCGCAGACGGCGGCGTCAGCCCGGACGAGATGCGCCGAGCGGTCGGCCAGCTCTCCGGCGGCGCAGCCCTCGCCCTCGAAGACTCGGACACCAGGATGTCGCGGCTCGGTCGAGCCGAGATCAGCCTGGGGGAGTTCTCCGACCTCGACGAAAGCCTCCGGCGCCTGCACCTCGTCACCGCCGACGATGTGCGCAGCCTCGCCTCCGATCTGGCGAGCCGACCGGTCTCCGTCTCTGCGGTGGGGAGCGTGACCGACGACATGTTCGCCGGACTCGCTCCCTGATCAGCCGCTTCGTCCGCATCATCCGAAAGGCCATCCCGGTGCCCCACTACCTTTACCTCGTTCGCCACGGCGAGCAGCAGGATGCAGAACACGGCCTCCCCGACGGGCCCCTGTCGCCGCGTGGCAAGCGCCAGGCGCAGCTCGTCGCCGAACGGCTGAGCGGCGTCCCGTTCACGGGCATGTACCACTCGCCGCTGAACCGGGCGGCCGAGACAGCGGCGATCATGGCGGAGCGGATGCCGGCACTCACCCCGGAGCCGTCCAGCCTGCTGTTCGACTGCATCCCGTCCGGGCCGACGCCGGACATGCCGAAGGCGTTCGAGTCGTTCTTCGGCTCGGTCACCGATGCGGAGATCGAAGCGGGCAGGGCGCAGATGGACGACGCGGTCGGCGAGTTCCTCACCCCGGCACTCGGCGACAGGCACGACCTGCTCGTCACCCACAACTTCGTGATCGGCTGGTTCGTCCGTCACGTCTTCGACGCGCCGGCGTGGCGCTGGCTGGGGCTGAACCAGGCCAACTGCGGCCTCACGATCATCCGGGTCCGCTCCGCGAAGCCGCCGGTGCTGGTCGTGCACAACGACCTCGGGCACCTGCCCGTCGAGCTCCGCACCGGCCTCCCGGAGCTGCAGCCCGTCTAGGCGCCCGCCGCCATCGAGTGGTCCCGAATTGCCGCGCGCCACGTGCGCACACGGCAATTCGGGACCACTCGATCCGCAGCGGCGGCCCGCCCGCGTCAGCCGAGCTGCTTGCGGAACCAGTCGGTCGCGTTGGGGTTGTCGTTGTACGGCTGGATGTTCTCGTAGCCGTGGCTGCGGTAGAGGCCGCCGGCCGCCTCCAGGCTGGCGTTGGTGTCGAGGACGACCTCGGTGGCGCCGAACCCGCGCGCGCGGTGCTCCAGTTCGGACAGGATCGCGCGGCCGAGGCCCCGTCCGCGGTGCGTCGGCGTCACCCACAGGTGCTTGATCTCGTAGCGCACCACCGGCAGTTCAGGATCGACGTCGGCCAGCGGCACGGTGAGTTCCCGGATACCGCCGCAGCCGGCCTCGCCGTCCTCGTCGTACGCCAGCAGGAACACTCCGGACGGCGGGACGAACTGACCGGGGTCGGGGAACGTCGTGCGGTACGCGCCCTGCGAGGAGGGGAACGAGGCAGCCCGCTCGGTGAAGTAGTCGGTCAGCATCCGGTGGACGGTCGCGTCCGTGACGGCGACATCAGCAAAAGACACCATCGACCCAGCGTAGTTCCGAGGGCTGCGCAGACCGCGCATCCCGGATTTTTCTCAGTGGTGCGGCGGGTAGATTGGTCGGGTGACTATTCGTGTGGCCGTCGCCGGAGCGACCGGAAAACTGGGCAGCGTCGCCGTGCGGCTGATCGAGCAGGCGGACGACCTCGAACTCGTGGCACGCCTCGACTCCCGCTCTCCGCTGGAGGACATGCTCGCCGCCGACGTGCTCGTCGACATGACCCTCCCGGCCGTGAGCCCCGACATCGTGGCCTTCGCGGTCGACAACGGGATGAAGGTGCTGGTCGGCACATCCGGATGGTCGGCCGACCGCATCCTGGGCCTGGAGCGCCGCGTGGCGGAGCACGAGGGCACCGGCGCCGTCGTCATCCCCAACTTCTCCCTCGGCTCCGCGCTCGGCACCGCGTTCGCCACCGTCGCCGCCCGCTTCTTCGACTCGATCGAGATCATCGAGGCGCACGGCGCAGGCAAGGTCGACTCGCCGTCCGGCACGGCCGTGCGCACCGCCGAGCTGATCGGCGCGGCACGCGCAGAGCGCGGCCCTGTGGATGCGCCGCACACCGATCAGCGCGCCCGCGGGCAGCAGGTGGCGAGCGTCCCCATCCACAGCCTCCGGATGCGCGGGGTCGTCGCCCAACAGCAGGTCATCCTGGGCGGACCGGGGGAGACCCTGACGATCCGCCACGACACGGTGGGGTCGGAGTCGTACGAGGCGGGCATCCTGCTGGCGATCCGCGCGGCGGCGACGGCGACCGGCGTCACCGTCGGTCTCGACAAGCTGGTCGACCTCGGCATCGCGGAGCCGAACGGCGAACCGCCCCGACCGACCGTGCGCGAGGAGTAGCCGTAGTGAGGAACCGCATCGCGGCGATCGTCATGGCGGCGATCCTCGCCCTCTATCTCGTGCTGGTGTTCCAGCGCGCCATCATGCTCATGGCGACCGGCGAGGGCATCGCCATCGCGATGGGGATCGCCCTGCTGGCGCTGCCCCTCGTGGCGGCCTGGGCCATCGGCCGCGAACTGCTGTTCGGGGCGCGCACCGAGAAGCTGGTGAAGATCCTGGATGCGGAGGGCGGGCTCCCCGTCGAGGACCTCCCGGTGAGGGCGAGCGGGCGCCCGCTGCGCGACGCCGCCGACGAGGAGTTCCCGCGCTACAAGGAGGAGGTGGAGTCGCAGCCGGAGAGCTGGCGCGCCTGGTTCCGCCTCGGCCTCGCCTACGACGCCTCCGGCGACCGCCGGCGGGCGCGGGCCGCGCTCCGCGAGTCGATCCGCCTGTACCGCACGGAGCAGCGCACGGCGTAGCGGGACGGCGGCGGCGCGACACGCTCCGGCGACCACCGCGGGCCGCTCCGTGACCGACCGCGCGGCAGCGCCCCGTCTACCGCTTGGCGACCAGCCGATCCATCGCGCCGCGCACCGTCGGGTCGGCGAAGACGAAGCCGTCGTCGAGCAACTTCTGCGGCACGACTTTCTGGCTCGCCAGCAGCAGCTCGCGTCCGGCATCGCCCAGTGCGAGGGTGATCGCCTTCCCTGGAAGGGGCAGCAGGTACGGCCGCCGCAGTGCCGCCGCGAGCGACCGCAGCACCGTGTCGGCGGTCGCGGGTGTTGGGCCCGCGACGTTCACCGGCCCGCGGAGCGTCGAGTCGAGCAGGTGAACGATCGCCGCCGCCTCGTCCCGCAGGCTCACCCACGGCCAGTGCTGTCCGCCACCGGCGATCGGGCCGAGCAGCCCCAGCCGGCCGGCCGGGAGCAGCGGCTTCATCGCTCCGCCACGCCCGATCACCACACCCGTGCGCACGGTGACCACCCGCGTCTTCTCCGGCGCGAGGTGAGCCGCGGACTCCCACGCCTCGACCACATCCGAAAGGAACCCGGTTCCCTTGATCGCCGACTCCGTCAGCTTCTGGCCGGGCCGGTCGCCGTAGAACCCCACGGCAGACCCACTCACGAACACCGCGGGCGGCGACGACGCCATGCGCATCGCGTCGGTCAACGTGTGCGTCGCCTCCAGCCGCGATGACAGGATGTTCCGCTTCCACGCCGCCGTCCACGGCAGACGACTGATGGACGCTCCGGACAGGTTGACGACCGCATCCACTCTGTCCATCAGCGTGAAGTCGATGATGCGGGCGGACGGCGCCCAGTTGTACTCGTTCGCCGCCTTCGGCGTTCCGCGGACGAGTCTCAGCACCTCGTGCCCCTGCGCCACCAGTTGCGCGGTGACCTCGGTGCCGATCATGCCGGAGGCGCCCGCGATGAGCACCCGCACGGGTCAGACCAGGGTGGCTTCGATGGTGATCGGGATGCCGACCAGAGCGCGCGAGACCGGGCAGCCGCTCTTCGCCTCTTCCGCGAGGCGGGTGAAGTCCTCGGCGGACAGCCCCGGCACGGTCGCCTGGACGACCAGGTGGCTGCCGGTGATGCCCTCAGCGGGGTCGAACGTGACGTGGGCGGTCACCGAGATGCGCTCCGGCGTCGTGCCGAAGCTGCTGAGGGCGTTCGAGAACGCCATCGAGAAGCAGGCCGAGTGCGCGGCGCCGAGCAGCTCCTCCGGCGTGGTGACCTCAGTGGAGCCCTGCGAGCGCGCCGCCCAGGTGACGGGGAACTCGGCGGAGTGGGACGAGTCGAGGGTGACGGTGCCCGCACCGGACTTGAGATCTCCGGTCCAGACCGTTGTCGATTCGCTCGTGACTGCCATAGTGGTCCTCCTCGTCATTCCGTGCCGCTCGTTCCGCGGACGGTTCGACCAGCCTAATCGCGCCCTCCGACACCGTGGAGGCGCGCACGGTGGATTCCCTGGTTGCCGCTCAGACCGGGGTCGGGGTTGTCCGGCGGATCGCTCCCGCACGCACGAGCAGCAGGTAGATCTGGCAGCCGAGGCAGTACCCGAACGCCGAATTGAGGAACGCGGCGATAAAGGCGAGTCCCGCCGCGATCGGGAGGACGAACGGCACACCGAACAGGTGCAGGATCAGGCCGAGGCCGGTGACGAACAGGCCGACCCCCTGCGCGAACGTCGGCGGCGCTGGATCCTCCAGCTCCGCCGGAGGCGCGAGTCGCGGACGCACGAACGCGCGGAACAGCGCGCCGTACGGGTGACGCCGGATGCCGGCGAACGCGCCCCAGGCGAAGAGCAGGGCGATCAGCAGAAGCAGCCAGAACGCCGCCGTCGTCGCGCCGATCAGCGCGAGGAAGAGGTCGACGAGCAGCAGGACGGCCGTGATCCCCGCCCCGAAGCGAGGCGACCGGGGGTCGATCCCCGTGCGGGCGGGGCTGGGCGTCTGCGTCGCTCCAGCCGGGGTCGTTTCGTCAGGCTGAGACATGGGAGCTCCCGGTGATGCTGTCGATGGTCGAGCGCACCTCGTCGGCGCGCACCGCGCCCCCGATGCGCGCGCGGATCGTGCCGGACGCGTCGAGCACGAGGGTGGTGGGGGTCTGAAGGACGCCGAAACGGCTGGCGAGCTCCGGGCGGTGGGTGAGGTCCACATCCACGTGGGTGACGCCGGATCGTTCGTCGGCGATGCCGTCCAGGATGCGAGCGGTGGACCGGCACGGGGCGCAGAACTCGGTGGAGAACTGGAGGAGCGTCACACTGCTGCCGAACGCGGCGGCGCCGACCTCGGCGGGCCTGACGGCCCTCGCGTCCTTGGTCCGGCGCACGCGCCCCGTCGTGGCACGCCAGAGCAGTCCCGCCGCCGTGGCGACGACGACGAGTGCGACGACGACGGCAGCCGCGGCCCAGGCGTTCATGAGCGTGACGCTACGGCAGCACCGGCCGTGGATGTGGAGTGTGACGGCGGATGACGCGTGCCTGTGCAGAGCGTGAACTGTCCACAGATCCGTTCGGATGGCGAGCGCCCGGAGCGGGCGACCCGATAACCTTGAGCCATGTCAACCTCCGCGAATCCGTTCGGTCAGGTGCTGGTCGCCCTGGTCACCCCGTTCACCGCCGACGGCGAAGTCGACTGGGCGGGCGTGGAGAAGCACATCGACGATGTGATCACAGCGGGTGCCGACGGCATCGTCGTCACGGGCACGACGGGGGAGACCTCCACGCTCACCGACCACGAGAAGCTGCGGCTGGTCGAGGTCGGCAAAGACGTCGCGTCCGGGCGGGCCAAGATCATCACCGGCGGCGGCTCGAACGAGACCGCGCACGCCATCCAGCTCTATCAGCAGAGCGAGAAGGCCGGGGCTGACGGCGTCATGATCGTCACTCCCTACTACAACAAGCCGACGCAGGCCGGCATCCTCACCCACTTCCGGCTGATCGCCGACTCCACCGATCTTCCGGTGATCCTCTACGACATCCCCGGCCGCACCGGGGTGCCGATCAAATACAAGACCATCCTCCGAATCGCCAAGCACCCCAACGTGCGCGCCATCAAAGACGCCAAGGGCGACTTCAGCGAGGTGAGCCGCGTGCTCAACCAGACCGATCTCCTCTACTTCTCCGGAGACGACGCCAACGTGCTCCCGCACCTCGCGATCGGCGCCACCGGGCTCATCGGCGTCACCGCCAACATCGCCGCGCGTCCATACCGCCAGATGGTGGATGCGGTGAACGCTGGCGACCTCGCCACCGCCACCGCGGCGCACCAGAAGCTCGAACCGCTGGTCCGCGCCGTCATGACGCACGTTCCAGGCACTGTCGCCGCCAAGTACATCCTTCACGGTCTCGGCCGCATCTCCAGCCCGCGCGTGCGCTTGCCGCTCGTCGGGCCGGAGGAGTGGGAGGCCGCCCAGATCGAAGACGAGCTGGACCTCGTCACAGACATCCCCGGTGTCGACTTCTCCAACTTCCGGCCGGATCGCAACGCCGCAGCAGGCGGTGCTCTGCCCCGAATCGCCGGAACCACCCGTTAGGCCGTGCCACTGCACGGCCCGAACCACCACAGGCGCCCAGCGCCCGTATCTGTTTAGGAGGGCACATGCCCAACCTCGTCTCCGACCCGCCCGCGCTCGAACCCGGCACGCTGAGGATCATCCCCACCGGCGGCCTGGGGGAGATCGGCCGCAACATGACCGTCTTCGAATACGAGGGCAAGCTGCTCATCGTCGACTGCGGCGTGCTCTTCCCCGAAGAGAACCAGCCGGGCGTCGACCTCATCCTCCCCGACTTCCAGCCGGTCCGCGACCGCCTCGACGACGTGGTCGGCGTCGTCCTCACCCACGGACACGAAGACCACATCGGCGCCGTGCCGTACCTTCTCAAGCTGCGCAGGGACATCCCGCTGATCGGCTCCGGCCTCACGCTCGCCCTGGTGGAGGCGAAGCTCAAGGAGCATCGCATCCAGCCGTACAGCCTCACGGTCAAAGAGGGCCAGGTCGAGCAGCTCGGCCCGTTCTCGCTCGAGTTCGTCGCGGTCAACCACTCGATCCCGGATGCGCTCGCCGTCGCGATCACCACCCCGGCCGGCGTCGTGCTGCACACCGGTGACTTCAAGATGGACCAGCTCCCGCTCGACGACCGCCTCACCGACCTGCGCGCGTTCGCACGCCTCGGCGAGAAGGGCGTCGACCTGTTCCTCGCCGACTCCACCAACGCCGACGTCCCCGGGTTCACGCCGCTGGAGCGTTCCATCGGCCCGGTGCTCGACAACGTCATCGCCCGCGCTCCGCGCCGTGTGATCGTCGCGAGCTTCTCCAGCCACGTGCACCGCGTGCAGCAGGTGCTCGACGCCGCTGCGGCCAACGGGCGCAGGGTCGCCCTCCTCGGCCGCTCGATGGTGCGCAACATGGGCATCGCCGCCGACCTCGGTTACCTCAAGGTGCCGGAAGGCATCCTGATCGACTACAAGAAGGCCGCAGACCTCCCCGACGACGAGATCGTCTACATGTCGACCGGCTCGCAGGGCGAGCCGATGGCGGTGCTTGCACGCATGGCCAACCTCGACCACCAGATCGAGATCGGGCACGGTGACACGGTCATCCTGGCCTCCAGCCTCATCCCCGGCAACGAGAACGCCGTCTATCGCGTGATCGACGGCCTCACCAAGCTCGGCGCGAACGTCGTGCACAAGGGCAACGCCAAGGTGCACGTCTCCGGGCACGCAGCAGCGGGCGAACTGCTCTACTGCTACAACATCCTGAAGCCCAAGAACGTCATGCCCGTGCACGGCGAATACCGGCACCTGGTCGCCAACGCCCGCCTGGCGATGGACACCGGTGTGCCGGAGGAGAACACGATCCTCGCGGAGGACGGCACAGTCATCGACCTGCGCGACGGCGTCGCGAAGGTCGTCGGACAGCTCGACCTCGGCTTCGTCTACGTCGACGGTTCGAGCGTCGGCGAGATCACCGACGCCGACCTGAAAGACCGCCGCATCCTGGGTGAAGAGGGTTTCATCTCGATCATCGTCGTGGTCGAGGCGGCGACGGGTCGCATCGTCACCGGGCCGGAGATCCACGCGCGCGGTTTCGCGGAAGACGACGCCGTCTTCGATGCCGTCAAGCCGAAGATCGCGTCCGCGCTGGCCGACGCCGCCCACAACGGCGTCAGGGACTCGCACGCGCTGTCGCAGGTTGTCCGCCGCACGGTCGGCCGCTGGGTGAACACGAGCTACCGTCGTCGTCCGATGATCGTTCCGCTCGTCATCGAGGCGTGACAGACTAGGCCGACAGATACCGGGGGTCCGGTTCTCCCGCCCGATGGGCGGCGAGGACCGGAAGCAGCAGAAAGCAGGAGCAGTGGGGGTTACGCGACGATGGGTTTTTCCCATCATCCGTCTGGTTCTGGTCGCCGTCGTGGCGGTCGCGCTCGTCAAACTGGCGTTCTTCGGCGACGGGCAACCGGCCACCGATCCGCTCCAGCCGACCGCTGACCTGAGCGACCCGACCGTCGCCGTGCAGACCGGGACGATCGTTAACGACGTGACCGTGAGCGGCTCCATCGTCGCCGACCCCGCCGCTCCCGTCCGCGCGACGGCGGGCGGGGTCGTCGACGAAGTGCAGGTCGCCGTCGGCGCGACGGTCGAGGCCGGCGCGACGCTGTACGACATCAAGGTGGAGACTCCGCGCGATCCGGTCGAGACGACCGGTCCAGACGGACTGCCCGTCATGTCGCAGCCGAAGCCGGCCGTGAGTTACGTCGAGGTCACCGCGCCGATCGGCGGCGTCGTCAGCGCGCTCCCCGTCATCGCCGGACAGGCGGTGACCGTCGGAGAGGCGACGGGCGGCATCGCGCCACCCACGTTCTCCGCCACGGCCTCACTGCCCTCCGCGCAGCAGTACCGCCTGCTCAACCGGCCGACCGAGGGCCTCATCGCGATCAAGAACGGTCCAGCGCCGTTCGCCTGCACCGGGCTCACCATCTCGACGCCGGCCGCCACCGCAGCCGAGGCACCCCAGGGCACCGGCACCCCCTCCGGAGGCGATAGCGGCGCGACAGGATCGACGACCACGGTGCGCTGCGCGATCCCAGCGGGCGTCACGGTCTTCGCAGGCCTCGCCGCCGACCTCACGATGTCCGGTGGTCGCGCAGAGGGCGTGCTGACGGTACCGACCACCGCCATCAAGGGCACCACCGAGAAGGGCATCGTCTACGTGCCAGACCCGAAGGGCGGCGATCCGAAAGAGGTCGCCGTAACGCTCGGGCTCACTGACGGGAAGACCGTCGAGGTCCGCGGAGGGGTGAAGGAGGGCGACACTGTCCTCGAGTTCGTCCCCGGAGCACGGATGCCGGACGAGAACGGATGCATCACCGGGCCGGACGGCTCGATGTCCTGCGCGTCGGTCGGTTCGTGAGCCTGCTGCGGCTCGAGGGCGTGACGAAGACCGTCGACGTTCCGGACGCCGATCCGTTGACGATCCTCGACGGCGTCGATCTGGTGGTCGAGCACGGCGACCGCACGTCCATCGTCGGGCGCTCCGGTTCGGGAAAGTCGACCCTGCTCAACATCCTCGGGCTGCTCGACGCGCCCACTTCCGGCGTCTTCGAGTTCGACGGACGCCCCGTCGCGCGCCTGCGCTCCGGCGCACGCGACCGGCAGCGCGGCGCCGATGTCGGCTTCATCTTCCAGCAATTCAACCTGCTGTCGGGGCGCTCAGCGCTGGAGAACGTGATGACGCCGCTGCTGTACGCCAGCGGACGCCGGTTCTGGCACCGTCGCGCGATCGCTGCCGAGATGCTGGAGAAGGTCGGGCTCGGTCACCGCCTCGACACCATGCCGGAGAAGCTGTCCGGCGGCGAGCAGCAACGCGTGGCCATCGCCAGGGCCCTCGTGCGCGAGCCGAGGCTCATCCTCGCCGACGAGCCGACCGGCGCGCTCGACGTCGAGACCGGCATGTCCGTCATGGGGCTCCTCGACACCGTCGCCACCGACTACGGCGCAGCGCTCGTCACCATCACGCACGACCCGGCCATCGCCGCGCTCGCCGACGAGCGCCACCGGCTCGACGCCGGCCGCCTGCATCAGGTCGCGTCGGAGCGGGAGGTCGCAGCATGAGGGCGGTGGAGTCGGTCTGGGGTGCGATCGTCGAAGCCTGGCAGGAGGTGCGCATCCACAAGGGGCGCGTGCTGCTCTCGCTGATCGGTGTCGCCGTCGCCGTGTGCGCGCTGAGCTCGGTCGTCGGCCTCGCCAATATCGCCCAGCAGGGCATGACGGAGTCCAACGAGCGGTATGGCGGCCGCCCTGCGCTCCTGGTGGTCTCGACCTCATACGGTCAGGACGGCATGCCGATGTCGGCGAAGGGGCTCCCGGAGGCCTGGGCCGGCGTCGTCGAACGACACAAGATCGAGTACACATCGTCGGTGTTCCAGAACGGGATGCGCGTGCAGTTCCGTGGCGGAGTCGCCGATGTCAGCGCGACAGCGGTCGACCAGCCGTACGCGGCGATGCACCGCATCCAGATGGCGCAGGGCTCGTGGTTCACGAAGGCCGACACGGAACGGCTCGCCCCGGCCATCGTGATCAACGGCGACTTCTGGCGCAAGCTCGGCTCCCCGGCGCTGGAGTCGCACCCCACGGCCAGAGTGCTCGCGGGCGACGGCGAGGTGACGGCCGTAGTGGTCGGCGTGCTCCGCGGCTCGAAGAACGACGACACCTATCCCATGGCGTTCATGCTCGCGTCGGCCGCGCCGCAGCTGATGTCCGTCGACGCGGGCGCGCCTCCGGCGACACTCGAGGCCTGGGTGCCTCCTGAGCTGGCCAAGCCTCTCATCGCCACGATCACGGCGGAGCTCAACCAGTCGCTCGGCGCGGGGACCACGAGCATCAACCGGCAGGATTACCTGGCCCACGGAGACGACCCGCTCGCGTTCTTCAAGACGGTCGTCATCGGCATCGCGGTCCTCGTCCTCCTGCTGGGTGCGCTCGGGCTCGTCAACATCGCGCTCGTGACGGTGCGTCATCGCATCCGGGAGATCGGGGTGCGGAGGAGTTTCGGGGCCACGGCCGGCCGCGTCTTCTTCGCGGTGATGATGGAGAGCATCGTGGCGACGGTCGTCGCGGGCGCCGCCGGAGTCGGGTTGTCCATCCTGATCGTGAAGAGCCCGTGGCTGGAAGAGCTGATCGGGCAGGGAATGGTGTCGGACCTGCCGCCGTTCCCGGTCGAGGCGGCGGTGATCGGGATGGTCGCCGCGACGGCGGTCGGAGCCATTGCCGGGCTGCTCCCGGCGCTCGTCGCCGTTCGGGTCAAGGTCATCGACGCGATCCGGTACTGATCGGCCCTTTTTCGTAACCTCGCCGTAACACGTCACCGAGTAGCGTTCGTGCATGGCAGTATTCCGGATCAGACCCGCGACCGGAGACGACGCGCGTTTTCTCGCCGACATGCTCGTCGAGGCGTCCAACTGGAACCCCGTCAGCGCGCGCGCCAGGGTCGCCGTGCTCGAAGACCGCACGGTCTCGCGGTACATCAGCGGCTGGAAGCGGCCGGGCGACTTCGGGTCCGTCGCCGTCGACGCGCGCGACGTTCCCATCGGGGCGTGCTGGGGCCGGCTCTTCCCCGCGAACGCGCCAGGGTACGGTTTCGTCGCCGTCGGCGTGCCGGAGCTCACCCTCGGCGTGAACACGCAGTGGCGCGCCAGGGGAGTCGGCAGGGCGCTGCTGCAGGCCGTCGCCAGGCAGGCAGGCGCGGCGGGGCACAACCGGCTCAGCCTGAGCGTCGAGCGCGCGAACTTCGCCCAGCGCCTCTACGTGAGCGAGGGGTACGTGACCGTCGAGTCGGGGACGAACTCGGACACGATGGTCAGAGCGGTGCACTGACGGCCGTTTCCCGCACAGGCCGGCCGGATAACGGATTTTCCACAATCCGCGCGCGGTAACCGCTCGAAGACGGGGGTGCGAAGTACCGTGGACCCTATGGCTACGAGCACCAAGTCGACATCGCGCGCGCGGAACTCCTCCGGCCGCGGCGGCTCGACCGCGCGCAAGCCGGCGGCGAAGACCACGGCCCAGAAGACGGTCGCATACCCCACCGCCGACGCGGGGCCGAATCCTCTCGTCCGCGCGTGGATGGGCCTCGCCCACCTCACGGGAGCCGCCTTCCGCGCCCTCGGCCCGGAGAAGCTCGCCAAGGAGGAACGCAGGGACGGCTTCCCGTTCTTCCTCGTCCTGCTCGCCGTCGCCGGCGCGGTGGTCGAATGGTTCCTCATCAACGACGCCGTCGCCCGCACACTTGATGCGTGGACCTTCGGCGGTCTGTTCGGCCGGGTGGCGTTCGCGCTCCCCGTCATCATGGTCATCTTCGCCGGGTGGCTGTTCCGGCACCCGAGCTCCGTGCACGACAACACCCGCATCGGCATCGGGCTGAGCATCCTCCTGCTCACCATCTCCGGGCTGTGCCATCTGTTCAGTTCGCACCCGCAGCCGAGCGACGGCATGGCGATGCTCGCGCAGGCCGGGGGAGTGCTCGGCTGGCTGCTCGCCGCGCCCCTGTCCGCCCTGATCACGCCATACGGTGCGGCAGCGGTCATCATCGTGCTGCTCATCCTCAGCATCTTCATCATCACCAAGACGCCGCCGAACAAGGTCGGCGTCCGTGTGCGCGAGCTCTACGCCTATCTGTTCGGCGCGCAGCTGGCCACCGAGGAGGAGCGCCAGGCGGCCAAGGAGGCCAAGACCCAGCAGGTCGAGCTCGACGGCATCGACGACGACGCGGCGCCGGAGGAGGCCAACCTGCCCTGGTGGCGCAGGAACAAGTCCGGCCGCGAGGAAGACCCGGCGTTCGACACCCCGGTCGTCGACGACAGTCTCACCGAGGTGTTCGGCGACAAGTCCAAAGGCAAGGGCGAATTCGCCACAGCGCTGGAGCCCGACCCGTCGAGCGACCACTACAACACCGAGGTTCTCAGCGAGCTCGCGCTCGCGGAGGATGCGGTCAAGCGGTTTACGGGCGAGATCGCACCGGGCTCCGCTGCCCCGATCGTGCCCGCCGTCCCGGCGGTGCTGCCCGGTTTCGTCCCGGACGCCGCCGGTGCAGGAGCGGACGACTTCGACGAGACCGCCACGCTCCCGTCGGCGTCGGAGCCCGCGGCGCCGTACCACCTGCCGGCGGCCGGAATGCTGTCCGAGGGAACGCCGGCCAAGACCAGGTCGAGCGCCAATGACGACATCGTCGCGGCGATCACCGAGGTGCTCACCCAGTTCGGCGTCGATGCCAAGGTCACCGGATACTCGCGAGGGCCGACGGTCACGCAGTACGAGATCGAGCTCGGCCCCGGCGTGAAGGTGGAGCGCGTCACCGCGCTCAGCAAGAACCTCTCATACGCGGTCGCGAGCAACGAGGTCCGCATCCTCTCGCCCATCCCCGGCAAGAGCGCGATCGGCATCGAGATCCCCAACTCCGACCGCGAGATCGTCTCCCTCGGCGACGTGCTGCGTTCCGGAGCCGCCACGAAGAGCACCCACCCGATGACCATCGGCGTCGGCAAAGACGTCGGCGGCGGCTTCGTGGTCGCCAACCTGGCCAAGATGCCCCACCTCCTGGTGGCCGGTTCCACCGGCTCCGGAAAGTCGAGCTTCGTCAACTCGATGATCACCAGCCTGCTGATGCGCGCCAAGCCATCCGACGTCCGCATGGTGCTGATCGACCCGAAGCGCGTCGAGCTCACCATTTACGGCGGCGTTCCCCACCTCATCACGCCCATCATCACGAACCCCAAGAAGGCGGCGGAAGCGCTGCAGTGGGTCGTGAAAGAGATGGACATGCGCTACGACGACCTGGCGAGCTTCGGTTTCCGGCACATCGACGACTTCAACAAGGCCGTCGTGAACAACGAGATCGTGCTCCCGGCCGGCAGCGAGCGCAAACTCAAGCCGTACCCCTATCTGCTGGTGGTGGTCGACGAGCTCGCCGACCTGATGATGGTCGCCCCGCGCGACGTCGAGGACTCGATCGTGCGCATCACCCAGCTGGCGCGCGCCTCCGGGATCCACCTGGTGCTCGCCACGCAGCGGCCGTCGGTCGACGTCGTTACCGGCCTCATCAAGGCGAACGTCCCGTCACGTCTCGCGTTCGCCGTGACGAGCGTGACAGACTCCCGCGTCATCCTCGACCAGCCGGGCGCGGACAAGCTCATCGGCCAGGGCGACGCGCTGTTCCTCCCCATGGGCGCGTCGAAGGCCATCCGCGTGCAGGGCGCGTGGGTGAACGAGGCCGAGATCCAGAAGGTTGTCGAGCACGTCACCCGCCAGGCACGGCCGGAGTACCGGCAGGATGTCGCCGCCTCGGCAGAGAAGAAGCAGATCGACTCCGACATCGGCGACGACCTCGAGCTGCTGCTCGCCGCCGCCGAGCTGGTGGTGTCGACCCAGTTCGGCTCCACCTCGATGCTGCAGCGCAAGCTGCGCGTCGGCTTCGCCAAGGCCGGACGCCTGATGGACCTGCTCGAATCGCGCGAGATCGTCGGCCCGTCCGAAGGGTCGAAGGCCAGGGACGTTCTCGTGACGGCGGAACAGTTGCCCGCCGTGCTCGCAACACTTCGCGGCCAGGACACCCCCGCCGCTGCGGCCGCGGGAGCAGCGCCGTCCGCCGCCGCCTCGTCCGCCGACGACGACCAGTACGCGGGAGACCCTGTCGCGCGGATGACCGAGGGCTATCCTGAGGTGGACGGCGACTCGGACGAGGACGCCTGGCAGCTGACCGACAGGGAGTAGACCACATGTCGGTGCACGACACGCCTCCGCCTGCTCCGGCGGAGGGCACACCGTCACGCGCGAGCAACTGGAACGTGCCCAACATCATCACGGTGGTGCGCATCCTCTTGGCGCCGCTGTTCGTGTGGATGCTCCTGGCCGACGCCGGGGACGACGGCTGGCTCCGCTGGGCGGCCGCCGTGCTGTTCGTCATCGCGATCGCCACCGACGGCGTCGACGGCGCCATCGCCCGGCGCAACAACCTCGTCACCGAGCTGGGCAAGCTCCTCGACCCCATCGCCGACAAAGTGCTCACGGGGGGCGCGCTCGTCGCCCTCTCGATTCTGAACGAGCTGCCGTGGTGGGTCACCATCGTGATCCTCGTCCGCGAGATCGGTATCACCGTGTACCGGTTCGTCGTCATCAAGCAGGGCGTGATCGCGGCGTCGCGCGGCGGCAAGATCAAGACGATCGTCCAGTCGGTCGCCATCAGCCTCGCCCTGTTCCCGCTCTGGACGCTGTTCGGAGACTGGGTGTTCTGGGTCAACGGCATCGTGATGACGGCCGCGGTCATCCTCACCGTCGTCACCGGCCTCGACTACCTCTGGCAAGCGTGGAAGGGGCGGAGGGCGAAGCGTGCCGTCGTCTGATCCGACTGCCCGCCTCATCCCGTTCCTGGCCGCTCGCGGTCTCACCGTCGCCGCCGCGGAGTCGCTGACCGGCGGCGAGCTCGTCGCCGAGTTGACCCGCGTCGGCGGAGCGTCCTCCGTGGTGCTGGGCGGCGTGGTCGTGTACGCGACGGAGTTGAAACACACGCTGGTCGGGGTGGATGCCGAACTCCTGGCAGCCGAGGGTCCGGTGCATCCGGAGGTCGCCAGGCAGCTCGCCTCCGGGGTCAGGGACGCCCTCGCCGTCGGTGGCAGGCCGGCCGACATCGGACTCTCCACCACGGGCGTCGCCGGTCCTGACGAACAGGGCGGTCGGGCGGTCGGCACGGTGTTCGTCGGTATCGCGACCGCCGCCCGTACGCGGGTGGTCGAACTCGCGCTCAACGGGACGCGCTCCGAAATCCGGCGCCAGGTCGTCGAGTCGGCGCTCGCTGAGCTGGCTGCCGAGGTCGATCTCGATCCGGTGTGACCGGCGGGAATACCTGCTGTTACGGTCTCGTTACACCTGCTGCATTCACAAGAAAAGCCCAGTCGTCGCCGATATCGTTGAGCCTCATAAGATGCGCTAGTCTTGGCATCCGCATTAAGGTCCGATACGTCGGCAGGGTAGAAGAAGGAGGCTCCGAATGATTCTTGTACGTCAGGAAATCGGCGACGTGCTCAGGGACTTCCGCCTGCAAAAGGGCCGTACGCTCCGTCAGGTGGCAAGCAAGGCGAGTGTCGCCCTCGGCTACCTCAGCGAGGTGGAGCGCGGTCAGAAGGAAGCTTCGTCCGAGATTCTCGCCTCGGTCGCCGAAGCGCTGGACACCCCCATCTCCGTCATCATGCGCGAGGTCGGTGACCGCCTCGCAGTGCTGGAGGGGATCGAGCCCATCATCCCCGACACCGTCCCAGACGAATTCGTCTCGGCGATGGACGCGGATCTGGTCGCACGCTGATTCAGACTCATCAGAGGACGCCCCGGGAGACCGGGGCGTCCTTCGTTTCCCCCGGCGCTCCGCGTCGGTGCCGACCCGTAGGGTGGATTCATGAAGTTGAGCGAGTTCCAGCGCGCGATCATCGACGAGTTCGGGTCCACGTACGGCCAGGCGCTCACGACCGACCTCGTGCTCGGCGAGCTCGGCAACCGCACGGCGCAGCAGGCGCTGGCCGCGGGCATCGCACCACGCGAGGTGTGGATCGCGCTGTGCCGTGAGGCCGGCGTTCCGCAGTCGCACTGGTACGGCGCCGGCAAACCCGCGCCGAAGCGCTGAGCCGCGTCTCTCTGCGCGCAGCCACGACACGCCGCCGGAAAAGTCTCGAAGATATGTTCGGATGTAGTTAGACTCCTTCACAACGGCAATCGAAAACGGGTTGTCCACAGTTCGCGCGGCCGACGCCCGAGTGTCGGACGTTCCCCATACAGTCGAACTCGTTAGCGAAGCCGAGAAGGAGAACTGCACATGCCATCACCCGCAGACCGCGAAAAGGCGCTCAAGACCGCGCTCGCGCAGATCGATCGCCAGTTCGGCAAAGGCTCGGTCATGCGACTGGGCAGCGACGAGCGCGCACCCGTCGAGGTCGTCCCCACCGGCTCGATCGCCCTGGATGTGGCGCTCGGCATCGGCGGACTCCCGCGCGGCCGCATCGTCGAGATCTACGGTCCGGAGTCGTCGGGTAAGACCACTCTGACCCTGCACGCGATCGCGAACGCCCAGCGCGTCGGCGGCATCGCCGCCTTCATCGACGCGGAGCACGCGCTCGACCCGGAATACGCCCGCAAGCTCGGCGTCGACATCGACGCCCTCCTCGTGTCGCAGCCCGACACGGGTGAGCAGGCGCTCGAGATCGCCGACATGCTGGTACGAAGCGGCTCGATCGACCTCATCGTCATCGACTCCGTCGCAGCACTCGTGCCCCGCGCCGAGATCGAGGGCGAGATGGGCGACTCGCACGTCGGCCTCCAGGCCCGCCTCATGTCGCAGGCGCTCCGCAAGCTCACCGGTGGTCTCAGCCAGACCAACACCACGATGATCTTCATCAACCAGCTGCGCGAGAAGATCGGTGTCTTCTTCGGAAGTCCCGAGACCACCGCCGGTGGTAAGGCGCTCAAGTTCTACGCCTCCGTCCGACTCGACATCCGCCGCATCGAGACGCTGAAAGACGGCGCGGAAGCGGTGGGAAACCGCACCCGCGTCAAGGTCGTCAAGAACAAGATGGCCCCGCCGTTCAAGCAGGCCGAGTTCGACATCCTCTACGGTGTCGGCATCTCCCGCGAGGGCAGCCTGATCGACTTCGGTGTCGAGCACGCGATCGTCAAGAAGTCCGGCGCCTGGTACACCTACGAGGGTGACCAGCTGGGTCAGGGCAAGGAGAACTCGCGTAACTTCCTGATCGCCAACCCCGACATCGCACTCGACATCGAGAACAAGATCAAGATCAAGCTCGGAATCGTGGCCGACCCGAACGCGGTCGCCGAGGCGCCCGACAACGTCGGATCCATCGAGGCGAAGCTGCAGGCCAAGAAGGGCGCCTAGCATTCACACGGTGCGCGGTCGGTCCGGCACGAAGGTGACGGGCCGACCGCGACCGTGGTCCGCAACGGACCGACGTGTGATGCTCGCCCGTCCACCGGGCCGGGCGAGCTGTGAGGCCGGGCAGGCTGTGGGGTCGAGAAGAAGTGAGGAGTAACCCGTGGTGGTGCGATTTCCTTCGGAGTCCGAGTCGGGAGCAGGCGTGAACTCGGACGATGCGACAACGCCGGATGCGCGACTCGCGCCGGTGACCTACCTGCCGCGCAAGAGCGGTGCCGCTGTGCTCGGGGCTGATCATCCCTCGCGGGGCGGCAGTTCGCGGGACAGTGGTGCGCGCGGCGGCGGTCCGCGGGGCGGCGGTCAACGGAGCAGTGGTGCGCGCGGCGATGGTCAGTGGAGCGGCGACGCCCCGCGGTCCGACGCGTCGGATGAGCCGGTGCCCGTGCGTCCGGTGGTCGCGCTTCCCGGCGCGCAGGTGCCGGAGGAGAGTGATGCGACCGAGGAGGCGGAGGACGGCAAGCAGGTCAAGCGCGCATCCAACGTGTCCATCCATCAGCTCGCCCGGCGCGGCATGTCGCGCTGGGAGCTGAAGCAGGTGCTCGCCAAGCGCGAGATCGACCCGGCCATCGCGCAGGCGGAGCTCAACCGGTTGGAGAGCGTCGGCCTGCTCGACGACGCGGCCCTCGCGGTCACCCTCGTGTACACGCAGCACACCAGGAAGGGTCTCGGGCGCTCCGCCATCTCCCAGGAACTCCATCGACGTCACATCGCGCCGGAGCTGATCAAGGAAGCCCTCGCCGAGATCGCGGACGAGGACGAGCTGGAGCGCGCCACCGAGCTGGCGATGAAGCGCGTGGGGCAGCTCTCTTCGTACGACGATGAGACGGCGAAACGCCGCCTGCACGGCTTCCTGGCGCGCAAGGGGTACAACTCGTCCGTCGTGCGGCAGGCGATGGATGCGGCCCTCGCCACCCGCGGCCGGCGCGGCGGGGTGCGGTTCCAATAGCCCCTGTCCGGCCCCGATTCGGCGGTGATCCGGCCTTGATCCGGTCCTGTTCGGTTCTTCGGGCCGGCGAACGTAAACTTGTCGCACTATGAGCATCACCGAAGAGCGCAGCACCATCATGCGGTCGGACGCAGCCGTCCGCGCGGACGGACGGGCGCGCACGTATGAAGTCAGAACGTTCGGCTGCCAGATGAACGTGCACGACTCCGAACGGCTGAGCGGCTCGCTGGAAGCAGCGGGCTACGTCGCCGCGGACGGCGAAGAGGCCGACATCGTCGTCATCAACACCTGCGCGGTCCGCGAGAACGCGGACAACAAGCTGTACGGCAATCTCGGGCACCTCGCCTCCGTCAAGAAGCGGCACGACGGGATGCAGATCGCCGTCGGCGGCTGCCTCGCCCAGAAAGACAAGAACGTCATCCTCGAGAAGGCTCCGTGGGTCGACGTCGTCTTCGGCACGCACAACATGGGCTCACTGCCGAGCCTCCTCGAACGCGCCAGGCACAACGACGCCGCCGAGATCGAGATCCTCGAATCCCTCGAGACCTTCCCGTCGACGCTCCCGACCAAGCGCGACTCCAGCTACAGCGGCTGGGTGTCCATCTCGGTCGGCTGCAACAACACCTGCACCTTCTGCATCGTCCCGTCGCTGCGCGGCAAAGAAAAGGACCGCCGCCCGGGCGACATCCTCGCCGAGATCCAGGCGCTCGTCGACGACGGGGCCATCGAGGTCACCCTGCTCGGCCAGAACGTCAACTCCTACGGCGTCGAGTTCGGCGACCGGCAGGCCTTCTCCAAACTGCTCCGCGCCGCGGGAGAGATCGAGGGGCTGGAGCGCATCCGGTTCACCAGCCCGCACCCCGCCGCATTCACCGACGACGTGATCGACGCGATGGCCGAGACCGGCTCGGTGATGCCGCAGCTGCACATGCCGTTGCAGTCCGGCTCCGACCGCATCCTCAAGTCGATGCGCCGCTCATACCGGTCCAAGAAGTTCCTCGGGATCCTCGACCGTGTCCGGGCGAAGCTCCCGGACGCGGCGATCAGCACCGACATCATCGTCGGCTTCCCCGGCGAGACCGAAGAGGACTTCCAGGAGACGATGCGGGTGGTCGAAGCGGCACGGTTCGCCTCCGCGTTCACCTTCCAGTACTCCATTCGCCCCGGCACTCCGGCCGCGACGATGGCCGACCAGGTGCCGAAAGAGATCGTCCAAGACAGGTACGAGCGCCTTGTCGCGCTCCAGGACCGTATCTCGCTCGAAGAGAACCAGAAGGTCATCGGTCGCCAGGTCGAACTGCTCGTCGCCAACGGTGAAGGTCGCAAAGACTCGGACACGCACCGCCTCAGCGGTCGGGCACACGACAGCCGCCTCGTCCACTTCGAGGTGCCGGAAGGCTCCGACATCCCGCGCCCGGGCGACGTCGTCACCGTGACGGTCACCCAGGCCGCTCCGTTCTACCTGATCGCCGACTCGGCCGACGGGGCTCCGCTCGCCATCCGCCGCACCCGCGCGGGCGACGCGTGGGACAGGGCGGAGGCCGAGTCCTGCGCCGTCCCCTCGCACGGAGACGGCGTGGCGTCCGGCGCGAAGGGCCGCGTATCGCTCGGACTGCCGACGCTCCGCGGCGGCGAACCGCTCACCTCGCCCGGTGTCGGCACCATGCCGATCTACGACCCGACGGACGGCCAGCGCTGACCGCGTCGTCGCGCGACGCCGCGGCCGACGCCGCCGCCGACGCCGACGCCGCGATCGTCGCGATCGTCGGCCCGACGGGCACCGGCAAGACCGACCTCTCCCTCTCCATCGCCGAGGCGCTGCGGGCGCAGGGTCGCGGCGCGGAGGTCGTGAACGCCGACGCCATGCAGCTCTACCGCGGCATGGACATCGGCACGGCGAAGATCCCGCAGGGGGAGTGGCGCGGCATCCCGCACCACCTGTTCGATGTGCTCGACGTCACCGACGAGGCCACCGTCGCCCGCTATCAGCCGGAGGCGCGGGCAGCCGTCACCGGGATCCTCGCCCGCGGCAATGTGCCGATCCTCGTCGGCGGGTCCGGACTGTACGTGTCGAGCGTCATCTACGACTTCCGTTTCCCCGGCACGGACCAGGAACTGCGCGCAGAGCTGGAGGCCGAGCTCGCCGCGCACGGTCCGGGGATGCTCCACCGGCGCCTCCTCGACATCGACCCCGTCGCCGCGAAGAACATCGGCGCGAGCAACGGGCGACGCCTGGTGCGGGCGCTCGAGGTGGTCGCCATCACCGGTGAGCCGGTCAGCGCCTCCCTGCCCGACGAGCCCGTGCCGTGGCATCCGGCGACCATCATCGGCCTTGCCGCCCCGCGCGACGAGCTCACGCAGCGACTGGATGCGCGGGTCGAGCGGATGTGGGACGCCGGCCTCCTCGACGAGGTCGAGCGCCTCCTCCCGCTCGGGCTGGAGCGCGGCGTGACAGCGAGCCGCGCGATCGGATACGCGCAGGCCCTCGCCGAGCTGCGCGGAGAGTTCACGCGGGCGGAGGCCATCGCGCAGACGCAACAGCTCACCCGGCGGTATGCGCGCAGGCAGGTCAGCTGGTTCAAACGCTACCCGCGCATCCACTGGCTGGACTACGACGACGAGAATCTGACGGCCGCGGCGCTCGGTAGGCTGTGAGCATGGCGACAACCCTCCACTTCACCAAAGGTCAGGGCACGGGAAACGACTTCGTGCTGTTCTCCGACCCGGACGGCCAGGTGAACCTCAGCCCCACGCAGATCGCCGAGATCTGCGACAGGCACTTCGGGATCGGGGCGGACGGAATCATCCGCGCCGTCCGGTCGAAGCACCTGCCCGAAGGTGCAGAGGCGCTGGCGGAGGACGACGCCGCCGAGTGGTTCATGGACTACTACAACGCCGACGGATCGCCCGCCGAGATGTGCGGCAACGGAATCCGGGTGTACGTGCGCTACCTGATCGCGTCGGGCCTCGCCGAGCTCGCCGACGGCGACACGCTCGCGATCGGCACCCGCTCTGGCGTGCGCGATGTTCAGCGCAACCTGACCGGGTTCCAGGTGGATCTCGGCCGGTGGTCGCTCGACGGCGGCGAGCCGCTGGTGCGTGCTAAGGAGCTTCCCGTTGCCCGGCCAGGGCTCGGCATCGACATAGGCAACCCGCACGTCGTGGTCGCCGTGGCCGACGAGTCGGAGCTGGAGGCCGCCGACCTCAGCTACATCCCGCACATCGAGCCGGAGCCGGTTGACGGCGCGAACGTCGAGTTCGTCGTGCCGCACGAGCCGCTCGTGGTCGACGGGGTCGGCCGCATCCGGATGCGCGTGCACGAGCGCGGGAGCGGCGAAACGCTGTCGTGTGGCACGGGTGCAGCGGCGGCAGCCCTCGCGGTGCGCTACTGGGCCGGTCAGGGCGCGCCCAACCAGTGGCGCGTCGACGTGCCGGGCGGCACGGTCGGCGTGCGCATGTTCGCGACGGAGGACGGCGAGCACGTCGCCCTCTCCGGCCCCGCCGAGCTCGTCTACACCGGCACCCTCGACCTCGCCTGACCCCTCCCGCCGCGCACACACCGGCTGCCGATGCAATCGAGTCGGGACTTATGCACGCGACACGCCGGGGTGTCGCGTGCATAAGTCCCGGCTCGATTGACTGGGGACCGGGGGTCAGGAGTCGGCGGGAGTGGGAGCAGCGGGCGCGGACGCGGACGCGGGCGGCGTGGACGCGGCGGAGCGGCGGGCGCGGAGGACGCGGTAGCCCTTGGAGGTGGCCGCGCGGGTGGTGGTCAGGTCGGGGAAGGTGCCCTGCATCCAGCGGTGCAGCGAGTCGGAGCCGAGGTTGCGCTGCACGACGAGCCAGGCGTCCGAGCCGGGTTCGAGGCGCGGGAGCCAGCGCTCCAGCAGGTTGTGCAGCTCGTTCTTGCCCACCCGGATGGGCGGATTCGACCAGATCGTCGTAAAAAATACATCATCGGGAACATCATCGGGCGTCGATGTGTTTACATTGGTGAGTCCGAGTTTTTGCGCATTCCTGCGCACCACGTCCAACGCTCGGGTATTGACGTCGACGGCCCAGACGGTCGCGTGAGGGGATTCGAGAGCAAGTGTGAGAGCCACAGGTCCCCAGCCGCATCCGAGGTCGAGCAACTGACCCCCGGGTGGCGCAGCGGGGACATGGTCGAGGAGCACTCGCGTACCCGTGTCGACGCGCTCGGGGCTGAAGATCCCGTTCGCCGTCGTCAGTTCGTAGGTCTGCCCAGCGAGACGGACCGTGAACGGACGGAGCTTCAGTTCGCTCTCGGGCGCCGGGGAAAAGTAGTGATCTCCGCTGGCCATAAGAGGACCGTACAGGACACTAACAAACTAGGGTTAACCCGGATGCAGGATTTTCAGATGAATGAACATGTGAGCACAGAAGAAACGCCGGAGACGGTCTCGTCGACGGACACCGAACGCGACGCCGACGTCGTTGCTCGCGTGCTCGCCAGCGCCGAGAGCCGCGCGGGCATGACGCTGTTCGGCGGGGGCGCTCAGGCGCTCCAGACCGAGCGCACGGACGACGCAGGGTTCGACGGCGATCAGTTCGACCGCGAGGAGCGTGCTGCGCTCCGTCGCGTCTCCGGGCTCTCCACCGAGCTCGAAGACGTCACCGAGGTCGAGTACCGGCAGCTGCGTCTTGAGAACGTCGTCCTGATCGGCGTCTACTCGCAGGGCAGCCTCCAGGATGCGGAGAATTCCATCCGGGAGCTCGCCGCGCTGGCGGAGACCGCTGGCGCTGTGGTGCTCGACGGCCTGCTGCAGCGCAAGCCGCACCCTGACCCGAGCACCTACCTCGGCAAGGGCAAGGCGCAGGAGCTCGCCGGCGTGGTCGCCGCGCTCGGTGCAGACACCGTGATCGCGGACACCGAGCTGGCCCCGAGCCAGCGGCGCGCGCTCGAAGACGTGGTGAGGGTGAAGGTGATCGACCGCACAGCGGTGATCCTCGACATCTTCAGCCAGCACGCCAAGAGCCGCGAGGGCAAGGCGCAGGTCGAGCTGGCTCAGCTCGAATACCTGCTGCCGCGGCTGCGTGGCTGGGGCGAGTCGATGTCCCGGCAGGCCGGTGGCCAGGTCGGTGGAGCGGGCGCCGGGATGGGTTCGCGTGGTCCTGGTGAGACGAAGATCGAGCTGGACCGCCGCCGCATCCACACCAGGATGGCGAAGCTGCGCAAGCAGATCGCCGGCTTCAAGCCGGCACGCGAGGCGAAGCGGGCGAACCGCAACCGCAACGCGGTGCCGTCCGTCGCCATCGCCGGGTACACGAACGCGGGCAAGTCGAGCCTGCTCAACCGCATCACCAAGGCGGGCGTGCTGGTCGAGAACGCCCTGTTCGCGACCCTGGATGCGACCGTCCGCAAGTCGGTGACCGCCGACGGCCGTCTCTACACGCTGGCCGACACCGTCGGTTTCGTGCGCAACCTGCCGCACCAGCTGGTGGAGGCGTTCCGCTCGACGCTCGAAGAGGTCGCCGAGTCGGACGTGATCGTCCACGTGGTGGATGGGTCGCACCCGGACCCGTCCAGCCAGCTGGCGACGGTTCGGGATGTGATCGGCGAGGTCGGTGCGCGTGAGCTGCCGGAGATCGTGGTCTTCAACAAGTCGGACCTGATCACGCCGGACGACCGGCTGGTGCTGCGCGGGCTGGAGCCGGGGGCGATCTTCGCCTCGGCACGCACGGGCGAGGGGATCGACGAGATCCTGGCCGCCATCGCGCGGCTGCTGCCCGACCGTTCCGTCGAGGTCGACCTCGTGGTCCCGTACGACCGCGGGGATCTCATCTCGGCGCTGCACGAGCGTGGGCGCGTCCTCTCGACCGACTACGCCGAAGACGGCACTAGGGTGAAGGCGCGTGTGATGCCCGAGTACCTGTCGGTGTTCGAGGCGTTCGCTGTGGAGCCGACCGCGTAGAGGCCGAAACGCATCACGAAGCCGGGGCAGGGCCATCCTGTCCCGGCTTCTGCGTATCCGGGGCTGGGCGTGCATCCGGGGCTATGCGTGCATCCGGAGCCGTGCGTGCATCCGGGGCTATGCGTGCATCCGGAGCCGTGCGTGCATCCGGAGCCGTGGGCGTCCCAGTTCCGTCGAGAACCCGCGCGTGCAGCTCCAGCGTGAGCTGGTGGATCGCGCGGGTCAGCTCGGTGTTCTCCTCCAGCAGCTTCTCCTGCGCCGTGTAGTCGTGGTCGGCCTTCGCCTGCTGGAACGCCGCCTGCCTGTTCTGCCCGATCATCACGAACGTGGAGAGGAAGATCGCCTCCAGCGACACGATCAGGGTCAGTGTCGGCCACGGGTTCTTCTCCAGCACGAGCATCCAGACGGCGAAGAGCAGGATGTGCAGATAGACGAACATCATCGACCCGGCGAACGCCGTGATCGCGTCGGCGATCCGCAACTGCACACTGGAGGCGCGGCGTTGCGCCTCCGCGAGCACCGACGGGTGCAGGCGTGCCGCATCCCTGGTCGCCAGCAGTTTCGTCGGCCGCAACACGGGCGGGAGATGCCGGCGGGCGGGCGTCGTTGCTGGGGCGGTGCTCTGCTGGGACATGGTCGTGACCTCACGCTGTACGGGCGGGAACGTCCCGTCCTCCAGCGAGCGTATGCGCTCGGAAACCCGCGGATTCTGCGGGGTCTCACACATTCGGCCGTCACACGATGACACAGAACGGCGCCACTCGGGCCAAACGGCTGTAGATTGCCTTCAACCGCAGCGGGCGATCCGCTCGGTGGTGCGACAGCCGAGCCCGGCACCCGCCCGCGAACACCTCACCGAACGGCCACGGCCGCCCGGTGGGGCCCCACCTTGACCGAGGCGGGCGCGGCCCCGGGCGGGGTTCCGCGTTTCGCCGCCGAGACCCTTCAGAGGACGCCATGAGCTGTACGGACGCGCGGTTCTCGTTCGAGCTGTATCCGCCGCGGAACGCACGCGCCGCCGAGGCGCTGCCCGCGACGATCCTGAAGCTCGCGGCCGCGCATCCGGACTTCATCTCCGTCACCTACGGCGCCAACGGGTCGTCCAGGTCGTCGTCGCTGGACGTGCTGCGGTACATCCTCGACAACACGGACGTCAGCCCGATGGCGCACCTCACCTGCGTCGGCTCGTCGCACGCCGAGGCCGCGACACTCATCCGGGAGTTCCTGGATGCGGGCATCCGCCGGTTCCTGGCCGTGCGCGGAGACCCGCCAGCCGACCTGGCGCCCGGCGAGACCGGACTCGGCGACCTGCACAGCTCCGCCGAACTGGTGCAGCTCATCCACCGGGTGCAGGCGGAGCGCGTCCCATACGGCGAGCTGGCCGTACCCGGGCTGGCCGCGCGGACGGTGCTGTCGCACCGGGAGCACGTGCAGATCGCCGTGGCGGCGTTCCCGAACGGCCACCCCACCTCGCACGGGTTCTCCCAGGACATCGACACGCTGCTGGCCAAGCAGGCAGCGGGGGCGAACCTCGGCATCACCCAGCTGTTCTTCCACCCGGAGGACTACCTCACCTTCGCCCAGAAGGCCAAGGATGCGGGAGTCGCCTTCCCGATCCTGCCCGGCATCATGCCGGTCACCAGCCCGGCGAGGCTCAAACGGATGCTCGAACTCAGCGGGGAGGACCTGCCGAGCGAGCTCGCGATCCAGCTCGAGATCGAGCCGACGGAGGAGGGCCAGCGCGAGATCGGGATCGCGTGGGCGGCCGACTTCGCCCAGAAGCTGCTCGACGGCGGCGCCCCAGGCATCCACTTGTACACGTTCAATCAGCATCAGGCGGTGCTCGCCGTGCTCGAACGGGTGGGACTGCTGGATGCGCGCGGCTCCGACCACGCGAGCCTGCCGACCACCACCGACACGACCTCCACCACCACAACGACCTCTTCCACCACGACCGACCCCAGCACCACCGAAAGGGAACCAGCATGACCGACACGACGCCCAGCACCCCCTTCCCGACGGGAACGATCATCGGCTACCCGCGCATCGGCCGCCGGCGCGAGCTGAAGAAGGCGGTCGAGAGCTTCTGGTCAGGAGCGATCACCGCCGACGATCTCGAAGCGGCCGCCGCCGACCTGCGCGCCGCCACCCGCGAACGGCTCGCCGCACTCGGCCTCGGCCGCGACGACGCCTCCATCCCGGAGAGCTTCAGCTACTACGACCAGGTGCTGGATGCGGCCGTGACGGTCGGCGCGATCCCGTCGCGGTTCGCGGCGCTCGCGGACGCGGACGGTGCCGTCGACCTGGCCGGGTACTTCACCATCGCCCGGGGCGAAGGCGACAATGCGCCGCTGGAGATGACGAAGTGGTTCGACTCCAACTACCACTACCTCGTGCCCGAGATCGGCCCGGAGACCGCGTTCCGGCTCGCCTCCGACCGCATCGTCCGTGAGTTCGAGGAGGCGAAGGCGGCCGGGTTCGTCACGCGTCCGGTGATCGTCGGACCGGTGACGTTCCTGCTGCTCAGCAAGCCGAGCGACGAGGCGCAGGAGGGCTTCCGTCCGCTGTCGCGCCTCGGCGACCTGCTGCCCGTCTACGCCGAACTGCTCGCACGTCTCGGCGCCGCCGGCGCACCGTGGGTGCAGCTGGACGAGCCGGCGCTCGTCAGCGAAAGCATCGACGAGCCCAGGGAGGCCGTGCTCGCGGCCCTCGCGACGGCCTACGACACGCTCGGCGCGGTCGCCGGGCGTCCCGCGCTGTTCGTGGCCGCCCCGTACGGCAGCCTGGACGATGCACTTCCGGTGCTCGCTGCGTCGCCGGTCGAGGCGATCTCGCTCGACCTGGTGCGCGGCTCCGTGCCCCGCGGGCTCGACGCGACCACCGCATCCGGATTGTCGGGCAAGACCGTCGTCGGCGGCGTGGTCGACGGGCACAACATCTGGCGCGGCGACCTCGAGGCCGCGTTCGGCACGCTCACCGAGCTGCTGTCGCTCAGCCCGGACGTCGCGGTGTCCACCTCGACCTCGCTGCAGCACGTGCCGCACGACGTGGACGACGAGCCGGAGCTGTCCGACCACCTGAAGAGCTGGCTGGCATTCGCCGACCAGAAGGTCGCCCAGGTCGCCACGCTGGCTCGCGGGCTGGTAGACGGGCACGAGGCGATCCAGGACGAGCTGAGCGCGGCCTCCGCGTCGCTGGCGGATCGAGCTGCGGCGCCCGGCGTGCGGGTCGCAGCGGTGCGGGAGCGCGAGGAGGCGCTGACGGAGGCCGACTTCGCGCGCGGAGAGTACGAGGACCGTCTGGCCGCTCAGGATGCGGCCCTCGGGCTGCCGTTCCTGCCCACGACCACGATCGGGTCGTTCCCGCAGACCGGCGACATCCGCCGCTCGCGCGCACAGTTCGCCAAGGGACTCATCACCGAGGCGGAGTACCTCGGCCGGATGCGCGATGAGATCAAGCGCGTGGTCGACCTGCAGGAGGAGATCGGCCTCGACGTCATCGTGCACGGCGAGCCGGAGCGCAACGACATGGTGCAGTACTTCGCCGAGAACCTCGACGGGTTCGCGGTGACCCAGAACGGCTGGGTGCAGTCGTACGGGTCGCGCTGTACACGTCCGTCCATCCTGTGGGGTGATGTGTCGCGGCCGAAGCCGATCACGGTCGACTGGTCCACGTACACGCAGAGCCTCACGCCGAAGCCGGTCAAGGGCATGCTCACCGGGCCGGTGACCATCCTGGCCTGGTCGTTCGTGCGCGACGACCAGCCGCTCGGCGAGACCGCCCGGCAGGTGGCGCTCGCGCTCCGCGACGAGATCGCCGACCTGGAGGCGGCGGGCATCGGCGTCGTGCAGGTGGACGAGCCTGCGTTGCGCGAACTGCTGCCGCTGAAGAAGGCGGACCACGCGGAGTACCTGGACTGGTCAGTCGGGTCGTTCCGGCTCGCAACGTCGGGTGTGCGCGACGAGACGCAGATCCACACGCACCTCTGCTACTCGGAGTTCGGTGTGGTCATCGACGCGATCCGCAACCTGGATGCGGATGTCACCAGCATCGAGGCCGCGCGCTCCCGGATGGAGGTCGTCCACGACATCCAGAGCTCCGGGTTCGAGCACGGCATCGGGCCGGGCGTGTACGACATCCACTCGCCGCGCGTTCCGTCGGTGGCCGAGGTCACGGAGTTGCTGGAGACGGCGCTCGGCGCGATCCCCGGCCGCCAGCTCTGGGTGAACCCGGACTGCGGTCTGAAGACGCGCGGCTACGACGAGACCGTCGCGTCGCTCCGCAACATCATCGAGGCGACCCGCGCCGTCCGCGCCTCCGCGCCCGCACCGGCGCTCTAACCCCGCGCCGCTCGCGTTCCAACGCCATCGAGCCCAGGCTTTCTACCGCTCAACCTTTCGGATAGCGGGAAAAAGCCTGGGCTCGCTGGCGTGTGGGGCGAGGATGGGGGAATGGTGGAGATCGGGGCTGACGCGTTCGAGGCGATGGTGGGCGAGGAGTTCGACGCGCTGCCGGCCGACATGGTGGGGCCGCTGGAGAACGTCGCCATCCTGATCGAGGACCAGCCGGTGGGGGCGCGGCCCCGGCTGTACGGGCTGTATAGCGGGCATCCGCTGACGCGGCGCGGGGTATACGGGTTCGGCGAACTGCCCGACCGGATCACGCTCTACCGCAACAACCTCGCGGCCAGTGCAGCCGACCTGGACGAGTTGCGGGCGCGCGTGCGAGTGACGCTGGTGCACGAGATCGGCCACTACTTCGGCCTCGACGACGCCCGCCTCCGCGAGCTCGGCTGGGCCTGACGCTCTCGGCCCACGTTCCGCGCTCGCACGCCCCGACGCAATCGAGTCGGGACTTATGCACGCGACACGCCGGGGTGTCGCGTGCATAAGTCCCGACTCGATGGCTGCGGGAGCCGGGCCGGGCGGGCGCGGGTCAGGCGGGCGCGGGTGAGGCGCGCGGGGTCAGACGGCTCGGAGGACGGCGACGACCTTGCCGAGGACTTCGGCGTAGTCGCCGAGGATGGGCTCGAAGTTGGAGTTGCGGGGGAGCAGCCAGGTGTGGCCGTCGCGCTGGCGGAAGACCTTGACCGTGGCCTCGTCATCGAGCATGGCCGCGACGATGTCGCCGTTCTCCGCCGTCTTCTGCGTGCGGACGACCACCCAGTCGCCGTCGCAGATGGCGGCGTCGATCATCGACTCGCCGACCACCTTCAGCATGAAGAGCTCTCCGTTGCCGACCAGCTGCCTGGGAAGGGGGAAGACTTCTTCCACCTGCTGCTCGGCCGTGATCGGGACGCCGGCGGCGATCCGGCCGACGAGCGGGACCATCGCGGCGTCGCCGACAGGGGTCTGGTTCTCGTAGTCGACGGAATCGGACGTGCTCGACGGCAGGTCGATCAGGATCTCGAGTGCGCGAGGACGGTTCGGGTCGCGGCGCAGGTACCCGCTCAGTTCGAGCTGGTTGAGCTGGTGGGTGACGCTGGACAGGGAGGAGAGGCCGACCGCGTCGCCGATCTCCCTCATGCTCGGCGGATAGCCGCGCTGGCTCACCGATTTCTGGATGACGTCGAGGATGGCCAGCTGTTTCTCGCTCAGGTTTTTACGTCTGCGCGTGCCCCCGCGCTCGCGTGCTCCCTGGTTGTCGTTCGCCACGGTCGTCCCTTTCGTGACCCGTCTGCGCATCCGGCCGGCCCGAATGTCGGTGGTGCCTGGTTGAGTGAAGTCCAGACAATCGAAACTGTATCCACGATGCAGGGCTAAAACAAACATGTGTTCGAGCGTGTCTCGAAATCACTAGGAGTTTTGGCCCCTGAATCTCGCTTGTGGTTTCAAACATTCGAAGATATATTCGGAACACAGCTTCGCATCCGACCTGCCGGCCAAGCATCGGATGCGGAATCTTAGGAGGTCAGCAGCATGAGCACAGCAACGGTCACGATGACGACGTCGCAGTTCCAGACGCCCGCCGGCGCGCACACGCGCCTCCGGCTCACGCGGCGCGGACGCGTCGTCCTCACCACGCTGGCCTCCGTGCCGCTCATCATCGGCGCCCTCGTCTTCGCGCTCAACGGCGGCGGCGCGGCGGCGTCGGGTGACCAGGCCCACGTGAAGTTCCAGTACGTGACGGTGGAGTCGGGGCAGTCGCTGTGGAGCATCGCCGAGAAGCTCGCGCCGAGTGCCGACCCGCGCGACGTGATCGCGGACATCGTGTCGCTGAACCAGCTCGACACCGCCGTCGTCTCGCCGGGGCAGCAGCTGGCCATTCCGTCGCAGTACGGGCGGTAGGCGGGCACATCCCGCCGCGTGGCGTCACGCGGGCCGCGGGCTGGCTAGCATTGTCTAGTGACCTCTCTTTCCGATCTGCCGATTCGTGATGACTTGCGGGGGAAGACCCCGTACGGAGCGCCGCAGAAGGCCGTTCCCGTGGCGTTGAACGTGAACGAGAACACGCATCCGGTGCCTGCGGACGTCGCCGCGGATATCGTCGAGCGCGTCGCAGCAGCACTCGGCAGCGTCAACCGGTATCCGGATCGCGAGTTCACCGAACTGCGCGAGAGCTTCGCTCGATACCTCGGCCACGGGCTGACCGCCGAGAACATCTGGGCGGCGAACGGGTCCAACGAGGTCCTGCAGCACATCCTGCAGGCGTTCGGCGGCCCAGGGCGCAGCCTGCTCGGCTTCTCGCCGACATACTCCATGTACCCTCTGCTCGCCTCCGGCACCGGCACGTCCTGGATCGGCGCGACCCGCGACGGCGAGTACGAGCTGTCCGCGGACACGGCGGCCGAGCAGATCCGGCGCGAAGATCCGGACATCGTCATCCTGTGCTCGCCGAACAACCCCACCGGCACACCCCTGTCGCTCGCGACGATCGAGGCGGCGTACGACGCCGCCCGCGGCATCGTGATCGTCGACGAGGCGTATGCCGAGTTCCTTCCCGACGGCGAGCAGACCGCGTTGAGCCTGCTGCCCGGTCGTCCGCGTCTGCTCGTCTCGCGCACCATGAGCAAGGCGTTCGCGTTCGCCGGCGCCCGCGTCGGCTACCTGGCCGCCGATCCCGCTGTCGTGGATGCGCTCCGCCTCGTTCGCCTGCCGTATCACCTGTCCGCGCTGACGCAAGCCGCCGCCCTCGGCGCGCTGGCCCACTCCGGTGAGATGCTCGCGATGGTCGGGGAGATCCGCATCCAGCGCGACCGGCTCGTCACCGAACTCGCCAGGCTCGGCTACCAGCCGCACCGCAGCGGGAGCAACTTCGTGCTGTTCGGCGGGGTCGCCGACCCGCACGCGACGTTCGAGGCGCTGCTGGAGCGCGGCGTCCTGATCCGTGACATCGGCATCCCGAACCACCTGCGCGTGACTGCGGGCACCGAGCAGGAGACCACCGCGTTCATCGACGCCCTCGCGGCTCTCGGGCGACCGGACGCCCCGGTAAACTCGCTGTCATGACGAACCGCATCGCCACCCTGCAGCGCGAGACCAGCGAGTCCAGCATCGAGCTGAGCATCGACCTCGACGGCACCGGCGAGACGGACATCGAGACGTCCGTCCCGTTCTACGACCACCTGCTCACGGCGTTCGCGAAGCACTCGCTCACCGACCTGCGCGTGCGCGCCAGCGGAGACACCGACATCGACGTGCACCACACGGTCGAAGACATCGGCATCGTCCTCGGCCAGGCCATCAAGCAGGCGCTCGGCGACAAGCGCGGCATCTCCCGCTACGGGGATGCACTCGCTCCGCTCGACGAGGCGCTCGTGCAGGCCGTGGTCGACATCTCGGGACGCCCGTACCTCGTGCACACAGGGGAGCCCGCTGGGTTCGAGCTTCACCTCATCGGAGGCCACTTCACCGGGTCGATGGTGCGACACGTGTTCGAAGCCATCTCCTTCAACGCCGCGATCACCACGCACATCACCGTCGTCGGCGGGCGCGACCCGCACCACATTGCGGAAGCGGAGTTCAAGGCGTTCGCGCGCGCGTTCCGCCAGGCCAAAGCGCTCGACCCGCTGATCACCGGCATCCCCTCCACCAAGGGGGCCCTGTGAGCAGACCCGACGTCGTCGTCTTCGACTACGGAACGGGCAACGTCCACTCCGCGGTCAAAGCGCTCGAAGAGGCGGGTGCGAACGTCGAGCTGACCGGCAACCGCCGACGCGCGCAGGATGCCGACGGTCTCCTGGTGCCCGGCGTGGGTGCGTTCGCCGCCGTCATCGACGCACTGCGCGCCTCCCACGGCGACGAGGTCATCGACCGGCGTCTCGCCGGTGGTCGGCCGGTGCTCGGGATCTGCGTCGGGATGCAGGTGCTCTTCGAGCACGGTGTCGAGCACGGCGTCGCCTCGGAAGGTCTCGGCGAGTGGCCGGGGACCGTCGACCTCCTCCAGGCCGACGTGGTGCCGCACATGGGCTGGAACACGGTCGAAGCGCCAACAGACTCCGCCCTCTTCGACGGGCTGCACGACGAACGGTTCTACTTCGTCCACTCGTACGCCGCTCAGGACTGGACGCTGGACGTCATGCCGCCGTTCCCGAAGCCACGCGTCACCTGGGCGCAGCACGGCACCCCCTTCATCGCCGCGGTCGAGAACGGGCCGCTCAGCGCGACCCAGTTCCACCCGGAGAAGTCCGGACGTGCGGGCATCCACCTGCTCCGCAACTGGATCGGCACCCTCTAGCCACGTGTCACACCCCGAGCCCGCCGCGATGGTGCGGGCCCAACCGAGGAAGATCATGAGCGAATTCAACAACACCCCCCGGCTCGTCCTGCTGCCGGCGGTCGACGTGGCTGACGGCAAAGCCGTGCGCCTGACCCAGGGAGAGGCCGGTTCGGAGACGAGCTACGGCGACCCGGTCGACGCCGCTGCGGAGTGGGCGAACCAGGGCGCCGAGTGGATCCACCTGGTCGACCTCGATGCCGCGTTCGGCCGGGGCGACAACCACGCGATCCTGAAGAAGGTCATCAAGCAGGTCCGCGGCGTGAACGTGGAGTTGTCCGGTGGCATCCGCGACGACGCGTCGCTGGAGTCGGCCCTCGAGATCGGCGCCAAGCGCATCAACCTCGGCACGGCGGCGCTGGAGAATCCCGAGTGGGCGGCGAACGTCATCGGGCAGTACGGCGAAGCGATCGCGGTCGGCCTGGATGTGCGTGGCACGACCCTCGCGGCCCGCGGCTGGACGCGTGACGGCGGCGACCTCTGGCAGGTCCTCGACCGGCTGGAGGACGCCGGATGCGCGCGCTACGTGGTCACCGACGTCACCAAGGACGGAACGCTCCGCGGCCCGAACCTCGACCTGCTGCGTGAGGTAATGGAGCGCACGGCGCGCCCGGTCGTCGCCTCCGGCGGCATCTCCAACCTCGACGACATCGCTGCGCTCCGCGAGCTGGTCTCGCACGGGCTCGAAGGCGCGATCGTCGGCAAGGCGCTCTATGCAGGCGCGTTCACGTTGCCCGAGGCACTGGATGTCGCGGGGCACTGAGCCGGAGGCGCCCGATGAGGGCGCTGGTGGCGTTACCGGCGGTGGCGCGGCTGGAGCCGCATCCGCCGGGCAGCACGCGTCAGACGGCCCGAGCGCCAAAGGCGCTGCGCGGCTGAGCGGTTTCGCCGCGCAGCTCGCCGCCGACGCCGGACGCCTGGCGGACTCGGCAGGGCAGCCCTGGGAGGGGCGTGCGTTCGATGACAACGCATTCGGCGACGACGACGGGAGCGCGCCTCCCGCGCTGCTCGGCGCCCTGGCGGCATTCCGGGCCGGCGAAGTCGGTGCGGAGGTTGTGGTCGACGCTGTGCGCGCATCCCGGTTGCTGATCCCGCTGATGGCACGGCTGGGCGAGAGTGACACGACCGACGACGGGCTGCTGATCGACAAGACGCAGGAGCTCGCGATCGTCACCGTGGCCGGTCCGGACGGGCGCACCGTGCTGCCGGTGTTCTCGTCGGTGACGGCGATGCAGACCTGGAACAGTCAGGCGCGTCCCGTGCCCGCCGACGGGAGGCGCGTCGCACTCGCCGCCGCCGCGGAGGAAACCGAACTGGTGGTGCTCGACCCGACGTCGGAGACCGAGTTCGTGCTGCGTCGTCCGGCATTGTGGGCCATCGCGCAAAGCCGGCCGTGGCTGCCGAGCGACCGCGATCCCGACGTGTTCAGGGCGTTCGCCGCCTCCATCGGGTCTGAGCTCGGCGTGCACGACATCGAGCTGGCCGCCGGCGACCCCGGCGCGCGGCTGGCCGGGGAGGAGCTCGTGGTGCGCCTGACGCTCGGGAGCGGACTCACCAGGGACGAACTGGATGCGGTCCTCGGCAGGCTCGCGCAGCGCTGGGCCGCCGACGACGTCATCGCCACGCGGGTCGACTCGCTGCGGGTGCAGCTCCGCGCCGCCGACTGACGCGCGGCGCGCGGGTCAGCGGCGGAGCATCCGGAGACCGGCGGTGAGGGCGAGCAGCCCGACCACGATCACGAAGGCGACCAGTACCGGCACGACCGGCCAGGCGATGAGCGCGACGCCGACCAGCAGCACGGGCACCGCCAGCCCGACGTAGGCCACCAGGAAGATCGCCGCGAGCACTTCCCCGCGGCGGTCGGGGGCCGCGAGCGACGCTGCGACGGCGATCGCGGAGCGGAACAGCAGGCCGACACCCGCCCCGGCGACGATGCCGCTGGCGACGAACAGCCAGAGGAGGGCATCGAGCACACCGACCGCGAGCCCGGCGAGGCCGACCACGACGAGTGGGATCGCGAGCACCAGCTGTGCCCGCGACGACAGTCGTGCGAACACGATCTGCGACACGGCCGACGTTGCGTATACCGAGAACGGCACGGCCCCGGCCATCAATCGGGAGGTCTCGTGCAGCACCCCGGAGAGCACCGTCGGCGCGAGGGAGCTGAAGAGTCCGAACACTGCGAACCCGGCGAACGCCGCGATCGCAGCCGCGGAGAACGTGCTGCGCGCCTCCCGGGGCAGTGAGATGCGCTGCGGCCGGTAGGCGGGGCGCTCCTCTGCACGCTCGACTGTCTCCGGAACCAGGGCGACGGCCACGGCCGCGACCGCGAGTACCACGAGGAACACCACGTACGGGAGGACCAGGGGAGCCGGCAGGAACTGCGCGAGCGCCCCGGCGATCAGCGGGCCGAGCGCGAGGCCGCCGGTGTTGACGACCGTGGAGACGGTTCCGGCGAGCCGGGGGCTCTCCTCGGGCCTCGCGGTCGAGCGCAGTTCGCTGAGGTGCGCCGTCGCGCTCGCGGTGAGCGCTCCGACCCCCACACCAGAGATGACTCGCGCGACGAGGAGGCCGGGCACGTCGTTCCAGACCAGGAACAGCATGGCGGCCACGATCTCGAGCGCGATGGCGACGAGGATCGTCCGACGGCGTCCCGCCCAGTCGCTGATGTGCCCGATCAGGAACAGGCTGGCCAGCACGCCGATCGCGTACGCGGCGAACACGACGGTGACCACCCAGCTCGGGAAGCCGTCCCGCTGCTGGTAGAGCGCGTACAGCGGCGTCGGCAGCGTGGAGAACGCCATCACGGCGAGGAAGGCGGCGGCGATGACCCAGAACCCGGAACCGTGGCGGAGTCGCCAGGCGCGCCGCCGGGGGAGAGGGCGAGCGGCGACGGCGGGTGTGGAGGAGGTCAGAAGTGCCATGTCGTCATCGTGCTCCTCCGCGGCCATCGAGTCCAACGGATATCACTGATAGGTGTAATCGGGTATTACGATTACCGGATGGACACCCGTCAGCTCGAGTACTTCGTGGCCGTCGCCGACGAGCTCAACTTCACCCGCGCCGCCGAGCGCGTGTTCGCCGCGCAGTCCACGGTCTCCGCCGGCATCCGGTCGCTGGAACGCGAACTGGGAGGTGCGCTGTTCGAGCGCGACAAGCACACCGTGCGGTTGACGTCGCTCGGCCGACAGGTGCTGGATGCGGCCCGAACCACCCTCGAGGCGACCGAGCGGATGCGACTGCTCGCCGACAGTTCCGGCGGTCTCCGCGGAGAGGTCCGGGTCGGCATCTTCACGAACCTCACCACCATCGACCTGCCGGGCATCATGGGCGAGTTCCACGAGCGCCACCCGCTCGTCGACCTCAGCCTCGGCCCGTCGCCCAGTGGGTCGACCGGGCTCGCGCGCGATGTTCAGCTCGGGCGGATCGACGTGGCGTTCCTCGGTCTGCCCGGCCGGGTGCCTGACCTGCATTACCAGGATCTCGCGGTCTCGCCGTTCGTCGCCGTGCTGCCGCAGGCGCATCCACTGGCCGGTCGCGCGGAGGTGTCATTGGCGGCTCTGGCCGATGAGCGCTGGGTGGATGCGCGGGAAGGCTTCGGAAACCGGGCGACCCTCGACCGCGCGTTCGACGCGCTTGGCCTCGCCAGGAGGGTGTCCACGGAGGTGTCCGACCTGGGCGAGATCCCGCGGTTCGTCGCCGCGCGGCTCGGGGTGGCGGCGATGCCGGAGCTGACGGTGCTTCGCGCCCCGGGGACGGTGGTTGTCCCGCTCGCGGAGCGCATCGACTGGACGCTGAGCGCCGTTGCGAGGACCAGGCCGAGCGCGGCGGCGGTGGCGCTGCTCGATCTGCTGAGCGAGCGGTTCGGGTCGCCCGTCCCGGAGGCGGCGCACTGACTGATCCTCAGCATTGCCCTATCCCCAGCCCTGCTCCCGGGCGTACTCTTTCTGGCGTCGCACCGCATTCTCCCGATCGGAGCAGATCATGGGCTGGACTGCACGGAATCTGACAGACACGTTCCACCTCCCGACGGGCGTGTTCGCGCCCGCGGCGTACGACTTCCCGGACGACAAGACCCGCCACGTGATCTACCTGGGCGGCAGCGGCGTCTCCGGCACCACCGGCATCCTGCACGAGTTGTACTGCGGAACCGACGATGTCTGGCACGAGAAGGACCTGATGGCGGAGACCGGTGGGCCGCACTCGTCGTCGGCGCCGCGGGCGTACCTGTTCGTCTTGGAAGGCACGCAGCATGTGCTCTACCTGGACGCCACAGGCGACGGTCATCTGCGCGAGCTGTACCAGGACGACGGCTGGCACCCAAACGATCTCACGAGCGATTCCGGCGCACCGGCGGCGTTCAAGACGGCGCAGGGATTCGAGTTCGCGGCCGGGCGTGCGCAAGTCGTGGTGTTCGTCGCCCTGGACAGGGACGTGCACGTCCTCACCAGGAAGTCGGCGGGCGACGGCGACCCCACGTGGGTGCACAAGGACCTCACCGCCGACCACGGCGGACCCCTGAGTCCGCGGGCGCCCGGCGGGTACTCGTTCTTTCCGGGGCAGACGATGCACGTCGACTACGTCGGCGACGACGGGCGGCTCTACGAGTACACGGGCGCCGCCAACCTCACCTGGGGCGAGCCCGTCGACATCGGGGCAGGGCTCGACGGGCCGGCCGAGATCGTCGGCGACACCTTCCGGGGCTACGGGTTCGCCGCCGACGGCACGAGGCACGTGGACGTGCTCGACACCTTCGGCGACGTCTGGGAGTACAGCTACGACGGCAGCTGGTCGGTCGAGAACCTGACGGCGCCGCTCTCGGCGGCGAAGGTGCAGGCGGGCACGGGCGTCTCCGCCTACGCGTTCGAGGCGACGGAGGCGGTCCCGGTCGCCACCCAGCACGTCGTCTATGCGGGAGGCGACCACCTCATCCACGAGCTCTGGAAGGATCCGACCGGCTGGCACGAGAACGCGCTGACGAACGCGGGCGACCCGGCCGCCGCCTCCACTCCGTCGGCGTTCGCCGACCACGCGACCTCCACGCAGCATGTGTTCTACACGTCAGACGCGAACCAGATCGTCGAGCTGCGGTGGACCGACCGGCCGACGCTGTCGGAGGTGGTGCGGCCGCGGCACCGGCTCGACTGACGGCGGGCGGGCCCACGCGCATCCACTGGGCTCCGGCGCATCCACTGGTCTCCTAGGCTGGAGGCACCATGACCGTCTTCGCCGCCATCGTCCTGTTCCTCAACGCCGTCTTCAACGTGTTCGCCTGGCCGCGGTTCTTCTCCAGGGTCGCGAAGGACACCAGGGCACGGGATGCGGCGGGCAAGCCGACCCCGTTCCTCATCGTGCACGGAGTGCTGCTCGGCGTCGCACTGCTGCTCGCGCTCGCGTCGCTGGTGGCCGGGGTGCTGTTGCTGGTCGCCTGACCGGATGGCAGCATGAACACATGGCCCTGAACATCACCGGCGACCCCGAGGCTGACGCCGTCCTCGACCACTCCTCGTTCGCGCTGATCCTCGGGATGCTCCTCGACCAGCAGATCCCGATGGAGACGGCGTTCTCTGGTCCGGCCAAACTGCAGGACAGGCTCTGCTCCCTCGACCCGGCGACCGTCGCCTCCACCGACCCGGAGAAGTTCGTCGAGGTGATGAAGCAGACGCCGGCCGTCCATCGGTTCCCCGGTTCCATGGCCGGCCGCGTCCAGGCGCTCGCCGCAGCGATCGTGACCGACTGGGGCGACGACACCGCGGCGATCTGGACGCAGGGCGAGCCGGACGGCCCGGAGATCCTGCGCCGGCTGAAGGCGCTCCCGGGGTTCGGCGAGCAGAAGGCGAAGATCTTCCTCGCCCTCCTCGGCAAGCAGCGCGGGCTGACAGCCCCCGGCTGGCGCGAGGCGGCGGGCGACTACGGCACGGAGGGTTCGTTCCGTTCGGTCGCCGACATCGTCAGCCCGGAGTCGCTGACCAAGGTGCGCGAGTTCAAGCGCGCTGCCAAGGCGGCGGCCAAGAAGGCGTAGCGCCGCGATCCGTTTCGGCACTGGCGCCAAGCACGGGATGCGGTCCACACTGGTGCGATGACCGACGAGAGCCGCGATGGCATCCCGCCCGTCGTCGCCACGGCGATCGACGCGGCCAACGCTCACGATACCGAGCGCTTCCTCGACACGTTCGCCCCTGCGGGGGCCGTGGACGACTGGGGGCGCGTGTTCGCCGGGCGGGAGGCGATCAGAGGGTGGAGCGACGGCGAGTTCATCGGTTCGGCCGTGACGCTCGCCGACCTGCAGTTCAGTGCGGTTCCGGACGGCGTGGCGGTGACGGCGCTGGTCGGCGGCGGGGGGTTCAACGGGCCGTCGACGTTCACCTTCCTGGTCGGCAACGGCGGCATCGAGCGGATGACGATCACCGCCTGAGCGCTCGCCTGTGCGCGGCGGTGCGCGGCGGTGCCGACGTCGAAGTGCGAGTTCGCGTTCCTGCGCACGCTCGACGTCAAGCTCGGCAGGATCGAGAAGACCGACGAGGTCGAAGACCCGATGTATGTGCGGTCGTCCCGGCTGGCGCAGGTCATCGCTTCACATCATCGGCGTTCTAGACCTGTTGTCCTTACTCATTGAGGTGGGTGGTCGCATGGGACCGTCTATTCTTACCTGCTTATGTATCGCCGAAGTGTTTGCTGATCACATTCCGGCATGAACGCCCAGGAAGGTAGCTCGAGTAGTTCAGACTGAAGGGTGTCGATCGATCGAGTCGGAGAAAGTAACGATGCGCATCCCCTGGGAAAGATATGGCGGCGAGGACATTGAGGCGATTGTCGCGATGCTGCTCAAGCGGAATTGCCCTACTACCACTCGGATCACTCCTTCCGCGGGTGAGGGTGGTGTCGACATTCTGGACGAGGGTGCAGCCCCAGATGGAGGCGATGTCGTTTATCAGGTGAAGCGGTACACGGGTCCCCTAACCGCCAAACAGCGGGCGAGCGTAGAGGACTCCTTAGAACGTCTGTCGATGGATGAGCGGTGGAAGAATCTGAAGGTCACGCAGTGGTGTCTTGTTATGCCCTGGGACCCGACGCCTGAAGCCTTAGCATGGCTTCACGGCCTGGGCAAGAAGCATGGCTTTGAGGTCAACTGGCAAGGCTTGACATTCATCGACGCGCTCGCAGCAACTTACCCCCGGATCATCGATGCATACGTCGGGAGCGGGCACAGCGTTAGCGTTGACGCGGATGCTGTAAAAGCACTTGTCGATGAGATTGCCCAATTGTCAGCGAGAGGGATCCGTGCCATCTTGGCGAGACTCGGTGACGAAAGCGCACCGACTTTGGAGTTCCCCTCTCCGCGGACCGAGGCGTTTCTGGATCGAATATCGGCCGCGCAGGTGTCAGGTTCCCTGTTGCTCGATGGGCTCGACGGCCAGCTCGCGAACGTGCGTCGTAGAGCGATCGGAGCGAACATTCCGGGAGTGATGGACGCTTCGTCGGAGTGGGCGCACCTCATGGATGCGTTCGCAGACTTCCTGACGTCGGCCGAGCGTCCTGTAGGTGAAGTCGCAACAGCGCTGGCGGCTGTGGAAGAGCGGCTGGGGACGGCACTGGACCGAAACCTCGACATTTCGAAAGCGCAAGGGGCGAGAGCGGAAGCCGCCGCTGGGACCAACTCCAGATTTCTTGAGCGTCAACGGTTTGAGGCTCTGATCGCCTACGGAAAGGGTCTGATTTCACTGGCAAAGTACATCGAAGTCATTCGGTGTGAAGTCGACGCTGCTGCTCGACGGAGCGTACTAGTGACAGGCAGATGGGGCACAGGCAAGAGCTACCAGCTCGCTCGGTATGCCCAGCGTGAGATAGCGCGGGGGACTCCAGTGCTGCTCTTACGAGCTCGGGATTTCGTCGATCCGGCCGCGTCGATCATCGGACAACGGTGGTGGCGGTCACAGCTTGGCTGCGAGGGCCTGTCTGATGAGGAGTTCCTGGAGTCACTGGACGCAATCGGGATGTGGGCGCAGGTTCCTCTGACAATTGCCATCGACGGCCTGAACGAATCTTCCCTGAGAGACGCGTCCGCCGCGTTGGAACGGCTGGTGGCACTCGTGGAACGATTCCCTTCCATTCGCTTGATCGTCACCGACCGTCAGGACGAAGCACGCTCGTCAGCCGTGGACGTTCCAACGTTCCGGCATGACGCTCCTGCCAGAGCCGACATGTCGCATGCCCTCGAGACCGCTCTCGGGGTCCCGCCTGGCACGCCGTGGCATGCCGCGCTGACGAACCCTTTGCTCGCGTCCATGGCTGCACGTATCGTCGACGCGCAAGACACAACGGATGCTGCGCTTGCGGCTTCGTTGAGCCGCGTTTCCCTCCTGAATGCGTGGATCGATCTTCTGGTTAGAGAAGCGAGCGCGAAGCTTGACCTTTCGCACTTGACAGTGCGCAGACTTATCGCATCCGTAGTGCGCCTTGGTGGAACCTGCACCGTTCGACAGGCTGCTGAGCGGTCGAAACTGGCCTTGGAGACCGCCGATCGCATTATCCAGAGCTTTGTGACCGAGGGCCTGCTTGAATGGCATCCCGAAGGTGACGATTCAGTACGGTTCCGATGGCAGGGCGCCGGCGATATGCTCGCTGCCCGCATTGCGCTGGAACATGACCGGAAACGGGGCGCTGCAGAACTCCTTCAAAACGCGGACGAGGCGAGCCGGTTGACTATTCTCGACACTATCGCGGAGACACTCCCCATCCTCTCTCCTTCCTCCGAGCTTCCTGACCTGCGCATTCCCAACACAACAGCAGAAGAACGCGACATCGCGTTCGCATTGTCGCTCGATGGGCGCAATGAAGCTCAGGTCACGGTGGGGACTGAGAATCATGCCCGCAGGTTGTTGTTGCGCGGAGACGAACCAGCGAAGTACATTCTCTGGTCGGTTCTCGCCGCTCCTCGACGAGCAAGGCTGGGTGCCAAGTGGTTGAATGCGCAGCTGTCGAGTATCGGCCTCGCTGAGCGGAGCGTATTTTGGCCGCACGTCCTTGTTGAGTTAGCGGACGGCTCTCCCGTGGATCAGGACGCACTCAGGGATCTACTGACCTGGTATGCAGACATCCTGCTGGACAAGTTCGCCAGCGATGAAGAAGCAGCCGACATGATTGAGACACTCGCCTGGTTCGGTTGTGCCTCGCGCTATTCGCGCCTACCAGCCTTCGGCGTTGCCTACATTGGCGAACTGGTCCGACTCAGGCCCCCCATACTTGCCAACGCTTGGGAAAAGGTTGCGTACGTTGATGATGACCATCCCAGAGATGCGCTCCTTGTTGCGGCCGCTGGTGTGATCTCGCGATGGCCGGGCACAGACGCTGCAGCCGTCGCTCAGAGTGTATGCGCTGACGCGTTGAACACCAGAACGGCGAAATCGTTCCGGTCCCTTGCCTCCATTCACCTCACACTCGCTAACGAGCAGCCCCTGCACGAGTTCTTGCAGAAAGCACTTGACCCGCTACGCGGGCGACACATAGGCCGTGTCCCGGTGGGGATACCGTCCGAGGACCGAGCGATGTTCGCCGACGGACGTTCGCTACACGACGCGCAACAACACGAAGCGCGAGTGTGGGCATCCTTCGAGGTCCCACGACGGCACGCTCGCCGAGTCCTAATAGATCCCGGCGCGTTCACTATCCTGCCCGAAGACACCCATGGCGGAGCGCTTATGCGGGGACGATGGCTCGCTCGCCAATACGCCCACCATCCCACGGGAGCTAGACTCTGGATCGGCACTCACGGGCATGTCAAAGCGGGAACAGCTCTGAACCCTCACGTGTCGTATCTGACGCAAGCTAACGAAGCGTGGGACTTTTGGGTAGACCCCACGATTCCTCTGGAACTCATCATCCACACTTCGGATCGCACAACCGAGGAAACCTGGTGGGCGATCGATGGCAGTGATTTGTCCGTGACGGTGACCGACCCAGAAGGGGTCAGTTGGTTTGTTCTCCAGGGTGGCTTCCGCTATCTCGATCCCGCGCCAGAGTCCGACGGAAAAGAACGCGGCGTCAACGTGGGCAGCCGCAGCTGGTGGTCCAACAACGATGACGGCTCCCCCCGCCCCGGCCTTCTGCGTCATGTTTATGTGGCAGTCTCCGATGCTTTGGTCGCTACTACGGAGCAGCCTGCCGTCGAACCATTCGAGGACGGTCGGCTCCGATTCTCTGAGCTGTTCCACAGCGACGACCATGCGCCGGGGGGACTGGTGCACAGCCGTCACGACGACTCTCGCGTCCCGGCGCCAACGAGCACACTGCTTGGGCTACTTGATGCTTTCTGGACAGGTGAAAGTATCGATTGCCGTGATGCCAGTGGCTCACTCGTAGTCACTGATCCCGCACGCGGGACAAATCGCCCTAGCGCCCTACTTGTGCGCCGAGACAAGCTAGAGAATGCCCTACGTCGACAAAACCAGGTAGTGACTGTCGAGATACATGTCAGCGACATGAGTGCCTCGATCTCTACTCGCAGCTCGTTGGCGACAATGGTGCAGATTGGCTAGCTGCAGGGCCGAGGTAGTGGGGCGAGTATCGTCTTTTGAGGTCGGATCGAGTCCTTTTCCGCAGGGGTGCATCTTGGGGGGCGGGGCGAACCAAGGTGCGGGTAGGTTGATGCGACTTCGCTAGGGGAGGCGCATGACCCGAATCGGAGGGGACTCGATGACGGTCACAGCCTGAGCGTCGGCAGCACTGGATGCGCGCGTGACGGTGCTCGACTGAGTTGGTGTCTCGGGGCCGTGTCGGTGGTTCCGGATAGGCTCGCTGACAGCGGCGGCCGCAGGGGCCGTCGGCGTCGCACGGAGGGAGCGGACGTGTTCCTTCTCGACGGCGTGATCGTCACGAGCGCCAGCGATCTGACCGAGGCGTCGAAGTGCGAGTTCGCGTTCCTGCGCACGCTCGACGTGAAGCTGGGCAGGATCGAGAAGACCGACGAGGTCGAAGACCCGATGTATGTGCGGTCGTCCCGGCTGGGCGACGAGCACGAGCAGCACATCCTGGAGCGCTACCGCGAGCGGTTCGGCGTGGGGGTGGCCGAGATCGAGCGGCCGGAGCGGCTCGACGCCGACAGTCTCGCCGCCGCCGTCGCCGAGACGGCCGACGCGTTCGCGCGCTCGTCGGAGGTCGTCTTCCAGGCCACGTTCTTCGACGGCTCGTTCGTCGGGTTCGCCGACTTCATCGTGCGTCAGGCAGACGGCCGCTACCGGGTGCAGGACTCGAAGCTCGCCCGCAGCGCCCGCGTCACGGCACTGTTGCAGCTCGCGGCATACGCCGGGCAGCTGCGCCGCATCGGCGTCGAGGTGGAGGACACGGTCGAGCTGCTGCTCGGCGACGGGTCGGTGAGCGAACACCGGGTGTCCGAGATCGAGCCGGTCTACCGCAAGCGGCGCGCGCGGCTGCTCTGGATCATCGAACAGCACCTCGCCGACGAAGGGCCGGTCGCCTGGGGAGACCAACGGTTCACCGTCTGCGGCCGCTGCGACACCTGCGATGCCGAGATCCAGGCCACCAGAGACGTGCTGCTCGTGGCCGGGATGCGGGTCACGCAGCGGGCGCGGCTGTTCGAGGCCGGGGTGTTCACGATCGACGCCCTCGCCGCCTCCACCGACCCTATCGACGGCATTCCGGAGGGGACGCTCGACAGCCTCCGCGAGCAGGCGCGGCTGCAACGGGATGCGGTGGAGGGCGAACCCCCGCCGATCCGGGTGTTCAACGCCCCGGTGCTCGCCGTCATGCCGCATCCGGATGCGGGCGACATCTTCTTCGACTTCGAGGGAGACCCGCTCTACACCGAGGGCGCAGGCGAACGCTGGAACCTCGACTACCTGTTCGGGCTGGTAGACGAGAACGCCGAGTTCACCGCGTTCTGGGCGCACGACTTCGCGGCGGAGCGGGTGGCGCTCGAAGCCTTCCTCGCATTCGTGCGCGAGCGGCGCCTGCGCTATCCGAACCTCCACATCTACCATTACGCGGCCTACGAGCAGACCCACCTGCTCGCCCTCGCCGCCCGGCACGGCGTGGGGGAGGAGGAGATCGACGGGCTGCTACGCGACAACGTGCTCGTCGACCTCTACCCGCTGGTCCGCAAGTCGGTAAGGGTCGGCTCACGGTCGTACTCGATCAAGAAGCTCGAACCGCTCTACATGGGCGACGAACTGCGTGAGAGCGAGGTGACCAACGGTGCGGACTCGATCACGCAGTATGCGAATGCGCGCGACCTCCTCGCGGTCGGCCGAGACGGCGAAGCGCAGGCCATCCTGGACGAGATCGGCGACTACAACCGCTACGACTGCGTCTCCACGCTCCGGCTTCGCGACTGGCTGATCGCCCGGGCGCAGGAGAACGGCGTCCCGATCGGGCAGGCTCCCGTCGACGACCTCGAAGTGGCGCCGGAGGAGTCACCGCTGCGGGCAGGACTCCTCGCCTTCGCGGGCGACCCGCTCGACCCGCACCGCACCCCGGACAGGGAGGCGATGGCGCTCGCCGCCGCCGCGATCGACTTCCACCGGCGCGAGCAGAAGAGCTTCTGGCAGTCGCACTTCTCCCGGCTCATCCAGCCGATCGAGGAGTGGGCGGACAGCAGGGACGTGCTGGTGGTGGAGTCGGCGCGCGTGCTCCGCGACTGGTACCAGGACGACGGGCAGCGGGTCGAGCGGCGCGAAGCTGCTGCTCAGCGGGCGGTGGGGGCCGGGCAGTTCGATCCGGGTCAGCGAGCGGACGGGACCGTTCCTGCTCTACGAATACCCCGGGCCGTTCCGGACGCCGCGCTCACAGCCAGGCGCCCGCGCAGTGCGATCGGTCGCCGTGATCGGCGCGACCGACGACGGCGCCGTGATCGTGCGCGAGACGCTGCAGCGCGACGTGATCCCGTACGACGACCTGCCGAGCGCGCTCACGCCCGCCGGGCCACCGGATGCGCGGCGGCTCGCCGAGGCGATCAGGGAGTGGGGGAACGATCTGCTGGCGGCGCGGCGCGCGGGGGAGGATCCGGGCGGCACGTGGCCGCGGAACGCCATGGTCGATCTGCTGCGCCGTACGCCGCCGCGCACGCGTTCGGGCGTGCTCGCGCCGGAGGGCCCGGCCGACGGGAGCGGGCGGATCGACGCCGTCGTCGCCAGCCTCCTCGACCTCGATCGCTCCTACCTCGCGGTGCAGGGGCCTCCCGGCACCGGCAAGTCGTACCTGGGTGCGCACGTGATCGCCGGGCTCGTCCAGCGCCACGGGTGGCGGATCGGCGTGGTGGCGCAGTCGCACGCCGTCGTCGAGAACCTGCTCGACCGGGTCGTCGCAGCCGGGCTGGACGCCCGGCTCGTCGGCAAGGTCCCCGGCAGCGACAGCGACCGGGACGCCCACGCGTTCACGCCACTCGAACCGGACGGTCAGCTGCTGTTCGCCCTCGACAACGAGGCGACGGGATACGTGGTCGGCGGCACGGCCTGGGACTTCGCCAACGCCGCGCGCATCCCACGGGAGAGCCTCGACCTGCTGGTCGTCGACGAGGCCGGGCAGTTCTCGCTCGCGTCCACCATCGGAGCGGGCGTCGCCGCGGCCAACCTGCTGCTGCTCGGCGACCCGCAGCAGCTTCCGCAGGTGAGCCAGGGCCGGCATCCGGAGCCCATCGACGGATCGGCGCTCGGCTGGGTGAGTGCCGGGCACGACGTGCTGCCCGACGCGTTCGGGTACTTCCTCGCCGAGAGCAGGCGGATGCATCCCGCGCTGGCGTCCGCGGTGTCGCGGTTGTCCTACGAGGGCAAGCTGCACGCGCATCCGGAGGCGGCCGAGCGTGCGCTCGACGGGGTGACGGCGGGCCTGCATACCGTGCCCGTTGCGCACGTCGGCAACGCCACCGAGTCGCCGGAGGAGGCGGCGGCGGTCGTCGCCATCGTGCGCGATCTGCTCGGCCGCGCCTGGACGGACCGCAGCGACGACCGGATGCGCGACCCGCTCGGCGAGCAGGACATCATCGTGGTCACGCCGTACAACGCGCAGCTGGCGGCGGTCAGGGCGGCTCTCGACGACGCGGGACTCCCGCGCGTTCGGGTGGGGACGGTGGACAAGTTCCAGGGACAAGAGGCCGCCATCGCGATTGTCAGCCTCGCGGCGTCGTCGTCGGTGGACGTGCCGCGCGGCATGTCGTTCCTGCTTATGAAGAACAGGCTCAACGTCGCGGTGTCGCGGGCGAAATGGGCGGCATACCTCGTGCACTCGCCAGAGCTCACCGAGTACCTGCCCACCACGCCCACCGGTCTCACCGAGCTGAGCGCGTTCATCCGCCTGGTGGAACAGGACGCGTGAGCCCCGTGAGCCTCGTAAGCCTGGGAGGGGCGCGGCCGTGCGGTGCTACGCTCATGGCGTGTCACCGGAGGAGCTGGAAACACTGGCGCACCTGCGCAGGGCGCGCGACCTGATCGACCGTGAGTACGCGCGTCCGCTCGACGTGCCCACCATCGCCAGCAAGGCGCTCATGTCGCCTGCGCACTTCTCCCGGCAGTTCCGTGCCGCGTATGGCGAGACGCCGTACAGCTACCTGATGACGCGTCGCATCGAACGTTCGATGGCACTGCTCCGCTCCGGGATGAGCGTGACGGACGCCTGCATGACCGTCGGCTGTACCTCGCTCGGGTCGTTCAGCTCGAAGTTCAGCGAGATCGTCGGCATGAGCCCGACCGCCTACCGGGCGCAGGAGCACAAAGCCGTCGACGCGATGCCGTCCTGCGTCGCCAAGCAGCGCACGCGACCGGTGCGATCCACCTCCGCCTGAGCGGCGTGCGCCCCCCCCCCCCCCCCCCACACACACGCAGCGATCGAGCAGTTTTCGAGAAGCGCCGCCGCCGCGGCTGTTTCTAGAGTGAGGTCATGACCGTTTCACTCCAGTACTGCCAGATCACCGTCAGCGACCCCGTCGAGTCGCTCAGCTTCTACCGCGACGCCCTCGGGCTCGACGTCGTCAACGACGTCGAGTCGGGCGGCCACCACTGGATCACCCTCGGCAGCCCGGACCACCCCGGGCTCGAGATCGTCCTCTCCGATCCGTACGGCGGCCGGCCCAAGGCCGACGGGGACAGGATCCTCGAGCTCGTCACCAAGGGCGTCCTGCAGAACGTCGTCTTCAGCACCGACGACATCGACGCCGCGTTCGAGCGCGTCCGCGCATCCGGTGCCGAGGTGTTGCAGGAGCCGATCGACCAGCCGTGGGGTCCGCGCGACTGCGCGTTCCGCGACCCGTCGGGCAACATGGTGCGCATCCAGACCGCCAAGCAGCCGCAGAACGCGTAAAGCGCCGTGAGAAGCCAGTATCTGTACGGAATCGCCACGATTCCGCGACAGTTACTGGCTTCTCGCCGTTCTGACCCCCAGTGACTGTGGATGCGCCTGTGAGTCGTTGACGCCGTCCGGGCAGCGAGCGTCACATTTCGGAACACGGTTTGGGCATCCCGGGCGCAGCGGGCAGTCTCGAAGGGCCGCCAAACGAGCGTCGGCACACCCCCACCCCTTCACAAGAGAGGCACAGCCATGTCCGAGGCCACCCCGCCCACCCCGTCCCTTCCCGAGAAGCCGAAATCGAAGACCGGCTGGATCGTCGGGATCGGGATCGCCGTGATCGCCGTCGTCGTGGCCGTGATCCTCGTCGTGGTGAACGTGACCGCCCCGGCGTCGAGTGGCGCCGAGAAGCGCGTGACCGTGAAGATCGGCACCACCGAGCAGGCATCGCCGTACTGGCCGATCCTGCAGAAGGCGGCCGCCAAGGAGGGCATCGACATCAAGGTCGTCGGCTTCCGCGACTACACGCAGGCCAACCCGGCGCTCGCCGACGGGCAAATCGACCTGAACCTGTTCCAGCACCTGCAGTTCCTGGCGAACTACAACGTGAGCGCCAACCAGAACCTCGTGCCGATCGCCTCCACGCTGGTGGTCCCGCTGCCGCTCTATTCGAAGAAGTACACGAAGCTCGACGAGATCCCGCAGGGTGCGAAGATCGCCATCCCGAACGACGCCACCAACCAGGCCCGCGCGCTCCTCGTCCTGCAGAAGGCCGGTCTGCTGAAACTCAAGAACGGCGGCAACACGCTCGCGACCCCCGCCGACATCGTGGCGGCCGACTCGAAGGTCTCCGTCATCCCGGTGGATGCGGCCCAGACCGCTCCGGCACTCGATTCCGCCGACGGTGCGATCATCAACAACGGCTTCGCGCTCACCGCCGGCATCGACCCCAAGTCCGCGCTGTTCCAGGACGACCCGAAGAGCGACACCGCCGAGCCGTACATCAACGCGTTCGTCGCCAAGGCGGCCGACAAGAACAACAAGACCTACCTCAAGATCGCCGAGCTCTACCACTCCAAGCCGGTCACCGACGCGGTGCTGGCCGAGTCGAAGAACACCGCTGTGATCGTCGACCGCCCGCAGTCCGAACTGATCTCGATCCTCGACAAGCTCAAGACGAGCATCAAGGCGGCGAAGTAGCGCGGATGAGTCCCCTCATCGAGTTCCGCGACGTCTCGAAGACGTTCCGCTCCGGCGACGCGGACATCACGGCGGTCGACGGGGTCAGCCTCGCGATCGAGCGCGGTGAGATCTTCGGCATCATCGGATACTCGGGGGCGGGCAAGAGCACCCTGGTGCGGCTGATCAACGCGCTCGAACGGGCGACGTCCGGCAGTATCCTGATCGACGGCCAGGACATCACGCAGCTTCCCGAACCGAAGCTGCGTGCTGTCCGGGCCGGGATCGGGATGATCTTCCAGCAGTTCAACCTGTTCCGTTCGCGCACGGTGTTCGGCAACGTCGCGTATCCGCTCAAGGTGGCGGGCTGGCCGAAGGACAAGCGCAAGCAGCGTGTCGCCGAACTGCTCGCGTTCGTCGGTCTCACGGAGAAGGCCTGGGTGTATCCCGACCAGCTCTCCGGTGGGCAGAAGCAGCGCGTCGGCATCGCCCGCGCGCTCGCGACCAACCCGGCGATCCTGCTGGCCGACGAGTCGACGTCCGCGCTCGACCCGGAGACGACCGCCGACGTGCTGCGTCTCCTGAAACGAGTGAACGACGAACTCGGGGTGACCATCGTCGTCATCACGCACGAGATGGAGGTGGTTCGCTCCATCGCGGACCGCGTCGCCGTGCTCGACTCCGGACGGGTGATCGAGACCGGCAGCGTGTTCGAGGTGTTCTCGTCCCCGCAGACCGGGACGGCGCAGCGGTTCGTCGGGACGGTTCTCAAGAACCGGCCGGACGAGTCGGAGGTTCAGCGCCTCCGCGGCAAGCATGCCGGGCGCATCGTGTCAGCGCGCATCCACGACGACGGCCGCCTCGGTGCGGTGCTGTCGGATGCGGTCGGCACCCACGGCGTGCGGTTCGAGATCGTCTACGGCGGCATCTCCGCGCTGCAGGGCCGCTCGTTCGGCAGCCTCACCCTGGAACTGATCGGCGACGACGCCGGGGTGGATGCGCTGATCGCCGACCTCCGCCAGGTCACCGAGGTGGAGGAGGTGGCGGCATGAACGACTGGAGCACACTCTGGCCGGTGTTCGTGCAGTCCATCGGGCAGACGCTCTGGATGGTCGTGGCGACGCTCGTGCTCGGCGGCATCCTGGGACTCGCGCTCGGGGTGCTGCTGTACACGACCAGACGCGGCGGCCTGCTGGAGAACCGCGCACTCTCCGCCATCCTGAACGTGGTGGTCAACTTCATCCGGCCGATCCCGTTCATCATCTTCATGACGGCCATCGCGCCGCTGACGCAGCTGGTGCTCGGGACGTTCCTCGGGACGCCGGCGGCGATCTTCCCGATGACGATCGCGGCCACGTTCGGCATCTCGCGGATCGTCGAGCAGAACCTGGTGACCATCGACCCCGGCGTGATCGAGGCGGCACGCGCGATGGGGTCGAGCCCGTGGCGGATCATCACGACGCTGCTGATCCCGGAGGCGCTCGGCCCGCTGATCCTGGGATACACGTTCGTGTTCGTGGCGATCGTGGACCTGTCCGCCATCGCGGGCAGCATCGGCGGCGGAGGCCTCGGGGACTTCGCGATCTCGTACGGTTACCAGCGCTACAACTGGGCGGTGACGTGGATCGCGGTGATCGCGATCGTGGTCCTGGTGCAGGCGGCGCAGTTCCTCGGCAACTGGCTGGCGCGCAAGGCGCTGCGGCGCTGACGCGCGCGACGGCGCCTGCCGCCCGATCGAGTGGTCCCGAATTGCCGTGCGCACACGTGTGCACACGGCAATTCGGGACCACTCGTTGCTGGCGGACCGGTGGCGGGCTAGGCAGGGCAGGGCGCCCGTCAGCCGACGTAGCGGCCGACGGGACGGAGGCGCATCGGGGGCCGGGTGTACTCGTCGAGGGCGTGCACGACCCAGCCGACGCTGCGCGCGGTGGCGAAGATGACCTCGCCGGCGTCGTCCGGCATCCCGGATGCCAGGGCGAGTGCCGCCAGCGCGAGGTCGATGTTGGGCTGGGCGCCCGTGCGGCGCCGGACGATCGCCGCGACGCGCTCGGCGGCGGCAATGGATGCAATGCTCCCCGGCTGCGCACCCTCCGCCAGTATCCGCAGGAGCGCCTGCGCGCGCGGGTCGCCGTTCTGATACAGCACGTGACCGAACCCAGGCACCGGCCCGCGTCCGGCGACCACGGTGTCGGCGACCACACGTTCGGCCGGCTCTCCGGCGGCGACTCTGGCGAGCATCCGGTGGGCGGCCCGGCTGGCGTTGCCGTGCAGCGGGGAGTCCAGGGCGCCGAGTCCGGCGGTCACCACCGCGTACGGGTTCGCGCGGGCGGAGGCGGCGGCGCGGGCGGCGAGCGTCGACACGGCGAGGTCGTGGTCGAGCAGGAGCACGAGCGCGGCGTTCAGCGCGGGGACGCCCGTCGGCGGAGCATCGGTGAGCGCCGCCCAGAGCCGCGCGGCCAGCGGGGCCGGAGACTCCGGGGCCGGTGACGAAGGCACCGCACCGCGAGCGGGCAGCGCATCCACCATCCCGGCCACCAGTCCTTCGGAGGCGCCGACCACGGCGGCCAGGTCGAGCGAGTATCGCAGCGGATCGGCGGCGGCCAGCGCGGTCACGGCCACCTGCTGCCTGTCGCGGGTGGTCGCGGCGTCGGGGAGGGCGTCCCCTGCAGCTCGCGCCGCGTCGACGCCCGCACCGGCGCGGAACCGGGCCTGCGCATCCCAGTCGGAGGTGAGTGCCCAGTGCGCGACCGTCTCGAACGGCTTCGAGGCCAGAGACGACGCTGTGCGGCCCCGGTAGAACAGTTCGCCGTCCTCGATCAGCGCGAACGAGGTCTCGACCACCATCAAAGGTCGCCCGTCGGAGTGCCCGTGCGATCCGGCGGTCGGGCGTCTGCGTCGGTCGGCCGCGAACCGTTCGACGTCGAGCGGGTCGAAGGTCGAACCGTCGGGGGTGCGGAGACGGTCCAGCTTGCCGCGCGCGACGTACGCGTACAGCGTCTCGACCTTGACCCCGAGGCGCTCCGCCGTCTGCTCTGCCGTCAGCCGGGGGAGCTCGCCGCCCTGCTCGCCGTGCTCACCCCGTTCGTCCTGATCGTTTCGCTCGCTCATTCCACCTCTACATTGATCGAATCAACATTGACGCACCGAGAATCCATGCTCATGCTCATACTATGCAGAACCTACGGATGGACGACACCCTCATCGACGTGCCCCGCGGCCTCACCAACGTGGTCGCGGCGGAGACAGCCATCGGGGATGTGCGCGGGCACGAGGGCTTCTACCACTACCGCCAGTACTCGGCGGTCGACCTGGCGAGCGAACGCAGCTTCGAGGAGACTTGGCACCTCCTGCTGTTCGGCACGCTCCCGGATGCGGTGGAACTCGCGGCGTTCCGGGCGCGCGTCGCACGCGCTCGCCGCCTCCCGGACGAGGTGACCGACCTCCTGCCCGCCATCGCGCGCCTGACCGCCGACGCACCGGATGCGCTCGCCGGAGTGCGCATGGCGCTCGCCGCAGTGGCGGCCGCCGACCGCATCCGTCCGTTGTACGACGAGGACGCCGACGCCCGCACCGCCGACGCGATCAGGGTCGCAGCGGTCACACCGGTGCTGCTGGCCACCTTGCACGCACTCGCCCTCGGCCGCCCGCCGCGGGCCAGCCGCGACGACCTCGGCCACGTCGCGAACTATCTTCAGCTTGTGACCGGCGACGCTCCGGATGCGCGGAGCGAGCACGCGGTGAGCGCCTACATGACCGCGGCGATCGACCACGGTTTCAACGCGTCGACGTTCACCGCGCGCGTCATCGCCTCCACCGGAGCCGACCTCGCCGCCGCCGTCTCCGGTGCGCTCGGCTCCCTGTCCGGGCCGCTTCACGGTGGAGCGCCGAGCAGGACCCTCGACACCCTGGACGAGATCGCGACGCCCGACCGCATCGACGAGTGGGTGACCAGGACCGTCGCCGGGGGAGGCCGCATCATGGGCTTTGGTCACGCTGTCTACCGCACGGAGGACCCGCGGTCGCGGATGCTCCGCGGCATCGCCGAGGGGTTCGGCGGCCCCAGGGTGGACTTCGCCGTGCAGGTCGAGCGTCGGGTGCAGGAGCTCCTCGCCGAGCTGAAACCCGGCAGGGAACTGCACACCAACGTCGAGTTCTACGCTGCGGTGGTGATGGAGGCGTGCGGCATCCCGCGCACGATGTTCACGCCGACGTTCGCCGCTGCGCGCGTGGTCGGCTGGACGGCGCACATCCTGGAGCAGGCGGCGGACGGCAAGATCGTGCGCCCGTCGTCCCGGTACGTCGGGCCCGCGGCTCCCGTCCCGCTGCCGCCGGTGGGCTGAGCGCAGGCCGCGGAGTAGCATCCCGGTGGGAAGGCACAGGAGGCACAGAAGGCACGGGAGGCACAGGATGCGCGGTGCGGTCAGGCAGGTCGAGTGGGTCGGCGACGACGATCCCGACCGGTTGGAGGCGGCCACGATCACGCTCGCGGCCGACCGGCTGGATGCGTTCGGCACCTCCCGGGCGACGGACTACGTAGCGAGCTGGTCGCTGGAGACCGGCGAGGATTGGGTGACCAGCAGGCTCGCTGCGACCGTGTTCGGCCGCGGGTTCACCCGGCGGCTGACACTGGTGCGGGATGCGCATGGCCGCTGGACGAGCGACGCGGCGCACGAGGGCACCAGGCTGTACCGCGGCGAGCAGCTCGACGATCCCGGCCTCAGCGACGCCGACCTGGCGGCCGGCGCGTTGGACGGCGCGTTCGACTGCGACATCGCCTTCTGCCCGGTGACGAACACCATGCCCATCCTGCGCCTCGGTGCGCAGCGGCAGGCGGTGGAGGAGACGCCGTTCGTGATGGCGTGGGTCGGGCTGCCGTCGCTGGCCGTGATCCGCAGTGAGCAGCTCTACAGTGCTGGGCCATTCGATCCGGAGGCCGGGCACGCGGTGGTGCGCTACGTGAGCGGGACCAGGGACTTCGTCGCGGACCTCACCGTCGACCAGGACGGCGTGGTGATCGACTACCCGCAGCTCGCCCGGCGCATCCGCACCAGAGGCTGACGGCGCGGCTACGGCGTCGGCGCGAGCGCGTCGTACTTCCGGAACGCGCCCTGCACGCGCACCACGGTCGCGACGAGCACCATGATGACGAGGCCACCGAGCAGCGGGGGGAACCAGAGCGCGCCGGTCAGCGCGAGCAGCCCGATGTAGAGGTCGCCGAGGCGCGGACCGCCGGTGACGACGACCGTGAAGACGCCCTGCAACCGGCCGCGCATCGCATCAGGCGCAGACGCCTGCAGGATCGTCATGCGGAAGATCGAGCTGATGTTGTCCGCGGCTCCCGAACCGGCCAGCAGGAGAGCGGCGATGATCAGGGCCGGCAGGTTCGCGTCGGCGAAGTTCTGCCCGGAGCTCCCCAGCCCGGCGAACGCGATCACCGCGAGCACGATCCCGAAGCCCAGGATGCACGCACCGTAGACGACGATGGCCCTCCCGACGGCGCGGCCCTGCCAGCGAACGTGACCGAGGCGCCCGGAGAACACGCTCGACAGCAGGGTGCCGACCGCTCCGGCCGCGGTGAGGATGCCGACCGTCACTGGTCCTCCGCCGATGAGCAGCGCCCCGACGGCGGGGAAGAGCGCGCGCGGCTGGCCGAACGTCATCGCGATGAGGTCGAGCACGAACGTCATGCTGAGATTCGGGGCCGTCTTGAGGAAGCGCAGCCCGTCGAGCACGCCCGCGATGCCCGCGCGCTGCCGCTCGCCCTCCGGGACGATCTTCGGCAGGGCGAAGATCCCGAGGAACGCCGCCGTGAAGAGCACGACGTCTACCGTGTATGTCCAGCTGATGCCGACGCTCGCGACCAGCAGACCCGCGAGGGCAGGGCCGATGGTCACCTGCACGCCGAAACCGATGCCGCCGAGGGCACTCGCCGCCGGCAGCAGGCGGGTGGGAAGGAGCCGAGGGGTGATCGCCTGCCGGGTGCCGCCGATGACAACGGTCGCGACCGCGTTGATGGTGGTGAGGATGTACAGCGGCCACACCACCTGGATGTCCAGCCAGGCGAACGTCGCGATCCCGGCCGTCGACACCCAAGCGACGATCGCGGTCACCAGGGCGACGGTCCGGCGGTCGAACGCGTCGGCCAGTACCCCGCCGTACAGGCCGAAGACGATCATCGGCAACAGGGCGAACAGGGCGACGAGGGAGACGGCGAGGGTCGACTGGGTGAGGTCGTAGATGTGCAGGCCGACGGCCACGATGGTCATCTGGCCGCCGATGCCGGCGATGGTGCCGCCCGCCCAGAGCCTGGCGAAGGCGGGCGACTCTCTCAGTGGGGAGAGGTCGACGAAGTGACGGCGACGCGCGAGCGTCGTGCTGTCGGGCTCGTCCGGAGAGTCGGCGCGGGTGGGGGAGCCGGTGGGCTCGCCGCTCAGAACCGGGGCTTCTTGCTGAGTCCGACGGCGGCGGCGGAGAAGACGACGCCTGCGGCCATGATCGTGACCGTCACGCCCTGCAGCAGAACCTGCCAGAACGGCTCGAACGGGGTGACGGACACCCAGAGCCAGAGCACGGCGCCGATCAGCGTGATGACGTAGCTGAACGTCTGGCGGGCGTAGAGCGCGTTGAGCGACACGACGGTGCCGGCGACGAACACCTGGAAGAGCGGGAGGAACTCGTCCTGGTTGCCGGTCCAGGTGAAGACGAGGCTGATCACGAAGAAGACGGCGGACGCCAGCACGACGAGCGTCGCGATGAGCGAGCCGAGCGGACCGGGCAGCACGGCGCTCAGGCTGCGGACGAGGCTGCCGTGCTCGTCGTCGAGGTCTGCGGTGCGGGGTTCTTCAACGTGTGTGCTCACGAAGTAGATCCTAGCGCCGCACCGCCGCCAGCTCGAAAAGCGCACTGTCTGCGGCCGACGCGCCGGGGCGCGGCCGCCCGAGGTTATGGTGGAGGACATGGGGCGAGGGCGAGTACGAATTCGGCGCATTGACGAACGAGTGGCGCGGCGCGTGAACGCGCGGCGCACCGGAGAGAGGGTCGACGGCTTCTGGCGGCTGGTGTCTGCGGCGGCCGATCACGGCAAGCTCTGGATCGCTGCCGCTGCGATCCTGATGGCGGTCGGCAAGCCGCGTGCCGCTGCGCGCGGGCTGGCGTCGCTCGGGGTCGCGAGCCTGGTGGCGAACCTCGTCGGCAAACGGCTCGTCGGCGGCGACAGACCGGCGCTGACCTCCATCCCGGTCACGCGGCGCCTGCAGCGCTCTCCCACCTCGCCGTCGTTCCCGTCCGGGCACACCGCGAGTGCCGTCGCCTTCGCGACCGGCGCTGCGTTGGAGTCCCCGGCGGCCGGGGCGGCCATCGCGCCGATCGCGGCCGGCGTCGCATACTCGCGCCTGCACACCGGGGCGCACTGGTTCTCCGACGTGGTCGGCGGAGCCGCGATCGGGGCGGGCGTCGCGCTCGCCCTGAAGGCGGTCGTCCCCGCGACGAAGCCGTCTGCGCTGCTGAACGCCGAGCCGCCAACGGGGGAGACGATCGACCTTCCGGCGCTCGCGGACGGCGACGGAGCGTACATCCTGGTCAATCCCGGTTCCGGGCGCGGCCTCGGCAGGCCGGACCCGCGTCCCCTGCTCGCGAAGCGGCTTCCGAAGGCCGTCGTGCACGAACTGGCGCGCGGCGACGACTTCGCCCAGCTGGTGGATGCGGCACTCGCGTCCGCGAACCCTCCGCGCGTCATCGGCATCCACGGCGGAGACGGCTCGGTCGGGGCGATGGCCACCATCGCCAGGAAGCACGGCTTGCCGCTGCTGGTGTTCCCCGGCGGCACCTTCAACCACTTCGCCAAAGCCGCCATGCTCGACAGCGTCGACGTCGCCATCGACGCCCTGCAGTCCGGGGCGGGCCGCGCTGTCGACGTCGCCGACCTGCGGTTCGCCACCGGCGACCCCGTCACCGTGCTGAACACCATGTCGGTCGGCATCTACCCGTCGTTCGTCGAGGAGAGGGAGAAGCACGAGAAGCGCCTCGGCAAGCCGCTCGCCGCGCTGATCGCCGCCATCCGGGTCGTGCGGAGGACCACCCCGATGCGGGTCGAGATCGAGGGCGGCCGGCGCACGATCTGGTCGATCTTCGTCGGCGTCGGCCGCTATTACCCCGTCACCGCCGCGCCGATCGAGCGACGGCGTCTCGACGACGGCCTCCTCGACGTCCGCGTGCTCTTCGCCGGGGGAAAGCCGCGCACCCGCGGTACCGTCGCGCTCGCGCTCGGCGGCCGGGTGGATGCTCTGGTCGCCCGCCTGCCGTTCCTGCAGGGCCCGCCGGTCCTCGACGCGTTCACCAGCACCGGCCTCACCATCCGCTCGCGGGACGACGACCCCGGATACGCGCACGACGGCGAAGCGTCGACCACGACGCCGGGCGGCACGGACGACGACGGCGCGACGCGCCTGAACCTCACGCTCGTGCCCGGCGGCCTCCGCGTGTACTCGCCCGCCGAGTCGCCCGCCCACTCGCCCGGCGCGACGCGTCACTCCACGTTGATGTCCGCAACCGACTTGTCGAGCCGCAACCCGCGCCACGACGGCTGACGCAGCCGAGCGGTCGACGTCCACTCCGCGAACTCCACCTCGCCGACGAGTTCGGGCCGCACCCAGCGTGCATCCCGGGCGTCGGCGGCGGGAATGTCGGTCAGCGGGCTGGTCTTCCGTGGATGCGCAGCCAGCCGTTTCGCCAGGTCGTCCAGCATCGCGTCGGTGAACCCGGTGCCGACCTTGCCGACGTAGCGCAGCCCGTCGCCGTCCGGGATGCCCAGCAGAAGGGCGCCGATGCTGTTCGCACGTCGTCCGTTGCCCGGTGTCCAGCCGGCGATCACGACCTCCTCCGCGCGGTGGTGCTTGATCTTGATCCAGGTGCGGGAGCGGCGCCCTGTCGCATACGTGCCGTCGCGCTGCTTGGCCATCACCCCTTCGAGGTTGAGCTCCCTGCTGGCGTCGACCGCGTGGCGGAGGCTGCCGTCGAACGCGGGCGGCACCTGCACGGCGTCGTTCTTCGGCGGGCGGAGCGCGCTTTCGAGGGCGGCGCGCCGCTCGTCGTACGTCTTCGTCCGGAGGTCGTCGCCGTCGCGTTCGAGGAGGTCGAACACCAGGTAGTGCACCGGTGCGCGTTTGGCCGCCGCCTCCACGTCCCCGGGTCTGGTGAGGCCCATCCTGGACTGCAACAGGCCGAAGTCGGGCCGTCCGGTCGTGTCGAGCGCGACGATCTCGCCGTCGAGGACCACGTCGTGGCCGTCGGCGAGTGCGGTGAGGGATGCGAGCTCCGGGTATGCGACGGTGACGTCGTTGCCGTTGCGGGTGCTCAGCCGGAGGGCGTCGCCGCGGACCTCGGCGATGGCGCGGATGCCGTCCCACTTCATCTCGAACGCCCACTCGGACTCGTCGTGGACGTCCTTCTCGGAGCCGAGGGTCGCGAGCATCGGGGAGAGCGGCTTGCCGGAGATCGGCGTGGCGGAGCGGGCTGTCGTTGCATGGTCCGCCGCAGCTGTCTGCGGCTTGGTCTTCGGCTTGGCTTTCGATTCGGTCTTCGGCTCGGTCTTCGGCCTGGCCTTCGACTTCGCCGCACCCGTCCCGCCCGCCGCGTCGTCCTTCATCAGGTGGATCAGCCAGTTCTGCTCGGCCTTGCCGTCGCCTCCGGTGTGGATGAGCGCGAACCTCCTGTCGCCGCCGAGGCCGCCGCCCTGCGTGCCGTGCAGGGTGACGATCACCTCGTCGTCCCGCCACTTCTCCAGGTCGTAGTCGCCCGCATCCCAGATCGTCACGTGTCCCGCGCCGTATTCGCCGTGCGGGATGTCGCCCTCGAACGCACCGTATTCGAGCGGGTGGTCTTCGACGTGCACAGCCAGATGGTTCTGGCCGGGATCCGTCGGCGGTCCTTTCGGGAGCGCCCAGCTGACCAGCACGCCGTCGTGTTCGAGGCGGAAGTCCCAGTGCAGCCGCCGGGCGTGGTGCTCCTGGATCACGAACGTGCGTCCGCTCGTCGAGTGCTGCAGTTTCTCCGGGACGGGTTCCGGCGTCTTGGCCGCATCGCGTTTGCTGCGGTACACGGTCAGCCTGTCCTCCGCCGCACCGTGCACCTCCTCGTCGAGGTGCCCGGCGGACAGGTCGGCGAGCGGGTCGCCCCTGCGCTTCACCCTGGCGAGCACCTCGGGGTATTCGAGCTGAGCGAGATCCTTCCTGGCCAGCTCCGTCCAGGTGCGCGGGGCGGCGACCGTCGGATGGAACCTGCCGCGCAGCGAGTACGGCGCGATGGTGGTCTTCGCCCCGTTGTTCTGGCTCCAGTCCACCAGCACCTTGCCGACGCGCAGCGCCTTCTTCATATCGCTGACGACGAGGTCGGGATGATCGGCTTCGAGAACGCGGGCGAGCTCGTGGGCCACCGAGGCCACCTGGTCGCTGGTCTGGCGGCCGTCCAGCGCCGCATACAGGTGGATGCCCTTGGACCCGCTGGTCACCGGGATCGGCTCCAGCCCCATGTCGGTGAGGATGGCGCGCGCGAGCACGGCGACCTCCGCGCAGTCGGCGAGCGTGACGCCATCGCCGGGGTCGAGATCGAGCACCAGCCTGTCCGGATTCTTCGGCGTCCCGTTCCTCGACACCCGCCACTGCGGAACGTGGATCTCCAGCGACGCGATCTGCGCCAGCCAGATGAGCGTGGCCCTGTCGTTGACCAGCGGATAGTCGTTGGTGTGGCTCTTGTGGGTGATCGTCCTGCGCTTCACCCACGACGGCGTCGACGACGCATCCAGGTTCTTTTGGAAGAACACCTCGCCGGGTTCCTCCGGCGTCCCGACCCCGTGCACCCAGCGCTTGCGGGTGACGATGCGATCCCGGATGTGCGGGAGCATGACCTCGGCGATGGCGTTGTAGTAGCCGATCACGTCGGCCTTGGTGGTCCCTGTCTCCGGATACAGCACCTTGTCCAGGTTCGTCAGGGGGACCCGGTGGCCGTCGATCTCGACGACCTCACTGTCGGTTGCGGCCATGGGGCAGATAGTACGCCCGGGGGTGGAGGTGTCACCGTCCGAGCCCGAGGTATCCTTCCTCGGCGACGGCGGTCGTCAATAGTTCGCGAGCATCCGTCACTGCGCCCGTGAGGCTGCGGGGGTCGATGGCGAGCCGTGCGACGATGCCATCGATGCCGCGGAGTCCGGCCCTGGTCAGCAGCTGCTTCTCGTTGGTGACCCATTCGCCTCGGCGGGCGAGGATCGCGTGAGCGGTGTGACAGGCGGCTTCGCTCAGCAGGCCGGCGCATTGCGCCACGCGGCCGTGGCGTGCGTGCGTGGTCGCGTAGTCGAGGGTGAGGTCGGCGCGCTCCCACCAGATCCCGGGTGCCGCGTCCCGAAGCGGTTCCGGGTATCCCCAATCCGGCAGTGTCCCTCGGAGCGTTCTGTTGATTCCGAGCTCGGCCAGCAGGATGTAAGTGGGGAGGCCGGCCTGATGGAACAGAAGAGGCTCGACGGTGAACTCTCCGCGGAGCGCGTCGTCGTGTATCCGCTCGATCAGGGTGAGGTCACGATAGTGGACATCGATCAGGTGCCCATCGACGGTCAGCTTGCCGCCGCCGTTGAACACCCGCCCCCATCCGCCGATGTCGCTCAGCTCTCCCGGCCAGCCCAGTGCCCGGACGGAGTTCGGGTCGAACTCTCCGCGGTAGTAGATGGCCACGTCCCAGTCGCTGTCCGGCCGGTTCGTTCCTTGCGCTCGGGAACCGCCGAGGGCGATGGCCTCGACCCCGGTCAGGCTGTACAACGCCTCTGCGACAGATTCGATGACGGTGGTGTCGACATTGTGATCTGACGATGTCATGACCAGGTTCTCCGTTGCGTTTTGCGATGCGTGCGTGTTCACGAGGGCGAGGGTTTGGTCGCTTTGCCATCGAGCCAGAGGGTCTCTGACTCATCGCGGTGCGATCCTGTGGTTCCGACGTGCTTCTTATCGATCTGCGGACCCTTCTTGATGACATGGACGATCGCCATTCCGTGTCCCCGCCCGAGGCCGTAGTCGTCGGCGAGCCATCCCAGGATCTCACCCGCTTTCACAGACGGGTCGTCGTACCCCTTGGCTGTTGCGATGGCGAGGAGTTGACGCGGCGTCAGGCCTGTCTTGTCTTCGATGGTGTCGAGGTATGCCTGAAAGGACATCGGAGTCTCCCGTTCGTCGGTGAGGATTAGACAGCGGTCGTGTAGATACGCAGGTTCGCGCCGGAGTCGAACTCTCTGGCGCTGGTGAGGTGGAGCCGCAACCCTGCGGGCCAGGGGCTGCGGCCGTGCCCCAGAGTGACGGGATGCGTGATGACGCGGACCTCGTCGATCAGCCCGTGCCCGAGCATCCGCCGCAAGAACTCCGCGCCGCCGGTGACGCCGATGCGACCGCCCGGCGAACGCCGGAGCGACGCGATCTCGGTCGCAGGGTCGGCGGAGACTCGGCTCCCGGCCCAGGCGGTGAGGTCGATCTCGTCCGGGCGGCTGGTGAAGACCACCTTGTCGTGGGAACTGACCGCATCCGCCAGTTCGCCGGTGCGGTGCGGCCAGGATGCTGCCTGTTCGACGTAGGTGCGTCTGCCCATCAGCATGGTGTCGATGCCGCGCATCGTCGCAGTCGCGTGGTCGAGCATGTCCACACTTCCGCGCATCCAGTCGAGTTCGCCGTCGGGTCCGGCGATGTAGCCGTCGAGGCTCATCTGGAACCCCGCGCTAACGATGCGCGGCGGGGTGCGGGGAGGTGTGCCGCTCATCGTTCAGCGCCGGACAGGGCGGCGACGTACGGCGCGACGGCGTCGGCGAGCGCGGCAGGCTCGACCTGGTGGGTCTGGCCGGGGAGCACCTGCGGTGTCGACTGCGGCAGCCGGGCCGCCAGCTGCTCCGCCGCCGTGGTGATCCACGCGTCGCTCGCGCCGCCGGACATGACGAGCACCGGCACGGCGATGCGTGCGAAGACGTCGAGCGTGTCAGGACGGCCGCGCATCGTTTCGCCCATGATCCGTCCGTCGTACGCGACGGTGTGGCCGATCTGCTCGAAGGCAGGCCAGAACGGCTGCTCGGACATGCCGGCGACCATTTCGGCGGGCACGCCGACAGCATCGGTCATCAGGATCGTGATCGCGTCGCCGGGGCGTCCGGCGGCGACGGCGGCGTCGAGTCGCTCCACATAGTCCGCACCGACCGGTGCACGATCGGTGGACACCACGAACGGTGGCTCGTAGCAGGCGACGCCGTCGAGGGGGAGCCCAGCCGCTGCGGCACGAAGTGCGAGAACCGCACCAGAAGAGACCCCGAGGAGAAACGCGTTGCCGCCGAGCGTGCTGATCAGCGCGCCGATGTCCTCGATCTCCCGCTCGACAGCGTACGGCTGTGTGTCGCCGCTCTCGCCGCGTCCGCGCCGGTCGTAGGAGACGAACCGGAACTGTCCGCCGAGGAGCCGACCGAGTTCGCCACCCGTGAAGTCCAGTCCGCGGTACATAGTGGCGCCGTCGACGCTGATGAGCAGCGGCCCGTCGGTGCCGGTGAGGGTGTAGGCGATCGTCGTGCCGTCGGCGCTGGTCACAGTGGGGCTGCTCACACCGGTGGGGGTGCTGTCCGCGGTGCGGGTCGTTTCGGTCATGGGATTCCTTCCAGGATGGACTCGGCGCTGTCGGGTACCGATCGGTACTGATGTGAGTACGGTACTGTCTAGTACTGAGGAGGTCAAGCATGTCCGAAGAATCAGGTGCTCCGACCACGGCTGACGTTAAACGCGCGGCCATGTTGCGAAGCGCGCTGGGCGCCTTCACGAGCCATGGCTACGTCGGCACGTCCACCGATGAACTTGCAGCGGCGGCGTCCGTGTCGAAGCAGACGCTGTACAAGGCGTTCGGCGATAAACAGGGGGTGTTCACCGCCCTCATCCACGCCGAGTGCGATCGGATCCGTAACCCGTTCACCTCGCTCGTCGAGCAGATGGGAGTGCTGCCGTCGGCAGAGGAAGCGCTCCGGTTGCTCGGCGACCAGTTCGCCAGATCGATCATGAACCACCAGGTTCAGCAACTGAGGCGCCTCGTCATCGCCGAGGCGCCCCGGTTCCCCGAGCTCGGGCTGCTGTACTGGGAGCGCGGCTTCCTCCCGGTGCTCGAGGCGCTCGGGCACTGCTTCGACATCCTCCGTCAACGTGAGCTTCTGACGGTGCCGGATCCGCTGCTCGCGGCCAATCATTTCGCCGGGATGCTGCTGTGGATTCCCAGCAACCAGACAATGTTCGCTTCGGCGACGCTGCCGATCGGACCGGACGAACTCGCCCCGATGATCGACGCGGGCGTGACGGCCTTCCTTCGCGCATATGCCCCCGCCCCGTGAGACGGACTCGGTCCACTGAGCGCCCGCCCTCCGGCACGCCACCCCATACCCTGTTCCTATGACAATCGCCGTCGACACCCTTCCCCCGCTGAGCTGGAGCAACGGACCCGGCGTCGCACAGCAGCCCGCCCCTGGGCGCCTCGTCCTCACCGCGGCAGCCGGCACCGACTGGACCAACAGCGCCCTCGGCGGCCCGCAGCAGCACGCCGCGACGTCGCTCGGCTTCGTGCCGACCGAGGACTTCACGCTCAGCGCCCGCGTGCGCGTCGACGGCCCGCGGAGCACCTTCGACGCCGGTGTCCTTGCGATATGGGGCGACCAGGACCACTGGGCCAAGCTCTGTTTCGAGTTCTCGCCGCAGGGGCAGGCGATGGTCGTCTCTGTGGTGACCAACACGTGGTCCGACGACTGCAATTCCACGGTCGTCACGGAAGGGCACGTCTTCCTCCGGGTGGCGAAGGTGGGTGCCGGATGGGCGTTCCACTCGTCGGCGGACGGCGAGACCTGGGAATTCGTGCGCGTCTTCCGCCTCGACTTCGACGGCGAGCTGAACGTCGGCTTCCTCGCGCAAGCGCCGCTGGGCGAGACCTGCGTGGCCGAGTTCGACGCCATCGAGTACCGGATCGGCGCGCCTTCCGACCTCCGAAACGGACAGTAAACCTCAATCACTGGTTGAAAATCCGGCCGTCCCCGGTCACGATGGGCTCATGAGGGCCATATGGACGGGTGCGATCACCTTCGGGCTGGTCAATGTTCCGGTGAAGGTCTACAGCGCGACGGAGGATCACGACGTGTCGCTGCACCAGGTGCACGATGCGGACGGTGGGCGCATCCGGTATCAGCGGCGCTGCGAGATCGACGGGAAGATCATCCCGTACGAGCACATCGCGAAGGCGTACGACGACGGGGAGCGCACGGTCGTGCTCACCCCGGAAGATCTGGCGTCGCTGCCCGCGGAGCGCAGCAGGGAGATCGACGTCGTCGAGTTCGTGCCGAACGATCAACTCGACCCGCTGATGTTCGACCGCAGCTACTACCTCGAACCGGACTCCAAGTCGCTGAAGGCGTATGCGCTGCTGCGCCGGACGCTGGAGGACTCCGAGCGCACGGCCATCGTGAACTTCGCACTGCGGCAGAAGACCAGGCTCGGCGCACTGCGCGTGCGCGGGGATGTGCTCGTGCTGCAGACGCTGCTCTGGAACGACGAGGTGCGCGAGGCGAGCTTCCCGTCCCTGGACGAGTCCCCGCGGATCACCCAGCGCGAGCTGGACCTGTCGGCCGCGCTGATGGAGAGCTTCGCGGGCGACTTCCAGCCGGAGAAGTTCAGCGACGAATACCAGGACGAACTGCGCAAGCTGATCGACGCGAAGCTCGAACAGGGCGACACCATCGACACGGCGGAGACCTTCGGCGAGCAGGAGGAGAAGAGCTCGGGCGGCGGTGAGGTGATCGACCTGATGGAAGCGCTGCAACGCAGCGTCGAGCGCAGCAGGGGCTCCGGAGGGGAGAAGGGAGGCGGCGCCAAGAAGTCGGCGTCGAAGACGGGCACCGCCAAGGCCGCCACGAAGGCCAATCCTGCGAAGACCACCGCTGCGAAGGGCGAGAAGAGCACGACGGCCGCCAAGAAGCCCGCGAAGACCGCGGCTAAGAAACCCGCGTGACCCGGCTCCGCCGCAGCGACCCGTCCGGGCCGGGCTACCGCAGGGTCAGCGGGAGGAAGGCGCCGACCTATCAGGACGAGGCAGGCAACCCGATCGTCGACGAGCGGGAGCTGGAGCGCATCCGGTCGCTGGTGATCCCGCCCGCGTGGAAAGACGTGTGGATCTCGCCGGACGCGCGCGGGCACATCCAGGCGGTCGGCATCGACCAGGCCGGACGCAAGCAGTACCTGTACCACGAGTCGTGGCGGCTGCATCAGGACCGCCTCAAGTTCGAGCGGGCGGCGCAGCTCGCCGAGACGCTGCCCGCCGCGCGCCGCCGGGTCACGATCGACCTGCGGCAGGAGGGCTTCGGCCGCGACCGCATCCTGGCGGCGGCACTCAGGATCATCGACCTCGGGTCGCTGCGGATCGGCAGCGAGGAATACCTGCACGCCAACGGCAGCAGGGGGCTGACAACGCTGCTGTGCCGTCACGTCGCGATCGACGGGGACGACGTCACGCTGACCTTCCCGGCGAAGAGCGCCCAGAAGTGGACGAGCACCGTCACCGATCCGGATGTGGCTGCCCTGCTGGCCGAGATCGTCGCCGCCCGCGGTGCCCGCTCGCGACTGCTGTCGTGGAAGGAGGGCACCTGGCACACCATCCGTCCGGCGTCCCTCAACGAGTACATCCGGCGGCAGACCCGCGGCGAGTTCACGGCAAAGGACTTCCGCACCCTGCACGGCACCATCGTGGCGGCTGCGGCGCTCGCCGACCTCGGCACGGGCGGCACGGAGCGCGAGCGCACGAAGCGGGTCTCCGCGGCGGTGGCGGCCGCCGCGGACGCGCTCGGGAACACCCCGGCCATCGCGCGCAACAGCTACATCGACCCGCGCATCTTCGACAGGTACCGCCAGGGCGAGGTCATCGACCTGGGCGCCGGGCGTGCCCCGGAGCCCGCGCTGCTGGAGCTGCTCAGCTAGCGCGGTCCGTCGCAGCCCCACCGCTCGACGGCGAGCCGGCGTCCTCCGACGACAGCGGAGCGGCGATCTCCTCCAGGGACTTGCCCTCCGCATCCACCCCCAGGAACAGCTCGACCAGCCCAGCGGCGATCATCAGCCCGGCACCGATGTAATACCCGATGGCAACCGCGTGGATGCCGCTCTCGATCAGATTCCCGAACAGGATCGGCCCGATGATGCCGCCGATGCCCGTCCCGACCGCATAGAAGAATGCGATCGCCATCGCCCGCGTCTCCATCGGGAAGACCTCGCTGACGGTCAGGTATGCGCTGCTCGCGCCCGCGGAGGCGAAGAAGAACACGATCATCCAGCAGGCGGTGAGCCAGAACGCGTCGAGCAGCTTCGCGTCGAACAGCATGGCGGTGCCGACCAGCAGCACCCCGCTGCCGATGTAGGAGAGGGTGATCATGAACCGGCGGCCGACCGAGTCGAACAGGTGGCCGAGGAGGGCGGGGCCGAGGAAGTTGCCGATCGCGATCGGCACCAGCGCCCACGGGGCCAGGTCGTCCGGGATGCCGAGGAGCTTCGTCAGCACCAGCGAGTACGTGAAGAACACCGCGTTGTACAGGAACGCCTGCCCGATGAACAGCGACAGCCCGAGCACGAACCGCTTCGGGTAGCGCGACAGCGCGACGTGCACGATCTCGCCGAACCCGGTCGAGCGGCGCTGCTTGATCCGGATGGCCTTGTCGTCGGGGACGGCGTCGAGCTCGCTGCCCGTGTCCTTCTCGACGTCCTCCTCGATCTTCCCGACCAGCTTCTCCGCCTCCGCGTCCTGGCCATGGATGAACATCCAGCGCGGCGACTCCGGCACGTTGCGCCGCACCAGCAGGATGACGAGGCCGAGCACCGCGCCGAGGCCGAACGCGATGCGCCAGCCGATGTCGGCGGGGAAGATGGCGGTATTCAGCAAGAAGACCGTGAGCACGGCGCCGAACGCCGTTCCGAGCCAGTACGAGCCGTTGATCGCGAGGTCGACCAGGCCACGGCGGCGGGCCGGGATGAGCTCGTCGATGGCCGAGTTGATGGCCGCGTACTCTCCGCCGATGCCTGCGCCGGTGAAGAACCGGAACAGGAAGAACATCCAGGGTGCGAACGAGAACGCGGTGAGCACCGTGGCGACCAGGTAAAGGCCGAGCGTGACGATGAACAGCCGTTTGCGGCCGAACCGGTCGGTGAGGTAGCCGAATACCAGGGAGCCTGTGCAGGCGCCCGCGACGTAGATCGCGGCGGCGAGGCCGACCTGCGCTGTGGTGAGCCCGAGCCCGCTCGACGGTTCGGTCAGCCGGCTGCCGATGGCGCCGACGATGGTCACTTCGAGGCCGTCCAGGATCCAGACGGTGCCGAGGCCGATGACCACGAGCCAGTGGAATCTCGACCAGGGGAGCCTGTCCATCCGGGCAGGGATGGTGGTCTCGATCGTCTTCAGCGTCGCTGCCTGAGAATCTGATGTATGCGCACTCACGGAGCGCAGAATACGTCCACCCTCGCGATCCCAGCAGGGGCTTGACAAAACGCATGCATTGACGTGATCCCCGACACGCCTAGCGGTCCAGCGCCTCCGCTGTCAACCCCTTGTTGGGGGTCATTCCACTTTGCTTACCTAGCTAGAGATTCCCCGTCCGATCACGGGGCAGCACCGCAGTGATGCAGAGCAGATAAATGAACACGATGGATGGGAAAGAGAACATGACAGTACTCGAAGTGACCAACGACCCGGTACGCGACTACCTGAACTCCATCGGACGCACCCGCCTTCTCACGGCGGAAGAAGAGGTCTCCCTGGCCAAGCGCATCGAGATCGGCGTCCTCGCCGGTGAGCGTATCGCCACGAGGAAAGGGCTCACGCCCATGGAGCGCCGCGAACTGCAGTGGCTCGCCGACGACGGCAAGCGCGCTTTCGAACGCTTCATCGAGGCGAACCTGCGCCTCGTCGTCAGCATCGCCAAGCGCTACGCCGGCCGCGGCCTCCCGGTGATGGACCTCATCCAGGAGGGCAACCTGGGTCTCGTGCGCGCCGTCGAGAAGTTCGACTACCGCACGGGCAACAAGTTCTCGACGTACGCCACCTGGTGGATCCGCCAGTCCATCCTGCGCGGCATCGCCGACACGGCCCGCCTCATCCGCATCCCGGTGCACACCGTGGAGAAGATCGACAAGCTCGACCGGATCCGCCGTGACCTCGGCGGCGAACTCGGCCGCACCCCCACGCTGGAGGAGATGGCAGAGGCGTCCAACCTGACGCCCGCCGAGGTACGCAAGCTGCAGATGAGCGACTCGGAGACTGTCTCGCTCGCCGTCCCCATCGGCGAGAACGAGGGGGCGGAGCTCGGCGACCTGATCGAAGACGACGACTTCCCGACCCCCGCGGAGGCCGTCGAGGTCGGCTTCCGCCACCGCGACCTGGAGGAGCGCCTGCGTGACCTTCCGCCGCGTGACGCCAAGGTGGTCAGGATGCGCTTCGGCCTGGACGGGCAGAAGCCGATGACGCTGGATGAGGTCGGCGAGATTTACGGCATCACCCGCGAACGGGTCCGCCAGCTGGAGACCCGCAGCCTGAAGCGCCTCCGGTGCCCCGAGCTGCTCGAGTACCTGCGCTGAGCGCCTCAGCGACCGGGGGGAGAGTCCGCGTTGACCTCGTCGGCGCCGAGCGCGCCGATCTCCTCGGTCAGCTGCAGGCCTTGGGCGCTGTTCGACGACAGGGTCATCGCCTCCAGCCAGGACTTGTTGATCGACGGCTGCCTGCCTCCGCTGTAGCGGAACAGCAGCGGGATGGATGGGTCGATCCAGATCGCACTCCGGCCGTCGCCGACACCCTGCTCGTCCCGCCAGGAGAAGAAGAAGCCCTCCTTGCGGCGCAGCTTCAGCCCCACCACGATCTGCAGATGAGCCAGGACCCGATCCTCGAATCCGATCTCGGTCGTCCCAGCGTAAACAAGCTTGCCCATGGCACGAAGCTACAGGACGGCGACGGTCTCGGCGTCGACCGGCACGATGCGGCGCCCGGTCTGCCCCGCGAAGAGGGGCGTACGGTCGCCGCATGACAGGCAGACGAGCACTCGTGACCGGAGCGACGGGCTATATCGGAGGACGGCTGGTGCCCCGGCTGATCGCCGACGGGTTCACGGTGCGGGTGCTCGCGCGCTCGCCGCAGAAGCTGACGGATGTGCCGTGGGCCGACGAGGTCGAGATCGCGGAGGGCGACCTGCACGACCGGGATGCGGTGGCCGCGGCCGTGCGGGACGCCGACGTCGTCTACTACCTCGTGCACTCGATGCGCGCGTCCGGCGATTTCGACGACGAGGAGGCGGACGCCGCCCGCGTCGTCGCCGAGGAGTCGGCCGCGGCCGGCGTCGGGCGCATCGTCTACCTGGGCGCCCTGCATCCGGACGGGGAGCTGTCGCGGCACCTGCGGTCGCGCGTGGCGGTCGGGCGCATCCTGCTCGACTCCGGTGTTCCGACCGTCGTGCTGCAGGCTGGGGTGGTGATCGGCTCCGGCTCCGCGTCGTTCGAGATGATCCGCCATCTCACCGAGGTGCTGCCGTACATGCCGGCTCCGCGGTGGGTGCGCAACCGCATCCAGCCGATCGCGATCCGGGATGTGCTCCGCTACCTGATCGCTGCAGCCGACCTTCCGCCGGAGGTCAACCGCGCATACGACATCGGCGGGCCGGACATCCTCCGCTACGGGCAGATGATGAACGGGTTCGCCGTGGAGGCCGGGCTGCGCCAGCGGCCGATCGCGGCGCTGCCGGTGTTCACACCCTGGCTGGCGTCGCAGTGGGTCAACCTGGTCACGCCGATCCCGCGCAGTCTCGCCGTGCCCATCATCGAGTCGCTGCAATACGACTGCGTCGCCCGCGAGCACGACATCGACGCCGTCATCCCGCCGCCCGAGGGCGGGCTCACCGGCTACCGGACGGCCGTGCGGCTGGCGCTCGCCCGGATGCGCGACGGCGACGTGGAGACGAGCTGGCGCAACTCGTCGGTCAGCACGGCTCCGAGCGACCCGCTGCCGAGCGACCCGGACTGGGCGGGCCACACCGTGTACACGGACGTGCGCGAGCGCGAGAGCGGCGCATCCACCGTCCGGTTGTGGCGCGTGGTCGAGGGGATCGGCGGCGAACGCGGCTGGTACTCGTTCCCGCTCGCCTGGGCGCTGCGCGGCTGGATGGACAAGCTGGTGGGCGGCGTCGGCCTTCGCCGGGGTCGCCGCGACGCCGACCGGTTGCAGACCGGCGATGCGCTCGACTGGTGGAGGGTCGAGCGGATCGAGAGGGGCAGGGAACTGCGGCTGCGCGCCGAGATGGTGGTGCCCGGACGCGCCTGGCTGGAGATGCGCGTCGAACCGGACGCCGCTGGATCGCGGTACACCCAGCGGGCGATCTTCTTCCCGGCCGGGCTGGCCGGGCGGCTCTACTGGTTCGCGATCCTGCCGTTCCACGGCGTGATCTTCAACGGGATGGCGAACAGGATCGTCGCGGCGGCAGCAGCGGAAGGCACAGCGGATGCGGTGGGCACGGCCGAACCTGGTGCCTGACGGGTCAGTCGACCCGCTCGGGCTCGGGCTCGGGTGTCGGCTCCGGAGTGGCCGCCAGCTCGGTCAGGAACCGGATGACCACCTCGCGCTCGTCTCCGGTGAGCGCTTTGGCGACCTCGAACCGGTGCGCGTGCTGCATCCCCATGATGCGGCGCACCTCCCGATGCGTCTCCTCGGTGATCGCGACCGTCACCGCGCGGCGGTCGGTCGGGTGCGGCCGGCGCTCGATGTGGCCAGCGCGCTCCAGTCGGTCGAGCAGTTTGGTGGTGGACGCGGTCGAGATGTGCAGGTGCTCGGACAGCGCCCCGGCCGTCACGGCCACATCGGAGTTGGCCGACGCGATGATGTAGCGCAGTGCCTTCATGTCCGTGTCGTTCAGCTTCATCTTGCTGCGCGACTCGAAGCTGAACTTCTGCTCGGCCTCCCGCCAGTCGCGGATCGCGGTGAGCACGCGGACGACCTGTTCGAGCTCCGGCTCGCTGAGGTCGTCGTGCCGGACGAGTTCCTGTCGAGGGTCGATCACGCGGGGGTCGAGAAGCGACCCTGAGACGCGGCGTGCGTCCTCCTTGAAACCCATGCGCACATCCTATGCCCCGCCAGTAAGAATCGTGCTAGGTTATTTACTTACTTGGCTAGACAAAGGGGCGGGGAGGATGACCCAGATCCACCAGGGAACACCGCGAATCGGTCTGCCGGAGGTCGACGCCAGGCTCGCAGCGTTCTTCTCAGAGCGCACAGGGCAGGCGACCCGATACGGCAGCGAATACCAGCGGCTCTGGGCGAGTGCACGAAACGGCAGTGACGGCGGCAAACGCATCCGGCCGCGATTCGTCCTCAGCGCATTCGACGCCATCGGCGGTCCATCGGCCGGAGTCGCGACCGCCGCCGACGCCGTCGACACCGCGGTCGCCTTCGAACTGCTGCACACCGCCTTCCTGCTGCACGACGACGTGATCGACGGAGACACGATGCGTCGCGGCCGCCCCAACGTGTCCGGCGAGTTCGCACAGGATGCGGCCTCCCGCGGCGTCGGGGCGGAGCGTGCGACCCTGTGGGGCGAGACCGCTGCCATCCTCGCAGGCGACCTCCTCCTGCACGCCGCCGCGTCGCTCGTCGCCCGGCTGGAGGTGGCGCCCGCCGCGCGCACGGCGCTCCTCGACCTGCTCGACCACAGCATCTTCGTCACCGCCGCCGGGGAGCTCTCCGACGTGTCGTACAGCGTCGGCATCGACGAGGCCAGGCTCCCGGACGTGCTCGCGATGACCGAACGCAAGACAGCGGCGTACTCGTTCGCCGGTCCCCTCACTGCCGGCGCCATCCTGGCCGGTGCGGGAGGCGATGTGCTGGCGGCGCTCGCCGAGTACGGCAGGCTTCTCGGCATCGCATTCCAGCTCGGCGACGACATCCTCGGCGTCTTCGGCGATCAGGATGCAACAGGCAAGAGCATCGTCAGCGACCTGCGCGAGGGCAAGGAGACGTCGCTGATCGCGTACGCGCGGGCGACCTCGGCGTGGCCGGCCATCGAGCCGTGGTTCGGCAGGGCCGACCTCGATCTCGGCGCCGGACGCCGTCTCGCGACGGCTCTCGACGCGTGCGGAGCGCGCGCGTTCGTGGAAGGGCTCGTCACTGAGTACGCCGAAGCCGCCGTCGCCGCGCTCTCCGCGCCGGGGCTCCCGCTCTCGCTGACCGACGAGCTCCAGACCGTCGCGCGCTCCTGCGTCGGGAGGATCGCGTGACCCGCGAGGCGGAGCTGACGACGCCGGGCGGCGCACACCCGCTGAACCCGACCGACCTCTCGCTGTACACCAGGGCGGCGCACACCAGCTCGGCCACGATCATCCACGAGTACTCGACCTCGTTCGGGATGGCGACCAGACTGCTGTCTCCGGACGTACGGCCGCTGGTGGAGGACATCTACGCACTGGTGCGGATCGCCGACGAGATCGTCGACGGCGCGGCGGCGGAGGCGGGCCTCGCCCTCGACGACCAGCGCGCGCTGCTCGACGCGCTCGAAGCAGACACCGAGCGGGCGATGCGCACCGGGTACAGCGCCAACGTCGTCGTTCACTCGTTCGCCTGCACGGCGAGGGCGGTCGGCATCGACGCGTCGCTCACCGCGCCGTTCTTCTCGTCGATGCGCAGGGACCTGAGCCCCGTCGACTTCAGCTCGGACGAGCTGAGCGCATACATTTACGGTTCGGCCGAGGTGATCGGCCTGATGTGCCTGCGCGCGTTCCTCTCCACCGAACCGGTCGCCCCCGACCGCCGGATGCGGTTGGAGCGCGGAGCCCGCAGGCTCGGCGCCGCCTTCCAGAAGATCAACTTCCTGCGCGACCTCGCCGTCGACTGGACGGAGCTCGGCCGCAGCTATTTCCCCGGCATCGATCCAGGGCGGCTGACCGAGCGGCAGAAGCTCGAACTGGTCGTTGACATCGAGCGCGATCTGGGGGCGGCGGAGGACGCCATCCCGGAGCTGCCGGACAACTGCCGTCGTGCGATCGTCGCGGCGCACTGGCTGTTCGCGGAACTGACAGACCGCCTCCGGACGACCCCGGCGCCGCTGCTGCTGTCCACGAGGGTGAGCGTTCCGGCGCGGACGAAGCTGGCGATCCTCGTGCGCGCCACCGCCGGCTGGGGCGCAGGGGGCGCCCGATGACCGCGCCGCTCTCCGTCGTCGTGATCGGCGGCGGTATCGCGGGGGTGGCGACAGCGGCCCTGCTCGCCGACGACGGCTATCGCGTCACCCTGCTCGAACAGCACGACACGCTCGGCGGGCGCGTCGGCACCTGGCTGCACGACGGCTTCCGCTTCGACACCGGACCGTCGTGGTACCTGATGCCGGAGGTCTTCGACCACTTCTTCCGCCTGCTCGGCACGACTTCCGCCGAGCAACTCGACCTGGTGACGCTCGATCCCGGATACCGGGTGTTCTCCGAGTCGGGGGAGCAGCCGCTCGACATCCACGCGGACTACGTGGCCAATCGCGCACTGTTCGAGGCCGTCGAACCGGGCGCAGGGGCGCGACTCGACCGGTATCTGGCGAGCGCCCGGGACACATACCGGATGGCGGTCGACCGCTTCCTCTACGGCACCTTCGCGTCGTTCCGTCCGCTGTTCTCGGCCGGAATCCTGGCGCGCAGCGGGCGGCTGGCGCGACTTCTGCTCGAACCTCTCGGGCGTCTGGCGGCCCGCACGGTGAAGGACACCAGGCTCCGCCAGATCCTCGGTTACCCCGCGGTGTTCCTCGGCACGTCGCCCGGCCGGGCGCCGAGCATGTACCACTTGATGAGCCACCTCGACCTGGAGGACGGCGTCCGGTACCCGCAGGGCGGCTTCGGCACGATCGTCGAGCGCATCGCCGCCATCGCCCACTCGGACGGCGCCGACCTCCGCACCGGCGCGCGCGTGACGGCGATCCGCACCGAACCGGGTGCCGCGCGGCACAGGGTCTCCGGTGTCGAATACCGGGATGCGGCCGGCGGCCGGCACTTCGTCCGTGCCGATGTCGTGGTGTCGGCCGCCGACCTGCACTTCACGGAGACCCGCCTGCTGCCCGAGCCGCTGCGCACCTATCCCGAATCGTTCTGGGAGCGCCGCGACCCAGGGCCGGGCGCCGTGCTGGTCATGCTCGGCATCCGCGGCACGCTTCCGCAGCTCACCCATCACAACCTGTTCTTCACCACCGACTGGGACGAGAACTTCGACAGGATCTACGGAGCGGAACCGTCGATCCCCGACCCGGCATCGCTCTACGTCTGCATGCCGAGCGCCACCGACGACTCCGTCGCTCCGGACGGCTGCGAGAACCTGTTCGTGCTGGTCCCTGTCCCGCCCGACGAGTCCATCGGCTCCGGAGGGGTGGACGGCGCGGGGGACAGGCTGGTGGAACGGACGGCGGACGCCGCCATCGCCCAGGTCGCCGCCTGGGCGGGCATCCCGGACCTCGCCGACCGCATCGTCGCGCGCCGGACGGTCGGGCCGGACGACTTCGCCACCGACCTGAACGCCTGGCGCGGTGGCGCGCTCGGACCGGCGCACACCCTGCGGCAGAGTGCGTTCTTCCGCGGCCGGAACGCCTCGGCGAAAGTCGACGGCCTGCTCTACGCCGGCGGCTCGACCATCCCCGGAATCGGCCTGCCGATGTGCCTGATCAGCGCCGAACTCGCCCTCAAGCGTCTCCGCGGAGACACGAGCGTCGGGCCCCTCCCCGAGCCGCTCGCTGCGGAGGCGCGCACCGAGCAGGTGACATGAGCATCCTGTACCTGCTGACCCTGGTGGTCGCGCTCGGCTCGATGGTGCTGCTCGACCGCCGCTTCCGGCTGTTCTTCTGGCGGGATGGGCGCCGCGCCACGATCGTGCTGGTGGTCGGCGTGCTGTTCTTCCTCGTCTGGGATCTCGCGGGAATCGGTCTGCACGTGTTCGCGCGAGGCGGGTCGCGGTTCCTGACCGGCATCGTCCTCGCGCCGGAGCTCCCGCTCGAGGAGGTCTTCTTCCTCACCTTCCTCTGCTACCTCACGATGGTGCTCGTGACCGGCTCCCGCCTGCTGCTCGACCGCCGGGACCGGGGGAGAGCATGACCTACCTGCTCCTCAGCGTCGTCTTCCTCGCGGTCGCCGCGGTGGTCCTCGCCGTTGCGCTGGCCACCGCCCCGGACCGCGGCGCGATCGTGCGCCGCTGGTGGCTGCCCGTGCTCATCGCCGGAGTCGTGGTCGCCGTCCTCACGGCCGTCTTCGACAACGCCATGATCGCCGCCGGCCTCATGACATACGGCCGTGCCCACATCTCCGGCGTCACGGTCGGCCTCGTGCCCATCGAGGACTTCGCCTACCCGCTCGCAGGACTCCTGCTCCTTCCGTCGCTCTGGCTGCTCCTCCGCAGGAGGCGACCGGAATGACCGCCACCGCCCACGCCGTCTCCCCGGTGCGCCAGCTCCTGCTCGCCTCCCGCCCGCTCAGCTGGATCAACACCGCCTTCCCGTTCGCGGCGGCGTATCTGCTCACCACCCGACAGGTCGACCTCACGCTCGTCGTCGGCACGGTCTACTTCCTCATCCCGTACAACCTCGCGATGTACGGGATCAACGACGTCTTCGACTACGAGTCCGACCTGCGCAACCCACGCAAGGGCGGCGCGGAGGGCGCACTGCTCGACCGGGGCATGCACCGGCGCACGATCATCGCTGCGGCCGTCACGAACACCCCGTTCCTGGTCTACCTCGTTGCGGTCGGCTCGCCGGTGTCCTGGCTCGTGCTCGCCGTGAGCGTCTTCGCCGTGCTCGCGTACTCGGTGAAAGGGCTCCGGTTCAAAGAGATCCCGTTCCTGGACTCCGTGACCTCGAGCACCCACTTCGTGAGCCCCGCCGTCTACGCGCTGGTGCTCGCCGGCGCCGTGTTCACTCCGCAGCTGACCGCGCTGCTCGTCGCCTTCTTCCTGTGGGGGATCGGCAGCCACGCATTCGGCGCGGTGCAGGATGTGGTGCCGGACCGGGAGGGCGGCATCGCCTCGATCGCGACAGCCCTCGGCGCGAAGCGGACGACCCGGTTCGCGATCCTGGCCTGGACCCTCGCCGGTGTCGCGATGCTGTTCACCGTGTGGCCAGGGCCGCTGGCGGCCGTGCTGGTCGTGCCGTACATCGCGGCCGCAGTCCCGTTCTGGGGGGTGAGCGACCAAGACTCCGCCTCCGCCAACCGCGGCTGGCGGAGGTTCCTCTGGATCAATTACGCCTGCGGCTTCCTAGTGACGATGCTGCTCATCCTGTACGCGGCCGGTACACGCTGACCGCAGCGGCCGCAGCGGCCGCAGCGGCCGCACCGGCTCAGCGCGCGGCTAAACGCAGAACGCGGCGATTTCCGGCCCGATCGACTTCTCCGACACCTGGTGGGTCTGCCCGGCGAGCACCCCGGAGCGCGAGCCGGGGATGGTGGCGGCCAGCGCATCCTGGGCGGCGCGCATGGGAGCCGCCGCCTTCGAGCCCACCAGCACCAGGCTCGGGACGCCGATGGCCGACAGTCGCTCGGTGGGGAGCCGGAAGTCGCTCATCACCCGAATGTCGTTCGGCAGCGTGGGAGCGACGGCGGTGAGTTGCTTCCACACCTTCGGCATGAGGCACATCATCACCGGCAGGAAGGAGGGAGCTCCGACCATCTTCGTGAGGAAGTAGGAGACCGCGGCGCCGTTCTTCCCGTCGGCCAGCAGCGCCTGGACGGCGGCCAGGTGGTCGACGTCCGGATTCTTCCACCCGTCGGCGATGTACGGCGCTTCATAGGTGACGAGCCGTCGCATCGGCACGCCGGAGGCGGCGGCCTCCAGCGAGATGCCCGCACCGGAGGAGCTGCCGTAGACGTTCACCGCGCCTCCGGTGTCCGCCGCCGCCTGGTCGATCACCGCCCGCAGGTCGTCGATCTCGTTCTGGATCGCGTACGGCTGCCGGTCGCCGCTGTCGCCTCGGCCGCGCCGGTCGTAGCAGTACACGGTGAACCGGTCGGAGAGGAACGCGGCGAGCGGCCTGGACGGTCCGAACGCGCGGGAGCAGAGGGCCCCGTCGACGTTGACCAGCGCAGGGCCCGATCCGGAGCGCTCGTACGCGATGCGCGTTCCGTCGGCGGAGGTGACGGCTCCGACACGTGGCGTGACGATGGATGCGGTCTTGTCGGTCATGCTGTCCGCTCCTGTTCGGCGAGCCGGGCGTCGAGCTTCACGAACGATTCGCCCCAGCCGACCTCCGTGGCGTGCTTGGCGTCGATGTCGAACGGTCCCTGGTGCAGGGTGATCCTGGTCCGGTCGCCGTGGTCGTGGAACTGGATGCGCAGGAACAGCCTGTCGAGCGATCCGAGCTCCGCTTCAGCGGACACGTCGAGCACGAGAAGCTCCGGCTCGACCAGCTCGACGATCGTGCCGCGCATCGGGAAACTCGTGCCCGTCGCGTCCTCGACCATCGCGAGCTCCCAGCGGCCGCCGACCCGCGGCTCGACGACGATGGCCCCCTCCGGCGCCGAGTATGCGGTGGGTGCGAACCAGGATGCCAGCAGCTCCGGCTGCAGGAAGAATCGCCAGACCACTGCACGCGGGGCGTCGAACGCCCTGGTGATGTAGACGTCCGTGTCGGCGATTCCGCCTGGACGGGTGATGTCGCTCATGATGCTTCGTCCTCCTTGTGTGTCTCCACGCGTTCCTGTTCCTGCTGCTGGAAGGCGGCGATGGCCGCGTCGAGGTGGTCGAACCGCGCGTTCCAGAACCGTTTGTACCGCTGCATCCACTCGGTCGCCTCGCGCAGCGGCTCGGCTTCGAGGTGGCTGAGGCGGGTGGTGGCGACTCTGCTGCGCGAGACCAGCCCAGCGCTTTCGAGCACCTTGAGGTGTTTGGAGACGGCTGGCTGGCTTATCGCGAACGGCTCGGCGAGCTCGCTCACGGACGCGTCGCCGTCTTGCAGGCGCAGCAGGATCTGCCGCCGGGTGGGGTCGGCCAGCGCGGCGAACACCGCGCTCAGCTGGTCGGTCTCCGACGGTTCCACACCGATCTCCATTCATAACCAAGTGGTTCTATAACCACTGAGGCAAGAATAGTGGATGCGCGGCGCCTGTCAAGAGGCGCCGCGCATCCTGTGCCGGGAGATCGTGTGCCCGGAAGCCGTTCAGTCCCGCTTCGGCAGCTCCTGCAGCGACCACGCGTTGCCGTCCGGGTCGGAGAACGTCACGAACCGGCCCCAGGCCAAGTCGGCGACGCCCTCCGCCGCCACGCCGTTCTCCTGCAGGTGGGCGAGCGCGTCGTCGGCATTCGGCACGACGATCTGCAGGCCGCGCTGCGAGCCGGGCTCCATGTCGGTGAGGCCCTCGCCGAACGCGATCGAGCAGGCAGAACCGGGAGGGGTGAGTTGCACGAAGCGCAGCGTCTCCGAGACCCGCTGGTCGAAGTCGTCGACGAAGCCCACCTGGTCGACGTAGAACGCCTTCGCGCGGTCGACGTCGGTGACGGGGATGATGATGAGTTCGATACGCCAGTCGGTGATGGCCATGAGCTGGGCCCTTTCTGTCGGTGTTCCGTTCGTTGATTCCAGCGTAAGGACCATTGCGGTCAGTTCCCGGCCGCAATGAAAAACTGTGGAAAACATCTCACTCCCGGCTCGTGGGGAGCAAGCTCACAGCGCAGTGACGGTATCGTCGGAGGGCAGCGCGGAGCAACCCTCCGCATCCGGACGGCCGAGAAAGACGAACGAGCGATGAGCGACAGCCCGGCTTCGCCCACTCCATACGAGGTGCTCGGCGTGGCCTCCACGGTCAGCCACGACGACCTTCGCCGTGCATACCGCCGGCTGCTCCGCGAGACCCACCCGGACACAGGGGGAACCGCAGCACGCTTCCAAGCTGTGCAAGACGCCTGGGAGCTCATCGGCGAACCGGACGACCGCGCCCGCTATGACCGCGGAGAGTCGGCATACGCCGCCGACATTCCCGCAGACGACGCATACGGGGCCGGCTTCAGCGCCACCTTCCACGCCACCCGCTCGCAGTCCCGCGGCGCCACCGTGCGCGCCCGCAGCTACGGTCACCCCGGCGGGCAGGCGCGCGAACGCTACCTGCACCTGATGCGCGAATGGATGGGCAGGGGCACCGAGCTCGACGACCCGTACGATCCCGGCCTCGTCCGCTCCGCCCCGCGTGAGATCCGCCAGCTGCTAGCCGTTGCACTCGCCGAGGAGGCGACGGCACGCGCTGTCGCCGGTCTCGGCATCGGCTTCACGATCTGGAACGACGTCTCCGTGCATCCGCGGTCGGCGGCGAAGCTCGACCACGTCGTGCTCGGGCCGGCCGGGCTGTTCGCGATCCGCTCAGCAGACTGGGGCGGAGAGGTCAAACTGTCGAAGGGCGACGTGGTCGGCCAGACCATCGACCGCGACGACGAGCCGTTCCACGACCTGCTGCGCGACGCGAAGACGTTCTCTCGCCAGGTCGGGGTGCGCTTCACCGGGCTGATCATCGTGGTACCGGATGCTGCGCTCGCTGTGCCGTACGACCGCATCGAACGCGGCCGCCTCTCCGGCTCCCTGCTCGTGCGACGCTCGCTCCTGCCGCAGGTGCTCCGCAACGGGGCGAACGCCGCCGGACGCGAGAGCGTCGATCGCGCGTTCGAGCTCCGGACCCGGCTGCAGGAGAGCATCCGGTTCGTCTAGCTGTAGACGTGCGCGGACAGGAGGGGCAGAGTGGAGCCATGGTCACACCACTCGACATCTTCAGCGGTTTCAGCGTCGACGACATCCCCGCGGCGAAGGCGTTCTACGGCGACACCCTCGGCCTGAACATCACGGACGGCCCGATGGGCAACCTCGACCTCGCCCTCCCGGCCGGCAGTCACGTCTTCATCTACCCGAAGCCGGATCACACCCCGGCGAGCTTCACCATCCTGAACCTCGTCGTCGCGGACATCGACGCCGCCGTCGACGAGCTCAACGCCAAGGGCGTGAAGACAGACATCTACGACGACCCCAACCTGCCCACCGACGCCAAGGGCATCCTGCGCGGCAAAGACGTAGATCGCGGCCCGAACATCGCCTGGTTCCTCGATCCAGCAGGCAACGTCGTCTCCGTCATCCAGAATTAGCGCGCGAGGAGGGCGCGCAGCGCCATCGCGTCGACAGGGGAGCGCACCTTGGCGTCGTTGTCGAAGTACACGTATACGTCGAGGTCCTCGGCCAGCCAGCCCCGGATGTCGTCCGCCCAGCGGACCAGCGCCTCCGCCGTGTACCCGCTCGTGTAGAGCTCCTCATCGCCGTGCAGCCGCACGTACTGGAAGTCGACGGTCGTCTCGCGGATGACCGGGAATCGTCCGGCGGTGTCAGCGACCACGATGGCGACCCCCGCCTCCCGCGCGATGGCCGTGAACTCCGGCACGTCGAACGTGTGACTCCGCACCTCGATCGCGTGCCGCAACGCCCGCTCCTGCCCGGCTTCCGCGAACACCCGGTCCTCGTCCAGTGTCGTCTCGGCCGCGAGAGCAGCCGCCTCCGTCGTCGTGCGCGGGAGCATCGCGAGGAACGCGGCGACCGCCTCCGGATCGAACGCGAGGTTCGGCGGGAGCTGCCAGAGCATGGGCCCCAGCTTCTCGCCGAGCGCCAGCATCCCGGAGGCGCAGAAGTTCGCCACCGCGCCGCGGGCGTTCTTGAGCCGCAGGATGTGCGTGATGTACCGGCCGCCCTTGATCGAGAACACGAAGTCGTCCGCGGTCTCCTCGGCCCAGCGCCGGTAGCTCGCCGGCTTCTGCAGCGCGTAGAAGCTGCCGTTGATCTCGATCGAGTCGAGACGCTCTGCCGCGTACGCGAGCTCCGCCCGGTGCGGCAGCCCTTTCGGGTAGAACGTGCCGCGCCACGGCGGGTACGTCCATCCGGAGATGCCGACGCGCGCGACGGCCATCAGCGCCCCCGCAGCTGGTCCAGGATGCGCCTGTCGCGTTTCGTCGGGCGCCCGGCTCCGCGCTCGCGCACGATCGCCGACGGCGCCTCGGCCTTCGGTGGGGGCGGGGGAGTCAGCTCGTCGACGCACTCGGCCGCCACGGCAGCGCCGACCCGCTTCACGATCAGCCGCTTGGCGATCAGGATGCGCTCGGTCTCGCCGACCCTGGCCCGCACCTCATCGCCGATCCGGACGGGCGTGGCCGGTTTGGCCTTGTCGCCGTTCACCCGCAGGTGCCCGGCCTTGCACGCGGTGGAGGCCGCCGACCTGGTCTTGTAGAGTCGCACGGCCCACGCCCAGGAGTCGACGCGGACGCTCGCTGGTTCTGCCACGATCAGACCGCTTCGGCCAGCTGGCTCTTCCACTTCACGAGGCTGCGGACGGTCTTGCTCTGGTCGGTGGCGAGCTTCTCCATCACGTCCTCCGGGACGAAGTAGTTGACGGCCACCCAGCCGCGCACGGTCTCCGAGCGGTCGTCGGCGAGCATCCGGAGGATGTCGCACGGCGTCGCCTCGTTCTTGGCGACGCAGCCGCGGACCCCGGCGTCCGGGTCGTTCGCGAGGGTGACGAACAGGTCTTCCGGAGTGTTGTAGCTGCTCGCGACGCTCTCCCTGATCTTCGGGTTCGCATCGGTGGCGAGCAGGCGGAGCCGGCGGATCTTGCTCTCGGTGACCGCGGGAGACGGATGCAGCGCCGCCGCCTCCTCCGCAGTGAGCATCGCAGGACGGTGCTCGCGCATCGCCTGACGCTGGGCCGGGGTGTTGAACCGAATGCACGACATGGCTCAACGGTACGCGCTCCGTCCATCGAAAGGTGGAAGCGGACGCGCGTGGTCCGAGTTACCGTTGGAGGATGGAATCTCTGCTGAGGATGCTCGACCGCATCGCTGGTGGGCGTCACGCCGATTACACGATTCCGGACGAGAACCTGCGCGATCCGCGCACCCGCCGCGCCTTCGTGGTGATCACCTGGCTGCTCGTCGCGGAGTTCGTGCTCGGACTCGTCGCGGTGGCGATCGCCGCCGTGCTCGTGCTCGGCGGCCAGAGCGTCCCGTGGGCGGTCTGGATGCGCGGCGTCGTCGTGCTCGGCATGACCGTGACCCTGTTCTATTTCGCCTGGCGGGCGCAGAAGGGCTACTACTGGGCGTACTCCCGGCTGCGGCTGTTCTCGAAGATCTTCCCGGTCGTCACGCTCGTGATCGCCGCGATCCCCGGGTTGTACCCGCTCTGGATGGTCACCGAGCAGATTCTGTTCAGTCTCATCCTGATCGGGGTCGCCGACTATCTCGACTCCGACCACATGCGGGCGGCGTTCCCGAAGCCCGCGAAGCGCGGAACAACAGGGACGACAGGGAAGACGGGCGGTCCGGCTACGGCGCAGCCGTGACGGGCTCGTCGCCGCGGTGCCGCGGTGGCCACGGCACGATCGGCGACGTGCGCCGCTGATACTGCGCGTACTCGGGGTACCGGCCGAGCGAGATGCTCTCGGTGAACACGGTCGAGCCGATGAACAGCCCGGTCAGCAGCAGCGGACCGATCACGGTCCACTGCAGGATCGACCCGGCGGCGACGCACCCGAAGAGGAACAGCACCCACCACTGCGCCTGCTCGAAGAAGAAGTTGGGGTGACGGGAGACGCGGAACAGCCCGGACTGCAGGAAGCGCGGCTGCGGGTCGCGGCCGGCGGCCCTCTCCGCGTTCTTCCACTGGTGGAAGTTCCACTGCTGCTGGTCGGCCACCGTCTCGCCGACCAGGAAGGCCAGGAACACCAGGGCGCAGACGATGTCGAGCACACCGAGCGGTGTCTGGTGCTGGTATGCGACCCAGGCGGGCAGTGTGATGAGGTACAGCAGCACGTTCTGGTAGATCACGATGAAGAACAGGTTGAACAGCCAGAACTGCCACGCGGGCATCCGTGCGCGGAGCACCGCCCAGCGGTAGTCCTCTCCGCCGGGGGCGTATCCGCCCTTGCGCGCGAAGTTGAAGGTGAGCCTGATGCCCCAGAGGGTGACCAGGATCGCCATCAGGTTCAGCCGTGCGTCCTGCAGCCCGGCCGATCCGGCGTAGATCCAGACGTACACGACGGGCACGACCGACCAGATGCGGTCGACCCAGGAGTGCTCGCCCGTGATGAGCGAGAGCACCCAGGTCACGACGCAGACGCCGACCAGGACCCAGAGACTGACGATGAGAGGCTCCACGACCACATCCTATGCGTGCATTTCCGCAGCGCCGGGGAGCTTCGCGGCACGGGGAGTTGGATCACTAGACTCGTATGTCGTGGAAGATGTCGGTGCGCGCGCGGTCAGTTCGCGGGTTCTGACGATCCCGAACGTCCTCAGCTTCTTCCGGCTCGCCCTGGTGCCGGTGTTCCTCGCATTCATCATCGTCGGCCAGGATGCGCTGGCGCTGCTCGTGCTCGTCGTGTCCAGCATCACCGACTTCCTCGACGGTTTCCTCGCGAGGCGGCTCAACCAGGTGTCCAGGCTCGGGCAGTTGCTCGACCCGGCCGCCGACCGGCTGTACATCTTCGCCGCCCTGATCGGGCTGGCCTGGCGGGAGGTCATCCCGTGGTGGCTGGTGGCGGTCATCGTGGCGCGGGATGTGATGCTGGCCGTGCTCGGCGTCATCCTCGCCAACAACGGCTTCGGTCCTCTTCCCGTGCATCACCTGGGCAAAGTCGCCACGTTCTGCCTGTTCTGGGCGCTTCCGCTGCTCATGCTCGGGGAGGCATTCGACGTGCTGGCTCCGTTCTCGCTGCCGCTCGGCTGGGCGTTCGCGCTCTGGGGAGCGTTCCTCTACTGGTGGGCGGGATTCGTGTATATCGGAGAAACGGCGAGAGTAATCCGTCTTCCGGCCGACGACGGAGCCGAACGATCCGATACGCTGGAATAAGAGGAGGTTGACGTGCCTGACGAGACATACCCGAATGGGCCGGCGGATGACGCCGAGAACAACCCCCTGCGTAATTCTGCCGCGGGGAACGAAGACACGACCGCACGCTTCGGCGAGGAGTTCGTGTCGAAGATGTACCCGATGGACGGGGAGGTCTCCCCGGAGGAGCAGGAGGCCATCGCCGCCCTGCCGTCCGGCTCCGCGCTGCTCATCGTGCGACGAGGGCCGAACACCGGTGCGCGCTTCCTGCTCGACGCCGATGTGACGAGCGCAGGACGCCACCCGAACGCTGACATCTTCCTCGACGATGTGACCGTGTCGCGTCGTCACGCGGAGTTCACTCGGCGGGGAACGGCGTTCGAAGTCCGCGACCTCGGATCGCTGAACGGCACGTACTACGACGGGGTCCGCATCGAGAGCGCCCTGCTCTCCGACTCCGCCGAAGTGCAGATCGGCAAGTTCCGGCTCACGTTCTACGCCTCGCGTCTCGACCTCGCAGCGCCGGCTCAGAGCTAGCGGCCCGAGTCAGTGGCACAGAGCTAGTGGCGCGGCAAGCAGCGAGCGCTCGGGGCGGATCGCCCGCGCTGCTCAGCATCGGGCAGGTGCTGGCGCGTCTGACGCCGGAGTTCCCCGATCTCTCGTCGTCGAAGCTGCGCTTCCTCGAGGAGCGCGGACTCGTCTCTCCCGCACGAACCGCCTCCGGATATCGCAAGTTCTCTCCGGACGACGTCGAGCGGCTGCGGGTCGTGCTCGGGATGCAGCGCGACCACTACCTGCCGCTGAAAGTCATCAAGGCTTATCTCGCCGATCTGGATGCGGGGCTGAACCCGCCGACGCCGGGTGCCGCTCCCGCCGCCGGTCCGTCGATGCTACCCACCGGTCGCCGGTTCAAGCGCGGCGAGCTGCTGCGGGAGGCGCAGGCGAGCCCCGAGCTCCTGCAGGATGCGATCACCGCCTCCGTCATCGCGCCGGCCGAGATCTACGGCGAGGAGACGCTCACGGTGCTGCGCGCCCTCGTCGAGCTGCAACGGCACGGCATCGAACCCCGCCATCTGCGCGGCTTCCGCGCGGCGGCGCAGCGCGAGCTCGGCCTGATCGAGACGGCGCTCGTGCCGATCGCCCGGCGCAACGACGTGTCGAGCAGGGCGCAGACCGCCGAGCTGGCCAGGGAGATCTCCGGACAGCTCGATGTGGTGCGCGGGAGCATCATCCGGTCGGCTCTTGCACGTATTCAGCCATGACCTCGGCGGACCGACTGACGGATCGGCTCGACACGCCGATAGTCAAACGGCGAATGTCGTTGCCCGCGACCCTGACCATGGGTACCGTGGATGATGCGCCCGTCGAACGTGCGCATCCCAAGACCGGGCGAGAGGCGAACCCATGAGTGAACTGAGTCGTGACAACGACGCTGCCCGGTATGGTCTGGGGCTGCTGTTCACCGACGGCCTCCCCGAGATGGACGACGCGAACGGGTATCGCGGCGCCGTCGCCGCCCGCGCGGCCGGCATCTCCTACCGTCAGCTCGACTACTGGGCCCGCACCGGGCTCGTCGAGCCGACCGTGCGCGGCGCGGCCGGGTCCGGCTCGCAGCGCCTCTACGGTTTCCGCGACATCCTCGTTCTCAAGCTCGTCAAGCGTCTCCTCGACACCGGCATCTCGCTGCAGCAGATCCGCACGGCGGTCAACCAGCTCCGCGAGTCCGGGGTCAGCGACCTCGCCCAGACCACGCTGATGAGCGACGGCGCGAGCGTCTACCTCTGCACGTCCAACGACGAGGTCATCGACCTCGTGAGCCGCGGTCAGGGCGTCTTCGGCATCGCCGTCGGCAAGGTCCTCCGCGAGGTCGAGACGAGTCTCGTCGAGCTCGACACCCAGACGGACGCGATGGACGAGCTGTCCGCGCGCCGCGCCTCCAAGGCGTCCTGAGCTCAGACTCTCCGCGGGTTCACCGCACCGCGGGTTCACCGCACCGCGGGTTCACCGCATCCCGGTACGACGCACCCACCGGATGCGCGTGACCGCTGGCGACCGCGAGCGACCGCTACGGTGCGACGGCGTACTCTCCGATGCGGGCCGTGCGCAGCACGCGCTCGAGCAGCATGTCGAAGTTGTGCGCCATCTCCTGAGCGCTTTCGCCCGGCCAGACGTGCAGGGGCTTCGCGGCGCCCTGCGCCTGCTGCAGCGACGTGCGCTCCGGCAGTTGCGGGGAGAGCACGAGCGGCCCGAACATGTCGCGCAGCTCTTTGATGCGGAACTGGTGCTCCAGCGACTGCACGCGCGCACGGTTCACGATGATGCCGAGCGGCTGGAGCCGGGGGGAGAGGCCGCGGCGGATCTCCTCGATCGCCCGCAGCGCGCGGTCGGCGGCGGCGACGGAGAACAGCCCGGGCTCGGTGACGACGGCCACGCGGTCGCTGGCCGCCCACGCGGTGCGGGTCAATGCGTTGAGCGACGGGGCGCAGTCGATCAGCACGAGCTCATAGTCGTGCTCGACGTTCGCCAGCGCCTCCTCGAGCTTCCAGATGTCCCGGATGCTCGGGTGCGGGCCGTCGAAGTTGATGGCGGACGGGCTGCCGATCATGACGTCGATCTTGCCGGAGCGGCCCTTGGTCCAGCCGGAGGGCGCGATCGCCGCACGGACGATCTTCTCCTTCGGCGACGCGAGCACGTCGGCGACGTTGAGGTGTCCGGCGACCTGGATGTCCATGCCCGTGGACACGTCCGATTGCGGGTCGAGGTCGACCACGAGCGTTCGGAGTCCCTTCGCGAATGCCGCGGAGGCCAGTCCAAGCGTCACTGTGGTCTTTCCGACACCGCCCTTGAGGGAACTAACGCTGAGTACGTGCACAAGAAGCCACGTTACCTTCACTAGTCTTAGAGAACCTAACCGTTTGCTGTGTGGCGTAGCCCCCTGCTCGAAAGGTCCCCATGTTCCGTAAGATCCTCGTTGCCAACCGCGGTGAAATCGCCATCAGGGCCTTCAGGGCCGCTTACGAGCTCGGCGCTCAGACCGTGGCGGTCTTCCCGTATGAGGACCGCAATTCCATGCACCGCCTGAAGGCGGACGAGGCGTACCAGATCGGCGAGCCCGGTCACCCGGTGCGCGCATACCTCGATGTGTCCGAGATCATCCGTGTCGCCAAGGAGTGCGGCGCCGACGCGATCTACCCCGGATACGGCTTCCTGTCGGAGAACCCCGAGCTGGCAGAAGCCGCCCGCGAGGCCGGCATCACCTTCATCGGCCCGCCGTCGCGCGTGCTGGAGATGGCAGGCAACAAGGTCACGGCCAAGGAGCACGCCATCGAGGCGGGCGTCCCCGTGCTCAAGTCCACCCCTCCGTCGAAGGACATCGACCTGCTCATCTCGCAGTCGGACGAGATCGGCTTCCCGATCTTCGCCAAGGCCGTCGCCGGCGGCGGCGGGCGAGGGATGCGTCGTGTCAACACCAAGGACGACCTCCGTGGAGCGCTCGAAGAGGCGATGCGCGAGGCGGACAGCGCCTTCGGTGACCCGACGATGTTCCTGGAGCAGGCCGTGTTACGGCCCCGCCACATCGAGGTGCAGATCCTCGCGGACTCTCAGGGTGGCACGATGCACCTGTTCGAGCGCGACTGCTCCGTTCAGCGCCGCCACCAGAAGGTCATCGAGATCGCCCCGGCGCCGAACCTCGACGAGACGACCCGCCAGGCCCTCTACGCCGACGCCATCGCGTTCGCGAAGTCGATCGGCTACGAGAACGCCGGAACGGTCGAGTTCCTGCTCGACACGGCCGGGGAGCGCGCGGGCGAGCACGTCTTCATCGAGATGAACCCGCGCATCCAGGTGGAGCACACGGTCACCGAGGAGATCACCGACGTCGACCTGGTGCAGGCGCAGATGCGCATCGCGGCGGGGGAGTCGCTTGCCGACCTCGGGCTCAGCCAGGAGACCGTGCACATCCGCGGCGCCGCGCTGCAGTGCCGCATCACCACGGAAGACCCGACAGCCGGGTTCCGCCCGGACACCGGCAAGATCACCACCTACCGCTCGCCGGGCGGCGGCGGCATCCGTCTCGACGGCGGAACCATCAACCCCGGCGCGCAGATCAGCCCGCACTTCGACTCGATGCTGGCCAAGATGACCTGCCGCGGCCGCGACTTCGCCGCAGCGGTGAGCCGTGCCCGCCGAGGCCTGGCCGAGTTCCGCATCCGCGGTGTCGCCACGAACATCCCGTTCCTGCAGGCCGTGCTCGACGACCCGGACTTCATCGCAGGCAACGTCAGCACCTCGTTCATCGAGGAGCGACCCGAGCTTTTCAAGGGCCGTGCCTCCAAAGACCGCGGCACCAAGGTGCTCAACTGGCTCGCCGACGTCACCGTCAACCAGCCGAACGGCGTCCGCCCGGAGACGCACGCGCCTGTCGACAAGCTTCCCGCCATCGACCTGTCGGCTCCTGCGCCGTCCGGTTCGCGGCAGAAGCTGCTCGAACTCGGCCCGGCCGGGTTCGCGAAGGCGCTGCGTGAGCAGACCGCCCTCGCCGTGACGGAGACCACCTTCCGCGACGCGCACCAGTCGCTGCTCGCGACCCGCGTCCGCACCCGCGACCTGCTCGCCGTCGCGCCGTACGTCGCCCGCATGACTCCGGAGCTGCTCTCGGTCGAGGCGTGGGGAGGCGCGACGTACGACGTCGCGCTCCGCTTCCTCGGCGAAGACCCGTGGGAGCGTCTCGCGACCCTCCGCGAAGCGCTGCCGAACGTGAACATCCAGATGCTGCTGCGCGGTCGCAACACGGTCGGGTACACGCCGTATCCCACCCAGGTGACGGATGCGTTCGTCCGGGAGGCCGCGGCCACCGGTGTCGACATCTTCCGCATCTTCGACGCCCTCAACGACGTCTCGCAGATGCGCCCGGCCATCGAGTCGGTTCTCGCCACCGGCACGGCCGTCGCCGAGGTCGCCGTCTGCTACACCGGCGACCTGCTCGACCCGGCAGAAGACCTCTACACGCTCGACTACTACCTGAAGCTCGCTGAGCAGATCGTGGACTCCGGCGCGCACATCCTCGCGATCAAGGATATGGCCGGTCTGCTGCGTCCCGCCGCCGCCGAGAAGCTCGTCTCCGCGTTCCGCGAGCGCTTCGACCTGCCGGTGCACGTCCACACGCACGACACCCCAGGCGGCCAGCTCGCGACCCTGCTCGCGGCCAGCCGTGCCGGTGCCGACGCGGTCGACGTGGCCAGCGCGCCGATGGCCGGAACCACGAGCCAGCCGAGCGCGTCCGCCCTGGTCGCGGCCCTCGCGCACACCGAGCGCGACACCGGCATCTCGCTGGCGTCCGTCAACGCGCTGGAGCCGTACTGGGAGGCCGTCCGTCAGGTCTACCGGCCGTTCGAGTCCGGTCTGCCCGGCCCCACAGGACGCGTCTACAAGCACGAGATCCCGGGCGGTCAGCTCTCCAACCTACGCCAGCAGGCGAAGGCGCTCGGCCTCGCAGAGGACTTCGAGCTGGTCGAGGACATGTACGCCGCGGCGAACCAGATCCTCGGGCGCATCCCGAAGGTGACGCCGTCGTCCAAGGTCGTCGGCGACCTCGCCCTGCACCTCGCCGCCGTGCACGCCGACCCGGCCGACTTCGCCGAGAACCCGCAGAACTACGACATCCCAGACTCGGTGGTCGGCTTCATGGCGGGCGAGCTGGGCGAACTGCCCGGTGGATGGCCGGAGCCGTTCCGCACGAAGGTCCTCGCGGGCAAGACCGTGAAGATCGGCGTCGAAGACCTCTCCCCGGCCGACGCGAAGCTGCTGGAAGGCACGAGCGAGGAGCGCCGCTCCACCCTCAACCGCCTGCTGTTCCCTGCCCCGACGCGCATCTACGAGCAGATGAGGGAGCTCTTCGGAGATCTCTCGGTCGTCGACTCGCTCGACTACCTCTACGGGCTCCGGCAGGGCACGGAGCACGTCATCGAGATCGACAAGGGCGTGCGCCTCTACATCGGCCTCGAAGCCATCGGCGAGGCCGACGAGAAGGGGATGCGCACGGTCATGACCACGCTCAACGGCCAGCTCCGGCCGGTGTTCGTGCGCGATCGCGGCATCGTGGTGGAGGCGAAGGCGGCCGAGAAGGCGGACACAGCCAAGCCCGGACAGGTCGCGGCTCCGTTCTCCGGCGTCGTCACCCTGCAGGTCGCTGTCGGCGACACCGTCGCCGCCGGTCAGTCCGTCGCCTCGATCGAGGCCATGAAGATGGAGGCGGCCATCACCGCCCCCATCGCCGGCACCATCGAGCGCCTCGCCATCCCCAAGACCCAGCAGGTCGACGCGGGCGACCTCCTCGTCGTCGTCGCCCCCGCCTAACCCCCAACCCCCATAATCGAGTCCGGACTTATGTACGCTTCACCCCGGCGTGTCGCGTACACAAGTCCGGACTCGATTGCTGTGTCCGCCACCCGGGTAAACTGGTGGCCGTCGCTCGCAGCGACAGAGAGAGATGTGATCCGTGCCAGACAACCTCAAGCCCGAGCGTCCCGAACCGGGCGCGCTCGTGTCGCCTGATGACGATCTGACCATCTCGGTTCCGGACACGCTCAGCATCGCGGTCGACCTGCCGCCCGCCCCGGCGCCCGAGGTGCCGGAGGACGAGGCGGCCGTCGCGATCGACGAAGTCCCGGTCGACCCCGGTTTCGTGGCGTCGCCCGCCGAGCCGACCACCATGTCGGTCGCCATTGTCGCTTCCCGTCTCACCACAGGCCCGACAGGCACGCTTCCCGGCGCAGCGGCGCAGGCGGCTGCTCCGCAGGAGATCCCCGAACTGCCGTCGTCCGACCCGTTCTCGCAGTCCCGCCGTGGACGCCTGCGCGGCGAGCACTCGCAGCAGCCGGAGCCGGCCGCCATGCTCACCGCCGACCGCCTGCTCGAGGTCAACCGCAAGACCAGGCCCGGTCCAGAGGGCGGCTGGCAGCGCTTCGTGTACAACGTCACCTTCCGGATGGTGAACCTCGGCGACTCTGCCAAGGTGCGCGCCCGCAAGGAACTCGACCACCGCATCCAGAAGCAGTTCGAGGGCGGGACCCGCTTCGTGCCCGTGCTCACCCGCAAGGGCGGCGTCGGCAAGACCACCGTGACCGCTCTGCTCGGGATGGCGCTGGCCGACGCCCGCGAAGACCGCATCGTGGCCATCGACGCGAACCCCGATCGCGGCACGCTGTCGGAGCGAGTCCCCAAGCAGACCAGGGCGACCGTCCGGGATGTGGTGCACAAGGCAGCGACCATCGGCGGCTTCACCGACTTCTCGGCGCTCGTGTCGCGCGACGAGACCCGGCTCGACATCCTCGCATCGGACACCGACCCTCTGCTGTCCGAGGCGTTCGACGAGAACGACTACAACGTCGTCGCCGACCTCTCTGCCCGGTTCTACTCGATCGTGCTCACCGACTGCGGAACGGGCATCGTCCACTCGGTGATGCGTGCGACCCTGCAGCGTGCCGACTCCGTCGTCATCGTCTCCGGCGGCAGCGTCGACGAGGCTCGCCTGGCCTCGGAGACGTTGACCTGGCTCGAAGCCAACGGCTACGGCGACCTGGTGCGCAATGCGGTCGTCGCCCTCAACACGGCCACCCAGGGCACCAACCTGGTGAAGCTGGAAGAGATCGAGTCGCACTTCCTGTCGCGCGTTCGCGAAGTCGTGCGCATCCCGTACGACCCGCAGCTCGCCGCAGGCTCCGTCGTGTCGTACAAAGACCTGAAGCCCCTGACCAAGCAGTCGGCGCGCACCCTCGCCGCACTCGTGGTCGAGGGCCTGCCCGCCACGCGCGCCTGAGCCGCGCATCCCGTGCCCCTGCCAAGGAGACAGCTGTGACCGAACGTCAGATCCGCCTGTTCGGCGACCCCGTCCTCAAGACCGTGTCCGACCCCGTCGGCGACATCGACGACGGGGTGCGCGGCCTGGTGGAAGACCTGGTCGACAGCGTGTTGCCGCCCGGACGCGCCGGTGTCGCGGCCCCGCAGATCGGCGTCAACCTGCGGGCGTTCAGCTACAACGTGGATGGGGACGTCGGCTACATCATCAACCCGGTCATCGTCGAACTCTCCGGCGAGCCGGAACTGATGGACGAGGGGTGCCTCTCCGTCCCCGGACTCTGGTTCACGACCTCGCGCTACCCGTACGCGAAGGTGCGCGGCGTCGACCTCGATGGCAACGAGGTCGAGCTGTCCGGCACCGGCGTGATGGCACAGGCCATCCAGCACGAGACCGACCATCTGGACGGCAAGCTCTACCTCGACCGCCTCGACAAAGACACCAGGCGCGAGGCGATGAAGCAGGTCCGCGAGTCCGACTGGTTCTGACCGCCCTCTAGACTGGCGGCATGCGAATCGCGGTCACCGGTGGATCAGGCAAGCTCGGGCGCACGGTCGTGCGCGAACTCACGGCGGCGGGCAACTCCGTCATCAATCTGGATGCGACGGGGGAGCGTGGGCCTGGCTTCGTCCGGGTCGATCTGACCGACTACGGGCAGACGCTGGATGCGATCCTCGGCGTCAACGACCAGCACGACGGCTTCGACGCCATCGTGCACCTCGCCGCCATCCCTGCCCCGGGCATCCTGAGCGACGTCGCCACGTTCCACAACAACATCCGGGTCACATACAACGTGTTCCAGGCTGCGCGGAGGGCGGGCATCCGGAACGTCGTCTACGCGTCGAGCGAGACGGTCCTCGGCCTGCCGTTCGACGTGCCGCCGCCGTACATCCCGGTGGATGAGGACTACCCGGCCCGCCCGGAGAGCACGTACTCCCTCGTGAAGCACCTCGAAGAGCAGCTGGCGATCGAGCTGGTGCGCTGGGATCCGGCGCTCAAGATCGTGGCGCTGCGGTTCTCCAACGTGATGAACCCGGAGGACTACGCCGCGTTCCCCGGATACGACGCCGACGCGACCGCGCGCAAGTGGAACCTCTGGGGTTACATCGACGGCCGAGACGGAGCACAAGCCATCCTGCGCGCCCTGGAGTGGGACACCACCGGGTTCGACCGCTTCATCATCGCCGCCGCCGACACGGTGATGTCCCGTCCGAACGACGAGCTGGTGGCCGAGGTCTTCCCCGGTGTCCCGCTGAAGGGCGAGCTAGGCGTCAACGACACCTTGCTGTCCATCGCCAAGGCCCGCAGGGTGCTCGGCTACGAGCCGAAGCACTCCTGGCGGGACGAGGTCTAGTGCGCTAGCGAGATGCCCTGCGTCGCAGGGGATCCGCTGTAGATGCCGTCGATCACGTCGGCGAAGTCGGCGAGGATCACGTTGCGCTTGATGCTGAGCTTCGGCGTCAGGTGTCCGCTCGCCTCGGTGAGGTCTGTGGACAGGATCACGAACTTGCGGATGGACTCCGCCCGGGAGACCCCGCCGTTCGCAGCCTCGATGGCGCGCTCGACCTCGGCGTAGACGGCCGGGTTGACCGACGCCTCCGCCAGCGTCATGTCTTTGTCCTCGCCGTTGTTCGCGAGCCAGGTGGGGAGCATCTCGGTGTCGAGCGTGACGAGGGCCGCGATGAACGGCTTCTGATCGCCGACGACGATCACCTGGCTGATCAGCGGGTTGGCCCGCACCGGGTCTTCGAGGGCGGCGGGGGAGACGTTCTTGCCGCCCGCCGTGACGATGATCTCCTTCTTGCGGCCGGTGATGGTGAGGAAGCCCTGGTCGTCGAAGGAGCCGAGGTCGCCGGTGCGGAACCAGCCGTCGTCGAACGCGGCCGCGGTGGCCTCCGGGTTCTTCCAGTACTCCTTGAAGACGTTGATGCCCTTGACCTCGATCTCGCCGTCGTCGGCGAGGCGGACGGAGACACCGGGAAGGGCAGGCCCGACGGTGCCGATCTTGAACGTGTCCGGCCGGTTGACCGTCGCGGGCGCCGTGGTCTCGGTCAGCCCGTAACCTTCCAGGATCTTGATGCCGAGGCTGTGGAAGAAGTGGCCGAGGTGCGAGCCGAGCGGCGCGGAGCCGGACACGGCGTACTTCACCCGGCCGCCCATCGCGGCACGCAGCTTGCTGTAGACCAGCCGGTCGAAGATCGCGAAGCGCAGACGCAGACCGAACGGCACGGAGCCGGCCTCGACGGCCTTCGAGTGCTCGACGGCCACGGCGGCGGCCTGACGGAAGATCTTGCCCCGGCCGCCGGACTCCGCCTTCTGCTCAGCGGAGTTGTAGACCTTCTCGAACACGCGGGGCACGGCGAGGAGGAACGTCGGCTTGAAGCTCGCCAGCGCGGGGAGCAGCTGCTTGGTGTCCGCCTGGTGGCCGACCTTCACACCGGCGGTCACGCAGAGCACGGCGATGAAGCGCGCGAAGACGTGCGCCGTGGTGATGAACAGCAGCGTGGATGCGCCACCCGGCTGCATCACGACCTCTTTCAGCGCCTCGGCCGAGTTGCGGGAGAGTTCCACGAAGTTCGCGTGGGTGAGCACGCAGCCCTTGGGCTTGCCGGTGGACCCCGACGTATAGATGAGCGTGCCGATGTCCTCACCGCGGGCGAGGTTCCTTCTGCGCTCGATCTCGCCGTCCGGGATGCCCGTGCCGGAGGCTGCGAGCTTGTCCAGGTCGCCGAGGTGGAGCTGCCACACGTTCTGGATGAGGGGGAGGTCGGCGTGCACCTCGTCGAACCGGGAGAACATCTCCGCGTTCTCCAGGATGACGGCGATGGCGCCGGAGTCGCTCATGTTCCACTGCACCTGGGCAGGAGAGGAGGTCTCGTAGATCGGCACCAGCACGGCACCGGCGAACCAGGCGGCGAAGTCGATCAGCGACCACTCGTAGCGGGTCTTGCACATCAGGCCGATCTTGTCGCCCGGCTGGATGCCCGCCTCGACGAACCCCTTGGAGAGCGCGACGACCTGGCGCAGGAACTCCGCCGCGGTCACATCCGTCCAGGTGTCGCCGTCCGGGATGCTGAACAGCGGCGCATCCGGAGTGGCGGCCACGCGGTCGACGAGAAGGTCGGTCGCGTTCGCCTCCGGGTCGGCGGGGACGATTGCTGGACTATCGAACTGGTGCACGGTAACTCCCTTGGTACCGGGGTGGACGTCAGGCGGCCAGATGGCTTCCGCCGGACTGGTTAACTACACTCTAGATGGTGCGGATGTGAGTCTTATGGCGCTCGCCGACTCCCGCGCCGCTACCCGCAACTGAACGAAAGGCTGTGTCTGTGCACGCGATCGGGATCGACATCGGCGGAACGAAGATCGCAGGAGCAGTCGTCGACGAACTGGGCACGATCGTCCGCGAAGACAGGGTCCCGACCGACGCAGCGCAGCCGCACGAGATCGAGAACGCCGTCGTCGAGATGATCGAGCGGCTCGCCGACGGCGACGAGGAGATCGCGGGTGCAGGCGTCGCAGCGGCCGGCTTCATCGACGCGGCGCAGTCCACCGTCTACTACGCGCCCAACATCAACTGGCGCAACGAGCCGTTCCGCGAGAAGCTCGAGAAGCGTCTCGACCTCCCCATCCTGATCGAGAACGATGCCAACGCCGCAGGCTGGGCCGAGTTCCGCTACGGAGCGGGGCGTCTGGTCAGCGACATGGTGATCCTTACGATCGGCACGGGCGTCGGTGGCGCGATCGTCAGCGGCGACCGGCTGTTCCGCGGCGGCTTCGGCGCGGGGGCCGAGGTCGGCCACATGCGCGTGGTGCCCGGCGGCCTGCCCTGCGGCTGCGGCGCGCACGGCTGCATCGAGCAGTACGGCTCTGGCCGCGCGCTTCAGCGCATGGCGAACGAGTTGGCAGACGCGGGCGGCATCGGCCAGACCCTCGCCGACGTCCGGTCCAAGAAGGGGTCGCTCAGCGGCACCGATATTAGCGAACTCATCATGGCCGGCGACCCCGGTGCGCTCGCGGCCCTGCGCCAGCTGGGCGACTGGCTCGGCCAGGCCTGCGCGAGCCTCGGCGCCGTGCTCGACCCGCAGCTGTTCGTGTTCGGCGGCGGGGTCGCCCAGGCCGGTGAACTGCTGCTCGAACCGATCAGGCTCGCCTACCTGGAGAACCTGCCGGCCCGCGGCTTCCACCCGGAGCCCGAGTTCCGCATCGCCGAGCTCGTGAACGACGCCGGTGTGGTCGGTGCGGCCGACCTCGCGCGGTTGCACGCGACCGCGCGTTAGGCTGAGCCGGTGTTCTACTGGCTGATGAAACACCTGATCGCGGGCCCCTTGCTCAAGGGGATCTTCCGTCCGTGGGTCGTCGGGCTCGAAAACGTGCCGGAGAACGGCGCTGTGATCCTCGCCAGCAACCACCTGTCGTTCATCGACTCGATCATCCTGCCGCTCGTCGTCGACCGGCGGATCTCCTTCCTCGCCAAGAGCGACTACTTCACTCGCAAGGGCTTCAAAGGCTGGGCGACCAAGACCTTCATGCTCGCCACCGGTCAGATCCCGATCGACCGCTCGGGCGGCAAAGCGTCGGAGGACTCGCTGAACACCGGTCTCACCGTCCTCGCTCGCGGCGACGTCCTCGGCATCTACCCGGAGGGCACGCGTAGCCCGGACGGCAAGCTCTACCGGGGCCGCACCGGCGTCGCCCGGATGATCCTGGAGGGCGATGTGCCCGTCGTGCCCGTCGCGATGGTCGACACCGAGAAGATCATGCCCATCGGGAAGCGTCTGCCGAAGATCGGCCGCATCGGCATCGTCATCGGCGCACCGATCGAGTTCTCCCGCTTCGAGGGCATGGAGGGCGACCGCTTCATCCTGCGCTCGGTCACCGACGAGATCATGTACAGCCTGCACGGCCTCGGCGAGCAGGAATACGTCGACGTCTACGCCAGCAGCGTGAAGGAAAAGCGCGCAGCGCTTTCACGGTAGGCTCAAGTACCCGGCGCCGCCCGTGCGCCGAAACACCCATCGGCATGCCGATTTCGAGGCACGCCCTGAACTGAGCGGAAGACCAGTGCTAGACACCTCCGATCCCGTCGTTTTGGCTGACGAGTCTGTGATCGAGGGCCTGGACTATTGGCGCACGCTCGCGATCAAGCAGCAGCCCACCTGGCCAGACCAGGATGCGGCCGCCGCGGCTTCCGCCGAGATCGCCACGCTCCCTCCACTGGTGTTCGCCGGTGAGGTCGACCAGCTCCGTGAGCGGCTCGGCCGTGCGGCGGACGGCAAAGCTTTCCTGCTTCAGGGCGGCGACTGCGCAGAGACGTTCGCCGGTGCGACGGCCGACCAGATCCGCAACAGGGTCAAGACCGTGCTGCAGATGGCCGTCGTGCTCACCTACGGCGCCTCCATGCCCGTCATCAAGATGGGCCGCATGGCCGGCCAGTTCGCCAAGCCGCGCTCCAGCGACACGGAGACGCGCGGCGGTGTGACGCTTCCCGCCTACCGCGGCGACATCGTCAACGGCTACGACTTCACACCGGAGTCTCGCCAGGCCGACCCGCGCAGGCTGGTGAAGGGTTACCACACCGCCGCCTCCACGCTGAACCTCATCCGGGCCTTCACGCAGGGTGGTTTCGCCGACCTGCGCCAGGTGCACAGCTGGAACAGGGGCTTCGCCGCGAATCCGGCCAACCAGCGTTACGAGGGTCTCGCCAAGGAGATCGACCGCGCGATCAAGTTCATGGAGGCGGCAGGCGCCGACTTCGACGAGCTGAAGCGCGTGGAGTTCTACTCCAGCCACGAGGGCCTGCTGATGGACTATGAGCGCCCGATGACACGCATCGACTCCCGCACGGGAACGCCGTACAACACGTCGGCGCACTTCATCTGGATCGGGGAGCGCACGCGCGACCTCGACGGTGCGCACGTCGACTTCCTGTCCAGGGTCCGCAACCCGATCGGCGTCAAGCTCGGCCCGTCGACCACTCCGGAGACGATGCTGGAGCTCATCGAGAAGCTCGACCCAAACCGCGAGCCTGGGCGTCTGACGTTCATCACCCGCATGGGCGCAGGCAAGGTCCGGGATGCGCTTCCTCCGCTGCTCGAAGCGATCAAGGCATCGGACGCGCGCCCGCTCTGGGTCACCGACCCGATGCACGGCAACGGTCTCACCACGCCGAACGGCTACAAGACCCGCCGCTTCGACGATGTGGTGGACGAGGTCAAGGGCTTCTTCGAGGCGCACCGTGCTGCGGGGACGCACCCGGGCGGCATCCACGTGGAGCTGACCGGCGACGACGTCACGGAGTGCCTCGGCGGCTCGGAGCACATCGACGAGGCCACGCTGGCGACCCGCTACGAGTCGCTCTGCGACCCGCGCCTCAACCACATGCAGTCCCTCGAACTGGCCTTCCTGGTCGCCGAGGAGCTCGCAGCCCGCTGACCCAAGCAATCGAGTCCGGACTTATTCACGCATCACGCCAGCGTGTCGCGTGCATAAGTCCGGACTCGATGTTTAAGGGCTCAGCCGAAGATGGGCTTGAAGGAGACCTTGATGGTCGAGCCCTTTTGGACGTCGGTTCCGGCGGCGGGATTGGTGCTCGCGACCACGGCGACGCTCGGGAGGATGTCGGCGGTGTGATCGTAGTCGAGCTGGAAGCCGGCGTCTTTCAGGGTCTTCTTCGCCACATCCCAGGTTTTGCCGGAGACATCGGGGACCGGAATCGGCTCCGGGCCCTTCGAGGTCTCCAGCAGCAGGGTGTCGTTGGGCTTCACCGGGCCGTCACCCTGCGCTTGGGCCTGGATGACGTCGCCCTGCGGCACCGTGTCGCTGTAGCTCTGCGGGCCCTGCTCGGCGAACAGCCCGACGTCTTTGAGGGTCGCCGTCGCGTCCGCGACCGACTTGCCCGCGACGCTCGGAATGGCGCCGACCGAGACCACGAGGTTGATCTTCGTGCCCTCGAAGGATTTGCCGCCGCCGGACAGGTCTGCGCCGTTCGGGTCGCTGGCGGAGATGACGGTGTCTTTGGGCACCTTGTCGTTGAACTGCTGCGCGACGGTGCCTTCCACCGCTCCGACCCCGGCGAGGAGTGTCTTCGCCTTGTCGAGCGTCTGACCGGCGAGTGCGGGGATCTCGATCGGCTTCGGCCCCTGCGACACCTTGATGGTGACGATGCTCCCGCGGTTGGCGGACGCTCCAGGCTCCGGGTCGGTGTTGGCGACCAGTCCCGTCGCGATGGTGGTGCTGTACTCCTGGCCGAGCTTGGTCTCGAACCCGAGGGCCTTCAGCTGGGTCGCTGCCGCATCCGGTGTCTTGCTCGCGACATTCGGGATCTGCACCAGCGAGCCAGGACCGGAGCCGAAGTACCAGCCGGTGCCGCCTGCGACCCCGGCGAGCACGAGCACCAGCGCGAACAGCCACCAGCCCTTGCCGCGCCGGCGCTTGGCCGTGGCGGTCAGGGTGTCGAGGCTGCTCGGGGTGGTGGAGGCGACCTGCTGACGGATCGCGGGGTTGATGATCTGGGTGTCGCCGTCGTCGATGCCCGGGCCGAACGCGGGCGGCATGACCATGGTCGGCTGGTACGCCGACGTCTCGTCCCTGATCGCCTTCTCGGCCTCGATCAGTCGGTCGAGCATCTCCTTGGCGTCCTTCGGACGCTGGTCGGGGTCTTTCGCAGTCGCCCAGAGCACGAGGTCGTCGAGCTCGGCGGGGACGGACGGGTTCTTGCTGCTCGGAGACGGCACAGAATCGTTGGCGTGCTGGTATGCGATCTGCATCGGCTGCTCGCCCTTGAAGGGCTGCTCGCCGGTGAGCATCTCGAACATCATGATGCCGAGCGCGTAGATGTCGCTGCGCGCGTCGGCCACTCCGCGGGTGACGAGCTCGGGGGAGAGGTACGCGATGGTGCCGAGGAGGGCCTGACCGGTGGCGGTGTTGGCGCTCGCGGCGCGCGCGAGACCGAAGTCGCCGATCTTGATGCGACCGTCGTCGGCCAGCAGCACGTTCTCCGGCTTGAGGTCGCGGTGCACGATCCCGGCCTTGTGCGCGGCGGCGAGGCCGGAGAGCACGGCCTCCATGATGTCGATGGTCTGCTCGGGGGTGAGCTTGCCGTAGTCCTTGAGGAGATCGCGCAGCGTGATGCCGGGCAGGTACTCCATGACGAGGTACGCCATGTCGGAGTCCTGGCCCTGGTCGAACACGTTGACGACATTCGGATGCGCGAGGCGGGCGGCCGAGCGGGCCTCTTGCACGAAGCGGCTCTTGAACGTGCTGTCGTCGGCGAGGTGCCCGTGCATGATCTTGATCGCGACACGGCGTTCGAGGCGCAGATCGGTCGCGAGATACACCGTCGCCATGCCGCCTCTGGCGATCCGCGAGCGCACCTGATAACGGCCGTCGATAAGACGGCCGATCATGGGATCGGTCTGGCTCGTGGTCACGTGTCGAGTGTATTGAAAGGGGTCTGCGCGAAGCCTGCAAAACACCGTGAACGGCCGGGCCGTGATCGCGTTGTGACCATCCGGCGCCCGATCAGCCGAGCTGGGCGAGCCAGGCCCGCGCCGACGCCTCCCATTTCGCGTACGCGTCCGGGTACGCGGAGATCTGCACGGCCTGTGCGGCCTGGGTCACGCTCATCGACGTCCATCCTGGGATGTCGAGCAGTCCGCGGGTGCGGCCGGCGTTCGGGTTGTGCGCTCCGCCGTAGAAAGCCATGGCCGCGAAGTGGGGGTCGAGCACCTGGGCCGGGGTTCCCCATCCGGTGCTCGGGCGCTGCTGGAAGAGGCCGAGCGAGTCGCGGTCGCCGTAGCGGACGTTGCGCATCCCGGACTCCTGGGCGGCCGCGGCGAGGGCGACGACGATGCCCTGGTCGCTGACGCCCTCCTGGCGTCCGACTTGAACGATGACGGCCGCGTTGTTGCGCATCTCGGAGGTCAGCGCGACGACGGCGCCGGTGGCGGGCGCCGGGATGGGCGCGGGCGCGACGGGAGCGGCGGCGACCGGAGCGGGAGCAGGCGCAGGGGCGGCGTGCGGCGTGTTGAGCGCGGCCGAGGTCATCCCAGGAATGGTGACGAGCTGGCCGGGGAAGATGAGACTGGAGCCGCTGAGGCCATTGGCGCTCAGGACGGCGCTGGTCGCGACGCCGAACCGGGCGGCGATGCCGCTGATGGTGTCGCCGGAGGCCACCTTGTACTTGCTCGCCGCCGGGACGGGCGACGGCGCGGTGACCGGGGTCGCCGCTGTTCCTCCGCCGAGTGCGAGCACCTGGCCGGGAAAGATGAGGCTCTTCCAGCTGAGCCCGTTGAGGGCGAGGACGCTGGCGGTCGACAGCCCGAAACGTCCGGCGATCCCGGAGACCGTGTCCCCATTCTGCACGCGGTAGCTCGCGGGAGCGGCGGCGACGGTGGTGCCGGCGATGGAGGCGGTCTGCGCTCCGGTGATGGAGCTCACGGTCGATCCGGGCTCGCCCTGGTTGTCCGGCGCCTTCTCTTTGGCGCGTTCGGATTCACCGTGCGGCTCCTGGGCCTGGGCGGGCGCCACGAGGCCCAGGGTGACGGCGACCGAGCTGGCGATCGCGATCGGCACGGTGCCGAAGACTCCGCGCGTCGTGCGGCGCTGTGCCCGCGCCGGAGTGTCCGTTGTCGCTCTGGTCTCGCTGTCGAGCATCGACATAGAACCCCATCTCCGTGCTGTGTTACGAGCCTCAACGCTGACACACAATGAATAAGGAGTCAATTAGTGTGACGGAAGTGATTTGAGTTTACATGATCGTAACAATTGAATGGGCTCACACCCGGTGGCCTGACGTGGCACTCTTGGAGTGTGACTGAGCAAGCCCCAGCCCGCGAGTGGCTGACAATTCCCGACCTCGTCGACTCTCTCGGACTCGGCGTCAGCCGTGTCCGCCGTCTGATCGACGACCGACACCTGGCCGCCAAGCGCATTGACGGCGTTCTCAAGGTCCCCTCCGACTTCCTCAGAGACGGTCAGCCGCTCGGGGAACTCCACGGCACGCTGATCGTGCTCGGCGACGCCGGCTTCGACAACGAGGAAGCCGTTGACTGGCTGATCGAGGAGGAGGAGACGCTCGGCACCGCTCCGATCGACGCGCTGCGCGCCGGCCGCAAGGCCGAGGTTCGGCGCGTGGCTCAAGCGCTGGCCTGAGCCCCCAAGGGGGTCGCCCCTAGTAGTTCCTGCGGGTGACCGTCACGGCCAGCTCGCGCAATTGCGCTTTGGCCTGTGCGCCGATCGGGGCTGCCTCGACGGCTGCGATCGCCCGTGCGACGTTGTCGCTGATCATCTTCTCGACCTTGTCGACGGCTCCGGATGCGCGGATCGTCATCTGCATCGTCTCGATCTGCTGCGCGGTGAGCGCCGGATCGCCGAGCAGTTCGTCGAGCGTGGCGCGCGCTCCACTCGGGATGGCCTCCCTGGTGAGGGCGATGAGAACGGTGCGCTTGCCCTCGCGCAGATCGTCTCCGCTCGGCTTGCCGGTGACGGACGCGTCACCGAAGACGCCGAGGAGGTCGTCGCGCAGCTGGTACGCGATCCCGAGCGGGAGGCCGAAGTCGCGGAGGGCGTCGAGCTGGCCGACGGTGGCCCCTGCGAGGTTCGCACCGATCAGCAGCGGTGCCTCGATGCTGTACTTCGCCGACTTGTAGACGATCACGCGCTCTGCGCGCTCCAGCTGGTCGGCGTCCGGCTGGCCTGACCAGCCGATCTCCTCGAAGATGTCGAGGTACTGCCCGGCCATGACGTCGATGCGCATCCGGTTGAATTCCGCGCGGGCGGCACGGCGGGCGGACGGGCTGACCACCTCGGTGAGTCCTTCGTCGAACAGTTCGTCGCTCAGGATGAGGAGGAGGTCGCCCAGCAGGGTCGCGGCTCCTGTGCCGAACGTCTCGCCGGAGCCCTGCCAGCGGTTCTCCGCGTGCAGTCCTTCGAATCGCCGGTGGGCGGCTGGTGCGCCGCGTCGGGTGTCCGAGTTGTCGATGATGTCGTCGTGCACCAGGGCGGCGGCGTGGAACACCTCCAGAGCGCTCGCGACGGAGACCACGGCGTCGAGCGGGCCACCCGGAGTGATGGCCGTCTCCGCCCCGTCGTCTCCCGCCGATCGGACGGCCTGCCAGCCCCAGAAACAGAACAATGCCCGGAAACGCTTGCCGCCGCTGAGAAAATCCCGGGAGTAAGCCGCGATCGGGGAGAGTTCGTCGGCTATGGAGACGAGAATGGATGCGCGTGCATCGAGGAATCCATCGATTCTGGACTGGATGAGGTCGACGAACCGAATGCTTTCTGACACACGCCTAGCCTAGCCATCACGGCGGGACTAGAATCAGGCTCACAACGCCACGAACCCGGGAAAGAGGGGGAAACGGATGCCGCTTTCGGAACATGAGCAGCGCCTCCTCGAAGAGATGGAACGCAGTCTCTATCAGAATGACGCTGATTTCGTCGCGAAGGTCGGGGGCACAAGAGCTCGCCCCGCGTACCGTTCGATCGTGCTCGGCATCCTGCTCGCCGTGGTCGGCATCGCCGTCCTCGTCACCGGGGTGTTCGTGCAGCAGCCGCTGGTCGGCATCCTGGGTTTCGTCGTGATGTTCGTGGGGGTGCTCATCGCCATCGCCCCCGGCAAGCGCATCGCACCGGATCCTGACGCAACCTCGTCGTCCGCCAATGGAGCCAAGCAGGGCAAGGCCGCCCAGGCCGGCTTCATGAACAAGCTCAACGACCGGTGGGACAAGCGCCAAGACGGACAGAGCTAGCGCTCATCCTCCGCCGGGCTCCACCGGGCTCCACTGTCACCCCTTCTGCGGGCCGATCTTCGGATCGGCCCTTTTTTGTGCCCTTTTCAGCCAGACTCGCCCCAAAGTCATCCACTTCCCTCCACTCAATAATTCCTTGATTTCACGCGGACAATTGACCCCTTATCGGGGCAATATTCCCCAAGTTGCTGAATTTGTGGATGGTTGTGGAGTAAAGTGGAGTCACACCGCAACCTTGGCCGGAAGAGTGGGGGGAGTCACCGATGTTCCTCGGTACGTACGCCCCCAAGCTCGACGAAAAAGGGCGCATCATCCTGCCGGCCAAATTCCGGGATGAGCTCGCGTCCGGGATCGTCCTCACTCGCGGCCAGGAGCACTGCGTCTACGTCTTCAGTCAGCGCGAGTTCGAAGCGCTGCACGAGAAGATCCGCCAGGCGCCGGTGACGAGCAAGCAGGCCCGCGACTACCTCCGCGTCTTCCTCTCCGGAGCGAGCGCAGAGGTTCCGGACAAGCAGCACCGCGTGACGGTGCCGACGGCGCTCCGCTCGTACGCGGGACTCGATCGCGACCTGGTCGTGATCGGCGCGGGCAGCCGCGCGGAGATCTGGGACGCACAGGCCTGGGAGACCTACCTGGCCGAGCAGGAAGCAACATTCGCCAACACCACCGAGGAGGTGATTCCGGGACTCTTCTAGCACCTGACGCCCGACTCCCAGCCATTCACATCGCCCTGACGCCACTTCCCCGGCTGCAGGTAACGAATGGATGGGGATCAGGTCTCAGGAGCAAGGTCCTCATCGCTCATGACCGACGATCAGATCCACACCCCCGTCCTCCTCGAGCGCTGCATCGAGTTGCTCGCCCCCGCCCTGGATGCGCCTGGCGCCGTGTTCGTCGACGCCACGCTCGGCATGGGCGGCCACTCGGCCGGCATCCTCGAACGCTTCCCCGACGTCACGCTCGTCGGTCTCGACCGCGACCCGGACGCTCTCGCCATCGCGGGGGAGCGGCTGGCGCGGTTCGGCGACCGCGTGCACCTGGTGCACACGGTCTACGACGGCATCCTGGAGGCGCTCGACGACCTCGGCATCGACGAGGTGCATGGCATCCTGTTCGACCTCGGCGTCTCGTCGCTGCAGCTCGACAGGGTGGAGCGTGGCTTCTCGTACTCGAAGGACGCCCCGCTCGACATGCGCATGGACGGCACGAGCGACCTGACGGCCGCCACGATCCTCGCCGAGTACAGCGAGGCCGACCTGCGCCGCATCTTCCGCGAGTACGGCGAGGAGAAACTCGCCGCGCGCTACGCCCAGAAGATCGTCGCCGCGCGCGAGGTGGAGCCGTTCGTGCGCTCGGCTCAGCTGGTCGAGGTGATCACCAAGGCCACCCCGGTGGCTGTGCAGCGCCAGGGGCACCCCGCCAAGCGCGTCTTCCAGGCGCTGCGGATCGAGGTCAACCAGGAGCTGTCGGTGCTGGAGCGGGCGATCCCTGCGGCGATCGACGCGCTCGCCATCGGCGGTCGCATCGTGGTCGAGGCGTATCAGTCGCTCGAAGACCGGATCGTCAAGCGCGAACTGCAGACCAGGTCCACCTCCAGTGCGCCGGCCGGACTCCCGGTCGAGCTGCCGGAGCACCGGCCGGAGCTGAAGCTGCTGATCCGCGGCGCCGAGCTGGCGAACGACGAAGAGAAGGCGGCCAACCCGAGGGCGACACCTGTTCGTCTCCGGGCGGCCGAACGCGTGAGGAGGGGCTCGTGAGCACCAATCTGGCCGAGAAGCGCCCATCCGTCGGCTGGATCGGCCGCACCGCTCCGCGGGAGGAGATCGAGGAGCGCCCTAGTCACCTCGAAGTCGTCACCACCCGGTCGCAGCGCCGAGCGCGCCCGCGCACCGTCTACGCGATCATCGCTGTGGCTGTATTGTTCGGCGTCGTCGTGGCGCAGCTGCTGATGAGCATCGCCGTGTCGCAGGGCGCGTATCAGCTCAATTCCCTTCAGGACAAGCAGACCGAGCTGCAGCGCTCGGTCCAGGCCGCGTCCGAAGACCTCAACAGGCTCACCTCCCCGCAGAACCTGGCGGCCAACGCCAACGCGCTCGGGATGGTCACCAACAGCAACCCGGTCTACCTGCGGCTGTCCGACGGGGCGGTCCTCGGAGCCCCCGTCGCTGCGAACGGATCGGCCGGAACGGTGACGGGCGGACAGGGAAACCTGGTGCCGAACTCGCTGCTGACCGGTGTTCCGCTCGCCGCGGCCAAGACCCCCGCCGCCAACGCGACGGCGACGCCGCTGCCGGGAGCGACCACCGGAGCGACCGCAGCGACGGGAGCCGCCGGAGCGACCGCCACAGGAACGCAAGCTGGGAATTCCGGCAGCGCGAGCGCGCCGGACAAGCAGGCAGCACCGCCCGCCGTACCGTTGGACGGAGCGTTGCCGACCCCGGTGACGCACTGACGCGGGGACGCTCCAGACGTGATTACGAGAAAGATGATGCGGCGCAGGACCGCCATCACGATCGTCGCTGTCGCGGCGACCGTCGGCATCCTCGGCGCCAAGCTGGTCGACATCCAGGTGGTCAACGCCGCTGAGCTGCAGAAGAAGTCGGTGAACGCCAAAGAGGTGCAGACCGCCCTCGTCGGCGCGCGCGGGAGCATCGTCGACGACAGCGGCACCGTGCTGGCTGACACCGTGTACAAGTACACGGCCGCCGTCTCTCCGCGCGACGCCGTGGCGGGCAAGGACGGCAAGGCCAACATGATCGCGGCCGCGGCCAAGATCGGCGCGATCACCGGTCAGGGCGGCCCCGCCGTCCAGAAGATCATCGAGGACGCCCTCGCCGCGAACCCGAAGTCGCAGTACGCGCTCGTGAAGACCGGGCTCGACGTCGGCGCGTTCAACAAGCTCGACAAGCTGCCGTATGCGTGGCTCACGTTCACGAAGGTGCCTGCGCGCACGTACCCGAACGGCGCGGTCGCCGGCAACCTGCTCGGCTTCGTTTCCGCCGGGGGCCTCGGCGGCCTGGAGGACAGCGAGAACACCTGCCTCGCGGGCGAGAACGGCTCGCAGACCTATCAGCGCGGCGCCGACGGCGTCGCCATCCCCGGCAGCACCGTCACGCAGAAGCCGGCCAAGGACGGCGGGACGCTCAAGCTCACCATCGACCGCGACCTGCAGTGGTTCTCCGAGCAGACGCTCGCGCAGCAGGTCGCTGCGACAGGCTCCACGTTCGGTTTCGTGACCGTCGCCGAGGCGAAGACCGGCAAGATCAAGGCCATCGCGCAGTGGCCGGCCCTCGATCCGAACAACATCGACGCCACGGACTCGAAATACTGGGGACTCCTGCCGTTCACGACCCCGTACGAGCCAGGGTCCACCTTCAAGGCGCTCACCGCCGCGATGCTGATCGACAAGGGCGCCGCGACGCCGACGAGCCAGGTGCTCGCGCCGTACCGCTTCGTCTCCGGTCAGGGCGCAGACCTGCACGACTCCGGATACCACGACCCGGAGCGTCTCACCCTCACCGGGGTGCTGATGAATTCGTCGAACGTCGGCATGTCCATGCTGGGAAGCGCGCTCACCGACCAGACCAGGTACGACTACCTGAAGAAGTTCGGCATCGGCGACGCGACGGGACTCCCGTATCCCGGCCAGTCGGACGGCATCCTGAACCCGGTCGCCGACTGGGACGACCAGACCAAGTACGCCACCATGTTCGGCCAGGGCGTCTCTGCGACGCAGGTGCAGATGGTGAGCGCGTACCAGGCGCTCGCGAACGGCGGCAGCCGCATCCCGCTGTCACTGGTCGATGGCTGCACCAAGGCGGACGGCACGGTCGTCGACGTCCCGAAGCCCAAGGCGACGCAGGTCGTGTCGGCCGCCGCGGCCAACACGACACTCGGGATGATGGAGAGCGTCGTCACCGACGGAGAGCTCGCCAAGCAGCTGCAGATCCCCGGATACCGCATCGCCGCGAAGACCGGAACGGCCCAGCAGCCGGACGGCAAGGGCGGCTACCTGCCGTCGTACTACGTGTCGGTGATGGGCGTCGCTCCGGTCGACGATCCGCAGTACGTCGTTTCGGTCAACCTCGGATACCCGACTACCATTACTTCGTCGGCAGCTGCCGCTCCGCTGTTCCACACGATCATGAGTCAGGTGCTGAAGACCTACCGGGTGAAGCCTTCGACGTCGAGCCCGGCCGAATACCCGCCCTATTACTGATGAACACCGTCTACTGAAAGTGAGCCCCGTGACAGGACCGGCGCCTACGTCCCTGCGCCCCGAACATCCCGTCGCCCGACCGCTCGCACAGCTGGCCAGGGAGTTCGGGCTGGACTGGCGCGGCGATCTCGATGCAGTCGAGGTCACCGGTGTCGCACTCGCGACCACCGCGATCGAGCCAGGCGACCTCTATGTCGGGGTCCCCGGCCGCAACTCCCACGGTGCGAGCTACGCGGCGAAGGCCGCCGAGGCCGGCGCCGTTGCGATCCTGACCGACGAGGCCGGCGCCGAACTGGCCGCCGCGAGCGGTCTGCCCGTCATCGTCACCCAGGATGCGCGCGCAGCCCTGGGCGCCGTCGCCGCGTGGATCTACCGCACCGACGAGAACGCGGCGACGCTGTTCGGCGTCACGGGCACGAACGGCAAGACCAGCGTCGTGTACCTGCTGAACGCGATCCTCGGTCAGCTCGGGGTCGTCTCCGGCCTCAGCTCCACCGCCGAGCGCCGCATCGGCAGCACTGCGATCACGAGCAAGCTCACGACGCCGGAGGCGAGCGAACTGCACGCCCTGCTGGCCAGGATGCGCGAGGAGGCCGTCCGCGCCGTCGCCATCGAGGTCTCCGCGCAGGCGCTCAGCCGCCATCGCGTCGACGGCATCGTCTTCGACGTCGTCGGCTTCACGAACCTGAGCCACGACCACCTCGACGACTACGCGGCGATGGACGACTACTTCGCGGCCAAGCTGGAGCTCTTCCAGCCCGACCGCGCCCGCCGCGGCGTGATCACGGTCGACTCCGACTGGGGCCGTGCCCTGGTCGAGCAGTCGCGCATCCCGGTCACGACGTTGTCGACATCGGCCGGCGCTGACGCCGAGTGGACCATGACGGTGACCGACGAGACGCTGGAGCACACCGCGTTCGTGCTGGAAGGCCCGGAGGGCAGCAGGCTGGAGTCGCGCGTGCCGTTGCTCGGCGCGTACAACGCCGCGAACGCCGCACTGGCCATCATCATGCTGGTCGAGTCCGGCTACGACCTGCACGCGATCGGCGCAGCTCTCGACCGCGACGGCGGGATCGACGCGTACATCCCCGGGCGTGCAGAGCGCATCTCCGGCGACCGCGGCCCCGTGGTCTTCATCGACTACGGCCACAGCCCGGATGCGTTCCTCTCCACCCTGAGCGCCCTCCGCAAGGTCAGCGACGGCAAGATCGTCATGGTCTTCGGAGCGGACGGCGACAGGGACACCACCAAGCGCACCGACATGGGCGCCATCGCGGCGCGCGGCTCGGACGCGGTGGTCATCACTGACTTCCACCCGCGCTGGGAGGACCCGGCCGCCATCCGAGCGACGCTCCTCGACGGAGCCCGTGGAGCCGTCCCCGACCTCGAACTGTACGAGGTGGCCGACCCGCGCGCCGCCTTCCGCACCGCGCTCGCGCTGGCGGCGGAAGGGGACGTCGTCCTCTACGCCGGTCCTGGACACGAGGACTACCAGGAGGTCGCGGGGGAGCGCATTCCGTATTCGGCCCGCGAGGACGCCAAGCTGGCGCTGCGAGAGGCCGGGTGGCTCTGATGATCGCGCTGACCCTGGCGGAGATCGCCTCCGCCACCCGAGGCTCCCTCGTGCTCGACGGCACGGGTGCGACGCAGGAGACCGTCGTCGACGGACTCTCCACCACCGACTCCCGCGAGGTCGTCGACGGCACCGTCTTCTTCGCCAAGCACGGAGAGTTCACCGACGGGCACCTCTTCGTGCCGCAGGCAGTGGACGCTGGGGCCGCGCTCGTCGTGGTCGATCACGCCCTGGCCACGGACGAGTGGAGTCGCACGGTTCCGCAGCTCGTCGTGGAGGACACCGTCGTCGCGCTCGGCGACCTGGCGACCGAGGTCATCGCGCGCGTTCGTGCGGCCGGTCTCCTGAAGATCGTCGGCGTCACCGGCTCGAACGGCAAGACCACCACCAAGAACCTGCTCCGCGAGATCCTGGAGCACGTCGGACCGACCATCGCTCCACGGGCCTCCTTCAACAACGAGGTCGGCGCCCCCGTCACCATGCTCGAAGTCACGGAGGACACCGAGTTCCTCGTGGCCGAGATGGGGGCGAGCGGGATCGGCGAGATCGCCAGACTCGTGCGCATGGCGCGTCCCGACATCGGCATCGTGCTCAAAGTGGGCCTCGCCCACGCCGGAGAGTTCGGCGGCATCGAGGCGACCCTCGCGGCCAAGACGGAAATGGTGAGCGACCTGCTCGACTCCGACGTCGCGATCCTCAACCAGGACGACCCCCGGGTGGCGTCGATGGCGGACAAGACCGTCGCGCGCATCCTGTGGTTCGGGCTGGAGGGCACAGCGGACGTGCAGGCGACGGACGTCGTCTCCACCGCGCAGGGCACTTCGTTCGTGCTGCATCTGCCGAATGGCGAGTCGCGTCCCGTGCAGTTCCGCGTGCTCGGAGAGCACCACGTGATGAACGCGCTGGCGGCCGCCGCGGCAGCGCACACGCTCGACGTCGGCATCGACGCGATCGTGGACGGCCTGCAGCGCGTGACTCGCGCGGAACGCTGGCGGATGGAGGTCATGGGCGGAGCCCGCGGCGTCACCGTCATCAACGACGCGTACAACGCGAGCCCGGACTCGATGGCCGCGGCGCTCAAGACGCTCGCGCAGATCGCGGAGCCAGGTGGCCGCACGATCGCCGTCCTCGGCGAGATGAGCGAGCTCGGCGAGTTCTCCGGGGAGGAGCACGACCGCATCGGCCTGCTCGCCGTCCGGCTCAACATCGACCAGCTCATCGTCGTCGGCCCCGCCGCACGCCGGATGCACATCTCGACCATCAACGAAGGTTCGTGGGACGGCGAGTCGAAGTACTTCGACACGCCGGACGCCGCCTTCGAGCACCTGCAAGGCGCCCTGAATGCGGGGGACACCGTGCTCGTGAAGTCGTCGAACTCCGCTGGGCTCCGGTTTCTGGGCGATCGACTGGGAGAATTGTTCTCGTGAGAGCTCTGCTGACGTCCGGTGCGCTGTCGATGGCGTTCACCCTGTTCCTCACCCCCGTCTTCATCCGGTTGTTCCGCCGTCTGCAGTGGGGCCAGTTCATCCGCGACGACGGGCCGCAGAGCCACCACGCCAAGCGCGGCACCGCCACGATGGGCGGGATCGTCGTCATCCTGGGCACGCTGTTCGGCTACTTCGTCGCTCTGCTGCTGACCGGTGACGAGACCAGTGTCTCCGCGCTGCTGGTCCTCTTCCTCATGGTCGGCCTCGGTGTCGTCGGCTTCATCGACGACTTCCTCAAGACCCGGCGAGAGCGCAGTCTCGGCCTCACCGGCTGGGCGAAGGTCGCGGGCCAGGTGGTCGTCGCGACCGTCTGGGCGATCCTGGCGATCATGTTCCCGAACGGCAACGGAGACACCCCGGCGACGATGAGCGTCTCGCTCATCCGCGATCTGCCGATCGACTTCATGTCGATCACCAAGTTCGGGGCGATCGGCGTGATCGTCGGCTACGGGCTGTACCTGATCTGGATCAACTTCATCGTGGCGGCCACCTCCAACGGCGTGAACGTCACGGACGGCCTCGACGGGCTGGCGTCCGGCGCCTCCATCCTCGCCATCGGGGCGTACATCATCATCGGCTTCTGGCAGTCCATCCAGTCCTGCTCCAACATCAAGCTCGATCCGGCCAACGTCGCCAAGTGCTACGACGTGCGCGATCCGTTCGACCTGGCGATCGTGGCGACGGCCATCGTCGGCGCGGTGGTCGGCTTCCTCTGGTGGAACACGTCGCCAGCGCAGATCTTCCTCGGCGACACCGGCTCGCTCGCCCTCGGTGGCGCGGTCGCAGCCCTCGCGATCCTCAGCCGCACCGAACTGCTGCTCGTCCTCATCGGCGGCCTGTTCGTGATCGAGGCCGGTTCGGTGATCGTGCAACGCGCATACTTCAAGCTCACCCACGGCAAACGCATCTTCCTGATGAGCCCGATCCATCACCACTTCGAGCTGAAGGGCTGGGCGGAGGTGACGGTCGTCGTGCGATTCTGGATCATCGGCGGACTGCTCGTGGCGGCCGGCGTCGGCAGCTTCTACCTCGAATGGCTCGCGACGTGACCGAACTCGACGACCGCCTGGCGGCGCTGACCAGTTGGCACGCCGACTGGCGCGGCCTCCGGGTCGCGGTCTACGGGCTCGGGGTCACCGGCTTCTCCGTCGCCGACACCCTCGCCGAGCTCGGCGCAGCTGTGCTCGTCGTGACCGCGAAGGCCGATGACGAGCGTGCCATGCTGCTCGAGGTCATCGGTGCCGAGCTCCTGGAGCAGACCGACCTGAGCGCGCCTCCCGCACGCCTGACCGAGTTCGATCCAGAGCTCGTGATCGCCTCGCCGGGCTTCCACCACGACCATCCACTGCTCAGGTGGGCGGAGGGACGCGGCACGCAGATCTGGGGAGACATCGAGCTCGCCTGGCGGCTGCGCGACAAGGTCGGCACGCCCGCCGACTGGATCGCCGTCACCGGCACCAACGGCAAGACCACGACGGTGCAGCTCACGGCGACCATGCTCGTCGCCGGCGGATACCGGGCGGCTCCGTGCGGCAACATCGGCATCCCGGTGCTGGACGCGATCCGCGACCCGCAGGGCTTCGATGTGCTCGTCGTCGAGCTGTCGAGCTACCAGCTGCACTGGGTGAACAGGAACGCCGGAGGCGAGCTGTCGCCGTACTCGGCCGCCTGCCTGAACATCGCGGACGACCACCTCGACTGGCACGGATCTCTCGACGCGTACAAGGCGGCGAAGGCCAAGGTCTACCAGAACGCGCAGGTCGCCTGCGTCTACAACAAGGCGGACAGCGCGACACGGACCATGGTGGTGGAGGCGGAGGTCGTCGACGGCGCCCGCGCCATCGGCTTCGGGCTCGACGTGCCGGGTCCGAGCGACTTCGGCATCGTCGACGGCATCCTGTGCGACCGCGCCTTCCTCGAAGACCGCTTCACCACGGCCATCGAGCTGACGACCCTGGACGAGCTCCGCGAGGCCGGTCTCGCGGCCCCGCACGTCGTCGCCAACATCCTCGCCGCGAGTGCGCTCGCCCGGTCGTACGGCGTCGAGCCCATCGCCATCCGGGATGTGCTGTCCGCCTTCCGGCTGGACGCCCACCGCATCGAGCTGGTGCGCGTCGAGGCCGGCGTGCAGTGGGTCGACGACTCCAAGGCCACGAACCCGCATGCGGCGGCGGCGTCGCTGCGCGCGTACGAGTCCGTCGTCTGGGTCGCAGGCGGTCTGCTCAAGGGCGTCGACATCGACGAGCTTGTGCGCTCGCACGTCGGCAGACTTCGCGCCGTGGTGCTGATCGGCGTCGACAGGGACGCGCTCCGCTCCGCATTCGCGCGACACGCCCCCGAGCTTCCCGTCTACGAGGTGGACGCCGACGAGACTGATGACGTGATGCCGACGGCGGTCAGGCTGGCCGGCGGCGTCGCGCAGGCGGGGGACACCGTCCTCCTCGCTCCTGCCGCGGCGTCGATGGACCAGTTCTCCGACTACGCGGAGCGAGGCCGCCGGTTCCAGGCGGCCGTGAACGAGTTCTTTGGAGGTGAGGCGGATGACCAGTCCGCCTCGCACCCTGGACAGGCCTGACTCCTCCTCGTCGAAGCTCGCCGGACTGACCGCGCGGATCTCGCTCGGCAAGGCGGTGCAGGCGGAGTCCGCGAACTACTTCCTGCTGCTCGGGATCACCCTGTTCATGGTCGTCTTCGGCCTGGTGATGGTGCTGTCGTCTTCGTCGGTCGAGTCCCACAACGACACCGACAACTTCTTCGCCAGGTTCTGGTCGCAGGGCGCATACGCACTGCTCGGCCTCCCGCTGATGTTCATCGTCTCCCGCCTGCCGTCCCGGTTCTGGAAGAGGACGATCTGGTTCTGGCTCGCCGCCGCGTGCTTCCTCCAGCTGCTCGTGCTCTTCACCCCGCTCGGGATGGAGATCGGCGGCAACCGCAACTGGCTCAAGATCGGCTCGCAGACCATCCAGCCGTCCGAGGCGATCAAGGTCGCCCTCGTGATCTGGCTGGGCGTGGTGCTCGCGCGCAAGAAGGACCTGCTCGGGCAGTGGAAGCACGTCGCCGTGCCCGTCGTTCCGATCGGCGGAGGGGCGATCCTGCTCGTCACTCTCGGCGGCGACCTGGGAACCACCATGATCATGGCAGCGATCCTGCTCGGCGCGCTGTTCTTCGCCGGGGTGCGGTTGCGTCACCTGGCGGTGGGTACACTCGCGATCTCGGTGCTCGCCTTCCTCGTCGCGATCTCCAGCCAATCGCGGCTCGGCCGCATCGCTGCGCTGTTCGGCGGTTCGTCGGCGGCCAACCCCGACGTGAACTGGCAGATCGACAACGGTTTCTACGCCCTCGCCTCGGGCGGCGTGTTCGGCGTCGGGCTCGGCAACTCGCACTCCAAATGGTCGTGGCTCCCCGCGGCGGACACCGACTTCATCTTCGCCATCATCGGTGAGGAGCTCGGCCTGATCGGCGCCGTGGTCGTCCTCATCCTGTTCGTGCTGCTGGCGATCGTCTTCCTCCGCATCATCCACGCGTCGTCCGACCCGTTCGCGCGCGTCACGACGGCGGCGATCATGGTGTGGCTGATCGGGCAGGCGTTCGTGAACATCGCCGTCGTGCTCGGTGTCATACCCGTGCTCGGCGTCCCGCTCCCACTGATCTCTGCGGGAGGCACTGCGATGATTAGTTCCATGATCGCAATCGGCATCGTCCTGTCCTTCGCCCGGGAGACCGGCCGGGAGGCGCGCCGCGAGCGCGTCGCGAAGGGCTCAGCGGAGTGACGCGCTACCTTCTGGCCGGCGGGGGGACCGCCGGTCATGTGAACCCGTTGCTCGCCGTCGCCGACCGTCTCCGCCGAGACGACCCGGCGGCCGAGATCCTCGTGCTCGGAACGGCCGAAGGCTTGGAGGCGCGCCTCGTCCCCGCCCGCGGCTATGAGCTGGCGACCATCCCGAAGCTGCCGTTTCCGCGGCGCCCGAACGCGGCGGCCCTGCGCTTCCCCGGCGAGTACCGGAAGTCGATCCGCACGGTGACCTCGCTCATCCGGGATCGCGGCATCGACGCGGTGGTCGGCTTCGGCGGTTACGCGTCGGCGCCCGCATATTCCGCCGCGCGCAAAGCCGGTGTGCCGCTCGTGCTGCACGAGGCGAACGCGAAGCCGGGGCTCGCCAACCGGCTGGGCGCCAGGTACACGCCGTACGTCGGTGTCGCCTTCGACGGCACCAGGCTGCCGCACGCGACCTTCGTCGGTATGCCGCTGCGGGTCGAGATCGAGGAGCTGGACAGGACAGCCTCCCGTCCGGCTGCCATCGCCGAGTTCAGTCTCTCCGACGATCGCCCGACGCTGCTCGTCACCGGAGGATCCCTCGGCGCGCGCAGACTCAACCAGACCATCGCAGACCGCGCGGAGGCCATCGTCGCCGCCGGGTACCAGATCCTGCACATCCAGGGCGGCAGGGGAGAGCTGACCGACCCCGGCATCGAGCACTACCGGCTGATCGAATACTGCGACAGGATGGACCTCGCCTTCGCGATCACCGACCTGGCCGTCGCCCGGGCGGGAGCGGCCACCGTCTCCGAGTTCGCGGCGCTCGGCATCCCCGCCGTCTACGTCCCGTTCCCCGTCGGCAACGGCGAGCAGCGCTTCAACGCGGCCGGTGTCGTGGACGCAGGCGGGGGAATCCTCGTCGACGACGCGGCGTTCCTGCCCTCGTGGGTGGACGCGACACTCCTCCCGCTGCTGCTGGACGGCGGCGCGATCGCCGACATGGGCGCACGCGCGGCGGGTGCGGGAGTCCGCGACGGTTCCGACCGCATGGTGTCGCTCATCCGAAGCTCGCTCTAGAGCGCGTACCGTCATACTTGACGGTGCGATTCCGTCCCGAACGAAAGCAGTGCTCGTGATCAAACCCGACCTCACCATGACACTTCCCGCCGAGCTCGGCGCCCTCCACTTCGTGGGCATCGGCGGCTCGGGGATGAGCGGCATCGCCCGCCTCTTCCTGGAAGCCGGATACACGGTGACGGGCTCGGACGCGCGCGAGTCGGACAATGTGCTCGCCCTCCGTGAGCTCGGCGCCACCATCGCGATCGGCCACGACGCCGCGAACGTCGGCGACGCGGACACGCTCGTGGTCACCGGCGCGCTCTGGCAGGACAACCCGGAGTACCAGCTCGCCCTCGCGAAGGGGCTGCCCGTACTGCACCGGTCGCAGGCGCTCGCCTGGCTGATCAGCAAGAAGCGACTCGTCTCCGTCGCCGGAGCGCACGGCAAGACCACGTCAACGGGCATGGTCGTCACCGGCCTGCTCGGCATCGGGGAGGACCCGAGCTTCGTCAACGGCGGTGTCATCGAGTCGCTCGGCAAGAGCTCGCAGACCGGCACCGGTGAGCTGTTCGTCGTCGAGGCCGACGAGTCGGACGGCTCCTTCCTGCTCTACGACACGGCGGTCGCGCTGATCACCAACGTCGATCCGGACCACCTCGACCACTACGGCTCGCTCGAAGCGTTCGAGGACGCCTTCGTCACCTTCGCCCGCGAGGCGAGCGAGTTCGTCGTCGTCTCCTCCGACGACGCCGGGGCGGTGCACATCACCGCGAAGCTGCGCGCGGAAGAACCGGACAAGCGCATCGTGACGTTCGGCGAGGCGGAGGACGCGCAGGTGCGCGTCCACTCGATCGTCACCGACGGCCCCGTCGCGTTCACCATCGCGTACGACGGCTCGGAGTATTCCGCCCAGCTGCGCGTCCCCGGCCGCCACAACGCGATCAACGCCGCCGGAGCGTTCGCCGTCCTCACCGGGCTCGGCTTCGACCCGGCGGCGTCCCTCGCCGCCATCGCCGGATTCGGCGGCACCCAGCGCCGCTTCGAGCTGCACGGCACCGTCGGCGGCGTCAGCGTCTACGACGACTACGCCCACCACCCCACCGAGGTGGCCGCCGCGCTGTCCGCTGCGCGCACCGTCGTCGGCAACGGCAGGATCATCGCCGTGCACCAGCCGCACCTCTACAGCCGCACCAGGATGTTCGCCAAAGAGTTCGCCGAGACGCTGGAGACCTACGCGGACGAGACCGTCGTGCTCGACGTGTACGGCGCCCGTGAAGACCCGGAGCCCGGTGTGACCGGAGCCCTCGTGGCCGAGCGGTTCGCGCATCCGGAGCACGTGGCGTTCATCGCCGACTGGCAGGATGCCGCCGACCACACCGCCGACATCGCCCGCGACGGCGACTTCGTGATCACGCTCGGCTGCGGAGACGTCAACCGCATCGTCCCCCAGCTGCTCGACTCGCTCCGCCGCGTGCGCGGGTAGCCGCTGTCGTCGTGAAGCGTCCCCAGGGTTTCGACGGGTCGGCAGCCGCCCAGCAGCCGCCGGCCGCACCGCCGACCCCTCCTCCCGCGCGGAGGAGCACGGCGACGACGGAGCCTATCCCGATCATCCAGCCGGCCAGGGTGGAGGCGGGACAGGCGCAGACGGGCGGACCGGAGCCGACGCGCGCGCGGCAGCCCGAGCGCACACCGGTCGCCGAACCGTACGACCACCTGCCGTCCAATCGCGAGATCAGCAGGGAGCTGCGCCGCGCCAAGAAGGACAGGGCGAAGGTCGAGCGCGGAGAGGTGCGCCGCTTCACCAAGCGGTCGAGGCGCAGGAAGCTCGCCTGGTTCTCCGCACTCGGCGTCGTCGTCGCTCTCGTGCTCGGGGTCGCGCTGACCGCGTTCTCCCCGCTGATGGCGCTGCGCACGATCGACGTGACCGGCACCTCTCGGCTCGACGTCGCCGCCGTCAAGAAGGCGCTCTCCGATCAGCTCGGCCGCCCGCTTCCGCTGGTCGATCAGGGCGCGATCAGAGGCGACCTGGCCGCGTTCCCGCTGATCAGGAGCTACAGCGTCGAGAGTCACCCTCCGAACACCGTCGTCGTCAGGATCGTGGAGCGTCAGCCGATCGGCGTCCTCCAGAGCGGCACGACGTTCACGCTGGTGGATGCGGCGAAAGTCTCGATCGCGTCCGCGCCGGCCAGGCAGGACGGCTACCCGCTGATCACCGCATCCGGTGCGGCAGCGGAGACCGACGCGAAGTCCGGTTTCGCCGCGGCGGCCGAGGTGCTCGGCGCCCTCCCCTCCGATCTGCTCGCCCGCGTCGACACCATCTCGGCGACGACGGCGGACGACGTGAGCTTCACACTGCGCGAGAGCGGTGCGAAAGTGGTGTGGGGAAGCGCGGAGGACTCGGAGCTGAAAGCGGCGGACCTGTCCGCCCTCCTGAAGAGCGCGGCCGACGCGAAGGTGTTCGACGTCTCGTCGCCGCACAGCGTGACCACGGGATGACAGGCGAAATGGCACGATTACGTGCCGACTTTTCCGACACGCCCCGCGGATTGCGGCGGCGGGGGCCGCGCGCGCCTAACGTCGAATCAAGAATTGCATACTGAGCATAACTTTAAGCCTCGACTTGAGGTTGAAGGTTCCCAGTGGAGGCCGGACGTGACATCAAACCAGAACTACCTCGCCGTGATCAAAGTCGTCGGCATCGGCGGTGGCGGCGTCAACGCCGTCAACCGGATGATCGAACTCGGGCTTCGCGGCGTCGAGTTCATCGCCATCAACACGGATGCGCAAGCGCTCCTGATGAGCGACGCGGACGTCAAGCTCGACGTCGGCCGTGAGATCACCCGTGGACTCGGTGCAGGCGCAGACCCTGAGGTCGGCCGCCGTGCGGCGGAGGACCACGCGGAGGAGATCGAGGAAGCGCTCGCCGGCGCCGACATGGTCTTCGTCACCGCCGGAGAAGGCGGTGGAACAGGAACGGGCGGCGCCCCTGTCGTCGCGCGCATCGCGAAGTCCATCGGCGCTCTGACCATCGGTGTCGTCACCAAACCGTTCGGCTTCGAGGGCAAGCGCCGCTCCGAGCAGGCCGAAGCAGGCGTGCAGCGCCTGAAGGAAGAGGTCGACACCCTCATCGTGGTGCCGAACGACCGTCTGCTGGAGATCAGCGACCGCGGGATCAGCATGCTGGAGGCGTTCTCCACCGCCGACCAGGTGCTCCTCGCCGGTGTCCAGGGCATCACCGACCTGATCACCACCCCCGGCCTCATCAACCTCGACTTCGCCGACGTCAAGTCGGTCATGCAGGGAGCAGGGTCCGCCCTCATGGGCATCGGCTCGTCCCGCGGAGCCGACCGCGCCATCAAGGCGGCGGAGCTCGCCGTCGCATCCCCGCTGCTCGAAGCGAGCATCGACGGAGCACACGGCGTCCTGCTCTCCATCCAGGGCGGCTCGAACCTCGGCATCTTCGAGATCAACGACGCGGCCAGGCTCGTGCAGGAGGCCGTGCATCCAGAGGCCAACATCATCTTCGGTGCCGTGATCGACGACACTCTCGGCGACGAGGTGCGGGTGACGGTCATCGCGGCCGGATTCGACGGCGGAGACCCCAACGCCAAGCCCCAGCAGCTCGCCGAGGCGCGTCGCACCACGTTCGTGGAGGCCGGAGACGACGACGGGCTGGCGAGCACCGCAGCGCTCGACGCGGAGGACATTCCGTCCCCGTCCACCGACGCCTGGTCGGCCGGGGAGAGCCCCGTGTCCGACGCCGCCCCCAAAGACCCTGCCTTCGACGACGAGAATGACGACCTCGACATCCCCGACTTCCTCAAGTAGTCCGCTCGCCGAAAGACTCGGCGCCGTGCGGGCGGGCATCACGGATGCCGCCCGCGCGGCGGGACGCTCTCCGGAGGAGCTGACGACGATCGTCGTCACCAAGTTCCATCCGGCGTCGCTCGTGCGCGAACTGGCCGCCCTCGGCGTGCAGGACGTGGGGGAGAACCGCCACCAGGAGGCGCAGGCCAAGGCGGCGGAACTCGCCGACCTCGACCTGCGCTGGCACTTCGTGGGGCAGCTGCAGAGCAAGAAGGCGAGGCAGGCGCGGGCGTACGCGTCCGTGATCCACTCGGTCGACCGGCTGTCGCTGGTGGATGCGCTGCGCTCCGACGAGTCGGAGATCGACTGCTTCGTGCAGCTCAACCTCACCGACGACCCTGCACGCGGCGGCGTCTCCGACCGCGACCTCGAACCCCTCGTCGACCACATCGTCGGGACGCACGGCCTCCGGCTCCTCGGCGTGATGGCCGTCGCCCCGATCGACGAGGAGCCGCGCCGAGCCTTCGAGCGGGTGCGGCTCGCCAGCGAAAGGGTGCGAAGCATCGCTCCCGACGCCACGAAGATCTCGGCCGGCATGTCCCAGGACTACGCAGAAGCCATCGCAGAAGGAGCGACACACCTTCGCATTGGCACGGCCATTACCGGGAATCGACCGCAGCCCGGTTAATCTCGAAGAGAAGGTTCGTCGTGCGTGGAAAGCGACGGCGCACAGGTCTACACGGAGGATCGCATGTCCAACCCGCTGAAGAAGACGATGGTCTACCTCGGCCTCGCCGACGAAGAGCTCGAGTACGACGAGCAGGCACAGGAGCAGCCGCAGCGCCAGCAGGCGCCGCAGCAGCACCCGACCCCCGTCGCGCCCGTTCCCCACCCGGCACCGGTCGCCCCCGTCGCCGGCCGCGCTCCGGTGACCCCGCTGCGTAAATCATCCACCGCACGGAATGTTTCGGTACAGGAAATGAACGAGATCCTCACGGTCCACCCCCGCCAGTACCGCGACGCCCAGGCGATCGCCGAATCCTTCCGCGAAGGAATCCCGGTGATCATCAACCTGTCGCAGATGAGCGAAGGGGATGCGCGCCGGCTCATCGACTTCGCCAGCGGCCTCTCGCAGGGCCTCTACGGCAAGATCGAGCGCGTGACGCCGAAGGTGTTCCTGCTGTCCCCGTCGCACGTCGTCGTCTCCGGCGAGCACGGCGGCCAGGACGCGGAGGTCGACGCCTCCTTCTTCGCCCAGGGCTGAATCCCAGACTCTCCGACAGCGCGCCGTTCCCAGCTGGGACGGCGCGCTTTCGACCATACTGAGACTCGTGTTTGTCCTCGCGATCGTCGCCACTGTGGCGTACTACCTCCTCCTGATCTATTTCTTCGTGCTCTGGGCCCGCTTCGTGCTCGACCTGGTGCGCACGTTCAGCAGGGGATGGCGCCCTCGCGGCTTCGGCCTGGTGCTCGCCGAGTCCGCCTATGTGGTGACCGATCCTCCGATCAAGTTCTTCCGCAGGATCATCCCTCCGCTGTCGATGGGACCCATCGCCATCGATTTCGGCTGGAGCCTCACGATGCTCCTCGTGATCATCGGGCTCTACGTGACTGTGGGTCTTACCTGAGAGTCGATCCGCAGCCAGGCGCAGCTCGGGATGTAGTGTTGACGAGCCGACGCCGGATGAGTGCGGGCGGAGTGCGCACCCCCAGCGCACTTTGCTAGCGTTGGCTGAACGCATTTTTTGTTCGTACCCCAAGATCTAAGGTGGCTTGCCATGGCGCTGACTCCGGAAGATGTAGTCAACAAGCGGTTCCAACCGACGAAGTTCCGTGAGGGCTATGACCAGGACGAGGTCGACGACTTCCTCGACGAGGTCGTTGTCGAGCTTCGTCGTCTGAACCAGGAGAACGAGGAGCTCAAGCAGCGCCTCGTGGCGAGCGATTCCCGCATCGCCGAGCTGCAGCGCAGCGGAGGCCAGGGCGGCGCAGCCCCCGCTCCCGTCGCAGCGGCACAGGACAACGGCGAGGTCACCCGCCTGCAGCAGGAGAACGAGGACCTCAAGAAGCGCCTCGCCGCCGCTCAGCAGGCCGCTCAGGCCGCTCCGGCAACAGCAGCGGCCCCGGTCGCAGCAGCGGCGGCAGCAGGGGCCGCCACCGCCGCCTACACCGCGCCGGACGCCAACGCCGCAGACCCCAACAGCACCAACAACCTCCTGCAGCTGGCTCGCCGCCTGCACGAGGAGCACGTGCGTGAGGGCATCGAGAAGCGCGACTCGCTCATCGCAGAGGGCCACGCCACCGCGGCCCGCATCGTCGCAGAGGCCGAGTCCAAGCAGCGCGCCCAGATCAGCGCACTCGACCAGGAGCGCAGCTCGCTGGAGAGCCGCATCGATGGCCTCCGCTCGTTCGAGCGCGAGTACCGCGAGAAGCTGAAGGGCTACATCGAGGGCCAGCTCCGCGACCTCGAGAACTCGTCGGTGTCCGGCACGGGCAGCTACGCGCAGCGCTCCGGCTCGCAGGACGCCTCCGGCGCCGCCAACACGGGAGCGGTCCCCGCCCCGGTGTCCGCCAACGCAGGCGACAGCGCCGCGAACGCTCAGGACCAGGGCCAGCAGCCCCCGGTCTTCCCCGGCTTTGGAGGCTAGTACCTCCCGCGCCAAGGTCAGCATCCGGGCCTTGGCGGTCCTCGGCATCGTCGCGCTCGTCGTGTACCTCGTCGACCAGACCGCCAAGGTCCTGGTGGTGGCCAACCTCTATGAGGGTCAGCAGGTCGAGGTGCTCGGCCAGCTGTTGCAGTTCCACTTCGTCAAGAACGCCGGAGCCGCTTTCTCGATCGGGAGCGGCTCCACCTGGATCTTCTCCATCGTGGGCGTCGGCGTTCTCGGGTTCGTGATCTGGTACGCCCCGCGCATCCGGTCGGTGGCGTGGGCCATTCTGTTCGGGCTGTTGCTCGGCGGACTGCTGGGCAACCTGACGGACAGGCTCTTCCGGGAGCCGGGCTTCGGCGTCGGCCATGTGGTCGACTTCCTGCAGATCCCGCTCCTGCCGGCCATCTTCAACCTCGCCGACGTCGCGATCGTGTCGAGCATGGTGCTCTTCCTCATCCTGACCATCCGTGGCATCGGCCTGGACGGCAAGCGAACGGACGACGAAGAGGAGGCGGAGGCCGAGGCGGTCGCCGCCGAAGCCGAGCCGGACCCGCACAACGCGCCGCACGAGCACAACGCGCCGCATCAGCACGACAAGCCCAGCAGCTAGTCATGGAGTCCAGGAGCTTCCCCATCCCGGACGGCCTCGAGGGCGCCAGGGTGGATGCGGGCCTCGCCAAGCTTCTCGGCTTCTCGCGCAGTTTCGCCGCCGAGATCGTCGAGGCGGGCGGCGTGAGCGTCGACGGTCGGCAGGCCGACAAGTCCGACAGGCTCTCGGCGGGCAGCTGGCTCGAAGTGAGCTGGCAGCCGAAGACCGAGGTGCGGATCGTCCCCATCGCCGTCCCCGAGCTGACCATCGTGCACGACGACGACGACATCGTGGTGATCGACAAGCCGGTCGGGGTCGCCGCGCATCCCGCTGCCGGGTGGGAGGGGCCGACCGTGCTCGGCGCCCTCGCCGCCGCCGGCTTCCGGATCTCCACCTCCGGCGCCGCAGAGCGGGCAGGCATCGTGCACCGCCTCGACGCCGGCACCAGCGGTCTCATGGTGGTCGCCAAGTCGGAGCGCGCATACACGCACCTCAAGCGCGCGTTCCACGACCGAACCGTCGAGAAGATCTACCACGCGGTCGTCCAGGGGCACCCGGACCCGCTCGTCGGCACCGTGGACGCCCCGATCGGCCGTCACCCGAAATCCGACTGGAAGTTCGCGGTCGTCGCAGGCGGCAAGCCGTCCGTGACGCACTACGAGACCATCGAAGCGTTCCCGGCGGCCAGCCTGCTGGAGGTCCACCTGGAGACCGGCCGCACCCACCAGATCCGGGTGCACATGGCCGCTCAGCGGCACCCGTGCGTCGGCGACGCGATGTACGGAGCCGACCCGACGCTGTCGGCCAGGCTCGGCCTCACCCGACAGTGGCTGCACGCCGTCCAGCTCGCGTTCGAGCATCCAGGATCGCGCGAGTGGGTCACCTTCACCACGACCTACCCCGACGATCTGCAGAACGCTCTGGATGTGCTGCGCGCCTCATAACGCTGTCGCCGGTCCGTCGTAGTCTTAACCCTCCACCACGTCAGACAGGGAGTTCCCGGCTTGGCCCCAAGCGGCGATTCGTTCGTTCACCTCCACGTCCACAGCGAGTACTCGATGCTCGACGGAGCGGCGCGCATCAAACCGCTCGTCGAGGCCGCCGTCGAGCAGGGCATGCCCGCCGTGGCCGTCACCGATCACGGCAACATGTTCGGCGCCTTCGACTTCTGGCGCACCGCGACAGACGCCGGCATCAAGCCGATCATCGGCACAGAGGCCTACCTCACGCCGGGCACGCATCGGACAGACCGCACGCGCATCCGGTGGGGCGACGGCGGGGGAGACGACGTCTCCGGCTCGGGTGCATACACGCACATGACGATGTTTGCGTCCACCACCGAGGGGATGCACAACCTCTTCCGGATGTCATCGCTCGCCTCCACCGAGGGGTACTACTTCAAGCCCCGCATGGACAGGGAACTGCTCAACCGGTACTCCAAGGGCATCATCGCCACCACGGGGTGCCCGTCCGGCGAGGTGCAGACGCGCCTGCGGCTCGGTCAGTACGAGGAGGCCAAGAAGGCGGCGGCGGAGTTCCGCGACATCTTCGGCAAAGAGAACTTCTTCGCCGAGATCATGGACCACGGACTCGGCATCGAGCGCCGCATCATGGCCGACCTCATCCGGTTGGCGAAAGAGCTCGACCTCCCGCTCGTCGCCACCAACGACCTGCACTACACGCACGCGGCAGACGCCAAGAGCCACGCCGCGCTGCTCTGCGTCCAGTCCGGTTCGACGCTGGACGACCCGAACCGGTTCAAGTTCGACGCCGACAAGTTCTACCTCAAGTCCGCCGACGAGATGCGGCAGCTCTTCCGCGACCACCCGGAGGCCTGCGACAACACGCTCGCCATCGCCGAGCGCTGCGAGGTGAAGTTCGACACCTCCGCCAACTACATGCCGCGCTTCCCCGTGCCGGAGGAGGAGACGGAGCAGAGCTGGTTCGTCAAAGAGGTGGAGAAGGGGCTGCACGAACGCTATCCCGAGGGCATCACCGAAGACGTGCGCAAGCAGGCGGACTACGAGATCGGCGTCATCTCGCAGATGGGCTTCCCCGGCTACTTCCTGGTGGTCGCCGACTTCATCAACTGGTCCAAGCGCAACGGCATCCGGGTCGGCCCCGGCCGCGGCTCCGGCGCCGGTTCCATGGCGGCGTACGCCATGCGCATCACCGACCTCGACCCGCTCCGCCACGGCCTGATCTTCAAGCGCTTCCTCAACCCCGACCGCGTCTCCATGCCCGACTTCGACGTCGACTTCGACGACCGTCGCCGCGGCGAGGTCATCAAATACGTCACGGAGAAGTACGGCGAGGAGCGCGTCGCGCAGATCGTCACCTACGGCACCATCAAGGCCAAGCAGGCGCTCAAGGATTCCTCGCGCGTGCTCGGGTTCCCGTTCGGGATGGGCGACAAGCTCACCAAGGCCATGCCGCCGCCCGTGATGGGCAAAGACATCCCGCTCACCGGGATCTTCGACAAGAACCACCCCCGTTACAAAGAGGCCGTGGACATCCGGGCCGTCGTCGAGAGCGACCCCGAGGCCAAGACGGTGTTCGACACCGCCCTCGGACTCGAGAACCTGAAGCGCCAGTGGGGTGTGCACGCGGCCGGCGTGATCATGTCGTCCGATCCTCTGATCGACATCATCCCGATCATGAAGCGCGAGCAGGACGGCCAGATCGTCACGCAGTTCGACTACCCGGCCTGCGAGTCGCTCGGACTGATCAAGATGGACTTCCTGGGGTTGCGCAACCTCACGATCATCAACGACGCGCTCGACAACATCGAGGCCAACCGTGGCGAGAAGCTCGTCCTCGAAGACCTCGAACTCGACGACCGCGGCGCGTACGACCTGCTGTCCCGCGGAGACACGCTCGGCGTGTTCCAGCTCGACGGCGGCCCGATGCGCGCCCTGCTGCGCCTGATGAAGCCGGACAACTTCGAGGACATCTCGGCGCTCATCGCCCTTTACCGTCCTGGCCCCATGGGCGCCAACTCGCACACCAACTACGCGCTGCGCAAGAACAAGCTGCAAGAGATCACGCCGATCCACCCGGAGCTCGCAGAGCCGCTCGCCGAGATCCTGTCCACCAGCTACGGCCTCATCATCTACCAGGAGCAGGTGATGGCGATCGCGCAGAAGGTCGCAGGCTTCTCGCTCGGTCAGGCGGACATCCTGCGCCGCGCGATGGGCAAGAAGAAGAAGTCGGAGCTGGACAAGCAGTTCGAGGGCTTCGCCGGCGGCATGAACGCCAACGGCTTCTCGATGGAGGCCGTCAACAAGCTGTGGGAGATCCTGCTCCCGTTCTCCGACTACGCCTTCAACAAGGCGCACTCGGCCGCTTACGGCGTCATCTCGTACTGGACCGCGTACCTCAAGGCGCACTATCCGGCCGAGTACATGGCGGCCCTGCTCACCAGCGTCGGCGACTCCAAAGACAAGATGGCGCTCTACCTCAACGAGTGCCGCCGGATGGGCATCAAGGTGCTCCCGCCGGACGTCAACGAGTCCAACCTGTACTTCGCCGCCGTGGGCACAGACATCCGCTTCGGGATGGGCGCTGTGCGCAACGTCGGAGCGAACGTGGTCGAGGGTGTGCGCGAGGCCCGCGAGGCGAAGGGCCGCTTCGACTCGTTCCACGACTTCCTCAACAAGGTGCCGATCCACGCCGCCAACAAGCGCACCGTGGAGTCGCTGATCAAGGCGGGCGCGTTCGACTCGCTCGGCCACACCAGGCGCGCGCTCGTCGAGGTTCACGAAGACGCGGTCGAGTCCGCCGTCAAGATCAAACGCAACGAGGCGAACGGCGACGTCGGCTTCGACTTCGACAGCCTGTGGGGCGAAGACGAGCAGACGGCGTCGCAGCACCACATCCCGGATCGGCCGGAGTGGGGCAAGCGGGACAAGCTCGCCTTCGAACGCGACATGCTCGGGCTCTACGTCTCCGACCATCCACTGGCCGGGCTGGAGTTGCAGCTCGCCAAGCTCGCGAGCACGGGGATCGCCGACCTGGTCGGTTCGGAGAACATCCAAGACGGCGAGACGGTCACCATCGCCGGCCTCGTCACGAGTGTGCAGCACCGCGTGGCCAAGGCGTCCGGCAACCAGTACGGCATGATCCAGGTCGAGGACTTCGGCGGCGAGATGACCGTGATGTTCATGGGCAAGGCCTACCAGGAGTTCTCACCGATGCTGGTGGGCGACGCGATCGTGGTCGTGCGCGGGCGGGTGAGCTTGCGCGACGACGGGATGAACCTGCACGCGTTCAGCCTGATGACGCCCGACCTCGGTCAGGTCGACGAGGGCGGGACCCTCATGATCACGATGCCGGACCAGCGTGCGACGACCGCCACGGTCACGAGTCTCGCGGAAGTGCTCGCCCGTCATCCCGGTGACAACGAGGTGCGACTGCGTCTCGTGAAGGGCCAGGTCGCCCGCGTCTTCGAGGTCCCCAAGCCTGTCGCCATCAGCGCCGACCTCTACGGCGAGCTCAAGGGCCTCCTCGGCCCCAACTGCCTCGTGTAGCCCGCCTCGTCTGGCCCGCCGGGCTAGGCGAAGTCGCCGGGGGTGAGGTAGCGGCGCTCGTGGTAGAGGAGGGCGGCGTCGTCGTCGCCGACCTCGCCGTCCTCGATCTGGACGACGACGACCGCGTTGTTGTGCACGGCCACGCGCTCGACGATCCGGCCGACCATCCAGCTGGTGACGTCTTTGATGATCGGGAGGCCGTGCGGCCCCGGATACCAGTGGTCGCCGTCGAAGCGGAGCGCGTTGTCTCCTGCGAGCTTCTCGGCGACCGCCCTGTTGCGCACGCCGAGCATGTGGATGACGACGCGGTCCGTCTCCGCGATCGCCGGCCAGCTGGAGGCGGAGCGGGCGATGTTGAAGGTCGCCAACGGCGGCACGGCCGCGAGGGAGGCGAGCGAGGTCGCCGTGAAGCCGACGGGCGTGCCGTCCGGCGTCAGCGCCGTCACGATCGCGACGCCCGCGGCATGACGGCGGAACGATTGGCGGAAGGCGGTGAGGTCGGGCGTGAGGTCGGGTTCGACACGGTCGGAGGGCCGCTCCGCCGGGAGCTGGGGTTCGGGCGAACTATTCATACGTATGCATCAGCGCGGTCGGGCTCCTGAGTATTCCGGGTTGCGGATAGTCTTGTCTGGTCATGATGCAGACCATTGATCTCCGCGGAATCCAGCCTACCCGCGCTGCCTTCCAGCGCCTCGTCCCCCGTCCCGTCGTGGATGTGTCCGTCGCCATCGAGGTGGCGTCGGCACTGATCGACGACGTGAGGACGCAGGGCGCCGCCGCGCTCGCGGCGCAGGCGGAGAAGTTCGACGGCGGCGCGCCTGCCTCTGTGCGCGTTCCGCAGGAGGAGATCGACCGTGCTGTGGCCGACCTCCCCGCCGAGGTCCGCGCCGCGCTGGAGGAGGCCATCGCCCGCGTGCGCGAAGCGACGGCCGCGCAGGTGCCTCCCGCCGCGGAGACCAGGATCGGCCCCGGTGCCACCGTCGTGCAGCGCTGGCAGCCGGTCGAACGCGCGGGACTCTACGTGCCGGGCGGCAAGGCCGTCTACCCGTCGAGCGTCGTGATGAACGCGGTTCCCGCACAGGTCGCCGGCGTCGCATCCATTGCTCTGGTCAGCCCGCCGCAGCGCGCGTTCGGGGGAGCGGTGCACCCGACGATCCTCGGTGCCGCCGGTCTGCTCGGCATCAGCGAGGTGTATGCGATGGGCGGCGCAGGAGCCATCGGCGCGCTCGCCTGGGGGGTCGAGGAGATCGGGCTGGACCCCGTGCAGGTCATCACCGGTCCAGGCAACATCTACGTCGCCGCCGCCAAGCGGGTCGTGCGCGGTCAGACCGGCATCGACTCGGAGGCGGGGACCACCGAGATCCTGGTCATCGCCGACGACACGGCCGACGCCCGATTCGTCGCGGCCGACCTGGTCAGCCAGGCCGAGCACGACGAGGCCGCCGCCTCCTTGCTCGTCACCGACAGCCCGGCGTTCGCCGACCGTGTCGCGGCCGAGCTGGAGACCATCGCCGCGGCCACCAAGCACGCCGCGCGCGTGCGCACGGCGCTCTCCGGCCAGCAGTCGGCCATCGTCCTGGTCGACGATCTGGCCGCGGCCGCCGCCTTCAGTAACGCATACGGTCCAGAGCACCTGGAGATCCAGACCGAGAACCCGGATGCGGTGCTCGCCACCATCGAGAGCGCCGGCGCGATCTTCCTCGGCCCGCACTCCCCGGTGAGCCTCGGCGACTATCTCGCCGGCTCCAACCACGTACTCCCCACGGGTGGGCAGGCCCGGTTCTCGTCCGGTCTCGGCGCGTACTCGTTCCTGCGCCCGCAGCAGGTCATCCGCTACGACCGGCCCGCCCTGCAGCAGGTGGCAGACCGCATCGTGGCGCTGTCCGGCGCGGAGGACCTCCCGGCTCACGGCGAGGCCGTGACCGTGCGTTTCCCGTAGGCCTGCGCAGCATCCGGCCGCATCCCCGGATGCGCGCGACCGGCCGGTAGAATCGGAGTCACTATGTTCTGCCCTTTCTGCCGCCACCCGGATTCCCGTGTCATCGACTCCCGTACGAGCGACGACGGGCTGTCGATCCGCCGCCGTCGGCAGTGCCCGGAGTGCGGACGCCGCTTCTCCACCACCGAGACCGCGAGCCTCAGCGTCATCAAGCGCAGCGGCGTCGCTGAGCCGTTCAGCCGCGAGAAGATCGTGCTCGGCGTCCGGAAGGCCTGCCAGGGTCGTCCTGTGACCGACTCGGACCTCGCCGTGCTGGCGCAGAAGGTCGAGGAGACCATCCGCTCCACCGGTGCCTCGCAGATCGAGGCGAACGACATCGGCCTCGCCATTCTGCCCCCACTGCGGGAGCTCGACGAGGTCGCCTACCTGCGGTTCGCGAGCGTCTACCAGGGCTTCGACTCCCTCGACGACTTCGAGGACTCCATCCGGCAGCTGCGCATCGAGCACCACGGCAGCCCGCTGGATGCGCAAGCCGACACCGCCTGATGCGACGGCGCCCGTCGCGCCCGGTATCCTCGTACAGGCATGTATCGCACACTCTTCTCCCTCGTCCTGTCGAAGCTCGACCCTGAGCGCGCGCACCACCTCGCGTTCCTGGTGATCCGCGCCCTTCCGGTGCTCGGCCTCGGCCGTCTCGTGCGCCGGTTCACCGCCCCTGATCCGTCGCTCGCCGTCGAGGCCCTGGGCCTCCGGTTCGATTCGCCGTTCGGCGTCGCCGCCGGCTTCGATAAGAACGGCGAGGCCGTCGTCGGCCTCGGCCAGCTGGGCTTCGGGCACGTCGAGGTGGGCACCGTCACCGCCATTGCGCAGCCGGGCAACGACAAGCCGCGCCTGTTCCGGCTCATCCCGGACCGCGCCGTCATCAACCGGATGGGCTTCAACAATCAGGGTGCCGCGGCCGCGGCCAACCGTCTGCTCGGTGTGGTCCGCGCGCGAAACCGCCCGGTGCTCGGCGTCAACATCGGCAAGAGCCGCGTGGTCGCCGTCGAGGACGCGACCGCCGATTACCTCACCAGCGCGCGTGCCCTGTCGCCGCTCGCCGACTACCTCGTCGTCAACGTCAGCTCCCCGAACACGCCCGGCCTCCGCGGGCTGCAGGAGCTGGAACTGCTTTCGCCGCTGCTGTCCGCCGTGAAGGTGGTGGCGGGCGACAAGCCGCTGCTGGTCAAGATCGCGCCGGACCTCACCGACGAGCAGGTCGAGAAGATCGCCGCCCTCGTGGTCGACCTCGGACTGGCGGGCATCATCGCCACCAACACGACCATCTCCCGCGATGGGCTGCGCACCGAGCCGGCCGTCGTCGAGGCGGCTGGTGCCGGTGGCCTCTCCGGAGCCCCGCTCGCCGACCGGTCGCTGGAGGTCCTGAAACTGATCCGCGCCACCGTCCCCGCCGACCTGTGCGTCATCTCGGTCGGCGGCGTCGAAACCGCCGCCGACGTGCAGGAGCGACTGGATGCGGGTGCCAACCTCGTGCAGGGTTACACCGCGTTCCTCTACCTCGGACCGCTCTGGGCCAGGCAGATCAACCGCGGGCTACTCCGCCTCCGGCGTCCCCTGGTGGAAGCGTAGCCGCCAGCGGCCGTTGACCCGCAGCCAGAGCGAGCTGCGCAGCGAGCTGCCCCGCGCGTCCGTGGTGCGGGCGGTGAGCAGGATGATCTCGGGGGAGAGCGTCTCGGTGCCGAGCAGCTCGAAGTCGGCTGCGGCAGCGTCGTCGGCGGCGGCCACCTCCTGAACGATCGCGTCGCGGCCCCAGAGGCGCCCTGACCGGCCGATCTCCTCGAAGTCGGGGTGCAGCAGCGCCGCGACCCGGGAGGCGTCGGAGCGCACGGCCGGGTCGAGCAGTTCGCGCTCCAGCCGAACCACGGCTTCTGCGTCGGTCTCGGCGGCGGACAGATCGCCGAACAGGTCGAGTTCGACGCTCTCCTGAGCTGCTCCCACGCCAGCGCCGACAGCACCGGATGCGGTCGCCTCGATGATCTCGCCCGTCGCCTCGTCGGCGCGTGAGCGCCCCGGCCAGCCGGGACCGATCGGGATGGGGTCGCCCTTCTGGTACGCGGTCGCGACCGCGCGGGCGCGCACATCGGCGGCCTCGTTCAACGCGTGGCCGGCGTGCCCCTTCACCCACTCGAAGGTGTACTTACGGCCCTGGACGGCGCGGTCGAGGCGCTCCAGCAGCTCGCGGTTGAGGACAGGGGAGCCGTCGGCTTTGCGCCAGCCCTTGCGCTTCCAGCCGGGCATCCACTTGGTGACGGCGTTGATGACGTATTGGCTGTCGCACAGGATGCGCAGCTCCTCGTCGAGGTGCGCAGTGGAGTCGAGCAGGTCGATCACGGCCATCAGCTCGCCCTGGTTGTTCGTTCCGTGCGGCCAGCCTCCGGCAGCCCAGGTGGTGTCGTCGACGTACCACGCCCACCCTGCCGGCCCGGGATTGCCCAGTGCGGAGCCGTCCGCCGCTGCGACGATCGTCACGGTCAGCTGGGGAACTGGCCGCGCTTGACCTGCGGCTTCGGCAGGCGCATGACGCGCAGCTGCAGAGCCCGCATGGCCGCGTACCAGCGCACGCCGCGCTCGACCTTGCTCTCTCCGAACTTCTCGCGCAGGCGCTTGCGCACCAGCAGCCCGAGCACGAAGCAGTCGATGACGGCGATGGCGAAGAACGCCCACAGCGCCAGCAGGCCGTAGACCTGGAAGTAGCCGGGGAGGAAGGACAGCACGATCACCAGCAGCATGACCGGGATGAGGTATTCGCCGATGCTGAACCGCGCATCCACGTAGTCGCGGACATAGCGGCGCTGCGGACCCCTGTCGCGGGCGGTGAGGTAGCGGTCGTCGCCGGCGGCCATGCCGACGCGTGCCTTCTCGCGGGCCTCGGCGGTCTTCGCCCTGGCCATGCGCGCTGCTTCTTTGCGGTCTTCCGGCACCAGGGGGCGCTTGCGGGCGGCCTCCTGCTCACGGCGGGTCGGAGTCGGGGCGCCCTTGCCCTGCCTCAGACGCTCTGCCGTCTCTTCTTCTGTCTCGACGACAGGCGTCTCCGCCTTGGTCGACTGGGGGTTCTCTCGTTTTGCCAACGCTAAGCCTTCGGTTCGTGGGGTCCGCTTAAGATTACCGTCATGACGAACGCTCAGCAGACCCCGCCCACCGAACCCACAGCAGCAGAGGAGGCGGTGCGCGCCAGCGTCGAACGATCCCTGCCGTCCACGGTGGCCGATCTGGCCGCCCTCGTGCGCATCCCTTCGGTGTCGTGGTCGGCGTTCGACCCGGCGAACGTCGCCGCCAGCGCTGAGGCTGTCGCGGCGCTGCTGCGGGGGACGGGCGCCTTCGAGAGCGTCGAGATCAAGCGTGCGCCGATCGGAGACGGTGCGGAGAGCGGCCAGCCGGCAGTGCTGGCCACGCGCGCGGCTCGCAACGGACGCCCGACCGTGCTGCTCTACGCCCACCACGACGTGCAGCCTCAGGGCAAGGACGAAGACTGGAACACCCCGCCGTTCGAGCCGACCGTGCGCGGCGACCGGATGTACGGCAGGGGAGCGGCGGACGACAAAGCAGGTGTCATGGCGCACGTCGCCAGCGTCCGGGCCATCGTGGAGGCGCTCGGGAGCGATTTCGACCTGGGGCTCGCCGTCTTCATCGAGGGGGAGGAGGAGTTCGGCTCCCGCTCGTTCGCGAACTTCCTGCAGCAGAACAAGGACGCCCTCGCGGCGGACGTGATCGTGGTGGCCGACTCCGACAACGTCGACGTCGACACCCCGGCACTCACTGTGTCGCTGCGCGGCAACGTCACCTTCCGTCTCACCGTGTCGACGCTGGAGCACGCCTCGCACTCCGGCATGTTCGGCGGCGCAGCCCCGGATGCGATGCTCGCCATGGTCAAGCTGCTCGCCACCCTGCACGACGAGAACGGCTCGGTGGCCGTCGACGGCTTCACCGGTCGCACAGACGCCGCAGAGCCGCCGGCCGTCACCGAGGAGCACTTCCGCGCGGAGGCCGCGCTCCTCGACGGCGTAACGTCGATCGGCACCGGTCCCATCCTGTCCAGGATGTGGTCGCAGCCGACCGTCACCGTGACCGGCATCGACGCGCCGAGCGTCGCGAACGCGTCCAACACACTCCTGCCGAGCGTCTCGGTGCGGATCAGCGCGCGCGTCGCACCCGGCCAGCCCGCGGCGGACGCGTACGCCGCGCTCGAACGCCACCTGCGCGCCAACGCGCCGTTCGGGGCGCACATCGCCATCGACGACGTCGACACGGGGGAGGCGTTCCTCGTCGACACGAACGGCTGGGCGGCCACCGAGGCCAAGCGGGCGATGACGGACGCGTGGGGCAAAGAAGCGGTCGAGACCGGCGTGGGAGGGTCCATCCCGTTCATCGCCGACCTCGTGCGGGAGTTCCCGGAGGCGCAGATCCTGGTCACCGGCGTCGAAGACCCGGACTCGCGGGCGCACAGCCCGAACGAGTCGCTGCACCTCGGCGTCTTCAAGCGGGCCATTCTCGCCGAGGCGCTGCTGCTCGCGCGGCTCGACCGGCGCACAGACGCCTGAGAAGGGAATGTCCGGGGCCGATTCCCGGTTTTCCGACGTAGAATTGTCCCAGATTTCGTCCAGAAGTCCGAACAAGACCCGTAAGAGGAGTCCCATGACCGACACAACGCTGACCGAGACGAAGGCGCACGGCGTCGGGCTGTCCGACACTGCGGCGAGCAAGGTCAGGAGCCTGCTCGAGCAGGAGGGCCGCGACGACCTGCGTCTGCGCGTCGCCGTCCAGCCCGGTGGATGCTCAGGCCTGATCTACCAGCTCTACTTCGACGAGCGGATGCTCGACGGAGACGCGACCGTCGACTTCGACGGCGTCGAGGTGATCGTCGACAAGATGAGCGTCCCGTATCTCGACGGTGCGTCCATCGACTTCGAGGACACCATCCAGAAGCAGGGTTTCACCATCGACAACCCCAACGCCTCCGGCTCGTGCGCCTGCGGAGACTCGTTCCACTGAGTCGCCATAGCACACGAAGGTTGAGGGCCGCCCCATTGGGGCGGCCCTTTCTGTTCAAATCGGCGCGTGCGGCGGAGTAGGGTGGATACAGCCAAATACAGTTACGTGTGAACTGTCCATGAGTCACTCGAAAGGTCACCGGTGCGTCACAATCGCCGTCTCCGATGGGCTGCCATTCCGATCGCAGCGACGCTCGTCGTCGTTCTCGCGGGATGCACGCAGGCACAGCTGAACGGATTCCTTCCCGGATTCGTCGAGGGTAAGGAGCCCGTCACCAACCACACCGAGCGCATCAGCGGTCTGTGGGTGACGAGCTGGATCGTCCTGCTCATCGTGGGAGTGATCGTCTGGGGTCTCATCGTCTGGGCGGTCATCGTGTACCGCCGCCGCAAGGGTCAGACCGGCCTCCCGGTCCAGATGCGGTACAACATGCCGATCGAGATCTTCTACACGATCGTCCCGCTCATCCTCGTCCTCGGCTTCTTCGCGTTCACCGCGCGTGACCAGAACGCGATCGAGCAGCCGTACGCTCACCCCGACCTCAAGATCCAGGTCTACGCCAAGCAGTGGGCGTGGGACTTCAACTACCAGACGGACAACGTCTACGACCCGGGCATCCAGGTGCAGCCGGACGACTCGAGTGCGACCCCCGGCTCCGTGCAGGAGGGGGAGATCCCCACCCTGTACCTGCCCGAGAACAAGAAGGTCACGATCCAGCTCGACTCGCGCGACGTGATCCACTCGTTCTGGGTCCCCGCGATGCTGTACAAGAAAGACATCATCCCCGGCAAGACCAACTACATGTACTTCTCGACGACCGGCCGTACCGGCACGTTCGTCGGAAAGTGCGCCGAGCTCTGCGGCGAGTACCACTCTGCGATGCTCTTCAACGTGAAGATCGTTCCGCAAGACGTCTACGACGCGCACATCCAGAGCCTGCGCGACAAGGGCTTCGAGGGCCAGCTGGGCTCCGAGTACGACCGTAATCAGAACCTGCCCGGAACGGGCGCTCCCAAGGGTAACGAGTAGGGCATCCACGAATGACGACGACAGCACCGGCTCCAGCGGCCACCACGGCGCCAGCACCGAAAGCCAATCCGGCACTCGGCGCCAACCAGGTGGAGCGCAAGGGCAACATCCTCGTGAACTACATCACGTCGACCGACCACAAGACGATCGGGTACATGTACCTGATCTCGTCGTTCATCTACTTCCTCATCGGTGGTGTGATGGCGCTCATCATCCGAGCTCAGCTGTTCGAGCCCGGACTGGAGGTCGTGCAGACCAAGGAGCAGTACAACCAGCTCTTCACCATGCACGGCACGATCATGCTGCTCATGTTCGCGACGCCGCTGTTCGCCGGCTTCGCCAACGTGCTCATGCCGCTGCAGATCGGTGCTCCTGACGTCGCCTTCCCGCGTCTCAACGCGCTGGCGTACTGGTTCTACTCCTTCGGCTCGCTGATCGCGGTCGCCGGCTTCCTCACCCCGCAGGGTGCCGCATCGTTCGGCTGGTTCGCGTATGCACCACTATCGAGTACCACGTTCTCACCAGGCGTCGGCGGCAACTTGTGGGTGGTCGGCCTCGGTCTGTCCGGTTTCGGTACGATCCTCGGCGCCGTGAACTTCATCACCACCATCATCACGATGCGCGCCCCCGGCATGACCATGTTCCGCATGCCGATCTTCACCTGGAACACGCTTGTCACCTCGATCCTCGTGCTGATGGCCTTCCCGGTCCTCGCCGCGGCGCTGTTCGCGCTGGCTGCGGACCGTGTGTTCGACGCGCACATCTACGACGCGGCCAACGGCGGAGCCCTGCTCTGGCAACACTTGTTCTGGTTCTTCGGGCACCCGGAGGTCTACATCATCGCGCTGCCGTTCTTCGGCATCGTCTCCGAGATCTTCCCGGTGTTCAGCCGCAAGCCGATCTTCGGATACAAGACGCTCATCTACGCGACGATCTCCATCGCCGCCCTGTCCGTCACCGTGTGGGCCCACCACATGTACGTGACCGGCTCTGTGCTGCTGCCGTGGTTCTCGCTGATGACGATGCTCATCGCGGTTCCGACCGGCGTGAAGATCTTCAACTGGATCGGCACGATGTGGCGTGGCTCGCTCACGTTCGAGTCGCCGATGCTGTGGTCGATCGGCTTCCTGATCACCTTCACCTTCGGTGGTCTGACCGGTGTCATCCTGGCGTCCCCGCCGCTCGACTTCCACGTCTCCGACACGTACTTCGTCGTCGCCCACTTCCACTACGTCGTCTTCGGAACCGTCGTGTTCGCGATGTTCGCCGGCTTCTACTTCTGGTGGCCGAAGTGGACGGGCAAGATGCTGAACGACCGTCTCGGTAAGTGGCACTTCTGGCTGCTGTTCATCGGCTTCCACACCACCTTCCTGGTGCAGCACTGGCTGGGCGTCGTCGGCATGCCGCGTCGCTACGCGACCTACTTGCCGTCCGACGGTTTCACCTGGATGAACCAGCTGTCGTCCATCGGCGCCGGCATCCTCGCCATCTCGATGATCCCGTTCTTCGTGAACGTGTACCTCACGGCGCGCAACGCGCCCAAGGTCACGGTCAACGACCCGTGGGGCTACGGCCGTTCGCTCGAGTGGGCGACCAGCTGCCCGCCGCCGCGCCACAACTTCACGTCGATCCCGCGAATCCGTTCGGAGTCTCCCGCGTTCGACCTGAACCACCCGGAGGCCGGGATCCCGATCGGTGTCGGCGGCGCGAAAGATGCGCCGGATGCCCTTGTGCTCGACGTCGCGAACAACGAGGTGAAGTAACCCATGAGAGCCAACGCGATTCTCTTCTGGATCCTCTCGATCTTCTTCATCCTCTCCGCCATCGTCTACACGGTGTGGAGCCTGCTCGACCCGATGCACCTCAAGGTGGAATGGGTCGGAACGGTCGCGCTCACGCTGAGCGCCATCCTCGCCGCCTTCATCGCGTTCTACGTCGGCCGCTCGCACGCCTCGCAGGGCGGTGAGCTCCCGGAGGACCGCCTCGACGCCAACATCGACGACGGCGACCCGGAGCTCGGGCACTTCAGCCCGTGGAGCTGGTGGCCCGTGTCGCTCGCCTTCGCGGCGGGTCTCGTGATGCTCGGCCTCGCGGTCGGTTTCTGGATCTGCTTCATCGGTGTCGCCTTCGCGCTGATCTGCATCATCGGCTGGACCTACGAGTACTACCGCGGCTACTTCGCCCGCTGATCCTCACGCACGCAAGCGCCGCACCCGTCCTCGGGTGCGGCGCTTCTGCATTCCCGGGCCGCCGAAGCTCGAATGCTACTCGGCGCGGGTGAAGCAGAGGACGTCGACGGAGAGCGTCGCTGATGTAGCGGCGGCGGGCGAGGTGAGGCCGACCGGGGCGGCCGCGTCGGCCGACGGTGCGGCGTGGTGTGCGGAGGGGCCCATGCCGATCAGGGCGGCCCGCAGATCGTCGGTGAGTGTAAGGACCTCGGTGACGTGTTCTCGCGTCTGGAGGGCGAACAGGGGCGCTGCGGCGGCGATGAGGTCGTCCGCCTTGTCGGCGGGGACGTCGAGCATCGTGCCGGTGGCGCGCAGCTCTGCAAGGTGGTCGGCGCGAGGGACCGCTACCACGAGCGTGCCACCCTGGCGCAGCACCCGATGGAACTCGGCCAGGTTGCGGGGGGCGAACACGTCCAGCACGCTGTCCGCGGCGGCGGTGCGCACGGGCAGCGGTTGCCAGGTGTCGGCGACGAGGCCGTCGATGCGGTCGGAGCTGCGGGAGGCGCGGCCGACGGCGGCGGGGAGAGGTCCATCGCCAGGCCGCGCGCACCCGGATGCGCGTTCAGCGCGGCCCGCAGGTAGTACCCGGTGCCCGCGCCGGCATCGAGGATGCGCGTGCCGGACACGGAGCGGGCGACCGCGGCGGAGAGCGCGGCGTACGTTCCCGACTCGAGCACTGCATCCCTGGCGTCGAGCATGGCGGCGCTGTCGCCGACGAACCTGGTCCCACCGGCCAGGAGCGACACGTAGCCGCGTTTGTTCACGTCGAAGCTGTGCTGACGCGCGCACGCCAGCCTGAGGCGTCCAGCGGGCTCCAGTGGTTCGCCGCACACGGTGCAGCGCAGCCACGACGCGAGCGACGCCAGCGGGTCATCGGTGCTCTGGCTCATGGCTGCCTCTCGAGGGAGTGCTGCTCTGGGGGAGGATCACCGGGACCGACGATCGGGGTGGATGCGCGAAAGCGCCGGCGCGAGAATCGCGGCCGGCGCTTTCACGACGGTGGAGCAGGGCGGCTAGTGGTGGCCGTGGCCCGACTCGAGCTCGCCCTTGGTGGGCGGCACGATGCGGTCCTCGAAGAACCAGCGGGACATGCTCGCGCGCATCCGGTTGCCGACCGTGATCTTGCCCTTGCTGTTCGGGCGGATCATCAGCGGCTCGTAGCTCTCGAAGCTGATCAGGCGCCAGCGCTCGTACTCGTCGAGCTGCTCGTGCACCTCGATGAACTCGCCACCGGGGAGCTTCACGATGCGGCCGGACTCGTAGCCGTGCAGCGCGATCGAGCGGTCCTTCTTCTGGAGCGCGAGGCAGACGCGCTTCGTGACGAAGTAGGCGATGATCGGGCCGACGATGAGCAGCGCCTGCAGGGCGTGGATGACACCCTCCATCGTCAGATGGAAGTGCGTGGCGATGATGTCCGAGCTGGCCGCCGCCCAGAAGACCGCGTAGAACGTGACACCGGCCGCGCCGATGGCGGTGCGGGTGGCAGCGTTGCGCGGACGATCCAGGATGTGGTGCTCACGCTTGTCGCCGGTGACCCACGCCTCGATGAAGGGGTAGATCAGCACGGTGACGATGAACAGGCCCAGGATGGCGACCGGCACGATGATGTTGAACGACCAGGTGCGGTCCAGCCAGACGAACTCCCAGCCCGGCGGAACCAGGCGCAGAGCACCGTCGGCGAAGCCGATGTACCAGTCGGGCTGCGTTCCCGCCGACACCGGCGACGGGTCGTATGGACCGTAGTTCCAGATCGGGTTGATGGTGAAGAACGACGCCATGAGCGCGATGACACCGAACACGATGAAGAAGAAGCCGCCGGCCTTGGCCGCGTACACCGGGAGCACCGGGTAGCCGACCACGTTGCCCTGCGTGCGGCCGGGGGCCGCGTACTGGGTGTGCTTGTGGATGACCACGAACATCAGGTGCAGCGCGATGAACGCGAGCACGAGCGCCGGGAGCAACAGGATGTGCAGGGTGTACAGGCGTCCGACGATGGCTGTACCTGGGAACTCGCCGCCGAAGAGGAGGAACGAGATCCAGGTGCCGACCACGGGGAGGCCCTTGATCAGGCCGTCGATGATGCGGAGGCCGTTTCCGGAGAGCAGGTCGTCGGGAAGCGAGTACCCGGTGAAACCCTCGGCCATCGCGAGGATGAAGAGCACGAAGCCGATCACCCAGTTGAGCTCGCGCGGCTTGCGGAACGCACCCGTGAAGAAGATGCGGAGCATGTGCAGGCCGATGGCCGCTACGAACAGCAGAGCCGCCCAGTGGTGGATCTGGCGCATGAGCAGTCCGCCACGGATCTCGAACGAGATGTTGAGCGTGCTCGACATCGCGGCCGACATCTCGACGCCCTTCAGTGGGACGTACGAGCCGTGGTAGACGACCTCGGCCATCGACGCCTGGAAGAAGAACGTCAGGAACGTTCCGGAGAGCAGGATGACGACGAACGAGTAGAGGGCGACCTTGCCGAGGAGGAACGACCAGTGGTCGGGGAAGATCTTGCGTCCGAACTCCTTGACGGCGCCCGAGATGCTGGTGCGGTCTTCCAGGTAGTTCGCGGCTGCTGCCGTGAACCCGCCCTTTTTGGCCGGTGCTTGTGCCGCGTCAGGTGCGGCGGTGGTGGTGCTCAATGACGCTCCCAGAAACTCGGGCCGACGGGCTCGGTGAAGCCGCTGCGCGCGACCAGGTAGCCATCGGCGTCCACGGTGATCGGCAGCTGCGGAAGCGGACGCTTGGCCGGGCCGAAGATCACCTCGGCCTCGTGCGTGATGTCGAACTGCGACTGGTGGCACGGGCACAGAAGGTGGTGGGTCTGCTGCTCGTAGAGTGCCACGGGGCACCCGACGTGCGTGCAGATCTTGGAGTACGCGACGATTCCGTCGTAGTTCCAGTTCTCGCGGCCCTTGGAGACGTGGAGGTCTTCGGGCTTGAGACGCATGAGCAGCACGGCCGCCTTGGCCTTCTGCTCGAGACGGTCCTCCTTCTCGTTCAGCCCCTCGGGGATGACGTGGAAGGCACTGCCGAGTGTGACGTCCGATGCCTTGATGGGCGTGCCGGACGGGTCGCGGGTGAGGCGGATGCCCTTGGCCCACATCGTCTCGTTGAGCAGCGCCACCGGGTCCTGGTTCTGCGGAGCGAGTCCGCGGAACAGGACGACGGCGGGGAGCGGGAACGCGATGAGTGCGCCGATCAGGCTGTTGCGCACGAGGACGCGACGGCTGAAGCCCGACTCTTCGTCTGCCTGGCGGAAGATCTCGGTGGCACGCTCGGTGGTCGACTCCGCGCCACGGACGGGGTGACGGAGGTCGACCCCTTCCTTCTCGTGCATGAGGGCCTTGCCCCAGTGCACGGCGCCGATGCCGATCGCGAGGAGTGCGAGCGAGATCCCGATGCCGATGAACAGGTTGTTCAGGCGGACGGAGCCGGGGTCGTTGTCGTTGATCGGGAACGCCATATAGGCCGCGACGGCCCAGACGCTTCCGACGATCGACAGGTAGAACAGCGTGTAGACGGTCCGTTCGGCCCGACGCTCCTTCTTCGGATCGAGGTCGGTGACGCGGGGGCGGTGCGGCGGGAAGCCGGGGTTCTCGACCTCGTCGCGAATGATGAGCGCCGTTCCCGGATCGCCCGTCCTGTGCACGTCGACGGCTGACGAACTGGCAGAGGTCAGCTCGTGACCGCTGTTATCGTCGTGTGCCATTGTTCTCCTTCTTACGCTGTGACATGTCTCGAGTACCGGCTAGTTCGACTTCGCCGTGATCCAGACGGTCAGCGCGACGATGGCGCCGAGTCCGAAGATCCAGAGGAAGAGACCCTCCGCGACCGGACCGAGCGAACCGAGCTCGATTCCGCCGGGCGACGGGTTGTTCTGGATGTACTTGAGGTACGTGATGATGTCGGCCTTGCCCTGCGGCGTGATGTTGAGGTCGTTGAACACGGGCATGTTCTGCGGACCGGTGATCATGGCCTCGTAGATGTGCTGGGCGCTCACGCCGGTGAGCGGGGGAGCGTACTTGCCCTCGGTCAGCGCGCCACCGGCGCCGGCGACGTTGTGGCACATGGCGCAGTTGATGCGGAACAGCTCGGCGCCGTTGGCGGCGTCACCCTTGCCGTCGAGGTACTTCTGCTCAGGGATGGAGGGGCCCGGGGCGAGCGACGCGACGTAGGCCGCGAGCTGCTTGACCTGCTCGTCGGTGAACTGGACCGGCTTCTCCTGAGCCTGCGGGCCCTGCATCTGCATGGGCATGCGGCCCGTGCCGACCTGGAAGTCGACGGAGGCGGCGCCGACGCCGATGAGGCTCGGCGCGTTGACGGTTCCCTGGGCGTCGAGACCGTGGCAGGTGGCGCAGTTCGACTGGAACAGCTTCTTGCCCTGGTCGACGGTGTCTTGCGACGCGGCCTGGACCTGCTGGGTCTCTGCGGAAGCGGTGGTCGTGTTGAACGCCGCGTACGCGCCTCCGGTGAGGCCGAGGCCGATCGCGATCAGTGCGACGGTGGCGAAGGGATGACGGCGACCGCCCTTGCGGACTGTCTTCGTCTTGGTGCGTGTATTCGGACGCATGGTGGTGAGGTCAGCTCCTGTTGTTCTATCTGATGATGTAGATGACCGCGAACAGTCCGATCCACACGACGTCGACGAAGTGCCAGTAGTACGAGACGACGATGGCGCTCGTCGCCTCCTTGTGGCCGAAGGTCTTGACCGCGAACGCGCGGCCGATGACGAGGAGGAACGCGATGAGGCCGCCGGTGACGTGGAGGCCGTGGAACCCGGTCGTCAGGTAGAACGCCGAGCCGTATGCGTTGGAGCTGAGGGAGATGCCCTCGGAGACGAGCGTCGCGTACTCGAGGATCTGCCCGGAGACGAAGATCGCGCCGAGCGCGTATGAGACGGTGAACCACTCGACCATGCCCCACTTGACGGGGCTCCAGCCTGTCGCACGCGGCTGGAGGCGCTCCGCCGCGAACACGCCGAACTGGCACGTGAACGAACTGGCGACCAGGATGATCGTGTTCGTCAGCGAGTACGGGATGTTCAGGTGCGCGGTCTCGGCCGCCCAGAGATCCGGCGACGTGGACTTGAGGGTGAAGTAGATCGCGAACAGACCCGCGAAGAACATGACCTCACTGCCCAGCCAGACAATGGTGCCGACGGCCACGACGTTGGGCCGGTTGATCGTAGGCGCACTCGCCGTAGGAGATATTGAGGTGCTCGTCACGGTAACCATTATGGCTGAAAAGAAGCCGTGGTTTTCTCATCCGACAGGCCGGAATCGTCGTTAATCGGGGTTAGGTCGCCCTAAATTCGCCTGTTCGCCGCTGGTTGCCGCACCAGGTCGCCCGCTCAGTAGGATCGGTACATGTCGGAAATGCAGTCCTGGTCGTCCGTGCTCACCACCCTTCTCGAGGGTGAAGACCTCAGTGTGGCCGACGCCGCGTGGGCGATGGACCAGGTGATGCAGGGTGAGGCGACGGACGCCCAGGTCGCCGGTTTCCTCATCGCGCTGCGTGCCAAGGGCGAGACCGTCGACGAGATCGTGGGCTTCCGCGATGCGATCCTCGACCACGCCGTGCCGCTGCCGGTCAACCCGATGGCGCTCGACATCGTCGGGACGGGAGGGGACAGGTTCGGCACCGTGAACGTGTCGACCACCGCATCCATCGTCGCCGCGGCCGCCGGAGTCCCCGTCATCAAGCACGGCAACAGGGCGGCGAGCTCGTCCTCCGGTTCGTCCGACGTACTCGCGGCGCTGGGGATCGACCTGACGCTCCCGTCCGAGAAGGTCGCAGAGGTGCTGGAGACGGCGGGGATCACGTTCGCGTTCGCGAGCGCCTTCCACCCCGGCTTCGCCAATGCCGCGCCGGTGCGCGCCCAGCTGGGCGTCCCGACCGTGTTCAACTACCTCGGCCCGCTCTGCAATCCGGCGCGTCCGGAGGCATCCGCCGTCGGCGTGGCGTCGCTCGACCGCGTCCCGCTCTTCGTCGGCGTCTTCCAGACCCGGGGAGCGACGGCGCTGGTCTTCCGCGGGGACGACGGGCTCGACGAGCTGTCGACCACCGGCCACAGCCATGTCTGGGAGGTCTCACGAGGCCTCGTCACCGAGCACGACATCGACCCGAGGGATCTGGGTATCCCGCGCGCGAAGATGAGCGATCTGCTCGGAAAGGACGCCGCGTACAACGCCGGCGTCGTACGTGCCGTGCTCGCGGGCGAGACAGGCCCTGTGCGCGACATCGTGTTGCTCAACGCGGCGGCAGGGCTCGTGGCATACGAGCTCGCGTCCGACCCGTCGAGGGTTCAGGAAGCCATCCTGGATCGGTTCCGTTCGCAAATGGCGATCGCCGCCGAAGCGATCGACTCCGGGGCTGCGGCCGCGAAGCTCGAGGACTGGATAGCGGCGACGCACTGACAGCAGTGGAAAGGGTTTCGATGAAGAAGCTCATCAACGGCGTACCCGACGTCGTGGACGAATCCCTCGACGGATTCGCCCGAGCTCACTCGGACATCGTGAAGGTGTCCCACGACCCGCGTTTCGTGTCCAGGGCAGACGGCCCTGTGCGCGGCAAGGTCGGCCTGGTCAGTGGCGGCGGAAGCGGTCACGAGCCCCTCCACGCCGGTTTCGTCGGAAAGGGAATGCTCGACGCCGCCGTCCCAGGCGAAGTGTTCACGTCCCCGACCCCGATGCCGATCGTCGAGGCCACCAAGGCGGCCGACGGCGGGGCCGGGGTCCTGCACATCGTCAAGAACTACACCGGCGACGTGCTGAACTTCGAGACGGCCGCCGATCTGGTGGCCGCCGAGGGCATCGCAGTCAAAGCGGTGGTCACGAACGACGATGTCGCCGTGCAGGACTCCTTGTACACGGCGGGAAGGCGTGGCGTGGCCGGCACGGTCCTGGTCGAGAAGATCGCCGGAGCGGCGGCGGACAGGGGCGACGATCTGGATGCTGTCACCGCGGTCGCCGAGCGCGTGAACGCGAACGTCAGGTCCATCGGTCTCGCGCTCACCGCTGGAACGGTGCCTCACGCCGGAGAGCCCGGCTTCGACCTGGCGGACGACGAGATCGAGTTCGGAGTCGGCATCCACGGCGAACCCGGCCGCGAGCGCGTCAAGGTGCAGCCGGCCGACGCCCTGGTCGACCGCATGATGGCGGCGATCCTCGACGACCTGCCGTTCGCCTCCGGTGACTCGGTGCTGCTGTTCGTCAACGGGATGGGCGGCACTCCGCTGTCCGAGCTGTACATCGTGTTCCGGCGTGCAGCACAGATCCTGGATGAGCGGGGCATCACGCTCGGCCGTTCCCTGGTCGGCAGCCTGGTCACCTCCCTGGAGATGCAGGGCGCATCCATCTCGGTGCTGAAGCTGGACGACGAACTGACCGCCCTCTGGGATGCGCCGGTGCACACCGCCGCACTCCGCTGGGGACTCTGAGAACCGTAAGGAGGAGACGCTCATGGCGCTCGACACGAACTGGGTGAAGGCCTGGATGACGGCGGCCGCGGCGGTGATCGCCGAGAACAAGCACGAGCTGAACACGCTCGACCGCGAGATCGGCGACGGCGACCACGGAGAGAACATGGACCGCGGCATGCGCGCCGTGGTTGATGCGCTCGGGAAGCTGCCGGAGGACGCGACGCCCAACGCCGCGTTCCGGTCGATCGCCATGACGCTCATCTCCACGGTCGGCGGTGCGTCCGGCCCGCTCTACGGCACGGCGTTCCTCAAGGCGGGCGACCCGATCGGCGACGCGGCGGAGATCGACGCGGCGACACTGGTCGCCGTGCTCGGCGCAGCCCGCGACGGCATCGTGTCGCGCGGAAAGGCGGCGGTCGGGGACAAGACGATGATCGACGCTTGGACTCCGGCGGTCGATGCGGCCGCTGCCGCGCAGGAGGCGGGCGCCTCGGCCGCCGACGTCCTGCGCGAGGCGGCGGATGCCGCGGAGGCCGGAGCCGTCGCCACCGAGCCGCTCGTCGCCCACAAGGGCCGCGCGAGCTACCTCGGCGAGCGGTCGGCCGGTCACCGGGATCCCGGTGCGCAGTCGACGGCGCTCCTGCTCCGCACGGCGGCGGAGGCGGCGGCCGATGAGTGAGCGGGTCGGAATCGTCTTCGTCTCGCACAGCGTGCAGCTGGCGGACGGCATCGTCGCCCTCGCGGGCCAGATGGCGCCGTCCGTCCGGCTGCTGCCGGCCGGTGGAACGGACGACGGAGGGATCGGGACGAGTTTCGCCGCGGTCAGTGCCGCCGTCGAGGACGCGGACGGCGGTGCGGGTGTCGTGGTCATCAGCGACCTCGGTTCGGCACTGCTGACAGCGGAGACCGTTCTCGACCTGCTCGAGGACGATCAGCGTTCACGGGTCGCTGTGGTCGACGTCCCGTTCGTGGAGGGGGGTGTCGCCGCCGCGGTCGCCGCCGAGAGCGGCGCCGACCTCGCCGGGGTCGTCGCTGCGGCGGAGGGCGCGAGGGCGGCGTGGGTGGAGGCACCGGTGTCCGCGCCCGCCGCCGCGCCCGCCGCCGCGCCCGCCGCCGCGCCCGCCGCCGCGCCCGCCACCGCACCCGCTTCTGCCGGCTCCTCGGACCCCGCTTCGTCCGGCCGCTATGTCCGCGAGGTCGTCCTCCGCAACAAAGACGGCCTGCACGCCAGACCCGCCGCCGAGTTCGTCAAGCTCGCCAGCACGTTCGGCGCATCCGTCACGGTCAACGGCAAGGATGCGAAGAGCCTGCTCGGCATCATGTCGCTCGGTCTCACAGCGGGGAAGACCGCGGAGATCGCCTCGGCGGACGACGACGGCGTGCCGGCAGTGGATGCGCTGGCGGCCCTCGTTGAGAGCGGTTTCGGGGAGGCCTGAAATGACCGATTACATGTAATGACAGATCGCCTTCCGCCGCGCCAGAATGAAGCCAACCCCACCGGGGGTGACATCCGAACAGTGCGCGGCAGCTCCGTGATGCGGGCCGCGCAGAGGAGGGCCGGGCGATGAGCTCACCATCAACCAGAGTCCCGACGACGGCAGCCAAGACATCTTGGCTGCCGCTCATCGTGGTCGTCCTGACACAGATCCAGGCGTCGTTCGCCGTCAACACGCTCACCGTCTCGATGCAGGGGATCACGACCGATCTCCATATGGCTGCGACCTCGGTTGGCACGGCGATCACGGCAGGCACCTTCGCGATGGCCGCCTTCATCCTCCTGGGCGCGAAGCTGGGCGCGCGGTTCGGCACCAGGCGCGTCTTCCAGATCGCCGTGGTCATCCACGCCATCGCCATGGCCGTCGTCGCGCTGAGCGTCACCCCGGCGATGCTGTTCATCGCCCAGGCCGTGTCCGGCGCCGTGATCGCACTCATCGCTCCCGCGTTGACGGTCTTCATCGCCACCAACTACAAGCGCGAACAGCAGGCGACGGCGATCGGCCTGCTCGCTGCCGCGATCCCGGCGGCCGGGGTCCTGGCGCTCCTGATCGCCGGCACGTTCGCCTCCACCATTGGCTGGCGCTGGTCGTTCTGGCTCATCGCAGCGCTCGGCGTCGTCAACCTCCTGCTCAGCTTCCGCTTCAAGGCGGTTCCCGCGCAACGCGATCTGGTCATCGACTGGACGGGTGCACTGCTCGCAGCCGCGACGATCATCCTGCTCAGCTTCGGCTTCAGCGGCCTGGAACCGTGGGGCCTCGTGCTCGCGACGGACAACGCGCCGTTCACCATCCTCGGGCTCTCGCCCGCGCCGTTCCTGGTGCTGCTCGGTCTCATCGGCGGCCAGCTCTTCTTCGTCTGGCTCCGCAAGCGCCAGGCGGAGAGGAAGCCGCGTATCTTCGACCTGCGAGTGCTCGCGACGGGCTCCGAGCGCGCCGTCACGATCTGCATGGCCGCAATGCTGTTCGTCGGAACGGCGGCCAACTTCCTCATCCCGCTGTACATCCAGGTGGTGCAGGGCAGGAGCAGTTTCGAGACCTCGATCGCCGTCATCCCGTACACGCTGTCGATCTTCGTCGCGAGCACGTTCGTCGCCACGCTGTACAAGCGCTTCCCGCCGCGAGTCCTCGCCCGCTTCGGATTCGTAGTCGTGGCGGTGGGGCTGATGATCCTCGCGTTCAGCGTCCGCAACGAGTGGGAGCAGTTCGTGGTGGTCGTCGGGTTGATCGTCCTCGGCATCGGCCAGGGCTCGATCGTGGCCCTGGTGTTCAACACGCTGCTCTCCGCCGCTCCGAAGAAGCTCGCCGGCGACGTCGGCGCCTGGCGTGGGCTCGTCCACAACCTCTCCGGCAGTGTCGGCATCGCCGTCGCGAGCGTGTTCGCGGTCGGCATCCTCGGCGGACTCCTCTCCTCCAGCCTCGCCGACCACCCGACGTTGCCGCCTGCGCTGGTGTCCCAGGTCAACCTCGACGACGCCAACTTCGTGACGAACGACCACCTCAAAGGCTTCCTGGAGACCAGCACGGACGCGACACCGGCGCAGATCACCGAGGCCGTCGTCGTCAATGCGGATGCCAGGCTCCGCGCGCTCAACATCTCGCTGCTCGGACTCGCCGGCATCGCGCTGCTCGCGATCATCCCGGCAGGGCGGATGCCAGGGCGCCGCAAGGGAGACCTGCCTGAGCAGCTCGAACCCTCCGATCCTGAGGACGTCCAGGATCCGGACGACCCGATCGCCGAAGAGGGCGACACCGTGACGACCATCGCACTCTCGAAGGGCTGAACCATGACCTCCAGCGCATACAAACTCATTCCGGACACGTTCACTCCGGCACCGTCCGTCATCCCGGAGCGGGTGGTCGACTTCGACGCGGTCGCGGAGTTCTCCGCCGGCCTCGACGCGATCGGCGTCACCGTGGGCGCGACAGGCACGGTGGATGCGGCCCTCGGGCTCGACAGGGACGCCCTGACCCGCGCTGGGTTCACCGGGGCAGAAGGGCAGACGCTCCTCCTGCCGACGGAGTCAGGACCGGTGCTCTACGCCATCGGCATCGGCGACCCGTCGGAGGTCACGTCCGACGTGCTGCGCGATGCCGCAGCGGCCTTCGCACGCGCCGCCGCGTCGTCGGCGCGCATCGGCCTGCGCCTGACCGACGTCGGCGCCGTGCCCGCCGAGCGCGCGGGTCAGGTGGCTGCGGAGGGTGTGCTGCTCGCGCGCTACCGCTACAGCGCGTTGAAGACCGACCCGAAGGTGACGGCGCTCACGGCGGTGGAACTCCTGGTCGACGGCGTCGACGCCTCCGCTGTCACGGCGGGGATCCCGCACGGCGTCGTCAACGCGCGCGGAGCCAACCTCGCCCGCGACCTCGCGAACACCCCTCCAGGACACCTCACCGCGACCGATTTCGGCGACCTGGCCCTGTCGCTCGCCGAACGGTTCGGCATCGAGGTCGAGGTGTTCGACAAGGCGCAGTTGATCGAGCTGCGCGCCGGCGGACTGCTCGGCGTCAACGCCGGCAGCGCAGAGGAACCGCGCATGATCAAGCTGCGCTACACCCCGAACGGCGAGCCGACGGGACACCTCGCCATGGTCGGCAAGGGCATCATGTACGACTCCGGCGGAATCAGCCTCAAGCCGTCCGACCCGATGCACCTGCTGATGAAGATGGACATGGGCGGCGCCGCCGCGATCTTCGGCGCGTTCACGTCGTTCCGCGATCTGGACTGCACGACGACCGTGACCGCGTTCCTGATGTGCACCGACAACATGCCATCCGGCAGCGCGTACAAGCTCGGCGACGTGCTCACCGCCAGGAACGGCACCACCATCGAGGTGAAGAACACGGATGCGGAGGGCCGGCTGGCGATGTGCGACGGCCTCGTCCTCGCCGCGGAAGAGAAGCCGGACGCGATCGTCGACATCGCGACGCTCACCGGGGCGGCGCTCATGGCGCTCGGCCCGATCCGCGCCGCGCTGTTCGGGAACGACCAGGCGTTCGTCGATCAGGCGACCACCGCATCCGGTGCCACCGACGAACGGGTGTGGCAGTTGCCGCTCGAGACGAAGTACCGCAAGGCGCTCGACTCAGACATTGCTGACATCTCCAACCTGGGTGGTCCGTACGCCGGCGCGACGACCGCTGCGCTGTTCCTCAACGAGTTCGTCGACGGACTGCCGTGGGCGCACATCGACATCGCGGGCACCATGCAGTCCGACACGGACGACGCCTGGCGCTCCAAGGGCGCGACCGGCTTCGGCGCGCGCCTCCTCACGGAGCTCGCCCTCCACTTCCGCCCCGTCCGCTGACCGCCCCGCCCCCAAGCAATCGAGCCGGGACTTATGCACGCGACGCCCCGGCGTGTCGCGTGCATAAGTCCCGGCTCGATTTTCAGGGGAGGGGGCGGGACATCTCGAGTTCGAGGGTGGAGCGGTCGAGGGGGTACGGCGCGGTGGCGCCGGTGAGGGTGAAACCGCGGCGGGCGTAGAAGCGCTGCGCGGCGGTGTTGCTCTCGTGCACCTGCAGCAGCAGCCGGTCGCTGCGCGGGAGCGCCCAGGCGATCACCGCATCCAGGAGGGCATCGGCCATTCCGTTCGTGCGACCGCGGAACTCCGGGGTGATGTAGACGCCGACCAGGTGCGGATGCGGCGCACCGGTCGCCTGGAAGCCGCCCATCGTGCCGAGCCACCGCCCGTCGTCGGCGACCGCGGCGAACAGGCGGCTCATCGACGACGGGTTGGCCGCCCTGTTCCTCCAGTGCTCGTCCGGGTGCGTCCTGGCGTGCTCCAGCGTCTCCAGGAACGCGACAGGGGTGTCCTCCAGCATCTCGAACCGGAGGGCGCGGTATGCCCGCCAGTCGGCCTCGACGCTCGCGCGCACCCGCCAGCCGGTCATGCCTGTGCGGTGTCGCCGTTCGCGAGCAGCCGCTCGGTCTCGGCGAGCAGGATGGCCGTGCACAACCCGTCGAGAGCCGTCTCCAGCTCGGCGAGCGGCGGGAAGGTCGGGGCGATCCGGATGTTGGAGTCGCGCGGGTCGTCGCCGTACGGGAACGTCGCGCCGGCCGGGGTCACAGCGATTCCGGCTTCCGCGGCGAGCTGTACGGCACGCTTGGCGCAGCCGTCGAGCACGTCGAGGCTGACGAAGTATCCGCCCTTCGGCGCGGTCCAGGTGCCTGCACCGTACGGCGCGAGACGGGCCTCGAACGCCCGGATGACGGCGGCGAACTTCGGCTCCAGGATGGCGCGGTGCTTCTCCATCTGCGCCGCGAGACCGTCGGCGTCGCGGAGCAGCTGCACGTGGCGCAGCTGGTTGAGCTTGTCGGGGCCGATGCTCTGTGCTGACAGGTTGTGCAGCATCCACTGGACGTTGGCAGGGGAGCCGCCGACGAAGGCGACGCCGGACCCGGGGAAGGTGACCTTGGATGTGGACGCGAAGACCAGCGGACGGTCCGGGTTGCCGGCCTCTGCCGCGAGCGCGAGTACGTCGATCGGCGCAGGACGCTCGTCGGTGAGATGGTGCACGGCGTACGCGTTGTCCCAGAACAGGCGGAAGTCCGGTGCGGCCTTCAGCGAGACGAGGGCACGGACGACGTCCTCCGAGTACACGGCGCCGCTCGGGTTCGAGTACACGGGCACGCACCACATGCCCTTGATGCTGTCGTCGGCGGCGAGCAGGGCGGCGACCGCCTCGATGTCCGGTCCGTCGTCGTTCAGTGGCACGGGGATGAGCCGGATGCCGTAGCGCTCGCAGATGGTGAAGTGCCTGTCGTAGCCGGGCACGGGAGCCAGGAAGCTGATCGGCTGCGCGCCCCACGGACGCTCGCCGCCGGGAACGCCGTGCAGGAGCGCCTGCACGATGGTGTCGTGCATCACCGTGAGGCTGGCGTTTCCGAGGGCGAGGAGCTGTTCGGCCGGAACCTGGACGGCGTCGGCGAAGATCGCGCGGAGCTCAGGCAGACCGGTCGCCCCACCGTAGTTGCGGAGGTCGGTGCCGGCCGCATCCCGGTATGCGCCGTCTGGCAGGTGCAGCAGATCGTTGGAGATGTCGAGCTGCTCGGCGGAGGGCTTGCCGCGGGTGAGGTCGAGCTTCAAACCCGAGGAGCGCAGCGCGTCGTACGCTGCCGAGAACTCGGCGTTGGCCGCGCGGAGCGCGTCGGGGGACAGGTCGGCGAGAGGCGTTGGGGCGGAAGTCACGATCTGATCGTAGCCGCGCCCGAAGTGGCGTGGGAGTGCTCCGCACAGGGTGTGCGAACATCGCAGATGTGTCAGAAGAAACGAAGCGGGTGAAAGGCCGTTCGCGCCTGCGGATGATCGCGGCGTTCCTGGTCGGTGTCATCGTGGCGATCGTCACCGGCCTGCTCGGCGCGTGGCAGTTGGCTGCCATCACCGGCTGGGCGGCGGCGTGCGTCGTCTACATCGTCTGGGTGTGGGCGGTCATCTGGGGGATGGGCGCGGAGGAGACGAGGTCGCATGCGACGAGGGAGGACCCCGGCACGCGGGTCTCCGACCTTCTGCTGCTGATCGCGAGCCTCGTCGCGCTGGTGTCGATCGTGTTCGTCTTGGTCGCAGCACGCCAGCTGCACGGGGCTCCTCAGGCGTGGCTGGCGCTGCTCGCCATCGCATCGGTCGCGCTGTCGTGGACGCTCGTGCACACCATCTACACCCTCCGGTACGCCAGGATGTACTACCACAAGCCGGCCGGTGGCATCGACTTCAACCAGGAGGAGCCGCCGCGCTACAGCGACTTCGCCTACCTCTCGTTCACCCTCGGGATGACGTTCCAGGTGAGCGACACCAATATCGGCAACCCGCACATCCGGCGCGCCATCCTGCGTCACACGCTGCTGTCGTACCTGTTCGGCTCCGTGATCCTGGCGACGACCGTCAACCTGGTGGCCGGGCTCACTTGAGTCGAAGGGCTCGCCTGAGCCGAAGGGCTCGCCTGAGCGGCAGGGCTCACCGCAACCAGTGGATGAAGCGGTACCGCATCCCGTTCGCCGCGGTCTGCCACGGCTCGGCGTCGATGGTCCAGCCGGTCGGGTCGAGCCGGGGAGCGTATGTGTCCCCGACGACCTGCAGATCGATCTCGGTGATCTCGATGCGGTCGGCCTGCGGCACGCAGAGCGCGAACAACTCGGAGCCGCCGATCACCCAGGTCGTCCCGGTGGTGGATGCGGTGAGCGCCTCGTCGAGGCTGTGAGCGACCTCGACGCCCGGCGACGCCCATCCGGTCTGCCGCGTGATCACGATGTTGGCGCGGCCAGGCAGCGGGCGAAACCGCTCAGGCAGCGATTCCCAGGTCTTGCGGCCCATGACGACCGTGTCGTCGCCGGTGAGCTCCTTGAAGTGCTTCAGATCTTCGGGGAGGTGCCACGGCATCGTCCCCCCGGCGCCGATGACGCCGCCGTCCGCCTCGGCCCAGATGAGCCCGAGCGTCATACGGCGACCAGCGCCCGGATCGCCGGGTGGTGCTGGTAGTCCTCGATCACGAAGTCCTCGTAGCGGTAGTCGAAGATGCTCTCCGGCGTGCGCGCGAACCGCAGCGTGGGCGCCGGGTACGGGTCGCGGGAGAGCTGCTCGGTGACCTGTTCGAGGTGGTTGTCGTAGATGTGCACGTCTCCGCCGGTCCAGACGAACTCGCCGGGCTCCAGACCGGTCTGCTGGGCGACCATCAGGGTGAGCAGGGCGTAGCTGGCGATGTTGAACGGGACGCCGAGGAACATGTCGGCGCTGCGCTGATAAAGCTGGCAGGAGAGCTTGCCGTCGGCGACGTAGAACTGGAAGAACGCGTGGCAGGGGGCGAGCGCCATCTGCGGGATGTCGGCGACGTTCCAGGCGGAGACGATGATGCGCCGGGAGTCCGGGTCGCTGCGCAGGGTGTCGATCACCTGGCTGATCTGGTCGATGTGGCTGCCGTCCGGCGCCGGCCAGGAGCGCCACTGCACCCCGTAGACCGGCCCGAGCTCGCCGTTCTCGTCCGCCCACTCGTCCCAGATGGTGACGCCGTTCTCGCGCAGCCAGCCCACGTTGCTGTCGCCGCGCAGGAACCAGAGCAGCTCGTATGCGATGGACTTGAAGTGCACCCGCTTGGTGGTGATCAGCGGGAAGCCGTCGGCGAGGTCGAACCGCAGCTGCCGGCCGAACACGCTGCGCGTTCCCGTTCCGGTGCGGTCGGACTTGTGCGTTCCGGTCTCGAGCACATCGCGCAGGAGGTCTTCGTATGGGGTCGGAATCGTCTCGCTCATCGAGTCGATGGTAGCGCCGATCACGGCGAATGACCGCTGCGAACCGGCTCCGTGACGGTACGCGTCGCTAGGCTTTCTCCATGGACAGCGATGAGGTCGCGGACGACCCGTCCTCGGCCGCTGCCCAGGACCCCGCCGCCCTCACCGACGAGGAGGTCACGGAGCTGGTCGGGCACGACCTGGACGCGCACGACACCCTCGCGGCGATCGAGCACCTCCAGAGCATCCTGGTGGCGCGCGCGACGGCGGCCATCCCGATCCAGAGGGCCAGGGACGTCGAGCAGGAGTCCGCCGCCGCCGAAGAAAGCACGGACGAGGCAGAGTGGTCGGATACCGACGGCGCCCCCACTCAGCTCATCAGCTTCGACGACCTGCCCGTCCCGCGGGTCGACCGTGGCCCGCAGCCCACGTTCAGCGCCTGGATCGCGCCCGCCGCCGCGCATCCGGAGCCTGCGCAGCCTTCGCGTCCGGAGCCATTGGATTTCGTGCCGCCTGAGGTCGCGCCGCGCGACTCCGAGCCGCTGCCCGTCGTCCCGCTCCTTCCGCTCGCCCCACTGCCGGTCGAGCATCCGGATGCACCGAGCGTCGACTCCGTGCCGCTCCCGATCGTGCAGGCAGACGCCCTCGCAGCGCACGACCTCGGCGCGGCCGGCCCGGTCGGCGACGTGATCGACGACGACCTCGCCGACGACGCGGACGACGTGCGGCTGCCGACCGGTTCGCTCGCCGCCCCCATCGCGAGCCAGCGCGTTGCGACGGACGAGCGCATCCTGTTCGACGACGAGCCTGTGCCGGCCCCGCTGCTGGAGGTGGAGGACGCCGACCTGCAGCCGACGCCCGTGCTGCGGAGGGTCGGACGCGCATCCAGGCTGTTCTGGCTGTGGTTCGCCGGGACGTCGTCGCTGATCAGCGTCGGGGTCGGCGCCACGCTGTTCACGCTCGGGCTCAGCCTGCGCCAGATGCTCGTCGCGACCCTTGTCGGCGTCGCCCTGTCGTTCCTTCCGCTCGGCCTCGGCACGCTCGCCGGAAAGTGGAGCGGCCAGCCGACCATGGTGGTCTCCCGGGCCACATTCGGCCTGCGCGGCAACGTGGTGCCGGCGGCGCTCGCGCTGCTGACCAGGCTGTTCTGGGGAGCGGTGCTGCTCTGGCTCGCCGGGGCGGCGGTCGGGGCGCTGTTCACGTCGGAAGGCTGGGCGGGGGACCCGCTGCTTCCGACCACGGCCGGGCTCATCGTCGCCATCGCCATCGCGCTCGCCATCGCGTACTTCGGGTACGCGCTCGTCGCGCTGGTGCAGCTCGTGCTGACGATCGCCTCCGCCGTGCTGATCGTGGTGATGATCGCGGCGACCTGGCGTTTCGTCGACCTTCCGACCGCGCTCGCCGCACCGGATGCGATCTGGTTGCGGGTGATCACCGGCGCCGTGCTCGTCTTCAGCTATCTGGGACTGGCGTGGGCGAACAGCAGCGCGGAGGTCGCCCGCTACCAGCGACCGACATCGTCCGGGGCGACCGGGATGCTCTGGGCGACGTTCGGCGCAGCGCTGCCCCCGTTCATCCTGATCTCGTACGGCGGCCTGCTCGCCGCCTCCAACACGGCGCTCGCCGACGACTTCGCATCCAACCCGGTGAGTGCGTTCGCCCGGCTGGGGCTGCCGGCCTGGTATCCGGTGCCGCTGCTGCTCGGCGTGACACTCAGCCTCGTCTCCGGGCTCGTGCTGAACATCTACTCCGGCGGGTTCACGCTGGAGGCGCTCGGCGCCGGGCTCGGCCGGAGGTGGAGCACGGTCGCGGTCGGCGGGGGGATCGCGCTGGCGGGATTCGTGCTGGCTGCGACGGTGAGCGACTTGTCCAGCGTCGTCCGAAGCCTCCCGGTGACGCTCGCCGTCCCGGTCGCCGCGTGGGCTGGCCTGTTCATCTCCGAGATGATGCTGCGCACAAGGCGCTTCCACCAGCCGTCGCTGCTGAACAGCGGAGGGGCGTATCCGGACTGGCGCTGGACCAACCTCGGGATGCTCGGGGCCGCCACCATCATCGGATTCGGCCTGATCTCGTCCGACCTGCCCTGGTTGCGCTGGGAAGGCTACCTGTTCCGGCTCGCCGGGATCGCGCCGGGCAGCGACATCGGCATGACCGACATCGGGGTGATCGTCGCGCTCGGCATCGGCATCCTGACCCCGATCGTCGCCGGAGTCCCTGCCCTCCGCCGCGAGGAGGAGGCGATAGACACCGCGGCGATCTCCCTCGGCAAGTAGGCTCTATCCCGTGCCGTACACGCTTGCTTCCGTCCGTGAGACCGTCGAGCGGCTCTGGCCGCTCTCCGGGGCTGAGGCCTGGGATGCGCCGGGGCTCGTCGCCGGGGATCCTTCCGCTCCGGTCGAGCGCATCCTGCTCGCCGTCGACGCCGTGCAGGCGACCGTCGAGGAGGCGGTCGACGGGGGAGCCGACCTGCTCATCACCCACCACCCCCTGCTGCTTCGCGGGGTGACGAGTGTGGCCGAGGACCGGTACAAGGGAGCGATCCTCGCCCGTCTGATCAAGGCGGACTGCGCTCTCATCGCCGCCCACACCAACGCCGACGTCGTCGCCGACGGCACCTCCGCCGTCCTCGCCGCCGCCCTCGGACTCACCGATGCCGTGCCGATCGCCCCGTCCGCAGACGGAATCGGCGGTCGCACCGGCATCGGCCGCGTCGGCGCCCTGGCGGAGCCGACCACCCTCGGCGCCCTCGCCCGGCGTCTCGCCGAACTCCTCCCGGCGACCGCGGGCGGCATCCGGGCGGCTGGGGACTATCAGCAGCCCGTCACGACCGTCGCGGTCTGCGGAGGAGCGGGCGACTCGCTGCTCGGCACGGACGCCGTGCGCGGCGCCGACGTCTACATCACCGCCGACCTCCGCCACCACCCGGCCTCGGAAGCGCGCGAACAGGCGGCCATCGGGGGAGGACCCGCCCTCCTCGACGTCTCGCACTGGGCCAGTGAATGGCTCTGGCTCGACATCGCGGCCGACCAGCTCAGGGCCGAGCTGCCCGGCATCGTCGTCGAGGTCAGCGACCTGCGCACCGACCCGTGGGACTTCGCCATCCTGCAGTGACCTCGGTCACCCGAACAGACCATCGGCGCCCCACCTGGGCGCCCGCAGCAGCACAGAGAGAGCGGACCACCGTGAAAGCCAGCCCCACCGACCAGAACGAGCTCCTGCGTCTCCAGACGGCGGACACCCGCCTGAACCAGCTCGATCACACGGCCAAGAAGCTCCCGCAGCTCGCCGAGCTCGCCGCCCTGCAGCCGGAGGTGGAGGCTCTCCGCACCCGCTGGATCGCCCGCACCGGCGAGCTCGAAGACTCCCGCGCCGAACTCAAGCGGGTCGAGTCGGACGTCGCCGTCGTCGAAGCGCGCATGGCCCGTGACAGCGGCCGCCTGCAGCAGACGTCGTCCACGAAAGACGTGCAGGCGCTCGAAGCAGAGCTGACCTCGCTCTCCAAGCGCCGAGACGACCTCGAAGAGATCGAACTGACCGTCATGGAGCGCGTCGAGGAGCAGGAGGAGGCGCTCGCAGCGGTCGAGGCGGACCGCGCAGAGCTGGACGGCCGCGTCCAGGCGCTCGAAGCCGCGAAGGCCGACGAGCTGGCGAAGGTGGAGGCGCAGCGCACGGCCGTCGAGAAGGACAGGGCCGCGATCGCCTCCGCCATCCCCGCCGACCTGGTCGAGCTCTACGAGAAGCAGCGCGCGCGCTACGGCATCGGCGCAGCCCTGCTCGTGCGCGGCGTCTCGATGGGCAGCAACGTGAAGCTCACCGAGTCCGACCTCTCCGTCATCCGCCGCGCCGCCGACGACGAGGTCGTGCTCTGCCCGGACAGCGGCGCCATCCTGATCCGCAACGAGGAGTCCGGCCTCTGAGCCTGCTGAACGTCTGACGGACCGCATCCGCTGCTGCGATAGTGTGGATGCGAATGGGCCGGCAAGACGGTCGCGTCGGTCTGCTTCGGCAGGCCGCCGAGGAACGTCCGGGCTCCACAGAGCAGGGCGGTGGGTAACACCCACCCGGGGCAACCCGCGAGACAGTGCCACAGAGAACAGACCGCCACGCGGCACGATCCCCGGATCGGGTCGCGGGGTAAGGGTGAAACGGTGGGGTAAGAGCCCACCAGCGACCGGGGTGACCCGGCCGGCTCGGTAAACCTCGCCCGGAGCAAGGTCAGACAGGGAACGTTGAGGCTGCTCGCCGAGTTTCCGGGTAGACCGCTAGAGGGCGGCGGCAACGCCGTCCCGAGATAGATGGCCGTCCACGGTGCCTCGCGCACCAGGACAGAACCCGGCGTAACAGCCGGCCCATTCCTCCACACACCAGGGGACGGAGGCGGGGGTGAAGGCGCGGCAGCCGAACGTGAGGCGGATCGCCGAGGTCGCGAGCGCCCTGACGGCGCTCGTCATCGTGCTCATCGCCATCGGATACTGGTTCTGCGTCTGGTTCTTCTTCGCGATGCCGTGGTTCGTGACCCCGCCGGTGGACTCGTTCGAATTCGCCAGGCGCGCCGACACGTACCAGAGCGCCGTCGGCAACCTCGTCTACTGGGTGACCGCCTTCGCCGTCACGCTCGGTCTCGCGCTGCTCATCACGGTGTGCGGCGTGCGGGCGATGCAGATGCTCTGGCAGTGCACTCCGGATGCGCTGATCGTCGACAGGGTGGACGACACCGACCCGGCGACCACTGTCGCCAGGCTCGATTTGAACCGTTCGGGGCTGAACCGTTCGGCTCAGGCGGAGTCCGGCGAGAACCGGTAGCCCATCCCCGGCTCGGTCAGCAGATACTTCGGATGCGCAGGCTCCGGTTCGAGCTTCTTGCGCAGCTGCGCGAGGTAGAGGCGCAGGTAGCCGGTGTCGCTCGTGTACTGCGGACCCCACACCTCGGTGAGCAGCGCCTGCCTGGTCACCAGCCGGCGCGGGTTGCGCACGAGCACTTCCAGGATCGCCCACTCGGTCGGTGTGAGCCGCACCGGCGCCTCGCCGTCGGCGGTGCGCCTGGTCACCTGACGCGCCGCCAGGTCGACCGCGATGTCGCCGAACGTCACGACGGGCTCGTCGGCCGACGGGGTCTGGCGCCGGGTGAGCGCCCTGATGCGCGCGAGCAGCTCGTCGGCGGCGAACGGCTTGGTGACGTAGTCGTCCGCTCCGGCGTCCAGCGCATCCACTTTGTCGGCGGAGTCCGTCCGTCCTGACACCACCAGGATGGGCACGGAGGTCCAGCCGCGCAGCCCCTCGATCACCTCGATGCCGTTCAGTTCGGGCATCCCGAGGTCGAGCATCACGAGGTCGGGGTGGTGCTCGACGGCCTCGCGGAGGGCCTCTGCGCCGTTCCTGGCGATGCTGACCTCGTAGCCGCGGGCGGTCAGCAGGATGCGCAGGGCCCGCAGGATCTGCTGGTCGTCGTCGGCGATGAGGATCCTCACTCCGCGTTCCCTTCCGTGTGTTCGGCGGCGACAGACAACGCGACCACCATCGTCAGTCCACCGCCGGGCGTGTCCTCGGCCTCGAGCGTGCCGTCCATCCCCTCGACGAAGCCCTTCGAGAGCGCGAGGCCCAGCCCGATGCCCGTGTCGTTGTCCGTGTCGCCGAGCCGCTGGAACGGCACGAAGACGGCGTCGCGGCGCTCGCCGGGGATGCCCGGTCCGTGGTCGATCACGCGCACCTGCACGGAGCCGCCGAACTCGCTGGCGGCGATCACCGGGCGCGATCCGGCCGGGCTGAACCGCAGCGCGTTTCCGAGCAGGTTGACGAGCACCCGCTGCAGCAGCACCGCGTCGGCCGCGACCGGCGGCAGGTGCTCCGGCAGGTCGAGGTCGACGTCGGCTGGACCGACGCCCAGTTCGTCGAGCGCTGCGGGGACGATGTCGTCGACATCGGTCGGCGCGAGGGAGACGGCGAGCACACCGGCTTGCACCCGGCTCACGTCGAGCAGGTTGGTGACGAGCTGGGCGAGGCTGCCGAGGCTGTCCTCCGCCGTCTCCAGCAGCGCCTCCCTATCGGCGGGAGCGAGCGTGATGTCCGGCTGCCGGAGGGTGGTGACCGCTGCGGTGGCCGCAGCGAGCGGGCGTCGCAGGTCGTGGCCGACCGCGGCGAGGAGGGCGCTGCGCACCCGGTCGGCCTGCGCGAGCGGGCCGAGCTCGCTGGCCGTCGCCTCCAGGTCGCGGTGTTCGAGGGCGGCGTCGAGCTGGGCGACGATCGCCGCGAGCAGGCGCCGGTCTGCCGCCTCCAGCGTCCTGCCGGAGAGTTCGAGCGTGCCGCGGGTGCCGACCGGGAGGCGCTGGGTGTGCTCGTCGTCGGAGGGCTCGCCGTCGCTGGAGACCACGTCCTCTCCGTCGAGCAGCCGGACCCCGGTCAGCGAGAATGCCTCCCTGGTGCGGGTGACCAGCGCCTGCAGTGCGTTCTCGCCGCGGATGACGCCCCCGGCGACGGTCGCCAGCAGTTCGGCCTCCGCCGCAGCACGGGTGGCGGCCCTGCTCCGCCGGGCGGCCTGGTCGACCACCAGGCTCACCAGGGCTGCGATCACCAGGAAGAGCACGAGGGCCAGCAGATGCAACGGCTCGCTGATCGTGATCGTGTAGAGCGGGGCGACGAAGAAGTAGTCCAGAGTGACGCCGGCCAGCAGGGCGGAGAACAGCGCAGGCCAGATCCCGCCGATCAGCGCCACCACCACCACGAGCAGCTGGTATGCCAGCACATCGCTCGTCATCGAGTCCGGTGATCGCACACTGGTCAGCAGCCAGGTCAGCAAGGGGCCGCCGACGAGCGCGAGCGCGAACCCGTACAGCTGCCGCCTGGCGGTGAGTCCACCCCGGATGCGCGGGAGCGAGAAGCGGGCGCCCGCCTTGGCGTGCGACACGATGTGCACGTCGATGTCGCCGGACTCCCTGATGACGGTCGATCCGATGCCGGGACCGGTCAGCAGGGCGGAGAGCCAACTGCGACGGCTGACGCCGATGACCAGCTGCGTCGCGTTCTCGCCGCGCGCGAACTCGACCAGGGCGCGGGGGATGTCGTCGCCGACGACCTGATGGTAGCTTCCGCCGAGCTGCTCCACCAGGGTGCGCTGTGCCGTCAGTGCTCCGGGGTTCGCTTCGCGGAGGCCGTCTTGGCTTGTCACGTGCACCGCGAGCAGCCCGCCGCCGGCCGTCCGCGCGGCGATCCGCGCGCCGCGGCGCAGCAGGGTGTCGCCCTCCGGCCCTCCGGTGAGGGCGACGACCACGCGCTCTCGCGCCTCCCAGGTGCCCTCGATGCCGTGCTCTGCCCGGTAGCGCTGCAGTGAACTGTCGACCTCGTCGGCCAGCCAGAGCAGGGCGAGCTCGCGGAGCGCCGTGAGGTTGCCGAGGCGGAAGTAGTTGGAGAGCGCGGCGTCGATGCGCGCGGCGGGATACACGACGCCGTCGGCGAGGCGGTCGCGCAGCGCCTGCGGCGCCAGGTCGACGACCTCGATCTGGTCGGCGCGGCGCAGGACCGCATCCGGGATCGTCTCACGCTGCTGGGTGCCGGTGATCTGCTCGACCACGTCGTTCAGCGACTCGATGTGCTGGATGTTCACCGTCGACATCACGTCGATGCCTGCATCGAGGAGCGCATCCACGTCCTGCCAGCGCTTCTCGTGCTCAGAGCCTGGCGCGTTGGTGTGGGCGAGCTCGTCGACCAGCGCGAGCTGGGGTGCGCGGGCGAGGACGGCGTCCAGGTCGAGCTCCGTCAGCTCGATGCCGCGGTGCTCGACCGTCCGGCGGGGCACGACCTCCAGCCCGTCGAGCATCCCGGCTGTCGCGGCGCGGCCGTGGGTCTCGACCACCGCCACCACCACATCGGTGCCGACGGACTGCAGGCGCTTGCCCTCTTCGAGCATGGCGTACGTCTTGCCGACGCCCGGCGCCGCGCCGAGCATCACCCGCAAGCGGCCGCGTGGCATGCCGGCTGGCCTGGCTAGCGACGCGCGGCGAGTGCCGCCGCGCCGAGGATCCCGGCGTTGTTGCGGTGCACGGCCGGCACGATCTCGGTCTTGAGGTCGAGCAGGGGGAGGAAGTCCTTGTAGTTCTTGGACACGCCGCCGCCGACGATGAACAAGTCGGGCGTGAACAGGAACTCGAGGGTCGTGTAATAGGTCTGCAGACGCTTCGCCCACTTCTCCCAGCTGAGGTCCTCGCGCTCCTTCGCCGAGTACGCCGCCTTCGACTCCGCGTCGTGCCCGTCGACCTCGATGTGGCCGAGTTCGGCGTTCGGGATGAGGACGCCGTCGTAGATGAGGGCAGAGCCGATCCCGGTGCCGAGTGTCGTCATGATGACGAGGCCGTCCTTGTCCTTCGCAGCGCCGAACCTGGTCTCCGCGTATCCGGCAGCGTCCGCGTCGTTCACGAAGTGGATGTCGCGGCCGAGCGCCTTCTTCGAACAGGTCCTCCGCGTGCAGGTCGATCCACTTCTTCGACACGTTCGCGGCGGACAGGGTGACCCCGTGGCTGACGATCGCCGGGAAGCAGACGCCGACCGGCGCATCCGGGTCTTCTGCGGCCAGCCGCTCGACGATCTCTTTGGTCGTCTCGACGATGTCGTCCGGCTTGCCGCCGTCCGGGGTGGGCAGCTTGATCCTGTCGCTGATGAGTTCTCCGGTGTCGAGGTCGACCAGACCCCCCTTGATCCCGGTTCCTCCGACGTCGATTCCGATTGCCTGGTTCTTCGAACTCATGGCACGAATCTACCCGTACGGGATGCGCGGCGCGCGTTAGGGAAGCGTGAGGATCTCCGCGCCGCGCTCGGTGACCACCAGCGTGTGCTCGAACTGGGCGGAGACGCGCTTGTCGCGGGTCACTACGGTCCAGTCGTCCTCCCACATGTCCCACTCGTGCGTTCCGAGGGTGAGCATCGGCTCGATGGTGAAGACCATCCCGACCTCTATCACGTCGTCGTGCAGGGGAGCGGAGTCGTAGTGCGGGATGATCAGGCCGGTGTGGAACGCGCTGCCGACGCCGTGCCCGGTGAAGTCGCGCACCACGCCGTAGCCGAACCGCTTGGCGTACGACTCGATGGCACGGCCGATCACGTTGACCTGGCGCCCTGGCGCGACCGCCTTGATGCCGCGGTTCAGAGACTCGCGGGTGCGCTCGACCAGCAAGGCGACCTCCTCCGTGGCGGTTCCGGCGATGAAGGTCTGGTTGCTGTCGCCGTGGAAGCCGTTCTTGTATGCGGTGATGTCGATGTTGACGATGTCGCCGTCCTCGATCACGGTGTCGTCCGGGATCCCGTGGCAGATCACCTCGTTGACCGAGCTGCAGATCGATTTCGGGAAGCCGCGGTAGCCGAGCGTCGACGGGTACGCGCCGTTGGCGATCAGGAACTCGTGCCCGATCACGTCGAGTTCCTCCGTAGTGACGCCGGGCCGCACGCTCTCTCCGACGAGCGCGATGGCCTGCGCGGCGATCCGGCCGGACTCGCGGATCAGCTCGACCTCTTCCGGGGTGTACACGTCTGTGCCGGTGAACGGCGCTGGCGCCTTCTTGCCGACGTACTCCGGCCTGGCGATGCTCGACGGCACGGGACGGACGGGGCTGACGCGGCCCGGAATGAGGTGACCGGCGGAATCCTTGGGCATAGGATCAAGCTTATGACCGGCGAGAATGATCACGGCATCGCACAAGATGCTGAACACAAGTTCTGGTACAACATGAAGACCGGCCAGGTCGAGCAGGGTTTCCTGTCTCCTGCGCCCGACCGTGTCGGCCCGTTCGACACCCATGTCGAGGCCGAGCACGCGCTCGAAAAGCTCCGCGCCAACTCCGCGAAGTGGGCAGAGGAAGACGCCGAAGACCGCTGAGTCGCGCCGCGCTGCGCGACTCGTGCGAAAGGTGCGGTCGTGCGCGCCTGAACCGCACTTTTCGCACGAGTCGTGCGCCGGGTCAGGGCGAGGTCAGAACGTGTTCTCGGGTGCAGGGAACGTGCCGGACTGCACGTCGGCCTTGTAGGCGGTGGCAGCGTCCGTCAGGATGCCCTGCAGGTCGGCGTACTGCTTCACGAAGCTCGGGATGCGCCCGGTGGTGAACCCGGCCCAGTCCGTCCAGACGAGGAGCTGCCCGTCCACATCCGGGCCCGCACCGACGCCGATGGTCGGGATGCGCAGCTCGGCCGTGACCCGCGCTGCGATATCGCCTGGCACCATCTCCATGACCACCGCGAACGCGCCGGCGTCTTCGACAGCGTGAGCGTCGGCGAGCAGCTGCTCTGCGCCCTCTCCCCGGCCCTGGATGATGTGACCGCCGAGACCGTGCTCGCTCTGCGGCGTGAAGCCGATGTGCGCCATGACGGGGATACCGGCATCCACGATGCGGCGGATCTGCTCGGCGCTGCGCACGCCGCCCTCCAGCTTGACCGCGTGCGCACCCGTCTCCTTCATGAAGCGCACAGCCGTGTGCAACGCCTCCAGCGGACCCGTCTCATATGAGCCGAACGGCATGTCGGCGACCACGAACGCACGCTTCACCGCACCGGCCACCGCCCGGGTCAGCGGGATGAGCTCGTCGACCGTTACGGGCAGCGTCGTCTCGTAACCGAGCACGTTGTTGCCGGCGGAGTCGCCGACCAGGAGGAAGTCGATGCCGGCCGCGTCGAAGATCTGGGCGGTCAGCTGGTCGTAGCTGGTGAGGCCGGTGAACTTGGCCCCTTCCTCCTTCGCGATCTGGAAATGTCGCGTCCGCACCCGCTTCAGGGACTGCATCGACGACGTCGTCGGGTGGGTGGACGGCATGGGGGACATGTCAGACATGGCCTCAGTCTAATGAGGCTGACAGACCACCGAACGGGGTGCGTCCGACGCCTGAATTCGGTCATCGGAACCACTAGTCTGGGAAGGCTGACGAAAGGGGCAGGATGGACAAGCAGCGCGACTTCGTTCTTCGCACGATCGAGGAACGTGGCGTCAAGTTCGTGAGGCTGTGGTTCACCGATGTCGTCGGAACTCTCAAGTCCGTCGCCATCGCCCCCGCCGAGGTAGAGGGCGCCTTCACCGAGGGCCTCGGCTTCGACGGGTCGGCGATCGAGGGACTGACGCGCGCCTACGAGTCCGATCTGCTCGCGCTGCCAGACCCCACCACGTTCCAGATCCTTCCGTGGCGTGGCGAGATCGACCCGACCGCCCGGATGTTCTGCGACATCACGACGCCGGACGGCCAGCCGTCGGTGTCCGACCCGCGCAACGTCCTCAAGCGCACGCTCGAGAAGGCGGCCGACCGCGGGTTCACGTTCTACACGCATCCCGAGATCGAGTTCTACCTGCTGAAGTCGTCGGCGTTCGACGAGAACGGCCCGGAGCCGGTCGACTCCGCGGGATACTTCGACAACGTCCCCGGCGGCACCGCCCACGACTTCCGCCGCCGTTCGGTCAGGATGCTCGAAGACCTCGGCATCTCCGTCGAGTTCAGCCACCACGAGGCTGGCCCCGGCCAGAACGAGATCGACCTGCGCTACGCGGACGCCCTCACCACGGCCGACAACATCATGACGTTCCGCACGGTCGTCAAAGAGGTCGCCATCGAGCAGGGCGTCTACGCCACGTTCATGCCGAAGCCGCTCTCCGGCCACCCCGGCTCCGGGATGCACACCCACATGTCGCTCTTCGAGGGAGACACCAACGCGTTCTACGAAGCGGGAGCCGAATACCAGCTCTCCAAGGTCGGCCGTCACTTCATCGCCGGTCTGCTACGCCACGCGCCGGAGATCACGGCCGTGACCAACCAGTTCGTCAACTCCTACAAGCGCCTCTGGGGCGGCGACGAAGCCCCGAGCTTCGTCTGCTGGGGTCACAACAACCGGTCGGCTCTCGTCCGCGTCCCGCTCTACAAGCCCAACAAGGGCCAGAGTTCGCGGGTCGAGTACCGCGCCATCGACTCCGCCGCCAACCCGTACCTCGCGTTCTCGCTCATGCTGGCGGCCGGTCTCAAGGGCATCGAGGAGCAATACGAGCTGCCGCCGGAGGCCGAGAACAACGTGTGGGCGCTCAGCGACGCCGAACGCCGCGCCCTCGGGTACAACCAGCTCCCCGCGAGCCTCGACCACGCCATCTCGCTGATGGAGGACTCGGAGTTGGTGGCCGAGACGCTGGGCGAGCAGGTGTTCAACTACGTGCTGCTGAACAAGCGGCAGGAGTGGTCGGCGTATCGCGCGCAGGTCACGCCGTACGAGCTGCGCACCAACCTCGAGATCCTCTAGGCGCCGTGCCGCGCGACCAGCTCTCACTGACCACACTCGCGCGGTCGGGCTTCGTCGGCCTGAGCTCGGTCCGGGCTCAGCTCCACGAGCTGGCTGAGCTCGCCGGCATCACGGTCGAGGAGGCGCTTCCGGCCTTCGCGGTCGCCGCCGACCCCGACAGCGCTCTGGGCTGCACGCTCGCGCTCGTGCGCCGAGCGCCGGAGGGCGTCGCGCCGTATCTGCGCAGGCAGGACGCGGCCACGCGCATCCTGCGGGTGATCGGGGCGTCGCAGGGCATCGGCGAGTTCTTCCTCCGCCAACCCGACCAGCTGGATGCTCTGGATGCGCCCGTCTGGAGCCTCCCGTCCGCGGCCGAGCTGCGTGACGACCTGCTGGCGTCGGTCGGCGCGGTGGACGGCTTCGCCTCTGTCACCGAGGAGGAGGCGTGGACCGCGCTGCGCATTCGGTATCGCAGGCGGCTGGTGCAGCTGGCGAGCTTCGATCTGGAGCAGGCCGATCCTGTCGACGGGTTCGACGCCATCGCTGCCGCGATCTCCGATCTGGCCGCCGCCGCGTTGGAGGCATCGCTCGCCATCGCGCGCAGGCAGGCCAGCGGGACGGGCCCGGGCCGGTTCCCCGAGGACGAGGTGCGGGCGACCAGGCTCGCGGTCATCGGCATGGGCAAGGCGGGCGCGCGTGAGCTCAACTATGTCAGCGACGTCGACGTGATCTTCGTGGCAGAGGGCGACGAGGAGGCGGGCGTCAGCTCCGGACGTGCTGTCGACATCGCGACCCGGCTGGCGATGCTGACGATGCGCGGCATCCACGATCCCGCCATCGAACCGGGACTGTGGGAGGTCGACCCGAACCTGCGACCCGAGGGCAAGGACGGCGCGCTCGTGCGCACCCTCGAATCGCACATCGCGTACTACGACCGCTGGGCGAAGGGCTGGGAGTTCCAGGCGCTGCTGAAGGCACGACCGCTCGCCGGCGACCTCGACCTGGGGGAGCGGTACGTCGCCGCCATCTCGCCGAAGGTGTGGAGCAGCGCCTCCCGCGAGAACTTCGTCGAGTCTGTGCAGCGGATGCGCGAACGCGTCACCGACCACATCCCGGACGACGAGGTGCACTACCAGCTGAAGCTCGGCCCAGGAGGCCTGCGCGACGTCGAGTTCACCGTTCAGTTGCTGCAGCTCGTCCACGGCCAGACCGACGACCGGGTGCGCCAGCGCGACACGCTCTCCGCCCTCGCCGCCCTCGCCGAGCAGGGCTACATCGGCCGCGAGGAGTCCGCCGACTTCTCCCGCGACTACCGCACACTGCGCCTGATGGAGCACCGGCTGCAGCTGCGGCACCTGTCGCGCACGCACCTGATGCCGCGCGACGAGGGCGACCAGCGCGTGCTCGCCAGGGCCACTGGGCTCGCCACCGGCGCCGAACAGCTCTTCGAACGCTGGAACGCGATCAAACACCGGGTGCGCGGGCTGCACGAGCGCCTGTTCTACCGGCCGCTGCTCAGCGCCGTCGCCTCGGCGCCGAGCGAGGACACCAAGCTCACCGGGCAGGCCGGCCTCACCAGCGAGCAGGCGGAGGCCCGCCTCGCCGCAATCGGCTTCCGCGACCCGCGCGGAGCCCTTGCGCATATCGCGGCGCTCACCGGCGGCGTGTCCAGGCGGGCGACCATCCAGCGCCATCTGCTGCCGGTCATGCTGCAGTGGTTCGCCGACGGCGCAGACCCCGACTACGGCCTCCTCACCTTCCGCCGCCTCAGCGAAGACCTCGGCTCCACGCACTGGTACCTGCGGATGCTCCGCGACTCCAGCGGCGCCGCCGAGCGTCTGACGCGGGTGCTGTCCGGCTCGCGCTTCGCCGGGGAACTGCTCGGGCGCATCCCGGAGTCGGTCGCCTGGCTGGAATCGGAGGACGACCTGCGTCCCCGGTCGGCCGCGCTGCTGCGCGAGGAGACCAGGGCGATCCTCGGCAGGCACTCGTCCGCGGAGTCCGCTGCGTCGGCGTTGCGAGCTGCCCGCCGCCGTGAGGTGCTGCGGCTCGCGTTCTCGGGCATCCTCGGATTCAGCTCGATCGAGGAGCTGGCGCAGGGTCTCACCGACGTCACCGAGAATGTGATCGCGGGTGTGCTGGAGGCGATCAGGGAGAGCAGGGCCGACAGGGACCTGTTCGAGTTCGCGGTGATCGGGATGGGCCGCTTCGGCGGCCGCGAGCTCGGTTTCGGCTCCGACGCCGACGTGATGTACGTGTTCCGCCCGCTCGGCGACGACCAGGAGTCCGCCCACCGCGCCGCCCTCCAGGTGGTCTCCGAGCTCGGCAGGCTCACCGAGGACAACGTCCTTCCGCTCGACCTGGACATCGGCCTGCGGCCGGAAGGCAAGAACGGCACCCCGGTCCGTTCGCTCGACTCCTACCGCGCCTACTATCAGCGCTGGTCGCTCACCTGGGAGGCGCAGGCGCTGCTGCGCGCGCGCGGTGTCGCGGGAGACGCAGCCCTCCTCGACGATTTCGAACGCGTCGCCGACGAGGTGCGCTACCCGTCCGCGATCGCCGAGCAGGCGGTGCGCGAGGTGAAGCGCATCAAGGCCCGGGTCGAGGGCGAACGTCTCCCGCAGGGGGCGGACCCCGCCCGCCATCTGAAGCTCGGCCGCGGCTCGCTGAGCGACGTGGAATGGTTCGTTCAGCTCATCCAGTTGCAGCACGCTGCGGAGATCCCCGACCTGCAGACCACGTCCACCCTGGATGCGCTCCGCGTCGCCGCGGAGACGGGCTACGTCACGGCCGAAGACGCCGCCAAGCTCCGGGACGCCTGGGTGTTCGCCTCCCGTGCCCGCTCGGCGATGACCCTCTGGACCAACAAGACGGCCGACGTCCTCCCGTCCGACCGCGGCGCCCTCGACGGCGTCGCCCGCCTGATGGAATACCCGCCCGGCTCCGCCAGCCGCCTCGAAGAGGACTACCTGGCCGTCACGCGCCGCGCCCGCGCAGTCTTCGAGCGCAGCTTCTACGGCGTGCAGGAGCGGCCGGCGCCGTCGGCGTGAGTCCCGCCGAAACGCCGGAAGGCCGCACCCCCGAAGGGATGCGGCCTCCCGCAACGTCAGAGCGTCAGACGCCGAAGTACAGCTCGTACTCGAACGGGTGCGGACGCTGCGCGAGGGGCTTGATCTCCTTCTCGCGCTTGTAGTCGATCCAGGTCTCGATGAGCTCCGGGGTGAACACGCCGCCTGCGAGCAGGAACTCGTGGTCGGCCTCGAGCGCATCCAGGACCTCGGCGAGGGTGCCGGGAACCTGGGGGATGTTCTTGGCCTCCTCCGGCGGGAGCTCGTAGAGGTCCTTGTCGACCGGCTCGTGCGGCTCGATGCGGTTCTTGATGCCGTCGAGGCCGGCCATCAGCTGAGCCGCGAACGCGAGGTACGGGTTACCGGACGCATCCGGCGCGCGGAACTCGATGCGCTTCGCCTTCGGGTTCGTGCCCGTGATCGGGATGCGGATGGATGCCGAGCGGTTTCCGGCCGAGTAGACCAGGTTGACCGGGGCCTCGAAGCCGGGGACCAGGCGGTGGAACGAGTTCACCGTCGGGTTCGTGAACGCCAGGACGGCGGGGGCGTGCTTGAGCAGGCCGCCGATGTACCAGCGGGCGAGGTCGGAGAGGCCGCCGTAGCCCGCCTCGTCGTAGAACAGCGGCTTGCCGTCGTTCCACAGCGACTGGTGGGTGTGCATCCCGGAGCCGTTGTCGCCGAACAGCGGCTTCGGCATGAAGGTCGCGACCTTGCCCCAGAGCTCGGCCGTGTTCTTCACGATGTACTTGAACTTGAGGATGTCGTCCGCCGCGTGGACCATCGTGTCGAAGCGGTAGTTGATCTCGGCCTGGCCGCCGGTGCCCACCTCGTGGTGCGCGCGCTCCAGGATGAGGCCTGCGTCGATCAGCTTCAGCGAGATGTCGTCGCGCAGGTCGGCCTGCTTGTCGACCGGGCTGACCGGGAAGTATCCGCCCTTGTACGGCGTCTTGTTGGCGAGGTTTCCGCCCTCCTCGACACGGCCGGAGTTCCAGGCGCCCTCCTCGGAGTCCACCGAGTAGAAGCTGGAGTGCTGGTTCACCTCGTAGCGGACGTCGTCGAAGATGTAGAACTCGGCCTCCGGCGCGAAGAACGCGGTGTCGGCGATGCCGGTGGAGGCGAGGTACTTCTCGGCCTTCTTAGCGACCTGACGCGGGTCCTTCGAGTAGATCTCGCCGTTGCGCGGGTTGTAGATGTCGAAGACCATGATGAGCGTCCGCTCGGCACGGAACGGGTCGACGTACGCCGTTGCGACGTCGGGGATGAGCTGCATGTCCGATTCGTGGATGGACGCGAAGCCGCGGATGGACGAGCCGTCGAAGAGCTGGCCGACGGAGAAGAACTCCTCGTCGACGGTCGATGCGGGAATGTTGAAGTGCTGCTGCACACCGGGCAGATCGGTGAAGCGGATATCAAGGAACTTGACGTCGGTGTCCTTGATGAACTTGAGCACCTCGGAAGAATCACGGAACATGCGGAGGACTCCCAAAAATGGATTGAGGTGGTGGACTGCACCTGCAGCCCAAGACCCAACGTACGGGGAAGGAGTTTCCCCGGGGTGACGCAAATGTTTCCGGCGTGTTACGCATACCCGTGGCCGGTAAACTCGTCTGGTGCCACAGAACCCGCCAACGCCCAGCTCCGGCAACATCGCACCGAGCCGTTATCCCGGTGAACGACTGGGACTTCCGGAGACCGGCCGCGGCTCAGTCGGTCGCGCAGGGCGGCGAATCGGGGCGATCGTGGTCGACTGGGGAATCGCCTACCTGATCTCGTTCGCGTTCTTCCGCGTCGACAGCATCGCGAACGGCTGGGCCACCACTGGCATCTTCGTGCTCATGCAGATTGTCTTCATCCCGACCATCGGCGGCGGCATCGGCCACCGCGTGTTCGGGATGCGCGTCGTTGCGATCCGCGGAGGCTGGGTCGGCCTGTGGCGCCCGATTGTGCGCTCGCTGCTGCTCGCCATCGTCATCCCGGCGCTCGTCTGGGACTCGGACCAGCGCGGCTTCCACGACAAGATCGCCGGCACCGTCCTCATCCGCGCCTGACGGGCCGCCGCCGTTGCCGTCGGCGTCCCTCCGGAATCGAGTGGTCCCGAATTGCCGTGCGCACACCTGCGCCCACGGCAATTCGGGACCACTCGATCGGGCGCACTCTCATCTAGCCCAGTCGCAGAAACGAAAGTGCGGCCCCGTCGAAGCGGGACCGCACTGACATTGCCCGCGAGGCGGGCTGCACGTTCTAGCGTGCGCGCTGCGCGCGCGCCTTCATCGGGTCGATGCCCTTCGGGATCGGCATGGCGCTCTCCAGCGACTGCAGACGGTTGCTGATCGCCATGACCTCGGCCTTGGTGAGCGTCGGCTTGATCTTGGCGAGCACGCGCGGGATCTTGTGCAGCGGGATGGAGTCGCTGTCCGGTCCGACGCTGATCGTGGTCACGGGGACGTTCGGCAGCACGCGGGTGACCTTGCGGCGTTCCTCGTCGATCATCCGCTGGGTGCGGGTCTTCGGACCCTCGCTGATGAGGACGACGCCGCCGCGACCGGTGGCGCGGTAGATCGCATCCTGGGTCTTGCCGTTGACGGCGACCGGCATCTCCGAGCCGCGCCAGCTGCGCTTCAGCGAGCTGCGCAGCACAGCGCCGACCGCGCCGGGCTGGCCCTCGATCTGCGAGTACGCGGCACGCTCCGCGCGACGACCGAGGATGATCAGGCCGATCAGCACACCGGCGAGCACGCCGGCCAGGATCCACATGCCCATCGTGAAGCCGTTGCCGTCCGACAGGAAGATCGCGAGCAGCACACCGACGATGATCGGCGCCACGATGCCGCCCACGATGTACAACACCGCCCGCTTGTCGTAGCGGCGGGTCATCTGGAAGACCTGCCACATCTGCTTGAGCCGACCGGGCTCCTTGGTGGACTTGTCCTTGCGTGCCATAGTCACAAGGATACCGGCTCGAACGCCTGTGCAGCGACGTTGTTCGCGGTCAGGAGACGGCCTGGGCGAAGCCGAGCGATGCGTCCGCCAGGTGACGCAGTTCGGCGGGCACATCGCGGCCCTTCGCCTGCATCGACTGCGCCCACAACCGGCCGGCTCGATACGACGAACGAACCAGCGGTCCGGCGAGCACGCCGAGGAAGCCGATGGCTTCCGCCTCCTCTTTCAGCTCCACGAACTCGTCCGGATGCACCCACCGGGCGACCGGCAGATGCCGGGGGGCTCGGCCGCAGGTACTGGGTGATCGTGATGATGTCCGTCCCCGCGTCGTGCAGGTCCTGCAGGGCCTGGCTGACCTCTGCGCGTTCCTCGCCCATCCCCAGGATGAGGTTGGACTTGGTGATGAGACCAGCATCGCGGCCCTGCGTGATCACATCCAATGAGCGCTCGTAGCGGAACGCTGGGCGGATGCGCTTGAAGATGCGCGGCACCGTCTCGACGTTGTGTGCGAACACCTCCGGGCGCGCGGAGAACACCTCGCCGAGATACTCGGGGTTTCCGGAGAAATCGGGGACCAGGATCTCGACCCCGGTGCCAGGGCTCTGCCGGTGGATCTCGCGGATCGTCTCCGCGTACAGCCAGGAGCCCTCATCGGCGAGGTCGTCGCGGGCGACCCCCGTCACCGTCGCGTACCGCAGGTCCATCCTGGACACCGACTCGGCGACGCGACGCGGCTCGTCGGTGTCGTAGTCGGCGGGCTTGCCGGTGTCGATCTGGCAGAAGTCGCAGCGGCGGGTGCACTGGGCGCCGCCGATGAGGAACGTCGCCTCCCTGTCCTCCCAGCACTCGTAGATGTTGGGGCAGCCGGCCTCCTGGCACACCGTGTGCAGGTCCTCGCTCTTGACGAGGCTCTGCAGCTGACGGAATTCAGGCCCCATCTTCGCCTTGGTCTTGATCCACTCCGGCTTGCGCTCGATGGGGGTCTCGGCGTTGCGGATCTCCAGGCGCAGCATTTTGCGCCCCTCTGGTGCTGCGCTCACGCGACGGACTCCAGTTCTTTCTCGAAGCGGGCGCGGATGAGGGGGACGACGTCCTCCGGGGTGACGGTGCGGCCGAGGACGCGGCTGATCGAGGTGATCCCCGCATCCCGGATGCCGCAGGCCACGATGGCGTCGTACGCCTCGAAGCCATTGGAGCAGTTGAGCGCGAACCCGTGCATGGTCACGCCCTCGGCGACGCGGATGCCGATGGCGGCGATCTTCTCGTCGCGTGGCGTTCCGTCGGGCTGGACCCCGCGGATCCAGACGCCGGAGCGGCCGTCGACCCGCTCGCCTGTCACGCCGAGCTCGGCGAGCACGTCGATCAGGATGCTCTCGAGTCTCCGCACATAGCCGACGACGTCGATGGGTTCCGGAAGGTGGAGGATCGGGTATCCCACGAGCTGCCCCGGCCCGTGCCAGGTGATCTTCCCGCCGCGGTCGACGTCGATGACGGGGGTTCCGTCTGTCGGCCTTTCGTCGGGCTCTGTGCGTTTCCCTGCGGTGTACACCGAGGGATGCTCGAGGAGAATGACGGTATCGGGCGCCCGGCCTGCGACGACATCGGCGTGCATGGCACGCTGGTGTTGAAGGGCCTCGATATACGGCACGGAGTTGGCGCTTAGCCCCGTGACGACGTAGTCGACCACGCAGACAGTCTACGTGGACCGCGCCCCTGCACAACTCGCGGCGTTGGCGCGTTGTCCACCGATTCCGGATGTTCACCCCGTGTGCGCGACGGGTGCACTGGACTGGACGCATGCCGCACAGACAGATCTCCGCGCACCCGCCCCACGCTTCTCTGCTCAGCCGACCACCGGACCTGGAGCGTCTTGTCGCGAGCCGGGCGCGGGAACGCGGCTGGCGGGTGATCGAGACGCTGTCGATGGATGCGGGGGAGCTGCGGCAATTGGTCCTGGTGCCGGAGTGCCCGTCCTGTGGTCGTGTGTGTGCGTACAGGCGTGGACTCGGCGGCCGCGACGGCGCGGGAGGAGTCGGCGCGTCGAACGGCGCGATCCGAGCACGTGGTCGGAGTGGTGAGTGGTGTCGGAGAGGGACTCGGCGCCGGTTTACGAGGCGGCCACGCCGAGTTCCTGCTCCTGGAGCATGCCACCGGTGGCACGCTGGCAGACCTGCTCGCGCGGCGGCGCCTGGTCAGAACCGACGAAGCCGCCACGATCCTGGTCGGCGTCGCCTCCGGCCTCGGAGCGCTCCACGAGGCCGGGTGGGCCACGGGCGGGCTCACGGCAGGCGGGGTCGCGTTCCGGAGGGACGGGTGCCCGGCCATCGACGGGCTACACGGTGCGACGGCGATCGGAGACGACGTCGCCGCGGGTGCGGGTGGCGGTGCTGGTGGCAGAGCGGGTGATGCCGATTCTCGGGCGTTTATTGCTGTCGCGGCTCAGCTCTGCGCTGTCGTCCCCGCGCCAGGCGGTTGGCGGCTGGTTAATGCGGTGGAGGCGGTGCTCGGATCAGGTGCGACAGCACTGGGCGCGGGGATCGGAGTGTGGGAGCGGGTGATCGAGCGAGTTCTCGCGGTGGTCGAGCCGGGGATGATCCGGTTGGCGGACGAGTCGCTCGAGCTTCGTGCTGTTCCGGAAGGTGCGGGTGCGGACGGTCTGCGAATCGGTGTGACTCCGATCGAGGCGCAGCAGGGCCACGCTGGCGAATCGGGCGCTCGCGCGACCTCCCGCCGAACCCAGGCGGAGTTGCTCGCCGTGGGGTTGCTGGGTGCCGCTCGGCGCGCGGGTGGCGAAGGCGCGCGCGGAGACTTCGCGCCGCGAGCCGCCGCTGCTTCATCATCCCGGCCTGCCGAGGTGCTCGCTCGCTCACCGGGCGCTGCGGTCTCATCGCCTGCGGCGATCGCGAACGTTCTGCTCGACGGCAACCCGGTCGCCCACATCGCCGGACGTGCCCGCGCCTGGCTCGCCGTGCGGAAGAAACTCGTGGTGATCGCGGTCGCGCCCGTCGTGGCTGTCGGCGCGTCGCTGCTGCTGATTCCGGGGGCTGCCGACGCCGGGGGAATCGGCGGCGCGGGAACTGGTGGCGTGGGAGCCGGTGGCGGGGGAGCCGACAGCGCAAGCGCCAGTAGCGCGAAAGGCGGCAACGGCAGCGCGGCGTCCGGCGGTCCGGCCACCTCGTCGTCCCCGCCTCCCGCGTCCGCATCCCCGTCCGCAGGTCTCGGCCAGCGACCCGCTTCCGCTGTGCCCGAAGAGCCGGTGGCCGCCGCGACGGCGCTGCTGCTGGCGCGGCACGCGTGCTTCGCCGCGCGAGTACGGGAGGCGTCGTGCCTGGACGACATCGTGCAGGAGGGTTCGCCGCTCGCGGACTCCGATCGGGCCGCGGTCGGCGGCGACGCGTCCGCCGATGAGTACGACTTTGCCGGAGCCGCTGTCGAGCTCGTGCAGCGCTGGGGCGAGGCGGCGCTCGTGTCGGTGGCTCCCGACCGTGCGCGCACCCGGAAAAGCGACCGGCCTCGCTCCTGATGGTCAGGAGCGAGGCCGGGTGGCGTCTGCGGGAGGTGTTCCCGTGACTAGATGCCGAGTGACTAGATGCCGAGGTTCGCCTCGAAGTTGCCGCCCTCGAGACGGTTCTTCACCGCGACGAGGAAGCGGGCAGCGTCGGCGCCGTCGACGATCCTGTGGTCGTACGACAGAGCCAGGTACACCGTGGAGCGGATCGCGATCGAGTCGGTTCCGTCGGCCGAGATGACGACGGGCTTCTTCGAGACGATGCCGGTTCCGAGGATCGCAACCTGCGGGAGGAACACGACGGGGGTGTCGAACAGCGCGCCGCGCGAACCCGTGTTGGTCAGCGTGAACGTGCCGCCAGCGAGCTCGTCCGGCTTCAGACGGTTCTCACGGGTGCGCTCGGCGAGGTCCGCGATCTCCGTCGCGAGACCGGCGAGGTCGAGCTTGGAAGCGTTGCGCACCACAGGGGTGAGCAGGCCGCGCTCGGTGTCGACGGCGATCGACATGTTCTCGTGGTCCGGGTAGACGATCGAGTCGCCGTCGATGGTGGCGTTGATGACGGGGTACGACTTCAGCGCCTCGGCAGCGGCCAGAGCAAAGAACGGGAGGAAGGAGAGCTTCACGCCGGTCTTGGTCTGGAACTCGCCCTTGACCTTGTCGCGGAACGCGGCGACCTTGGTCACGTCGACCTCGACGACGGTGGTCAGCTGAGCCGACGACTGCATCGAGATGACGGCGCGCTCGGCGACGACCTTGCGCAGACGCGACATGGGCTGGGTGGTGCCACGCAGCGGCGACACCTCCGGAGCGGGTGCGGCGGCAGCAGCGGACGGGGCGGCGGCGGCCGGAGCAGCAGCAGCGGAGAGAATGTCCTCCTTGCGGATGCGTCCGCCGACACCGGTGCCGGTCACGGTCGACAGGTCGATGCCCTGCTCGTTCGCCAGCTTGCGGACGATCGGGGTCACGTAGCCGGCGTTGCCGGCGTGAGCGCCACCCGATGCGGCCGGAGCAGCAGCGGCGGGAGCCGGAGCAGCAGCGGCGGCAGGAGCCGCAGGTGCCGGAGCGGCAGCTGCGACCGGAGCCGGGGCAGCCTCAGCGGCGGGAGCCGGAGCGGCAGCAGCGACCGGAGCCGGGGCAGCCTCAGCGGCGGGAGCCGGAGCGGCAGCAGCGACCGGAGCCGGGGCAGCCTCGGCAGCAGGTGCCGGTGCGGCCTCAGCAGCAGGTGCCGGTGCGGCCTCAGCGGCAGGTGCCGGTGCGGCCTCAGCGGCGGGAGCGGGCGCAGCCTCAGCCGCGGGCGCAGCCTCAGCCGCGGGTGCAGCCTCAGCAGGCGCAGCTTCAGCAGCCGGTGCGGCCTCAGCAGCCGGCGCGGCCGGAGCCTCGCCGCCGCCGGAGCCGTCGCCGATCGTCACGAGCGCGGTACCCACCTCGACGGTCTCGTCCTCCTGCACCAGGATCGCCTCGATGACGCCCGCGATGGGGGAGGGGATCTCGGTGTCGACCTTGTCGGTCGAGACTTCGAGCAGGGGCTCGTCCACCTCGACACGGTCGCCAACGTTCTTCAGCCAGCGGGTGACCGTGCCTTCCGTGACACTCTCGCCGAGTGCCGGGAGGCTGACGGATTCGCTCATGAGCTTGTCTCCTTCAAACCAATTCGTTCAGTAGTTTATTGCAGTCGCGCCGACCGGCGGCGGACTAAAGGGTGTGCAGCGGTTTGCCTGCGAGGTACAGGAACGCCTCGCCCAGCGCCTCGTTCTGCGTGGGGTGCGCGTGGATGAGCGGGGCGATGTCTTCCGGGTATGCTTCCCAGTTCACCGCGAGCTGTGCCTCGCCGATGAGCTCACCGACGCGGGCGCCGATCATGTGGACGCCGACGACGGGGCCGTCGACGACGCGGACGACCTTGACGGAACCGTTGGTGCCGATGATCTCGCTCTTGCCGTTGCCGGCCAGGCTGTAGTCGTAGCTCGACACCTTGTCGGCGCCGTACTGCTCCACGGCCTTCGCCTCGCTGAGGCCCACCGAGGCGACCTCGGGGTCGCAGTACGTGACCTTCGGGATGTTGACGTCGGGGACGACGATCGGGTTCAGGCCCGCGATCTCCTCCGCGACGAAGATGCCCTGCTGGAAACCGCGGTGCGCGAGCTGCAGGCCGGGAACGATGTCGCCGACCGCGTAGACGCCGGGAACGCTCGTGTGCAGGCGCTCGTCGGTGATGACGAAGCCGCGGTCCATGGTGATGCCCGCCTCTTCGTAGCCGAGGTTGGCGGTCGACGGGCCACGGCCGACGGCGACGAGCAGCAGCTCGGCGTCCACAGTGTCGCCGTTTTCGAGGGTGACGACGACGCCGTCCTCGTTCTGGGTGACACCGGCGAACCGGATCCCGAGACGGTAGTCGATGCCGCGACGGCGGAACGCGCGCTCCAGCGACTTGCTGATGGACTCGTCCTCGTTGGGGACGAGGTGCGGGAGGGCCTCGATGATGGTGACGTCTGCGCCGAAGGACTTCCAGACGCTCGCGAACTCGACGCCGATGACGCCGCCGCCGAGCACGGCGACCTTCTTGGGCACGAAGTCCAGCTCGAGAGCCTGCTCGCTGGTGATGACGCGGCCGCCGATCTCCAGACCGGGGAGCGAGCGGGAGTACGAGCCGGTGGCCAGCACGACGTGCTTTCCGACGATGGTGTCTTCGCCGACCTGCACCGTGGTGGGGGAGACCAGACGCCCCTCGCCCTCGATGACCGTGATCTTGCGCGCCTTGACCAGGCCCTGCAGGCCCTTGTACTTCTTGGCGACGATTCCCTGGCGGTATTCCGTCACACCGTTGATGTCGATGCCCTGGAACTCGGTGACGATGCCGTACTTCGACGACTCCCGCGAGTAGTCGGCCACCTCGGCGGCGTGCAGCAGCGCCTTGGTGGGGATGCATCCTCGGTGCAGGCAGGTGCCTCCGACCTTGTCTTTCTCGATCATCCCAACGGTGAAACCGAGCTCGGACGCACGCAGCGCTGCTGCGTATCCTCCACTCCCACCGCCGAGTACCACAATGTCAAAGTTCTGCTCAGACACCCAGCTACTCCCTCGCGCATCAAGTTTCGTGACACGACCCTGCCCCGAGGGGTCACTCGAGGGCAGGCGTTTGATTGCGGCAAGAATTTTTCTTGCCCATACGACCCTACTACTTCCGGGAAAAGTCCTCGGCCAACCGGAGGAGGGCTCTGACGGTGACGGCGGTCGGTCCCTTGCCGGTGAAACCGTACGGAGAGGCCGGGCCCTTGGCCGGTCCGGCGATGTCGAGGTGGGCCCACGGGATGCGCGGCGAATCCTCTGCATCTCCTGTGCGTCCGACGAACTCCTGCAGGAAGACGGCTGCGAGGAGCATCCCGCCTGCGGTGTTGCCGGGGTTCGCGTTGGCGATGTCGGCCACGTCGGAGTTGATCGTGGCGCGCAGCTCACCGGGCAGCGGCATCGGCCAGAGCAGTTCGCCGGTCGCCCCGGCGGCGTCGACGACCTCGTCGACGAGCGCGCCGTCACCCATCACGGCCGCGTAGCGCGTGCCGAGGGCGACCATCGCGGCCCCGGTGAGGGTGGCGACGTCGATGATCGCGTCCGGGCGCTCCTCGCTCGCCGCGACCAGGCCGTCGGCCATCACCAGGCGACCCTCGGCGTCGGTGTTCAGCACCTCGACCGTTCGGCCGCCCCGGATGCGCAGGACGTCGTTCGGACGGATCGCGGAGCCGGACGGCATGTTCTCGGCGATGCACAGCCATGCAGTGACCTTCACCGGGAGCGCGAGCCTGGCCGCCGCGACGGCGACGGCGAGCACGGTGGCGGCGCCGGTCATGTCGTACTTCATCCCGACCATCCCGGTCGGCGGCTTGAGGGAGAGCCCGCCGGTGTCGAACGTGATCCCCTTGCCGACGAGCGCGATGTGCTTCGCGGCTCCAGCGGGGAGTACGTCACCTTCACCAGTCGCGGCGGCCGCGTCGAGCCCTGCCCGACGCCGAGGATGCCGCCGAAGCCGTCCGCTTCGAGCTGCTTCTTGTCCCAGACCTTCACCTCGACGGGCAGGCCGGACGCCGCGGCCTCCGCGGCGTCGGCGAGCGTGGCGGGGTAGAGGTCGAGCGGCGGCGTGTTCACGAGGTCCTTGACCAGCGCGACCGCCTCCGCCGTTGCGGTTGCGCGGGCGACCAGCCGGTCGGCTGCGCTGGCGTCCGACGGCGAGCCGACGACCTCGATCGTTGCGACGGGCGTCTTCACCGACGGCTTCGATGCCTCGCGGTATGTCGTGAACGCGTACGAGCCGAGCGCTGCTCCTTCGAGCGCGGCGCCCAGCTTCTCGTCGTTGTCCGTCGGCAGCGCCACGGTGACGGCCCCGGTGCCCGCGAGCTGACGGATGCCGCTGCCGGCTGCGAACCGCACGGCGTCCGCATCCACCGGCTCCGGAAGTCCGATCACGGCGAGCGATGGTCCGTCCGCAGCACCGGGGAGGCGGACGAGCTCGTCCTTTCCTCCGCCGAAGCCCACGGCCTGCAACTGGGCCGCGAGGTCCCCTGCAGCGGCGACAACGGCCTCCACGGCGGCGTCGGCGGCGATGACGACCGAGCCACCGGATGCGCGCGCGCCGATCAGCAGCACATCGCCGGACGGCGAGACGACGGGGGAGGACGAGAGCGAGAGAGAGGGCACGGTCATGCTTCGAATCTAGCCTCCCGCCGTGTTCGCTGTGGGCGTGCGACTTCGGAGCCGGTTCGCAGCGTCGGGCTGTTGGCGTCGGCCTAGAGTTGAAATATGCGCGATCCGGGTGACCTGTACGACCTCAACGCGGCCCTCACCGAGGTGCCCGAGGGGCTCAACCTGGTCGCCGGCCTGACCGGCTTCGCCGACGCGGGCTCCGGCGTCACCCAGCTCGGCACCTACCTGCTCGGCACGCTCGACAACGAGGTCGTCGCCACATTCGACGCGGACATCCTGCTCGACTACCGTGCGCGCCGCCCGATCATCTACTTCGATCAGGACCACCTCACCGACTACCAGCCGGCCACGCTCAAGCTCTACCTCGCGTACGACGAGCTCCGCCAGCCGTTCCTCCTGCTCACCGGATTCGAGCCGGACTTCCAGTGGGAAGGGTTCACCCAGGCCGTCCTCGGTCTCATCGACAAGCTCAAGGTCAAAGCGGTCACCTGGGTGCACTCGATTCCGATGCCCGTTCCGCACACGCGGCCGATCGGCGTCACTGTGAGTGGCAACCGCACCGAGCTCATCGATTCGATGTCGATCTGGAAGCCGCACACCCAGGTGCCCGCGAACGCACTCCATCTGCTGGAGTTCCGGCTGCAGCAGCTGTCGTACCCGATCGCCGGCTTCATCCTGCTCGTCCCGCACTACCTCGCCGACACCGAATACCCGGCGGCCGCCATCGCGGCCCTCGACAGCATCAGCGCGGCGACCGGTCTCATCTTCCCGACAGACCGACTCCGCGAGGAGGACAGGGAGTTCGTCGCGAACATCGACGAGCAAGTCGACTCCAACGCCGAACTCGGCAAGCTGGTCGGAACGCTCGAGGAGCGACACGACAGCTATATGGAGGACAACCAGCTCCGGTCCCCTCTCACAGACAGGGACGGCGAGCTTCCGAGCGCCGACGAGATCGCAGCCGAGCTGGAGAACTTCCTCGCCTTCCGTCGTCACGGTGACGAGGAGAACGGCCCGACCGCATCCTGAGTCGCTCGCGCGGTAATACGCTGGTGAGGTGAATTCGCGTCGATCCTGGCTCATCTTCGGAGTCGGCGTCTTCGCGTACCTCGTCGCCGTGATGCAGCGCACCAGCATCGGGGTCGCAGGCGTCGCAGCATCGGATCGTTTCCACAGCACGGCCTCCGTGCTGTCGACGCTCGCCGTCGTGCAGCTCATCGTCTACGCGGCTATGCAGATCCCGGTCGGCGTGCTGATCGACAGAGTCGGCTCGCGGTGGCTGATGGCGGTGGGGACGGCGCTGATGATCGCCGGGCAGGTGACCGTGGCCTTCGCGCCGAGCATCGGGGTGGCGATCGTCGGCCGCATCCTGGTCGGTGCCGGGGACGCGACGGTGTTCACCTCTTTGATGCGGTTGACCAACTCGTGGTTCCGCGGGCGGATCGTGCCGCAGCTCTCGCAGTGGATCGGCAACATCGGGCAGCTGGGTCAGGTGCTGTCGGCGATCCCGTTCGCGATCATCCTGCACCAGGCTGGATGGACGACCGCCTTCCTGAGTGCAGCGTCGCTGTCCGTCGTCGCGCTGGTCGGCATCGTGGCCGTGATCTCGGACCGGCCGGTCGGGTCGACGGAAGGACCACGTCCCGCCACTTGGACGGAATCGCTCAGGCAGCTCAGGGTGAGCCTCAGCCGTCCTGGCACCCAGCTCGGCTTCTGGTCGCACTTCGTCACGCAGTCGTCCGGGACCGTGTTCACGCTGATGTGGGGGCTTCCGTTCATGGTCTTCGCGCTCGGGATCGACCCGGCGGAGGCGGCCGGTCTGTTGATCGTCGCCGTCGTGGCCGGACTCATCTCCGGGCCGATCCTCGGCGTGCTCACCGCGCGATACCCGCTGCGCCGCAGCAACCTGGTGCTCGGGATCGTGGCGATGATGGGCATCGTCTGGGCCGTGGTGCTGCTCTGGCCGGGCACGCCGCCGCTCTGGCTGCTCATCGTGCTGCTGATCGCGATCGGGATCGGAGGGCCGGGCTCCCTGATCGGGTTCGACTTCGCCCGCACCTCCAACCCCCTGCACAGCCTCGGATCCGCGAACGGCATCGTCAATGTCGGCGGTTTCCTCGCCAGTTTCGTGATGATGTTCCTGATCGGCGTCGCGCTCGACCTGCAGAACAATGCGCGTGTCGCCGCAGGGGGAGCGTCTGATCTCTACGCCTTCGACTCGTTCCGCTGGGCGTTCGCCATCCAGTACGTGATCGTCGGCATCGGGGTGGGTTTCCTCCTGCGGGCGAGGCGCCGCACCCGCCGCCTGCTGTCGGAGGACGAGGGAATAGAAGTGGCCCCGTTGTGGGTTCTACTCTCCGACGCGTGGAAGAGACGCGGACGAGGGGCGGCGAGCTGACCGACAGCCGGGGGATGGCGAACGGATGGTCGGGAACGCCCATGAAACGTGCAATAATTGTTGATCGGACCCGTTCATATCCAGGGGCTCGAAGCATTGCGAAATGCTCGGCGCACAGACCCAGGACTTGACATGGGTCTTAGTAATGTCCGCACGCAACCTGAGCCAGGCCAAGGCGCTTTGGAATCTCGGCCCCTCCGCTTGGTATGAAAGGTGTTCACATGGCAACCCGTGCAGCAACGAAGGCCCCCGTGGCCGATGTCACCGAAGCAGAGGTGACAGAGGTCGAGGCCACCGCGACGACCGCGAAGAAGACGGCGGCGAAGGCCGCTCCCGCAGCGAAGAAGGCGGCAGCGAAGGCTCCCGCCAAGAAGGCGCCTGCCAAGGCCGGCGCCAAGAAGGCCACCAAAGCCAAGGGTGACGACGACGAGATCGGCGACGACGAGGCCGTCGAGATCGACGAGGCGGCAGACGTCGAGGTCGACGCCGCGGCGGACGGCGACGACGCCGACGAGAAGTCGGACGACGACGACGCCAAGCCGGCGACCGCCGACGAGCCCCTCCCGACGGGCGCGCTCGTTCTGCGTGCCGTCGACGAGGACGACGACATCCCGGTCTACTCCAGCACGATCACCGGAGCGACGGCCGACCCTGTCAAGGACTACCTGAAGCAGATCGGTAAGGTCGCCCTGCTGAACGCGGCGGAGGAGGTCGAGCTCGCGATGCGCATCGAGGCCGGCCTGTTCGCCGAGGACAAGCTGGCGAACACGCCGAACATGACCAAGGAGCTCGAGCGCGAGCTGCGCTGGGTCGCCCGCGACGGTCAGCGTGCCAAGAGCCACCTGCTCGGCGCGAACCTCCGCCTCGTCGTCTCGCTGGCCAAGCGCTACACCGGTCGCGGAATGCAGTTCCTCGACCTGATCCAGGAAGGCAACCTGGGCCTCATCCGTGCGGTCGAGAAGTTCGACTACACCAAGGGCTTCAAGTTCTCGACGTACGCGACCTGGTGGATCCGTCAGGCGATCACCCGCGCCATGGCCGACCAGGCCCGCACCATCCGCATCCCGGTGCACATGGTCGAGGTCATCAACAAGCTCGCCCGCGTGCAGCGCCAGATGCTTCAGGACCTGGGCCGCGAGCCCACGCCGGAAGAGCTGAGCCGCGAGCTCGACATGACCCCGGAGAAGGTCATCGAGGTGCAGAAGTACGGCCGTGAGCCGATCTCCCTGCACACCCCGCTCGGCGAGGACGGCGACAGCGAGTTCGGCGACCTGATCGAGGACACCGAGGCGGTCGTCCCGGCCGACGCGGTGGGCTTCACGATGCTGCAGAAGCAGCTCGAGAGCCTGCTCGACTCGCTCTCCGAGCGTGAGGCAGGGGTGATCCGCATGCGGTTCGGCCTCGGCGACGGTATGCCGAAGACGCTCGACCAGATCGGCGACACGTTCGGGGTGACGCGCGAGCGCATCCGTCAGATCGAGTCGAAGACGATGGCGAAGCTCCGTCACCCATCCCGGTCGCAGTCGCTTCGCGACTACCTCGAGTAGGCCGGGGGAGTGCGCTACAGGCTAGCGGTCGTCGCCGGTCGCCTCGCCCGCTGGCTGCTGCGCCTGCGCGGCGGTGGCTCGGCTGTGCCGGGTCGCGTCGCTCTGGCGATCGCGCCGAAGTTTCTGGAACGCGCCGTCGCCGAGCTTCCGCTCGGCGTGGTGTTCGTCTCCGGATCGAACGGCAAGTCGACCACGACGAACATGCTCACGGGCATCCTGCGCGAGCACGGGCTGACCGTGTTCACCAACCCGTCCGGCGGCAACCTGCCGCAGGGGATCGCGTCCGCGTTGCTCGCGACGGTCCCGCTCGACGGGCGTGTGCGCGCCGATGTCGGCGTGATCGAGGTGGACGAGGCGTACGGCGTCGACCTGGCGACCATCCTCAAGCCGCGCGGTTCGCTGTTGCTGAATGTGCAGATCGACCAGCTCAACCGGTTCTTCGAGCCGACCAGGGTGGTCGGGATGCTGCGCTCGATCGGAGCATCCTCGTCGGAGTTCGTGGTGGTGAACGCGGACGACGACAGTCTCGCCCGCGTCGGCGCCGAACTCCTTGCCGAGAGCCGTGACGTCTCGACGTTCGCGGTCGCGCCGTCGATCATCGACGCATCCCCCAACGGGCTCGCCAACGTGAAAGACGTCTCGGGTGTGCCGGCCGGCACCCTTCCCGTGCCCTCTGTGTTCGTCAGCGAGCTGGATGCGCGAAGCGCCAGGCTCGCCTTCGGTGGAGAGAGCGTGCAGGTCGCGCTCCCGGCCAGAGGCCTCCACTACGCCGTGGATGCGGCCGGTGCGACCGCGATGGCCCGCCGCCTGCTCGGTGACCGCTTCCAGCCGCAGGCTGTCGTGGCCGCGATGGCGTCGCTGCGCACGGTCTACGGTCGCGGCGAGACGCTGCGGGTGGGCGAGGAGGACATCGAGATCATCATGATGAAGAATCCGCCGAGCCTGCAGCTCAACCTCGACTATCTGAGCGCCCCGCCGGAGCAGGTCTTCGTGGCGGTCGACGAGGGGACACCGGACCCGTCCTGGGTCTACGACATCGACCTGTCCTCGATCGAGCACGTCGACGTCGTCTCCGGCACCAAGGCCTGGCAGTTCGCCACCCGGTTCGCCTACGCGGGCATCCCGGTCGACCAGGTCGTGCCGGAGCTGAAGCCGGCGCTGACCGCGTTCCTCGACCTGCCGAAGCCGGCGACGGGCACCAAGACCATGATCGTCAACTACGAGCAGATGATGCTGATCCGCAAACAGCTCGGCTTCCTCGACTTGGAGGGCGGCGAGCGATGACCGTTCTGCGCATCCTGCACCTGTACCCGGCCGAGCTCGGCATCAACGGCGACGCCGGCAATGTGACCGCCCTGGTCGAGCGCGCCCGGTGGCGCGGCATCGAGGCGGAGGTCGTGCGGCACCAGGTCGGCGGCGTCCTTCCCGAAGCGGCGGACATCGTCCACATCGGCAGCGGTCCGCTGTCGTCGCAGCGCGCGGTGCTGGAGGACGTGCAGCGCATCGCGCCGACACTGCGCGCGTGGCGTGACGCAGGCACCCCGATCCTGGCGATCGCGGGCGGCTGGCAGCTGCTCGGCACCGAACTCGTCACCGCGGACGGTGAACGCCTCGCCGGAGCCGCCGTCTTCCCGACCCGCGCTCAGCTCGGCGCCACCCGGCACGTCGGCGAGATCGTCGTGCGCACCGGGCAGGGAACGGTCGCCGGGTTCGAGAACCACTCCGCCGCGACGACGCTGGAGGGTGCTGAACCGTTCGGCACGATCGTCAGCGGCACCGGCAACGACGGCGGGCACACGGAGGGCGTCGTGGTGGCCGCGGCCATCGGCACCCACCTGCACGGGCCCGTGCTGCCGATGAACCCGTCGCTGGCCGACCGGATGCTCGTGACGGCCCTGCGCGGCGAGCTCGCCCCGGTGGCGCAGACCGAGAGCGTCGACCGGTATGCGGCCAACGCACGGCGCGCGATCGCCGACCGCCTCGGCGTGAAGCTCTGAAGAACTGCGTGCTCTGAACAGCGCGCCCTGAGCTGCGGCGTTACGCGCTGAGCGGCGTCAGCCCACGTAGACGCGGGGGACGCGGACCGCGACACCCGTGAGCATCTCGTCGGCGATCGTCTCAGCCCAGTCCGCCCACTTCTCGGCGATGACCTCGCCGTTCACGCCTGGACCGAACAGGATGGCGGTGTCGCCGACCTCCACGCGGGTCTGCCCGGCGTCGATCAGCATCGAGTCCGCGTCCACGGACAGCACCCGGCACGGCAAGCCGCCGAGGGAGACGTGCGCTTTCGCGATCCCGAGCGTCGGGACGCCGTCTGCGTAGCCGATGCCGATGCGCGCGTGGGTGGTGCCCCCGACGTGGACGTGGGTGACCGGAGCTTCGAGCCGCATCGTGGGGACGAGGTCGAGATCGGCTCCCGTGCTGTCGTCGAAGGGGGAGACGCCGTACGCTGCGATCCCGAACCTGACGAGGTCGAAGCGCGCTTCCGGCATCCGGATGCCGGCCGAACTGGCCGCCAGGTGCAGGATCTCGAACGTGGCCCCGCGTTCCTCGGCGATGCGGACGGCGTCCAGGAACTGGGCGAGTGCGGCCTCGTCGTCCTCGAGCGACGCGTCGGCGAGGTGCGACCAGGCGGCACGGATGCGGACGACACCCTGCTCCTGGAGCCCGACTGCAGCATCCACCAGGGCAGGCCAGTCCTCGCGGGTGGCTCCGTTGCGGCTGAGGCCCGTGTCGACCTTGAGGTGCACGACGGCAGGCCGGTCTGCTCCGGCGGCGGCGATTGCGTCGAGCTGCCAGCGCGCCGAGATGCCGAGTTCGATGTCCGCTTCGATGCCGGAGCGCCAATCGGTGTCCGTGCCGTGCAACCAGGCGAGCAGTGGAACCGTCACGCCGGCCCGCCGCAGGACTAGTCCGGCCGGGATCTCCAGCACGGCGAGCGACCCTGCGCCCGCCTGGATGCCCGCCTCGGCGACCGGGAGCAGCCCGTGGCCGTATGCGTCGGCCTTGACGGCGAGCATCAGCTCCGACGGCGCGATCAGGGCGGCGAGGTGGGAGACGTTGTGGCGGAGGGCCGCGAGGTCGATGACCGCGCGCGGCAACGGCTCCGCGATGGCGTCGACGATCGTCATGCGCTGTACACCCTCTCGATGCGGCGGCCGAGGCGGGACGTGATGACGGGGGCGGCGATGCCGATGGCGTCCGCCCAGTCGAGCACGGTCGGCTCGCCGAGCGCCGCGTCGCCGAAGAGGACAGCAGGATCGCCCGGCTGCGCCTCCCGGCCGTCGAGGTCGACCACGAACTGGTCCATGGCGATGCGCCCGGTGACACGCCCGGTGAAGTCGCCGATGCGCACCGGCGCCTTGTTGGTGACCACGCGCGGGATGCCGTCGGCGAAGCCGAGCGCGATCAGCGCGAGCGTGGTGTCGTGGGGAGTGCGGTAGGTATAGCCGTACGAGACGCCGCTGTCGGCCGGCACGCGCTTCACGGCGATGATCTCGCCGACCAGCCGCATCGCCGCCCGTGGATGCGCGCCCCGCGTCAGGCCGAACAGCTCTGGTCCGAGCGCGGTCGAGCCCGCGGGAGCCCCCGCATTCGGTGCATCCGGATCGGCGACCAAGGCCCCGGTGAGCCCGGCGTCGGCGAGAGCCGCCGCGTCTTCGAGCCGGGAGACGAGAAAACGCCGACCCCCGCATCCGACAGCGCACGGGCCACGGGGATGAGCCCGTGTCCGTACGCGTCGGCGCGGAGGTCGGCGGTGAGGTCGGTGGGTGACGCTGCAGCCGCGTTGGCCAGGATGGCGTCGAGGTCGATGAGGGCGTGCCTTCGCACGCCCGTCGGCCGTTCACTCATCGTCTGGGTGACTCGCTTCAGCGCCGGGGGCGCGTTACGCGCGCTGCTCTTCGAAGAGACGTGCCGTCTCGTCGTGCCAGCTGTGCGCGATCTGCGAGAGCTTCTCCTGGTGCTTCTTGCCGTGGTGGGCGCAGAACAGGAGCTCGCCGTTATTCACGACGACGCGGATGTAAGCCTGGGCTCCGCAGCTGTCGCAACGGTCGGCCGCAGTCAGTTGCGGCCCCGATGCGAGCTCGTCAACCGCACCGTTCTCCGTGGTGATCGTCGACATATGATGCTCCTTTCAGATCGCAACCGTGAACTCGATACATCTATAGAACCACGTTCCGGCCGCAACACTGCCCGATTCGCCCCCCATTTCGCTGAACGCGTAGCACACACTCAGCCGGGTGTCGGTGGCGGGCGGGGCTCCGGGGAGTACGTAGGCTGGAAGTCGTGTGACGCCGGCACCCATCCGGCGCATCGGAATCGCAAGGAGCGCTCGTGGCGAGCTCAGACTATTCGGCCAGACATCTCTCAGTCCTCGAAGGCCTGGAGGCGGTGCGCAAGCGCCCAGGCATGTACATCGGATCGACGGACTCGCGCGGTCTGATGCACTGCCTCTGGGAGATCATCGACAACTCCGTCGACGAGTCGCTGGCCGGTCACGGCACGTCCATCGAGGTCGTCCTGCACGCGGACGACAGCGTCGAGGTGCGCGACAAGGCGCGCGGCATCCCGGTGGACATCGAGCCGAAGACCGGGCTGTCCGGGGTCGAGGTCGTCTTCACCAAGCTGCACGCGGGCGGCAAGTTCGGCTCCGGCTCGTACGCCGCATCCGGTGGGTTGCACGGCGTCGGCGCCTCGGTCGTCAACGCGCTCTCCGAGCGGCTCGACGTCGAGGTCGACCGCGACGGCAAAGTCTGGGCCATGTCGTTCCACCGCGGAGAGCCCGGCGTCTTCGACGACGGGAAGAACCCGCCGAGCCCGGACGCCCCGTTCACGCCGTTCGTGAAGAACAGCGAGCTGCGGGTGGTCGGCAAGGTGGCGAAGGGCGTCACGGGGACGCGCATCCGGTATTGGGCGGACAGGCAGATCTTCACCAAGGGCGCGAACTTCCAGGGAGACGACCTGATCGGGCGCGCGCGTCAGACGGCGTTCCTCGTGCCGGGGCTTGCGATCAGCATCGACGACAAGCGCAGCGACGAGGCGGAGAAGACCACCTTCGAATACCAGGGCGGCATCTCCGAGTTCGTCGACTTCCTTGCGCCGGACAGCCCGATCACCGAGACCTGGCGCCTCACCGGCAACGGCACGTTCACCGAGACGGTGCCCGTGCTCTCCGACAGCGGCGCGATGCTCCCGACCGAGCTGACCCGCGACTGCGAGGTCGACATCGCGCTGCGCTGGGGCACCGGATACGACACCGTGATGCACAGCTTCGTCAACATCATCGCGACCCCGAAGGGCGGAAGCCACCAGACCGGCTTCGACCAGGGGATGCTCAAGTTCCTCCGCGCGCAGGTCGAGCAGAACGCGCGCAGGCTGAAGGTCGGCAGCGACAAGCTCGACAAAGACGACGTGATGGCCGGGCTCACAGCCGTGCTCACCGTGCGCCTGCCCGAGCCGCAGTTCGAGGGTCAGACCAAGGAGATCCTCGGGACGCCCGCCGTGCGCGCGATCGTCGCCCAGGTGGTGCAGAAGGCGATGGCGGAGCGCTTCGGGTCGTCGAAGCGCGATGACAAGGCGCAGTCGGCCTTGCTGCTCGACAAAGTCGTCGCCGAGATGAAGTCCAGGATCTCCGCTCGTGCCCACAAGGAGACCCAGCGCCGCAAGAACGCGCTGGAGACCTCATCCCTGCCCGCGAAGCTGGTGGACTGCCGGTCGAGCGATGTGGGCAACAGCGAGCTGTTCATCGTCGAGGGCGACTCGGCGCTCGGCACTGCGCGGCGTGCGCGCGACAGCGAGTACCAGGCACTGCTGCCGATCCGCGGCAAGATCCTCAACGTGCAGAAGGCGTCGGTCTCCGACATGCTCTCCAACGCGGAGTGCGCGGCGATCATCCAGGTGATCGGAGCAGGCTCCGGACGCAGCTTCGACCTGTCTACGGCCAGGTACGGCAAGGTCATCATCATGTCCGACGCGGACGTGGACGGGGCGCACATCCGGACGCTGTTGCTGACGCTGTTCTTCCGCTACATGCGGCCGATGATCGAGGAGGGGCGTGTGTTCGCCGCCGTTCCTCCGCTGCACCGCGTGATCGTGATGAACCCGGGATCCAAGCCGAACGAGACGATCTACACATACTCGGAGGCGGAGCTGCAGGCCGTGCTCGCCGACCTGAAGAAGCGCAACAAGCGCTACCAGGAGCCGATCCAGCGCTACAAGGGACTCGGCGAGATGGATGCGGACCAGCTCGCGACCACGACGATGGACCGCCACCACCGCACTCTGCGGCGCGTGCGCGTCCCGGACGCAGAGCAGGCTTCTCGCGTCTTCGAGCTGCTGATGGGCAACGACGTCGCCCCGCGCAAGGAGTTCATCATCGCCGGTGCCGACGACCTCTCCCGGGCCCGCATCGACGCCTGACGCCCACTCCTAAGCGATCGAGCCGGGACTTATGTACGTCAGACACGGTGTGTCGCGTGCATAAGTCCCGGCTCGATGGCTTGGGGTGGGGAGTCAGGCGAGGCGGCGGCCGATGGCGGCGACGACCATGTCGAGGGGGGTGCCGGAGGCGTCGCGACGGGTCGGGGTGTCGGGGAGCGAGCGGGCGGCGCCGTCCGCGGCGACCGCGAGGGCCGGAGCGCGTCCGACCCAGGCGAGCTGCAGCTCGGTCTCGCCCTTGAGGAATCGCTGGGACCGCACGCCGCCGGTGGCCCTGCCCTTGGCGGGGAACTCGGCGAACTCGCTCACCTTGCCGCTGCCGGGGTCGGCGCCGAGCAGCGTCTCGCCTCCGGTCGCGATGGTGACGACGACGGTCTCGTCCTTCTCGTCGGCGGGGACCGTGCCGAAGAAGACGACCCGCGCATCCGGAGCCAGGTTGATGCCGGCCATGCCGCCAGCCGACCTGCCCTGCGGACGCACCGCAGAGGCGGCGAAGCGCAGCAGCTGGCTGTCGCTGGCGACGAACACCAGTTCGTCGGTCTCGTCGCCCTGCACGGCGCCGACGACTTCGTCGCCCGCCTTGAGCCCGATGATCTCGAACTCCGGCTTGTTGGCCCAGTCGCCTGCGGTGACCCGCTTGACGACACCTTGCTTCGTTCCGAGGGCGATCGACCGCGGTGCATCGAGCGACACGATGGCCAGGATGCGTTCCTTGCGGTCCGCGAGCGCCAGATAGTCGCCGATCTTCACGCCGGCGCCGAGCTGGATCGAGTTGACGGGGGCCGCAGGAAGGTCGACGGGGGAGAACCGGATTAGACGCCCCCGGTTGGTGACAGCGCCGATCTCGGTGCGCGTGGTGGTGTCGAGCTGGGACAGGATCGCGTCGTGCTTGCTCCGGCGCGCCGGGGCGGCGATGCGGTCGAGGCCGCCGTCGTCGCCCGGCTGCTGGTCCACCCGCAGGATGCGCCCGGTGGTCGACAGCAGCACGCGGCACGGAACGTCGGCGACTTCGAGCACGACCTGCTGCTTGCCGCGTGCGGATGCCGTCGCGATGGACGGGCGCGCCTCGGTGAGCAGCGTGCGGCGCGGGGTGCCGAACTTCGCGGCGACCTGCTCCATCTCGTCCGAGACGAGCGCGTTGATGCGGTCGCGGCTGGCGAGCAGCTCCTCGAGCTCGGCGATCTCCGCTTCGAGCTGGGCCTTCTCGGTCTCGAGTTCGATGCGGGAGAAGCGGGTGAGGCGACGCAGCCGCAGTTCCAGGATGTAGTCGGCCTGCAAGGTGCTGAGGTCGAACACATCCATCAGCCTGGTGCGCGCCTGGTCGGTGTCGTCGCTGCCGCGGATGACCTGGATGACCTCGTCGATGTCGAGGATGGCGATGAGGAGGCCTTCGACCAGGTGCAGGCGTTCCTTACGCCGGGCGAGGCGGTACTGGGAGCGGCGGGTGACGACCTGAATGCGGTGGCTGAGGTAGACGGACAGCAGCTCTCGCAGTCCGAGGGTCTGCGGGCCGCCCTCGACGAGCGCGACGTTGTTGATCGAGAAGCCGTCTTCGAGTGGCGTGTGCCGGTAGAGCTGTTCGAGCACAGCCTCCGGACTGAACCCTGTCTTGATGCCGATGACGAGCCGGAGGCCGTGCTGGCGGTCGCTCAGGTCGGTGACGTCGGAGATGCCGGAGAGCTTCTTGGAGTTGACGCCGTCTTTGATCTTCTCGATGACCTTCTCCGGGCCGATCAAGTAGGGAAGCTCGGTGACGACCAGGCCGCTCTTGCGTGCGGTGATCGACTCGACGGTGACCTTGGCGCGGGTCTTGAAGCTGCCGCGGCCGGTCGCGTACGCATCTCTGACGCCGGAGAGGCCGACGATCGTGCCGCCCGTCGGCAGGTCGGGGCCCGGCACATACTCCATCAGGTCGTCGAGGGTCGCCTCCGGATGGGCGAGCAGGTGGCGCGCGGCGCCGACCACCTCGATGAGGTTGTGCGGGGCCATGTTGGTGGCCATGCCGACCGCGATGCCGCTCGCTCCGTTGACCAGGAGGTTCGGGAAGGCGGCGGGGAGCACATCCGGCTGCATCAGCTGGTTGTCGTAGTTGGGGACGAAGTCGACCACGTCTTCGTCGAGGTCTTCGGTGAGGGCGAGCGCCGCGGCGGCGAGGCGTGCCTCGGTGTAGCGGGGGGCGGCGGGCCCGTCGTCCAGGGAGCCGAAGTTGCCGTGTCCGTCGATGAGCGGGACGCGCAGGGTGAAGTCTTGGGCCATGCGCACGAGGGCGTCGTAGATGGCGCTGTCGCCGTGCGGGTGCAGCTTTCCCATCACTTCGCCGGTGACACGGGCCGACTTGACGTGGCCGCGGTCCGGGCGGAGGCCCATCTCGGTCATCTGGTACAGGATGCGCCGCTGGACCGGCTTCAGGCCGTCGCGGGCGTCTGGCAGCGCTCGGGAGTAGATGACGGAGTATGCGTACTCGAGGAAGGAGCCCTGCATCTCGGTCGTGACGTCGACGTCTTCGATGCGTTCGGTGGTGCCCGCTGCGGCCTGGTCGTCTGCTGGTGTCATTCGTGCAATCTCGGGAGGGGAGAGAGGGGCGTCAGCCCGTCACGCTGTGACAAACTGGGCCGGATGCCCCCCATGCTACCGGCCGCGTTCACCACGCGAGCGAGCCTTGCCGCTGTTCTGCCAAGTTCCCTGTCCGCGCTCAGCGGCGATGCGAACGAGCTCGGACTCCCCGCGCTCGACCAGGTGGTCGTCGTGGTGGTCGACGGGCTCGGCGCCTCCTCGCTGCGCGCCCGTTCCGGCCACGCCAGGACGCTCGCCCCTCTCCTCGGCAAGACGACGACGATCGACGCCGGATTCCCGACCACGACCGCCTCTGCGCTCGCCACCCTCGCGACGGGCACGACCCCCGGCGAGCACGGCCTCGTCGGCTACCGCGTCCTCGACACCGGCAACGACAGGATCGTCAACCAGCTGAGCGGCTGGGACGACCGCCTCGACCCCGCCACCTGGCAGCGCTCGCGCACCGTGTTCGAGCAGGCACGGGATGCGGGGGTCGCCACCCGCGCCATCGGCCTTCCGAAGTACAGCGAGTCCGGTTTCACTGCTGCCGTGCTGCGTGGGGCGGAGTTCGTCGGAGGCCGCACCATGGCAGACCGGTTCGCGGCGGCGGAGCAGGTGCTCAGCACCCCCGGCCGAGCGCTCACCTACCTCTACGTGGCCGAACTCGACCAGCTCGCCCACGCGAAGGGCTGGGAGTCGCCGGAGTGGACGGCCGCCCTCGAAGCACTGGATGCGCTGGTCGCGTCGCTCGCACGCCGCCTCGGCCCCCGTCAGGGGATGCTGCTGACCGCCGACCACGGCGTCATCGACGTGCCGGTGAGCGGCCACGTGCTGTTCGACACCGCGCCAGAGCTGATCGATGGCGTCCGGCTGATCGCGGGGGAGCCGCGCTTCCTGCACCTGCACCTGGACAGCCCCGACGACGCCACGGCGGTCGCCGAGCTGTGGCGCTCCGCGGAGGGCGACAGGGCGTGGGTGGCGACGCGCGCGGAGGCGATCGAGGCCGGCTGGTTCGGCCCGTCCGTGCATCCGGAGGTCGCGCCGCGCATCGGCGACGTGCTGGTGGGCGCGCGCAAGCGGGTGGCGTATTACGACTCGCGGGACAGAGCAGACACCGGCCGCGGCATGATCGGCCAGCACGGCTCGCTCACTGCGGACGAGACGCGGGTTCCTCTGCTGCGGTTCGGGGCCGCTGGCTGAACTCGACCGGCACTGTGGCGACCGGCACCGTGGTGACCGGAGCCGTGGCGACCGGCACCGTGACCGGTTCTGTTTCGTTGGGGTCCTCCGGCGCCGGCGGCAGGTGCCGTGGACGGGGGCGGAGCAGTGAGCGCACCCACTGCCACCAGTGCGCGATCCCGCGGCCGGGGCCCCAGTCCTTCAGCTTCATCGCGTGCTTCTCGACCACGTGCCAGGAGAGCCAGGCGCAGATCGCCGTGACGATCGTCGCGCCGAGCAGGTACGGGAAGAAGCCGAGCTTGAAGAGGCCGAAGTATGCGAGCGTCTGCTGCACGAGGAAGCCGTAGATGTAGACGCCGTATGAGTAGTCGTTGGTGCGTCCGACGCGGCGGAGGGGTCGGGGGAGCACAGCCCCGAGCCAGAGCACGAAGTACACGCCTGCCGGGACTCCGAAGACGGCGTAGCCGCCGTTCAGCAGCGTCAGGACGAGCACGAGACCGCTGGCGACGCCCAGGCGGTGGTCCAGCGGGATCGACCGCGAGTACACGGCGATCAGGGCGCCGACCATGAACGGGTAGCTCATCCAGAGCAGCAGCACGCTGCCGAACATCGGGGTGACGTCGCCCATCATGCCCGGCGAGACGATCTGCACGATCTGGCCGATGGCGATCACGGCCGTGACGGCCGCGACGATCGGTCGTGCCTTGAGCAGGACCGCCGAGGCGCACATCGCGGCGATGATGAGATAACAGGTCCACTCGTAGTCGAGGGTCCACAGTGACCCATTGAGCACGCTGGCGCCGGTCAGGCGGCCGTATGGGGTGGTCTGCTGGAAGATGTCCTGGATGCCGAACGAACCGACGCGGAGGGTCCAGTTGGAGGCGATGTAGTGCCACGGACTCGTCGGGGCGAGCGAGAAGTACGCGGTGAACGAGTGGCCGTCGAGGACCCAGATCAGCGGACCGATGACGAACGCGCCGACGCCGAGCACCACCAGGAACGCTGGGAAGATGCGCAGAGTGCGGCGCCAGAGGAACTGCAGGACGTCGGCGGACATGCCGCTCTTGGCGATCAGGTATCCGCTGATCGCGAAGAAGCCTGCGACGGCGAGTGATCCGAGGTTCGCCTGACTGTGCACCCACTTCCCGCCGAAATCGGGGCCGAAGCCGCCGAGCGGGAACGTGTGGTCGACGAGCACCAGGAACGCCAGAACGAGGCGGATGAAGCCCAGGGCGTTGTCGTGGCCGCGGAGGCCGACGCCGATGGAGCGCAGGGAGGCGTCGGCGGAAGGCATTCGGCTATCCTAAACGACCGCCCGGACGCGGCAGCACCGGGCGGTCACAGTGGCTAGGCCAGGTCGTCGTCGGTGCGGGCGCCGAAGACGATCTCGTCCCAGCTCGGCATGGAGGCGCGGCCCTTCTTGCTCGCCCTCGCGGACGACGACGACGCGGACGAGTCGGAGGACGACGACGAAGACGGTGACGATGTCGGAGCCGTCGGTGTCGCCGTCGGCGCGGACGCCTCCGGCGCAGCGGGAGCGGCGTCGACGGGAGGGTCGAAGATCGCGATGGGCTCGTCGATCAGCCGGAACGGCGCATCGCCGAGCTCGGGGGAGTCGCCCCGCAGTTCTCCACGCAGGTCTCCGCGCACATCCACCGGCTCGTCGTACACGGCCGCTTCGCGTTCGCCGCGGCGGCGGCGCAGTGCTTCGAGCAGGTCGGCGGTCTGATGCAGGTCGCGCGGGGTCTCGTCGTCTGCGCGTTTGATGGCGGAGATGGCGATCGAGTTGTTGGCGCCGTTCGGCGTGCGGCTGTATGTGAGCGGCTCGAGCGGCTGGGTGATCTCCGGACCGAGCAGGTCGGGGGCGTCGGGGAACGTGAAGGCTCCGCTGTCGAAGCGCGACTCGTCCGGCTCGCCCTCGTGCGGCATCACTGCGCGCAGCCTCGGGATGAGGGTGCCGCCCTTCAGCTCGCCGGCCTGGGAGAGCGTCGTCGCCTCCGAGTTGAGCGGCGCGAGGGCGTGCTTGCGGGCGTCGTAGCCCCAGCGGGCGTCGTGGTCGATCAGGTCGGCCGTGAATTCCAGCTTGACGATCCAGCCGGCTTCGCTGTCTTTCCAGCTCGCCCAGCGCTCTCCGGCGACGCCGAGCGACGCCAGCCTGTCGCGGATGACGGAGCCGAACGTGTTGCCCTCACCGAGCGGATCGACATCCGCCGTGGTGACGACCGGCACGCTCAGCGCGCTCGCGACGATGTGCTCGCGTTCGGCGACGATCGGTCCCTCGAAGCGCTGCACGTAGTCGAGCGGGGCGCCGGTGACGCTCGCGACGTCCTCAGCGGACATGCCCGACCGGATGTGCGCCTGCACTTCGCGCGGCGACAGCTTGGGTGCTGTGGCGGAAGTCCTGCCTGACCTGGCGGATCTTCGACTGCAGCACATCGTCGACGGCGATGCGGAACCGCTCACCGTCGTCGCCGACGGCGAGCAGTGCGCCGCTCTCGACCCCGATGACCTTCAAATCCTGCATGATGGATGCCTTCCCAGCTGCGTGCGTACCGGCCCAGGATGCCACGGAAACGGCCGGAATCCGGGGAATAACCGTGGCGTGCCGGAAGTTGAAAACCGAGCAATCACCGAGAGGCAGCCGAGTGGTTTGCTATTCGCACCACGATGATGCAAACTATGGCCGCCGATTGCGAAGAATCGGCCGTTAAGTACGAGAAGTGGATGGGCATGGCAACGGATTACGACGCACCGCGGAAGACCGAAGACGACTCCGAGTCGATCGAGGCCCTCAAGGAGCGAGTTCCGGACAAGATGTCCGGTGTTGTCGACGTCGAAGACGCCGACAACCCGGGCGGATACGAGCTTCCCGGAGCCGATCTGTCGGACCTCGACCTCGACGTCGTGGTGCTCCCGCCGCAGGCGGATGAGTTCACCTGCGTGAACTGCTTCCTGGTGAAGCACCGCTCGCAGATCGATCACGAGACAAAGCTCGGACCGATCTGCGTGGAGTGCGCAGCTTAGGAGCGAAACCTCACGACGCGAGTCGAGCCTCATCGAGAACCCGGACCAGCTGGTCCGGGTTTCTTGTTGAGACCAGCCAGTACGGCGCCGGGTCGCTCGCGTCGAGCACGGGGATCTTGACGACGGGCTTCACCCAGCCGCGGATCAGCAGCCAGGCGCGTGCATCCAGCAGTCGGCCGCGCTGCAGCGACGCCTCGTCGCCCGTGTAGGCGGTCGGCTCCCCGACGAACTCCAGCGGGATGCTCGCCCGCCCGGCGATCAGCTCGGTCTTCGTGACGCGCACGGGCGCGGCGGAGGACACGATCATCAGCACGATCGCGATGTAGAACACGATCGCGAGCACGATGCCGACGGCCATATTGATCGGGGCGAACACCAGGATCGTCGCGGGGATGACGAGGGCGGTCGAAATGTAGAGCCAGGGGGCTGCCCACAGGCGCTCACGGTACAGGTCCATGACCCTATTCGATCAGACTTCTGCACTACCCTCGACACGTGACCGATTCCGTTGACGTTCCGATCGTCGCGAACACCCTCCCTGTCTACGCCCACCCCGGCGACGCCGGTGCCGATCTGTGCGCCGCGGAGGCCGTTTCGCTGGACCCGGGACAGCGGCACACGGTGCCGACCGGCGTTTCCATCGCGCTGCCGGACGGGTATGCGGCGTTCGTCGTGCCCCGCAGCGGTCTCGCGGCGAAGCACGGCATCACGATCGTGAACTCGCCGGGAACGGTGGATGCCGGCTATCGCGGTGAAATCAAGGTGACCGTGCTGAACACGGACAGTTCGATGCCGTACGATATCGCCGTCGGCGACAGGATCGCCCAGCTGATCGTCATGCCGGTCACGCGGGCCGTCTTCCTGCCCGTCGACCGCCTGCCGGAGAGCCACCGCGGAACAGCGGGGTTCGGCTCGTCCGGCTACAGAGTCACCCAGTCAGGAGAACACGCTTGAGCGACACCAACGACACCGGCAGCGACAGCTGGGAGAAGTCGGCGCCGGAGGACCGCGCGACGGAGGGGCCGCTCGACGAGAGCGAAGCCAACCCGGTGCGTCCGTACGTCGACCTCGGCGGCGTCAAGATCCTCCCGCGCGAAGGCCTCCACCTCCGCCTCGAGGTCGAGGAGGAGACGCAGCGCGTCGTCGCCGTCGGACTGGACTACGCCAACTCGACGCTGCAGGTGCAGCCTTTCGCCGCCCCGCGTTCGAGCGGCCTGTGGCACGAGATCCGCGAGCAGATCACCGATCAGGTCAACAGGCAGGGCGGTCGCACCTCCGAGCGAGACGGCGTGTTCGGTCCGGAGCTCGTCGCCGAGATCCCGGTCGCTGCGCCGGCCGGTGGCCCGGGCGAGACGCGCGTCGCGCGCTTCGTCGGCGTCGACGGTCCCCGCTGGTTCCTCCGCGGGGTGATCGCCGGCGACGCCGCGATCAAGCCGGACGCGGCAGCCCTGGTCGAGGACCTGTTCCGCAGCATCGTCGTCGTCAGAGGCGACTCCCCGATGCCGCCGCGCGACCTCATCCCGCTCCGGATGCCGACGGCGCCGGAGACCGGTCCCGACAGCTACACCTCGCTCTAGGCAGGACACCGTGACCGACCGCTCCGACAGGGAGCACCCGGCGGAGAACCAGCCGGAAGAGAAGGCGGCCGCGGCCATCGGCGAGTCCATCGCCCGCGCGGCGCAGAAGTCCGGCCTCGGTCAGCTCGCCGACGGCGAGACCCCGACCGGAGCCGCCCTCCTCGGGGCGCTCGGAGGCATCCGCGGCCTGGCCGAGACGATTCTCCCCGGCCTCGTGTTCGTGATCCTGTTCACCTTCACCCAGAACGTGCCGCTGTCGATCGGATGCTCGGTGGCCGTCGCCGTGGTTTTCACGGCCATCCGGATCATCGGCAAGACCCCGGTGACCCAGGCCATCGCCGGGCTTCTCGGTGTCGGCATCTCCGCGATCCTCGCGCTGATCACCGGGCGGGGCGAGGACAACTTCATCCTCGGCATCTGGACGAACGCCGCATACGGCGCCGCCCTGCTGGTGTCGATCCTGGTTCGCTGGCCGCTGATCGGCCTCGCGGCCGGCTACCTGATGGGCGACGGGCTCGCCTGGCGCAGCGTGCGCAGCAAATTCCGGGTGATGCAGGCGCTCACCTTCCTCTGGTTCCTGCTGTTCGCGGCCCGCCTGCTCGTGCAGGTGCCGCTGTACCTCGCGCACACGGACGCGGCGACGACCGCCCTCGGGATCACCAAGCTGCTGATGGGCGTTCCGCTCTACGCGCCGCTCCTGCTGATCACCTGGTTCGTGGTGCGCGGGCAGTTCCCCGAGCAGAAGAAGCCGCCGACGCCAGCTAAACCGCCAGCGCAGAAGCCCACCGAGGGGTAGGCCATGCTGGATGCGCGAACCAGGGAGGGGCTGACCAGCGCACAGGTCGCCGAGCGTCATCAGGACGGCCGGGGCAACACGCAACGCCAGCCGAGCTCGCGCTCCATCGGCGACATCCTGCGTGAGAACATCTTCACGCTCTTCAACGGCATCCTGACCGTCTGCTTCATCGCCGTGATCGTGCTCGGCGACCTGAGGGACGGCTTCTTCTACGGCGTCGTGGTCGTGAACGCGCTGATCGGCATCGTCCAGGAGGTGCGGGCGAAGGTGGTGCTCGACAGGGCCGCCCTCCTTGCCGCCCCCGAGAGCAGGGTGCGGCGCGACGGCGTCGCGGTGACGGTCCCCGTCGATGGCGTGGTGCTCGACGACCTCCTGGTGCTGCGGCCGGGCGACCAGATCCCTGCGGACGCCAAGGTCGCCGAGAGCACCGGTCTGTCGCTCGACGAGTCGATGCTCACCGGCGAGTCCGACCCGGTGTTCAAAGACGAGGACGCGCTCCTCCTATCCGGATCGCACGTCGTCTCCGGCACCGGATACGCGGTCGTCACGGCGGTCGGGGCCGACTCGTACGCCAGCAAGCTGACGAGCGAGATCCGCCGCCACTCGCTCGTGCACTCCGAACTGCGCGACGCGACCAACCGCATCCTGGTGTACCTGTCGTGGATCCTCGGCCCGGTCATCCTGATCACGCTGATCGGGCGCGTGTACGCCTACGGGGGCTGGAGCGAGCTGTTCGTCGACGCGCGCTGGCGTCGAGCTCTGCTGGATGCGGTCGCCGCGGTGGTGGGCATGATCCCGGAAGGTCTCGTGCTGCTGACGAGCCTCGCCTTCGGCGTCGCCGCCATCCAGCTGGCCGCCCGCAAGGTGCTGGTGCAAGAGCTCGCGGCCGTCGAGGTCCTGGCCCGCGTCGACGTGCTCTGCCTCGACAAGACCGGGACGCTGACGACGGGCGAGCTCGCGTTCGACAGGACGGAGCTCGTCGGGCGAGAGGTCCCGGAGGAGCTCGCGGGCATCGCGCTTGCGGCGTTCGGAGCAGACGATGCAGGCAACGCGACCTCTGGCATCCTGTCGAGCGCGTTCAGCTCCGACCGGTTCCGCGTGCTGCGGAGGGTGCCGTTCTCGTCGGCCACCAAGTACAGCGGCGTGGTGATCGTGGTCGACGGCGAGGAGTCGTCGTGGCTGCTCGGCGCCCCGGAGCGCGTGCTCGCGGCGCATCCGGATGATCTGGCCCTGGCGAACGTCATCGCGGCGACCGGGCAGCGGACGCTCGCCCTCGCCCGCTCGGTCGAGCCTCTTCCTCCCGGGTCGCACGTCCCGCTCGACGGCAGGGAGGTGCAGCCGGCTCTGCTCGTCGTCCTCAGCGAGACGGTGCGACCGGAAGCGCGGCAGACGCTCTCCTACTTCGGCGAGCAGTCCGTGCGCGTCATCGTCATGTCCGGCGACAACCCGATCACCGTCGCCGCCATCGCCAGAACTCTCGAACTCGACGGCGACGCCGTGGACGCGTCGACGCTCGACGACGCCGCCGCCCTCGCCGCCGCGCTCGCGACGGCGAACATCTTCGGCAGGGTGAGTCCCGAGCAGAAGCGCGTCGCCGTCGGCCTGCTGCGCGAGCAGGGCAGCACGGTGGCGATGACCGGGGACGGCGTGAACGACGCCATGGCCATCAAAGACGCGAACCTCGGGATCGCGATGGGCAGCGCGACGGCGGCGACCAAGGCGGTCAGCAGGCTGGTGCTGCTCGACAACAGGTTCGACCGGCTGCCGGATGTGCTCGCCTTCGGTCGCCGGGTGATCGCGAATGTCGAGCGGGTGTCCAACATCTTCCTGGCGAAGACGGTGTACGGCATCGTCCTCGCGCTCGTCAGCGCCGCACTGCTGCTGCCGTTCCCGTTCCTTCCTCGGCAGCTGACGCTGGTGTCGACGCTCGCCATCGGCATCCCGGCGTTCTTCCTCGCGCTCGCGCCGAACGCCCGCATCTACACGCCCGGGGTGCTGCCCAGGGTGCTCAAGTACTCCATCCCGACCGGGCTCATCGCCGGTGCCACGGCGATCGTCGCGTACCTGCCGCTGTACCAGAGCATCCCGTTGCGGGAGGCGAGGAGTGTGACGACCATTGCGCTGTTCTGCGTGTCGGTGTGGATCCTCTGCGTCCTCACCAGACCGCTCAGCGGGCCGCGCGTCGCGCTTCTGGCCACCGTGGCGGCGGCGATGGTGCTGGTGTGCGTGATCCCGTGGACCGCCGAGTTCTTCCAGATGCACGTCCCGCTGTCGCCCGAGCTGGCCTGGGGGATCGCGGTCGGCGCGGTGGGGGCGGCGGGAATCGAAGTGTTCTATCGGTTCGCCAGACGGCGCGGCCTGGTGTTCGACCGCGTCTGACGCGTGCTAGATTTATCTTGACGTCAAGATATCTTTTCCCGCGGACGACTTAGGATTGCCTTGCTGGAAACACACTTCGACGGACAACCAAGATGGACATTCGAAGGCATGCGTCACCAGGCCTGCCGATGAAGGAGAGGGCAACGTGTCTGCGGTAAACAGCTTCGGTGCAAAAGACACCCTGACGGTCGGCTCGACCGACTACCAGGTATTCCGGATCGACAAGGTCGACGGATACAAGAGACTTCCGTTCAGCCTCAAGGTTCTGCTCGAGAACCTGCTGCGCACGGAGGACGGCGCGAACATCACCGCCGACCACATCCAGGCCCTCGCGGGCTGGGACCCGACGGCGGAGCCGGACACCGAGATCCAGTTCACGCCGGCGCGCGTGATCATGCAGGACTTCACCGGTGTTCCCTGCATCGTCGACCTCGCCACCATGCGCGAGGCTGTCTCCGCCCTCGGCGGCGACCCCAAGAAGATCAACCCACTCGCGCCGGCCGAGATGGTCATCGACCACTCGGTCATCGCCGACCTGTTCGGCACAGAAGAACGCGCTCGAGCGCAACACCGACATCGAGTACGAGCGCAACGGCGAGCGCTACCAGTTCCTCCGCTGGGGCCAGACCGCGTTCGACGACTTCAAGGTCGTCCCGCCGGGAACCGGCATCGTGCACCAGGTCAACATCGAGTACCTGGCACGCGTCACCATGACCCGCGAGGTCGGCGGCGAGTTGCTCGCATACCCGGACACCTGCGTCGGCACCGACTCGCACACCACCATGGTCAACGGCCTCGGCGTGCTCGGCTGGGGCGTCGGCGGCATCGAGGCAGAGGCGGCCATGCTCGGCCAGCCCGTCTCCATGCTCATCCCGAAGGTCGTCGGCTTCAAGCTGAGCGGCGCCATCCCGACCGGTGTGACCGCGACGGACGTGGTGCTCACCATCACGCAGATGCTGCGCAAGCACGGCGTCGTGGGCAAGTTCGTCGAGTTCTACGGAGCCGGCGTCGCCGAGGTCCCGCTCGCGAACCGCGCCACCATCGGCAACATGAGCCCGGAGTTCGGTTCGACGGCCGCCATGTTCCCGATCGACGATGTCACCCTCGACTACCTGCGGCTCACCGGCCGCAGCGAGGAGCAGATCAAGCTGGTCGAGGAGTACTCGAAGCTGCAGTCGCTCTGGCACGACGCCTCCGTCGAGCCGGTCTTCAGCGAGTACCTCGAGCTCGACCTGTCCACGGTCGTTCCCTCGATCGCCGGCCCGAAGCGTCCGCAGGACCGCATCGAGCTGAGCGGCGCCAAGGAGCAGTTCGAGAAAGACCTCGTCGACTACGCCGAGATCTCGCACGACATCGTCGACCTCACCATCTCGGAGTCGTTCCCCGCGTCCGACCCCGGCGAGCTGAGCCCGGAAGACGGGCACAGCCACCACGAGCACCACCACCACAGCCACGCCCCCAAGACCGCGTCGAACCCGACGCCGGTCACGCTGGCCGAGAACGGTGCGGAGTTCACGATCGACCACGGAGCGGTCGCCATCGCGGCGATCACGTCGTGCACGAACACGTCGAACCCGTCGGTGATGCTCGCCGCCGGTCTGCTCGCCCGCAACGCGGCGCAGAAGGGCCTCAAGGCCAAGCCATGGGTCAAGACCACGCTGGCTCCCGGGTCCAAGGTCGTCACCGACTACTACGAGAAGGCCGGACTCACGACCTACCTCGAGGCGCTGGGCTTCTACACGGTCGGCTACGGCTGCACCACCTGCATCGGAAACTCCGGTCCGCTGATCGACGAGATCTCGCAGGCGGTCAATGACAACGACCTCGCTGTCACCGCCGTCCTCTCCGGAAACCGCAACTTCGAGGGCCGCATCAACCCCGACGTCAAGATGAACTACCTGGCGAGCCCGCCACTGGTCATCGCGTACGCGCTCGCCGGTTCGATGAACTTCGACTTCGAGGTGGACGCGCTCGGCAAGGACGCGGACGGCAACGACGTGTTCCTCAAGGACATCTGGCCGGACGCCGCCGAGGTGCAGGACACCATCGACTCCTCCATCAACGAGGGCATGTTCACCCACGAGTACGCGAGCGTGTTCGAGGGCGACGAGCGCTGGAAGTCGCTGCCGACCCCGACCGGCTCCGTCTTCGAGTGGGACGAGAAGTCGACCTACGTGCGGAAGCCCCCGTACTTCGACGGCATGACGCTGGAGACCACCCCTGTCACGGACATCGCCGGCGCCAGGGTGCTCGCGAAGCTCGGCGACTCGGTCACGACCGACCACATCAGCCCCGCCGGAAACATCAAGGCGGACAGCCCGGCCGGCCGCTACCTCGACGAGCACGGCATCGAGCGCAAGGACTACAACTCCTACGGCTCGCGCCGCGGCAACCACGAGGTGATGATCCGCGGAACGTTCGCGAACATCCGCCTGAAGAACCAGCTCCTGGACGGCGTCGAGGGCGGATACACCCGCGACTTCACCCAGGACGGCGGTCCGCAGTCGTTCATCTACGACGCGTCGCAGAACTACCAGGCCCAGGGCACGCCGCTGGTGATCTTCGGCGGCAAGGAGTACGGTTCCGGTTCGTCGCGCGACTGGGCGGCGAAGGGCACCAGCCTCCTCGGCGTCCGCGCGGTCATCACGGAGAGCTTCGAGCGCATCCACCGGTCGAACCTGATCGGCATGGGCGTGGTTCCGCTGCAGTTCCCCGCCGGCGAGAGCTGGGCGTCGCTCGGCCTCGACGGCACGGAGGTCGTCTCGATCTCCGGCCTGGAGGAGCTGAACCAGGGCACGACGCCGAAGACGGTCCACGTGGTCGCGGAGCCGAGCAGCGACTCGGCCGCAGGCAAGCAGACCATCGAGTTCGACGCCGTGGTCCGCATCGACACCCCGGGTGAGGCCGACTATTACCGCAACGGCGGCATCCTGCAGTACGTGCTGCGCAGCCTCGTCTAGGCAATGACGCGTAAGCGGGCCGGTGATCCTCGGATCGCCGGCCCGCTTCGATTTGTGCGCCTGATGGGCGTACACTGTGGTTTATGACCATCATCAAGCAGGAGCGTCTCGCCGTGCGCGTGACAGCGCAGCAGAAGCAGACAATCGAGCGCGCCGCCGAAGTGATGGGGCGCAATGTCACCGAGTTCTCCATCGAGGCGCTCACCGAGCGCGCCGAAGAAGTGCTCGCCGACCGTGCGGCGTTCGGCGTCTCCCAGGAGGCGTGGGATGCCTTCTCCGCTCAACTCGACGAGCCCGCCCGTCCCGTCGCCGAGCTCGTCGAGCTGCTGAAGCGGCCGTCCGTCTTCGACGCGTGAGCGGGTTCACCGCGCCGACGCGGTTGACCGCGGAGCACGATCTCGGCGACTTCTCCAGCGGCAACGCCGCGCTGGACTCGTGGTTCCGTGACCGTGCGCTGCGGAACGAGGTCTCCGGCGCATCCCGGAGCTATGTCACCTGCGCGACCGGCACGTCCGCGGCCGTCGGGTTCTACACGCTCGCGGCGTCGTCCGTCCTGCTCGCGGACGCCCCAGGGTCGGTGCGGCGAAACATGCCCTCTCCCGTCCCGGTCATCCTGCTCGGGCGACTCGCGGTCGACGAGCGTTCGCACGGCGCCGGGCTGGGTGCGTCCCTGCTGCAGGATGCGGTGCTCCGCGTCGCCGCCGCTGCCGAGGCCGTCGGCGTGCGGGCCATGCTCGTGCACGCGATCGACGATGCGGCGGTCGCGTTCTACCGGCATTTCGGGTTCGCGCCGTCTCCGTTGGATGAGCAGACCCTGTTCCTCTCGCTGGCCACCATCAGGAAGAGTGCGACGAAGGCGGTGCTCGGATGAGCCGGATATCCCGTTTCCGGGCGAGCTTCGATTTGCGCGCGCCTAGACTCGAAGCATGAGCATCCTCGAGACCATCCACGGTCCCCGCGATCTGGACAAGCTCTCTGAAGAGGAGCTCGTCACGCTGGCGGGGGAGATCCGCGCCTTCCTGGTCGCGAACGTCGCCAAGACCGGTGGGCACCTCGGGCCCAACCTCGGTGTCGTCGAGTCGACGATCGCCATCCACCGGGTCTTCGACTCGCCGCGGGATGCGATCGTGTTCGACACCGGGCACCAGTCGTACGTGCACAAGCTGCTCACCGGTCGTCAGGACTTCTCCCAGCTGCGGCAGCGCGGCGGCCTCGCCGGCTACCCGCAGCGCTCGGAATCCGAGCATGACATCGTGGAGAGCTCTCACGCCTCCAGTTCGCTCTCGTGGGCAGACGGCATCTCGCGCGCCTTCGCGATGACCGGCCAAGACGACCGGCACGTGATCGCAATGGTCGGCGACGGCGCGCTCACCGGCGGCATGACGTGGGAGGCGCTGAACAACATCAGCGACGACAACACGCGCAGGCTCATCATCGTCGTCAACGACAACGGCCGGTCGTACGCCCCGACCATCGGCGGCATGGCGCGGTTCCTCAATACCGTGCGCACGCGCAGGAGCTACCGCAACCTCTACCTGTCGAGCCGCAAGGCGTTCGACAAGCTGGGTGGTCCAGGGCAGTCGTTCTACCGCGGCATCCGCGGCGGGCTGCACGGCTTCCTCAGCCGGTTCTCCAACAACGAGGCGCTGTACTCCAACCTCGACATCAAGTACATCGGCCCGGTGCACGGGCACGACATCGAGGCGATGGAGGAGGCGCTCCGGCAGGCGAAGAACTACGGCGCCCCGGTGATCGTCCACGCCATCACGCAGAAGGGCCGCGGCTATGAGCCAGCGCTCCGGGACGCGGCCGACCAGTTCCACTCCGTCAACAAGATCGACCCGGAGACGGGAGAGCCGATCGAGAGTTCGAGCAAGCCGTCCTGGACCAGCGTGTTCTCCGACGAGATCGTCCGGCTCGCCGAGAAGGACGAGAAGATCGTCGGCATCACGGCCGCGATGCTCCGTCCGACCGGACTGCACAAATTTGCCGAGCGCTTTCCCGAACGGGTGCACGACGTCGGCATCGCCGAGCAGCACGCGGCGACGAGCGCCGCCGGGCTGGCGTTCGGGGGACTGCATCCGGTAGTCGCCATCTACGCCACGTTCATCAACCGCGCCTTCGACCAGGTGCTCATGGACGTCGCACTGCACAAGGCCGGCGTCACCTTCGTGCTCGACCGTGCAGGTGTCACCGGTCCGGACGGACCGAGCCACCACGGCATCTGGGACCTTGCCATCCTGCAGGTCGTGCCCGGCATCCGGCTCGCAGCCCCGCGAGACGGCGCCCGGTTCCGCGAGGAGCTGGCGGAGGCCGTCGCCGTCGACGACGCCCCCACGGTGCTGCGCTTCCCGAAGGGATCCGTCGGCCCCGACATCGACGCGCTCCGCCGCACCGACGACGGTGTTGACGTGCTGCGCGAGGCCGACCGTAAGGACGTTCTGATCGTCACCGTCGGGCCGATGGCCGACCTCGGACTCAAGGTCGCCGAAGCGCTGGCCGCGCAGGGGATCGGCGCCACCGTCGTCGACCCGCGCTGGGTGGTCCCTGTCGCACCGAGCATCCTGGACCTGGCGGCGGGACACCGGATCGTCGTGACGATCGAGGACGGCATCCGAGTCGGCGGCATCGGCACCCGCGTGCGGCAGAGCCTGCGCGAGGCCGGAATCGACACCGCCGTGGACGAGCTGGGCCTGCCGGACGAGTTCATCGACCACGCGACCCGCGAGCAGATCCTCGAGGATGCGGGCCTCACCGCGCAGAAGATCGCCCGCGACCTCGTCGCCCAGGTGCTCGGCAGCCGCATCCCGATCGCCCGTCCGCTGCCCGTGGATGAGTTGAGCGAGCAGCGCCACCTCGACGCCTGACCGGCCGCGCCGTGCACCTACCGGAGCCGGTAGATGTGCTCCACGGCGCCGCTCGGGAACGTGGTGGTGTCAGAGAGCGTGAGGGGCGTGCTCGCCGCGGAGACGGGCAGCAGTGGCTTGCCGGAGCCGACAAGCACCGGCACGTACGTGACGTGGAGTTCGTCGAGCAGCCCTGCGTCGGCGAACTGCGCAGCGACCGAGCCGCCTCCCACCACCCAGACGTCGCGGTCGCCCGCTGCGTCGCGGAGCTCGCCGTCGAGCGCCGCGAGGTCGCCCTCGAAGAAGGTGAGCTCTGCGCCGGGGATCGACGGGAGCACGCGGTGCGTGACCACCCAGGTCGGGATGCCGGGGTACGGCCACTCCGTCGATTCGTCTGCAAGGAGGAAATCGTAGGTCGCTGCTCCCATCACGATGGCGCCGATGCCGGAGAAGAAGCGCTGGTAGTGCTCGTCGAACTCCTCGAAGCCGAACTGCATCAGCCAGTCGATGCGGTCGTCGGTGTCGGCGATGAAACCGTCGATGGAGGAGGCGACGTAGTACTTCGTGAGAGCCATGCTGGGAAGATAACAGGAGCATCCGACACCCGGATTGACTTCGAGTGCACTCGAAGTCCTATCGTGGCAAGCATGACCGATACAGCGACCGAACTCTCGATCTCCGAAGTCGCGGAACGCACGGGCCTCACCACGCACACGCTGCGCTACTACGAGCGCGAGGGGCTGATGATCGTGCCTGTCGGCCGGGCGTCGTCGACGCACCGCCGCTACACCGACGCCGACGTGACCTGGGTCGGCTTCCTCACCAAGCTGCGCCTCACCGCCATGCCCATCGCGAAGATGCGCGAGTACACCGAGCTCGCGCGTCGCGGCGACGACAGCACCGCCGAGCGGCTCGAACTGCTGCTCGTGCACCGGATGAACGTGGCGAAGCAGCTGGAGGAGGTCACGGCCAGTCTCGCCGCCATCGACCACAAGATCGGTCTCTATCAGGAGAAGGTAACCGCATGAAGAAGATCACACTCGGCACCGAGAAGCTCGAGGTCTCGCGTCTCGGCCTCGGCTGCATGGGCATGTCCGCGTTCTACACCGGCGCCGGAGACGACGACGCCGGTTCGATCCGCACCATCCACCGCGCCATCGACCTGGGGGTCACGTTCTTCGACACCGCCGAGATCTATGGCCCGTACGCCAACGAGGAGCTGCTGGCGCGCGCGTTCGCCGGCAAGCGCGACCAGGTGGTCATCGCGACCAAGTTCGGCACGATCCTGCACAGGACGACGGACGAGCGCGGCATGGACGGCTCGCCCGAGAACGTCCGGCTGTCGGTCGAAGGTTCCCTGCGCCGCCTCCAGACCGACCACATCGACCTCTACTACCAGCACCGGATGGACCCTGGCACCCCGATCGAGGACACGGTCGGTGCGTTGGCCGAGCTGATCGACGAGGGCAAGATCGGCCACTACGGGCTGTCAGAGGCGGCTCCGGAGACGATCCGCCGGGCGAACGCCGTGCATCCGGTGACGGCGATCCAGACCGAGTACTCGCTCTGGAGCCGCGACCCGGAGGCCGAGATCCTGCCGACCGTCCGCGAACTCGGCATCGGCTTCGTGCCGTACTCCCCGCTCGGCCGCGGGTTCCTGACCGGAACCATCCGTACGCTCGACGACCTCGCCCCGGACGACTTCCGCCGCTTCAACCCGCGGTTCGAGGGAGACAACCTGGAGGCGAACATCCGGATCGTCGAGCAGGTGGATGCGGTGGCCCGCGAGGCAGGGGCGACGCCCGGCCAGGTGGCGCTCGCGTGGCTCCTGGCGCAGGGCGACGACATCGCCCCCATCCCGGGCACCCGCCGTGTGGAGAACCTGGAGCAGAACGTGGCGGCGGACGAGCTGGTGCTCTCGCCGGAGCAGCTCGAGCGGCTGAGCTCCGTCGCGCCCGCCGTCGGCGACCGCTACGCGGACATGACGCCGCTCAACCGCTAGCAGGCCCAACGAGTGGTCCCGAATCGCCGTGCGCACATCGTGCCGCACGGCAATTCGGGACCACTCGTTTGTGTTGGGGGGCGGTCAGGCGAAGCGGATCGTGATGGTGCGCGCCTCCGGCCGGAGCGCGTGTTCGGCGGCGACGTCCGGGCCGCAGGCGCGGGAGCCGAGGCCGTGCTGCGCGGCGTCGACGAACAGGTAGGTCGTCGCGCTCACGGGCAGCTCGTGCGGGTGCCCGGCGGCGGCGACCTGCTGCGGGGTGTGCCTGCTCAGGCTGAAGCCGGGGCGGCGGCCGGCCGTGTCCGGAATCAGCTCGAGTCGCAGTGCTTCCGCGCCGGCGGTGCCGAGCGTCAGCGAGCGGACGTCCGCGCGGTGTCCGGTCTCCTGCGGGCGCGCATAGACCACGTTCAGCTCGTCCACCGTCGCGCCGAACCGGCCGACCATCGCGGCCGTCATGCTGTCCGGGTACGCCTCCAGCGGTCCGCGGCCGAACCACTCGGCGCGGTCGACGGCCGCCGTGCCGTCCGGCAGATCGAACCGCAGCCCGATACGCGGCCACACGGTGTCCCATCCGGTGGAGGGGGCGATGTCGGCACGCAGGGTGAGCACGCCGTCGGCGTCGAGCGTCCAGAGCGCATCCACCCAGACGGCTGCCGACGAGTTCGCGGCGGAGACCCGCGTGCGCACCAGCAGCGATCCGGCGTCGTGCTCGACCGCCGTCACGCGGTGGGTGAGACGGTCGAGCCCCTCCGCCCGCCAGAGCGCTGCGCTGGAGACGCCGTCGATGCTCGCGTCGTCCTCGCCCTCTTCCGCCCGGGAGGCGCCTTCGTCGTTGTCCGTCGGGGCGCGCCACAGTTCGAGGCGAGGGCCGGCCACGTCGCGTCCGCCCAGCCGCACCAGCGCGCCGTCCTCGAACTCGGCGGGTCCGAGGGTCAGTCGCTCCGGCACCCCCGCCGTACGTGCCGACACGACAGGCGGCACGAAAACCATCGGGATGCGCGCGCTCAAGTCCACCTGTCCGCTCGCGACCACGTGCCCGGCCTCCGCCCACGCTGTGCCGGACGACAGCACAGCGTCGATCGTCAGCCAGGTCTCCGCGCCGGCAGCCACCTCCACCTCCGGCAGCGGGACGACGACCGAGGCACCGGCCGTGAGTTCGCCGACGGCCAGCTCACCCCGCGACACCCGGCTTCCGTCGTGCTCGACCCGCCAGCGGAAGGCGAGGTCGGAGGCGTCGGCGGTGTGGCGCAGGTTCGTGAGCGTCACCGTTCCTTCTCCGAAGGCGAACCGGATCGGCTGCACGACGGCCTTGTACTCGGCGAGCCCCGGTGTCGGGGTGTCGTCGCTGAGGATCATGCCGTCCATGACGAAGTTGCCGTCGTGGACGACCTCGCCGAAGTCGCCGCCGTAGGCGTAGTAGGGCGTGCCGTCGGGCGTCGTCGTCAGGATGCCGTGGTCACGCCACTCCCAGACGAACCCGCCGTGCAAGCGCGGGTGCTCGTGCACGAGCCGCTCGTACGCATCCAGGGCTCCCGGCCCGTTGCCCATCGCGTGCGCGTACTCGCAGAGCAGGAACGGCTTGGTGCGCTGCCGCGCGCCCTGCGCCGGTGTGGTGGCGAGCAGCGGGTACCGCGAGCCGTCCGTGCCGATCTCCGCCGTCTCGCGCACCGAGGAGTACATCCGCGAGTACACGTCGGTGTACTCGCCGGTGTAGTCGCCCTCGTAGTGCACGGGTCGCCCGGGGTCGCGGTCGTGCACCCACGCGGCGTTCGCGGCGAGGTTGGCGCCGGTGCCCGATTCGTTGCCGAGCGACCAGATGACGATGCTCGGGTGGTTCTTGTCGCGCTCGACGGTGCGCCGGATGCGGTCGAGGTATGCCTCCCGCCAGCGCGGGTCATCGCTGGGGTTGGCGACCCAGCCGTCCTTTTCGAAGCCGTGCGTCTCAAGGTCGCACTCGTCGATCACCCAGAAGCCGAACTCGTCGGCGAGGTCGAGCAGGCGCGGGTGCGGCGGGTAGTGGCTGGTGCGGATGGCGTTGACGTTGAACCGCTTCATCCTGGCGAGGTCGTCGCGGGCGTGCTCCTCGTCGAAGACACGGCCTCGGGTCGGATGGGTCTCGTGCCGGTTCATCCCGTGGAACACCACCCGGCGGCCGTTCACGAGGAACCGGTCGCCGACGATCTCGACTGTGCGGAAGCCCGCGCGCAGCGCGATCGTCTCCGCCGCGTTCGACACCGTCACGTCGTAGAGCCGTGGCGTCTCCGCCGACCACGGTTCCACCGCATCCACGGTCACCGGCTGCACGTCGGCCGCGCTCGCCCAGACCTGCTCCACCCCCAGCTCCGGGATGTGCAGGGTCACCGGATACGCCGATGCCGCGGCGGTCAGTTCCACCTCGACCGTGCCGGACCCGTCGAGGTATCCGGTGCGCAGCCACACGTCGTCGATGCCGCCCGCCGGGCGCGCGAGCAGGGTCACGTCGCGGAAGATGCCGGGCAGCCACCACTGGTCCTGGTCTTCCAGATAGCTGGCCGCCGACCACTGGTGCACCCGCACCACGACCACGTTCTCTCCGGGATGCACGACGTCGGTCACGTCGAACTCCTGCGCGAGCCGAGACCCGGCCCCGACGCCGACCTCGATGCCGTTGAGCCACACCTTGTACAGCGACTCGACGCCGTCGAACCGCAGCAGCACCCGCTCGGCCGCCGCGAAGTCCTCCGGGAGCGTGAACCGGCGGCGGTGGTCGCCCGTCGGGTTCTCATCCGGAACGTGCGGGGGGTCGATCGGGAACGGGTACTGCACGTTGGTGTAGATCGGCCGGCCGTACTCGCCGTCGCCGTGCAGCACCCAGTGCGACGGCACGGGCAGCTCCGCCCATCCGGAGTCGTCGAAGTCCGCGCTCGCGACGTCGTCGGACAGTGCTGCCGTGGGGGAGAGCCGGAACGCCCAGTCGCCGTTCAACGACAGGGACGGCGCATCGGAGTGCAGCCACGATCGCGGGGCGGTGCGGGCTCCGGAGCCCGGCGCGGTGTCGGACAGGTACGCAGGGGTGAGCACTATTTCACGGATCCTTCGGTGAGACCGCCGCGCCAGAACCGCTGCAACACGATCATGGCGATGGCGAGGGGGATGATCGACAGCAGGACGCCGCCGGTGGTCAGCTCGTAGAACTCCGGCAGCCTGTCGGTTTGGCTGCGCCAGTTGTTGAGGCCGAGGGTGATCGGGTAGAGCGTGTTGTCCGACAGCATCACCAACGGCAGGAAGTAGTTGTTCCAGATTCCGACGAGCTGGAACAGGAACACCGTCACCAGCGCCGGCACCATGATCCGCAAGCCCACCGTGTGGAAGATCCGCAACTCGCCTGCCCCGTCGATCCTCGCCGCCTCGATCAGCGCCGTGTCGACCGTCGCGTCTGCGTAGATGCGGCAGAGGAACAGCCCGAACGGGGAGACGAGTGACGGCAGCAGCACCGACCAGTACGTGTTCGCGAGCCCGAGCTGGCTGAACAGCAGGAACAGCGGAAGCGCCGTCGCCGTGCCGGGCACCAGCACGCCGCCGAGCACCAGCCCGAAGATCAGTCCGCGCCCGCGGAAGGCGTACTTCGACAGCGCGTACCCTCCGGCCGCCGCGAAGTACGTCGCGAGGATCGCGCCGACCCCGGCGTAGAGCACCGAGTTGAGGAACCAGCGCACGAAGATGCCGTTGTCGTAGCTGAGCACTTCGCTGAGGTTGTGCCAGAGCGCGAACGTCGGGGCGAACCAGAACCCGTTGGTCGCGAACAGGTCCTGGGTGGTCTTGGTGGCCGCGACGATCACCCAGTAGACGGGCACGAGGAAGTACACCGCGACGACGACCAGGATGCCCGTGACCAGGATGCGCATCCCCGGCCGGCGTCCCGGTTTGTGGTCAGGACCGGTGCCGTGCGCTTTCTGCGCGGTGACGGACGAGGTGCCCGGTGCGGCGACATTGCCGGTGGTGCCGGTCTGCGTGTCGGCGGCGGTCATTTCGCGCTCCTGCTCGTCGTGGCCGGTTTACTGTCTGGGGCCGCTTTGCTCGTCGGGGCCGGTTTGCTCTTCGGTGCCGGCCTGTTCGTCAGGCGCAGGAACGCGAACGACAGCAGGAACGCGACCAGGGCGATGAGCACGGCCTGTGCAGCCGCGACGTTGTAGTCGTTGTACGCGAACGCCGTGGTGTACGCGCTGAGGTTGGGTGTGTACTCGCTGTCGATCGCGGGGGAGACGGTCTGCAGCACCTGCGGCTCCGCGAAGAGCTGCAGGGTGCCGATGATCGAGAACACGGTCGTCAGGATGAGCGCGGGCTTGATCAGCGGCAACTGGATGCTCAGCGCCACCCGCCATGGGCTCGCGCCGTCGACCTTCGCCGCCTCGTACACCTCGGTCGGGATCGACTTGAGCTGGGCGATGATGATCATCATGTTGTAGCCGGTGTATGTCCAGGTGACGATGTTCGCGATCGACCAGAGCACGGTGTCGGGTCCAAGGAAGTCCACCTGCAGGCCGAACGCGTTCGCCAAGTCGACCAGCGGGCTGAGCCCGGGCACATAGAGGAACGACCACAGGATGGTCGCCACGACGCCGGGGATGCCATACGGCAGGAAGTACACGGCCCGGAACATCCCCGGCCACCGGGCAGACGCCGACTCCAGCAGCAGCGCGAGCACGGTGCAGAGGGCGATCATGAAGGTGACCTGCACGACGCCGAACAGCAGCATCCGGCCGATGGAGGCGATGAAGTTGCCGTTCGAGAGTGCCTGCGCGTAGTTGGCGAACCAGGCGAACTCGCTGGTCACACCCTTCTCGCCGAACACTCCCTGCCTGGTCACCTTGGTGAAGCTGCTGCCGATGGCGACGATGATCGGCAGGATGAACGTCAGCAGGAACAGCGCGAGGAACGGGCCGAGCAGCACCCAGGGCGCCCATGTGGTGCGAACGCCGCGCCTGCCGTTGCGCGCACTGGGACGGGTGTCTGCGCGTGCGACGGTGCGCACGCCGCTCACGAGTTCACCTTCTCGATGCTGAGTCCCTTGTTCCGGAACGCGGTGATGATGTTCTTCTCGCTCTGCGCGACGGCGTCGACGAGCGATTGGCCGGACGACTTCTTGCGGAAGCCGTCCGCCAGGATGTTGAACGACTGCTGCGTGATCGGCCACCACGACCAGTCCTGATTCTGCTGCTTCGAGGCGGGGAGGAAGACCTCCTCGTTGTAGTTCTGGCCGCCGAAGAACTTCGAGGGCTTCATCCTGCTGGTGCCGATGAAGTCGGCGGACGGCGACCAGCCGATGCCGCTGTTCTCGATCATCGCGTCGATGCCCTCGTGGCTGGTGGTCATCCAGACCGCGAACTCGAGAGCCTCCTTCGGGTGCTTGCTGTTGGCGAGCACGGCGGCCGTCGAGCCGCCGAGGGCGCTCGACCCGTAGCCGGTCGACCCCCAGCGCGCCATCGGCGCGACCCGCCACTTGCCTTCACCGCCGGAGACGCCCTCCAGCAGCGCGTCGCCCCAGCTGGCACTGGTGAGGCCGGCTATCTGGTTCGAGGCGGCCGCGGCGAACCACGGGGTCGAGTACGCGCCGTATGCGGTCTGAATGAGGCCGTCGTCGATGGCCTTGTCGAAGAAGCGGGCGGCGGTCAGAGTGGCGTCGTCGGTCATGTCGATGGTCCAGCGGTCGCCGTCGACCGCGAACCAGGATGCTCCGGCCTGCGCGGCGATGGCGGCGAACCACGACGGGTCCGCGTAGTTGAACGTGTCGATCCAGGAGCCGGCCTTGCGCAGTTCCGCGCCCGTGCTCATCCACTCGTCCCAGGTGGTCGGCGCCGTCGCCCCCACCTTCTGGAAGAGGTCGGGACGGAAGTAGAACGCCATCGGCCCGGAATCCTGGGGGATGGCGTACACGCCGTCCACGTAGCTGACCTGGTTCCACAGCGTGCGGTCGTAGCGGTCGGCGTAGTCGTTCGCACCGTACCTGGACAGGTCGACCAGGCCGTTGACGAGCATGAACTCCGGCACCGAGCGCAGCTCGACCTGGGCGAGGTCAGGGCCTCCGCCCGCGGCGAGGGCGGAGTAGAGCTTCTGGTAGCCGCCGCTGTTGCCGCCGGGGATCCAGACCGCCTCGACCTGCACATCCGGATGCGTGGCGTTCCACACGTCCGCGACCTTCTGCAGGTCTTTCAGCCAGGCCCAGTACGTGAGGGTGATCTTCTCTCCACTCGCCGCCGGCTGGATGAGCGGCCTGCTGTTCACGGAGGTGGTGCCGGGAGTGCTGCAGCCGGCGAGGAGTGCCGCGGCCCCCGCCGCGGCTCCCAGGCTGAGGAGACTTCGTCGTGTGAGTTGCGTCATGTCCTTCACTTCGTCGTGAGTGGAATACGTGTACAGCGACCATATACAAAAGTAGCGCGCGTGACCTAATTTAAGGATGTGGATATCGAGACCCCCGGTCCCCGCCGACGCGGACCGTACGCGAAGAGCGCCGCACGCCGCCGCCAGATCGTCGAAGAGGCGTACCGCGTGTTCGCCACGCGCGGTTACCACGCCAGCTCGCTGCGCGAGATCGCGTCGGCGGCCGGTATCAGCCTGTCCAACCTGCAGCACTACTTCACCGGCAAGGAGGACGTGCTGCTCGCCGTCCTCGCCCTCCGCGACGAGCTGGGAGGAGGGGAGACCGCCCCGACGTCGCGCGAGCCGTTCGAGCGGCACATCGTCTCCCAGGCGGCGGCCAATGAGCGCATTCCCGGCCTGATCGCCCTGTACAGCGTGCTGTCGGCCGAGGCTGTGACGGAGGACCATCCTGGACGCGAGTACTTCCTCGACCGCTACGACCAGCTCCGCACCGAATACGAGGCCGAGTTCGCCGCCCTCCGCGACCAGGGGCGGCTCCGCGAGGGAGTGGACCCCGCGGTCGCCGCAGCGACCGTGATCGCGCTGTGGGAGGGCATCCAGCTGCAGTGGCTGTACACGCCGGAGCTGATCGACGCGGGTGCCACGCTGCGCGCCTACCTCGACCTGGTGGTGAAACAGCCGACGAGCCGGTGACCACACCATCAGGATGCGGTCACCGGCCCGTCGACAGCGTTGTGCGCCGAGCGCTAGAGAACGCCCTTCACCGGCGGGTGCTGGAATGTGTCCCCGAAGACGCGCTCGGATGCGCCGACCCGGTCGAGGTACGGCGTGATGCCGCCCATCTGGAACGGGAAGCCGGCGCCGAGGATCATGCACAGGTCGATGTCCTCCGGTGCCGCGACGACGTGGTCGTCCACGAGCATCCGGTGGATCTCGTCGGCGAGGCCGTCTTCGAGCCCGCGCAGGATCTGCTCCTTCGTCCACGGGTTCTTCCCGCCGGAGACGATCTTCGCCGCCTGCTTGTCGATGCCCTTGACCCTGCCCTTCGAGTCCTTCTCCAGCAGGGTGCCGTACTCGGCCAGCTTGTGCAGGTTCTCGCTGCGGTAGAAGCGGTCAGGGAAGGCGGCGTGGTGCGTGTCGAGCACGTGCGCGCCGACCTTGAGCCCCACCAGGTCGAGCAGCGCGGACGGCGGCATGGGGAGGCCGAGCGGCGCGAACGCCTCGTCGACCGTCTCGAACGGCGTTCCGTCGTCGACCGCGTGCATCGCCTCGCCGAGCACCTTGGCCAGCACGCGGTTGACCACGAAGCCGGGGGTGTCGGCGGTGATGACCGCGTTCTTCTTGAGCGTGGCGGCCGTGACCATGGCGGTCGAGAGTGTCGCCTCGTCCGTGTTCGGCGTGTTCACGACCTCGATCAGCGGCATGACGGCCACCGGGGTGAAGAAGTGGAAGCCGACCAGGCGCTCCGGGTGCTTCAGCTTGGCGCCGATCTGCTCCACCGATAGCGAGGAGGTGTTGGTGGCGAGCACGGCATCGTCGGAGATGTACTGCTCGATCTCCGCGAACACGTCCTGCTTGACCGACAGCTCCTCGAACACGGCCTCGATCACCCAGTCGGCGTCGGCGAACAGGGACTTGTCCGTCGTGCCGGTGACGAGCGCGCGCAGGCGGTTGCCCTCATCCGGGGAGATGCGGCCCTTCTCCTGCAGTTTGCCGATCTCGTCGTGGATGTACGCCACGCCCTTGTCGACGTGCGCCTGATCGAGGTCGGTGATGACCACCGGCACCCGCAGGCGGCGCACGAACAGCAGCGCGAACTGGCTGGCCATGTATCCTGCGCCGATCACGCCGACCTTGGTGACCTTCTTCGCGAGCTTGCGGTCCGGAGCCCCTGCCGGGCGCTTCGCGCGCTTCTGCACCAGGTTGAACGCGTAGATGCTCGCCTGGAACTGGTCGCCGGAGATGAGTTCGGCGAGGGCGTCGTCCTCGCGCTCGAAGCCTTCCTCCTTGGTGCCGGACTTGGCGGCCTTGAGGAGGTCGAGAGCGGCGTACGGCGACTTCGGCACCGTGCCGATGCGGCTCTCCAGCATCTTGCGGGCGATGCCGATGGCCGCGTCCCACTTGACCATGCGCTCGACCTTGCCCGGCACGTTCGGGCGCTTCACGGTGAGCGCGCCGGTGAGGACGGAGTCCGCCCACTTCAGCGAGTCCTCCAGGAAGCTCGCGGAGTCGAAGATCGCGTCCGCGATGCCGAGGTCGAAGACATCCTGGGGCTTCAGCATCCTGTTCTGCTTGAGCGGGTTCTCGACGACGACCTTGAGGGCGTTCTCGATGCCGATCAGGTTGGGCAGCAGGTACGCGCCGCCCCAGCCGGGGATGAGGCCGAGGAAGACCTCGGGAAGCGCGAACGCCGCCGCCGACCTGTCGATGGTGCGGTAGTCGGCGTTCAGGCCGATCTCCACGCCGCCGCCGAGCGCGAGCCCGTTGGTGAACACGAAGGACGGCACGCCGAACGTCGCCTGCTTGCCGAGCACGTAGTGGCCGAGCTGGGGGAGCAGCTTGGCGACCTCGACGCTCGGGATGTCGCCCACGCGGCTGAGGTCGGCCCCGGCCGCGAGGATGAACGGCTTGCCGGTGACGGCGACCGCGTCGATCTCGCCGCGGCCCGCGCGCTCGGTGAGCTCGTCGAAGGTCTTCCCGAGCTCCAGGAGGGTCGCAGGGCCCATCGTGTTGGGACGCGTGTGGTCGCGGCCGTTGTCGAGGGTCACCAGAGCGAGCGTCTTGCCGCTCGGCAGCGGGATGTCCTTGACGAACGAGTGGGTGACGACCTCGTCGGAGGTGAGGTCGACGAGCGGGCTGAAGTCGATCTTGCTGTAGTCGGTCACGTGTCAGGCCTTCCGGGCGCGCTTGTTGTAGTGGGGGTTCTCCCAGATGACGCTGCCGCCCTGGCCGAGTCCGACGCACATCGCGGTGAGGCCGTAGCGGACCTCGGGGTGCTCCGCGAACTGCGCGGCGAGCTGGATCATCAGCCGGACGCCGCTGGCGGCGAGCGGGTGGCCGACGGCGATCGCGCCGCCCCATTGGTTGACGCGCGGGTCCTCGTCGTCGATGCCGAAGTGGTCGAGCAGCGACAGCACCTGGATGGCGAACGCCTCGTTCAGCTCGAACAGTCCGATGTCGTCGATGCTGAGGCCCGCCTTGCGGAGCGCCTTCTGGTCGACGGCACCGGGCCGATGCCCATGATCTCCGGCTCGACGCCGGCGAACGCGAAGCTCACCATGCGCATCTTCGGCTGCAGGCCGAACTCCTTCACGGCGTCGCCCGACGCGAGGATGCTCGCGGTCGCGCCGTCTGTCAGCGGCGACGAGTTGCCCGCGCTGACGCGGCCGTGCGGGCGGAACGGGGTGCGCAGGGTCGCGAGCGACTCCATGTTGGTCTCCGGCCGCATCCCCTCGTCCTGGGTGGCGAGGCCCCAGCCGCTCTCGGAGCGGAGGGCGACGGGCACCAGGTCGGGCTGGATCTTGCCTGCGGCGTACGCGGCGGCGGTCTTCTGCTGGCTGCGCATCGCGTAGCGGTCGGAGCGCTCCTTGGTGAGCGCAGGGAACCGGTCGTGGATGCGCTCGGCCGTCATGCCCATATTGAGGGCGTCTTCGCCGACCAGGCGCTCAGAGAGGAAGCGCGGGTTGGGGTCGGCGCCGAAGCCCATCGGGTGGCGTCCCATGTGCTCGACGCCGCCGGCGATGGCCAGGTCGTACGCCCCGAAGGCGATGCCGGAGCCGAGTGTGGTGACGCTCGTCATGGCGCCAGCGCACATCCGGTCGATGGCGAAGCCCGGCACCGATTTCGGCAGGCCGGCGAGCAGCGCAGCCGTGCGGCCGAGGGTGAGCCCTTGGTCGCCCTGCTGCGTGGTGGCCGCGATGGCCACGTCGTCGATCCTGTCTTTGGGCACGTTCGGGTTGCGCTCCAGCAGGTCGATCATGGCTTTGACCACCAGATCGTCTGCGCGCGTGTTCCAGTACTGCCCTTTTTCGCCGGCTCGCCCGAACGGAGTGCGAACTCCGTCGACGAAGACGACATCAGCTCTTTCGGCCACAATGCCTCCCAAATCAGGTCGATTTCGATCCTAGGGACACCGAGGAGAGGGAAAGAATCGTTTGATTCTTTCTACGAATCCGACTCAGCGACCTCCGGGCCGATTTGGCTGGCTTCCACAAACGCCTGGGCGATCGACTGTGAGGTTGCCTCAATCTGCCAGGGTCTGGCGCCCCATTGCGCGAGGGCGGCGCCGATGGATGCACTGTCCAGCGTCTCCGGGGGAGTCCACGCCACCCGGCGCAGCGTCTCCGGCGTCAGCAGGTTCTCGACCGGGATGGACAGCTCCTCGGAGAGGGCGACGATCGCGGCGCGCGCCGTCTTCAGCCTGACGTCCGCCTCGGGGTTTCTGTCCGCCCACGCGCGCGGAGGAGGCAGGGTATCGCCGTTGCCGCGCATCACGGGCAGGTCGTCGGTGGTGCGTCCGGCCTCGATGGCGGCCCACCAGCGGTCGATCTCGGTGCGGCTCGCGCGTCCGTTGAACTCGCGGAGCGACGCCAAGCCGCGCTTCGTGTCAGGCATAGCTTTCGCCGCGGCGGTGAGCGACGCATCCGGAACCAGGCGGCCGGGCGCGATGTCGCTGGTGCGCGCGAGCTCGTCCCTGCTCAGCCACAGCTCGCGGGCGACGGCCAGATTGCGGATGCCCCTGATCGAGTGGATTCCGGACAGGCGCCGCCACGGCTCGTTGCGCACCACCTTGAGGTCGCGGGAGAGCTCGTCAGCGAACTCCTGCTGGGCGATCGCCGTCTTGCCCTGCTCCTCGAGGAGCGCCGAGACCGCATCCCGCAGGTCGGGCAGCAGCTCCACGTCGAGGGCGGCGTAGACGAGCCACGGCTCCGGCAGCGGCCTGGTCGACCAGTCCGCCGCCGAGTGCTCCTTGGCGAGGTGGATGCCGAGCAGTTCCTCCACCACGGTGCCGAGGCCGACTCTGGGCATCCCGAGCAGGCGCGCGGCCAGCTCGGTGTCGAACAGGTGGTGAGGGTCGAGTCCGACTTCGCGCAGGCAGAGCAGGTCTTGCGTGGCCGCGTGCAGCACCCACTCGTCGTCTGCAATGGCGGCGTTCAGCTCGTCGAAACGCCCGATCGCGGGAGGGTCGAACAAGAAGGTGCCTGCGTCGCGGCGGAAGACCTGGATCAGATAGGCGCGCTGAGAGTACCGGAAGCCGCTCGCCCGCTCCGCGTCGACGGCCACCGGGCCGTTCCCCGCCGCGATGGTCTCGACGGCTTCGAGGTATTCGTCCCTCGTCTCGATGACGTGATGGTCAGCCACGCGGCGCCCTTCTGGTCAGCAGGCTGACCCCCTCGCCGGTCGGCGGAAGCCCAGCGAGCATGCACAGCAGCTCGCCCCAGCCCTCGACATGCGCGGTGATGTCGCTCTCCAACGGGCTCCAGGATGCGCGCAGTTCGATCTGGGAGCCGTCGCCCTGGGCGGCGAGCTCGCCGAAACCGGTGGAGATGATCTTGGTGGCCGTTCCGCTCGCGGCCGTGTACTTGGCGTGCCGCGCATCCAGTGCGTCCACCAGCCACGACCAGGCCACGTCGGCGAGGAACGGGTCGAGCCCGATATCGGTCTCCAGTGGAGCCTGCGCGAAGCAGACGATGCGGAACGGGCCGCCCCAGGCCTCGGGCTCGTCCTCGTCGTAGAGCAGGATGAACCGGCCGGTGCCGAGGTCGGAGTCACTTCCGTGCCTGGTCGGCTGGACGTCGGCCGCGAGCGCGACGGAGTATGGCGCAAGCTGGCCGGGCGCTGGGATCTCGGTGACCACGAGCTCCGGGCGGGCCTTCGCGTTGCGGATCGTCTCCAGCGCCGCGGCGAACTCCGGGGGAGTGCGTGGGGTCGAGGGTGTTGTCGGCACGTTAGGAACACTATGGTCCTAGCCGGGTGGCGACGGTAAGGCACGCCGCCTGAGGAAGTCCTGAACACCCGTCCGGCGCATCGGGGATACGCTGACGGCATGGCGCGTTCGACGTTCGCGAAATCCGTCCGCACGGCCGCTGTCGCGGCCGCCGTCCTCGGCCTCGCGGCCGGAGCCGGAGCAGTCCTCATCATGACCAGGGTGGCGCGCACCGTCGTCACACCAGTGCGCAAGCGGCCGCAGAACCAGAGCATCCGGGAAGTCGACGAGGATGCAGGGACGGTCACGCTGCGCGAGACGCCGGACTCCTCCGTACCCGGTCGCTACGGCCTGTGGTTCGCGGAGGAGGCCGGATACGCGAAGATCGGCGGCGTCATCTCCCGCGAGGGCGGCTCGGTCACCCGCACGCTGGAGTCCGTGGCGTTCGGCGAGCTGCGGCCGGGCCGCGGACGCATCAGCGGGTACTACTACCTCGAACCGTCCGAGCTGGGCCTGCCGGTGCAGAGCGTCATCATCGACACCGAACTTGGCGAGGCGCCCGCGTGGCTGTTCCCGCCGGAGCCCCAGGCGGACACCGGCCGCTGGGTGATCCAGGTGCACGGCTGGGGAGCCACCAGGCAGGAAGGGCTCCGCGGCGTCCGCACCTTCCACGAGCAGGGCTACACCTGTCTGCTCGCCTCGTACCGCAACGACGGGGACGCCCCCAACAGCGCCGACCGCCGCTACGGCCTCGGCGGCACCGAGTGGCACGACATCGACGCCGCCCTGCGGTTCGCGGCGGACAACGGCGCCACCGCCATCGTGCTGATGGGCTGGTCGATGGGCGGCGCGGTGGTGCTGCAGACCATCACCCGCTCGTCGTCGCTCGGCCTCCTGCGCGGCATCATCCTGGAGTCGCCGGTGATCGACTGGATCGACACCCTCGAATACCAGGCCAGGATGCTGCGCCTGCCGGACCCGATCACCCAGGGTGCGCTCCGGCTGATCGAGTCGACCTGGGGCGGCCCGCTCACCGGGCAGGCGGCGCCGATCGACCTCACCAGCATGAACTTCGTCGCCCGCGCCGCCGACCTCAGCCTGCCCACCCTCATCCTGCACAGCGACGACGATGGATTCGTGCCGTCCACCGCCTCCCGAGCGCTGGCGGAGGCCCGCAGCGACATCGTCACCCTCGTGCCGTTCGCGACCGCGCTGCACACCAAGCTCTGGAACTACGACGAGGAGCGCTGGAGCACGTCCATCGCCGGCTGGCTGGAGGAGCACATCGACGCGGAGGCGCCGACCGAGGCAGAGGCCGCGAGTTAGCGGTTGGGCGTGACCAGTTGGATCAGGTTGCCGCAGGTGTCGTCGAGCACGGCGATGACGACGGTACCCATGTCCGCTGGCGGCTGAGTGAACATGACGCCGCGTTCGCGCAGGCGTTCGTATTCGGCGTGGACGTCATCGACCGCGAACTGAGCGGCGTGGATCCCGTCCGCCAGCAGGGCGTCGCGGAACGGCTGCACGGCAGGGTGGCCGGACGGCTCGAGCAGGAGTTCCGGCCCGTCCGGGTCGTCAGGGGAGACCACGGTGAGCCAGAAGTCGTCCCCGATGGGCACTTTGTGTCGCAGCGTAAAGCCGAGGATCTCTGTGTAGAAGCGCTGCGCAGCCTCCTGGTCATCGACGAACACGGTCGTGAGTGCGATTCTCATCGGGGCTTTCCTTTCGTAGCCGGCCACCGCTGCGTGATCTCGCGAAGCGGGGCCGGGTTGAAGTAATGGAACTTCGAGCGTCCGCGACGCTCGGTGACGACGAGTCCGGCAGCCTCCAGGACGTCCAAGTGCTGCGAGATCGCTTGCCGCGTCAGGCCGACACCATGGACAGAGACCAACGTCGTGCACAGGTCGAAGAGTGTGCGCCCGTCCCGTGCGGCGAGCTCGTCGAGGAGGAGACGTCTCGTTGCATCGTCCAGGGCGCGGAACACATCAACCACAGCCACATGATACGCAAGTCCAGGCTTGCATATCAAGCACCGGGTGCGTGTACCGCTACGCGGCCAGCTTCTCCCGCACCTGACGCTTCGTGCGGCCGAGCAGCGCCGACATGCCCCGGATGCGCAGGGGCGAGACCGCCTGTGTGAGACCGAGCGTCTGCGGGTAGTCGTCCGGAACGGCGAGCACCTCGTCGGCGGTCAGCCCGGCGAGACCCTGCGCCAGGATCGACGCGAACCCGCGGGTGGTCGGAGACTCCTCCGGTGCGGTCGCGAAGAGGTGGACGATGTTGCGCTCGTCCACCTCGACGAAGATGTACACCGGCGACTGGCACTCCACGACCCGCTCGAACAGATCGGGATGGTCGCGATAACGCTCCGGAAGATCCGGCAGCTCCTCGGAGAACTCCAGCAGCAGCTGCAGCCGGTCCGGCTGCTCGAGCGCCAGGAAGTCGTCGCGGATCTCCGCGAGCGCGGGCGCCAGGGCAGACGAATCAGTCATACGACAAGGCTACTTCGCCGGAACCTCGCCCGGCTCGCTGCCCGTCACGATCGGTACGCGCACAGCGGAACCCCACTCGGTCCACGAACCGTCGTAGTTGCGCACGTTCTCGAAACCGAGGAGGTGGGTGAGGACGAACCAGGTGTGACTCGACCGCTCGCCGATGCGGCAGTACGCGATCACGTCGTCGCCCTCTTTCAAGCCGGCGTCGCCCAGGTAGATGGACTCCAGGTCCGCGCGGCGCTTGAACGTCGCATCCGGAGCTGCCGCCCTCGCCCACGGCACCGACGCCGCCGATGGGATGTGACCGGCCCTGAGGGCGCCCTCGGTGGGGTAGCCGGGGATCTCGGTGCGCTCGCCGCTGTACTCCTCGGGGGAGCGCACGTCGATCAAAGGCTTGCCGAAGTGAGCGAGCACATCATCCTTGAACGCGCGGATGACGGTGTCGTCGCGCTCGATCACGGGGTATTCGACCGGGGTGACGACCGGCTTCTCCTTGGTGAGCTCACGGCCTTCGGCGATCCACTTGTCCCGGCCGCCGTCGAGCAGCCGCACGTCTTCGTGCCCGAACAGCGTGAACACCCAGAGCGCGTACGCCGCCCACCAGTTGTTCTTGTCGCCGTAGATGACGACCGTCGTGTCGCGGGCGATGCCCTTGGAGCCGAGCAGCGCGGCGAAGTGCTCGCCGTCGACGTAGTCGCGCTGCACCGGGTCGTTGAGGTCGGTGTGCCAGTCGATCTTCACGGCACCGGGGATGTGCCCGGTCTCGTAGAGCAGAACGTCTTCGTCGGACTCCACCACCACCAGTCCCGGCTGTCCGAGGTGCTCGGCGAGCCACTCGGTGCTCACCAGCCGTTCCGGATGCGCGTACTCGGCGAAGACAGGGGACCGGTCGACCTCGATGGACATGGGTGCATTACCTCCAGGGGGCGCCTCGTGAGCGCGAAAAGGAACAATCGGCTGCGTCGGTTTAGGCTGATACCCCGACACTGTGCGAACTTACGTTCCAGGCTATCTGCGCGTAAACCGGTGCGGTAAGACTTCGACACAAAGGTGCAGCTTCCATGACGATCGACCAGACCGGCGCCCTCGTGCGCCTCGCCGACCGTGCCCCGCAGATCACCGGGGCCGAGATCGCGTCGTCGCTGGTTCCACCGTCGCAGTTCCACAACGCCACGTTCGAGTCGTACCGGCCGGACCACGACTATCCGTCGCAGGCGGAGGCCGTCGGCCTGCTGCGCTCGTTCGCGAAGTCGTGGGAGCCGCAGCGCCCGGCCGGACTGTTCAGCCGCAACCGCAAGAAGGCGGAGGCGAAGCCGGGCGTGTACCTCGACGGCGGGTTCGGCGTCGGCAAGACGCACCTGCTCGCGGCGCTCTGGCACGAGGCGCCCGGCCCCAAATACTTCGGAACGTTCATCGAGTACACCGCCCTGGTCGGAGCGCTCGGCTACGCGGGCGCCGTGAACCTGCTGCGCGGCTCCGCCCTCATCTGCATCGACGAGTTCGAGCTCGACGACCCGGGCGACACCATGATGATGACCAGGATGCTCGGCGAGCTCGTCGCCTCCGGCACCCGGATCGCGGCCACCAGCAACACCCCGCCGAACGCGCTCGGCGAGGGCCGGTTCGCCGCGAGCGACTTCCTCCGCGAGATCCAGTCGTTGTCCGCCAACTTCGAGACCATCCGCATCGACGGCCTCGACTACCGCCGCCGCGACACGGAGGGCAGGGCGGTCACCGTCGAGCGCGAGGAGTACGACAGGATCGCCTCCGCCCTCGCCTCGCGCGGGGAGACAGTCACCAGCGATGACTTCGACGCACTGATCGCGCACCTCGCCACCGTGCACCCGTCGCGGTACATCAAGCTGCTCGACGGCGTGGATGTCATCGGCCTGACGGATGTGCTCATCTTGCACGACCAGATGGCGGCGCTCCGTCTGGTGGCGTTCATCGACCGCGTCTACGACGCCGAGATCCCGATCGTTCAAACGGGCACTCCGCTCAGCGAGGTCTTCGACGAGGAGATGCTCGGCGGCGGCTACCGCAAGAAGTACCTGCGCTCCGTGTCGCGCATGATCGCGCTGACCACCGGGGAACTTCCTCCGCACGACTGAGCAGTGCTCGATGGGGCAGTGCACGACTGATTCGTGGCGGCACGAAACACGATGTTTACACGCATAGTGGATGCGTAACAGACCCGAAACACGAGCATCCCTCCACGGAAACCTCCCGTGATGAAACTGGGCACACCCCGAAACGGTCACCGATCAGCCAGACCGGGGCCCGTGCGCATTCATGAGAGAGGTAGACCAACGTATGTTGCTACACACAGCAGCGGACTACGCACCCGTAGGGACCGTCAACGCCCTGTGGCTGCTCGTCGCCGCCGCCCTTGTTCTGCTGATGACCCCCGGCGTGGCGTTCTTCTACGGAGGAATGGTCCGTGCCAAGAGCGTGATCAGCATGATGATGATGAGCTTCGGCGCGATGGCGATCGTGGGAGTCCTGTGGGTGTTCTACGGGTACGGCCTCGCCTTCGGCAAGCCGCTCATCCCGCACTTCCTGGGAACGCCTGACTGGTTCCTGTCCAGCCTGATGGGCAAGGACGGCCTCACGCCGGACCTGGGCGGCCTCGCCTTCGCCGGCTTCCAGGCCACCTTCGCGATCATCACCGTCGCCCTGATCTCCGGTGCGATCGCCGACCGCGCCAAATTCGGCGCGTGGATGGTGTTCGCCGGCATCTGGGTCACCGTCGTCTACTTCCCCGTCGCGTACTGGGTGTTCAACCTGGCCGACGGCTGGGCGCCCGCCCTCCTGCACGTCAACGACTTCGCGGGTGGCACGGCGGTCCACATCAACGCCGGAGCCGCGGGCCTTGCACTCGCCCTGGTGCTCGGCAAGCGCGTCGGCTTCCAGAAGGGCATGTCGAAGCCGCACAACGTGCCGCTCACGCTCCTCGGCGCAGCCCTGCTGTGGTTCGGCTGGTTCGGCTTCAACGCCGGATCGGAAGCCGCAGTGGACGGCGTGGCTGCTCTCGCCTGGGTCAACACCCTGGCCGCTCCCGCCGCCGCGACGATCGGCTGGCTGATCGTCGAGAAGCTGAAGGACGGCAAGCCGACCTCCATCGGTGCAGCGTCCGGAGCCGTTACGGGCCTGGTCGCCATCACCCCGGCCTGTAACATCCTGACCCCCGGCTTCGCGATCCTCCTCGGCCTCGTCGCCGGTGCGGTCTGCGCCGTCGCCATCGACCTCAAGTTCAAACTCGGGTTCGACGACTCGCTCGACGTGGTCGGCATCCACCTCATCGGTGGGCTCATCGGAACGCTCTGGATCGGCGTCTTCGGCTTCACCCACATCGACGGCGACGCCACGAAGGGCTTCTCCAGCCTCCTCTACGGCGGCAGCCTCACCCAGCTCGGAGCCCAGGCGATCGGCGCGTTCAGCGTGATGATCTACTCCTTCGGACTGGCCTGGATCATCGGCACGGTCATCCAGCGGACGATGGGCTTCCGGATCAAGAACGAGGACGAGCTCGCCGGCGTCGACACGGTGGTGCACGGCGAAGAGGGCTACGCCCTCGAGACGGTCTGACCGGTTCCAGCAGCAACACAGCACGCGAGCGGGGTGTCGCCTTCGGGCGGCGCCCCGCTTCGCGTTCGCGGCAAGTAATGTGTTGATGCCCGGTTCGCGCGACGAGGAGGACGGATGACGCCAGCCACGAGCGAGCAGGTCGACGCGCTCATGCTCCTGGTGGCCGCGACGCTCGTCATGGCGGTCGTCCCCGGGCTCGCGTTCTTCTACGGCGGCATGACGGGAGCGCGCGGCGCAGCGACGGCGCTCCGGGCGGCCATCGTCGGCTCGGCCATCGTGGTCGTCCTCGCCGTGCTCGGCGGCTACGGGATGCTCGCGGGCAGCCCGCTCATCGCCCACGTGATCGGGCGACCGGACTGGGGGCTCTCCGACCTGTTCTCGCCCGGCAGGAGCGGCGCCTCCACGATGTATCCGCTGGCGCGGGCCGGCTATCTGATCGCCGTCTGCGCGGTCGCGGTGACGATCCTCGGAACGGCGGTGGCATCCAGGGTGACGCTGCGAGCCTGGGCGGTGTTCTCGGCGCTCTGGTCGGTGCTCGTGCTGTTCCCGGCCGGCTACGCGGTGTTCGCGCTCAGCGACGGCTGGGCGGTCGCCGGGCTGCACGTGATCGACTTCGGGGGAGCGCTCCCGGTCAGTCTCGCTGCGGGGAGCGGCGCGGCGGGTGTCATCCTCGCCTGCGGCCACCGCGACCATCCGGTGGCGGGCGAGAGACGCCTCCCGCTGGTGGCGATCGGCGGGGCGCTGGTCTGGGTGGGCTGGTTCGGCCTGACCGTCGGCTCGGAGGGCGCACTGGATGCCTTCGCGCCGGTGATCGCGCTGAACACGCTGATGGCCTCCGCGGGCGGCGCACTGATGTGGATCCTGGTCGACAGGGTGCTGCTGCGCCGCCCAACGGTGACCAGCGCCCTCTGCGGGGCCGTCTCCGGCCTCGTCGCGATCACCCCGGCCTCCGGCGTGCTCACGATCGGCTGGTCGCTGCTGCTCGGCGCGCTCGCCGCCGTCGCCTGCGCGAGCATGGTGGACCTGGCCGCCAGGGCGCGGTTCGGCGTCCCGATGACGATCTGCGTCATCCACATCGTCGCGAGCCTGGTCGGGCTGCTCTACATCGGTCTGTTCGCCTCCGGCGACGGAATGGTCGACAGCGGCAACTTCGACCTGTTCGTCTCGCAGGCCATCGCGGGCCTCGGCGTCGCGCTGTACTCGTTCGTGGTGTCGCTGGTGATCGCGATCGCGCTGCGATACACGATCGGGCTCACCCGGCTCCGGTATCGTGCGGACGGTGGCATTCCCGATGAACCTGGTGCGCGCGATCACGAACGCGCTGCGGCCGAAGAAGAACCAGACAGTAGCGACGACGCCCCAGAAGTCGGCCCAGAAGTCGGCGCAGCGGGCGGCCCCGCGGACGGCAGGGGATGAGCCGGGCCGGTCAGGACCGTCCGCGACCGTCGAAGTCGACCCGCGCGCCGTCGGCCGCGTGACCATGTCGTACGCGCCGCGCACCGACGGCGACGCCGACCCCGGCGAGATCGTCTGGACCTGGGTGCCGTACGAGGAGCGGGACGGCAGGGGCAAGGACCGCCCGGTGCTCGTCGTCGCCTCCGAGCGCGCCGGAACGGTCCTCGCCGTGCAGCTCACCAGCCAGGCGCACGACGGTCGCACCGAATACGTGCCGATCGGCACCGGAGCCTGGGATGCGCAGCGCCGACCGAGCTACGTCAACACCGATCGGGTCTTCCGTCTCCACCAGGCGGGGATGCGCAGGGAGGCGACGGCGCTCGACCGGCGTCGCTACGGCGTAGTGCGCGACGCGCTGGCGGCGAGGTACGGGTGGCGGTGAGCCGTCGTCACGCCCCTCTCGCGGCCGTGTAGCTCTCGGCGGCCGCGCGGAGCCGCTTGTGCACGCCGCCGTACGCGACCGCCGACTTCACCGCCCAGATGGGGAGCTTCGCGACCATCGTGTAGTTGGGGTCGCAGACGTTCGCCGCGGGGGACAGGCCGAGCTGGCTGACCAGCTGGTACGCATCCATCGTGTCGAGGCCGGTCAGGTCGCTCGTCCAGTCGACGAGTTCTTTCTGGCTGATCCGGTACGCGTCCTCCAGGGGGCGGGTGGAGCCGGTGGTCATCAGGAAGTCATCGCTCTCCAGGCGCGGCCAGGCGGGGGCTCCGCCCTTGACCAGGTCGACCGCGATCACGGAGTTCATCGCCGATTCGAGCCCGGTCCCGCAGACCTCGCCCTCGCCTTGCCTGGCGTGCCCGTCGCCCAGGGAGAGCATCGCCCCTGCCACGTTCACGGGGAGGTAGAGCGTGGTGCCCGCGCGGACCTCCGGGGTGTCCATGTTGCCGCCGTGGGTGGACGGGGTGACGACGAGGCGCACCTCACCGCTCGCAGGGGCGACGCCGACCGTGCCGTGCATCGGGTCGAGCGGAAGTTCCAGGGTGTAGTCGGAGGCGCGTGCGCGGTAGGTGGCCGTCCACGCCTCCAGATCGATGTCGTAGAACCACACGCGCTCCTCGAGCGCGCCGCTCAGCATCGCCGTCTCGTGGGTCGGCGTGAGAGCGCCGAACAGCGGGAACGTGCTGGAGATCGCGTACGGGCGGGCCGGGACGATCGAGACGAAGTGCACGGCGAGGAGGTCGCCGGGTTCTGCGCCCTCGACCTCGATCGGGCCGGCCACCGGGTTGAGCTCGGAGAACGGGACGACGCGGCTGGGCAGGTCGTCCTGGCTGGTCACCCGTCCGCCGAAGCAGTCCTCCGTGCTGACCTCGACGATGTCGCCTGGCCGGATGCTCAGCCGGGGCTCGACGCCACCGAAGACGTAGGAGAACTCGTCGGGGGTCGGTCTCAGTTCGTGGACGGTCATCGTGCGTTCGCCTCCGTGGTGTCGGTTCCTGGGCCTGTCGAGGTCCCCGCATCCAGTGTGCCCGTTGCGGTCGGGTCGGTCATCCTGCCTCTGCTGCGCAACACGAGCGCCAGCACGATGCCGACGGCGAGCCAGATCACGCCGAGGATCTGCGCCGAGGCGCGCGCGTTGTAGATGACGGCGAGCAGGATCAGCAGGCCGAGGGCAGGAAGCACCAGGTGCACGAACCAGCGCTTGGAGCGCTGCTTGACAATGAACCACCAGATCACGGCGACGTTCAGCAGCACGAACGCTGTCAGCGCACCGAAGTTCACCAGCACGGAGATGGCGCTCAGACCGTCGGGGAGCCAGGTCAGGTAGAGGCCGAGCACCAGCGAGATCCCCGCGACGACGAACGTCGCATTCACCGGAACGCCGTGCTTCGGGTCGATCTTGCTGAGGAACTTCGGAAGCTGACGGTCGCGCGACATGGCGAACAGCAGCCGGGACGTCGCGGCCTGGGCCACCAGCGCGTTCGCGAAGCCCCACGCGATGGCCGTCGCTGCGGCGGTCAGCACGAACATGAACGGGCCGCCCGCCTGAGCAGCAGCCTGGTAGAACGCCGTGCCGGCCGCATCCCCCTTGCTGATCAGCTGATCCGGATGCGGGACGAGCATCGCCGCCACCCACGTCTGCACCACGAAGAGCACGCCGACGAGGAGCAGCGCGAAGATCATCGAGCGACCGAGCGACTTGCTCGTGCCCGAGTTCTCCTCCGCCAGCGTGGAGATGCCGTCGAAGCCGAGGAACGACAGCACCGCGATCGACACGGCGCCGAAGACCAGCGGCCAGGAGAACGTGTGCGGGTTGAAGAACGCCTCGAAGGTGAGCCCGTTGCCCTTGCCCTGCGCGACCGCGACGAAGCCGATCACCAGGAACACCGCGAGCACCAGCAGCTCCAGCACCAGCATCACCTTGTTGACGCGGGCGGTGAACTGGATGCCGAGGTAGTTGATGACGGTGTTGAGCGCCACGAAGACGAGCAGCCAGCCCCACAGCGGCACACCGGGGATCATGCCGTTCATGGCGATGGACGCCGCTAAATACAGCAGGGCGGGGATGAGGATGTAGTCGAGCAGGATCATCCAGCCGGCGATGAAGCCGAGCACCTTGGCGATGCCGCGGCCGACATAGGTGTACACCGAGCCGGACATCGGGAACGCCTGCGCCATCTGGGCGTAGGAGTTCGCCGTGCACATCATCGCGAGCATCCCGACGATGTAGGCGGCGGCGACCATGCCGCCCGACGCCTGGAACACGCTGCCGAAGATGGCGAACGGGGCGATCGGCACCATGAAGATCAGGCCGTAGACGAGCAGATCGGTGAACGTCAGCTTGCGTCGGAGTTCCTGGGTGTAGCCGAACTGCTCGATGCCGCCCTGCTGTTCGCCGTCGGCGCCCGCCGGAGGGGCCGAGTGGGGCGATCCTGATGCTTCTGGGGTGTTCGGAACTGTCACGGGGTGTCCGTTCTTCGGGACGAAGGGGGCTTCGTCAGACCTCGGAAGATATTTCCAGCTGGAAATAATTGGACAGGCTACACCAGAGCGAGATCGTCGACGACCCGCAATTCGGTGCCGTCCGCGAAAGCGAGCTGCGGCGACCGTCTCGTCGCGGAGTGGAGGAGGGCGGCGCCGGCACGCGTCACCGTGGTGCCTCCGGCGAGCATCCCGCTGGTGCACAGGGTCGCGAGGGCGTGCATCCCCTCGTAAGCGCTCTCGGCGTACGCGCCGGGCACGGGCGCCGTGGCTCCGAACCGGGAGGCGTACAGCTCCATCAACCGGTGGTGGCGGTCGTCGTTCTGCAGGACGAACGACGGCAGCGTCGTGAACGCCGAGCTGGACGCGTCCCCACCGGAGGCGACCAGGCTGTTCTCGTCGAACGCCGTGTACAGCCGCACCAGCTGCCGCGTCGCCACCGCAGCGAAGCCACGCTGGAACGTGATGCCGTCCCTCCCGATCAGCGACACCAGGACGGCGTCCGCCCCAGCAGCCTCTGCCTCGCCGACGAGCCGTTGGGTGTCGACGCCCCCGACGGGGACGAGACGGTCCAGGACCACCTCGTGCCCCAGCTCCACCAGGATGCTCGCGGCGGCGTGGTGCATCTGCCTCGGCCACACGTAGTCGTTGCCGATGAGCGCCCACCGCTTCACCCGCCGGTGCGCGCCCAGCCACCTGATCGGCCGGCGCACCTGCTCCGCGGGTCCGACGCCCAAGTAGAACGACGCGTGATCGGAGCGCGGATACTCGTGCGGCGGAGTGAAGACATAGGGGACACGCCTCCGCACGACACGGTCGACCGCCTCCCGGACATCCGACGGGTGTGTCCCGACGAGCCCGCGCACCAGCCCGGTGCCGACCAGCACGTCGACCTCGGCCGCGACCGACGCCGGGTCCCGCCCCGCATCGACGATGACCAGCTCGATGGCCCGGCCGGACGTGGCGCTCACCTCTTCTGCGGCGAGGATCGCGCAGTTCACGATCGACGGCCCGGCAACGCCCATGATCCCGGAGAGCGGCACGAGCAGAGCGACCGTCGTCCGCTCCCGCGCAGGCTCGCGCAGCAGCAGGTCGCTGGTCAGCGCGACGGTGACATCCGAGTTCACAGCACTAGTATGACCGCACAGACGAAGGGGGCCCCCGCCATGCACGACGGTCGCACCGGAACGATCGTGACGCGACACGGCGACGCGACACTCGCCGACGCCATCGTCAAGCTCTCCGACGTCGAGCAGCGGCTGACCAGAGGGCTCGCTGCGGCGCTCGCCGAGTCGCAGGCCACCGTCGAGCAGTGGCGGCTCCTCGAACTGGTGGACGCCCTCGACGCCCCGACCATGGGAGAGCTCGCCGCCGAGTCCGGCCTGCCGGGCTCCTCCCTCAGCAGAACAGTGGATGCGCTGGAAGACGACGCATCCGTGTATCGGCTCGCCGACGCGGCAGACCGGCGCCGCATCACGGTGCGCCTCTCCGACCACGGCGCATCCCGGCTCGACGCCATGCGTGCGATCGTGGCGGCATGGGACGCCAGGATGCGTGCCATCCTGGGCGCGGAGGTCGTCACGCGGCTGACGGCGGCGACGGGAGAGGCGGCCGGGCGGCTGGACGCGGGGGAGACGGGCCGCTGAGTGCGGGTGGATGTGGCCGCGTTCTCGTTCCCGTTCGCGCTCGCGCACGTCTTCGGAAACACGAAAGGCCACGGTCTCCCGTGGCCTGCTGTGGGCGATACCGGACTCGAACCGATGACCTCTTCCGTGTGAAGGAAGCGCGCTACCAACTGCGCCAATCGCCCTGGGGTTTCGCTGCCGTGAACCGGCTGCGAGACTCGATACTAGCCGACGAACGGGGCCCGGCGCACATCCGGAGTGCGACACACCCGGCCGCGTGGCCCGGTTTGGTTTTCCGCGTGGGCATCAGCTAAAGTCATTCAAGTGCCGCAGAGATGCGGAACGAAATGCGGATGTAGCGCAGTTGGTAGCGCATCACCTTGCCAAGGTGAGGGTCGCGAGTTCGAATCTCGTCATCCGCTCGAGTCAGCCCGACCGAAAGGTCGGGCTTCTCACAACGGTGGTGAACCCAAACGGTGGATTGGCCGAGAGGCGAGGCAGCGGCCTGCAAAGCCGTATACACGGGTTCGAATCCCGTATCCACCTCCAACCTGGAAGCATCCAGGCTTGGGCGATTGGCGCAGCGGTAGCGCGCTTCCCTGACACGGAAGAGGTCACTGGTTCGATCCCAGTATCGCCCACCAACACAAACCCCCGGCTTGTTCCGGGGGTTTTGTCATTCCGCCGGGCAAGCGCCCGCAGGCTGGCCAGCGAGATGCCAGGAACTGCGTCGATTCCGCCCGATTTCGGCACAGTTACTGGCATCTCGTGGTTCCAGCACGCGCCAAGACGCCCACCCCGCGCGCACTAAGGTTGAAGGGTTCCGATTCATACGACCCAAGGAGTGGAAAAGGTGGCTGACGGCTTCGAGCTCTTCACCGACCGTTCCGTTGTCGCAATGCGCGTCAACGGCGAGCTGAAAGATCTCGCAACGCAGGTCACGACCACGGACACCGTCGAACCGGTGACCATCGACTCCCCAGACGGGCTGAACATCCTGCGGCATTCCACCGCGCACGTGCTCGCGCAGGCCGTACAGGCGGTCAACCCGGAGGCGAAGCTCGGCATCGGGCCGCCCATCACCGACGGTTTCTACTACGACTTCGACGTCGCAGAGTCCTTCACTCCGGAAGACCTCAAGGCGCTCGACAAGGAGATGTCGCGCATCGTCCGCGCCGGCCAGCGTTTCGTGCGCAGAGTCGTCACGGACGACGAGGCGCGCGCCGAGCTCGCAAACGAGCCGTACAAGCTGGAGCTGATCGGCCTCAAGGGCGGCGTCGTCCACGGCGACACCGCCGCGTTCGACGAGAGCGAGAGCGTCGAGGTCGGCGGGGCAGAGCTCACCATCTACGACAACGTCGACCCGAAGTCGGGGGAGACCGTCTGGAAAGACCTCTGCCGCGGGCCGCACCTGCCCAACACCCGGATGATCGGCAACGGTTGGTCGCTCACCCGAGTCGCCGCCGCATACTGGCGCGGCAACGAGAAGAACAAGCAGCTGCAGCGCGTCTACGGCACCGCCTGGCCGACCAAAGACGAACTGCGCGCATACCAGACCCGCATGGAGGAGGCCGCCAAGCGCGACCACCGCAAGCTCGGCTCGGAGCTCGACCTGTTCAGCTTCCCCGAGGAGATCGGGTCCGGGCTGGCGGTGTTCCACCCCAAGGGCGGCATCATCCGCAACGAGATCGAAAACTTCATGCGTGAGCGTCTCATCGCGAACGACTACGAACTCGTCAACACCCCGCACATCACCAAGGGCCGGCTCTACGAGATCAGCCAGCACCTCAACTGGTACAAAGACGGGATGTTCCCCGCCATGCACCTGGACGAAGAGGTGGATGCGGAGGGCCATGTCACCCGCCAGGGCCAGGACTACTACCTGAAGCCGATGAACTGCCCGATGCACAACCTCATCTACCGGGCGAGGGGCCGCAGCTACCGCGAGCTCCCGCTGCGGCTGGCCGAGTTCGGCACCGTGTACCGCTACGAGAAGAGCGGAACGCTCTCCGGCCTCACCCGCGTGCGCGGGCTCACCCAGGACGACGCGCACATCTACGTCACCGACGAGCAGATCAAGGACGAGGTCGCGCGCCAGCTCGAGTTCGTGCTGGAGACGCTCCGCGGTTACGGTCTCACCGACTTCTACCTGGAGCTCTCCACTAAAGATCCGGACAAGTACGTCGGCTCCGACGAGAGCTGGGAGCAGGCCACGGAGACACTGCGGCAGGTCGCCGTCGAGTCCGGCCTTGAGCTCGTCGCCGACCCGGGAGGGGCCGCGTTCTACGGCCCCAAGATCTCGGTGCAGGCACGGGATGCGATCGGCCGCACCTGGCAGCTGTCCACCGTGCAGCTCGACTTCAACCAACCGGAGCTGTTCGAGCTGGAGTACACCGCGGCCGACGGCACGCGCAAGCAGCCGGCGATGATCCACCGCGCGCTTCTCGGCTCCATCGAGCGGTTCTTCGCGATCCTGCTGGAGCACTACGCCGGGGCGTTCCCGGTGTGGCTGTCGCCGGTCCAGGTCGTCGGCATCCCGGTCGCCGACCAGTTCGGTCCGTTCCTCGACGACGTCATCGGGCGGCTCAAAGCACGCGGCGTTCGCGCCGAGGTCGACCACTCCGACGACCGGATGCAGAAGAAGATCCGTACGCATACCAAGGCCAAGGTGCCGTTCCAGCTGATCGTCGGCGAGGAGGACGCATCGGCTGGGACGGTCAGCTTCCGCTTCCGCGATGGCACGCAGCGCAACGGCGTCACCGTCGACGAGGCGATCGATCGAATCACCTCGGCGATCGCGAAGCACGAGCAGGTCGACACCGCATGGCTCGACTGAGCCTCGACGACTACGCCGACGCCGGGGGCGCGGGTTCCGACCAGGGAACCGCATCCGGAATCGGCGCATCGGGGATGGGCGCATCGGGCGTGAGCGCAGGGGAGGCCGGGGTCCGCATCGACGACCCCGGCTACCTCGTCGGCGTACCCGACGAGTTCCAGCGGCTCTGGACGCCGCACCGGATGGTCTACATCCAGCACGGCCAGCAGCCGGACAAAGACGATTGCCCGTTCTGCGTCGCGCCGAGCATGAGCGACGAAGATGCGCTGATCGTCGCGCGCGGGAAGCACGCGTATGCGCTGCTCAACCTGTTCCCGTACAACAGCGGTCATCTGCTGGTCTGCCCGTACCGCCACATCGCCCAGTACGACGAGGCGACGCCGGAGGAGGTCGCCGAGATCGGCAGCATCACCCAGACGGCGATGCGGGTCATCCGGCAGGTGTCCAAGAACGACGGCTTCAACCTCGGGATGAACCAGGGCGCCATCGCGGGGGCCGGGATCGCCGCCCACCTGCACCAGCACATCGTGCCCCGCTGGGCCCAGGATGCGAACTTCCTCCCGATCATCGCCAAGACGAAAGCGCTCCCGCAGCTCCTCGGTGAGGTGCGGACGGCCATCGCGGACGCCTGGCCGACCGAGTAGCGACCCAGGCGCCGCACGAGGCCCAGACACCAAAAGAGACCCAGACGCCACACGTGAGCCCGCGCCGATCCGGTGCGGGCTCACTCGCGTTCTGCGGCCTCTCAGCGCACGCGGGTGACCGCGAACTGCTCGCGCGGGTGCGCGTAGAACTCCTGCGACTCGACCAGCTGCAGCTCCCGTTCGCCGGATTCGAGCGTGCGGGCCAGCAGGTCGTAGACGCTCGATACGGTCTTGCGGAGCGCGGACTCCGCATCCCGGTCGCGGATGTAGTGCGCCGTGAACAGGGCCGCGGTGACATCGCCGGAACCGTTCGCCTTCATCGGCAGGCGCGGGGTCTGCACGATCCACGCTCCGCTGCCGTCGACGGCGAGCATTTCGATGGTGTCCGCTGGACGGTCCGGTCGTTCGACGCTCGTCACGAGCACCGTGTCCGGACCCATCGCGCGCGCCGCGTCGACCGACGCCAGGGTGGACTCCAGGGTGTCCGGCGTCGTGCCGGTGAGGTAGCCGAGCTCGAACTGGTTCGGCGTGATGATGTCGGCGACCGGCACGACACGGTCGCGCAGCAGGTCAGGGATGGCCGGTGCGACGAAGCAGCCGGAGGTGGCATTGCCCATCACCGGGTCGCAGGCGTATAGCGCATCCGGGTTGGCGGCCTTGACGCGGGCGACGGCGTCGATGATGACGTCGCCGATGCCCTCGCCGCCCTGGTAGCCGGACAGCACGGCGTCGATCTGGCCGAGCACCCCGCGCTCCTCGATGCCGGTGATGACCTCGCGCACGTCGTCCGGCGCGATCATCGGTCCGCGCCACGCGCCGTATCCGGTGTGGTTGGAGAAGTTCACCGTGTAGACGGGGAGCACCTCCACACCGATGCGCTGGAGCGGGAAGACGGCTGCGGAGTTGCCGACGTGGCCGTACGCCACCGCCGACTGGATGGAGAGGATCTTCATCCCTCGATCCTCTCAGATTCCCGTCAGGTGATGCTGTTCACACCGTGCGTGTAGTCGAGGTCCGACGTGATGCGGTTGAGGCCGAGCTTCGACCTGTTCGGCGACCAGACCGGCGAGGACCGTGTTGCTGAAAGTCGCCCCGCCCAGATTGAGGGAGACCTCGACGGTGGTGGCTTCCACGGCGGCCCAGCGGGTGGAACGTGTGACGGCATTCCTGCCGTGGACGATCGCCGGGAGAAGCGCGTTCAAGAGCTGGACGGCTGCCTCGTGCACGAGCTCGTCGATCTGGCTCGGGACGTCGTGGAGACCTTGTCCGATCCCGTCGATCAGGTCTGCCAGGTTCTTGTACGCGAGGTTGGCGTTGTTCGATCCGTAGTCGGACATGCGTCACTTCGCTTTCTGGGTGGGTTGGCTGTAGATCGACGCCCACTGCTTGTCCTGGTCGGCGGCGTTCTGAATGGCGGTGCTGATCCCGGCGAAGAGTTTCTGCACGGTGTCGCTGTGGTCGTCGATGCGCCGGTTCACGGCGGCGACGGCGTCCTCGTCGATGTTGTGGTGCACCTGGAGCCGGTGGGCAGCCACGCAGTTCTCGATGTCCGCCTCGGTGATGTACGGCAGGTCGAACGCGGCGCGTTTGGCCTCGTCGAGGTCGAGCTGCATCTGCGGGATCAGCCCGCTGTTGGTCTCCTTGACCTTGGTCAGCAGTTCGTTCGTTCGGAGGATCGTGGAGGCGAGTGCAGCGGCCGCCACGGTGTCCACCGCCACCAGGACGGCGGACACAGCCCGCCCGACCGACGCGCCGATGGCCGGGTCCTGGAACAGGGTCAGGAGTCCGGTCAGTGCGGCGGCGGGGACAGCGCGCAGGTTTTCCGGCATCCCGCTCAACAGGTTCTCGCTGATCTCCAACGTGGACCTACCAGCGACTCCGGCGCCCCTGATCGAGCCATCGGCGTCGAACTGGAAACCCGTTTCGAGGTTGTGATAGTCCATGGCGGCCAGCCCGGTGTCACCCGCAACATAGACGGCGGCACCGGTGCCGTTCCCGCTGAAGTTGCCGACCACATCCCACTCGTTCACATAGTTGCACAACGGGTTCTCGCCCGCGGCGATCCGCTCCAGCAGCCACGCCTGCGCCTCCGGAGACATCGCCGAAAAGGGATCGGGCGCGTTGAACGTCGTCGCCGACCAGTGCAGTTCACCCGCGACATACAGCGCGAGGTAGCCGCCCAGCGAATGCCCGACCGTGGAGAACGCCGCGTTCGGATGCTGTGCCCGCACCTCCGCCTGCACCTTCTCGGCAAACGCCAGAGCCTGACCGGCCTGCGTCGCAGAGGCGATCTCTCCGCCGATCACAAGCTGCGCATCCGCGCTGATGTCCGCATGGTGACCCGGATTCGTCCCTGCGAACGACACGTACACCTGGGAGAAATCCGGAAGCCCGTCCACCAGCGGCGCTGCCACAATGGCCTGGAGACCCGTCACCGGATCGCTCACCGGGTCGGAAATCACGACGTAGCGCGGATTCTCCTGAGGAAATGTAGTTCCCTTTGTGGAGGGAGGCTGGCGCCAAAGCGGATCTGCGTCATATGGCGCCTTTGCCAGGTGGGCGAAGTCTTCATCCGAGTTCATGGAGTACCTCTGACGTCCCGTCACTGTAAATGAGGGTCACTGCTCCAGGCTTCGCTTCTGGTCCAACGGGTGGCAATGCGTCTCCGCTAGACATGAAGGTCCCGAGGATCCCGTTGTACCTCGTTCCCGCCACAGTGATGACAGCGTTGGCTCCCCACGAACCAGAACCATCAACACTGCCCCTATTGGTGAATGCGATCGCCTCCAGCTCAGGGTTGGGATAGTTCTTCACGAACTTCTCTGCCACTTTTCGCTGATTCGCCAGATTTGCCTGCATCTGTTTCGCCCTCTCAAGTCCGGGCAGCGAGCAACCACTGAGGCCGACACAGACGCCGACGATGATCGCGATGGCGGCGAGTATCGCTCTGCCCCCACGATTAGCTTGCTGCGCCATTTGTGAAACATTACCGTTTCAGTAACAAGAATTACAATGCCTGCGCGGCGACTCACTGTGTTTCGGGGGAAGGTGTTGGGTGCGTGACTGCCGCTTTCGGCCGCGTTGTCGACCATTGACGCCACACCCGCTTCGGGGACGTGTCATCCGTGGCCATTCAGCAAGTCGGACGTGCCGTCACTGTAGATCAGGGTCACTGGACCAGCTTTCGCGTCCGATTCAATCGCAGGCAAGGCATCGCCGATGGACAAGAGGGTCCCGAGGGTCCCGAAGTAATCCGTTCCCGCAACCGTGATGACTGCATTGGCTGCCCATGACCCCGAACCGCTCACGCGGCCCCCGTCGGTGAACGCGATCGTCTCCAACTCGGGATTGGGGTAGTCCTTCACCAGTTTCACTGCGACTTTTCGCTGATTCGCCAGATTTGCCTGCATCTGTTTCGCCTTGACGACCCCGAATAGCGAGCATCCACCGAGGCCGACACAGGCGCCGACGGCGACCACGATTGCGATGAGCAGGGCTCCAACGCGAGTGCTCGCATGGTGCGCCATGGGCGAAACGTTACCGTTTTAGTAACGGAAATGCCAATACAAAATATAAAGGAGAATGGTTCGCTCAGACGGCCGCGTCCGCCAGGTCCCCGACCAGCCGCTCCGTCTCCTCCGCGGTGAGGTCGTGCACCGTCAGCCGAAGGTGGTGCGACGGGCCGGCGCGCTCGGTGAGCTGGAACTCGTCGCCGGTGCGCGCGAGCCAGCCGCGCCGCATCAGGCGTTCGGCGACGAGCTTCGCTTCGACGGGCAGCTCGACCCAGACGTTGAGGCCGTCGTCCGCCGACGCGTGCAGGCCACGTTCGGCGAGGAGCGCGGCGAAAGCCGTGTTGCGATCGGCGTAGTGCCGTCCGGCGTCGGCGATCTGGGCCAGCACGGTGTCGTCGGTGAGCTGTGCGAGCACGAGCCGTTGCAGCAGGTGGCTCACCCAGGTCGTGCCGGGGCTGAGCCGGAGCGAGAGGCGCTCCGCCGTCTCCGGGTCGGTCGCCGCGATGGCCAGGCACATGTCCGGTCCGAGGAACTTGGACACCGAGCGCACGAGCGCGAAGCGACGGTGGCCGGGGCCGATGAGCGTCTCGTATGGCAGTCGGGAGAGCATCGAGAAGTGGTCGTCCTCGATGACCAGCACGTATGGATGCGCGGCGAGCAGTGCGCGCAGCGCCTCCGCCCTGCGTGGTGTGAGTGTCGTCCCCGTCGGATTCTGGGCGCGCGGGGTGCTGATGATCGCCCGGACGCCGGCGTCGAGCGCCGCGCGCAGCCCGTCGACGGTCATCCCCTCGTCGTCGACGGGCACCGGGATCGCCCGGTAGCCGCCGAGCCGCACCGTGTGGATGCTCGCGAGGAAGCACGGGTCTTCGAGCGCGACAGCGTCGTCGCGCAGCAGCGCCTGGGCGAGCAATCGTTCGACCGCGTCGACGGCGCCGCTGGTGACGGTGATCCGGAGGTCGACGCCGGGGAGATCCGCGCCTGCCCAGGCGAGCGCGTGGCGTTCGAGAGCCGGGTCGATCACCGGTTCCCCGTACAGCACCGGCCGGCCGGCCGCCCTGGCCAGCGCCAGGCTCGGGTCCGGGATGCGCTGCGCATCCGGGTTGCCCGTCCCGACGTCGCGGAGGACGGTATCGGCCGCGTAGCCCTCCTGGGCGACGGCCTCGTGTCCTGCCACGACAGTCCCAGCTCTGCCGCGGGCGACCACGACGCCCGCCTGCGCGAGCAGACGGTACGCGGCGACGGCGGTGTTGCGGTTGACGCCGAGGATCGTCGCGAGTTCGCGGACGGGAGGGAGTGCATCCCCTGTCCGCAGTTCGCCGCGCTCGTGCAGGGCGCGCACACTGTCGGCGATCTCCGCCGCCGTCGTGCCTGTGATGATCTGTTCCATGACGTTCCCGAGTTTAGTGAGCCTGAACGCTGGTGCTATCGTTTGGCATAGGTCAAACATTACTTAGTTCCAGACGAGAGGACCACGATGGCTGACACGGACAATGGAGCCGCCACCGGATCGAACCGGGTCAAGCGGGGCCTGGCTGAAATGCTGAAGGGCGGCGTCATCATGGACGTCGTCACCCCCGAGCAGGCGCGCATCGCCGAGGATGCCGGCGCCGTCGCCGTCATGGCGCTCGAGCGCGTCCCCGCCGACATCCGCTCGCAGGGCGGCGTCGCCAGGATGAGCGACCCCGACCTGATCGAGGCGATCATCGCCGAGGTGTCCATCCCGGTCATGGCGAAGGCCCGCATCGGCCACTTCGTCGAGGCGCAGGTGCTGCAGGCTCTCGACGTCGACTACATCGACGAGTCCGAGGTGCTGAGCCCGGCCGACTACGTCAACCACATCGACAAGTGGGGCTTCACCGTCCCCTTCGTCTGCGGCGCGACCAACCTGGGTGAGGCGCTCCGCCGCATCAACGAGGGTGCCGCGATGATCCGCTCGAAGGGCGAGGCCGGAACCGGCGACGTCTCCGAGGCGACCAAGCACATCCGCAAGATCAAGTCGGAGATCGCAGCGCTCAGCTCCATGAGCAGGGACGAACTGTACGTCGCCGCCAAGGAACTGCAGGCGCCGTACGAGCTCGTCGCCGAGATCGCCGAGACCGGAAAGCTTCCCGTCGTGCTCTTCACCGCTGGTGGCGTCGCCACCCCGGCGGACGCAGCGATGATGATGCAGCTCGGCGCGGACGGCGTGTTCGTCGGCTCCGGCATCTTCAAGTCCGGCAACCCGCAGCAGCGCGCCGCCGCGATCGTCAAGGCCACCACCTTCTACGACGACCCCTCTGTCATCGCCGAGGTGTCCCGCGGGCTCGGAGAGGCGATGGTCGGCATCAACGTGTCCGACCTGGCCGCGCCGCACCGCCTCGCCGAGCGTGGCTGGTAGCACGCCTGTCGGCGTCCTGGCCCTGCAGGGCGATTTCCGCGAGCACATCGCGATCCTGCGGGGTCTGGGCGCCGACGCCGTTCCCGTCCGTCGCCCGGCCGAACTGGCCTCGGTCGGCGGGCTGGTCATCCCCGGCGGGGAGTCGAGCGTGATGGACAAGCTGTCCCGCACGTTCGGGCTCGCCGAGCCGTTGAAGGACGCCATCGCGGGCGGCCTACCGGTCTACGGCACCTGTGCCGGGCTGATCATGCTGGCGGACAGGGTGCTCGACGGTATCCGCGACCAGCAGAGCCTCGGCGGCCTGGACGTGTCCGTGCGCCGCAACGCCTTCGGCTCGCAGCTCGACTCGTTCGAGACCGACCTGGACATCCCGGCCATCGGCGGAGAGCCGATGCACGCGGTGTTCATCCGGGCTCCGATCGTGGAGAGCGTGGGGGAGAGGGCGACTCCGCTCGCCACGCTGGCGGACGGCCGGGTCGTCGCCGTCGAGCAGGGCAACCTCCTCGGCACGTCGTTCCACCCGGAGATCACCGGCGACACCCGCTTCCACGCGTACTTCCTGAGCAAGGTCGACGAGCACGCGGTGCGTGCGGCGTGAGCTGATCGTGCTGCGCGGCGACTCCGGGCGAGTTGCAGCCGTAGCGGGCGTCGTGCGGGGACAGGGCGGCCCGTCGTCCTACAATGGTCAGGATCTTTAGACGTAACTGAGGGAGCACCAGTGTCCGGGCATTCCAAGTGGGCAACGACCAAGCACAAGAAGGCGGTCATCGACGCACGCCGCGCCAAGTCGTTCGCCAAGCTCATCAAGAACATCGAGGTGGCCGCCAAGATGGGCGGCGCCGACCTCTCCGGCAACCCGACGCTCGTCGACGCCATCCAGAAGGCCAAGAAGACCTCGGTCCCCAACGACAACATCGATCGCGCCGTCAAGCGCGGCGCCGGGCTCACCGGTGAGTCGATCGACTACTCGACGATCATGTATGAGGGATACGGCCCGAACGGCGTCGCGCTCCTCATCGAGTGCCTGACCGACAACAAGAACCGCGCGGCCGCCGAGGTCCGCACGGCGATGACGCGCAACGGCGGCACCATGGCCGACCCCGGCAGCGTCGCGTACAACTTCCACCGCAAGGGCGTCATCGTCGTCGCGCACGCCGACGGCATCACAGAGGACGACGTACTCACGGCCGTCCTCGACGCCGGTGCTGAAGAGGTCACCGACCGTGGAGAGTCCTTCGAGGTCGTGACCGAGGCGACCGACATGGTCGGTGCACGTACCGCCCTGCAGGAGGCCGGGATCGACTACGACTCCGCCGACGTCGAGTTCGTCGCCACGGTGAACGTCGAGGCCGATGCGGAGACCGCACGCAAGGTGTTCCGGCTGATCGACGCGCTGGAGGATTCGGAAGACGTGCAGAACGTCTACACCAACCTCGACCTCACCCCCGAGGTCCAGGCCGAGCTCGGCGAAGACGAGTAGCGTCCGGCGATGTCGGTGCGCGTACTCGGCATCGACCCCGGCCTGACCCGCTGCGGCGTCGGGATCGTGGATGTGCGGCCGGACCGCACGGCCACGCTCGTCGAGGTCGTCGTGATCCGCACCCCACCGACCATGCCGCTCGAACAGCGGCTGCTGGCGGTGGGTGACGGTCTCGAACGGCTTCTCGACACCCACCGGCCCTCCGCCGTGGCGATCGAGCGCGTGTTCGCGCAGCAGAACCTGCGCACGGTGATGGGCGTCGCCCAGGTGAGCGGCGTCGCGCTTCACGCGGCGGCCAAGCGCGGCCTGCCGGTCGCGCTGCACACCCCGTCCGAGGTCAAGGCGGCGATCACGGGGTACGGCGCAGCGGACAAGCGGCAGGTGCAGGCGATGGTCGCGCGCATCCTGGGGCTGGCGGAGGTGCCGAAGCCCGCGGACGCCGCGGACGCGCTGGCCATCGCGATCTGCCACGCGTGGAGGGGCGCTCCGGCCGCGCCGACCACGGCAGGGGATGCGGACGCCGGGTCGCTCACGCCGGCGCAGGCCGCGTGGCGCGCCGCGGAGCGCTCCAGCAGGGCGTCGGCGGTGCCCCGTAGGCTGGCCAAGTGATTTCCTCCCTCCGCGGCGCGGTGCTCCATGCGGCAGGCGGCACGGCCGTGATCGAGGTCGGCGGCGTCGGCTTCTCCGTGCAGCTGACCCCCGACCACGTGCTGTCCCTCCGCATCGGCGACGAAGCGTTCGTCCACACCACCCTCATCGTCCGTGAAGACTCCCTGCAGCTTTTCGGGTTCGCCGACGTGGAACAGCTCCAGGTGTTCGAACTGCTGACCGGCGTGTCCGGCGTCGGCCCGAAGTCGGCCATCGGGGTGCTCGCGGTGCTCTCGCCCGATCAGGTCGCCGAGGCGGTCGCCGCCGACGACGACGCCCCGTTCCGCAAGGTGTCCGGCATCGGACCCAAGACGGCCAAGCTCATCGTCGTGCAGCTCGCGGGCAAGCTGGCCGTGGTGCATCGGACACCGGCCGCCGTCCGGAAGCCGGGAGCGCCATCGTCAGTCGGCGACAGTGTGCTGGTGGCTCTCGTCGGGCTCGGCTGGCAGGAGAGGGTGGCGGCCGAGGCCGTCGCCGAGGTCGTCGCTGACACAGACGAGAAGGAGCGCGACAGCGTTCAGACCCTGCTGCGGCTCACGCTCGCCAGGCTCGGCCCCGCCGCCCACACCGGTGCGCCGGCGCAGCGGGGGAAGGGCGGATCATGAGCGACGACGACCTGACGGCCCCCGAGCTGGAGTCCGAGTCCGAGCTGGCCTTCGAGGGCGCCCTGCGTCCCCGGTCGCTCGCAGAGTTCGTCGGTCAGGCCAAGGTGCGCGGTCAGCTGCAGCTGCTGCTCACCGCGGCCAAGATGCAGGACCGCACGGCCGACCACATCCTGCTGGCCGGCCCCCCAGGGCTCGGCAAGACGACCCTCGCGATGATCGTCGCGCACGAGAGCGAGCGTCCGCTGCGCATGTCGAGCGGCCCGGCCATCCAGCACGCGGGAGACCTCGCCGCCCTGCTGTCGTCGCTGACGCCGGGGGAGGTGCTCTTCATCGACGAGATCCACCGCATGGCGCGCTCGGCGGAGGAGATGCTCTATCTCGCGATGGAGGACTTCCGGATCGACATCATGGTCGGCAAGGGGGCTGGCGCGACGTCCATCCCGCTCGACCTCGCCCCGTTCACCCTGGTCGGCGCCACGACGCGCTCCGGTCTGCTCCCGAATCCGCTGCGCGACCGCTTCGGCTTCACGGCGCACCTGGAGTTCTACGACGAGGCAGAGCTCACCCAGGTGCTCACCAGGGCGGCCGTCATGCTCGACTTCGCCGTCGACAAGGAGGCACTCGCCGAGATCGCCGGCCGCTGCCGGGGAACGCCGCGCATCGCCAACCGCTTGCTGCGCCGGGTGCGCGACTACGCGCTCGTGCACGGAAGCGACGCCGACGTGAACGCCGTCCGCGCCGCCCTCGACCTCTACGACGTGGATGCGCTGGGGCTCGACCGCCTAGACCGTGCCGTCCTCACCGCCATCCTCGAGCGATTCGACGGAGGGCCGGTCGGTCTCAACACGCTGGCCGTGTCCGTGGGGGAGGAGTCGGAGACGATCGAGTCGGTCGTCGAGCCGTTCCTCGTGCGCATCGGACTGCTCTCCCGCACCCCCAGAGGGCGGGTCGCGACTCCGGCGGCGTGGCGTCACTTCGGACTCTCCAGCCCCCAGCTAGGAGTCTCACAGCAACCATCACTGATAGATGACATATAATTCAAGCTGGCCTCTCGGCCATCCCCACAAACTCCACCGAAAGGTTCGGCAGACTTCATGCCCATTGACCCGTTAACCATTGTGATGGTCGTCATCCTGGCGGCACTCATCTTCTTCATGTTCCGCAACAGCCGCAAGCGCCAGAAGGATCAGGCTGAGACGCGTTCGAAGATGGTCCCCGGCGCGGAGGTCATGACCAACTTCGGCCTCTACGGCACGCTGCTCTCCGTCAACGAAGACGACAACACGGCCCTCGTCGAGACCAGCCCCGGCACCATCCTCAAGGTGCACCGCCAGGTGCTCGCCCGCGTCGTCGAGCCGACGGCCACCGAGCCTGTCGCCGAGGAGCAGACCTCGATCGAGCCGCAGCTCAACGAAGACCACGCCATCCCTCTTTCCGAGCCCGAGTTCGGTGAGCGCGTCGAAGACGCCTCCAAGAAGCCCGGCTCGAAGACCGACGACTGATCCGTTCAACCCCTTTGTGCGACGGCGCCACGCCGGCGTCGTCGCGCGCGTAGAAAGCTGAGTTCCTAGGTGGCAAAGTCGACTCCGGTCAAAAAAGCCTGGCGTTCGTTGAGTTGGCTTGGCGTCATCGTGGTGGTGCTCCTCGGAGTGCTCACCGCCGGCGTCATCTGGGGCAATGCCACCTGGCTGCCCAAGCTCGCCCTCGACCTGGAGGGCGGAACGCAGATCATCCTCGCCCCGCAGGTCGAGAACGGTCAGACCGTCCAGCAGCAGCAGCTCGACCAGGCTGTGTCGATCATCCGCCAGCGCATCGACGCGTCCGGCGTCTCCGAGGCGCAGATCTCCACCGAGGGATCGCGGAACATCGTGGTGTCGCTGCCGGGCACACCCGACCAGGCCACGCTCGACCGCGTCAAGGCCAGCGCCCGCCTCGACTTCCGTGCGGTGCTCGCCACCAGCGGCCCGACCAACGAGGTCGTCGGAGCAGACGGCAAGTCGACGCCAGCGCCGAGTCCGGCGCCCGGTCTGCAGTCGACGCCGTCCACCAAACCGACGAACGGCAGCGACCTGGCCTGGGTCACCCCGGAGCTCCAGGCGCAGTTCGACGCTTTCTCGTGCACCACGGCCAACCTGGAGAACGTCAACCAGGCGCCGACGGACAAGCCACTGATCACCTGTGACGACGCCAAAACGGTCAAGTACCTCCTCGGCCCTGTCGAGGTCAAGGGTCAGGACATCTCGGACGCGAACAGCGGGCTCTCCCAGAGCTCGAGTGGTGTGAGCACCGGCCAGTGGGCCGTCAACATCATCTTCAACGGGGCGGGCACCAAGGCGTTCGCCGATGTGACCACCCGCCTCAACGGCCTGCAGGGCGCGCAGAACCAGTTCGCGATCGTCCTCGACGGCAAGGTCATCTCCGCACCGACCACCAACGCGGTCATCACCGACGGCCGCCCGCAGATCACCGGAAACTTCACCGAGGCGTCGGCCAAAGCCCTGGCCGACCAGCTCAAGTTCGGTGCCCTGCCGTTCAGCTTCAAGGTGCAGAGCCAGGACACGATCTCTGCCACGCTGGGTTCCACCCAGCTGATGAGCGGCCTGATCGCCGGCGCGATCGGCCTCCTGCTCGTCGCCATCTACACCTTCTTCCAGTACCGCCTGCTCGGGCTCGTCACGATCACCTCTCTCGCGGTGGCCGCGCTGCTCACGCTGCTGACCATCTCGCTTCTCTCCTGGCACTATGACTACCGACTGTCGTTGGCAGGTGTGGCGGGTCTGATCGTCGCGATCGGATTCACAGCCGACTCGTTCATCGTCTACTTCGAACGAATACGTGACGAGTTGCGAGACGGGAGGGGGTTGGAGTCTGCCGTCGAAGCCGGCTGGTTCCGTGCACGCCGCACGATCTACGCGTCGAAGGCCACCAACCTGCTCGCCGCCATCGTGCTCTACGTGCTGGCTGCCGCCAACGTCCGCGGCTTCGCGTTCACTCTCGGTCTCACGACCGTCATCGACGTGATCGTCGTGCTGCTCTTCACGCACCCGACGCTCCAGCTGCTCGCACGCACCAAGTTCTTCAACACGGGTCACAAGCTCTCGGGCCTCGACCCGCAGGCGCTGGGCGCCGTGTACCGCGGCGCAGCCCAGTTCCGCAAGCCGGCGGTCAGTGTGAGCGCAGGCAAGGCCGCCTCGAGCGGCAAGGAGGCGGCCCGCCGCCAGACGATCGCCGAGCGCAAGGCCGCCGAACTGGCCAGCGCCTCCGCGTCGTCGTCAGCATCGGCGTCCTCGGATCGCTCGACCGAGGGGAAGGACTCCTGATGGCCAGCCGTCTCACCAAGTTCGGAAACGACCTCTACACGGGAGCGCGCTCGTTCGACTTCGTCGGTAAGCGCAAGATCTGGTACACGATCGCGGCCGTGATGGTCGTGATCGCCATCCTGATCCCCGTGGTCAAGGGCGGATTCAACTTCAGCATCGAGTTCCGCGGCGGTTCGCAGTTCACGGTGACGAACGTGCAGTCCACCGACCAGGCGAAGGCCCAGGAGGCGCTGACCAGCGTCGTCCCGAACGCCGTCGCCCACGTCAGCTCCGTCGGCAGCGACGCAGTGCGCGTCCAGACCGACCAGCTGTCCGAAGGGCAGACCAAGGAGGTCGCCGACGCCCTCGCGAAGGCGTACGACGTTCCGGTCACCGAGGTCGCCTCCACGTTCATCGGTCCATCGTGGGGCGCTGTTGTGACGCAACAGTCCATTCAGGGTCTCGTGGTGTTCCTGCTGCTCGCGTTCATCGCGATGGCGCTGTACTTCCGCACCTGGAAGATGTCGGCGTCCGCGATCATCTCGCTGTTCCACGACCTCATCATCACGGCGGGCATCTACGCGCTCGTCGGGTTCGAGATCTCGCCGGCGACCATGATCGGCTTCCTGACGATCCTCGGTTACTCGCTCTACGACACCGTCGTGGTGTTCGACAAGGTGCGGGAGAACACCAAGGAGGAGTTCGACCTCACCAGACGCACGTTCGCGGAATCGGTCAACCTCGCGGTCAACCAGACGCTCGTGCGCTCGATCAACACGGCCGTGGTCGCTGTGCTCCCGGTGGCGTCGATCCTCTTCATCGGTGCGTTCTGGCTCGGTGCAGACACGCTGCGCGACATCTCGCTCGCGCTGCTCATCGGCATCGTCGTGGGAACGTACTCGACCATCTTCCTGGCCGCGCCGATGTACTCGCAGTTCCGCGAGGGCGATGCAGCGGTGCGCAAGCACGACCAGAAGGTGCTCTCCATCCGTCCGAAGGCGTCCAAGCCCGAAGCCGTGCCGGTCGCGGCGGAATAGCAGGAGAGTGTGAGCGGTTCTTATCTGTCGGAAGACGAGGTGAGCGCCGCGCGCGCGCACGAGCTCGTCGAGTCGGGTTCGGCCTGGCTGCTCGATGTCCGTGAGGTGCACGAGTGGGAGGCCGGGCACGCGCCCGCCGCTCACCACATCCCGTTGTACGAGATCGAGTCCCGCCAGCATGAGCTTCCGGAAGACCAGCAGATTCTGGTGGTCTGTCTCTCCGGGGGCCGCTCGCGACTCGTGACCGACGCGTTGAACCGTGCGGACTATCCCACGGCCAACGTGACCGGCGGGATGTTCGCCTGGCAGGCGAGCGGAGCGCCCGTGGTGCGCGACGACGGCTCGCCAGGGGCGGTCGCCTGACCTCCGGAATCGGCCCTGTGTCAAAGCAGGGCGCGATGACGGCGATAATGGACGACAGGAGGCGTGCACATGGTTGATACTTCGACACCACAGGCCGCTTCGCTGCGCCGCCTCGTGCCGCGCATCTTCTCGCGGGCACAGCCGGCCGGAGCCGTCGACACGCTGATCCGCACGGTGCGCCTGCACCACCCGAAGGCCGACCTCTCGCTGATCGAGCGCGCGTACGCCGTCGCGGAGCGCGCCCACTCGGGGCAGAAGCGCCGCTCCGGTGAGCCGTACATCACGCATCCGGTGGCCGTCGCGCAGATCCTCGCCGATCTGGGCATCGGCGCCAAGACCATCGCTGCGGCGCTGCTGCACGACACGGTCGAGGACACCGAGTACACGCTCGACGAGTTGCGGGACGCGTTCGGCGATGAGATCGCCATGCTCGTCGACGGCGTCACCAAGCTCGACAAGGTCAAGTACGGCGACAGCGCACAGGCGGAGACGGTCCGCAAGATGATCGTCGCGATGTCGAAAGACATCCGCGTCCTGATCATCAAGTTGGCCGACCGACTTCACAACGCGCGCACCTGGGGCTTCGTTCCCGCCGCCTCCGCCACGCGCAAGGCCACCGAGACGCTGGAGATCTACGCGCCGCTCGCGCACCGCCTCGGCATCCAGACCATCAAGTGGGAACTCGAAGACCTCTCGTTCGCGGTGCTCTACCCGAAGCTGTACGCGGAGATCGAGAGCCTGGTGCGGCAGCGCACACCCGAGCGCGAGCGTCTGGTGCAGCAGGTCATCGACGCGATCAACGACGACCTCAAGGCCGCGAAGATCCGCGGCAAGGTGGTCGGCCGGCCGAAGCAGTACTACTCCATCTACCAGAAGATGGTGGTGCGCGGCCGCGAGTTCGACGAGATCTACGACCTGGTCGGCATCCGCATCCTGGTCAACTCGGTGCGCGACTGTTACGCGGTGCTCGGCCAGATCCACGCCAGGTGGACGCCGATGCCCGGGCGGTTCAAGGATTACATCGCCACCCCCAAGTTCAACCTGTACCAGTCGCTGCACACCACCGTTGTCGGCCCGGAGGGTCGTCCGGTCGAGATCCAGATCCGCACGGAGGAGATGCACCAGCGTGCGGAGCTCGGTGTCGCGGCGCACTGGAAGTACAAGGAGCAGACCACCGGCAAGAGCTCGGGAGGTCCGGCACGGTCGGACACCGACCTCGCCTGGCTCGCCCACATCTCCGACTGGCAGGCCGAGACGGCCGACCCGAGCGAGTTCCTCGACTCCCTGCGGTTCGAGATCGGCGCCAAAGAGGTCTACGTGTTCACCCCGAAGGGCCGCGTGATCGGTCTGCCGGCCGGTGCCACCCCCGTCGACTTCGCTTACGCCGTGCACACCGAGGTCGGCCACCGTACGATGGGGGCGAAGGTCAACGGCCGCCTGGTGCCATTGGAGAGCGCTCTGACCACTGGAGACGTGGTCGAGGTCTTCACCTCGAAGAACCCGGACTCCGGACCGAGCCAGGACTGGCTCAACTTCGTCAAGAGCCCCCGCGCCCGCAACAAGATCCGTCAGTGGTTCACCAAGGAACGCCGCGACGAGGCGATCGAGCAGGGCAAGGATGCGATCGCCCGTGCGATGCGCAAACAGAACCTGCCGCTGCAGAAGCTGATGTCGCAGGACTCGTTGATCGAGGTGGCGTCGCTGCTGAAGTACGACGACGTCTCGTCGCTGTATGCGGCCGTGGGCGAGGGGCACGTCTCCACGCAATCGGTGATCGAGAAGATCGTCGCGTCTGTGCAGACCGAGGCGGAGTCCGACGGCGGGGACATGGACCTCCCTGTCAAGGGACGTTCGCGCAAGCTCCGCGACAGCGACTCCGGCGTGCTCGTGCGTGGCGCGCCCGACATCCTGGTCAAGCTCGCGAAGTGTTGCACGCCGGTGCCCGGCGACCCGATCGTGGGATTCATCACGCGCGGCGCCGGTGTCTCGGTGCACCAGTCGAACTGCCACAACGTGCAGTCGCTGATGCAGGAGCCCGATCGCATGATCGACGTGGAGTGGGCGCCGAGCTCGAAGAGCGTGTTCCTGGTGCAGATCCAGGTGGAAGCGCTCGACCGCGCCGGACTGCTCTCCGATGTGACGCGCGTGCTTTCCGAGCATCATGTGAATATCCTTTCCGCCACGGTGACGACGTCGAGCAACCGCCTCGCGCTCAGCAGGTTCGTGTTCGAGATGGGGGACACCACCCACCTCGACCGCGTGCTGAACGCCGTGCGCCGCATCGACGCCGTCTACGACGTGTATCGGGTCAGCGCGGGCTGAGAACGCTTGCAGCACGGGCAGTGAGCTGGTCGGCCCGCGCCAGGAAGCGGCGGGCGCTCGTGCGCGGCGCCGCGCGCATCCTGGCGGTGATGGCCGACAGCGGGACACCGGCGACACCGAGCAGGTACTGCACCTGGGCGGCCGAATCCGGAGGGAATCGGCCGTCTGCGCAGAGCAGGTCGATGGCCGTGCGCGCGGGTGACGTGACACGGGACGTCCCGAGCTGGACCACGTCGCCGCGGACGAACGTGCACTGTCTGCTGTCGAGCGCCGGCGGGATCCGCCCCCCACGACTGCCGGAGTCCACGCAGACCTGGAGGCGGCGCGGGGGAGCCGCGCGTGCTCCGTGGATCCACGCGGCCGTTCCGCGGTCCGCGATCACGAACGGCGGGGCCATGGTGGAGAAGGCGTCGGCGCGCAGAGCGGCGGACTCCGGAGTGTCCAGCGTTGCGAACGAGTCGCCCACCCGGTAGAGCTGGCCGTCGAGACACAGCGCGAGAAGTTCTGCGAGCGGGAGGACGTCGGGACCGAGGAGGCGGGGGAGGAGTGCTGTCATGCCTCCACTCTGCGGTGGGAGGTCACCGGAGAGAACACAGGCCGCCGGATCTGTGGAGATCCGGCGGCCTGTGGAGAAGTGGAGCGGTCAGCGCATCACTGCAGTGCGTCGAGCCAGACCTTCCTCGCGTCGAGGGCCTCCTGGGCCTCCTTGACCTTGCGGGCGTCTCCGCTCGCTGTGGCGTCGTCGAGCTCCTGCTGGAGCTTGGCGATGGCGGCATTGAGCTGGCTGGCGAGGCCCTCCGAGCGGGCCTTCTTCTCTGGGTTGTTGCGCTCCCAGTGGTCTTCGTCCAGCTTGCGGACGGCGGCCTCGATCTTGCGGAGGCGGTCTTCGATCGGGCGCACCTGCTCGCGCGGGACGCGCCCGATCTCGTCCCAGCGCTGCTGGATGGAGATCAGCGTGTTGCGCGCTGACTCGCGGTCGGTTGCCTTGAGCAGCGGCTCCGCCTCCTCGAGGATGGCGAGCTTCAGTTCGAGGTTCGCCTGGTATTCGACGTTGTCGCGCGCGTCGACCTCGGCCTTGGCCGAGTAGATGGCATCGCCCGCGGCCTTGAACTTGGCCCACAGGGCGTCGTCGTTGCGCTTACCTGCACGGCCGGCGAGCTTCCATTGATCGAGCAGCTGGCGGTACTCCGGCACACCGTCCGCGCCGCGCGGGATGAGGGCCTCTGCCTGCTCGATCAGCGCGGTCTTACGTGCGCGGACGTCGCGGTGCTGGTTGTCGAGGTCGGCGAAGAACGCCTTGCGGTTGTGCTCGATCGTGGAGCGGGCAGCGCGGAAACGCTTCCACAGCTCGTTGGCCTCGTTCTTGGGGATGCGCGGGCCGTCGTGCTGGTGGCTCTGCCAGCGGGCGAACAGCGTTTCGAGCGCTGCGGTCGTCTGCTTCCACTGCGTGCGGGCGGGGTCTTCTGCCGCCAGGGCCTCAGCCTCCTCGACGATTGAGGTGCGCTCGGCGACGGCCTGCTCGACGGCGGCCTTCGCCTCGGCGCTCTGCTGCTCGGTGAGCTCCTCGACGGTGCCGCCGAGTGCATCCAGCCGGGTGGCGAGCGATGCGAGGTCGCCGACGGCGTTCGCGCCGTCCAGCGTTTTGCGGAGGCCGGCGACGGCCTTGGCGATGTCGGACGCAGGGGCTCCGCGGCGGGCGCGCTGCTCGAGCAGCGTCACCTGACCGGCGAGATCGGTGAACTTGCGCTCGAAGTAGGCGAGCGCCTCCTCCGGCGTTCCGTCGGGGTATTGGCCGACGGCCCGCTCGCTCTCACCTTCGCGGACGAAGACGGTGCCGGTCTCATCGACACGACCCCACGGTTGCTGATCAGTTGTAGCCAAGAGCCTCACCTTGCTGATGTGCGGTGCGGGCGCAGAACGCCCCACGGTTGCGAAATAGCCTATTGCACGAGCGCGCGGCGTGCAGCCGTCGCCGTGAGCTCATGGATCACTTGAGCGTGAACGAGTCGATCTTCGTCGCGACGGCCGGCTTGCCGTCCGTTCCGCCGCCGGACACGCCCTTCGACGTCACCTCGGAGTTGAGGGTGTCGAGTCCGCTGGTGATCTTCCCGATCACCGTGTATCCGCCTGCGGTGTCTGATCCGATGGTGGTGTCTTTGTAGACGATGAAGAACTGACTGCCCTGACTGTTCGCATTGTTGCTCTGCCTGGCCATGGCGATCGTCCCGGCGGGGTAGACGTTGTCCTTCGGCGCGTTCTCGATCGGGCCGTACGAGTATCCAGGGCCGCCGCTGCCGTCGCCGTTCGGGTCGCCGCACTGCAGCACGGAGAATCCGCCGTCGGTGAGCCGGTGGCAGGTCAGGCCGTCGTAGAACTTCTTCTGGGTGAGCGCGATGGTCGACGAAACCGCCTGCGGCGCCTTCGCTCCGTCGAGAGAGACGCCGAGCGGGATGCCGTTGATCGTCATCGTGCCCGTCCAGGTGCGGTCCTCCGCGAGCGTCTTCGACGGAAGCGTGAGCGCCCCGGCCGATGCGGACGCGGACGGCGACGGAGAGCCGGACGCGGACGGCGTTCCCGGCTTCGCGAAGAAGAGGAGCTGTGTCCCGATGGCGAGGACGACGATCACGAGCACAGCGACGCCGCCGATCCAGTTGTCCCTGACGCGCCGCTTTGCCTTCTTCTCGTGCACGGTCTGACGCGCCTGGTACGCCCGGAGTCGCTCCCTGGCCTGCCTGGCTTCGCGATCGTTCTGCTTACTTGGTGCCACGTGTGTCCTCCGGAGCGCGCCGTCGTGCAAAAAACTCGACCCGTCGCGCGGTGCCCGAGGATCAGGATGAACCCTATTGGACCCAGCTATGAGCGGCAAAGTCGCCGCTCCCAGGTTCACGGAACGGACGGAGGCGCATCCACTGGCCGGCGGCGCGGTTCGCGTGTCGGTGGGAGCGACTAGCCTGGACAGGTGGTCGACGTGCAACCTGGGCTCCGCACCGGAGCGACGCCTCTCGCTGTGCGGATGCGGCCGAAGTCCCTCGACGAGGTCGCCGGGCAGAAGCATCTGCTGCGGCCTGGCTCGCCTCTGGTGAGCCTCGCGTCTGACCAGACCGGAGAGACAGGGTCGGTCTCCGTGATCCTGTGGGGTCCTCCCGGCACGGGCAAGACCACGCTCGCGCAGGCCATCGCGCACTCGTCCGGTCGCCGGTTCGTCGAGCTCTCGGCGGTCACCGCCGGCGTCAAAGACGTGCGCCTGGTGATGGACGAGGCGCTCTCCACCCGCGACCTCTACGGGGTGTCGACGGTCCTCTTCCTCGACGAGATCCACCGCTTCACCAAGGCCCAGCAGGATGCGCTCCTGCCGGGCGTCGAGAACGGCTGGGTCATCCTCGTCGCCGCGACAACCGAGAACCCGTCGTTCTCTGTCATCTCGCCGCTGCTCTCGCGCTCGCTCCTGCTGACGCTGGAGACGCTCAGCGACGACGACCTCGGCACGGTGGTCGACAGGGCCGTGGCGGACGACAGGGGCCTGGCCGGTCAGTACACGCTGGCTCCGGAGGCGAGGGCAGCGATCATCCGGCTGGCCTCCGGAGACGCGCGTCGAGCGCTGACAGCGCTCGAAGCCGGCTCGGTGAGCGCTGCGTCGTCGACCCCCGCCACGTCGAAGAAGAAGCCGGTGATCACCGCCGAGATCATCGCGCAGGCGGTCGACAGGGCACTGCTGCGCTACGACCGCAACGGCGACGAGCACTACGACGTGATCAGCGCGTTCATCAAGTCGGTGCGCGGCTCCGATGTCGACGCCTCCCTGCACTACCTCGCGCGCATGATCGAGGCGGGGGAGGACCCACGTTTCATCGCGCGGCGCATCATCATCCTGGCGTCGGAGGACATCGGCCTGGCCGACCCGCAGGCACTCGTGGTCGCGGTGGCCGCCGCAGACGCCGTGCAGCTGATCGGGATGCCGGAGGGGCGCATCCCGCTGGCGCAGGCTGTCGTGCACCTGGCGACGGCTCCGAAGTCCAATGCGGCGTACATGGCACTGGATGCGGCGATCGCCGACGTGCGCGCAGGTCGCATCGGCCGCGTGCCCAAGCACCTGCGCGACGCGCACTATCCGGGAGCAAAGCGGCTCGGCCACGGCAAGGGATACCAGTATCCGCATGACGACGCCCTCGGGGTGCTGCAGCAGCAGTATCTGCCGGACGAACTGCGGGATGCGACGTACTACACGCCGACGGAGCACGGCAACGAACGCGACGTCTCCGCGCGCCTCGCGAAGCTCCGCAGGATCGTGCGCGGACGCTGAGCTTCGTTCTGCTAGACTCGTCTGGCCTAGAAGGCTGTTTCGCGTGCGGCTGCGTCGGAACATCCTCTCGAAGGGACAGGCCCTGTAGCCGGGCGTCCCTGGCACATCCCTCTACTTTTGCAGGACGACATGTGTGCCTGCGTTCATTGTTAGAGAGACAACCGAAAGGACATCGTGTCTACCAAGTCACGTACCCGTAGCAAGACCCGCCTCTCGCGGTCACTGGGCATCGCCCTGACCCCGAAGGCGGCGAAGTACCTTGAGAAGCGCCCGTACGCTCCCGGTGAGCACGGCCGCACCAAGCGCAAGGCCGATTCCGACTACGCCGTTCGTCTGCGCGAGAAGCAGCGTCTGCGCGCCCAGTACGGCATCCGCGAGAAGCAGCTGAAGATCGCGTTCGAAGAGGCTCGTCGCGCCCAGGGCCTGACCGGTGAGAACCTGGTCGAGCTCCTCGAGATGCGTCTCGACGCCCTCGTGCTGCGTGCAGGCTTCGCCCGCACCACCGCACAGGCTCGCCAGTTCGTGGTTCACCGCCACATCCTCGTCGACGGACAGATCGTCGACCGTCCCTCGTTCCGCGTCAAGCCGGGTCAGCTGATCCACGTCAAGGTGCGTTCAGAGGGCACGGAGCAGTTCCAGGTCGCGGCCGCCGGCGGTCACGTCGACGTTCTGCCGAAGACCCCTGGCTACCTCGAGGTCGAACTCGACAAGCTGCAGGCGCGCCTCGTGCGTCGCCCGAAGCGCGCCGAGGTTCCGGTGACGTGTGAAGTCCAGCTCGTCGTCGAGTACTACGCGGCTCGCTAAGCACAGCGCTCAAGTCGGCAGGGGTCGTGGCAGCAGCCACGGCCCCTGCTGTCGTTTCCGCCCGGCTGCCGGGGGTCACATCCTGCCGCGCTGGGGCTACGCTTGAGCCGTATGCCGTTGTCGGAATGGAAGGTGGCCTCGTGTCGGGTGGCGATATCGCAGGACTGATCGCAGCGGGCGTCTTCGCGGTGCTCGTCGGTTTCATCGCGATTCCTCTTGTCAAGTTCGGGCGCGTGCTCGACCAGACGAGGGATGCGATCAAAGAGGCGAGCGACGGCATCACGCCGATCCTCGACGAGACCGCCACGACCATCCACGAGACAAACAAGCAGTTGGCCAGGGTCGACGTCATCACCAAGAACGTCGCGGACGTGACGGGAAACGTGTCGGCGCTCGTCGCCCTGTTCGCGGCGACCGTCGGCGGCCCGCTGATCAAGCTCGCGGGGTTCAGCGCCGCCGTGCGCGCCGCGTTCGGCTGGACGCGGGGCTCTCGACGTTCCCGCACGACCACGCACTAAACTGACCGAGGCGCGCGGGAGACCGCCGGCAGGACGTCGGCGCCCGTGTCGTATCCATCGAGGGAGAATCAGGACATGAAGAGTTTTCTGTGGCTCGTCGTCGGCGTCGCGATCGGTTTCGTCGTCGCGCACAAGGTGAACGAGACCCCGCAGGGGCGGCAGTTCTTCACCAGCATCGACAAGAAGGCGCGCGACTTCGGCGAGGCCGTCTCCGACGGATACCGCCAGCGCGAGGCGGAGATCCGTTCCGCCATCGACGGCGACTGATCCCTCCACCACCGAATTACCGCTCTCTACCGCTCGGAAACCATGCAGACTGCTGAAATCCACCGCCGCTGGCTCGACTTCTTCGCCACGCGCGGTCACACCGTCGTCCCGTCCGCCTCGCTCGTCAGCGACGACCCGTCTCTGCTCTTCACGGTGGCCGGCATGGTCCCGTTCGTTCCATACCTCACCGGGCTGGTGCCAGCGCCGTTCCCGCGCGCGACGAGCGTGCAGAAGTGCATCAGGACGCTCGACATCGAAGAGGTGGGCAAGACCCCACGCCACGGCACCTTCTTCCAGATGTGCGGCAACTTCTCCTTCGGCGACTACTTCAAGGAGCAGGCGATCACCTTCGCCTGGGACCTCCTGACGACGACGGAGGACGATGGAGGACTCGGCTTCGACCCGAAGGACCTCTGGGTCACGGTGTACGAGGAGGACGACGAGGCGCGTGAGATATGGAAGCGCGTCGCCGGTCTGCCGGACGAGCGCATCCAGGGTCTCGGCAGGGACACGAACTACTGGTCGACCGGTCAGCCCGGCCCGGCAGGGCCTTGCTCGGAGATATTCTTCGACCGCGGTCCCGCCTACGGCATCGACGGCGGCCCCGCGACCGACGACGACCGATACGTGGAGATCTGGAACCTCGTCTTCATGCAGTACCTCCGCGGTGAGGGAACCGGCAAGGCGGACTTCGAGATCCTCGGCGACCTGCCCAAGAAGAACATCGACACCGGCATGGGGCTGGAGCGCGTCGCGTTCCTCAAGCAGGGCGTCGAGAACATGTACGAGATCGACCAGGTGCGTCCTGTCCTCGACCGGGCGGCTGTGCTCGCGGGCAAGACCTACGGCGCTGTGCACGACGACGACGTGCGCCTGCGCGTGATCGCCGACCACGTGCGCAGCGCGCTGATGCTGATGTCGGACGGCGTGACGCCGTCGAACGAAGGCCGCGGGTACATCCTGCGCCGGCTGTTGCGCCGCACCGTTCGCGCAATGCGTCTGCTGGGCGTCGACCACGCCACGTTCCCCGAGCTGTTCCCGGTCTCGCGGGATGCGATGAAGGCCGCCTACCCGGAGGTGGATGCGGACTTCGCGCGCATCTCGCAGCTCGCATACGCCGAGGAGGAGACCTTCCTCCGCACGCTCGTCGCCGGCACTGGCATCCTGGACACGGCCGTGGCGAACACGCAGCGCGCAGGCAGGGACCAGCTCGCGGGCGACACCGCGTTCCTGCTGCACGACACGTACGGCTTCCCGATCGACCTCACCCTCGAAATGGCGGAGGAGGCCGGGCTCAGCGTCGACCGCAAGGCGTTCGACACCCTGATGGCCGACCAGCGTTCCCGGGCGAAGGCGGACGCGAAGGCGAAGAAGACGGCCCTCGCCGACCTCTCCGTGTACAGCGCCTTCCGTTCGCAGGGCGAGACCGTCTTCACCGGATACACCGAGCTGGAGACCGAGTCGAGCATCCTGGGCCTGATCGTCGACGGTGCGTCGGTGAGCAGGGCGACCGAGGGGCAGATCGCCGAGGTCGTGCTCGGGGCGACGGCCCTGTATGCGGAGTCCGGTGGACAGGACGCCGACGCCGGGACGATCGTCGGCCCCGGCTACGAGCTCGAGGTCGTCGACGTCCAGAAGCCGGTCAAGGGTCTCATCAGCCACACGGTGCTCGTGCGCAGCGGAGAGGTCGGCGTCGGTTCGCCGGCCACCTCGCTGGTCGACCGGGACTACCGCCGCGGCGCGCGTCAGGCGCACTCCGGCACCCACATCATTCACGCGGCGCTGCGCCAGGTGCTCGGCTCGAACGCGCACCAGTCCGGTTCGTTCAACAAGGCGGGATACCTGCGCCTCGATTTCTCCTGGAACCAGGCGCTGTCGGCGGAGACCCGCACAGAGATCGAGGAGATCTCGAACAACGCGATCCGTGACAACCTCGAGGTGACCACCAGGGAGCTCCCGCTCGCCGAGGCCAAGGCGCTCGGCGCGATGGCCCTGTTCGGCGAGAAGTACGGCGACACCGTGCGCGTCGTCGACATCGGCGGGCCGTGGTCGCGCGAGCTGTGCGCCGGCACCCACGTGGTGTCGAGCGCGGAGATCGGGATGATCAACCTGGTCAGCGAGTCGTCGGTCGGTTCCACGAACCGCCGCGTCGAGTCGCTGGTGGGTCTGGAGGCGTTCCGCGACCTCGCGGTCGAGCGCACCATCGTCTCCCAGCTGTCCGGGTCGCTCAAGACCCCCCGCGAGCAGCTGCCGGAGAAGATCGCCGACCTGCTCGCCAACCTGAAGGCCGCGGAGAAGCGCATCGCGGCGTTCGAGGCGCGTGCGGTTCTCGACAAGGTTCCCTCTCTGCTCGAATCCGCCTCCCGCCACGGCGCTGTCACGGTCGTCGCGAGCGACGCCGGCACGCTGAACTCGGCGGACGACCTGCGCCTCCTCGCCACCACCGTGCGCGAGCGGCTCGGCTCCGACCCCGCTGTGGTGGCGCTGGCCGCCCGTGCGGGCGATAAGCCGGTCGTGATCGTCGCGACCAACCAGGCGGCGCGCGATGCAGGGGTGAACGCCGGAGCGCTCGCGAAGACCGCCTCCGGTGTGCTCGGCGGCGGCGGAGGCGGCAAGCCCGACCTCGCCCAGGGCGGCGGGACGGACGTTGCGGCCATCCCCGCAGCGCTCAGCGCGGTGACGTCGGCGATCGGCGGCTAGGACGCCGTGCGCTCAGGAGTCCGCCTCGGCATCGACGTCGGGAAGGTCAGGATCGGCGTGAGCCGGTCCGACCTGCACGGGATGCTGGCGACGCCGGTGGAGACGGTTCAACGCTCCAAAGATGCTGCGGATCGGCGCAGGATCTCGGAGATTGTGACGGAACTCGGAGTTTTCGAGATTATCGTCGGGTTGCCTTTGGCGCTTTCCGGCGCGCAGACCGCATCCACGGCCGACGCCGTCGGATTCGCCGAAGCGCTCGTCGCTGAGCTGGATGTTCCCGTGCGGTTGGTGGACGAACGATTGTCGACCGTCTCGGCCCATTCGGCCCTGCGAGCGGCGGGAAAGAACTCGAAAAGCGCGCGTCCGGTGGTGGATCAGGTTGCTGCCACGATAATTTTGCAGCACGCCCTCGACGCGGAGCGCGCAACAGACCGTCCGCCGGGCACACCCGTTGAACCGAACATTGGACCCTAGCTTGTCGCAGAACCCTCAAACCCCGGGGCACGGCGAAACCAGCCAGCCGGACGGCCAGCCGGCCCCTCCGCTGTTCCCGACGGTGAATCGGCAGCCGCTGACGCGGCGGGAGGCGAAGGCCAGAGAGGCCGCAGCCGCCGCCGAAGAAGGAGCCGCTGCGGGCGCAGACGGCGCGGAGATCCGAGCGCAGAGCAGCGTGCACGACGCCCCTGACTCCGCTACCGCCCCTGCCGCACCGGCGGCGCCCGTGCCATCGTCCACGGCCGTCGCGCCGGGAACGCCACTCGACTTCGACAGCGTGCTCACCGGGCCGGTCGCCGCGCAACGCGACGACAGCCTCCGGGAGCACGAGGAGGAGTTCGAGCACGAGACCGTCGGAGCACGGCGCTCCAGCTTCGTCAGCGTCCGCGGCCAGGAGGCTCCGTCGCACGAGACTCCCGCGCACGACGCTCCGTCGCACGACGAGCCGGTCGAGTCGGACCCGTTCGCGACGTTCGAGCAGCTCGCCGCGCAGCCGGAGCCCGGCGAGGGTGCCGAGCGCGCGCAGAGGGAGGCAGCCGCAGACTCGCCGCTGGTCTGGCGGCAGCAGCACTACCTCTCGCACACCGAGCCGCCCAGGAAGAAGAAGAAGCGCGGCCTCAGGGCCCTCTGGGTGACGCTGATCATCGTCGCCATCTTCGGCGGCCTCATCGGCGGCGCATACGCCGTCTTCCAGCCGCAGGTCGCGAAGCTCATCCAGGCGATCACTCCCGTCGACAACGACTACACCGGCAGCGGGACGGGCCAGGTGCTGTTCTCGATCCAGTCGGGGGACAGCGGCTCCGACATCGCCAACAATCTCGCCAAGAAGGGCGTGACGAAGACCTACGAGGCGTTCTACACCCTGCTGCTGCGGCAGAAGCCGCAGGTGGACTTCCAGCCAGGGCTGTTCAAACTCGCCAAGGGGATGAGCGCCCAAGCGGCGCTGGTCGCTCTGCAAGACCCGGCCTCCAAGATGGAGAACACCGCCGTCATCCCCGAGGGCACGGCGGAGAAGGACATCCTGCCGATCGTCGCGAGTGCGACGAAGCTCCCGCTCGCCGACCTGCAGGCCGCGGCCGCCACGCCTGCCGCATACGGAGTGCCGGCGGAGGCGAAGACACTCGAAGGCTTCCTGTTCCCCGCGACGTACACGTTCACGCCGGGGATCACGGCGCACGACGCGATCAAGACGATGGTGGACCGCAGCTTCCAGGCGCTCGACCAGGCAGGGGTTCCCGCTGCGGACCGCTGGAAGACGGTGGTGCTCGCCTCCATCGTCCAGCGGGAGGCCGGGCTCGCGCCCGACTACCCGAAGGTGTCGAGGGTCTTCCTCAACCGCCTCGCCCAGGGCTGGGACCTGCAGTCGGACGCGACGGTCGCATACGGCACGGGCAACACCCACACCGTCACGACGACCGACGCGGAGCGCGCGGACGCGGGCAACCTCTACAACACCTACGTGCATCCCGGACTGCCGGTCGGACCGATCTCGAACCCGGGAGATCTCGCCATCAACGCGGCGATCCACCCGGCGGACGGCCCGTGGATGTTCTTCGTGACGTGGAATCTGAAGACAGGCGAGACCATTTTCTCGACGACCGTGGAAGAGCACGACGCCGCGGTCGCGAAGTGGCAACAGTGGATGAGGGACAACCCCGGATATGGATGACAAACGCGACGTGAACAAGCCAGCAGACGCGGATCCGGTGGACGCGGCGTCGGAGGACGCAGTGTCGGAGGATGCAGTGTCGGAGGACGCGGCGGCGGAGGACGGCGTGGCCGAAGCGGCGGCGGAAGCGTCGATCGCGGCCATCGTGGAGGCTGAGCGCGCAGCGGAGGCCGAGGAGGAGGCCGTCGTGGCGGCCGAGGAGGCTGCCGAGCTGGAAGAGCCGGCGGAACCGGAGGAGGCTGTGGAGCCGGCGGACGAGGCTGTGGAGCCGGAGCCGGAGCCGGAGCCGGAGCCGGTAGCAGCGCCGGTAGCGCCGACCAAGCCGAAGGCTGCCAAGGCCAAAGCGGCGAAGCCCGTCGCCCGGCGGCTGGCCGTTCTCGGCTCTCCGATCGAGCACTCCCAGTCGCCCGCCCTGCATCGCGCCGCCTACGATGTCTTGGGACTCGACTGGGAGTACGAGGCGGACGACGTCACGGGGGACACGCTGGCCGACTTCATCGACAGCCGTGGCCCGGAGTGGCGTGGTCTGTCGCTCACCATGCCGCTCAAGCAGTCCGTCGTCCCGCTGCTCGGCGAGATCGACAGGGTTGCAGAGCAGACCGGGGTCGCGAACACCGTGCTCCTCGACGACGACGGCGTGCTGCGCGGGTACAACACCGATGTGTCTGGGCTCGTTCGTGCGCTGTCCGCTGCCGGGTTGGAGAGCGCGCGCTTCGTGCACATCCTGGGTGGAGGTGCCACCGCGGCGTCCGCGCTGGTGGCCGCCGCGGAGCTCGGGGCGGAGAAGGTCGACGTCTACGTCCGATCGCTGGAGCGGAGCGTGTGGCTCGAGCCGCTCGCGCACCAGCTCGGGCTGATGGTGCGGATCCGTCCGCTCAGCCAGGCCGACCGGTCGCTGGAGGTTCCGGACCTGGTGGTCAGCACCCTGCCGGGCGGCGCGAAGACGGAAGCGCTGTACACCGACTCGACCAGGCGCAATGCCCTGCTGTTCGACGTCTCGTACGACCCGTGGCCGAGCGCTATCGGTCGGTCGTGGGAGGCGGTGGGCGGCCGGGTGGTCTCCGGACTGGCGCTGCTCGCGCACCAGGCGCTGCTCCAGGTGAGGATCTTCGTCTCCGGCGATCCGTTGCAGCCGCTGGAGGGCGAAGACGCCGTGCTGGCCGCCATGCTCGACGCGGTCGGGATCGACGAGAGCGGCGCGCCGTTCGAGGTCTGATCCCTCTCTGATCCCTCCACAGGCCGAGTCGCCTCACGGTTGTCCACGGGTTCGTCACGCGGCCAGGAGGCCCCTGCCCGCTGTGCCAGAATCGAATCATGCTTCGTTGGCTCACGGCCGGGGAATCCCACGGTCCCGAACTCATCGCCCTCCTGGAGGGGCTCCCCGCTGGGGTGCCCGTCTCCCTCGACGCCGTCCGCGCTGATCTCGCGCGCCGCAAACTCGGCTATGGGCGCGGTGCGCGCATGAAGTTCGAGCAGGATGCTCTCGACATCTCCGGCGGCGTCCGCCACGGTTTCAGCCTGGGCAGTCCGATCGCGCTGCGCATCGGCAACACCGAGTGGCCGAAGTGGGTCGACGTGATGAGCGCGGAGCCGGTGGACGAGGCGAAGCTCTCCAGCGGTCGCGGCGCTCCGCTCACCCGTCCGCGCCCTGGACACGCCGACCTGGTCGGGATGCAGAAGTACGGCTTCGACGAGGCCCGCCCCATTCTCGAACGCGCGAGTGCGCGGGAAACCGCAGCGCGCGTCGCGCTCGGCGCCGTCGCGCGGTCGTTCCTCGACCAGCTCGGCATCACCCTGGTCAGTCACACGCTGTCGATCGGGCCGGTGCGCGTTCCGGAGGGATCACCGTTGCCGCTTCCGAGCGACGTCGACGCTCTGGACGCCGATCCGCTGCGCTGCTTCGACGCGGAGACGAGCGCGCTCATGGTGCAGGAGGTGGACGCCGCGCACAAAGACGGCGACACCCTCGGCGGTGTCGTCGAGGTCCTGGCCTACGGGCTGCCGCCGGGGCTCGGCTCCCACGTGCACTGGGACCGCAGGCTCGACGCGCAGCTCGCAGCGGCACTCATGGGCATCCAGGCGATCAAGGGCGTCGAGGTCGGCGACGGCTTCCTGACCACGACCCGGCGCGGGTCTGAGGCGCACGACGAGCTGATCGCGGAAGACGGCGAGATCGTCCGCACCAGCGACAAGGCGGGCGGCACGGAGGGCGGAATGAGCACCGGCACCGTGCTGCGGGTGCGGGCGGGCATGAAGCCGATCGCCACCATCCCGCACGCGCTGCGCACCGTGGACATCGCCACGAATGAGGCCGCCGCCGCGCACCACCAGCGCTCCGACGTCTGTGCCGTGCCAGCGGCGGGCGTCGTCGCGGAGGCGATGGTCGCCCTCGTGCTCGCCAACGCGGTCGTGGAGAAGTTCGGCGGGGACTCGGTCGCCGAGACCGCGCGCAACCTTCGCGGCTACCTCGACGCGATCCCGCAGAACCTCGCCACCGAGCGCCTCTCGGCGCCGTACGCCTGAACACCGCTCCCGTGACCATCGTCCTGATCGGTCCGCCTGCGGCGGGCAAGTCGCGCCTCGGCAAGCGGCTCGCTGCACGGTTGCAGGTGCCGTTCGTCGACACCGACGCGCGCATCGTCGCCGCGCACGGCCCGATCCCCGCGATCTTCGCCGAGCACGGCGAACCGCACTTCCGCGCTCTGGAGCGCGAGATCGTCGCGGCGGCGCTCGGCGAGTCCGGCGTCGTCTCGCTCGGCGGGGGAGCCGTGATCGATGCGAACACCCAGGCAGACCTCGCCGAGGCGCGCGTGGTGCTCCTCACGGTGAGCCCAGAGGCGATTGCGACCAGGATCGGCAACAGCAAACGTCCGCTGGTGAGCGACGTCGAATCGTGGAAACGCCTCGTCGCCGCCAGGGCAGACATCTACTCAGCACTCGCCGACTACACGGCAGACACATCGACCAGACCGATCGACGCCATCGTGGAAGAGATCGCGACCTGGATCGAGGAAGGACAGCGATGACAGACATCGAGAACGACCAGCCCACTGAGATCCTCGTTGCGGGAGACGACCAGTATCCGGTGGTGGTCGGCCGCGGGCTGCGCTCGAACCTCGCCGCCTACCTCGGCGGCGGTGTGGCGAAAGTCCTCATCGTGCACCCGCCGACACTCGGCGCAGCGGCTGCTCAGCTGCGCGAATCCCTCGTCGGACAGTACGAGGTGCTGCTCGCGGAGGTCCCGGACGCCGAGGCCGCCAAGCGAGTCGAAGTCGCCGCGTTCTGCTGGCAGGTGATGGGACAGGCCGACTTCACCAGATCCGACGCGGTCATCGGCTTCGGCGGCGGCGCCGTCACCGACCTCGCCGGCTTCGTCGCTGCCACCTGGCTGCGCGGCGTCCGCCTCGTGCAGGTGCCGACCACACTGCTCGGGATGGTCGACGCGGCCGTCGGAGGCAAGACCGGCATCAACACGGCGGAGGGCAAGAACCTCGTCGGAGCGTTCTACGCTCCCGCCGCAGTGATCTGCGACCTCGACACGCTCACCTCGCTTCCGCGCAACGAGATCCTCGCCGGCTTCGGCGAGGTCGTGAAATACGGCTTCATCGCCGAGCCGGAGATCCTCGACATCATCGAACGAGACGTCGACCGGGCCACCGACCCGGTGTCGCCGGAGTTCCGCCGCCTGGTGGAACTCTCCATCGGCATCAAGGCACGCGTCGTCGGCGAGGACTTCACCGAGCAGGGACTCAGGGAGATCCTCAACTACGGGCACACGCTCGGGCACGCGATCGAGCACGCCGAGCGCTACCAGTGGCGCCACGGCGCCGCCGTGTCGGTCGGCATGATGTTCGCCGCAGAGCTCGCGCGGCTGAGCGGTCGCCTGAGCGACGAGGTCGTGGACAGGCACCGCAGCATCCTGGAATCGCTGACCCTGCCGGTCTCGTACCCGCTCGGCCGGTGGCAGACACTGCTCGCGTCGATGCAGAGGGACAAGAAGGCGCGGGGGAGCCTGCTGCGCTTCATCGTGCTCGACGACCTTGCCAGGCCGACCGTGCTCGCCGGTCCCGACCAGAGCCTGCTGTTCGCCGCGTACCAGGAGATCGGTTCGTGACGGAGGAGACGCCGACCGTTCAGGCGACGACCGTGCAGAAGCCGGCGGGTCAGAAGACCGTCGCGCAGAAGCTGCTGGTCAAAGGGGGCGACGTGGTGTGGATCGCCGGAGGCACGGCGGACGAGCGGGCGAGGATCGGCGCCCTGCCGGACGGTGCAGCGGAGGCGCAGAGCGCATCCGGTGCGGCGGAGGTCGACGCCTCCATCGCGGTGACGTTCGTGCACGGCCGCGACGAGCTGTTGCGGCGGTTCGCCGCCGACCTGCCGTCGCTCGGCGGCGCGCGGGCGGTCTGGTATCTGTACGAGAAGCGTGCAGGCTCCGACCTCAACCGCGACACGATCATCCGGGAGACCGGGGCGTTCGGCTGGCGGACGATCAGCAACGTCGCTGTCGACGACACGTGGTCGGCCGTGCGCGTGCGTCCCCTCGCCGCCGACGAAGCGCCGGTAGGCTGATCGGTCATGAGCAGTGTTCTCGTCCTCAACGGCCCGAATCTCGGCCGCCTCGGCACCCGCGAACCGGATGTCTACGGCGCAGGGACTCTCGACGACCTCGCCGCGATCCTGCGGGAGGATGCCCCGGAGACGACCATCGACCTCCGGCAGACCGACGAGGAAGGTCAGCTGCTTCGCTGGCTGCACGAGGCGGCAGACTCCGGCGCTCCGGTCATCCTCAACGCGGGCGCGTGGACGCACTACTCCTTCGCGCTCCGGGATGCGGTCTCGCTCGTGACCAAGGCCGGGGGCACCGTCATCGAGGTGCACCTGTCCAACCCGCACGCCCGCGAGGAGTTCCGGCACACAAGTGTGATCTCGGCCGTCGCGAGCGGGGTGATCGCCGGGTTCGGGTTCGACTCGTACCGCCTGGCTCTCGCCCACATTCGCCGAAACGCCGCCTGACAACTAGAATCTCTTGAGGCTGCCGCCGCGTCCATCGTGCGTGGCCGGCCACCGTGGACCGCTCCGGCGCGCATCCACCCGGAACTTCTCCCATAATCGAACGGAACTCACGCATGGCAACAACCGCTGACATCAAGAACGGCATCGTTCTCAACATGGACGGCCAGCTCTGGACCGTGATCGAGTTCCAGCACGTCAAGCCGGGCAAGGGCGGCGCCTTCGTGCGCACCAAGCTGAAGAACGTCACCAGCGGCAAGACCGTCGACCGCACGTTCAACGCCGGCTCGAAGATCGAGACGTCGAACGTCGACCGCCGCGACTACCAGTACCTGTACCAGGACGGCGAGAGCTTCGTCTTCATGGACACCAGCGACTACGACCAGATCACCATCTCCGGTGTCGTCGTCGGCGACGCGTCCAACTTCATGCTCGAGAACCAGAACGTCACCGTCGCGCTGCACGAGGGAGAGCCGCTCTACGTCGAGCTTCCCGCATCCGTCGTGCTGGAGATCACGTACACCGAGCCTGGCCTGCAGGGCGACCGTTCCACCGGCGGCACCAAGCCCGCGACCGTCGAGACCGGATACCAGATCCAGGTCCCGCTGTTCCTGGAGACCGGCACCAAGGTCAAGGTCGACACCCGCACCGGCGACTACCTCGGCCGCGTCAACGACTAGATGAGCGCCAGGACCAAAGCCCGCAAGCGTGCTCTGGACGTGCTCTACGGAGCCGACGTCCGGCAGATCGCGCTGAACCAGGCGCTCGCCACCGAGGCGGAGCGCGCCGTCAACGAACCGCAGCGTGAGGCCTCTTGGCTCTACGCCCGCGAGATCCTCGACGGGATCATCGACAACCAGGACGAGATCGACGAACAGATCGAGACGTACGCGCAGGGCTGGACCCTCGCGCGCATGCCGATCGTCGACCGCGCGATCCTGCGCATCGGCGTCTGGGAGCTGCTGTTCAATGAGCAGGTCCCCGACGGTGTCGCGATCTCGGAGGCCGTCGAAGCGGCAACCGTGCTGTCGACCGACGACTCGGCCGGTTTCATCAACGGCCTGCTGGCGAAGATCGCCCAGAACAAGCCCCAGTAACGCCAGCATCACCGAACGCCAGAGCAAGGGAACCACCACATGCGCAGCACCCTCTCCGTCCGACGTCCGGGGGTGCGCGCTCTGGGAGCCATCGCACTCGCGCTCGCCCTTCTGGCAGGGACGGCCGCGTGCTCGCTGGTCGGCAACCAGTCGGTGCCCGTCGCGACCGCGAAAGCGCCGACCGGCACCGACGGCGCCGTCAACTTCGACGACGGCTACATCAAGGCGGGGACGGGCGCGAAGCACGTCGACATCTGGTTCGACCCGATGTGCCCCGTCTGCGGCGAGTTCGAGAAGACCAACGGAGACACGCTGGCGAAGGCGGTCTCCGACGGAACGATCACGCTGCGGCTGCACCCGCTGACCTTCCTCGACCGCGCCTCCAACGGCACCGGATACTCGTCCCGAGCGACCGCGGCCCTCACCTGTGTCGCCGTCAAGGAGCCGAACGCCGCCCTCGAGTACTACACGGCGCTGTTCGCCCACCAGCCGGAGGAGAACTCCAACGGGCTGACCGACGAGGAGCTCGCGAAGCTCGCGACGGACAGCGGCCTGACCGACATCACGGACTGTCTCGGCCGCAGCGCGCCGTACCAGGCGTGGGCGCAGGCTAACACGGCGCACTCGCAGACCGGCCCGATCATGGTGGACGGGAAGAAGGCGCTGGACACCATCCAGGGCACGCCGACCGTGCTCGTGGACGGCAAGCAGTTCCCGGGCAGCGTCACCGACGCAGCCGCGTTCACCGCGTTCCTCGCGAAGAACTGACCGGTGGGCGGCCGCGGAGCAGCGCGGCCCCCTGCTATGCTCTTTCGCGATAGACATCCTTTAACAGCCGTCCAGTGAGGCGGGGAAGGAGGTCGGCATGACAGTGCGAACAGTGCTGCAGCACGCTGACATCAGCCGGGCGTTGACTCGGATCTCTCACGAGATCCTGGAGTCCAACCGGGGTACGAACGATCTCATCATCCTGGGCATCCCCACGCGCGGCGTCATCCTCGCGCGCCGGATCGCGGAGAGCATCCAGCGGATCGAGCCGCAGGCGGTCGCCTCGCCGGCCGACCTCGTCGGAGCGCTCGACGTGACGATGTACCGCGACGACCTGTCCAGGAACCCGACGCGCACGCCCGCGCCGACCTCGCTGCCCGGCAGCATCGACGGCAAGACCGTCGTCCTGGTCGACGACGTGCTGTACTCCGGCCGCACCATCCGGGCGGCACTGGATGCGCTGAGCGACCTGGGCAGGCCACGCGCGGTCCGTCTCGCGGTGCTGGTCGACCGCGGCCACCGCGAACTGCCGATCCGGGCGGACTTCGTGGGCAAGAACCTGCCGTCCGCCGCGTCGGAGCGCATCAACGTGCTGCTGACCGAGATCGACGGGGACGAGGCCGTGACCATCGAGGACGGCCTGGCCGACACCGATACAGGCACCGACACCGGATCGGAGGCGACCGCATGAGGCACCTCCTCTCCACCCGCACCCTCGGCCGCGACGACGCCATCCGCATCCTGGACGTTGCGGAGGACATGGCGGACGTGCAGGGCCGCGAGGTCAAGAAGCTGCCGACCCTGCGCGGCAAGACGGTGGTCAACCTTTTCTTCGAGGACTCGACCCGCACCCGCATCTCGTTCGAGGCTGCCGCCAAGCGGCTCTCCGCCGACGTCATCAACTTCAGCGCGAAGGGTTCCAGCGTCTCCAAGGGCGAGAGTCTGAAGGACACAGCGCAGACTCTCGCCGCGATGGGCGCGGACGCCGTGGTGGTGCGGCACAGCGCCTCGGGCGCCCCGCAGACCCTCGCGACGAGCGGCTGGATCGACGCGGGCATCGTCAACGCCGGCGACGGGATGCACGAGCACCCGACGCAGGCGCTGCTGGACGCCTTCACCATCCGCCGCCGACTGCATGGCACCGCCTCCCGCGGCCACGACCTCGACGGCGTCACCGTGACCATCGTCGGCGACATCCTGCACTCGCGGGTGGCCCGCTCGAACGTCTGGCTGCTGGAAACGCTCGGCGCCGAGGTCACACTGATCGCGCCGCCGACGCTGCTGCCGGTGGATGCGTCCGGCTGGCCCGCGACGATCGGCTACGACCTCGACGCCGCGATCGACGCCGGCCCGGACGTCGTCATGATGCTGCGCATCCAGGGCGAGCGGATGAACGCCGCGTTCTTCCCGAACACCAGGGAGTACGCCCGCCGCTGGGGGCTGGACGACGAACGGCTGGCCCGGCTCGGCACGGGTAGCATTGTGATGCACCCCGGTCCCATGAACCGGGGTCTGGAGATTTCGGCGGCGGCGGCGGATTCGCCCCGCTCGACGGTCAGGGAACAGGTCGCCAACGGGGTTTCCGTACGAATGGCCGCTCTGTACCTCCTGCTGTCCGGTGGAGATCGGGAGGACTCACTGTGAACGAGAGATATCTGATCGCGGGCGCGACGCTCGCGGATGGCTCGGCCGCCGATCTGCTGGTCGACGGCGGACGGATCGCGGAGGTCGGCAGCGGGCTCTCGGCAGCGGGCGCGACAGTGGTCGACGCCGCGGGCCTGATCGCCCTGCCCGGCCTGGTCGACCTGCACACGCACCTGCGGGAGCCGGGCTTCGAGCAGAGCGAGACGGTGCTGACCGGCACCCGCGCCGCCGCGGCAGGCGGGTTCACCTCGGTGTTCGCAATGGCGAACACGTCGCCGGTGGCCGACACGGCCGGTGTGGTCGAGCAGGTGCTCAGCCTGGGCGACGCTGCGGGATACGCGACTGTGCGCCCGATCGGCGCCGTCACCGTCGGCCTGGAGGGCGAACGTCTCGCCGAGCTGGGCGCGATGGCCGACTCCCGCGCCAGGGTGCGCGTGTTCTCGGACGACGGCAAGTGCGTCTCCGACCCGCTGCTGATGCGCAGGGCGCTGGAATACGTCAAGGCGTTCGACGGCGTGATCGCCCAGCACGCGCAGGAGCCGCGCCTGACCATCGGCGCGCAGATGAACGAGGGCGCGCTGTCCGGCGAGCTGGGACTCGCGGGCTGGCCGGCGGTGGCCGAGGAGTCGATCATCGCCAGGGATGTGCTCCTCGCCGAGCACGTCGGCTCCCGCCTGCACGTCTGCCACGTCTCCACCGCCGGGTCGGTCGACGTGATCCGCTGGGCGAAGGCGCGCGGCATCGACGTCACCGCCGAGGTCACGCCGCACCACCTGATCCTCACCGAGGAGCTGGTGACCGGCTACGACGCGCGGTACAAGGTCAACCCGCCGCTCCGCCGCTCCGAAGACGTCGAGGCGCTCCGGGCCGGCCTCGCGGACGGGACGATCGACATCGTCGCCACCGACCACGCCCCGCATCCCGTAGAGGCGAAGGACTGCGAGTGGGACGCCGCGGCGTTCGGCATGGTCGGCCTCGAATCGGCGCTCTCCGTGGTCCACGCCTCCGTGGTGCAGAACGGGATGCTCGACTGGGCGGACGTCGCCCGCGTGCTCTCGCACACCCCGGCCCGCATCGGCCGGCTGGCCGGTCACGGTCACGCGCTCGAAGCCGGCGCGCCCGCCGAGTTCACGCTCTACGACCCGACCGCGTCGCGGGAGTTCTCGACCGGCGACCTCGCCGGCAAGGGCGTCAACTCTCCCTACCTGTCGATGACGCTGCCCGGCCGCGTCGTCGCGACCTTCCACCACGGATACCCGACCGTCCTCGACGGCGTGGTCTCCGAGGCTGCGGAGGTCGCTGCCCGAGCTCGGGCGTTCGCCGGACATTCCGAGGAGGCTCTGCGTGGATAAGTTCGTCCCCACCCTGGTCGTCGTGGCCGTTCTGGTCGTCGCGGCTCTGCTGATCCTCTGGGGCTGGCGACGACGAGTCCGACGCGACCGCCCGGCCGGTGGCGGATACCCGCTGCCCGCGACCGCGTCCGGGCAGTCGGCCGCCGCCGCGCAGCCGATCGCGACCGCCGAGAGCTTCTACGTCGCCACCACCAAGGCCGGAGAGCACCTGGAGCGTCTCGCGCTGCCCGGGCTCTCGTTCCGCGGCAAGGCGCGGGTGAGCGTCGCCTCCGACGGCGTGACCATCGCCGTCACGGGGGAGCAGCCCACCTACATCCCGTCGTCGGCGCTCACCGGTCTCGGGGCGGCGACCACCGCCATCGACCGCGTGGTCGAGAAGGACGGGCTCCTGCGCCTGTCCTGGACCACCAGCGGTGGCGCCGCAGCAGACAGTTTCTTCCGGGTCGTCGACCCGGCAGACCGCGCGCCGGTGATCGCCGCGGTCGAATCCATTCTCCCCGCCGGGTCTCAGGCGGGAACCAGCACGGAAAGTGAGGTGTGACGTGGCGAACGCGAACCCAGCCGTCCTCGTCCTCGAAGACGGAACCCGCTATGTCGGCCGCGCGTACGGCGCTGTCGGCCGCACCTTCGGCGAGGCGGTGTTCTCCACCGGCATGACCGGCTATCAGGAGACGCTGACCGACCCGAGCTACGCGGGCCAGATCGTCCTGATGACGGCTCCGCACATCGGCAACACGGGCGCCAACGACGAGGACATGGAGTCCCGTCAGATCTGGGTCGCCGGCTACGTCGTCCGTGAGCCCAGCCGCATCGTGTCGAACTTCCGCGCGACGCGGAGCCTCGACGACGACCTGGTCGCGCAGGGCGTCGTCGGGATCAGCCGGATCGACACCCGCGCGGTGACCAGGCACATCCGGTCGTCCGGTGCGATGCGCTCGGGCATCTTCTCGGGGGAGGACTTCGACCTCACCGACGGCGAGCAGCTCGAACTGGTGCGCTCGACGGCGAAGATGGCGGGAACCAACCTGTCCGCCGAAGTGTCGACGCCCGAGCCGTTCACGGTCCCGGCCGTCGGCGAGAAGGTCGGCTCGGTCGCCGTCCTCGACCTCGGCGTGAAGAAGTCGACGCTGGAGAACCTGGCGGCCCGCGGTCTCGACGTCCACGTGCTGCCGCAGATGGTGTCCGCCAGGGATGTGCTGGAGCTGCAGCCGTCCGCCCTGTTCTTCTCGAACGGCCCCGGCGACCCGCAGGCGTCCGGCAAGCACGTCGCACTGCTGCAGGAGGTGTTGAAGGCGGGCATCCCGTACTTCGGCATCTGCTTCGGCAACCAGTTGCTCGGCCGCGCGCTCGGCCTCAAGACGTACAAGCTGCCGTTCGGGCACCGCGGCATCAACCAGCCGGTGCTCGACAAGCGCACCGGACGGGTGGAGATCACCGCCCAGAACCACGGCTTCGCGGTCGAGGCGCCCATCGAGGGCGTCTTCGACAGCCCGGCAGGGTTCGGCCGCGTGGAGGTCAGCCACTTCAGCCTCAACGACAACGTGGTGGAGGGGCTCAACTGCCTCGACCTCAACGCGTTCAGTGTGCAGTATCACCCCGAGGCGGCCGCAGGGCCCCACGACGCCAACTACCTCTTCGACCGCTTCCTCGAGATGATCACCGCTCGGGAGAACGGCGCCACCGCTTCGCAGGGAGAGTCCGAGTAATGCCCAAGCGTTCCGACATCAATTCCGTCCTCGTCATCGGCTCCGGCCCGATCGTCATCGGGCAGGCCTGCGAGTTCGACTACTCCGGCACCCAGGCGTGCCGGGTGCTGCGCGAGGAGGGCGTCCGCGTCATCCTGGTCAACTCCAACCCGGCCACGATCATGACCGACCCGGACTTCGCCGACGCCACCTACGTCGAGCCGATCACCTGGGAGGTCATCGAGACCATCATCGCCAAGGAGAAGCCGGATGCGATCCTGCCGACCCTGGGCGGCCAGACCGCGCTCAACGCGGCCATCCAGCTGCACGAGCACGGCATCCTGGAGAAGTACGGCGTCGAGCTGATCGGCGCCAAGTTCGAGGCGATCCAGAAGGGCGAGGACCGCCAGATCTTCAAGGAGCTCGTGATCGAGGCGGGCGCAGAGGTCGCGCGCTCGCACATCGCGCACACGGTCGAGGAGGCCGTCGGCTTCGCCGAGGACCTCGGGTACCCGCTGGTCGTCCGTCCGTCGTTCACGATGGGCGGCCTCGGCTCCGGCTTCGCGTACACCGAGCAGGAGCTGCGCCGCATCGTCGGCGACGGCATCCACCAGAGCCCGACCAGCGAGGTGCTCCTGGAGGAGTCGATCCTCGGCTGGAAGGAGTACGAGCTCGAGCTGATGCGCGACACCGCCGACAACACAGTGGTCGTCTGCTCGATCGAGAACGTGGACCCGGTCGGCGTGCACACCGGCGACTCGATCACGGTCGCGCCTGCGCTCACGCTGACCGACCGCGAGTACCAGAAGCTCCGCGACATCGGCATCGACATCATCCGCGCCGTCGGCGTCGACACCGGCGGCTGCAACATCCAGTTCGCGGTCGACCCGGCGGACGGCCGCATCATCGTCATCGAGATGAACCCGCGCGTCTCCCGATCCTCGGCGCTGGCGTCGAAGGCGACCGGCTTCCCGATCGCGAAGATCGCGGCGAAGCTCGCCATCGGCTACCGCCTGGACGAGATCCCGAACGACATCACCAAGGTCACCCCGGCGAGCTTCAAGCCGACGCTCGACTATGTGGTCGTCAAGGTGCCGCGGTTCGCGTTCGAGAAGTTCCCGGCCGCCGACCCGACGCTGACCACCACCATGAAGTCGGTCGGAGAGGCGATGGCGATCGGCCGCAGCTTCAGCAGTGCTCTGCAGAAGGCGCTCCGGTCGCTGGAGAAGCGCGGATCGTCGTTCCACTGGGGCCAGGAGTCGCGCTCCGTCGAGGAGTTGCTGACGAGCATCCAGACTCCGACGGACGGCCGTATCGTCGACGTGCAGCAGGCGCTCCGCCTCGGCGCGACGGCCGAGCAGGTCTTCGACGCCACCAAGATCGACCCGTGGTTCCTCGACCAGATCGTCCTCATCAACGAGGTCGCAGAGCACATCCGTGGCGCAGAGACCCTCGACACCGACACGCTGCGGGATGCGAAGGATCACGGCTTCTCGGACGCCCAGATCGGTCAGCTGCGCGGCTTCGGCGAGGCCGACGTGCGCGAGATCCGCCACATCCTGGGCGTGCGCCCCGTCTACAAGACGGTGGACACCTGCGCAGGCGAGTTCCCGGCGCTCACGCCGTACCACTACTCCAGCTACGACCTGGAGACCGAGGTCGTGGCGAGCGACCGCCGCAAGGTGGTCATCCTGGGCTCCGGCCCGAACCGCATCGGCCAGGGCGTCGAGTTCGACTACTCCTGCGTGCACGCGTCGTTCGCGCTGAGCGACGCCGGGTTCGAGACCATCATGATCAACTGCAACCCGGAGACGGTCTCCACCGACTACGACACCAGCGACAGGCTCTACTTCGAGCCGCTCACGCTGGAGGACGTGCTGGAGGTCATCCACGCGGAGAGCCAGAGTGGCGAGCTCGTCGGCGTCGTCGTGCAGCTCGGCGGGCAGACCGCCCTCGGGCTCGCGAAGGGCCTGGAGGCCGCCGGCGTCCCGATCCTGGGCACGACCCCCGAAGCGATCGACCTGGCGGAGGAGCGCGGACTGTTCGCCGAGATCCTCGAGAACGCCGGGCTCCTCGCCCCGCGCAACGGCACGGCGTTCGATTACCCCGGCGCTGTGCAGGTGGCGGAGCAGATCGGATACCCGGTGCTGGTGCGCCCGAGCTATGTGCTCGGCGGACGCGGCATGGAGATCGTCTACGACAGCCCGTCGCTCGCCGACTACTTCGAGCGCGTGGCCGGTCAGGGCATCGTCGGCCCGTCGCATCCCCTGCTGGTGGACCGCTTCCTCGACGACGCCATCGAGATCGACGTCGACGCGCTGTATGACGGCGAAACCCTCTATATCGGCGGCGTGATGGAGCACATCGAGGAGGCCGGCATCCACTCCGGTGACTCCAGCTGCACCCTGCCCCCGATCACGCTCGGCCGTCGCGAGATCGACCGGGTGCGCGAGGCGACGCTGAAGATCGCCGAGGGCGTCGGCGTGCGCGGCCTGCTGAACGTGCAGTTCGCGATCGGCGCCGGCGTGCTCTACGTGCTCGAAGCGAACCCGCGTGCCTCCCGCACTGTGCCGTTCGTGTCGAAGGCGCTCGGCATCCCGCTGGCGAAGGCCGCCTCCCGGATCATGGTCGGCGACACGGTCGCAGGCCTGATCGCCGAGGGGCTGCTTCCCGAGCAGGACGGGTCGATCATCCCGATGGACTCGCCGGTCGCCGTCAAGGAGGCCGTGCTGCCGTTCAAGCGGTTCCGCACCAAGGAAGGCAACGTCGTCGACTCCGTGCTCGGCCCGGAGATGCGCTCCACCGGCGAGGTCATGGGCATCGACAAGGACTTCCCGCGCGCGTTCGCGAAGAGCCAGTCGGCTGCATACGGGGGGATGCCGCTCGGCGGGACGGCGTTCGTCTCGGTCTCGGACCGCGACAAGCGCTCGATCGTGCTACCCGTGCTGCGCCTGCGGGAGCTCGGCTTCGAGATCCTCGCCACGGAGGGCACGGCCGAGGTCCTGAACCGCAACGGGATCGCCGCAAGCGTCGTCCGCAAGTTCAGCGAGACGGCCGACGGCGACGCGCCGAGCATCGTCGACCTCATCAACCGCAACGAGGTGGATGTGGTCATCAACACCCCGAGTGGACGCTCCGCCCGGGCGGACGGCTACGAGATCCGCGCAGCGGCGGTGGCGGGCGACAAGCCCCTCTTCACCACCATCGCGGAGCTCAGCGCCGCCGTCGCATCGGTCGATGCGATCCGCGAGGGCTTCGATGTGAAGTCGCTGCAGCAGTACGCCGTGGAGAGGGCTGCGCGCGCGTGAGCTTCGGTGACCGGCTCGCCGGAGTCTTCGCGGAGAGCGGGCGCCTGTGCGTCGGCATCGACCCGCACGCGCACCTGCTGGAGAGCTGGGGCCTTCCGGCCTCGGCCTCCGGCGTGCGCGCGTTCGGGCTCGCGGTCGTCGAGGCGGCCACCGGACGCGCGGGGATCGTCAAGCCGCAGGTCGCGTTCTTCGAGCGCTACGGCTCGGCAGGGTACGCGGCGCTCGAAGAGGTGATCGCGGCGGCACGCGCGGCTGGACTGCTGGTGATCGCCGACGCGAAGCGCGGGGACATCGGCACGAGCGTCACGGCGTATGCCGAGGCGTGGCTGACCCCCGGTTCCCCGCTGGAGGCCGACGCGATGACCATCGCCGCCTTCCAGGGCGTCGGTTCCATCGAGGAGCCGATGCGGCTCGCCGAGGCCACCGGCAAGGGCCTGTTCGTGCTGGCAGCCACCTCCAATCCGGAGGCGGCCGCGATCCAGAGGGCTGTCGTACAGGACGGGTCGCGCGCGGGGAGCACCGTCGCACGTGCGATCATCGAAGACGTGCAATCGTTCAATCAGGCGCAGGCCCCTCACGCGTTCGGATCGGTCGGGCTCGTGCTCGGCGCGACCCTCGACCTCTCCGGTTTCGGCATCGACATCGGCAGCCAGACCGCGGGACGACCGAGTCTCAACGCCGCTCCCGTGCTCGCCCCCGGCTTCGGCCACCAGGGCGCGAAGGTGAAGGACGCCTCCCGGCTGTTCGGCTCCTTCGCCGGCGGCGTAATCGTCAGCGAGTCCCGCGGTCTGCTCGGCGCGGGCCCCTCCGGCCTCGCCGACGCCATCGCCCGCCGCACCGAGGAGGTGCGCGCGAGCCATGTCTGAGAACACCACCACGTCGCACCGTCCAGCGCCCCCGGAGGTCGACCGCGCCGCTGCGTCGCAGGCCGCTGTCGCCGCCCGTCGCGCCCGCGCTGCCGTCAAGGCGGCCATCGCGCGCCAGGAGATCTCCCCGCTCACCGTCCTCGACCGTGCGACCGCCGAGCCCGACGGTGTCGAGGGCCGGCTCAGGGTCACCGAGTTCCTGCTGAGCGTTCCGGCCATCGGCACCACCAAGATGCAGGATGCGCTGCAGAAGCTGGCGATCTCCCCGGCCAAGCGGCTGGGCGGCCTCGGCCGGCACCAGCGCCTGCGGCTGCGCGACTACCTGATCGACAGGGAGGCCAAAGCCGGTCGCCTCAAGAACCACCTCGTCGTGCTCGCCGGTCCCACCGCCGTCGGCAAGGGCACGGTTTCCACCTACATCCGCGAGAACTACCCGGATGTGCTGCTCTCGGTCTCCGCGACCACCCGCGCTCCGCGCCCCGGCGAGGTGGACGGCGTCAACTACTACTTCGTCGACGACGCGGAGTTCGATCGAATGATCGCGGAGGGCGAACTCCTCGAATACGCGACCGTGCACAACGCCTATCGCTACGGCACGCCCCGCAAGCCGATCGAGGCCGCACTGGACGAAGGCAAGAGCGTTCTGCTGGAGATCGACCTGCAGGGCGCGCGCAGCGTCCGCGCCGCGATGCCGGAGGCCAGGCTCATCTTCCTGCTGCCTCCCACCTGGGAGGAACTGGTCCGCAGGCTCATCGGCCGGGGCACGGAGGAACCGGCCGAACAGCAGCGCAGACTGGAGACCGCGAAGGTCGAATTGGCCGCTCAGGACGAGTTCGACCACCGCGTCGTGAACACCGACGTGGCCGAGGCGGCGCGCGAGGTCGTAGACTTGATGAAGATCCGCGCGGCGCCGTCGCGCCCGTAGACCGTTTTCGTCGCGTCTTTTCGACGCCGTCGCCGCCTGCGACCACTTTCGATCGACAACCTGCAAGGAGCACTACCCGCATGGCACTCAGCAACAAGGGCATCATCGACCCGCCCATCGACGACGTTCTCGCCAAGGTCGAGTCCAAGTACGCTCTGGTCATCTTCGCGTCCAAGCGCGCACGCCAGATCAACGACTACTACGCCGACCTGCACGAGGGCAGCCTGTTCGACAACGTCGGCCCGCTGGTCGACTCGTCGGTCGACGACAAGCCGCTGTCCGTCGCGCTGCACGAGATCAACAAGGACAAGCTCGTCATCAAGCCGATCGTCGAATAAGTACTGCTTTCCGGGCACAGCCCGGTGTGTGGGGGACTGTGTCGCTGAAGGGTAGGGCGTCGTGAGCGCACGTTTGACCATCGTCGTCGGAGTGACCGGCGGTATCGCCGCGTACAAGGCCGTCGGCGTGATCCGTTCGCTGGTGCTCGAAGGACACTCGGTGCACGTGGTCGCCACGGAGGCCGCGTTGCGCTTCGTCGGCCGCCCGACCCTGGAGGCGATCAGCCGCAACCCGGTCGCGACCGACCTCTACGAGGGCGTCGCCGAGGTGCGGCACGTGGCCATCGGCCAGTCGGCCGACTTGATCGTGATCGCCCCGGCGACGGCGAACACCATCGCCAAGCTCGCGGCGGGCCTCGCCGACGACCTGCTCGGCAACACCGTGCTCGCGAGCACAGCGCCACTCGTGATCGCCCCGGCGATGCACACCGAGATGTGGCGCAACCAGGCTACCGTCGCCAACATCGCCACGCTGCGCTCGCGTGGCGTGACCGTGGTCGGACCAGCGAGCGGACAGCTCACCGGCAAAGACTCCGGGCCCGGCCGCATGGAGGAGCCCTCCGTGATCGTGCGGGAGGCGCTGGCCGCGGTCGGTGCGCATCCGGAGCGGGCCGTCGATGCGCCAGCACCGGTCGAGGCGACGGAGACGGTAGCCGAAGCGGCCCCAGCAGAGGCGCCAGCCGCCTCAACGGGCAACAGCGTCGTCGTGCTCTCCGAGCGCCGCAGGGCCAACGAGGCCGCGCGACGCCCGCGCGGCGGGGACGACCTGGCAGGCAAGCGCGTCGTCGTCACGGCCGGAGGCACCAGGGAGCCGCTCGACCCCGTTCGGTTCATCGGCAACCGGTCGAGCGGACGCCAGGGCGTCGCCGTCGCGAGCGCCGCCCGGGCTCGCGGAGCAGAGGTCGTGCTGATCGCTGCACACCTGGAGGTGCCGGCACCGGAGGGCGTCGAGCTGATCGAGGTGCAGACCGCCCTCGAGCTGCAGGAGGCCGTCACCGAGGCGGCCCGCGCGGCCGACATCATCGTGATGACAGCGGCCGTCGCCGACTACCGTCCTGCCGAGGTCCGCGACGCCAAGATCAAGAAGGCGACCGCTGGGGAGACGCTCACCCTCGAACTCATCGCTAACCCGGACATCCTCGCCGGTCTCGCCGCCGCGAAACGCGACGATCAGGTGATCGTCGGCTTCGCCGCGGAGACCGAGCCCGACCCGTCCGCCCTGATCGAGCTCGGCCGCAGCAAGCTCGCCTCCAAGGGAAGTGACTTCCTGGTGCTCAACCAGGTCGGCTGGTCTCAGGGCTTCGCAACGGACAGCAATGAAGTCGTGGTCCTCCGCAGGGGCGGGGATATAGTGATGGAGGCCTCGGGAAGCAAGTTGTCGGTGGCCGATCGTATTCTCGACGTCATCGCTTAGCGAGCACCTTTCGACCAGGGAGAACAATGGCAGATCTGCGCCTCTTCACGTCCGAATCGGTCACAGAAGGCCACCCGGACAAGATCTGTGACCAGATCTCCGACAGCATCCTGGATGCGCTCCTGACGGTCGACCCGCACAGCCGCGTCGCCGTCGAGACCCTGGTGACCACCGGGCTCGTCCACGTCGCCGGTGAGGTCACTACCAAGGGCTACGTGGAGATCCCCGCCCTGGTGCGTGCCAAGCTCGTCGAGATCGGCTACGACTCGTCCGACGTGAGCTTCGACGGCACCCAGTGCGGCGTCTCCGTCTCTATCGGAGCGCAGTCGCCGGACATCGCCCAGGGCGTCGACGACGCGCTGGAGACCCGCGCGGAGCAGAGCGTCGACGACCTCGACCGGCAGGGTGCAGGCGACCAGGGCATCATGTTCGGCTACGCCACCACCGAGACGCCGCAGTACATGCCGCTGCCGATCTGGCTGGCGCACCGTCTCTCGGAACGCCTCGCGACCGTGCGCAAAGACGGCACGCTCGACTACCTGCGGCCGGACGGCAAGACGCAGGTGACCATCGGCTACGAGGGCATCGTGCCCAAGTCGGTGCAGACGGTGGTGCTCTCCACCCAGCACGCGCCGAGCGTGTCGAACGAGCGGCTGCAGGCCGAGGTGATCGAGGAGATCATCGCGCCCGTGCTGCACGAGGCCGGGCTCGAGTCCGCGCACGTGCGCACGCTGATCAACCCGACGGGACGCTTCGAGATCGGCGGCCCGAAGGGCGACGCCGGTCTGACCGGCCGCAAGATCATCGTCGACACCTACGGCGGCGCGAGTCGTCACGGCGGCGGCGCGTTCTCCGGTAAGGACCCGTCGAAGGTCGACCGCTCCGCTGCGTACGCGATGCGCTGGGTGGCCAAGAACGCCGTCGCAGCCGGATTCGCCGACCGTCTCGAAGTGCAGATCGCCTACGCGATCGGCAAGGCGGCCCCTGTCGGCCTCTACGTCGAGACGTTCGGGACCGGCCGGGTTCCGGAGGAGCGCATCATCGCCGCGATCCGCGAGGTATTCGACCTGCGCCCCGCCGCGATCATCCGCGACCTCGACCTGCTGCGCCCGATCTACGCGCAGACGGCGACCTACGGCCACTTCGGCCGGGAGCTGCCCGATTTCACCTGGGAGCGACTGGACCGCGTCGACGACCTCCGGTCGGCCGCAGGCCTCTGACGATGGCGGCGGCCGGCCGGGTCGCCCGCATCGTGATCGACTCGCCCCTCCCTCAGCTCGATCACCTGTTCGACTACGGCATCCCGGAGGCACTGGAGGCGGAGGTGCGGCCGGGCGTCCGCGTCAAGGCGCCGCTGCGCACCGGTGCCAGGGTGGTGTCCGGGTTCGTGGTCGACGTCCTCCCGCGGGAGGAGATCGACTACGAGGGCGAGCTGACACCGATCGACCAGGTGGTGTCGACCGCGCAGGTGCTGACGCCCGAGGTGTGGGCGCTGGCGCGGAAGTTGGCCGACCGGAGTGCGGGGACGGCCAGCGACATCCTGCGCTTCGCCGTTCCTCCGCGTTCGGTGCGGGTGGAGAAGTCGTGGCTGGCCGCGCAGGCGGCGGCTGAGGCGGACGCGCAGGCGGAGGCGGAGGCGGAGGCGAGTGCGGTGGCGGACGACGCCGCCCGGCTTCCCGTCGCGCCGATCGGCGGGTACGGCGACGGCGTTCTCGAAGCGGCCGTGGCCGCGGGGGAGCGGATCGCCGTGCGCACCATCCCCGGCGTCGTGCACACCCCGGAGGGCGAGTGGGTCGGCCAGTGGGCCGTGACCATCGCCGGTGCGGCTGTGGCCTGCTGGGCGGCGGGCAAGACGGCCATTGTCGCCGTTCCCGACTATCGCGACCTCGACCAGCTCGCCGCGACGCTGCTCGCGCTCGCGCCCGCGGACGCCGTCGTGCGCGTCGACGGCCGCCAGACGGACTCCGAGCGCTACAAGGCGTTCCTCGGCGCGCTGTCCGGCCCGCGGATCGTGATCGGCAGCCAGTCGGCGGTCTACGCCCCGGCGAAGGATCTCGGCCTGCTGATCGTGTGGAACGACGGCGACCCTTTGCACGCGGCCAGGCAGACGCCGTACATCCACACCAGGGATGCGGCGCTCGTGCGGCAGGAGCAGCAGGGCGGCGCGCTCATCCTGGCCGGGCGCATCCGGAGCGTGGAGGCGCAGCGGCTGGTGGAGCTGGGCTGGCTGCGCGCCGTCGACCCGGAGCGTTCGGTGTGGCCGAAGGTGATCCTGAGCGCCAACCAGACGGCGGAGGAGCCGGTGGCGCGGGCGGCGCGCATCCCGTCGGTGGCGTGGAAGACCGCGCGGGCGGCGCTCGACGGCGACGCGACGACGCCCGCCGGCCCTGTGCTGATCCAGGTGGCGCGGCCGGGGTATGCCCCGCAGATCGCGTGCGCGAAGTGCGGCCAGGCTGCCCGGTGCAACACCTGCACGGGTCCGCTCGGGCAGCGGAGGTCCGGCAGTGTGCCGTCGTGCGGCTGGTGCGGGGCGCTGGCGACGAACTGGCACTGCGACCACTGCGAGCACGACCGGTTCCGGCTGGTCACCCTCGGCTCCGGGCGCACGGCGGAGGAACTGGGCCGCGCGTTCCCCGGGGTGAGGGTGATCGTGGCGGACGGGGACCATCCCGTGCAGTCGGTGTCGGAGGCGCGCGCCATCGTCGTCGCCACGCGCGGCGCCGAGCCGGTCGCCGCGGGCGGCTACCGGGCGGTGCTGCTGCTCGACGGCGAACGGATGCTCGCGCGGGAGACGCTCGGGGTCGCGGAGGACTGCCTGCGCTGGTGGTCGAACGCCGCCGGTCTTGCCGCCCCCGGCGCGCCGACCGTGCTGGTCGGCGTGTCCGGCGGGCTCGCCCGCGACTTCGCGACGGGCAGGACGGCCGAGTTCGCGCACGCCGAACTGGTCGACCGCCGAACACTGCATTTCCCTCCCGCTGTGCGGCTCGCGTCGATCGTCGGTGCCCCCGACGTGGTGGAGGCTGCGGTCGCCGCCGTCGACCCCGGCCTGCTGATCGACGTGCTGGGGCCCGCGACGGTGGACGAGTCGACAGTGCGGTCGATCCTCCGGTTCGAGTACGCCAAGGGGCAGGAGGTCGCTGCGGCGGTGCGCGGTGCGATCGTCCGCAACGCGACCAAGCGCCGCAAAGCGCCCGCAGGCAAGACCGGCTACCGGCCGGCCCCGACGCTGCGCGTGCAGTTCGACGACCCGGAGATCATCTAGCCCGGCCGGTAGGATCGACGGTGGCCGCGGAGCACGCGGCCGCCCAGCTCCGACCGAAAGAACCTGTCATGCGCCGAGTCCCGTCCACGCCGTCCCGCACGGAGATCGACGGATGAGGCTGGTCTTCGCCGGCACTCCCGCCGTGGCCGTTCCCGCGCTCCGGCTGCTGGCCGACCGGCACGACGTGGTCGCCGTGCTCACCAGGCGCGACGCCGAACTCGGGCGCAAGCGCGTCCTCACGCCGTCGCCTGTCGCCGCGGCCGCCGAGGAGCTCGGCATCGAGACGATCAAGGCGAACAGGCTCGACGACGAGGTGACGGAGCGCATCGGCGCGCTCGCGCCCGACCTCGGCGTGATCGTCGCGTACGGCGGCCTGGTGCGCGAGCCGCTGCTGTCGACGCCGCGGCTCGGCTGGGTGAACCTGCACTTCTCGCTGCTGCCGGCCTGGCGGGGCGCCGCTCCGGTGCAGCGTTCGGTGATCGCGGGCGACGAGGTGACCGGCGCTGCCGTGTTCCAGCTGGTGCCGGAGCTCGACGCCGGTGATGTGTTCTCCGAGCTGACGCGCCCGACCGGCGCCGACGAGACGGCGGGCGACGTGCTGGACGCGCTCTCGCTGTCCGGCGCCGACCTGCTGGCCGACGCCGTGGATGCGCTGGCCGCGGGCACGGCCGTAGCCGTTCCGCAGACCGGGGATGTCACTCTCGCGCCCAAGCTGTCGCTGACGGACGCCCACCTCGACTTTTCAGAGCCGGCGGAGACGGTGTACGCCAGGCTCCGCGGAGTGACGCCGGAGCCCGGTGCGTTCGCTCTGCTCGGCGACGACCGGTTCAAGGTGCTGACCGCTCGGCGTGCGCCGGACGCGGCACTGGTCGCCCCTGGTGTGCTCGCCCTGGACGGCAAGAGGGTCCTGGTCGGTACGGGGACGCATCCACTGGAGCTGCTGACGGTGCAGCCGGCGGGGAAGAAGGCGATGGCCGCCGCCGACTGGTGGCGCGGCCTCACGGCGGGAAGCGAGCTGGTACTGCGATGAGCGAACGGAATAGACCCCACGACGGCCGCGGGCAGCAGCAAAGCCGCGGGCAGCAGCAAAACCGTGGGCAGCAGGGCGGTCGCGGGCAGCAGGACGGCCACGGGCAGCAGCAGGGCCGTGGGCAGCAGGGCGGCCACGTGCAGCCCGCCCGCCGCGTGGCATACGACGTGATCGCCGCCGTGCGCGACTCCGACGCATACGCCAACCTGCTGCTGCCGACGCGCATCGCGCGCGCCGGGCTGAACCCCGCCGACGCCGGACTCGCGACCGAGCTGACCTACGGCACACTCCGGATGCAGGGGTACTACGACCTGGTGATCGCGCGGGCGGCCGGTCGTCCCGTCGACCGCATCGACCCGCCCATCCTGGACGTGCTGCGGCTGGGTGCGCATCAGCTGCTGTCGACCAGGGTGGCGCCGCACGCGGCGGTCAACGAGTCGGTCGCGCTGGCGCGCTCCGTCGGCTCCCGGTCGGCCACCGGCTTCACGAACGGCGTGCTGCGCGAGATCGGCAGGCACAGTCCGGAGGAGTGGCGGCAGCGCATCCTCTCGGACTCGAAGGGCGTCGATCAGGAGCTCGCGGCGCTGACCTCGCATCCGGTGTGGATCGTGCGCGCGTTCCGCCGCGCGCTCGAAGCGGAGGGCAGGGCGGACGAGCTCGACGATCTGCTGAACGCCGACAATGCGGCGCCCCGTGTCAATCTCGTCGCGCTGCCCGGCCTCGCCGATCTTCCGGACGACGCGACGGAGGACCGATACTCTCCCGTGGGGTTCACGGCGGGCGGAGGTGACCCGCAGTCCCGCGTCGAGGAGGCGCAGGGCAGGCTGCGCGTGCAGGACGAGGGGTCGCAGCTCGCGGCGCTCGCCCTCAGCAGGGCGCGCCCGATCGTGCAGGGGGAGCAGTGGCTCGACCTGTGCGCGGGCCCCGGCGGCAAGGCTGCTCTGCTCGCCGCGGAGGCGCGTCTCGGCGGAGCGACGCTGATCGCCAACGAGGTGGTCCCGGCGCGCGCCGAGTTGGTGCGTCGTGCGCTGGCCGCGATCCCGGAGCCTGTCGAGGTGTGGGAGCTGGACGGCACGACCGTCGGTGAGACGCATCCCGAGCTGTTCGACCGCATCCTGCTGGATGCGCCGTGCACCGGGCTGGGGGCGCTGCGTCGTCGCCCGGAGGCACGCTGGCGGAAGACTCCGCGCGACGTCGCCGAGCTGACCGGGCTGCAGGCGCGCCTGCTCGACGCGGCCGTCGCGGCGCTGAAGCCGGGCGGACTGCTCGCGTACGTGACCTGCTCCCCGCACATCGCGGAGTCGCGCGGGATCGTCAGCGCCGCTCTCGACGCGCACGACGACCTCGAGGCGGTCGACACGCCGTTCGTGCTGCAGCAGGTCGCGTCCGAACGGCTCGATCTCGCGGGCGACGGGCTCGCGGCGCAGCTGTGGCCGCACCGCCACGGCACGGACGCGATGTTCGTCGCCCTGCTCACGAAGCGCTGACGGCTTTGTAGGCTGGAGGCATGCCAGTCCGGATCAACCCCAGCATCCTCGCCGCCGACTTCGTCAACCTGGAGCGCGACCTCGATCGCATCGCGACCGCCGACCTCGTGCACGTGGACGTGATGGACAACCATTTCGTGCCCAACCTGACGTTCGGGCCGCAGATGGTGGGTCGCATCCAGGATGTGTCGGCGATCCCGCTCGACGTGCACCTGATGATCGACGACCCCGACCGCTGGGCGCCAGGGTACGCCGAGCTCGGTGCGTACTCCGTGACCTTCCACGCCGAAGCGGCGGCCGATCCGGTGACGCTGGCCCGGCGGCTGAGGCAGCTCGGCGCCCGCGCGGGGATCGCCCTGAAGCCGGGGACGCCGGTGGACGACTACCTCGACCTGCTTCCGGAGTTCGACCAGGTGCTCGTGATGACCGTGGAGCCCGGTTTCGGCGGTCAGTCGTTCATGGCGGACACGATGCCGAAGCTCGCGCGCCTGCGTTCCGCCGTCGAGGCGTCCGGCGCCGACGTGTGGCTGCAGGTCGACGGCGGCATCACCGAGGAGACCATCGTGATCGCGGCCGAGAACGGCGCTGACACGTTCGTCGCGGGGTCGAGCGTCTTCCGGGCGGAGAACACCGAGCGGCAGATCGCTCTGCTGCGCGAGACGGCGGCGCGCCACAGCCACGCCACCGCGTAGCCGGGAGTCCGGCGGCCGTCAGCAGACGAATCAACCGCCGACGGCCGGCTTGGACAGCGCGCCCCGTTCCCGTCGTCCGACGACCGCGGGGATCGCCGCGATGCTGACCACCGAGATCAGGGCGGCGATCGCGAACAGGTAGAACCCGCCGGGGTACGCCAGGTCCAGGGCCACCAGGGTGCCGGTGATGGCCGGACCGGCGATGGCGCCGAGACGGCCGATCCCGGCGGCGAACCCGAGCGCCGTTCCCCGCACCTCCGGAGGGTAGAGCTGGCTGACGAAGGCGTAGACGAGCACCTGGGCGGAGAACACGAACACGCCGGTGATGAAGATCGCGACGTAGAGCAGCACGACCCCGTCCATCCGGATGCTCAGGAGGGCCAGGAACACGGCGGCGAGGAAGAACCAGATCACCGTGACGCGCTTGATCCCTGAGCGGTCGGCGAGCACTCCCGCGACCACGAGCCCGGCGACGGCGCCGAGGTTCAGGACGAGGAGCAGACCGAGCGAGTGGCCGGTGTCGTATCCGGCCAGCTGCATGATCTGCGGCAGCCAGGTGTTGAGCCCGTAGACCAGCAGCAGCCCCATGAACGACGCGGTCCAGATCCCGATGCTGACGAGCAGGAACGGACGGCGGACGAGGACGCCGACGGAACCGGCAGACGCGCTCGTGCGTCCCTCAGCGCTCGCCGTGCGGCGTTCCAGGAGGGCCGCGGACTCGGGGAGGGTGAACCAGAGCAGCGGGAGCACGACGAGCCCGGCGATGCCGCCGACCATGAACATCAGCCGCCAGTCCGGCACGATCGCCAGCGCGAGCAGCGCCGTGAGGACGGCGCCGACGTGATAGCCGGTCATCGTCAGCGTCGTCGCACGGGCGGTGCGGGCCGCTCCGGCGAACTCGCCGACATAGGCGAGCACGGTCGGGATGCACGCCCCGAGACCGAGACCGGCGATCAGCCGGAACAACCCGAAGACGAAGACGCTCGGGGAGAATGCGACCGCGATCGTGAACACCGAGAACAGTGCGACGCAGCTGATCAGGGTCACGCGACGCCCATAGCGGTCGGTGAGCGGCCCGACGGCGAGCGCACCGATCCCGACGCCGATCAGGCCGGCCGTCGCGACCGCGGTGGCGCCGCCGGGGTCGAAGCCGAGCTGTCCTGTGCCGATCAGGGTCGGGATGACCGTGCCGAGCACGACCAGGTCGAAGCCGTCGAGGGCGACCACGATCCAACAGAGGATGATGGGCCAGAAACGGGCAGTGGGCGTCAAACGGGCGGTGGACGTCGTCGAGCTCGCCATCGGAGCCTCCTTGCTGTGGTGCTGGTGGTGCTGGGCGGTGTTGTGGCGCCGTGGTGCTGTGGAACGCGTCATCGCTGACGTTCGCACACCGCACACTCGTGCGGCAGCTGAACGCACCCTAACATGGGGGAAGGATCGAGGAGGGAGACGAGGTGGCCAATTCACCGTCCGGCGAGTCGCTCATCACGCGAATCGTGCGCATCCTGAGCACCCTGGATGCCGGTCGACCGCCGATGACCGCGACCGCCATCGCGCGTCTCGCCGATCTGCCCGTCGCCACCGTGCACAGGCTCGTGGCCGAGCTGAGCTCGATCGGCTGGCTGGTCAAAGACGAGCAGGGCAGGATCGGCCTTGGACTCGGCCTCTGGGAGCTCGCGCACCGCGCCAGGTCTCCGTTCACCCACCTGCTGGCCACGGCACGTCCCGCGATGCAGGAGGTGCAGTGGAGCGTCGGGCAGAACACCCAGCTCGGCGTGCTCACCGCGGACGGCGACGAGGTGCTCTACCTGGAGTGCTATTCGGGGGAGGGCTCCGTGGAGAACGCGGCGTCGACCGCCGCCCGGCTGCCCGCATACCGCTCGTCGGCGGGGCACGCGATCGTCGCCTTCGCCGACCGGGCGATGCGGGAGAGCTTCATCGCCGACTGGGAGCCGCGGCTGCCCGGACTCCGGCAGCGCCTGGTCGGTGTGCGCACCAGCGGGCACTCCGTGGTGGAGGGAATGATGCACCGCGACACCGCCGGCGTCTCCGTCCCGGTGCGCGAGCCCGGGCTGCAGGTCATCGCGGCGCTCAGCGTCGTCGTGCCGCGCGACCCGGCCGTGATCGCTGCCGTGATCGGCCCCTTGACCGCGGGGGCGGCGCGCATCACCAAGGCGCTGCGCGCCGAGATTATCAATGAACGGGAAGGCCGCTCCGCCGTTCAGGCGTCCTGACAGACTGACCGCACTCGTCGGAACCATCAGGAGGAGTGCGGCTATGGCAGCGGTGCACACGGAGTCGTCCACCCGTTCGGAGACCACCAGAGTCGCGATCGTCGGCGGCGGCCCGGCCGGTCTGATGCTGTCCCACCTGCTCGCGCGCAGCGGCATCGACTCCGTGGTGATCGAACGCCGAACCAGGGCGGAGATCCACAGCACCGTCCGCGCCGGCATCGTGGAGAGCGGCAGCGTGAACCTGCTGGTCGACTCCGGCGTCTCCGACAGGGTGCTCCGCGACGGCGACCGGCACGACGGAATCGAACTGCGTTTCGACGGCACCGGCCACCGGATCGACTTCCAGGAGCTCGCAGGGGAGTCGGTCTGGCTCTACCAGCAGACCGACGTCTTCGCCGACCTTGCCGACGCCAGGGCGCGCGACGGAGGCGACGTGCGCTTCTCCGTGCGCGACGTGGCGGTGCGCGGCGTGACGGACGCGCATCCAGTTGTGGCGTTCACGGAAAGCGACGGCAGCAGGGTGGAGCTGCGCTGCGACGTGGTGGTCGGCGCAGACGGGTCGCACAGCGCCTGCCGCACCCTCATCCCGGAGACGCACCGGCGCACGTTCTACCGTGAGTACCCGTTCGCCTGGTTCGGGATTCTCACCCAGGCACCGCGCAGCGCGGAGGAGCTCGTCTACGCGGCGTCCGACCGCGGATTCGCGCTGATCAGCCAGCGCAGCGACACAGTGCAGCGGATGTACTTCCAGTGCGACCCGTCCGAGGACGCCGAACAGTGGAGCGACGCCGAGATCTGGGACGAACTGCAGAGCAGGGTGGCGGGAGACGGCTTCGCCCTGACGGAGGGGCCGATCACCGACCGGGTCGTGCTCCCGTTCCGCAGCTTCGTCTGCGAACCGCTGCGCCACGGCTCGCTGTTCCTCGTCGGCGACGCAGGACACACCGTGCCGCCGACCGGAGCGAAAGGCCTGAACCTGGCGCTCGCCGACGTGGCCGTGCTCCACGAGGCGCTGGTCGACCTGTTCGAGGGCGGGAACGCATCCGGTGTCGACGCGTACAGCGACCGTGCGCTCTCCCGGGTCTGGAAGAGCCAGCACTTCTCCTACTGGATGACCACCCTGCTGCACGACCAACCGGACGCGAGCGACTTCGACAGACGCAGGCAGCGCGGCGAGCGGGAGTCCATCGTGTCCTCCCGCGCAGGCTCCGCCTTCCTCGCCGAGGGATACACCGGCTGGCAGAGCACGCCGGCCACCGCACAGAAGGGACGCGCATGACCCCCGCACCGAAACGGCCCGGCTCCGAGACGCAGGCGGCGCTCAGCGCGGAGATCGCCTCCATCGACGTCGCCTACGAGTCACGCCTCGCGGCGGGGGCGCCTCCGGAGACCGCCACCCGGCGCGACTTCCCGCCGTACCGCAGCTCCCTGCTGCGCCACCCCACCAAAGACCTGCGGCACACCGACCCGGAGACCATCGAACTCTGGTCGCCCGCGTTCGGGCACAGGGACGTCCACCCGCTCGAAGCCGACCTCACCATCCAGCACAGCGGAGAACCCGTCGGCGAACGGATGGTCGTGACAGGCAGGGTGCTCGACGGAGACGGACGGCCGGTGCGCGGCCAGCTCGTGGAGATCTGGCAGGCCAACTCCGCCGGACGCTACATCCATAAACGCGACCAGCACCCCGCCCCGCTCGACCCCAACTTCACCGGCGTCGGGCGCTGCCTCACCGCCGACGACGGAACCTACCGGTTCACCACCATCAAGCCGGGCCCGTACCCCTGGAAGAACCACCACAACGCCTGGCGTCCAGCGCACATCCACTTCTCGCTGTTCGGCACGGACTTCACCCAGCGGATGATCACGCAGATGTACTTCCCAGGCGACCCGCTGTTCGCGCTCGACCCGATCTACCAGTCCATCGTCGACCAGGACGCCCGCGACAGACTCGTCGCCCGGTACGACCACGACATCACGACCCACGAGTGGGCGACAGGGTATACCTGGGACATCGTCCTCAGCGGTTCGGGACGAACCTGGATGGAACCGGAAGGAGACGAGGAATGAGCACCCTGACACCCACGCCGGGCCAGACCGTCGGCCCGTTCTACGGCTACGCCCTCCCGTTCCCCGGAGACTCCACGCTCTCCGTGCCGGGGGCGCCAGGCACCATCCGGCTGCACGGCACCGTCTACGACGGGGCAGGGACCCCAGTGCAGGACGCGATCCTCGAACTGTGGCAGGCCGACGAGCACGGCGAGATCGTGCGCCGGACGGGCTCCCTCCACCGCGACGGCCACACCTTCACGGGATGGGGACGCGCCGCCACCGACGACGAAGGCCACTACACGTTCAGTACCAGAACCCCCGGCGCGACGCAGGAGGGGGCGCCCGCGTTCTTCGCGATCCTGGTGTTCGCCCGCGGACTCCTCGACAAACTGCACACCCGCGCCTACCTCCCCGACGACGAGACGGCGCTCGCCGCAGACTCGTTCCTGGCTTCGCTGCCGGAGGACAGGAGGCGCACGGTGATCGCCGCGCGCGAAGCTGCGGACTCGCTGCGGTTCGACCTCCGATTGCAGGGCGACGACGAGACCGTGTTCCTCGACTTCGGCGGTCTCGGTCGATGACGGACGCGGACGTCGGCATCCTCGACCCGGCCCTGGCGTCGTCGGCGGGGGCGGCGCTCTGCTCCGACCGGGCGGTGGTGCAGGCGATGCTGGACGTCGAGCGAGCCTGGGCGCACGTCCTGGTCGAACACGGTCTCGGCGACCCGGCGTGGCTGCCCGTCATCGACGACGCCTGCCAGGTCGAGCAGGACGACTTGCCGGCCATCGCCAGGGAAGCGGCGGGCGGGGGCAACGCGCTGATCCCGCTGCTCGCCCGGCTGAGGCAGCGGACGGGGGAGGGCTCTCCGGAGGGCGCCGCCCTGCTACACCTCGGTGCGACGAGTCAGGACATCGTGGACACCGCCCTGCTGCTGGTGGCGTCGCGCACGATCGAGGCCACGACCGCGTCGCTCGACCGGGCGGGGGACGCCCTGGTGGGGCTGATCGGGGAACACCGGACGACGCTCACCGTCGCGCGCACGCTGGCGCAGCACTCGCTGCCGTCCACGTTCGCGCTCACAGCTGCGCAGTGGCTGGCGGGTATCACGGCGGCGAAGCGCAACCTCGGCGACCTGCTGCCGACGCTCCCGCTGCAGTGGGGTGGCGCTGCTGGCACGCTCGCCGCCCTGGACACCGTTCCCGGAGCCGACCCGCTCGCCCTGGTGGATGCACTGGCGGCGCGCCTCGGGCTGGTTGCGCCCGTAGCCCCCTGGCAGAGCACCCGGTGGCCTGTGCTGCGCATCGGAGCGGCGACGGCGGAAGCGGTCGCGGCGTGCGCCGTGATCGGCACCGACGTCGCACTGCTGAGCCGTCCGGAGTTCGGTGAGCTGTCGGAGCCGCGCGCGGACGGCCGCGGCGTCTCGTCCGCCATGCCGCAGAAGCAGAACCCCGTGCTGTCCATCCTGCTCAAGCGCGAGGGCCTCCGCGTTCCGGCGGACCTCGGTGCGCTGACCGCCGCGATCACGGCGACCGTCGACCAGCGCTCGGACGGCGGCTGGCACGCGGAGTGGACACCGCTGCGCTCCCTGCTGCGGTCGGCGGTGGTCTCGGCGGAGCTCGCCGCGGAGCTCGTGAGCGGGCTGGGCGTGCATCCGGAGCGGATGAGGCGGAACCTCGACGCGGCGGGCCCGATGCTGGTGAGCGAGCGCGTCGTCGCCGTCCTCGGTCGCGCGCTCGCCGAGAAGGGCGACCAGGACGGACCCCGCGCGGTGCGCGCGGCGGTGACTGCAGCGCGGGAGGCGGCCGACCCTGATGCGCTGCGGCGAGCGCTCGCCGACGCGATCGGCGCGGACCGGCTGTCGGCGGCCCTCGGGGAGACGTCGCTGGAGACGCTCCTCGATCCGGCCGGATACCTCGGCAAGGCGGACGACTTCTGCGACCGCATCGTCGCCGACTTCCTCTCCACCGCAACCACAGAGAAGGGCTCGGGCGTATGAGCATCCCCACCATCGTCGTCACCGTGCTCGCCGGTCGGGCGGGGGATCCGGCCAAGCCGACCCTCCTGGTCGGTCCGTCGCTCGGCACCTCGGTCAGCGCCCTCTGGGCGCCGGCCGTCCCGTTCCTGGCCGAGCACTACACGGTCATCGGCTGGGATCTTCCCGGCCACGGCCGCAGCCCCCGTCCGGATGCGCCGTTCACGCTGTCCGAGCTCGCCGCCGGTGTGCTCAGCGAGCTGACCGCAGCGCGCACCGCCGGCGACCTCGGCGATGGCGGCCTGTTTGCGGCCGGCGTCTCGCTGGGCGGCGTCGTGACGTTGCGGATGGCGCTCGACGCTCCCGACCTGTTCTCCGGCGTCGCCATCGTCTGCTCCGGTGCGCGGATCGGCGATCCGGCCGCCTGGCGGGAACGCGCTGAGGTCGTGCGGACGCAGGGCACGCCGACCATGCTCATCGGTTCGGCGGAGCGCTGGTTCGCTCCTGGGTTCATCGAACGCTCACCCGAGGTGTCGAGTCGTCTGCTGCACTCGCTGTCCGACGCGGACAAGGACGGCTACGCCTGGTGCTGCGACGCGCTCGCGGAGGCCGATCTGCGCGGCGAGCTGCCGCGCATCCAGGTTCCCGTCGTGGCCATCGCCGGCGAGCACGACCGGGTCGTGACCGGTGAGGACGCCTGGCAGGTCGCCGCCGGCGTCCGCGCCGGCTCCGCCGAGTGGGTGCCCGGGGCAAGCCACCTCGCAGCCGCCGAGGCTCCGGAGCGGGTGTCGGAGATCCTGGTCAGGCACTTCTCCCGCGCCGTCGTCAGCGACAGCTACGGCGCAGGGATGCGCGTGCGCCGTCAGGTGCTCGGGGTCGAGCACGTGGAGCGGGCGACCGCCAGAAGCGCCGGTGCGGTCGACGAGGACTTCCAGGAGCTGATCACCCGGTACGCGTGGGGGTCGATCTGGGCCAGGCCGGGGCTGGCGCGCACCATGCGCAGCGCCATCACGCTCACGGCCCTGATCGCGGGCGGTCACTGGGACGAGTTCGAGATGCACGTGCACGCCGCACTCCGCAATGGACTCACGGCGGAGGAAATCCGCGAGGTGATCATGCAGAGCGCCGTCTACTGCGGGGTTCCCGCCGCCAACCACGCGTTCTCGATCGCCAGGGACATCCTGCGCACAGACGCCGCGCGGTAGACTGTTCGACAGGCGCACGGATGTTCGCACAGCGGACATGCGAGCGTTGCAGACGAGAAGGAGACCCGGTGCAGCACGCATACCTCTACGACGCGGTCCGGACGCCGTTCGGCCGGTTCGGCGGCGGTCTGGCCGCAATCAGGCCGGACGACCTGGCGGCGGCGGTCGTCCGGGGCATCGTCGACCGGAGCCCGTCCCTCGATCCGGAGCGGATCGACGGCGTGGTGTTCGGCAACGCCAACGGCGCGGGCGAGGAGAACCGCAACGTCGCGCGGATGGCGACGCTGCTCGCCGGCCTCCCCACGAGCGTCCCGGGCAGCACGGTCAACAGGCTCTGCGGTTCGTCGCTCGACGCCGCGATGCTGGCGAGCCGCGAGATCGAGGTGGGCGACGCCGACCTGCTGCTCGTCGGAGGCGTCGAGTCGATGACCCGTGCGCCGTGGGTGCTGCCGAAGACCGAGCGCGCGTATCCGGCAGGCGACCTGGCGCTCGCCTCCACCACCCTCGGCTGGCGGCTGGTGAACCCGGCCATGCCGGCGCAGTGGACCGTCTCGCTGGGCGAGGCGACGGAGATCCTGCGCGAACACTTCGGCGTCACCAGGGAGCGTCAGGACGCGTTCGCCGCCCGCTCGCACCGTCTCGCGGATGAGGCGTGGACGGCCGGTCGCTACGACGATCAGCTGCTCAGGATGGACGGCGTCGCGCTCGACCGTGACGAGAGCATCCGCCCGGGCAGCACCGCGGAGGTGCTCGCCGGTCTGAAGACCGTGTTCCGCCCGGCAGACGACACGGCAGCGGGAGGAACGGTGACGGCGGGCAACGCGTCGCCCCTCAACGACGGCGCCGGTGCCCTCCTGGTCGGCTCGGAGGCGGCGGCCGGAACACTGGGACGCACGCCGCTCGCCAGGATCGCCGGTCGCGGCGCCTGGGCGAACGAGCCGCAGCTGTTCGGCTTCGCGCCCGTCGAGGCGGCTAACCGTGCGCTGCGCCGGGCCGGCATCACCTGGGACGAGGTGGGCGCTGTCGAACTGAACGAGGCATTCGCCGCTCAGTCGCTCGCCTGTCTGGATGCGTGGCCGGTCGACCTCGACATCGTCAACGCCTGGGGCGGCGCCATCGCCATCGGGCACCCGCTCGGCGCGACCGGGGCACGGCTGCTCGGCACGCTCGCCGCGCGGCTGGTCGCCGAGAAGCAGCGCTGGGGCGTCGCGACGCTGTGCATCGGAGTGGGGCAGGGCCTCGCCATCGTGCTGGAGAACGTCACCGACACGGCCGCACGCTCCGCAGCCGGGGAGGCCGCAGCATGACGACCATCACCGAGAGCGCCCTGGAGGCCGTCTCGACCATCCAGGATGGCGCGACCGTGCTGATCGGCGGCTTCGGCAAGGCGGGCCAGCCGGTCGAACTGATCGCCGCCCTGCTGGAGCACGGCGCCACGGACCTGACGGTCGTGAACAACAACGCGGGCAACGGAGACGAGGGACTCGCGGCGCTGATCGGCGCCCGGCGTATCCGCAAGATCATCTGCTCCTTCCCCCGCCAGTCCGACTCGCACCGCTTCGACGAGGAGTATCGGGCGGGCAGGATCGAACTCGAATTGGTGCCGCAGGGCAACCTCGCCGAACGCATCCGGGCGGCGGGCGCCGGCATCGGCGGCTTCTTCACCCCCACCGGCTACGGAACGATGCTCGCCGAGGGCAAGGAGACCAGGATGCTCGGGGGCGTCGGCCAGGTCTTCGAACTCCCGATCCACGGCGACGTCGCGCTCATCACCGCGCACACGGCCGACCGGCAGGGCAACCTCGTCTACCGCAAGACGGCGAGGAACTTCGGCCCCGTCATGGCGACGGCCGCGGCCACTACCATCGCGCAGGTGCGCAGCGTCGTGCCGACCGGCGGCCTCGACCCGGAGGGCATCGTGACGCCGAGCATCTTCGTCGACGTCGTCGTGAACCTGGAGGAGACGCTGTGAACGGATCACGCACCACGGAACCGCTGAGCAGAGCCGCGCTGGCTGCGCGGATCGCGGCGGACATCCCGCCCGGCTCGTTCGTGAACCTCGGGATCGGCCAGCCGACCCTGGTGTCCGACTACTTCACCCCGGAACAGGGCGTGATCCTGCACACCGAGAACGGGATGCTCGGCATGGGACGGCAGGCCGTCGGCGACGAGATCGACGACGACCTCATCAACGCGGGCAAGATCCCGGTCACCGAGCTGCCGGGGGCGTCGTACTTCCACCACGCCGACTCGTTCGCGATCATGCGCGGAGGCCACCTCGACGTCTGCGTGCTCGGCGCGTTCCAGGTGTCGGCGTCTGGCGACCTGGCGAACTGGCACACGGGGGAGCCGGACGCGATCCCCGCCGTCGGCGGTGCGATGGACCTGGCGACGGGCGCCAAGCGGATCTTCGTCATGATGAACCTGTTCGGCAAAGACGGCGCGAGCAAGCTGGTGCCGGTCTGCCACTATCCGGTGACCGGCATCGGATGCGTCAGCCGCGTCTACACCGATGTCGCGGTCTTCGAACTGGATGGGGGCCGCGTCACGGTCCTCGACACGTTCGGCGTCACCTCCACTGAACTACAATCGAGGCTCGATGTGCCTCTCGACATCGCGCCGGGAGTCTCCGGGCGCTGAGCGGGCGGTCGTCGTACAGCGACGGAGGGACGGCAGTGGCGCAGGAGAGGTCGATGGACGGATCGTCGCCCAGGTCGAGCGACGGAAGCGACGATCACTTCGTGCAGTCGCTCGCCCGGGGGCTCGCCGTCATCCGCGCATTCGACGCCGACGACCCGACGCTGACGCTCAGCGAGGTCGCGAGGAAGACCGACATGAGCCGCGCCGCGGCCCGGCGCTTCCTGCTGACGCTGATCGACCTCGGTTACATGCGCACGGACGGGCGATCGTTCGAGCTGACCGCGTCCGTCCTGGAACTCGGCTACGCGTTCCTGTCCGGCCAGTCATTGCCGACGTTGGCGGCGCCCGTGCTCGACGCGCTGTCGGCCGAGCTGGGGGAGTCCGTGTCGATGGCCGTGCTCGACGGCACGGACATCGTCTACGTCGCCCGCGTGCACACCCGCAGGATCATGTCGGTCGGGATCGCCGTCGGCACCCGGTTCCCCGCATACGCGACCTCGATGGGCCGCGTGCTCCTCGCCGGGCTCGACGACCAGCAGGTCGCGGCCGTGCTCGCCCGCAGCGACCTGCGGGCGCTCACCCCGAAGACGGTGACAGACCCGGCCGAACTGCTCGCCGCGATCCGAGCCGTCGGACGGGACGGCTGGGCGTCCGTCGACCAGGAACTGGAATTGGGCCTGCGTTCCATCGCCGTGCCGGTGCGAAGCCCCGCCGGAGCGGTCGTCGCCGCCATCAACGTCTCCCTGTCGGCCGCCCTGCTTGGTTCGGGCGACGAGGCCGGACGGATCGCGCGCATCCACCAGGCGCTGCTCGTGGCCGCCGATCGCCTGCTCGACATCCAGCGGACGGTCACCGTTCGCGCACCGATGTCCGGCGGCCCGTTCGCAAGCTAGTAGCCTGTAAAGGTGAAAACCTTCGACGACCTCTTCGCCGAGCTCAGCGAGAAGGCTGCGACCCGCCCGGAAGGCTCCGGCACGGTTCGTGAGCTGGACGCGGGCGTGCACGCCATCGGAAAGAAGATCGTGGAGGAGGCGGCCGAGGTCTGGATGGCCGCCGAGTACCAGTCCGACGAGGAGACGGCCGAGGAGATCTCGCAGCTGCTCTACCACCTCCAGGTTCTGCTCATCGCGAAGGGTCTCAGTCCGGCGGACGTGTACCGACATCTGTGACCGGGGTTCCCGCGTCCTGATCGTCCACTCGTATCCGAAAGACCACCGATGCTGAAAATCGCCGTTCCCAATAAAGGCTCCCTCTCCGAGACCGCGGCTCAGATGCTGCACGAGGCCGGCTATGTCGGCCGCCGCGACCCCAAAGAGCTGATCGTCACCGACGCCCGCAACGACGTCGAGTTCTTCTATCTCCGCCCGCGCGACATCGCGACCTACGTCGGCTCGGGCGCGCTCGACGTCGGCGTCACCGGGCGCGATCTGCTGCTCGACTCCGGCTCGACCGCCGGCGAGATCGCCTCGCTCGACTTCGCGGCCTCCACCTTCCGCTTCGCGGGACCGACCGGCTCGTTCAGCGACCTCGCCGACCTCGACGGCAAGCGCGTCGCCACCAGCTACCCCGGCCTCGTCGGCGCGTTCCTGGCGGAGAACGGCATCTCCTCCACGCTGATCAAGCTCGACGGCGCGGTGGAGTCCGCTGTGCGCCTCGGCGTCGCGGACGCGGTCGCGGACGTCGTCGAGACCGGCACCACGCTGCGTAAGCAGGGCTTGGAGATCTTCGGTCCCGTTATCCTGGAGTCGGAGGCCGTGCTCATCTCGTCCGCGTCTCCCGCGGCCGGGGTCGACACGCTGCTGCGTCGCCTCCAGGGCGTGATGGTCGCCCGCCAGTACGTCCTGGTCGACTACAACCTGCCAGCCGTGCTGCTCGACAGGGCCGTCGCCCTCACGCCCGGCGTCGAGTCGCCGACCGTCTCGCCGCTCGGCGAGCCAGACTGGGTGGCTGTGCGGGTCATGATCAAGCGCGACCAGACCAACCACATCATGGATGCACTGTACGAGCTGGGAGCGCGCGCCATCCTGGTGACCTCCATCCACGCGGCCCGCATCTGATGTCCGTCGCGGTCAGGGTCATCCCGTGTCTGGACGTGGCAGACGGCCGCGTCGTCAAGGGAGTCAACTTCCAGAACCTGCGTGACGCGGGCGATCCCGTCGCCCTCGCCCGCCGCTACTACGAGCAGGGAGCGGACGAGCTCACCTTCCTCGACGTCACCGCCACCGTCGACAACCGGTCCACCACCTACGACGTCGTGCGAGCAACGGCCGAGCAGGTCTTCATCCCGCTCACCGTCGGCGGCGGCGTGCGGAGCGCCGAGGACGTGTCGCGGCTGCTCGCCAGCGGCGCGGACAAGATCGGCGTCAACTCCGCCGCGATCGCGCGCCCCGAACTCGTCGCCGAGATCGCCGACCGGTTCGGTGCGCAGGTGCTCGTGCTCTCGCTCGACGTCAAGCGGTCGGCGGCCACCGCCTCCGGATTCGTGGTCACCACCCACGGCGGACGCACGGAGACCGACCTCGACGCGCTCGAGTGGGCGGAGCGCGCGATCGGCCTGGGCGCGGGGGAGCTGCTGGTCAACTCGATCGACGCGGACGGCACCAAGGAGGGCTTCGACACCGAGCTCATCCGCCTGATGCGCGGCATCAGCAGTGTTCCCGTGATCGCCTCCGGCGGCGCGGGGAAGGTCACCGACTTCGTTCCCGCCATCGAGGCAGGGGCCGACGCCGTGCTCGCCGCGAGCGTCTTCCACTCCGGTGAGATGACCATCGGAGACGTCAAGGACGCACTCGTCCGTGCAGGGCTGGAGATCAGGGCATGAGCAGCAGCGATTCCACCACGATCGACCCCGCGATCATCGACCGCGTCACCTTCACCGGCGACGGCCTGGTCCCCGCGATCATCCAGCAGTGGGACACCAAAGAGGTCCTGATGATGGGCTGGATGGACGCCGAGGCGCTCCGCCGCACGCTCACCGAGGGCCGCGTCACGTTCTGGTCGCGCTCGCGCCAGGAGTACTGGCGCAAGGGGGACACCTCCGGTCACGCGCAGTACGTCAAGGGTGCAGCCCTCGACTGCGACGGAGACACCTTACTGGTGACGGTCGAACAGATCGGCGCCGCCTGCCACACTGGAACCCGCACCTGCTTCGACGCCGACCAGCTCACACCGGTCGTCGGCCACGTCGAGGCGAGCAGCACGGAGGATTCGTGATCGACACCGTCACCAGTTCCACCACCCGCGAGGCCTTCGCGCGCCTGCTGGACGACCACCGCGTCGTCCCCGTGGTGCGCGAGCTGTTCGCGGACGGCGAGACGCCGGTCGGCATCTACCGCAAGCTGGCGGCGAACCGACCGGGCACCTTCCTGCTGGAGTCCGCGGAGCAGGGCGGCATCTGGTCCCGGTTCTCGTTCGTCGGCGTCTCGTCGTTCGGCGTGCTCACCCAGCAGGGGAATGCGGTGCGCTGGCTCGACTACGGCATTCCGGCCGAGCGCGCCATCGGCTCCACCGCCGAACTCCCGCCGCTGGAAGCCCTCGCTGCGCTGTACACGCGGTGGCAGACGCCGCGCATCCCCGGCCTGCCGCCGCTGACCGGCGGCCTGGTCGGCTTCATCGGATGGGAGGCGATCCGACAGATCGAGCGGCTCCCGCACCAGCCGCCCGCCGACTACGACATGCCCGGGCAGGCGCTCGCGTTCTGCTCCGACCTCGTCGCCATCGACCACCGCTACGGCACCGTGCAGCTCATCTCCACCGTCCTGAACGACGGAGTGGACGACGCCGACGCGATGTGGCACGACGCGCAGGCGCGCCTCGACGCCATGCAGGCCGGGCTCGCCCAGCCGTCGGAGGCGTGGCTCGCCCAGGTCGACCTCGGCACGCCCGCGCATCCGGTGTCCCGCACGAAGAAGGACGACTTCCTCGCGGCCGTCGTGACCGCCAAGGAGCGGATCGTCGACGGCGACATCTTCCAGGTGGTCATCTCGCAGCGTTTCGAGCTGGAGTGCGAGGCTGCTCCGCTAGACGTCTACCGCGTGCTGCGGTCGCTGAACCCGAGCCCGTACATGTACCTGCTCGCGCTCGAACGGCCGGACGGCGGAGAGTACTCGATCGTCGGATCGTCTCCGGAGGCGCTGGTGAAGGTGCAGAACGGGCGGGCGTTCACGCATCCCATCGCCGGTTCGCGTCCGCGCGGAGCGTCGCCGGAGGAGGACCTCGACCTCGAGACGGGGCTGCTCGCCGACGACAAGGAGCGCGCGGAGCACTTGATGCTCGTCGACCTCGCCCGCAACGACCTGCTCAAGGTGTGCGCGGCGGGCTCCGTCGAGGTGACCGAGTTCATGCGAGTGGAGCGGTTCAGCCACATCATGCACATCGTGTCGTCCGTCGAGGGCGACGTGCTCCCGTCGAAGTCGGCGGTGGATGTGTTCCGTGCGACGTTCCCGGCGGGGACACTCTCCGGAGCGCCCAAGCCGCGCGCCCTGGAGATCATCGACGAGCTGGAGCCCGCGCAGCGCGGCGTCTACGGCGGCGTGATCGGCTACTTCGGGTTCTCCGGAGACGCCGACCTCGCCATCGCGATCCGCACGGCCACCATCATGGACGGCGTCGCCCGCGTGCAGGCCGGAGGCGGCCTGGTGGCCGACTCCGTGCCGCAGAGCGAGTTCGAGGAGTCGCAGAACAAGGCGGCGGCTCCGCTGCGCGCCGTGGCCGTCGCGAACGCGATGAGGCGGGTGACCGGTGAGCGAGCAGAGTGACCACCCCGGCGAGCAGGACGGCAACGGCGGCGGCGTCGACGGCGTCGGGCGGCGCGTGTCTCGCCGAGCGAAATACCTCTCGCTGCTCGCCCTCGTGGTCGGCAGTCTCCTCGCGCTGGTTGCGTCAACCCAGACCTGGTTCACAGTCCACCTGACCGACGTCGCCGAGCACTCCACGACGCTCGCGGTGTCCGGTTCCGCTGCCGCTCCGGCGCTCACCGCGCTGTCGCTCGCGGGCCTCGCGCTCACCGCGGCGCTCGCCATCGCCGGTCCCGTCTTCCGCATCGTCCTCGCGCTCCTCGGGCTGCTGCTCGGCGCCTCCGTGCTGATCTCATCGATCAGCGCACTCGCCGACGCGCTGCACGCCGCCTCCGCGACGATCACGACCGCCACGGGCGTCGCCGGCATCGCCTCGGTGTCCCGGCTGGTCCACTCCATCTCCACGGAGCTCTGGGCGGGCGTCGCGGTCGCCGGGGGAGTCGTGCTCGTGCTCGGCAGCGCCGCGGTCGTCGTCACCAACCGCCTCTGGCCGGGTTCGTCGCGCAAATACCAGACGCGGTTCGAGGACCAGGACGGCACGACGCTCCTGCTCGACCAGGATGCGGACGCCGACGTCGAGCCGGACGCCGAGGTCTCCGACGACGCGGAGGCTCGCGCCGTCGCGGACGACGAGGAGAAACCGTCCGGTGCCGCGGCGGCCGACAAGGACACCGCCATCGACAGCTGGGACGAACTCAGCCGCGGCGAGGACCCCACCCGCTGACGTCCGGCGCGGTCGCTGACCCACCGCCCGGTTGGCGGGCGAACGTGCCCCACTCGCTAGACTTGATCCGTAATCCCCCCGATCCACCGTGCGCGACGCCCTCTGCGGCGCGCACCTCACGAAGCAGGAGTCCCATGAGCACCGAGTCAGTCGAACCAGGCCACGGTCACTCGCCGGCGGCGTGGACGGCCGTCATCATCATGCTGGTCGCCTTCACCATCGGCGCCGTCGCGTTCTTCTACGACGCGCCGATCGTCGTCTGGGCGGCAGCGGGGCTCGCGATCGTCGGTCTCATCGTCGGATGGGCCATGAAGAGGGCCGGCTACGGCGTCGGCGGCACGAAGTACCAGCCGAAGGGCCACTGACGCGTGCTCGCCGACCTCGTCGCCGGCGCGCTCGAAGACGCTGAGCGACGCCGGGCCGACCGCCCGATCGCCCTGGTCGAGGCTGCAGCGGCCGATCGCGCACCCGCACTGGATGCGCTGAGTCACCTCGCCCCGGCCGACCGCGTCAAAATCATCGCGGAGGTGAAGCGCGCGAGTCCGTCGCGCGGCGCCCTCGCCGAGATTCCGGACCCAGCGGCTCTCGCCGTCTCCTACGAGACCGGCGGTGCCAGCGCGATCAGCGTGCTGACCGAGGAACGCCGCTTCCACGGCTCGCTCGCCGACCTGGAGGCCGTGCGCGACGCCGTGTCGATCCCCGTGCTGCGCAAGGAGTTCGTCTCCGACCCGTACCAGGTGTTCGAGGCACGTGCCGCGGGAGCCGACCTCGTGCTCCTCATCGTCGCCGCGCTCGACCAGCAGCGGCTGGTGGAGCTGCACGAGTTGATCACCTCGCTCGGCATGACCTCCCTCGTCGAGGCGCACACTGCCGACGAGCTCAGCCGCGCGCTCGACACGGGCGCCGGCCTGGTGGGCGTGAACGCCCGCAACCTCTCCACGTTCGAACTGGACAAAGATCTGTTCGGCCGGCTGGCCGACCGCATCCCGTCCGGTGTCATCCGCGTCGCGGAGTCCGCTGTGAAGTCGGCGGCCGATGTCGCGCACTATCGGGCGGCCGGCGCAGACGTCGTCCTCGTCGGCGAAGCCCTCGTCACGAGCGACCCCGTCGCGACGCTCGAAGAATTCCTGGTGGCCTGATGTCCCTGCGTTCCGAAACCGGTCCGTACTTCGGCGACTTCGGCGGGCGTTTCGTCCCCGAGTCGCTCGTCGCGGCGCTCGACGATCTCACCGTCGCGTGGGAGGCGGCGAAGGCCGATCCCGCATACCGCGCGGAGCTCGACGAGCTGAACCGCACATACACGGGTCGTCCGTCGATCATCACCGAGGTTCCCCGCTTCGCAGAGCACGCGGGCGGCGCGCGGATCATCCTCAAGCGCGAGGACCTCAACCACACGGGCTCGCACAAGATCAACAACGTGCTCGGGCAGGCCATCCTCACCAAGCGCATCGGCAAGACCCGCGTGATCGCGGAGACCGGAGCGGGCCAGCACGGTGTTGCCACGGCGACCGCTGCCGCCCTGTTCGGGCTGGAGTGCACCATCTACATGGGCGAGGTCGACACCGAGCGCCAGGCGCTCAACGTGGCCAGGATGCGCTTGCTCGGCGCGGAGGTCGTCGCCGTCAAGACGGGGTCGCGCACCCTCAAGGACGCGATCAACGACGCGATGCGCGACTGGGTCACCAACGTCGAGAACACCAACTACATCTTCGGAACGGTCGCAGGCCCGCACCCGTTCCCCGCGATGGTCCGCGACCTCCAGAAGATCATCGGAGAGGAGGCGCGCCAGCAGGTCATCGACCTCACCGGCTCGCTCCCGGATGCCGTAGTCGCCTGCGTCGGCGGCGGCTCGAACGCGATGGGCATCTTCCACGCCTTCCTCGACGACGAAGACGTGCGCCTGATCGGCTACGAGGCCGGCGGAGAGGGCGCCGAGACGCCCCGTCACGCCGCGACCATCACCAAGGGGCGTCCAGGCGTCCTGCACGGCGCGCGCAGCATGCTGCTGCAAGACGAGGACGGCCAGACCATCGAGTCGCACTCGATCTCGGCCGGACTCGACTACCCGGGCGTCGGTCCGGAGCACGCGTGGCTCGCGTCCATCGGCCGGGCGCAGTACGTCCCGATCTCCGACGCGGAGGCGATGGAGGCGCTGCGGCTGCTCAGCCGCACCGAAGGGATCATCCCCGCCATCGAATCCTCACACGCTCTGGCCGGAGCCATGAAGCTCGGCCAGGAGCTCGGGAAGGACGCGACGATCCTCGTGAACCTCAGCGGCCGGGGAGACAAAGACATGGAGACCGCCGGGCGGTACTTCGACCTCATCGACGACGACGCGGTGCAGTCGTGAGCCGCGCGGAGAGTCGCGTCGAGAGCGTTATCGCCCAGCGCAACGCCGACGCAGCGGGCGCGCTCGTCGGCTACCTCCCCGCCGGGTTCCCTGACCTCAAGACCAGCATCGACGCGGCGGTCGCGCTCGCGCAGAACGGCGTCGACGTCATCGAGCTCGGCCTGCCGTACTCCGACCCTGTGATGGACGGCACGGTCATCCAGGCCGCCACCCAGCAAGCGCTGTCGAACGGCTTCCGGCTGCGCGACGGCTTCACCGCGGTCCGGGAGATCACGGCCCAGGTCGACATCCCGATCCTGGTCATGACCTACTGGAACCCGGTGCTGCAGTACGGGGTCGACCGGTTCGCCGACGACCTGCTGGCCGCCGGGGGAGCAGGGCTCATCACGCCCGACCTCATCCCGGACGAGGGAGCATCCTGGCTCGCGGCCTCCGAGCGCACCGGTCTCGACCGCGTGTTCCTGGCCGCACCGTCGTCCACCGATGAGCGTCTGCGGCAGGCAGTGGAGGCGAGCCGCGGCTTCGTCTACGCCGTCTCGACCATGGGCATCACCGGAGCACGCTCGGACGTCGACTCCGCCGCGCGCTCCCTCGTGGGGCGCCTGCGCGACGCAGGGGCCACAAGCACCTGCGTCGGCATCGGCATCTCGACGGCGGCGCAGGTCGCCGAGGTGCTCGGGTACGCGGACGGCGCCATCGTCGGCTCCGCGCTCGTGAAGGCGCTGGCAGACGGAGGCGTCGACGGCGTCGGCCGTCTCGCCGCCGACCTCGCCGCCGGCACCGCCGGTTAGGCGCAGGGGCCTCCCCAAACCGAATTAGACTATGGTGGCCGCGCGTGGTCTTCGCGCGGTCTGATCAACACGAAAGAGGAGTCATCGGGTGTTTGCGACGATGAGCAGCTGGTACGCGAGCATTCCCAGCCCGGGGCCCGAGTGGCAGCAGATCCCGATCGACATCTTCGGTCTGCACTGGCGCATCCAGACGTACGCGATCTGCATCCTGATCGGCATCGTCGTCGCCGCCATGTGGACGTCGCGTCGACTGTCGAAGCGCGGGGGAGAGCCGGGCGTCGTGCTCGACATCATCCTCTGGGCCGTGCCGCTCGGCATCATCGGCGCCAGGATCTACCACGTGGTGACCCACCCGGCCGACTACTTCTACCCCGGGGCCGACCTCCTCAAGACCCTGTACATCTGGGAGGGCGGAAACGCCATCTTCGGTGCGCTGATCGGCGGCGCCGTCGGTGCGTACATCGGCTGCCGCTGGTCGGGCATCCGGTTCTGGTCGTTCGCGGACGCCCTCGCCCCCGCCATGCTGCTCGCGCAGGCGCTCGGCCGCCTCGGCAACTACTTCAACCAGGAGCTGTTCGGCCTGCCGACCAACCTTCCATGGGGGCTGCAGATCGATTCGGGCAACAAGGCCATCCCGGTCGGGCTGCCGGACGGAACGCTGTTCCAGCCGCTGTTCCTCTACGAGATCATCTGGAACGTCATCGGCATCGTCGTGATCATCCTGCTGGAGCGCAAGTTCCAGCTGCGCTGGGGCAAGGCGTTCGCCGTGTATCTGATCTGGTACGGCCTCGGGCGTTCCTACCTCGAGTCGATCCGCATCGACCCGAGCGAGTTCAACGTGCTCGGCATTCCGACCAACGTCTGGGCCGCTTTCGCCGCCGTCGTGCTGGGTGTCGTGCTCTTCATCGTGCAGACCCGCCGCCACCCGGGCCTCGAGCCCAGCGTGTACCGCCCAGGACGTGAATGGGTTCGGCCCGATGCTGAGGTAGACTCTGACGACACCTACTCGGATGACGAGGTTTCCGGCGATGACGCTGAGGAGCCCACCGAGAAGGACGCAGCCAAGGCCACAAGCTCACTCGGCTCGTAATCAGCAGACACGGTATCACCTGTCGAGGTCATCCCGTCACCTCCACCTCACCGTCTCCCAGAGCTGCACCAAGACTCTCGTGAGCGGCGGAACCCCTTCCCTCAGTCCAGGGCCGATGGCGTCCCCCCGCACCACCGAACATGTGAGGACGGTCGTCGATGGCCTTTAAGCTCCCCCACACCCGCTTCAGCACGACGCCGGTCCAGCAGGGTCTCTACGACCCGGCGCACGAAAAGGACGCCTGCGGGCTCGCGATGGTTGCGACGCTGCGCGGCACGGCCGGTCACGACATCATCGACGCAGCGCTCGACGCCCTGCGCAACCTGGAGCACCGCGGCGCGGTCGGCTCCGACGCGGGCACCGGAGACGGTGCGGGCATCGTCACCCAGGTGCCGGACGCCTTCCTGCGCGCCGTCGCCGGGTTCGAGCTCCCGGCAGCCGGTCGCTACGCGGTCGGCAACGTGTTCCTCCCCGTCGAGGAGGGGGAGCGCGCCGCGGCGAAGGCGGCCATCGAGGCGATCGCCTCCGAGCAGGACCTCACCGTCCTCGGCTGGCGCGAGGTGCCCGTGCGGGCCGAAGAGATCGGAACGCTCGCGCGCGGCGCGATGCCGTTCATCGAACAGCTCTACGTGTCCAGCACCCGCACCGGCGAGGACGGCGCGCAGCCCGGCGGTATCCTGCTCGATCGGCAGACGTTCTTCCTGCGCAAGCGCGCCGAGCGGGAACTCGACATCTACTTCTCGTCGCTGTCGAGCCGCACCATCGTCTACAAGGGCATGGTGACGACCCTCCAGCTGGAGCCGTTCTACCCCGACCTCTCCGACCAGCGCTTCGCCTCCAAGCTCGCGCTGGTGCACTCGCGGTACTCGACGAACACGTTCCCGTCGTGGCCGCTCGCGCAGCCGTTCCGGATGATCGCGCACAACGGCGAGATCAACACCGTGCAGGGCAACCGCAACTGGATGCGCGCGCGCCAGTCCCAGCTGGAGAGCGAACTCCTCGGCGACCTCTCGCCGGTGCTCCCGATCGTGACGCCCGGCGCGTCCGACTCCGCGTCGTTCGACGAGGTCGTGGAACTGCTGTCGCTGTCCGGACGCTCGCTGCCGCACGCCGTCATGATGATGGTGCCGGAGGCGTGGGAGAACCAGACGGACATCGAGAAGTCCCGCCGCGACTTCTACGAGTACAACTCGATGCTGATGGAGCCGTGGGACGGCCCGGCGGCGATCGTCTTCACCGACGGCTCCCTGGTCGGCGCCACCCTCGACCGCAACGGGCTCCGCCCTGGCCGCTACGTCGTCACCAACGATGGCCTCGTCGTGCTCGCCAGCGAGATCGGCGTGCTCGACATCGAGCCGAGCCGGGTCGTGCGCAAGGGCCGCCTCCGTCCCGGCAGGATGTTCCTGGTCGACACCGCAGAGGGCCGCCTGATCGAGGACGACGAGATCAAGGCCGACCTGGCCTCCAGCGCGCCGTACGGCGAGTGGCTGGACGCCGGGCGCATCAACCTCAAAGACCTCCCCGAGCGCGAGCACATCGTGCACACTCCCGCGTCGATCACGCGCCGTCAGCGCACGTTCGGCTACACGGAGGAGGAGGTGCGCATCCTCCTGAAGCCGATGGCGACCACCGGTGCGGAGCCGCTCGGCGCGATGGGCTCCGACACGCCCGTCGCGGTGCTCTCCCAGCGTCCGCGCCTGCTGTTCGACTACTTCACCCAGCAGTTCGCGCAGGTCACGAACCCGCCGCTCGACTCGATCCGCGAGGAGGTCGTCACCTCCCTCAAGCTCGGTCTCGGCCCGGAGCGCAACCTGCTCGACGCGGGCCCGGAGCACGCCAAGCAGGTCGTGCTCGACTTCCCGGTGATCGACAACGACGAGCTGGCGAAGATCCAGCACATCGACCCGCGCCCCGGCAGCCGTCTGACCACCACAGTCAAGGGCCTGTACCGGTTCGACGCCGGCACCGACGCGCTGCAGCTGCGGCTCGCCGAGATGTGCGACGAGGTGGACGAGGCCATCGCGGCCGGCGCCCAGTTCATCGTGCTCAGCGACCGCGACTCCACCAAAGACCTGGCGCCCATCCCGTCGCTGCTGATGCTGGCGGCGGTGCACCACCACCTGATCCGTGCCGAGAACCGCATGAAGGTCGGCCTGATCGTCGAGGCGGGCGACGTGCGCGAGGTGCACCACATCGCGCTCCTGATCGGCTACGGCGCGTCTGCGATCAACCCGTATCTGGCGATGGAGACCTGCGAGGAGCTCGTCCGCAGCGGCGCCATCACCGGCATCTCCCCGGAGAAGGCCGTCAAGAACGTGATCAAGGCGCTCGGCAAAGGCGTGCTCAAGATCATGTCGAAGATGGGCATCTCGACTGTCTCGTCCTACGCGGGCGCCCAGGCGTTCGAGGCCGTCGGTCTCAGCCAGCAGCTCGTCGACCACTACTTCACCGGCACCACGAGCAAGCTCGGCGGCGTCGGCATCGAGGTCATCGCGGCCGAGAACCTGTCCAGGCACGAGAGCGCGTACCCCGCCGAGAGCGCGATCGTCGCCCACGAGCGCCTGGCGACGGGCGGCGAGTACCAGTGGCGCCGTGACGGCGCCCCGCACCTGTTCAACCCGGAGACGGTGTTCCGGCTGCAGCACTCCACGCGCACCAGGCGCTACGACGTGTTCCGCGAGTACACCAAGCTGGTCGACGACCAGGCCGAGAGCCTGATGACGCTGCGCGGCATGTTCACGCTGCGCACCGGCACGCGCCCAGCGGTCCCGCTCGACGAGGTCGAGTCGGTCGAGTCGATCGTGAAGCGCTTCTCCACCGGTGCGATGAGCTACGGCTCGATCTCCCGCGAGGCGCACGAGACGCTGGCGATCGCGATGAACCGTCTCGGCGGCAAGTCCAACACCGGTGAAGGCGGCGAGGACCTCGACCGGCTCCTCGACCCGGAGCGTCGCAGCGCGATCAAGCAGGTCGCGTCCGGCCGGTTCGGCGTTACGAGCATGTACCTGACGCACGCCGAAGACATCCAGATCAAGCTCGCCCAGGGCGCGAAGCCGGGGGAGGGCGGCCAGCTGCCCCCCACCAAGGTGTACCCGTGGGTGGCGCGCACCAGGCACGCGACCGCAGGCGTCGGGCTCATCTCGCCGCCCCCGCACCACGACATCTACTCGATCGAAGACCTCAAACAGCTGATCTTCGACCTGAAGCGCGCCAACCCGGAAGCCCGGGTGCACGTCAAGCTCGTCAGCGAGTCCGGTATCGGGGCGGTCGCCGCCGGTGTCGCGAAGGCGCTTGCCGACGTCGTGCTCGTCTCCGGTCATGACGGTGGAACCGGCGCGTCGCCGGTCAACTCTCTCAAGCACGCCGGAACGCCGTGGGAGCTCGGCCTCGCCGAGACCCAGCAGACGCTGATGCTCAACGGGATGCGCGACCGCGTGGTCGTGCAGGTCGACGGGCAATTGAAGACCGGTCGCGACGTCATCGTCGGCGCGCTGCTCGGCGCGGAGGAGTTCGGGTTCGCGACAGCGCCGCTGGTCGTCTCCGGCTGCATCATGATGCGCGTCTGCCACCTGGACACCTGCCCGGTCGGCGTCGCGACGCAGAACCCGGAGCTGCGCTCCCGGTTCTCCGGCAAGCCGGAGTTCGTCGTCAACTTCTTCGAGTTCATCGCCCAGGAGGTGCGCGAGTACCTCGCCGAGCTCGGCTTCCGCACGCTCGACGAGGCCATCGGCCACAACGAGCTGCTCGGCGTCGACGGAGCCATCGACCACTGGAAGGCGTCGGGTCTCGACCTCTCGCCCATCCTGACCGGCCCGGAGTTCCCCGCCGACGCCCCGCGCAAGAACGCGAAGCAGCAGGACCACGAGCTCGACAAGCACTTCGACAACCACCTGATCGCGGAGAGCGCGGACGTGCTCGCCCACGGCGGCCACATTGCGCTGAACCTGCCGATCAGGAACACCGAGCGCGCCGTCGGCACCATGCTCGGCCACGAGGTCACGGTGCGGCACGGCGAGAACGGCCTGCCGACCGGCTCGATCGAGATCACCCTCACCGGATCCGCCGGGCAGTCGCTCGGCGCGTTCCTGCCGAGCGGCATCACGCTCCGGCTCGAGGGCGACTCGAACGACTACGTCGGCAAGGGCCTCTCCGGCGGACAGATCGTCGTCCGCCCGCCGAAGGGCAGCGTGTTCCCCGCCGAGCAGAACGTGATCGCCGGCAACGTGATCGGCTACGGCGCGACGCAGGGCAGCATGTTCATCCGCGGCATCGTCGGTGAGCGCTTCCTGGTCCGCAACTCCGGGGCCACAGCCGTCGTCGAGGGCGTGGGCGACCACGCGCTCGAGTACATGACCGGCGGTCTCGCCGTCATCCTCGGCGGGACGGGCCGCAACCTCGGCGCGGGCATGTCCGGCGGAACCGCCTACGTGTACGAGCTGAAGAACGAGCTCGTGAACCGGGAGTCGCTCGCGAGCGGCGAACTCGAACTGCTGCCGCTCGGCAGCGCGGACGTGGAGATCGTCCGCGACCTCCTCGAACGGCACGTCGCCGAGACGGAGTCCGAGCTGGCTGCGCGACTTCTCCAGAACTTCGACGACACCGTCGCCAAGTTCGTCAAGGTGCTGCCGCGCGACTACGCGGCCGTGCTGCAGATGCGTCAAGACGCCGTGGACGAGGGCTTGGACCCCGACGGCGACATCGTATGGAACAGAATCTTGGAGGTGACCGGTGGCTGATCCCAAAGGCTTCCTGAAGGTAACGGAGCGCGAGCTTCCCAAGCGCCGGCCGGTGTCGGTGCGCCTGATGGACTGGAAAGAGGTCTACGAGGCCGGCGACCCTGCCCAGCTCCGTCGGCAGGCGGGCCGCTGCATGGACTGCGGCGTGCCGTTCTGCCACCAGGGCTGCCCGCTCGGGAACCTCATCCCGGAGTGGAACGACCTGATGTACCGCGGAGAGGGCCGCCAGGCCATCGACCGCCTGCACGCCACGAACAACTTCCCGGAGTTCACCGGTCGCCTCTGCCCGGCCCCGTGCGAATCGTCGTGCGTGCTCGGCATCAACCAGCCCGCCGTCACGATCAAGCAGGTCGAGGTGTCGATCATCGACCAGGCCTGGCAGAACGGCTGGGTGCAGCCGCACCCGCCGGAGCGCCTCACCGGCAAGACGGTCGCCGTCGTCGGCTCCGGCCCCGCAGGTCTCGCCGCCGCCCAGCAGCTCACCCGCGCCGGCCACACAGTCGCCGTGTACGAGCGCGACGACCGCATCGGCGGCCTGCTGCGCTACGGCATCCCGGACTTCAAGATGGAGAAGAAGCACCTGGAGGCGCGGCTCAACCAGATGATGGCGGAGGGCACCCGTTTCCGTGCCGGCGTCAACATCGGCGTCGACATCAGCTGGGACGACCTCCGCGCCCGCTACGACTCGGTGGTCGTCGCGACCGGTGCGATGGTCCCGCGCGACCTCCCCATCCCGGGCCGCGACCTGAGCGGCGTGCACTTCGCGATGGAATACCTCGTCCAGCAGAACAAGCAGGGCGCGGGCGACCAGGTCGCCGACCAGATCTCTGCGGAGGGCAAGCACGTCGTCGTCCTCGGCGGTGGAGACACCGGAGCGGACTGCATCGGCACGGCGCACCGTCAGGGTGCGGCCAGCGTCACCAACCTCGCCATCGGAACGCAGCCGCCGTCGGAGCGCCCAGGCCACCAGCCGTGGCCGACGACGCCGACGCTGTTCGAGGTCCAGTCCGCGCACGAGGAGGGCGGCAAGCGCGAGTTCCTCGCCTCCACCGTCGAGTTCCTCTCCAACGAGTACGGAGAGGTGCGCGCCATCCGCGTCGCCGAGACCGAATACCTCGACGGACGCCGCGTGCCGAAGGCGGGCACCGAGCGGGAGATCCCCGCCGACCTCGTCCTCCTCGCCCTCGGCTTCACCGGCCCGGAGCAGGACGACCTGCAGGCTCAGCTCGAGCTGCCGTTCGACGACCGCGGCAATGTCACGCGCGACAGCGACTACCAGACCAGCCAGCCCGGCGTGTTCGTCGCGGGCGACGCCGGCCGCGGACAGTCCCTCATCGTCTGGGCGATCGCCGAAGGCCGTGCAGCGGCCGCAGCCGTTGACCGGTATCTTGAGGGGGAGACGCATCTGCCGTCCCCCGTCCGACCCACCGACAGGGGAATCCTCGTCTGACTGAACGGACACCCCGGCACCCCGCGGGCGTCATCACCGAATCGAGCGCCGTCAGGGGCGCAGAATCACGGAGCAACTGAAAGTATGAGAAGGGCGAAAATCGTCGCGACCCTCGGGCCGGCGACATCGAGCTACGACAACATCCGCGCGATCATCGACGCCGGTGTTGACGTGGCCAGGATGAACCTGAGTCACGGAAGCTACGACGTCCACGAGGGCGTTTACGCCAACGTGCGCAAGGCCGCGGACGACGCAGGCAAGCCGGTCGCCGTCCTGGTCGACCTGCAGGGCCCGAAGATCCGTCTCGGCAAGTTCGAGGCAGGCCCATACGATCTCGCCGAGGGCGACATCTTCAAGATCACCACCGAAGACATCATCGGAACCAAGGAGATCTCCTCGACCACGTTCAAGGGGCTGCCCCAGGACGTCAAGCCGGGCGACTTCCTGCTGATCGACGACGGCAAGGTGCGTGTCCAGGTCGTGGAGACCGACGGCACCGTCGTCACCACCAAGGTCATCGTGGCCGGTCCGGTGTCCAACAACAAGGGCATCAACCTGCCCGGCGTCGCCGTGAACGTCCCCGCGCTGTCCGAGAAAGACGAGGCGGACCTCCGCTGGGGCCTCAAGCTCGGCGCCGACCTCATCGCGCTCTCGTTCGTGCGCAACGCCGCCGACATCGAGCGCGTCCACGAGATCATGGCGGAGGAGGGCCGCAAGCTCCCCGTCGTCGCCAAGATCGAGAAGCCGCAGGCCGTCGACAACCTCGAAAGCATCATCGAGGCATTCGACGCGATCATGGTCGCCCGCGGCGACCTGGGCGTCGAGCTGCCGCTCGAGGCCGTCCCGATCGTGCAGAAGCGCGCTGTCGAGCTTGCCCGCCGCGCCGCGAAGCCGGTCATCGTCGCCACGCAGATGCTCGAGTCGATGATCTCCAGCCCCGTCCCGACCCGCGCGGAGACGTCCGACGTCGCCAACGCGGTCCTCGACGGAGCAGACGCTGTCATGCTCAGCGGCGAGACCAGCGTCGGCGAGTACCCGGTCATCACCGTGCAGACCATGGCCCGCATCGTGGAGTCGACGGAGGAGCACGGTCTCGACCGCATCCAGCCGCTCGGCACGCGTCCGCGCACCCAGAGCGGAGCGATCACCCTCGCCGCCGTCGAGGTCGCCGAGTTCGTCGAGGCCAAGTACCTCTGCGTGTTCACCGAGTCCGGCGAGTCCGCCCGCCGCATGTCGCGCATCCGGAACAAGATCCCGATCCTGGCCTTCACGCCGGAGGAGTCGGTCCGTCGCCGCATGTCGCTCAACTGGGGCGTCGAGTCGTTCGTCGTCGACCGCGTCACCCACACCGACCAGATGGTCGCCCAGGTGGACGAGGCCCTCAAGTCGACCGGCCGCGCCGTGAACGGCGACAAGGTCATCATCATTTCCGGTTCCCCTCCCGGAATCCCGGGAACGACCAACGACATCCGCGTCCACAAGGTCGGAGACGTCCTCTAGGTCAGGATCAGCGAACGGCCCCCGCTTCGGCGGGGGCCGTTCGGCGTTCTCCCGGCGCTGTCGGAGCCGCCACTTCCCACGGAGTTCGCAGCATCCGCGAGGGTTCGCCACGCCGCCACAGGCGTAGTCTCGAAGGCATGAAACGCCGTTGGGTCCGCTGGATGCCTGCAGTAGTCGTGCCCGCCGCCATCGCCGCGGGCGTCATCATCGCGCCGCTCGCCGCCGGTGCCGCCGACCTTCCGTCGAAGACGCCGGATGAGGTGTTGCAGCTCGTCGCGGCGAGCGACGTCAAGGCGTTCTCCGGCACGATCGAGCAGAGTTCCGATCTCGGGTTGCCGTCCATTCCGTCCACCGGGCCCGGTTCCGGCGCAGGTTCCGGCTCCAGCGCAGAGAGCGACGCTGCGAGCATCCTGGGGCTGCTGACCGGCGACCACACGGCCAAGGTCTACGCTGACGGGCCGACCAAGCAGCGGCTGCAGGTGCTCGACCAGCTGGCCGAGCGCGACGTGATCCGCAACGGGTCGGATGTCTGGCTGTACACCTCCACCGGCACCAAGGTCACGCACGTGACGGTTCCCGACCGCTCCGCCGTCGACTCGTCCGTGAAGTCGCCGGACCACCGTCAGCCCGACCCGGATGCGACCACCGGCGCGGCCACCACGCCCGCCCAGCTCGCGCAGCGGTTCCTGACCGCCGTCGACTCCAGCACCGCCGTCACCCTCGGCGCACCGCAGAAGGTGGCGGGACGCGACGCGTACGACCTCGTCCTCACCCCGAAGTCCACGGCGACCCTCGTCGGGTCGGTGTCGATCGCGGTCGACGGCACCACGGGCATCCCGCTGCAGGTGCAGGTGGATGCGCGCGGTCAGAGCACACCGGCGTTCCAGGTCGGGTTCAGCGACTTCAGCACCGCGACACCGTCCGCGAGCGTGTTCGCGTTCACCCCGCCGAAGGGGGCGACGGTCACCGAGCAGTCGCCGTCCGCGTCCGGCGAGAAGAAGGCGGGCTCCGGCACGCACCATAAGCCGACCGTCACGGGCAGCGGCTGGGATGCGATCGTGAGCGTTCCTGCCGGAGCGGTGCCGTCCGACCTCACCTCGTCTCCGCTGTTCGCGCAGCTCACCACAGCGGTGAGCGGCGGGCACGCGCTCAGCACCACCCTCGTGTCGGTGCTCCTGACCGACGACGGACGCGTCTTCGCCGGCGCCGTCCCCGTCTCGGCTCTGCAGGCCGCCGCTCTGCAGTCAGCCGGTCAGTGACGGACCCAGCCGCCGCCATCACGACGAGCGGCCTCACCAAACGCTTCGGTTCGCGCGCGGTGGTCGACGGCGTCGACCTGAGCGTTCCGCGCGGGTCGGTGTTCGGGTTCCTCGGGCCGAACGGCTCTGGCAAGACCACGACCATCCGGATGCTGCTGGGGCTGGTGTCGCCGTCGGGCGGAAGCCTCCGGCTGCTCGACCAGCCGATGCCGGAGAACGGCGGGACCGTGCTCCCGCGGGTGGGCGCCCTCGTGGAGGGCCCGGCGTTCGCGCCGTACCTGTCCGGCACGGCGAATCTGCTCCGCCGTGACTCCGCCGACCGGTTCGCGCCGTCGGCGACCAGGAGGGCGCGCGTCGCGTCTGCGCTCGACAGGGTCGGCCTCACCCACGCGGCCGGGCGGAACGTGCGGGCGTACTCGCTCGGCATGAAGCAGCGGCTCGGCATCGCGGGCGCCCTCCTCACCGATCGCGACCTGCTGATCCTGGACGAACCGACCAACGGCCTCGACCCGCAGGGCACCAGGGAGGTGCGCTCGCTCGTGCGCTCCCTCGCCGACGAGGGCAGGACGGTGTTCGTCTCCAGCCACCTGCTGGCCGAGATCGAGCAGATCTGCACGCACGCGGCGATCATGCGCACCGGGCGGCTGGTGGCACAGGGCTCTCTCGACGAGCTGCGCGGCGCGACAGGCCCGCGCGTGCGCGTCGAGACACCGGATGCGCGCGAGGCTGCGACCATCCTCACCAGGCTCGGGATCGCCCCGGCCACGGCCACCGACGGCGTGCTGGACGCACCGCTTCCCTCCACACAGCCGCCCATCGAAGACGTCGTGGCGGCCCTGGTCGCGGGAGGCGTCCGGGTGCGCGGCTTCGGGGTGCACGGTTCGACGCTGGAGGAACGGTTCGTGGAGCTCACCGGGGAGGGCTTCGATGTCGAGCAGTGAGAGCGTCGCGGCGCAGCCCGTGTCGATGGCGAACCGGGAGCGACCGGCGGCCGGCTGGTCACTGCTCTGGTCGGAGCTGTCCGTGCTGTTCCGCCGGTGGCGCACCTGGGCGATGCTCGCTGCTCTGGCGGCCATCCCCATCCTGATCGGCGTCGCCGTCCGGCTCTTCGGCCACGCGCGCCCAGGCAGGGGTCCGGCGTTTCTCGACCAGATCACCTCGAATGGCCTGTTCGTCGGCTTCACCGCTCTGGTGGTGTGCGTTCCGCTGTTCCTTCCGCTGACGGTCGGCGTCGTCGCCGGAGACACCATCGCGGGGGAGGCGAGCCACGGGACGCTGCGCTATCTGGTGATCGCCCCGGCCGGGCGGTTGCGCCTGCTGGCGGTCAAGTATGCGGGCGCCGCGGCGTTCTGCATCGCGGGGACCGCGATCGTGATCCTCGCTGGCACCGCGATCGGCGCGATCCTGTTCCCGGTCGGGCCGGTGACGCTGCTCTCCGGTGACCAAGTGGGGGCCTGGGACGCGTTCGGCCGGCTGCTGCTGATCGGCGCGTACGTGGTCGTCTCGCTGCTCGGGCTGTGCGCGATCGGGCTGTTCTTCTCGACGCTCACCGACGTGCCGGTCGGGGCGATGGCGGCGACGATCGTGCTCTCCGTCGTGTCGCAGGTGCTCGACCAGCTTCCGCAGCTCGACGCCCTGCATCCGTGGCTGTTCAGCCACTACTGGTTCGGGTTCGCGGACTTTTTGCGCGACCCGATCAGCTGGGACCAGTTCGGCAGCAATGCGCTGCTGCAGCTCGGCTACCTCGCCGTGTTCGGGGCGCTGGCGATCGGCCGGTTCACCACCAAGGACATCCTGTCGTAGCGGCTCCGAGCGCTACGGGATCGCCTCGGCGGTGGCTTCCAGGTCGGACGCAGGATGGTCGCGCTGCGTGGCGATGGTGACACCCGCGGCGACGCAGACCACCGCGATCCCGAGCAGCTGCACGCCGCTGAACCGCTCGTGCAATACCAGCACGCCGAACAGGGTGGCGATGGCCGGGCCGAGGCTCGTGATGACCGCGTAGAGCCGCGGGGTGATCCTGCGCAGGATGAACGTGTCGAGGCTGTACGGGATGGCGGAGGAGAGCACTCCGGCGGCCAGGAGCATCCCGATCACCGGCCAGTTCAGGCGGCTGTAGTCGACCACGACGAGTGCGATCGGCAGCAGGATGATCGTGGCGACGACGCTTGCGACGCTCAGCCCTTCGAGGCCGGGAAGCCGGGTGGCGACCCGGCGGGTGAGCAGGATGTACGCCGCCCAGCTCGCCGCGGCCGTGAGCGCCAGCACGACGCCGAGCGGGTCGATGGCGCCGTCGGTGCCGGTGAGCAGCACCACGCCGCCGGCGGCGAACACGGCGCAGATCACGTCGACCACCCGGCGAGAGCCGGCGAGTGCGAGCGCGAACGGCCCGAGGAATTCGATGGTCGCGGCGATCCCGAGCCCGAGGCGGCCGACCGCCTCGTAGAAGCTGAGGTTCATCGTGGCGAGCACCACGCCGAGCGCGATGGCGGGCCAGAGCCGCCGCCAGGTCAGCTCGGCGCGTTTCGGCCGGTAGAACGGCAGCACGGCGACGGCGGTGACGATCTGCCTGACCGCCACGACCACCACGGACCCGACGATCGGGATGAGCAGCCCGGCGATCGACGAGCCGAAGTTGATGCTGACCTCGGTCGCGACCTGGGTTCCAGCGCCGATCAGGCGGTCGCGTTTCGAGCTCACCAGACGAGCTTAGGCGGTCATGGACTCACGGAGAGCCGCATGATGGCGCGCGTGGCCGACGGCCGCCGGATCACCGCGAACCCGGCGGTCTCGAACAGTGAGACGGTGCCGTGGTACCGCTCGGCGGCGGTGAGCGACGGCCGCACTCCCGGGTCGACGGGGTAGCCCTCGATGACCTCCGCGCCGCGCGCGGCGGCGTGCCCGACCGCCCCGGCAAGCAGGGCGCGGGCGACCCCCTGCTTGCGGTGCTCGAGCCGGACCACGAAGCAGGTGACAGCCCACGGATCCTCCGGGTCGCCCGGCTGCCGCTTGGTGATCGGCGACCTCCGCAACCCGGGGTATGCGCTGAACGGCTCGACCGCCGCCCAGCCGACGGGCTCGCCGTCGAGCCGGGCGATCACCCCGGGCGAACCGGCATCGACGCTCGCGTGCAGCAGGTGTGTCTTCTCCTCCCGCGACGCCGCGTGGAACTGCGCTCCGGTGAGCTTGAACCACTGGCACCAGCAGCCGGAGGCGTCGCCGCGCTCCCCGAACACGGTTCGCAGTTCGTCCCAGGTCTCCGCGTCGACGGACTCGACGGTGATCGTCTGCTCTGACATGCCGCACACGTTACCGCGCGTGCAGCGCTCCGACCAGGATCGTCGGGTGCTCCACGTGCCCGAAGTGCCCGGTGGCCGGCACGACGACCGCGTGGAAGTCCGGGATGACCGCCGCAAGCCGGGCGTCGTCGTCACGGCCGACGAACACGTCCCTGTCGCCGTGCAGAGCGACCACCTGGCACCGGATGCGCGCCCAGCGCCAGGCCGCTGGATACGCGGCCGCGCACTGCATCGCTCGCAGGAATGCTCCAGGACGCAGGTCGCGGGCGAGCTCGTGCACAGCCTGTCTGTCCACGATCGTGAACAGCGGGGCGGCGAGCACGCTGAGCAGGCCGATCCGGTCGAGCGCGCGGACGAACCGGGCGGCGAAGGGGCCGAGCGCTGCGAGCATCCGGATGCCGACGGCGAGCAGTTCGAGCGGCGCGTAGTGCACGAGACGTCCGAGCGCGCCGAGCCGATCGCCGCGCGCCCCGAACGTCGTTGCGGAGACGAGCACGACGGATTCCGTGGCCATGGGCTCCCGCACCGCGAGTTCCAGCGCGACGAACCCGCCGAGGGAGTGACCGACGACGCGCCACCGGTGGTAGCCGAGAGCGCGCGCGACATCGCAGACCGCATCGGCGATGCCGCCGGTGTCGAGTGTCGCCAGGTCGGCGACGGGGGAGTCACCCCAACCGGGCAGGTCTGGCATGACGAGGTCGGCCACCGAGCCGCCGGACTCCGCGGCTGCGATGGCGGACCGCCAGGTCTTCCACGAGCCGGCGGCGCCGTGCAGCAGGATCGTCGCCGTGTGGGACTCGCGCGGCGTGTGGCGCACCACGACGGGTCCGAGCGAGGTGGCGACGGTACTGGTTTCCATGCCTGTTGTTCGGAGCGGAGGCCCCGTAGGATTTCGAGCGAGGGGAAGGAAACCTGTGACGACACCGACCACCACGCTCAGCCCGGACACTCTCGACCGATTGGATGCGTGGTGGCGGGCAGCCAACTACCTCTCCGTCGGCCAGATCTACCTGCTCGACAACCCGCTGCTGCGTGAACCGCTCACGCGCGACCACATCAAGCCGAGACTCCTCGGCCACTGGGGCACGACGCCCGGCCTGAACTTCATCTACGCGCACCTCAACCGGGTGATCCAGGAGCGCGACCTCGACACGATCTTCATCGCGGGGCCAGGGCACGGCGGGCCCGGCGTGGTGGCGAGCGCCTACCTCGACGGCACATACAGCGAGACGTACAGCGCCATCGACCAGAGCGTCGACGGGCTGCGCAGGCTGTTCCGGCAGTTCTCCTTCCCGGGCGGCATCCCGAGCCATGCGGCGCCCGAGACGCCCGGTTCGATCCACGAGGGGGGCGAGCTCGGCTACGCCCTCTCGCACGCCTACGGCGCCGCCTTCGACAACCCGGACCTGCTGGTCGCCGCCGTCGTCGGCGACGGGGAGGCCGAGACCGGGCCGCTCGCGACAGCCTGGCACTCCAACAAGTTCCTCGACCCCGTGCACGACGGCGTCGTGCTGCCGATCCTGCACCTCAACGGCTACAAGATCGCCAACCCCACCGTGCTCGCGCGCATCCCGGAGAGCGAGCTGTTCGACCTGATGCGCGGCTACGGCCACACGCCGTATCTGGTCTCTGGCGGCTTCGACGGGGAGGACCCCCGCGCGGTGCACGAGCGGATGGCCGAGACGATGGACGCCATCCTGGACCAGATCGCCGGGATCAAAGCTGCCGCCCTGGCCGGGGAGCTGACCGAGCGTCCGGCCTGGCCGATGCTCATCCTGCGCACCCCCAAAGGCTGGACCTGCCCGAAGGAGATCGACGGGCATCCGGCGGAGAACAACTGGCGGTCGCACCAGGTGCCGCTCGCGGATGCGCGGGACACCGAGGAGCACACGCGCCTGCTGGAGAGCTGGCTGGCGTCGTACCGCCCGGAGGAGCTGTTCGACGAGTCCGGCGCTCCCGTGCCGCTCGTGACGGCGCTGGCGCCGCAGGGTCACAGGCGGATGAGCGCCAACCCCGTCGCCAACGGTGGACTGCTGCGCAAAGACCTGCGGCTGCCCGACTTCCGCGACTACGCCGTGGAGGTGCCGTCGCCGGGCGAGACCGTCGCCGAGGCCACGAAGGTGCTCGGCGAGTGGTTCAGGGACGTGATGGCGGCGAACCAGGACGACTTCCGGCTGTTCGGGCCGGACGAGACCGCCTCCAACCGGCTGCAGGCCGTCTACGACGTGACCGGCAAGCAGTGGAACGCCGAGTACTGGCCGATCGACTCCGACAACCACCTCGTCCGCTCCGGCCGGGTGATGGAGATGCTGAGCGAGCACCAGTGCCAGGGCTGGCTGGAGGGTTACCTGCTCACCGGCAGGCACGGAGTGATCAACTCGTATGAGGCGTTCATCCACATCGTCGACTCGATGTTCAACCAGCACGCCAAGTGGCTCAAGTCGTCCAGGGAGATCGCCTGGCGGCGACCGGTGGCGTCGCTGAACTACCTGCTCAGTTCGCACGTCTGGCGGCAGGACCACAACGGCGCGTCGCACCAGGACCCCGGCTTCATCGACCACGTCGTGAATAAGAAGGCCGACGTCGTCCGGGTGTATCTGCCGTTCGACGCCAACACGCTGCTCTCCACCTACGACCACTGCCTGCGCTCGGTCGACTACGTCAACGTGGTCGTCGCAGGCAAGCAGCCGGCGCCGAACTGGCTGACCATGGAGGAGGCGATCGCGCACTGCACGCGCGGCATCGGCCTCTTCGACTGGGCGGGCACAGAGGTGGCGGGCGAGGAGCCGGACGTCGTCCTCGGTTGCGCTGGCGACATCCCGACCTTGGAAGTGCTGGCGGCGGCGTCGATCCTGAGGGACCGCATCCCGTCGCTGAAGGTGCGCGTGGTGAACGTGGTCGACCTGATGCGGCTGCAGACAGAGGGCGAGCACCCGCACGGCCTCAACGACCGCGCATACGACGCGCTTTTCACAACGGACAAGCCGGTCATCTTCGCCTACCACGGCTACCCGTGGCTCATCCACCGCCTCACCTACCGCCGTGCGGGCCACGACAACCTGCACGTGCGCGGCTACAAGGAGGAGGGCACGACCACGACGCCGTTCGACATGGTCATGCTCAACGACCTCGACCGGTACCACCTGGTGATCGACGTGCTCGACCGGGTGCCGGGACTCGCCGCCAGGGAGGGCGCCCTGCGCCAGGAAATGCAGGATGCGCGAATCGCCGCCCGCGAATACACGCGGGCGCACGGCGAAGACATCCCGGAGGTCGCCGAGTGGACCTGGGCGGGTGGGATGCGCTCGACCAGACTCGACACGACGGGCGGCGACAACGACTGACCCGCGCGGCGGCGGCCTCGTCGTCGTCCTCGTCGTCGGAGGCTAGAGCGGAGCCGCCGCGGTCGGGTCGACCACGGTCAGCTCGGCGATCTTCGCCGCGCGACCGTCGCCGGACGACCGGCCGGTGAGCCTGCGTCCGATCCACGGGAACACGTAGCGTCGGTAGTAGTCCGCCGTGCGGCGCGAGCGCGCCCCGGACGGCGCGTCTGCGACCTCCTCGACGCCCCACTCCGCCGGAACGGGCACGTCGAACGCGGTGAGCACGTTGCTCGCGACGCGCGCGTGACCGAGCACGTTCAGGTGCAGGCGGTCGGGCGACCAGTACCGGATGTCCCAGATCCGCTCGTCCGCCCAGTTGTCCACGAAGGTGACGTTCTCCAGCGGGAGGTGGCGGCGCACTGCATCCGCCAGCTCGTTGCCCCTGCGGCGCACCAGGCCGCCCAGCGGCAGGTGCGCCGACGGGTTCGCGCCGCTGAGCAGCAGCACGTGGATTCCCTCCGCGGTGATCCGCTTCGCCGCGTCCACCAGCTGGGTCGCCACCCCTTCGATGGAGACGCGCGGGCGCATGATGTCGTTGCCTCCGCCGTTCAGGCTGATGAGCTGAGGGTGCTGTGCGACGGCGGGAGGCACCTGTTCCTTGATCAGCGGGCCGAGTTTGCGGCCCCGGATGGCGAGGTTGGCGTAGCGGATCTCCTGGCCGTCCGCCGCGGCCGCCTGGGCGAGCCCGAGCGCGACGAAGTCCGCCCACCCCCGTGCGCGGCCGTCCGGCAGCTCGTCTCCGACACCCTCTGTGAAACTGTCGCCGATGGCGATGTAGCTCGTGAACACATCGCTACGCTACCCGCCTGCGCGTACGATGGCCGCCAACGGATGAAGGAGTCGAGAATGCCGAAGGTCAGCCCATTTCTCTGGTTCGACGACCAGGCCGAGCAGGCGGCGGAGTTCTACGTCTCCCTGTTCCCGAACTCGCGGATGCTGGAGGTGAGCAGGTTCGCATTGGATGCACCCGGTCAGGCGGCCGGTGTGTCGCGCGTCAAGTTCGTGCTCGACGGCGTTGAGGTGATGGCGCTGAACGGCGGGCCGATGTTCCCGTTCACGGAGGCGTTCTCGTTCGCCGTCTCTGCCGAGGATCAGGCCGAGGTCGACCGGCTGTGGGATGCGCTCACCTCCAGCGGCGGTGAGCCGGGGCAGTGCGGCTGGCTCAAGGACCGCTGGGGTCTCAGCTGGCAGATCGTGCCGGCCGCGCTCGATGAGTTGATCGGCGATCCGGACCCCGAGCGCTCCAACCGGGCGATCCAGGCGATGCTGAGCATGGGCAAGCTGGACATCGCCGCCCTGCGCGCGGCAGCAGACGGCTGAGCCGCTACTGGGCGATGAGCGCCTGCCAGCTCAGCAGGTGCTCCGCCGTGATCCCTCGGTAGCCGGCCAGCGCCGCGAGCTGCGTCCTGGCGATGGCCGCCTGCGTTTCGAGCGCGGTCGCCGTGTCGTCGCCGAACGTGTACTGCGGCCCGCCCGCAATGGCGGGGGTGTCCGTCTCGACGCCGACGGTGAACGGCACGGAGTGCGCCGCCGCGGCCGTCGCGGCCGGCAGCGCGAGGGCGACGATGCCGTCGTCTCCCGCGGCGTGGTCGGAGAAGGCGACGATCGCCACCGTGTCGACGTGGGGGAGCAGGCTGTCGAACGCCGTCGTTCCGCCGTAGGGCTTGGCGGCGAGCCACCAGGGCAGATCCGCGCCGATCGGGGTGCCGCCGGAGACGGCCCTGGCCGCCTCGAACATCGTGTTGAGCCGGGGGACGATCGTGCCGAGGTCCGGCTCGCCCCCGCCCGGCGTCGCCCACGGCTCGACATCGAATTGCACGGCGTCGAAGTCGGCGGTGGCGAGGGCGTCGTGGGTCCACTGCGCCGCGAGCTGCGGCTGCACCGCCCACTCCGGGTCGCCGCCGAGGGCGGAGACCGTGGTGACGCCGGCGGCGTGCAGGGCGTCGACCGCTTGGGGCAGCCAGCTCGCGAAAGCGCCCTCCTGGGGCGCCCACGGAACGGACAGGTACACGCTCGTGAGCTGGTGCGCGCTGGCGAACGCGGCCAGCGCATCCGGCTGGAACTGCTGCTGACCGAGGCCACGCGCATCCGCCGTTGGGTCGATGGGGTTGCCCCACGCCCACATGCTCGTGATGGCCGACGGCGCCGAACCCTCGGAGACGTTGGCGACGGCGTTCGCGGCGGTCGGCGCCAGCACTGTGGCCGCCAGAACGGCGAACCCCGCACCGGCGATGGCCGACCTCACTGCCCTGGATCGCACGCACACCCCTTTTCAGCCTCGCCGAATGACGATCGGTGCTGCAAATTCGGGTGTGCAACAGCTCCATTGTCGCAGGCGGAGCGGGGGACGCGCACCCTCAATCCGGGGTACATCGGATGCGGTGGGTCGCCCAATCCTGCGGCGGGTCCTGTGGGATGACGACGCTCGCGAGCATCCGGAGCCGCAACGTCCCGGTCACCCCAGGGCCGGCCGCACGTCCTTCACGATCGACTCCAGAATGCGCGCGTTGAACTCCACGCCCAGCTGGTTCGGCACCGTCACCAGCACGGTGTCCGCCGCCTGCACGGCCTCGTCGGCCGCCAATTCGGCGGCGATCTTGTCCGGCTCTCCCACGAAGCTGCGGCCGAAGCGGGCGAGGCCGCCGTCGAGGTGCCCGACCTGGTCTTTCGACTCCGCGACTGCGCTCGCACCGAAGTAGCGGCGGGTCTCGTCGTCGATGATCGGGATGACGCTGCGGCTCACCGAGACGCGGGGCTCGCGCTCGTGGCCGGCGACGCGCCAGGCGTCCCGGAACATCCGGATCTGCTCGGCCTGCAACTGGTCGAACGGCACGCCGGTGTCTTCGGTGAGCAGGGTGGAGCTCATCAGGTTCATGCCCTGCTCCGCCGTCCAGACCGCTGTCGCACGGGATCCTGCACCCCACCAGATGCGGTCGGAGAGTCCAGGGGAGCGCGGCTCGATCGGGAGGGGCTGGGAGACGCCGGTCATCTGCGGGTTCGACATCGCGATCCCGGCTCCGGCGATGGCGGCGCGGAACACCTCGGTGTGGCGGCGCGCCATGTCGGCGTCCGACTCGTCGTCGGCGGGCACGTAGCCGAACGACTCGTAGCCGCGCACCGCCGTCTCGGGTGAACCACGGCTCACGCCGAGCTGCAGTCTGCCGCCGCTGATCAGGTCGGCCGCCGCCGCGTCCTCCGCCATGTACAGCGGGTTCTCGTAGCGCATGTCGATCACGCCGGTGCCGATCTCGATGCGGCTGGTGCGTGCGCCGATCGCCGCGAGCAGCGGGAACGGCGAGGCGAGCTGCCTGGCGAAGTGGTGCACGCGCACGTAAGCGCCGTCGACCCCCACCTCTTCGGCGGCGACGGCCAGCTCGATCGTCTGCTGCAGGGCGTCGGCCGCCGTGCGGGAGACGGAGCCGGGGACGGGCTGCCAGTGGCCGAAGGAGAGGAATCCGATGCGTTTCACAGTGGTGTCAATGCTGTCCTCTCTGTGCCTATTCCGGCAAGGGGTGAGTATTCCGGTATCGGTGCCTCTTCGGGCAAAGGGGCTATCCCGATGCGCGGCCGCCCGGGTATCGTCGCAGCGTGGTCGACTGGTTGTGCGCTGCGTGCGCTGTGGAGTTTCCGGCGGGGGATACGCCTCCCGTGTCGTGCCCGATCTGCGAGGACGAGCGGCAATACGTGCCGCCAGGCGGGCAGCGCTGGACGTCATTGCAGGCGTTGCAGCGCGACGGGGAACGGGTCACCATCACCGAACTGGAGCCCGACCTGTTCGCGCTCCGAAGCGAGCCGAAGGTCGGCATCGGCCAGCAGAGCATGCTGCTGCGCACGCCGGAGGGCAACCTGCTCTGGGATCCGACGGGGTACGTCGACGAAGCTGCGGCTGCGGCCGTGCAGGATCTCGGCGGTGTCGCGGTGATCGCCTCCAGCCACCCGCACATGTTCGGCGCGCAGACCTCGTGGTCCCGGATGCTCGGCGACCCGCCCGTGCTGGTCAACACGGCCGACCGGGCCTGGGTGCAAAGGGACGAGTCGTGCCTCCGCAGCTGGGAGGGCGACGAGGAGGTGCTGCCTGGGGTGACGCTGCGCACCATCGGCGGTCACTTCCCCGGGAGCGCCATCGCGCACTGGGACCGGGGCGTCGTGCTGGCCGGAGACACGGTGTTCCCCGGTCCGACGCAGCGCTGGGTGACGTTCCTGCGCAGCTACCCCAACGACATCCCGCTGTCGGCCGCCGTCGTGCGACGGACGGCCGACCGGGTGTGCGAGAGCAGCTTCGACCGGCTGTACGGCAACCTCGGCAACGTGGTGCCACAGGATGCGCGGGAGGCGGTGCTCCGCTCGGCCGAGCGGTACATCGGCTGGGTCAGTGGGGCGTTCGACGACCTCACCTGACCGGGATGTGCGGAGATCGTCAGGCGAGGTACGGCGCGAGCTCGAACTCCAGCGCGGGCTTCGGCTTCGCGCCGATGATCGTCTTCACGACCTCTCCGCCCTGGAACACCTTCATCACCGGCAGCGCCATCGCGCGGTAGGTGGCGGAGGCCTGCGGGTTGTCGTCCGCGTTGATCTTCACGATGCTGATGCGGTCGGCGTGCTCCTCGGCGAGCTGCTCCAGGATGGGGCTGAGCGCGCGGCACGGGCCGCACCAGGGCGCCCAGAACTCGACGATGGTGGTTCCGGAGGCGGCGAGCACCGCATCCGGGAATGTGGCGTCGGTGACGGCGTTGAGTGTTGTCATGCGGCGAGGCTAAACCGTGACCTCAGGGTCAGAGTCAAGCTGTGCGAGCATGGAGTGCGGAGGTGCGCATGGAGACATTGACCCAGGAGCAGATCCGGGAGTCGTTCGTGAACTGTTCGAAGAGCGCGGCGGCGGAGTTGCCGCTGCCGCCGGGGATGCACGAGGTGGACTGGTCGAGGCGCGAGTACCTGGGCTGGCGCGACCCGCGCCTCCCGCAGCGCGGGTATGTCGTCGTGCCGACGGAGAACGGGCCGGTCGGCATCGTGCTGCGGGCCTCCGACGCGTCGATGCGGTCGCACGCCCCCTCGATGTGCGGGTGGTGCCAGGACGTGCACGTGACGCGCGATGTCTACCTCTACGTGGCACGCAGAGCCGGTCAGGCCGGACGCAACGGCGACACGGTCGGCACCATGCTCTGCGGCAGTTTCGAGTGCAGCGAGAACGTCAGGAGGACGCCGCCGCCCGCGTACGTCGGCTTCGACGCCGACACCGTCGTGGCGGACAGGATCGCCGGTCTCGCCGAGCGCGCGAGGCGCTTCGCCGCGACCGTGGTCGGCGCCCGCATCTAGCGCCATACTGAGCACATGAGTGACGGAACCAAAGCAGATCCGTGGGTGCTGAAGACGGCCCCTGGATCGAGCGAGTACACCATGTGGCGCGACGAGGAGGCCGACCCGCCCGCGCTCGTCTGCCAGGTGGGCTCGACCACGTTGAAGTATCACCTGAGCGCGATCGACGACCTCGCCGCCTGGCTGCGCGAGCAGGGCGACTGGGTGCCGCTCGGCGCCGCCGACGAGCAGAAGCCCGCCGCCGATGGGTCCGTCGAGGCCTGGGGACGCTCAGAGAGCAACCCTGTTGGCGGCTGGTACGGCCTCCGTAAGGGCTACCGGGGACGCTTCGGGATGTATCTGCCGCCGCTCCTGGAAGCCCTCGGTCTCGTCGAGCTCACCCACGACGCCCGGAACAACCGGGTGCGCGCGGTGTGAGCCCGACGGACCAGTGGACTACTTGACCACGTAGGTGTTCAGCTGGGCGGCGACCGCGACGCTGAGGGCGGCCGCGCCTCCCAGCACCACCACCTTCTTCGGCTTGAGGCGCTTCAGTTCTGCGACGATCGACGCCGGGATGGCCGTCGACTGGGTCAGCAGCACGGGGGCGTTGACGGCTCCGGCCACCGGGGCGCCGGACAGCGCATCCGGGTAGTTGGTGCCGACAGCCACGTAGACCGCGGAGACGCCGGGGGCGAAGTTCGCCTGAGACACCTTCGCGCTGGTGACGTACCGATCGTCGCCGGAGATGCGGGTGACCGAGCCGGTGGTGTACGACGCGAGGGCCGACGCGACGGAAGCGCCGATCGCGTCTGTGCCTCCCAGCACCACGATGCGGCCGGGCCGCAGGCGCTGCAACTCCGTCGCGACGCTCGGCGGAATACCCACCGACGTGACGAGCAGCAGCGGACCGCTGTGGGCGGAGCCGGCGGCGACGGAGGCGCCGGTCAGCGCGTCGGGGAAGTTCATCCCTGTCGCAATGTAGGCGACCGACTGGTTCGCAGCGAACACACTCCGCGAAACGGCGACGCTGGTCTCGAAGCGGTCGGAGCCCGCCAGTCTCGTCACCCCACCGGACGTGTATGCGCCGAGCGCGGACACAGTGGAGTCGGAGACCGCCGACGGACCGCCGAGCACGACGATCCGCGCCGGTTTCAGGCGTTTCAGCTCCGTGGCGATGACGTCGGGGACGCCGTACGGCTGCACGAGGAGGACAGGGCCGTGTTGCTTCCCGGCGGCAGGGCCTCCCGCCAGCGCGTCCGCATAGTTGTAGCCGGAGGCTACATACGCGACGGGCACGCCAGGCGCGAACGTCGCAGACAGCGCGGCACTCGTTCCGAACGCATCGGCGCCCGCGAGCCGGTTACCGAGCGCGAACGCCTGCAGGTCCTGCAGGGAGCCGTTGAAGACATCCTGGTCGCCGGGGAACGGGCCGACGCCGTTGGCGAACTGCCAGATCGTGTACGCGCTCCAACCCGCCGGAAGGGGCGGGGTGCTGATGTTGGAGTAGTTGGCGACGAACAGCGGGTACGAGCCGAAGCCGCCGTAGCCGCCCGTGCAGAGGTTCCACCAGTTGGTGTTGGTGTAGATGGCCGGGGCGCGCCCGGTCATCGCGGTGACGGTGTTGAGGAAGTCGGCGACCCAGGAGACCATCTGCGATGCGCTCAGGCCCCAGCAGGTGTTGCTTCCGCCGTACGGGTTGAACTCGATGTCGAGCAGCGGGGGGAGGGTGCGGCCATCCGCCGACCAGCCTCCGCCGTTCTGCACGAAGTACCTGGCCTGCGCAGCACCGGATGAAGTGTTCGGCGTGGCGAAGTGGTACGCGCCGCGAATGATCCCGGTGTTGTACGAACCGCTGTACTGCGACGAGAACTGGCTGCTCTTGTAGTCGGTCGACTCGGTGGCCTTGATGTACGCGAAGCGTCCGCCGTCGGCCCAGACCTGGGCCCAGTTGATCCCGGTCTGCCAGCCGCTGACGTCGAGGCCGCGCACGCCGGCGGGGAACACGGTCGCCGCCGAGCTGAAGGTGCGGGCCTGGCTGCCGGCGTCGGTGCCCTTCGCGGCGTCGGCCGCTGCTCCGTCGAGCGAGAACGTCGACCCCATCGTGTGGTTGCGTGTCGCGTTCATCTCCGCGAGCGACGGGTCGGGGACGACGGTGCTGTCCGCGGCGGATCCGGGCGCTGCGGGGGCGCTCGCATCCGGTGCGGGGGTGGGAGCCGTGTCGGTGGTGGGAGCCGGACTCGTGCTCGGCGTCGTCGGCTCTGCTGTCGGTGTCGCGGTCGGCGACGCCTCCGGAGCCTGCGTGGTGGTCGGTGTCGATGTGCTGGTCGGTGTGGTCGTCGGCTCGGGTGCCGCCGTGGCGGGGAGCTGCGCTCCGGCCACGACGAGACCGACCGTCGTCACGAGTGTGAAGGTCGTGGCAAGGCCGACCCTGAGCCTGGAACGCATGGTTGTTTCTCCCCTGACCGCCTGTCGGTGCGGTCCCAGGCAGACTAGTTGAGTATCCGCCGATCCACAGCCCTTACGCGCGGACTGTCTCCACATCCGCTCAGGGCGATCTGGGGGGCCCCGTGATTGTGCCGGTGGTGGGACTCGAACCCACACGCCCTCTCGGACAAAGCATTTTGAGTGCTCCGCGTCTGCCATTCCGCCACACCGGCGCACAACAACACCTGAACAATACCGTAGGCTTTTGTCCGTGACTGACCAGGAAGCAACTCCAACCGCACCACGGCGCGTCGTCGTCGCCGAAGACGAATCCCTCATCCGACTCGACATCGTCGAGATCCTCCGTGACAACGGTTTCGAGGTCGTCGGCGAGGCCGGAGACGGCGAGACCGCCGTCGCCCTCGCCACCGAGCTGCGGCCCGACCTGGTGATCATGGACGTCAAGATGCCCCAGCTCGACGGCATCTCGGCGGCCGAGCGCCTCTCGAAGGGGCACATCGCCCCCGTCGTGCTCCTCACCGCGTTCAGCCAGAAGGAACTCGTGGAGCGCGCGACCGAGGCCGGCGCCCTCGCATACGTCGTCAAGCCGTTCACGCCGAACGACCTGCTGCCCGCGATCGAGATCGCCCTCGCCCGCTACGCCCAGATCATCGCCCTCGAAGCCGAGGTGTCCGACATGGTCGAGCGCTTCGAGACCCGCAAGCTCGTCGACAGGGCCAAAGGCCTCCTCAACGAGAAGATGGGCCTCACGGAGCCGGAGGCGTTCCGCTGGATCCAGAAGGCGTCGATGGACCGCCGCCTGACCATGCACGACGTCGCCCAGGCGATCATCGAGCAGCTCGCAGCAAAGAAGTAGCACAGCCAAGAAGTAGCACTCAGACTCTCAGACAGACGAGAAGGGCGGTCCGGAACATCCGGGCCGCCCTTCTTCTGCACCCGGTCTGCACGCACCAGGTGGATGCGCGTCAGCGGTCTTTGATCAGGTTCGTGATCCTGATGGTCGAGCAGCGGCGTCCCTGCTCGTCGGTGACGGCGATCTCGTGCGTCGTCAGCGTGCGCCCCAGGTGGATGGGCGTGCAGACGCCGGTCACATAGCCGCTCGTCGCAGAGCGGGTGTGCGTGGCGTTGATCTCGATTCCGACCGCGAGCCGGTCCGCGCCGGCGTGCAGGTTGGCGGACATCGAGCCGAGCGACTCGCCGAGCACCACGTACGCCCCGCCGTGGAGGAGGTCAGCCGGCTGCTGATTGCCCTCGACGGGCATCCTGGCCACGGCTCGTTCGATGGTGAATTCGAGGATCTCGATCCCCATCTTGTCGGCCAGTTTGCCGAGTCCTCTGCGGTTCACGTATGCGAGTGCGTCCTCGGTCATCGGCGGCCTTTCTCACCTTCGTCGGTCGGGGCGTCTGGGTGTCACAGGTGCCTTGTAGGCTGTCCTGGTGTCAGACTCCGAAAAGCCTACCCTCCTGATCATCGACGGCCATTCGCTGGCATTCCGGGCCTTCTACGCGCTCCCGGTCGACAGCTTCGTCAACCGTGACGGCCAGCACACGAACGCCATCCACGGCTTCATCGCGATGCTCATCAACCTGCTGTCGCAGCAGCGTCCGACGCACATCGCCGTCGCGTTCGACATCTCGCGCTACTCGTTCCGCACCCGCGAATATCCGGAGTACAAGGGCACCCGCGGCGAGACGCCGTCGGAGTTCGTCGGGCAGATCCCGCTCCTCGAAGAGGCGCTGCACGCGATGAACATCACCACCATCGCCAAAGAAGACTTCGAGGCGGACGACATCCTGGCCACGCTGTCGGCGAAAGGCGCGGCGGAGGGCTACCGCGTGCTCATCGTGTCCGGAGACCGCGACACCATCCAGCTCGTCAACGACGACGTCACGCTGCTCTACCCGAACGTGCGCGGCGTCTCCGAACTCAAGATCTACGACCCGGCCGCCGTCCGGGAGCGCTACGGCATCGAGCCCCACCAGTACCCGGAGATCGCCGCCCTCGTCGGCGAGACCAGCGACAACCTGATCGGCATCGACAAGGTCGGCGAGAAGACCGCCGTCAAGTGGGTGCAGCAGTACGGCACCGTCGAGAACCTCATCGAGCACGCCGACGAGATCAAGGGTGTCGTCGGGCAGAACCTGCGCGACCAGAAGGAGAACGCCCTCCGCAACCGCCGGTTGAACAGACTGCTCACCGATGTGGAGCTGCCGGTCGGTCCCGCCGACCTGGAACGTCGACCGCTGAACGAGAACGCGGTGCGCGACATCTTCGCCCAGCTGCAGTTCAAGACCCTGCTCGACCGTCTGCTCAAGACGGCCGCCGAGGAGGGGCAGCTCGATGGGTCATCCGGATTCTCCGCGGCCGTCGAGACCGGCGCCATCGAGATCCCGCCGGTGCGCACCATGGTCGACGAGGAGCTCGCCAACTGGCTGAGCAAGGCATCCGCCGACGGCAAGGCGGTCGGCGTGCAGGTGGAGCGTGGCCCGGCGGGCGTCACCGGTTTCGGTCTCGCCGCCGACGATGACACGGTCTACGTGCCGTGGGCGGCCGGACGCAAAGACTACGAGGCGCTGGAGGAGTGGTTCGCGAGCTCTGCCCCGAAGTATTTCTTCCGGGCCAAGCCGCAGTTCAAAGTGATGAGCCGTGCCGGTCTGATCGTGGACGGCCTCGCGTTCGACACGAGCATCGCCTCCTGGTTGGTTCGCCCTGGGGCCGCGGCGCAGTCGCTCGCCGAGCAGGTCTACGAGGTGCTGGGCGAGACGCTGCCGGTGTCCGACCCCAACCAGCTCGTGGCGCTGACGGATGCGGTCAGCCCGGCCACAGAGGCCTGGTATCTGCGCCGGGTGGCCGAAGCGCAGATGATCGCCCTCGACGACGGCACCAGGAGCGTCCTCGACCAGATCGAGCTGCCGCTCGTGGCCGTGCTCGCCGAGATGGAGTTGACCGGCGTCAGCATCGACAGCGAGGTGCTCGCGCGCCTCCGCGGCGAGCTCACCGACAAGGCGAACGACTACGCGGCGCGGGCTTACGCCGAGATCGGCCACGAGGTCAACCTCGGCTCGCCCAAGCAGTTGCAGCAGGTCCTCTTCGAGGAGCTGCAGATGCCGAAGACCCGCTCGACCAAGACCGGATACTCCACAGACGCGGCCTCGCTGGCCGACCTGCAGGAGAAGAACCCGCACCCCTTCCTCGACCTGCTGCTGCAGCACAGGGATGCGACCAAGCTCAAGCAGATCGTCGAGACGCTGGAGCGCGCCGTCGAGCCGGACGGCCGCATCCACACCACCTACGACCAGACCGGCACCAGCACCGGTCGCATCTCCTCCAACGACCCCAACCTGCAGAACATCCCGGTGCGCACCGAGGAGGGCAGGGAGATCCGGTCGGCGATCCGCAGCGGCGAGGAGTTCGAGACGCTGCTCACCGCCGACTACTCGCAGATCGAGATGCGCATCATGGCGCACCTGTCAGAAGACCCCGGGCTGATCGAGGCGTTCAACGTCGGGGAAGACCTGCACCGGTTCGTCGGCTCCCGTATCTTCGGCGTCGCTCCGGAGGAGGTCACCTCCACGATGCGCTCCAAGGTCAAGGCCATGTCATACGGCCTCGCCTACGGGCTCAGCGCGTTCGGTCTGTCGAAGCAGCTGCGCATCGAGACCTCGGAGGCCCGCCAGCTGATGAGCGACTACTTCGAGCGCTTCGGCAACGTGCGCGACTACCTCCGCAACGTGGTCGAGCAGGCCCGCGTCGACGGTTACACCGAGACGATCTTCGGACGCCGCCGTCCGTTCGCCGATCTCACCAGCACCAACCGGGTGCTGCGCGAGAACGCGGAGCGCGCCGCCCTCAACGCGCCCATCCAGGGTTCCGCGGCCGACGTGATGAAGATCGCCATGCTCGGCATCGCCGGCGACATGATCGACCAGCAGCTCACCTCCCGGATGCTCCTGCAGGTGCACGACGAACTGATCTTCGAGGTCGCCTCCGGCGAGTGGGACGCCCTGGAGTCCATCGTCCGCACCCGCATGTCCACGGCGGCGGACCTCCGCGTCCCGCTCGACGTGCAGGTCGGCCGCGGCCGCAACTGGGACGCCGCAGCCCACTGACGTTCGGCACCGCGCGGATCGGGCATGGTGGGGAAGACGGCTTCCGGAATAGGGTCGAGCCATGACAGATGAATCTCGAAAGCCCACTCCGGTCGACACGATCGCCGAGGAGTGGGTGGACACCCAGCTCGAGTTGTACCCGGAGTTCCACGTCTGGCTCGGCCGACCCGGCCGGGAGGGCGAGTACGCCGACTATTCGCCCGCCGGCGCCGAGCAGGCCATCGGCAAGGTCAGGGAAGCCCTCGCGAAGATCGAGGCGGCCGAGCCCGTCGACGACATCGACAGGGTCACCAAGATGGACCTCGCCCGCGACCTGCAGCTCACCGTCGAGAAGCACGAGGCCGGCTTCAACCAGCGCGACCTCAACGTGATCGCCTCCCCGGCCCAGGAGCTGCGCGACATCTTCGACCTCGTCCCCACCGAAACGGAGGAGGACTGGGCGAACGTCGCAAAGCGACTGCACAACCTGCCCGCCGCGATGGACGGCTACATCGAGACGCTGCGCAGCGGCATCGCGAGCGGCAACGTCCCCGCCATCCGCCAGGTGCGCGAGGTGCTCGCGCAGGCCAACAAGCAGGTCGCAGGCACCGGCTTCTTCTTCGAGTTCACGCAGGGGGCGAAAGCGGGCGACGCGGAGCTTCCCGCCTCGCTGGCCGCCGACCTCGCCTCCGGTGCCCAGGAGTCGGCGCAGGCGTACGCCACGCTAGCCCGCTTCCTCAAGGACGAGCTCGCGCAGCACGCACCGGAGAAGGACGCGGTCGGCCGGGAGCTCTACGCGCTCGCTTCCCGTGACTTCCTCGGCGCCACCGTCGACCTCGACGAGACGTACGAGTGGGGCATCGAGGAGCTGGCGCGCATGGTCGCGGAGCAGGAGTCGATCGCCCGCGAGATCAAGCCGGGCGCGTCCGTCGCCGAGGCCATCGAGTTCCTCGACGGGGACGCCAGCCGCAAGCTGCACGGCACGGACGCCCTGCAGCGCTGGATGCAGGAGACCAGCGACCGCGCCATCGAGGAGCTCGGCAAGTCGCACTTCGACATCCCGGAGCAGATCCGCCGCCTCGAGTGCATGATCGCGCCGACCCAGGAGGGCGGCATCTACTACACCGGCCCGAGCGACGACTTCGCCCGCGCAGGCCGGATGTGGTGGAGCGTCCCGGAGGGCGTCACCGAGTTCGACACCTGGCGCGAGCTGACCACCGTCTACCACGAGGGCGTTCCCGGTCACCACCTCCAGATCGCCCAGGCCACCTTCAACAAGGCGCAGCTCAACTCCTGGCGCCGCATCGCCGGCACCTCCGGCCACGCAGAGGGCTGGGCACTGTACGCGGAGCGGCTGATGGAGCAGCTCGGCTACCTCGACGACCCGGCCGACAGGCTCGGGATGCTCGACGGCCAGCGGATGCGTGCCGCCCGTGTCGTGCTCGACATCGGCGTGCACCTGGAGAAGCAGCTGCCAGACGGCTCTGGACCCTGGACCGGCGAGTACGCTTTCCAGTTCCTCGGCGAGAACGTCAACATGAACGACGGCTTCGTGCGTTTCGAGGTCAACCGCTACCTCGGCTGGCCTGGGCAGGCTCCGTCGTACAAGATCGGGCAGCGCATCTGGGAGCAGCTGCGCGACGAGTACGCGCGCCGTGAGGGTGCGGACTTCGACATCAAGGCGTTCCACAAGAAGGCGCTCGACATCGGCGGTGTCGGCCTCGACACGCTGAAGTCGGCCATGCTCGGCTGATCGGCCTCGATGACAACGTCGCCGTACCGGGTGGCCGTCGGTGACGCTTTCGACGAGCTGCATCCGCGGCTGAAGGCGTACTTCGACGGCCTTCCGGCCGGTGGCCACGGCTTCGGCCGGGGCGTGTTCGACACGGTCGGCACGCCCCGGCGCTGGCTCTGGCCCGTGCTCGCGGTCCTGGCGCGGGCGCACGTCGTGTTCCCGGTGTGGGCGCGCCAGGTACCGTTCACCGTCGAGAACACTCCGGATGCGACGGTGTCCGGTGAGCCGTCGGTCCGGGCCGTGCGCGTGTTCCACTTCGCGGACCGTCGGCGCGCGATGGTCGACGAGATCGCGGTGGACGACGGCACGATCGTGGACACGCTCGGCCGTCCCGCCTGCGTCTCCGCGCGCTTCGACGCAGAGGTCGTCGACGGCGGGCTGGTGCTCACCTCGACGGCGGTGTCGCTCCTGTTCGGCCGGGTGCGCGTCCCGCTCCCGTCGCTGCTGGCGCCGCACGTGGTGCTCTCCGAACGGTACGACGACGACCAGGATGCGCAGCGCGTCTCCATCACGCTGTCCCTGCCGGTCGTCGGTAGGCTCTACGAATACGCGGGAACGTTCCGCTACGAGATCAGAACGGGGGAGCGGGACGCGTGAGCCAACGCATCGTCATCGCTGGGGCCTCCGGCTTCATCGGGCACTATCTCGCGGACGCGTTCCGCGCCTCCGGTGCCGTCGTGCAGACCATCGGGCGCGCAGGCGCCGACGCGCAGTGGGGTGACGCCGCCGGGATCCTGCGGCTGATCGACGGCGCGGACGTCGTCGTCAACCTCGCGGGCAAGAGCGTCAACTGCCGATACTCAGACGCGAACCGCGCCGAGATCTTCCGCTCCCGGCTGCAGACCACGCGCGCGATCGGGGAGGCCATCGCGCAGAGCGAGAACCCGCCACCGCTCTGGATCAACTCGTCGACGGCCACCATCTACCGTCACGCGGAGGACCGGGCGATGACCGAGCGGGGAGGCGAGCTCGGCTCCGGGTTCTCGGTGAGCGTCGCCACGTCGTGGGAGCGGGCGTTCTTCGAGGCCGAGCTGCCGTACACCCGCAGGGTGGCGCTGCGCATGGCGATCGTGCTCGGCGACGGCAGCGCGCTGCTGCCCCTCATCCGGCTCGCGCAGTTCGGGCTCGGTGGTCCGCAGCGCGACGGCCGCTGGTTCGCCTCGTCCGCGCGCAGGAACGCGGGCACCTTCCACGAGTACCGCGCGAGGGCAGGGCGGCAGCGGTTCAGCTGGGTGCACATCCGGGATGTGCTGGGTGCGATCGAGTTCGTCCGCGAGCATCCCGAGCTGGACGGCGTCGTCAACGTGTCATCGCCGAACCCGACGGACAACCGCACGTTCATGGCGACGCTGCGCCGCGTGCTCGGTGTCCCGTTCGGCCTTCCCGCATACCGGTGGATGCTCGAAGCCGGGTCCATCGCCATCCGCACGGAGACCGAACTGGTGCTGAAGAGTCGCTGGGTCGTTCCGGAACGTCTGCTCGAAGCCGGGTACGAATTCGCCTTCCCCGACCTCGAGCCGGCACTCGCCGACATCGTCCAGACGCGCAGGTTGCCGCAGCCCTCATTCCACAGCTAGACTGGACTGTCACATTTGTGGCACCTCTATCCGCCTGCCGTTTGCGGAAACTAACAGAAGCATCACCGCGACCGGCCCGAATTATGTCCATAACGGAGCACTCACTACATGACAACCGCAACGACCGACAAGGCGCCCAAGCAGGTCGCCGTCAACGACATCGGATCTGCTGAAGACTTCCTCGCCGCGGTCGAAAAGACGCTGAAGTTCTTCAACGACGGAGACCTCATCGAAGGAACCGTCGTCAAGATCGACCGCGACGAGGTCCTCCTCGACGTCGGGTACAAGACCGAGGGTGTCATTCCCTCCCGCGAACTTTCCATCAAGCACGACGTCGACCCCACTGAGGTCGTCGAGGTCGGCGACACCGTCGAGGCGCTCGTTCTCCAGAAGGAGGACAAGGAAGGCCGCCTCATCCTGTCCAAGAAGCGTGCGCAGTACGAGCGCGCGTGGGGCGACGTCGAGAAGATCAAGGAAGCCGATGGCGTTGTCACCGGTACCGTGATCGAGGTCGTCAAGGGTGGACTCATCGTCGACATCGGCCTCCGTGGCTTCCTCCCGGCGTCGCTCATCGAGCTCCGCCGCGTGCGCGACCTCACGCCGTACCTCGGCCAGGAGATCGAGGCGAAGATCCTCGAGCTCGACAAGAACCGCAACAACGTGGTCCTGTCGCGCCGTGCGCTGCTCGAGCAGACGCAGTCCGAGAGCCGCACCACGTTCCTGAACAACCTGCACAAGGGTCAGGTCCGCAAGGGTGTCGTGTCGTCGATCGTCAACTTCGGTGCGTTCGTCGACCTGGGCGGCGTCGACGGTCTCGTCCACGTCTCCGAGCTCTCCTGGAAGCACATCGAGCACGCCTCCGAGGTCGTCGAGGTCGGTCAGGAAGTCACCGTCGAGATCCTCGAGGTCGACCTGGACCGCGAGCGCGTCTCGCTGTCGCTCAAGGCGACGCAGGAAGACCCGTGGCAGGTCTTCGCCCGCACCCACGCGATCGGTCAGGTCGCACCGGGCAAGGTCACGAAGCTGGTTCCGTTCGGTGCGTTCGTTCGCGTCGCGGACGGCATCGAGGGCCTCGTGCACATCTCGGAGCTGTCGGGCAAGCACGTCGAGCTCGCCGAGCAGGTCGTTTCGGTCGGCGACGAGGTCTTCGTCAAGGTCATCGACATCGACCTCGAGCGTCGCCGCATCTCGCTCTCGCTGAAGCAGGCGAACGACGGCGTCGACCCCGAAGGCACCGAGTTCGACCCGGCGCTCTACGGCATGCTCACGGAGTACGACGACCAGGGCAACTACAAGTACCCTGAGGGCTTCGACTCCGAGACGAACGAGTGGAAGGAAGGCTTCGACGCCCAGCGCGAGAAGTGGGAGCAGGACTACGCTGCAGCCCAGGCTCGCTGGGAGGCTCACAAGAAGCAGGTCGCCAAGGGTCTCGAAGAGGCCGCTGCCGAGGGCACTGCGTCCGTCGGTGGATCGACCTTCACCTCAGAGTCCACCACGGGCGGAACGCTGGCCGACGACGAGTCGCTCGCCGCTCTGCGCGAGAAGCTCAGCTCGAACTCCTAAGCAGTTCACTGGAACGGCCGGTCCCTCACGGGGCCGGCCGTTCCGGCGTTAACCGGGACCGCTCTCGCGGCTAGCATGGTCTGGTGCAGCTGATCGGACTCACCGGCGGGATCGCCTCCGGAAAATCGACCATCGCCCGCCGTCTCGCAGAACACGGGGCCGTCGTCGTCGACGCGGACCGCATTGCGCGCGAGGTCGTCGAGCCGGGCACGCCCGCGCTTGCGCAGATCGGGGAGACCTTCGGGCCCGGCGTAATCGCCGCGGACGGCAGCCTCGACCGGCCGGCGCTCGGCGCGATCATCTTCGCCGACGAGGATGCACGGCTCCGGTTGAATGCGATCACGCATCCCGCGGTGCTCGCCACCTCCACCGAGCGTTTCCGCGCAGCGGGGGAGGCCGACCCCGACGCCGTCGTCGTCTACGACGTTCCGCTGCTGGTGGAGTCGGCCAACGCGTACCCGTTCGACCTGGTGGTCGTCGCGCACGCATCGGCGGCCACGCGCATCCGGAGGCTGATGGAGTTGCGGGGCACGGACGAGGCGGAGGCGCGGCGCAGGGTCGGGTCGCAGGCGACGGACGAGGAACGACTCGCGGTCGCCGACGTGGTGATCGACACCGACGGCACCCTGGAGCAGACGCTCGCGCAGACCGACCTGCTCTGGGAGCGGCTGCGCGGCTGAGCGGCTGACCGGCTGCGCCCACGTTCCGCCCAGAGCGCACACCGGCAGGAATGTCGGTGGTTCTTCCTAGACTGGTCACATGCAACCCACGCGCGCCGTCCGTCCGTTCGAGGTCGTCAGCGAGTACACCCCGAGCGGCGACCAGCCCCAGGCCATCGCCGAGCTCGCCGGCCGAATCAACGCCGGTGAGACAGACGTCGTGCTGCTCGGCGCGACCGGAACGGGCAAGTCGGCCACCACGGCCTGGCTGATCGAGCAGGTGCAGCGCCCGACGCTCGTGCTCGCGCACAACAAGACCCTCGCGGCGCAGCTCGCCAACGAGTTCCGCGAGCTCATGCCCAACAACGCGGTCGAATACTTCGTCTCCTACTACGACTACTACCAGCCAGAGGCCTACGTCCCCCAGACGGACACCTTCATCGAGAAGGACTCGTCGATCAACTCCGAGGTCGAGCGGCTGCGGCACTCCACCACCAACTCGCTGCTCAGCCGACGCGATGTGATCGTGGTCTCCACCGTGTCCTGCATCTACGGCCTCGGTGCGGCCGAGGAATACCTGGAGGCGATGGTCGCCCTGCAGGTCGGCGAGAACGTGGGCCGTGACAAGCTCATCCGGCGCTTCGTCGGCATGCAATACGAGCGCAACGACGTCGACTTCTCGCGCGGCAAGTTCCGCGTTCGCGGAGACACCATCGAGATCATCCCGGTCTATGAAGAGCACGCCGTGCGCATCGAGCTGTTCGGCGACGAGATCGAGGCGATCTACACGCTGCACCCGCTCACGGGCGACATCATCTCCAAAGTGGACGCGATCTCCATCTTCCCGGCCACGCACTACGCCGCCAGCCCGGCCACGATGCAGCGCGCGATCGGCACCATCCAGACCGAGCTGCACGACCGCCTGGTCGAGCTGGAGCGCGAGGGCAAACTGCTCGAAGCGCAGCGACTCCGGATGCGCACCCAGTTCGACATCGAGATGATGGAGCAGATCGGCTTCTGCTCCGGCATCGAGAACTACTCGCGCCACATCGACGGCAGACAGCCCGGCGAGGCGCCGAACTGCCTGCTCGACTACTTCCCCGACGATTTCCTCGTGGTGATCGACGAGTCGCACGTCACCGTTCCGCAGATCGGTGCGATGTACGAGGGTGACTCGTCCCGCAAGCGCACGCTGGTCGAGCACGGCTTCCGGCTGCCGAGCGCTCTCGACAACCGCCCGCTCAAGTGGAACGAGTTCAAGAACCGCGTCGGCCAGACGGTCTATCTGTCCGCCACGCCCGGCCGCTACGAGATGGGCATCGCGGATGGCATCGTCGAGCAGATCATCCGCCCGACCGGCCTGATCGACCCGGAGATCGTGGTCAAGCCGACCAAGGGTCAGATCGACGACCTGCTCGAAGAGATCCGGCTGCGCGTCGAGCGCGACGAGCGCGTGCTCGTCACCACGCTCACCAAGAAGATGGCCGAAGAACTCACCGACTTCCTCGCCGAAGCCGGGGTCAGGGTGCGTTACCTGCACTCGGACGTCGACACGCTCCGCCGCGTCGAGCTCCTCACCGAGCTGCGAGCGGGCGTCTACGACGTGCTCGTCGGCATCAACCTGCTGCGCGAGGGCCTCGACCTGCCGGAGGTGTCGCTCGTCGCGATCCTGGATGCAGACAAGGAGGGCTTCCTCCGGTCGTCGACCTCGCTCATCCAGACCATCGGCCGCGCGGCCCGCAACGTGTCTGGCGAGGTCCACATGTATGCGGACGTGCTCACCGACTCGATGAAGAAGGCGATCGAGGAGACCTCTCGTCGCCGCGAGAAGCAGGTCGAGTACAACAGGGTCAACGGTATCGACCCGCAGCCACTGCGCAAGCGGATCGCCGACATCACCGACGTGCTCGCCCGCGAGGGTGCCGACACCGCGGCGATGCTCGCGGGACGCCAGGCCAAGAAGAAGAGCCCGACGCCCAACCTCCGCAAAGAGGGGATCGCCGCGCAGGGCGCGAACGAACTCGAATCGCTCATCGCCGACCTCAACGATCAGATGCTCGCCGCGGCCGGTGAGCTCAAGTTCGAACTCGCCGCGCGTCTCCGCGACGAGCTCGGCGACCTCAAGCGCGACCTGCGTCAGATGGAGAAGGCCGGCCACCTCGGCTGACGATCACCGCGCCGCCCTGCCGCCGGTATACGGTGGCAGGGTGAGCGCGACGACGACGGCGGGGCGATGAAGCGTCATCGGATGCTGCTCGCCTGCTCAGCGCTCGCGCTCGTCGTCGTGGTCGCTCTGGCGGTGCAGGGTGCGCCGATCTTCTCCGGGATGCGCTGGGTCCCACCCGCGGTGACGCAGCAGCCGCTCCCTCCCAACCTGACCGGTCAGACGAATTCGGCGACCCCGGCGCCACGCGCGCCGCAACGGGTGGTGACGTTCGACATCTCGTGGATCGTCGTCGCTGCGGCGACCATCGTGATCCTGATCGTCGCCGCGCTGATCTGGCGGGCGGTCCGCCGTCGGCTGCGGGAGCCGGAACAGGACCTGTCGCCCGTGATCGCGGATGCTCTCGGCGACCAGGCGCCCGAACCGGAACCCGCCCCGGAGCCCGTCCAGGTCCGCCGCGGCCTCGACCTCGCACACGACCGGCTCAGCGAACAGCGCGAGCCCAGGGACGCGATCGAGCGCGCCTGGCTCGGACTGGAGGAGGCGGCCGCCGATTCCGGGATGCGCAGGCTCCCCGCGGAGACCCCCGGCGAGTTCACCGCGCGCGTCGTGGTGCGCGTCGCGTCCGATCGTGCGGCCGCCACCGCCCTCCTCGACCTGTATCTCCGCGCCCGCTTCAGCGACGCACCCGTCGCCGCAGCCGATGTGGACAGGGCGCGCGAGGCCGTCGACGCCCTGCGTGCATCCTGGACGACGGTGCAGAGCGGGGGAGGGCGATGAACGCGCCGGGGAGCGACCAGGTCGCACCGGCGCAGGAGGGCTCCCAGAGTCGCCGCCGGCTGTTCGCGGCCGGTGTCCGCTGGAAGCTCGCGGGCTGGCTGCTGCTGGCCGGGATCATCGGCTTCGCCGCCTGGTTCTTCGGCCTGGACGCTGCCCACGCCATCGGTCTCGGCGCTGTGGTCCTGGCGGCTACGTCGGGATTGACGCTCCTGGGCGATCAGGCGGCGGTCGACTGGCCGCCCGACCCGATCCTTCAGCGCGACGGCGCCAGACGCGAGGTGTCCCAGCTCGGCTGGGCGCTGCACAGCCGTGGTGGCGGCGTCGCGCCCGAAGCCGTCCGGCGTCTCCGCTCCGTGACCGCCCAGACGCTCGAACTCCACGGACTGGACCTGGACGCGCCCGGCGACGCGGCGGAGATCGCGCGCATCCTGGGCAACGACACGGTGCGTCTGCTGCGCCGCGGCAGCGCGGAGTTCCCGAAGGCGGCGACGTTCGACACCATCGTCAGCAGGCTCGCCACCCTCGCGGATGCGCCGATGGGCCCACTCGACGCGGCTGCCACCGCCATCGCATCCACTCGCTTGACGTCCACCGGCACGCCGTCCACTCGCTCGCCGTCCATCCGCACGCCGCCCGACCTCATCCATCCCGAGGAGCACCGCCCATGACAGCCGACAGCACCGACACCCCGGCCGCCACCGCACCACGGTCCGGCCCCCTCGCCGTCCCCGAGATCGCGCGGCTGAGCGGGGACATCCTCGACAGGGTCGGCAGCGTCGTGGTCGGGATGCGGCCGGCGCTCGAACTGGCTCTGGCGACCATCCTCGCCGGTGGTCACGTGCTGTTCGAGGACGTGCCGGGCCTCGGCAAGACCCTCGCCGCGCGCAGCATCGCCTCCGCTATCGGTCTCGATTTCCGCCGCCTGCAGTGCACCCCCGACCTGCTCCCCGCCGACATCACCGGCTCGTTCGTGTACGCCCCCGCCACCGCCGAGTTCGTCTTCCGCCCCGGCCCGATCTTCACCGGGCTCTTCCTCGCCGACGAGATCAACCGCACATCGCCGAAGACGCAGTCCGCGCTGCTGGAGGCGATGGCGGAGGGGCAGGTGACCGTCGAGGGTCAGAGCTTCCCGCTTCCGCAGCCGTTCCACGTCGTCGCCACCTCCAACCCGATCGAGTTCGAGGGGACGTACGCGCTCCCGGAGGCGCAGCTCGACCGCTTCATGGCGCGCCTGAGCGTCGGCTATCCGGATGCGCAGGGCGAGGAGCGCGTGCTCCTCGCCAGGGTGAGCCGCCGCCGGGAGGTCGCGACCGTCGAGCCGGTGATCGACGCCGCGACGCTGCGCGCGATGCAGGAGGGCGTCGAGCTGGTCGACGTCGACCAGGACATCGCAGCGTACTGCGTCGCTCTCGCAGCCGCGACCCGCCGCCACCGTTCGGTGGAGGTCGGCGCGTCGCCCCGCGGCTCTCAGGGGCTCCTGCTGGTCGCCCGCGCGCGTGCGGTGATGGCGGGACGAGACTTCGTCATCCCGGACGACGTCAAGGCCGTCGCGCTCCCGGTCCTCGCCCACCGGCTCTCCCTCACCGTGCAGGCGTGGACGAGCGGCGTGCAGGCGTCGCAGGTCGTGGCCGAGGTGGTCAACTCGGTGCCGGGCCCTCCGTCCATCGGCGCGGCACGGGATGCGGAGGGCGTGGCGACGCCGCAGGCCGGGCGCCCGGGGTGAGCGCCCCCGAGCCGGCGCCACTGCCGCCGCCAGCGCGCACCGCGTTCACCAGGTGGAATCTCAGTCCCGCCGTTGTGGCGGCGCTGGTCGTCGGGCTGCTCTGCCTCTGCGCCGGCTTCGTGGCCGGTCGGGTGGAACTGGCGCTGGTCGGCGTCCCGCTCCTCGTCACCGCCGCGTTCGGCTGGGACCGGCGGCCGGGAGATCGCATCCCGCTGACCTTCTCCGCGACGATCCACAACGCACCCGATCCCGCCCAGGGCACAGCTCTCGTCGCCACCGCGTCCGTCGCCGCCCCCGGTGCCGACGCCGTCGGCGTCCGCATCGGCCTCCCGAACCGCGCACCGCTCGACACCGTCCTCACCCCGCGCTCGGCCGCGAGCCTCCGCGCATCCATCGTGGTCGGTCACTCCGGCCCCCAGCGTCTGCTCCGGCTCGCCGCGCGCGCCATCGGCCCCGACGCGGCGTTCGTCGGAGACAGCGCGTCCGGCCCAGCCATCGACAGAGTGGTCAAACCCAGGGTCGTGCCGATCAGGAGCCTGCCCCTCCCCGCCAGGCTGATCGGTCTGACCGGCCCGCACCCGTCGGCACGTCCGGGCGACGGCGGCGAGTTCCGCGACGTGGACAGGTTCCAGCCGGGGGACAGGCTGCGGCGCATCGACTGGAAGGCCACTGCCCGGCGCGCGCAGTCGGCGGGGGAGCTCTTCGTGCGCCGCACGATGGCGACCTCCGACGCGGCCGTGCAGTTCGTGATCGACAGCAGGGACGACCTCACAGGGAGGGTCGCCGACTGGGCCGTTCAATATCCGCTTCCTGGCGTATCGTCGCAGGACCTCGCGAGGGAGGCCGTGGTGTCGCTCGCCGGTGCGTACGTCGCCGCGGGAGACAGGGTCGGCTTCGACGACCTCGCAGACCCAGCGCGCGCCATCCCGCCGCGGGCCGGTGCCAGGCACCTGCACCGCGTGGGCCGCGCCGTGGAGCTCACCGCACCGAGGGGAGCGGCCACCGAGCGTGTGCGAGCCCCGATCCTCGCCCCTGGTGCACTGGTCTATGTGATGTCGACGTTCCTCGACGAGCAGCCGCTGCGGCTCGCGCTCGTCTGGCGGGCGGCGGGGCACAGGGTGATCGCGGTCGACGTGCTTCCCGCGCGGCTCAGCCGCGACCTTCCCACCAGGGAGCGCATTGCGTTGCGCGTCGTCGAGCTGGAGCGGTCGCTGCGGTTCCGCCGCCTGGCCGCCGCGGGGATCGACGTCCTGGTCTGGCAGGACGCCGATGCGTCCGGTGACAGGACCGGTGCGAGGGATGCGCGCCTTCGTGAGCTGAGCAGACCGGCGAGGATGCGGTGAGCGGCGTCGAGACCACCCGGCCGGAGCTCGGGGTCACGGTGCCGGGCTGGAGCATCCGCGTGCTGTTCGGGGTGCTCGGCGCCGTGCTGTGCGTCGCCGTGGCGGATTCCGGCTTCTGGGTCGCGGTGTCGCTCCTGCTGACCGCTGCGGCCGTCGCCGTTCCGCGCTGGCTCACGGCGTGGTTCCTGATCGGCGTGCTCGCGTTCACCGTGCTCCTGCACCAGCAGTCCGTCGGGGAATGGCGCATCTATCTGCTGATCGCCGGCGCGCACGCCCTGCACCTGACGGCGACGTGGATGCTCGTGGTGCCGCCGTTCGCGCGTGTGCAGCCAGCGGTGCTGCTCCCGTCCCTGCGGCGGTTCGTGCTCATCCAGGTGCCCGTGCAGGCGCTGACGGTCGGGCTGCTGGCGCTGACCGGCGCAGCACACGGACACGCTGCGGTGTGGCCGGCGGTGCTGAGCGGCCTCGCCGTCGCCGGGCTGCTGCTCGTCGTCGCGCCGCTGCTGCTGCGCCGCCCGCACCGGGTCGGCGACCGTCAGGACGACCGGCGGTAGCAATGTCGGTGGCCCGGCATAGACTCGGCGGCGTGCGGTGACAGCTCTGTCGATCAACCGGTACAATCGAACATATATTCGATCTGCGCTGGGCGAACACGGCTGGGATGCGGCGGAGAGTAGCGGAGAATTGATCGAGTGACTGAAATTGATCGGGTGGTTATGGGCAAGGTGACCGGTTCACACCTCAGCGTGCGCGGAGCGCGTGTGCACAACCTGCACAACGTCGACCTGGAGATCCCGAGGGACTCGCTCGTCGTCTTCACGGGGCTGTCGGGCTCCGGCAAGTCCTCGCTCGCCTTCGACACCATCTTCGCGGAGGGCCAGCGCCGCTACGTGGAGTCGCTCTCCGCATACGCGCGCCAGTTCCTCGGGCAGGTCGACCGTCCAGACGTCGACTTCATCGAGGGGCTGAGCCCCGCGGTCTCCATCGACCAGAAATCCACCAACCGCAACCCGCGGTCCACGGTCGGCACGATCACCGAGATCTACGACTACATGCGCCTGCTCTGGGCGCGCATCGGCGTCCCGCACTGCCCTGTCTGCGGCGAGCCGATCCAGCGCCAGACCGTGCAGCAGATCGCCGACCAGCTCATGGAACTCGAAACCGGCCGGCGCTATCAGGTGCTCAGCCCCGTCGTCTCACAGAAGAAGGGCGAGTTCGTCGACCTCTTCAAGGAGCTCGCGGCCAGCGGATACTCGCGCGCGCTCGTCGACGGCGAGCAGATCCAGCTGAGCGACCCTCCCACGCTCAAGAAGCAGTACAAGCACGACATCTCGGTCGTGGTCGACCGTCTGGTCGCCGGGCCGGACATCCTGGGCCGTCTCACCGACTCGCTGGAGACCGCGCTGCGGCTCACCGACGGCCTGGTGCAGGTCAACTTCGTCGACGAAGAGGGGCCGGAGGCGTGGCGCACGTTCAGCGAGAAGCTGTCCTGCCCCAACAACCACCCCATCCAGCTCACCGAGATCGAGCCGCGCACCTTCTCGTTCAACGCGCCGTTCGGCGCCTGCCCGGAGTGCTCCGGCCTCGGCACCCGCATGGCAGTGGATGAAGACCTGCTGCTCGGCGACGACAGCCTCAGCATCGCCGAGGGCGTCATCGTGCCGTGGACCACCCAGGGCAAGGGGCTGTTCCAGTACTACGAGAAGCTGCTCGACGGCCTCGCCCGCGACCTCAAGTTCTCGCTGAACACCCCGTGGAGGAAGCTTTCCGAAGAGGTGCGCAATGCGGTCATGCGCGGCGACAACTTCGAGGTCAAGGTCAAGTGGAAGAACCGCTACGGCCGCGAGATGAGCTACACCTCCGGCTTCGAGGGCGTCGTCCCGTACATCGAGCGGCAGTACCTCCAGGCCGAGACAGACACGCAGCGCGCTCGCTGGGCGGAATACCTGCGCGAGGTGCCGTGCTCCGTCTGCGGCGGCAAGCGCCTCAAGCCGGAGGTGCTCGCCGTGCTCGTGCACGGTGCGAGCATCGCCGACGCGTCGCAGCTCAGCCTGAGCGACGCCCGCACCTTCATGGACAAGCTCCACCTCACCGAGCGCGAAGAGAAGATCGCGGCGCAGGTGCTGCGCGAGATCAAGCTCCGCCTCGACTTCCTCATCCAGGTCGGGCTCAACTACCTCGACCTGTCTCGCGCAGCGGCGACGCTGTCCGGTGGAGAGGCCCAGCGCATCCGGTTGGCCACCCAGATCGGTTCGGGGCTCACCGGCGTGCTGTACGTGCTGGACGAGCCGAGCATCGGTCTGCACCAGCGGGACAACCGGCGGCTGATCGACACCCTCATCGCCCTGCGCGACCTCGGCAACACGCTGATCGTCGTCGAGCACGACGAAGACACCATCCGCACGGCCGACTGGGTCGTCGACATCGGGCCGGGCGCCGGCGTCAACGGCGGGCACGTGGTGCACTCCGGCTCCTACGACGACCTGCTGGAGAACCGGGAGTCGCTCACCGGCGACTACCTCTCCGGGCGCAAAGAGATCGAGATGCCGGCCAAGCGCCGCAAGATCGACAAGAAGCGCATGATCTCGGTCGTCGGCGCCGAAGCGAACAACCTCAAGAAGGTCACGGTCGACTTCCCGCTCGGCACGTTCGTCGCCGTCACCGGCGTGAGCGGCTCGGGCAAGTCGTCGCTCGTCAACGACATCCTCTACCGCGTGCTCGCCAACAAGCTCAACGGGGCGCGCAAGCTGCCCGGCAAGCACAAGGCGGTCACCGGGCTCGAGAACCTCGACAAGGTCGTGCACGTCGACCAGGCGCCGATCGGCCGCACGCCGCGGTCCAACCCGGCCACGTACACGGGCGTCTTCGACCGCATCCGCACCCTGTTCTCCGAGACCATCGAGGCCAAGTCGCGCGGCTACCTGCCCGGCCGGTTCAGCTTCAACGTCAAGGGCGGGCGCTGCGAGGCGTGCTCGGGCGACGGCACGATCAAGATCGAGATGAACTTCCTTCCAGACGTCTACGTCGCGTGCGAGGTTTGCGGGGGAGCGCGCTACAACCGCGACACCCTCACCGTGCACTACAAGGGCAAGAACATCGCCGAGGTGCTCGACATGCCGATCAGCGAGGCGGCGGAGTTCTTCCGCCCGATCTCGTCGATCCACCGCTTCCTGCAGACCCTGGTGGATGTCGGCCTCGGCTACGTCAGACTCGGCCAGAGCGCCACGACGCTCTCCGGCGGTGAGGCGCAGCGCGTCAAGCTCGCCACCGAGCTGCAGCGCCGCTCCAACGGCCGCAGCGTGTACGTGCTCGACGAGCCGACCACCGGTCTGCACTTCGAAGACGTCCGCAAGCTGCTGCTGGTTCTCAACGGGCTCCTCGACAAGGGCAACACGGTGATCGTCATCGAGCACAATCTTCGACGTCATCAAGTCGGCCGACTGGATCATCGACATGGGTCCGGAGGGCGGTGCGGGCGGCGGTCAGGTCATCGCGACCGGCACGCCGGAGCGCGTCGCCGAGACGCCGGGCAGCCACACCGGATACTTCCTCAAGGAGATCCTCCAGGGCGAGAGCGCCCGGGGCGCCGCGTAGGGCCTGCGGTGGCAGACACCGTCAGTTACCGGCCGAAAGCCGGCGAGATCCCGACCCAGCCGGGCGTGTACCGGTTCCGCGATGCCACCCGGCGGGTGCTTTACGTCGGCAAGGCCAAGAACCTTCGGGCGCGGCTGAGCAACTACTTCCAGCCGCTCCGCAGCCTGCACGAGCGCACCAGGCGCATGGTGACCACCGCGGCGTCGGTGGAGTGGACGGTCGTGGCGACCGAGTTCGAGGCGCTTCAGCTCGAATACACCTGGATCAAAGAGTTCAACCCGCCGTTCAACGTGCAGTTCCGCGACGACAAGTCATACCCCTACCTCGCGGTGACACTGGGGGAGCGCATCCCGAGGGTGATGGTCACCCGCAACCGCGGGGCGAAGGATGCACGGTACTTCGGCCCGTACACGAAGGTGTGGGCGATCAGGGACACGGTCGACCTGATGCTCAAGGCGTTCCCGATGCGGAGCTGTTCGGACGGCGTGTACCGGAGGGCGGAACTGACGGGGCGGCCGTGTCTGCTCGGCGACATCGGCAAGTGCGCAGCCCCCTGCGTCGGCCGGATCAGCCCGGAGGATCACCGCGGGCTCGCCGAGGATTTCGTCTCGTTCATGGCGGGCGACGACACCAAAGCCATCCGCGAGTTCACCGAACGCATGAAGCAGGCGGCGAGCACGCAAGACTATGAGGCAGCCGCCCGGCACCGCGACGCCATCCAGGCGCTGGAGGCGGCGATGGGCAAGAGCGCCGTCGTGCTTCCGGACAACGTGGACGCCGACGTGTTCGGCATCGCCCACGACGAGCTGGCGGCCGCCGTGCAGCAGTTCATCGTGCGCGGAGGACGCATCCGGGGTGTACGCAGCTGGGTGGTCGACAAGGAGCTCGACGTCGAACTCGGCGACCTGGTCGAGACCGTCGTGCAGAACGCGTACGACGGAGCGGACGCCCCTCCGCGCGAGATCCTCGTGCCAGAGTTGCCGGACGACGCTGCGGAGCTGGAGCAGTGGCTCACGGCCCGGCGGCAGGAGATCGGCGACCCGGCCGCACCGCGTGGACGCCTTGCGGGCCGGGTGGAGTTGCGGGTGGCGCAGCGCGGAGACAAGGCAGCTCTCGCCAAGACCGTCGAGATGAACGCGAAGAACGCGCTCGTGCTCTACAAGACCAGGCGCAGCTCCGACTTCGTCGCCAGGTCCAAGGCGCTGAACGACATCCAGGATGCTCTGGGCATGGCGGACGCACCGCTGCGGATGGAGTGCTACGACGTCTCGCACCTCAGCGGCACCAACATCGTCGCCTCCATGGTGGTCTTCGAGGACGGCCTGCCGCGGAAAGACCAGTACCGGCGGTTCAGCATCCCGGAGTCGACGGACGACACGGAGTCGATCTACCAGGTCATCACCCGCAGGCTCGCGTATCTGAAGAACCCGGAGTCCGAGACGGCGGTTGACGACCAGCTTGCGGCGGAGGCTCCGGTCGCGGGGGAGTCGACTGGCGGCGACGACCCGGAGATCGACATCGACGCGGAGCTCGCCGAGGCGGCGGAGAAGCGGCGCACGAAGTTCGCATACCCGCCCAACCTGCTCATCGTGGACGGCGGTCAGCCGCAGGTCGCGGCGGCCAGGAGGGCGCTGGAGGAGTCCGGCGTCCAGGGCATCCAGCTGGTCGGAATCGCCAAGCGCCTGGAGGAGATCTGGCTGCCGGACTCGGACTTCCCGGTCATCCTGCCGCGCAACAGCGATGCGTTGTTCCTCATCCAGCGCATCCGCGACGAGGCGCACCGGTTCGCCATCACGTACCAGCGGGCCAAACGCAAGCGTGACATCGGGTCCGTGCTCGCCGAGATCCCGGGGCTCGGGCCGTCGAAGGTGAAGGAGCTGCTCAAGCACTTCGGGTCCGTCGCCCAGCTCAGGAAGGCGACGCCGGACGAGATCGCTCATGTGCGCGGAGTGGGTCCGACCCTGGCGGCGGCCATCCATGAACGACTCGCCAGTCGGTAGGCTTGGGGGACACGTTTCGAGCGGAGGGCAAAGGCTGATGAGCACCGACACCGAGCAGCAGGAAGTGCTGATCGTGACAGGGATGTCGGGAGCAGGGCGGTCGACGGTGGCGAACGCCCTCGAAGACCTCGACTGGTACGTCGTCGACAACCTCCCCCCGCAGATGCTGCGCCCCCTGATCGAGCTGGCCAATCGGGCGGAATCCGGGCTGCCGCGCATCGCGGCCGTCGTGGATGTGCGCGGCCGAAACTTCTTCGTCGACCTGCGCGACCTCATCCAGAGCCTGCGCGAGGGCACCAAGGTGCGCGTGCTCTTCCTGGAGGCGACGGACGCCGTACTCGTCCGCCGGTTCGAGCAGGTGCGCAGGCCGCACCCGCTGCAGGGCGACGGCACGATTCTCGACGGCATCACCGCTGAGCGCACCCGGCTGAGGGAGATCCGTGAGGCGAGCGACATCATCGTCGACACCTCCGACCTGAACATCCACCAGCTCGCCACCAATATCACGGAGACCTTCGCGGCGGAGAACACCGCGGGCGTGCAGGTCACGGTGATGAGCTTCGGCTTCAAGTACGGCCTTCCCGCCGACGCCGACCTGGTGACAGACGCCCGCTTCCTCCCGAACCCGTTCTGGAACCCCGAGCTGCGCCCGTTCACCGGGCTGGACGAGGTCGTGCGCGACTTCGTGCTGCACCAGCGCGGCGCGGAGGAGTTCATCGACGCATACACCAAGGCTCTGCGCCCGATCATGGAGGGTTATCAGCGTGAGAACAAACGGCACGCCACGATCGCGGTAGGCTGCACGGGGGGAAAACACCGGTCTGTGGCGATTGCGGAAGAGCTCGCCACCCGGTTGAAAGAGATCCCAGGGCTCGCGGTGAACACCAAACACCGCGACCTCGGCCGTGAATGAAGCCGGCCACACCCTCCACGGCCCCACCACGGCCGTTCGAACAGAAAAGGAACACGATTGGCTCTCACCGCCGACGTCAAAGACGAACTCACGAAGGTCGAGGTCAGTAAGACCACCGTCCGGGCAGCCGAACTCGCGACCATTCTGCGGTTCTCCGGTGGTCTGCACCTGATCAGCGGCCGCATCGCCGTCGAGAGCGAGCTGGACACGCCCGAGCTGGCCCGCCGCGTCAGGAAAGATCTGGCCGAGCTGTACGGCGTCCGCAGCGAGGTCTCCGTGATCTCCGCCTCCGGACTCCGCCGCACCAGCCAGTACCTCGTCCGCGTGCTCGACGGCGGAGAGACCCTCGCCCGTCAGACCGGACTGCTGGATGCCCGCCGCCGCCCGATCCGCGGCCTCCCGAACCGTCTCACCACCGGCTCCCGCGACGAGCTCGCCGCCGTCTGGCGCGGGGCTTTCCTCGCGCACGGCTCGCTCACCGATCCCGGACGCTCCGCTGCTCTGGAGATCACCTGCCCGGGCAACGAGTCTGCAATGGCACTGGTCGGCGCCGCCGGCCGTCTCGGCGTGGCCGCCAAGGCGCGCGAGGTCCGCGGCGTGCACCGCGTCGTGATCCGCGACGGCGACGCCATCAGCGCGATGCTGGTGCACATGGGCGCCGCGAAGACCGTCGAGAACTGGGAGCAGCTGCGCCAGCGCCGCGAGGTGCGGGCGACCGCGAACCGCCTCGTCAACTTCGACGACGCCAACCTTCGCCGCTCGGCGCAGGCAGCCGTCGCCGCCTGCGCCCGCGTCGAGCGCGCGCTGGAGATCCTCGCGGACGACGTCCCAGACCACCTGCGCTACGCGGGGGAGCTGCGCCTCAACTTCCGCGACTCGAGCCTCGACGAACTCGGCCACCACGCTGACCCGCCGATGACCAAAGACGCCGTGGCCGGACGCATCAGGCGCCTGCTGGCGATGGCGGACAAGAAGGCCGTCGACCTCGGCATCCCCGGCACCGAGGCCAACCTGCCGTCCGACCTCGACGAGGTCTGACCCCCGTCACGTTCCCCCGTCACAGGGGGAAGCAACCCCTGGCCAACTTCGTTGGCGTTACTAGACTGGAAATGTCGCTCGAAGCCCGGTGCGAACCGATCGCGCCGGGAACCACATGAGGAGATGAGTAATGGCTGACTACACGCTCGCAGACCTTCCATACGATTACTCGGCGCTTGAGCCGAACATCAGCGGTCGGATCATGGAGCTGCACCACGACAAGCACCACAAGGCGTATGTCGACGGTGCGAACACCGCCATCGCCAAGCTGGCCGAAGCTCGCGACGCCGAGGATCTGTCCAACGTCAACAAGCTCCAGAAAGACCTCGCGTTCAACCTCGCGGGTCACGTCAACCACACGGTGTTCTGGAACAACCTGTCGCCGGACGGCGGAGACAAGCCCACGGGTGAGCTCGCCGCAGCGATCGACGAGTTCTTCGGATCGTACGACAAGTTCCGTGCGCACTTCACCGCGTCGGCTCTGGGCATCCAGGGTTCCGGCTGGTCGATCCTGGCCTGGGATTCCCTCGGCCAGAAGCTGATCATCGAGCAGCTCTACGACCACCAGGGCAACCTCGCGGCTGCCACGGTTCCGCTGCTGCTCCTCGACATGTGGGAGCACGCGTTCTACCTGGACTACGTGAATGTGAAGGCGGATTACGTCAAGGCGTTCTGGAACATCACCAACTGGGGCGACGTTCAGGAGCGCTTCACCCGGGCGCGTGAGAAGACGTCTGGCCTGCTGCTACTGTCATAGCGGGAACGGTGTCCCGGATGGTTCGCCGCCCGGGACACCGCCGTCCGCTCCTACCCATAACACCGCGCCGTCGGGCGCCCATCAAGTAACTGGAGACATCTGTGTCCGTAAAGATCGGAATCAACGGGTTCGGTCGCATTGGTCGTAACTTCTTCCGCGCAGCCCTGGCCAAGGGCAGCGACCTCGAGATCGTCGCCGTCAACGACCTGACCGACAACAAGGCGCTCGCGCACCTCCTCAAGTACGACTCGATCACCGGTCGTCTGGACGCCACGGTCGAGCTCGACGGCGACAACATCATCGTCAACGGCAAGGCCATCAAGGTCCTCGAAGAGCGCGACCCCGCCAACCTCCCCTGGGGCGAGCTGGGCGTCGACATCGTCATCGAGTCGACCGGCCGCTTCACCAAGTCCGAGGATGCGCGCAAGCACATCGCGGGCGGCGCCAAGAAGGTCATCGTGTCCGCCCCGGCGACGGGCGACGACGTCGCGACCATCGTTCTCGGCGTCAACGAGGAGACCTACGACAGCGCGGTGAGCGACATCCTGTCGAACGCCTCCTGCACCACCAACTGTCTCGCACCGCTCGCGAAGGTCCTGCTCGACAACTTCGGCATCGAGCGCGGTCTGATGACCACGGTCCACGCTTACACGGCAGACCAGAACCTGCAGGACGGCCCGCACAGCGACCTCCGTCGTGCCCGTGCAGCAGCCGCCAACATCATCCCGACCTCCACCGGTGCGGCCAAGGCCCTCGGCCTGGTCATCCCGGAGCTCGTCGGCAAGCTCGACGGCTACGCCCTGCGCGTGCCGGTCATCACCGGCTCGATCACCGACCTCACGGTCGAGGTCTCCAGCCCGGTCACGGTCGAGCAGGTCAACGCGGCGTACAAGGCAGCGGCCGAGGGTCCCCTCAAGGGCATCCTGAAGTACACCGAAGACCCGATCGTCTCCACCGACATCGTCAGCGACCCGCACTCGTCGATCTTCGACTCGGGCCTGACCAAGGTCATCGGCGGCACGCAGGTCAAGGTCGCGTCCTGGTACGACAACGAGTGGGGCTACTCCAACCGTCTGGTCGACCTGACCGAGTACGTGGCCGAGCGCCTCTAACGACAGGGAACCGACGTGACGCTCCGCACACTTGATTCACTCGGTTCGCTCGCCGGCAAGCGGGTCATCGTCCGCTGTGATCTGAACGTCCCTCTGAAGGACGGCCAGATCACGGACGATGGCCGCGTGCGAGCGTCGATTCCCACCCTGAACGCCCTGATCAATCAGGGCGCGAAGGTGGTCGTCATCTCCCACCTGGGCCGCCCCGACGGCGCTCCGGATGCGAAGTACAGCCTGGCGCCGGTTGCCCAGCGGCTCTCCGAGCTGCTGGGCAAGCCGGTGACCTTCGCCAAGGACACCGTCGGCTCCGGCGCCCAGGATGCGGTCGACGGCCTGCAGGACGGCGATGTCGCCCTGCTGGAGAACCTCCGGTTCAACCCGGGGGAGACCAGCAAAGACGAGGCGGAGCGAACCGCGTTCGCGGCGAAGCTCGCCGCGTTCGGCGACGCCTTCGTCTCGGACGGCTTCGGCGTCGTCCACCGCAAGCAGGCCAGCGTCTATGAGCTGGCCAAAGCCATCCCGAGCGCGGCCGGTCAGCTGATCGCCACCGAGCTGGATGTGCTCGACCGCCTCACCGAGAACCCCGAGCGACCATACGTGGTCGTCCTCGGCGGGTCGAAGGTCTCCGACAAGCTCGGGGTCATCGGCCACCTGCTCCCGCGGGTCGACTCGCTGCTGATCGGCGGAGGCATGCTCTTCACCTTCCTGGCCGCTCTCGGGCACCCGGTCGGCTCGAGCCTGCTGGAGGCCGACCAGATCGACACAGTGAAGGGCTACCTCGCGAAGGCGAAGGAGCTCGGCGTCGAGATCGTCCTCCCGCGCGACGTGGTCGTGGCGTCGAAGTTCGGTGCTGACGCGGAGCACGTCGTGCGTCCGATCGACGGCATCGAGAACACCGATTGGGGTTCTTCGGGTCTCGGACTCGACATCGGCCCGGAGACCGGCACGCTGTTCGGCGAGTACGTCCGTGGGGCACGCACCGTGTTCTGGAACGGCCCGATGGGCGTGTTCGAGCTGGAGCCGTTCGCGGCCGGCACCAAGGCGGTCGCTCAGGCACTCACCGAGCTCGACGGTCTCGGCGTCGTCGGCGGAGGAGACTCCGCCGCCGCCGTGCGCGCTCTCGGTTTCACAGACGACCAGTTCGGTCACATTTCTACGGGTGGCGGTGCAAGCCTCGAGTTCCTCGAAGGCAAGCACCTGCCGGGACTGGAGGTCCTCGGATGGCAGCAGTGAGCTCGACGGTGCGGCGTACGCCGCTCATCGCAGGCAACTGGAAGATGAACCTCGATCACCTGCAGGCGATCGCGTTCGTCCAGAAGCTCGCGTGGAGCCTCAAAGACGCGAACCACGACTTCGCCAGCGTCGAGGTCGCGGTGTTCCCGCCGTTCACCGACCTGCGCAGCGTCCAGACGCTGGTCTCCGCCGACAAGCTCCCGCTCGCCTTCGGAGGGCAGGACGTCTCGGAGCACGAGTCCGGCGCATACACCGGTGAGATCTCCGCGACCTTCCTCGCGCAGCTCGAGTGCCGCTACGTGATCATCGGCCACTCCGAGCGGCGCACGCTGCACGGCGAGACCGACGAGCAGGTCGCCGGAAAGGTCGCTGCGGCCCTGTCGCACAACCTGTCGCCGATCATCTGCGTCGGCGAGACAGCCGAAGACCTCGAGGTGCACGGCGCGAGCGCCGTACCGGTCGCGCAGCTGCGCGCCGCCCTCGCGAACGTCTCCTCGGCCGCCGACCTGGTGGTGGCATACGAGCCGGTCTGGGCCATCGGCTCCGGCCAGGCGGCGACGCCGGAGCAGGCCGAGCAGGTCTGCGCAGCGCTCCGAGCCGTGCTCGTCGACACCCTCGGCGAAGACGTCGCGGCCAAGACGCGCATCCTCTACGGCGGGTCCGTCAAGTCCGGAAACATCGCGAGCTTCATGCGCGAGCCGAACGTCGACGGAGCCCTCGTGGGAGGCGCCAGCCTCGACGTCGCGGAGTTCGCGGCCATCGTGCGATACCAGAAGCACGTCGGACTCTGACCTCACCGGTTATACTGGTCGTTGGTCTTCCCGGGCGCTGAGCCCGGGTGCTTTGCGAAAGGTACGTCGTGCAAATTCTCCAGGTCGTCCTGCAGGTCCTGCTGGGCATCACCAGCCTCCTGCTGACGCTGCTCATCCTCCTGCACAAGGGGCGGGGCGGTGGTCTCTCCGACATGTTCGGTGGAGGCGTCACCTCCAACCTCGGCGCATCCGGTGTCGCCGAGCGCAACCTGAACCGCATCACCGTGGTTCTCGGGCTCGTCTGGATCACCTGCATCGTCGTGCTCGGACTCATCACCAAGTTCGATTCCGGCGCGTAAGCGCCCCCAGTTCACAACGAGGAGCAGCATGGCATCCGGAGGAAGTGCAATTCGGGGATCGCGCGTCGGCGCGGGCCCGATGGGCGAGCAGGATCGTGGTTTCCACGCCGAGCGCGTCACCATCTCATACTGGGACGCTCTCGGAAATGAGACGGTTCGCCACTTCGCGGCGAACCTTCCCGACGAGGAGATCCCTGACGTGATCGACTCGCCGTCGTCGGGCTTGCCCGCCGGCCGCGACAAGGAAAACCCGCCGTCTGTGACGAAGCTCGAGCCGTACAAGACGCACCTGGCCTACGTCAAGGAGCGTCGCACCGAGGAAGAGGCGGAGCAGCTCCTGGAGGATGCGCTCAACCAGCTCCGCGCGCGTCGCGGCAAGCTGAGCCCCACCAACTAGAGCAACACAGAAGAAGCCCCGCCGGTCGTTGACCGGCGGGGCTTCTTCGTGTGTGCGTATGGGTTCAGTAGCTCGGCGCGATCAGGTTCTCCGGAACGTCGACCGACGCATCCTTGTCGACGAAGAACACCGTGCGCTTGCGACCCTTGGCACCGGCGACCGGGACCTCGGTGTAGCTGGCGCCCGCCAGAGCGAGCCCGAGGGCGCTGGCCTTGTCGCTGCCGGCGAGCACCAGCCAGATGCGGTCGGAGGCGTTGAGCACCGGACGCGTCAGGCTGAGCCGGGCGGGCGGCGGCTTGGGGGAGTCGCGCTCCGCGATCACCGTCGCCTCCGTCTCGCGGATGCCGGCGCGGTCGGGGAACAACGACGCGATGTGGCCGTCGGGACCGACACCGAGGAAGGTGATGTCGAACCGGGGAGCGCGGGCGCCCTCCGGCGCGAACGCCTCCAACTCGGCGGCGTAGACCGAGGCGGCCTCGTCGATGTCGGCGATCTCATCCGACGCGGGGAACGGGTGGATGTTCTCCGGAGGCACAGCGATGTGGTCGAGCAGCGCTTCGCGCGCCTGGCGCTCGTTCCGCTCCTCGCTGGCCTTCTCGACGAACCGCTCGTCGCCCCACCAGAAGTGGACCTTGGACCAGTCGACGCTGTCACGGGCAGGTGACGAGTTGATCGCCTCCAGCACAGCGATGCCGACCGAGCCGCCGGTCAGCGCGATGTTCGCCTCATCGAGCTCATCGAGGATGTCGACGGTCTTCGTGAGGAATCGGGCTGCGACCGATCCGGTGAGCGCTTGCTTGTCGGGGTGGACGAGCACCCGCCGTTCGTTCGTCATGCGTTGGCGCCCGCTCCCTTGTCGGCGGTCTCGAGCTGGTCGAGACCTCTGGTGATCACCTCACCGTACAGATCATCAGGGTCCAGCCTACGCAATTCCTCGGCGAGGCAGTCACGGAGGCTGCGGCGCGGCAGCGCGAGGTCGTGCGTCGGCTGGTTCGGCTGCGACAGCCGGGCGACGTTCGGGATCTCGCGTTCGAGTTCGATGATGCCGGAGGCACGCTCCATGCGGACACCGTGGATGCCGCTGGAACCGGTCGCGCGCGACGACAGGTCGTACTGCACCGGCACCTGCAGCTGCAGGCCCAGCCAGGAGGCGAGCAGGAGCGTGGACGGCGAGTCCGCCGCGCCGGCGACCTCCACCGCGGTGATCGGCTCGTACGGCGGCTGGTCGAGCACGGCGGCGAGCTGAGCACGCCAGAGCGTGAGCCTGGTCCAGGCGAAGTCCGTGTCGCCGGGGGCGTACGTCTTCGACAGGTGGTGCAGAGCGCCCTGCGGGTCCGGCTGCGCAGACGCGTCGGTGATGCGACGGGTCGCGATGCGGCCGAGCGGCGACTTCGAGATCACCTCGGGGGCGACCCCTGGCCACCAGACGACCACGGGGGCGTCGGGGAGCAGCAGGCCGGTGACCAGCCCCTCCTCGTCGCTGGCGGTCTCTCCGTAGGCGCGGAGCACGATGACCTCGCTCGCCCCGGCGTCTCCGCCGACGCGGATCTGCGCATCCAGGCGGCCATCGCCGTTGGAGGTGCGCTCCTCCTCTGTGGAGACCACGATGACGCGCATCGGGTGCTCACGGGAGGCGTCGTTGGCGGCCTCGATGGCCTCCTCCTCCTGACCGAGGTGGGTCGCGATCACCAGGGTGAGCACGCGGCCGAGGGCGACGGCGCCGCCCTCTTCACGGATTTTGACGAGCGTCTTCGAGATGTTGCTCGTCGTGGTGTCGGGCAGATCGACGATCATGGACGCCTCCAAACGCGGCCGTCGCGGGCGAGAAGCTCGTCCGCGGAGCTCGGGCCCCAGGTTCCCGGCCGGTACTGCTCCGGCTGGCCCTGGGTCTCCCAGAATTCTTCGATCGGGTCGAGGATCTTCCAGGAGAGCTCGACCTCCTCATGGCGGGGGAACAGGGGAGGGTCGCCCAGCAGCACATCCAGGATGAGCCGCTCGTACGCCTCCGGGCTCGCCTCTGTGAACGCGTGGCCGTAGCCGAAGTCCATGCTCACGTCGCGCACCTGCATCCCAGCACCCGGCACCTTGGAGCCGAAGCGGATCGTGACGCCCTCGTCGGGCTGCACGCGGATGACGAGCGCGTTCTGGCCGAGCGCCGACGTCTGGCTCTCCGCGAACAGCTGCTGCGGAGCGCGCTTGAAGACCACAGCGATCTCGGTCACCCTGCGTCCGAGGCGTTTGCCGGCCCGCAGGTAGAACGGGACGCCCGCCCAGCGGCGGGTGCCGATGTCGAGCTTGATGGCCGCGTATGTCTCCGTGGTGGAGTCGGGGTTCATGCCGTCCTCCTGGAGGAACCCGACGACCTTCTCTCCGCCCTGCCAGCCGCTGGAGTACTGACCGCGCGCGGTGGAGGTGCTGAGGTCTTTCGGCAGGCGGACCGCCGCGAGGACCTTCTCCTTCTCGGCGCGCAGATCGGCGGCGTCGAAGGAGATGGGCTCCTCCATCGCCGTCAGCGCCAGGAGCTGAAGCAGGTGGTTCTGGATGACGTCGCGGGCGGCGCCGATCCCGTCGTAGTACCCTGCGCGTCCTCCGACGCCGATGTCCTCGGCCATCGTGATCTGCACGTGGTCGACGTAGTTCGCGTTCCAGATCGGCTCGTACAGCTCGTTGGCGAAGCGCAGAGCGAGGATGTTCTGCACCGTCTCCTTGCCGAGGTAGTGGTCGATACGGAACACCGAGTCGGCTGGGAACACCGACTCGACCACGGCGTTCAGCTCACGGGCGGTCTTCAGATCGCTTCCGAACGGCTTCTCGATGACGACACGGCGCCAGCCCGTCTCGGACTGGTCTGCCAGGCCGGACCGGCGCAGCTGCTCGGTGACGAGCGGGAAGGCCTTCGGCGGGATCGACAGGTAGAACGCGTGGTTGCCCATCGTTCCGCGTTCCTTGTCAAGCTCCTCGACCGTGTTCTTGAGACGCTCGAAAGCCGCGTCGTCGTCGAACTCGCCGGGAACGAACCGGATGCCCTGGGCGAGCTGCTTCCAGACGTCGTCCTCGAACGGCGTTCGAGCGTACTGCTTCACGGCGTCGTAGACGACCTTCTCGAAGTCCTGGTCCTCCCAGTCACGCCGGGCGAACCCGACGAGGGAGAAGCCGGGAGGAAGCAGGCCTCGGTTGGCGAGGTCGTAGACAGCCGGCATCAGCTTCTTGCGGGACAGGTCGCCTGTCACGCCGAAGATGATGAGGCTGCTCGGGCCGGCGATGCGATTCAGTCGGCGATCGGAGGGCAACCGCAGCGGGTTGAACTCCGGGGTGATTTCCACCGGGGACATTGAGCTCCTAGGTCAGGACGGTGCGCTGTTAGTTGACGGCCTCGAACAGCGAGACGACGCTCGCTTCCGGGTTCGTCAGGTTCAGGGTCAGGACCGGGCGTCCGTGCTCGCCGAGCACGCTCGCGTCGCCGGCGGCCTGGGCCTGGATCAGCTGGCCGAAGGTGAACGGACGGTCCGGGATCTCCAGGTCTTCCGCCGAGTCGGCGGTGATCTGCAGGAACACGCCGACGGCGGGGCCGCCCTTGTGGAACTGACCGGTGGAGTGCAGGAAGCGCGGTCCCCAGCCGAACGTCACGGGACGCTTCGACTTGGCGGCGAGGAGGTCGCGCATCCCCGCGAGCTGCGGGAGGGCGAGACGGTCGACGTATGCCTGGATGGAGACGTAGCCGTCCGGTCCGAGCTGGGCGAGGAGCGCATCCACTGCCGCATCGAGGGTCGCTGCGGCACCGAGGAAGTCCCCGGTGGTGCGAACCTCGATGCCGCTCGCGACGAACGCGGGCGTCGCGGGCTCCGGACGGTTGTCGAGCAGGGCGCGGGCGGCGATCTTGGCCGCTTCGACGTCCGGCTGGTCGAACGGGTTGATCCCGAGCAGACGACCGGCCACGGCTGTGGCGTATTCCCAGACGATCAGCTGCGCGCCGAGGCTGCCGGAGACCAGGATCTCGCCGTCGTGACGGTTGGCGGGGAACAGGTGGTGCGCCTCTGCGTTGTCGACCAGGCGCACGATCTGCAGGTCGGCGAGCTTCTCGCCGACCTCGGGGGAGAGCGGGTCGAGGACGACGGGGAGGAGGCCGGTGCCTTCCTTGCCCGTCGACTCCGCGATCAGCTGTTCCGCCCAGTCGGCGAAGCCGACGATGTGCGTTCCGTCGGCGATGATGCCGAGCTTGTCCTTGAGCGGGCTGGTGCCGGCGATGGCGGCGCCCAGCACGAGGCCCGGGTTCGCGTCGTTGTCGACGGCGAGCTCGATCAGGGTCGCCTCCGCCTCGTCGAGCAGTTCGCCGATGTTCACCCCGGCGAGACCGGACGGCACGAGGCCGAACGCGGTGAGCGCCGAGTAGCGGCCTCCGACGTTCGGGTCGGCGTTGAACACGCGGTATCCGGCCTCGCGGGCCGACGCGTCGAGCGGCGAGCCGGGGTCGGTGACGACCACGATGCGCTCGGCAGGGTCGATCCCTGCGTCGCGGAACCACTTCTCGTAGACGCGGCGCTGGCTGTCGGTCTCCAGCGTCGAACCCGACTTGCTGGAGATGACGACGGCCGTCTCTGCGAGACGGTCGCGGAGCGCGGAGAGCACCTGTCCTGGATCGGTGGAGTCGAGCACCGTCAGCTCGGCCTCCGCCGTCTTGGTGATGACCTCCGGCGCGAGCGACGATCCGCCCATGCCGCCGAGCACGATGTGGTCGACGCCCTTCGCATGGAGCTGCTCGCGCAGCGCCGTGATCTCGGCCACCAGCGGGCGAGAGATCGAGACGGCCTCCGTCCAGCCGAGGCGCTTGGACGCCTCGGCTTCGGCGGCGGGGCCCCAGAGGGCGGGCTCCTGCGCGGTGATCCCGGACGCGACGCGGTCGGCGACGAGCTGGGGGACGACGGCCTTGACGGCCTCGGCGGTGGCTCCCGTGACGTGGATGCGGAACGTCACTTGGCCGCCTCCAGCGCTGCGGTGACGGTGTCGAGCAGTTCGTTCCAGGACACGACGAACTTCTCCACGCCCTCCTTCTCGAGGACGGCGGTGACGTCGTCGTAGGAGATGCCGAGCGCGGCGAGCTTGTCGAGGACGCCCTGGGCGTCCGCGTAGTTGCCCGTGACGGTGTCACCGGTGATGACGCCGTGGTCGAAGGTCGCGTCGAGCGTCTTCTCCGGCATCGTGTTGACGGTGTTCGGGGCGACGAGCTCGGTCACGTAGAGCGTGTCGGGCAGGCTCGGGTCCTTGACGCCGGTCGAGGCCCAGAGCGGACGCTGCTCGTTGGCGCCGGCCGCGACGAGTGCCTTGGCACGGTCGGTGGCGAAGGCCTCCTCGTAGACCTGGTAGGCGAGGCGCGCGTTCGCGATGCCCGCCTTGCTCTTGAGCGCGAGCGCCTCGTCGGTGCCGATCGCGGTCAGGCGCTTGTCGATCTCGGTGTCGACGCGCGACACGAAGAACGAAGCGACCGACTGGATGCCCGAGAGGTCGATGCCCGCGGCCTGAGCCTGCTCGAGTCCGGCCAGGTACGCCTCGATGACACCGCGGTAGCGGTCGAGGCTGAAGATCAGCGTGACGTTGACGCTGATCCCGGCTCCGATCACGGCGGTGATGGCCTCGAGGCCTTCGACCGTGGCGGGGATCTTGATGAGCACGTTCTGCTTGTCGACCTTGGCGGAGAGCTTCTTGGCCTGCTCGATGGTGCCTGCCGCGTCGTGCGCGAGACCGGGCTCGACCTCGATCGAGACGCGACCGTCGGTGCCTTCGGTCTGCTCGTAGAGTTCGTGGAAGATGTCGCTGGCTGCCGCGACGTCGTCCGTGGTGATTTCGAACACGGCGTCGGTGACGTCGGTGCCGGCGGCGGCGAGGGCGCGCACCTGCGCGTCGTACGCCTCTCCGTTGGAGAGCGCGGTGGCGAAGATCGTCGGGTTCGTGGTCACGCCGACCACGTTCTTCTCGGCGATGAGCTTCTGCAGACCGCCGGAGGCGATGCGCTCACGGGAGAGGTCGTCCAGCCAGATGCTGACGCCTGCTGCGGAGAGCTGTGCGGTGGGGGTGGAGTCTGTCATTTTCTTCTATCTCCTCTTGTCTCGCGCTTAGAGCGACGCGAGCGATTCTTTGGCTGCGGCGACGGCGTGCTCGGTGGTCATGCCGAACTCGCGGAACAGTGTCTTGTAGTCGGCCGATGCACCGAAGTGCTCGATCGAGACGCTGCGGCCGTGGTCGCCGACGTATGCCCTCCAGCTGAGCGCCAGGCCGGCCTCGATGGAGACGCGGGCCTTGACGGCGGAGGGGAGCACTGACTCCTTGTACTCGTCACTCTGCTCCTCGAACCATTCGAGGCTCGGAGCGGAGACGACGCGGGCGTTGATGCCTTCGCCCCGGAGGACCTCGCGGGCCTCGACGGCGATCTGCAGCTCGGAGCCGGTGGCGATCAGCAGCACGTCCGGGGTGCCGTTCGGCGCCTCGGCGAGCACGTACGCGCCCTTGACGACGTTCGCGGCGGACGCGAAGGTGTCGCCCGTGGCCTCACCGTCTCCACGCTCGAACACCGGGATGTTCTGGCGGGTCAGCGCGATGCCGGCCGGGCCCTTACGGCGTTCCAGGATGGTCTTCCAGGCGTACGCCACCTCGTTGGCGTCGCCGGGGCGCACCACGTCGAGCTGCGGGATGGCGCGGAGCGCGGAGAGCTGCTCGATCGGCTGGTGGGTCGGGCCGTCCTCGCCCAGCGCGACGGAGTCGTGCGTCCAGACGAAGATCGACGGCGCCTTCATCAGCGCGGCCAGGCGGACGGCGGGGCGCATGTAGTCGCTGAAGATCAGGAACGTGCCGCCGAACGCGCGGGTCGGCCCGTGCAGGACGATGCCGTTCAGGATCGCGGCCATGGCGTGCTCGCGGATGCCGAAGTGCAGGACGCGGCCGTAGGGGTTGCCGGTCCACTCGTGCGTCGAGTGCTCGGACGGCACGAACGACGCCGCACCCTCGATGGTGGTGTTGTTCGACTCGGCGAGGTCAGCCGAACCGCCCCACAGCTCGGGGATGATCGGTCCGAGTGCGTTGAGCACCTTTCCGCTCGCCGCGCGGGTGGAGACGTCTTTGCCCGCCTCGAAGACGGGCAGAGCCGCCTCGACGCCCTCGGGAAGTTCGCCGGTGAGGAGGCGGTCGAGGAGCTGCTTGCGCTCCTCGTTGGCCGCAGCCCAGGCGTCGAAGCCCTTCTGCCATTCGGCACGCTGTTCGGCGCCGCGCTCGACGGCCTTGCGGGTGTGCTCGATGACCTCGGGGGCGACGTCGAAGTTCTTGTCGGGGTCGAAGCCGAGAACCTCCTTGACAGCGCGCAGCTCGTCGGTGCCGAGAGCCGAACCGTGGATCTTGCCCGTGTTCTGCTTCTTGGGAGCAGGCCAGCCGATGATCGTCTTGAGGATGATCAGCGACGGCTTGTCGGTGACGCCCTGCGCGGCGACGATGGCGTCGTGCAGCTCCTGTACGTCTTCCTCGTAGACGCCGGTCTTTTTCCAGTCGACCACCTGGACGTGCCAGTGGTACGCCTCGTAGCGCGCCTTGACGTCCTCCGTGAAGGCGATGTTGGTGTCGTCTTCGATCGAGATCTGGTTGCTGTCGTAGATTGCGATGAGGTTGCCGAGCTGCTGGTGGCCGGCGAGCGAGGACGCCTCGCTGCTCACGCCTTCCTGCAGGTCGCCGTCTCCGGCGATCACGTAGACGAAGTGGTCGAACGGGCTGGTGCCCTGGTCGGCCTGTGGGTCGAAAAGACCGCGCTCGAAGCGGCTGGCGTATGCGAAGCCGACGGCCGAGGAGATGCCCTGACCGAGCGGTCCGGTGGTGATCTCGACGCCGTCCGTGTGCCCGTACTCCGGGTGGCCCGGCGTGAGCGAGCCCCAGGTGCGGAGCTTCTCGAGGTCGTCGAGCTCCAGGCCGTATCCGCCGAAGTACAGCTGGATGTACTGGGTCAGCGAGCTGTGGCCCGCCGAGAGGATGAAGCGGTCGCGGCCGAGCCAGTGCTGGTCGTGCGGGTCGCGGCGCATCACCTTCTGGAACAGGAGGTACGCGGCCGGAGCGAGGCTCATGGCAGTACCGGGATGCCCGTTGCCCACCTTCTCGACTGCGTCTGCCGCGAGAACGCGAGCGGTGTCTACTGCCTTGTTGTCAATGGGATCCCATTGCAGAGCTGCCACGTGAAAACTGACCCTTCGTAGAAAATGGTGAGGGCCGTCGTGGTCCCGCACCGGTTGAGGTAGTGCGCGCCGTGGACGTCATCGGCGCCGGACCGCATCCGTTCGAGTCCTACAAAAGGCCACGGGGATATTCGGGCTCCGGCTGGCGAGCACCTCCAAGTATAGGTAACGCACACGAAACATGGGGTGTTCCCTCGGCCGGTTGTGGATAACGCGCCCGGGGAGTAAGCGGGCCGGGTATCCTAGAATCGCTGGGGGATCGGTCGAATCGTTAGAGGAGCAATGGACGTCGCTGTAGAGAGCCGTGTCGAATCGGGCCGAATCGGCGTCGCCCGCAAGGTCAAGGCATACTTCGCACTGACGAAGCCGCGTGTCGTCGAGTTACTCCTCGTGACCACCGTTCCGACGATGATCCTCGCGGCCAACGGCATCCCGAACCTCTGGCTGGTCGTCGCCACCGTGATCGGCGGGTACATGTCCGCCGGTTCCGCCGGTGCGTTCAACTGCTACATCGACCGCGACATCGACCGCGTGATGAAGCGCACGAAGAACCGCCCGCTCGTCACCGGCGAGCTGACCGACCGCGAGGCGCTCGTCTTCTCCTACACGCTCGGCGTCGCGTCCGTGCTCGTGCTCGGCTTCTTCACCAACTGGCTGGCAGCAGGGCTCTCGCTCCTCGCCATCCTGCTGTACGTCGTCTTTTACACGCTGATCCTCAAGCGCCGCACCCCGCAGAACATCGTCTGGGGCGGCATCGCGGGCTGCATGCCCGTCCTGATCGGCTGGGCGGCCGTGACCGGCTCGCTCGACTGGCCGGCGTTCATCCTGTTCGGCGTGATCTTCCTGTGGACGCCGCCGCACTACTGGCCGCTGTCGATGAAGTACCGCGAAGACTACAAAGAGGCCGGCGTGCCGATGCTCTCGGTCGTCCGTGGTCGCGCCGTGGTCGGCCTGCAGGTCATCCTCTACGCGTGGGCGATGGTCGCCTGCTCGCTGCTGCTCATCCCGGTCGCGCACATGGGCCTGGTCTACTCCACGATCTCCGTGGTGGTCGGCGCCTGGTTCCTCTACGAGTCGCACCGCCTGTACAACCTGGCGATCCGCCACGCCGCCGTGTCGCCGATGCGCGTCTTCCACGGCTCCATCGCCTACCTGACGCTGATCTTCCTCGCCGTCGCCATCGACCCGCTCCTGCCGTTCTGACGATGCGCGTGCTGCGCACGGAACGTCTCGTTCTCGATGCGCCGCGCGAGTCGGACATCGACGCCGTCTTCGCCGCCTGCCAGGATCCCGGCATCCAGCGGTGGATTCCGATCGCGTCCCCGTACACCAGGGAGAACGCCGCGTTCTTCGTCCGCAGCTATGTGCCGCACGGTGAAGCGAGCGGCCGGTTCGCCGTCTGGGCGTACCGCATCGCAGACGGGCCGCTGCTCGGCGTCGTGGAGGTGCGAAAGGACGAGGCAGATGGCTCCGCCTCCCTCGGCTGCTGGCAGGCTCCGGAGGCGCGGGGCCACGGCTACATGAGGGAGGCGCTGCGGCGCGTCCTGTCGCACGCTCTGGCCCCGGACGGGCTGGGCTTCACCAGGCTGCGCTGGGAGTACCTGGTCGGAAACGAGGCCAGCAAGCGTCTCGCGACCGATCTCGGCTTCGTCTTCACCGGCGCACCGGCGCACACCGTCGAGTTTCGCGGGGAGTCCCGCGAAGCGTTCTTCGGCGTCCTGACCGAAACCAGCCCGGCCTGACTGCTGTGCTGCCGGTGACCCGAGGGTTCGTCAGTCGGTGTCGCGGTGTTCTGCCAGGAACCGTTCGCGCTGCTCGTCCTGCTCTCTGAGCATCGTGTCGTACTCTTCCTCCAGTTCGCCGACCCTGCGGCCCGCGTACGCGACATTCTCGACGGCGGTATCCGAGACGCGCCGGAGCTGTTCGCGGAAGCCCGGATCGTCGACCACGCCTTTGTGCGCGCCGAGGCTGTAGAACGTCTCTCCCACCTGGTCGATGCGGGAGCGGTAGTGGCCGATGTACTGCTCGGCCGACTCCAATTTCAGTCGTGCGGTCCGGCGCTCCTGGTCGTGGGCGTCTTCCAGTTCCGCGAGCGAGTGGTGGGTCACCATGCGATGCTGTTCACCCCCGTGGCGTAGTCGCTCTCCGTCTTCAGCTCGTTGAGGCCGCGTTGCACCGTGTCCGCGACGGCCCCCGCGAGGACCGAGTTGCCGAGATCCGCGGTGCTGAGGGTGAGACCGACGGCGGAACTCGCGGTAGCGACGACGGCGGACTCGCTGAGCTTCACGGCGGAGTTGTTGGCGTGGACGATCGGCGGCATCAGGCTGTTCAGGAGCTGGACTGCTGCACCGTGGACGTGCGCCTCGATCAAGTCCTCGACCTCGTGGACGCCAGTCCGCACCTCCCGGTCGATGCCGTCGAAGAGTTCCGTGACGAAGTCTGCTGGGTTCATAATCAATGCTGCTCCTATCCGCCGAGACCGAAGGTCACGGCCCACTGCGCGTCCTGATCCAGGGTGTGACGCACCGACTGAGAAATGCCCTGGCTGAGCTGGTCCACCCGCACGATGTGGCGGTCGACCCGTTCGCCGACCTCCCGCACGGCGTCTTCATCGACGTTCTGGTGAACGTGCAAGCGGTGCGCATCGATGCAGTGCTCGATGTCGTACGCCGTGATCGTGGGCAGGACCGCGGCGGCGTTTTTCGCCGCCAGCAGACCGTCCTCCATCCTGGGGATGATGCGGCCGTTGGCCGACTTGATCTCGGCCAGCGCGGTCGCGGTTCCGCCGATACTCGCCGCGAGGCCGAGAGCGGAAACCGAATTGACCGCCACCAGAGCCCCCGACACGGTAATGGCCAGTGTCTTCATCGCTGCCGGGTCGTTTGCGGTAACGGCCAGCGCCAGCAGCACGGGAGCAAAAACAGTCGCGGCTCCGGGAAGGAGCGTGTCGGCGGCGTTCGCGAGGATGTCGTCGAAGTAACGAGCTTTCGCACCGGCGTCGGTGACCGAACCATCCGGATCGAATGTGAACGCGCCGCCCTTTCCGATGTTGTGATAGTCCAACGTGTCGCGGCCCCGCTTGTCGGTCACGAAATCGGCAGCGCCCGTGCGGTTGCCGAAGATGTTGCCGACGATGTCCCACTCGTTCACGTAGTTGTGCAGCCGAAGACGACCCGCCTTCTTTTCGGCCTCCAGCCGCTTCTTCGCCTCAGGCGACAACGAGTGCCACGGGTCGGGTCCGTTGAAGGTCGTCGCGTCCCAGTCGTTCTCCGCGGCCACCAGCAATGCGAGGAACGCGCCCAGCGAATGCCCGGCCGTCGAAAGAGTCGAGCCAGGATGCGCCTCCTTCACCCGATCGGCGAAGCGCAGAGCATCCGGTACCTGGCTCAGCGGACCCTGCGTTCCCCCGACGATCGTCTCGACATCCTCCAAGATGTCAGCACGGTGATCCGGATTCGTGCCCGCATACGACACCACGATGTGCGACATGTCCGGCACGCCATCCACGACCGGGACAACCGCCATCGCCTGGAAGCCATTCGCCGCATGGTCCTCGGTGTCGATCACTTGATAGGCCTGCGTGTGGTCGCCGCTTCCGGCGCGAAATCTTTCGCCCACGCTCAGCGGAGGATCCCGGCGTAGTCGGTCAACCTCGTACGCCTTGTCCGCGAGGTCCATGTACTGCTCCGCGGTCGTCACTCGATCACCTCCGACGTTTCATCGCTATAGACGACCGTCAACGGGAGGTGCGGAACGGACATCGGTGCTTCGGGCGGCATACTGTCGCCGCCCACGAATGAGGGACCGAGTGATGGGCTGATGATCACGTGGTACTCAAGCCCCTCGATTGTTGCGATCGCATTTGCTCGCCACGACGCACCGAGGCCTGGCCGCCCACCTTCCTGCGTGAACCGGACCTTTTCGACGTTCGGTTGGTACTCGTCGCGGAAGTAGAGCGCGGCCGCTCGCTGCTGTTCTCGGACTGGGGGGTCTGGTGTCATGAGGCGATCTCCTATCAATGAGCAGGCTGTCAGGCCAACGATCAGGGCGACGCCGAGCAGCGCAGCGCACACCGCTCGAACTCCTTTCGCGTACGGAGCGTTTTGGATCAAGCGGCCTTTGGCGGTCGTCACTCGATCACTTCCGACGTTTCATCGCTATAGGTCACCGTCAACGGGAGGTGCGGAGCGGACATCGCTGGTTCGGGCGGCACGCCGGTGCCGCCCACGAACGATGGACTGGTGGCCGGTCCAATGATCACGTAGTAATCCCCGTCCTCGACAGTGGCCACGGCGTTCACGCACCAGGGGACGCCAAGGCCGGGCCTGCCGCCGTCCCGGGTGAACCGGATCTTTTCGACGTTCGGCTGGTACTCGTCGCGGAAGTAGAGTGCCGCCGCTCGCTGCTGTTCCCGAACGGGAGGGTCGGGTGTGATGAGGCGATCGCGTATCGACGAACAAGCCGCCAGACCCGTGATCAGAACGGCGCCGAGCAGGGCTGCGCTCACCGCTCGTCGAACTGCTCGCGAGGCGCCAGGCGCCTGCGACATCAGTCGAGCGACCCGAACCCTTGGCGGGTCGGAGCTGACCCGTTCTCTGTACACCACATTAATATCTTACACATGACATCGTCAGGCATCACGGCGCGGCGGTTCCAGTACTCTTGAAGACTTTCGCAGATCGTCGGCGTCCCGACCGGGCCGTCAGGCGACGGCGGCGCCGCGCTCGACTGACAACGCGTCTGCGGGGTTCGCCTCGGTGACGGGCGCCTTGAGCGAGAGGACTACGGCCGTCATTGCGGAGGCGAGCGTGGCCGCGAGCATCATATGGATGCCGACCAGGATGCCGGGCAACCCGGTGTTCGCCTGGATCAGTCCGACGGCGATCTGGAGCACCTCGACCGCGAGCAGGTACATCGTGAACCGGTGCACACGTGTCGTCCTGATGCGCAGTGACGCGATGACGAGTACGAGGGTCAGTGCGAAGGTGAGGTAGGCCGGGATCGAGTGGACGTGCTGCAGGATCTCCGGGTTCAGGCCGTTGCGCGGCGCTTTGGCGTCTCCCGCGTGCGGTCCCGACCCCGTGGTGAGGATGCCGACGATGATCGTGACGGCGACGACGAAGCTCGTGATGTGCGTGGTGATGGCGAACCAGCGGGGCACCGCGCGCATCCGGGGTCCCGGTGTCGCGTACAGGCGGAACACGAACGCGGTGCAGAGGGCGACGAGCGCGATCGAGACGACGAAGTGGAAGCCGACGACGTACGGGTTCAGGTCGGTGAGCACGCTGAGGCCGCCGATGACCGCTTGGGCGGGGATGCCGAGCCCGGCGAGCAGGGTGAGCCAGAACAGGTCCTTGCGTTCTTTGCGGAGTCGCAGGATCGCGATGAACGCGACGATGGCGATGATCCCGAGCAGCACGCCCAGCAGCCGGTTGCCGAACTCGATCACGCCGTGGATGCCCATCTCCGGCGTGTTGACCAGCGAATCGGCCGTGCACTTCGGCCAGGTGGGGCAGCCGAGGCCGCTCGACGTGAGCCGGACGAGCCCTCCAGTGCCCACCAGAACGATCTGCCCGACGAGGTAGATCCACCCGATGACCTTCAGCCGGACGTCGACACGGTCGGGCAGCCAGGCGATGATGCGCTTCATTCTGGGTCTGATTTCCTTGCTTCTGGTTCGGATACTCGGGCAACGCGCAGGCGCGTCTCTACTATTACCGGTCTGCACCTGTAGAATTGGTGGGTTCGAGAAACGCGCCCGATGCGCGTGCCTGCAATTGCAGCCGGGGCGATGGAGCCCGAGTCTCCGAACAGTTTAGGTACGCACACCAGCCACCCGCACAATCAGGACGCTGTGCAGGTCGTGTATTCGACCAGTACGAGGGAATGAGCCGGAATGATAGCCGGTTACGAGTGGAAGGAAACGAGGTAGATATGTCAGACATCCTGATCGACCGCCCCGAACTCGACAGCCTTGGGCAGTACGAGTTCGGCTGGGCCGACTCCGACGCGGCAGGGCAGTCCGCGCGTCGAGGGATCTCGCCTGAGGTGGTGACCGATATCTCCGCGCTCAAGAACGAGCCGGAGTGGATGCGCGAGCGTCGCCTCAAGGCGCTGCAGCTCTTCGAGCGCAAGCCGATGCCCACCTGGGGCGCCGATCTCTCCGAGATCGACTTCGACAACATCAAGTACTTCGTGCGGTCCACCGAGAAGCAGGCCCAGTCCTGGGAAGACCTTCCGGAAGACATCCGCAACACGTACGAGAAGCTCGGCATCCCGGAGGCGGAGCGTCAGCGCCTCGTCGCCGGCGTCGCCGCCCAGTACGAGTCGGAGGTCGTCTACCACCAGATCCGTGAGGATCTGGAGCAGCAGGGCGTCATCTTCCTCGACACCGACACTGCGCTGAAGCAGCACCCGGAGATCTTCCAGGAGTACTTCGGAACGGTCATCCCGGCCGGCGACAACAAGTTCGCCGCGCTGAACACCGCTGTGTGGTCTGGCGGATCGTTCGTCTACGTCCCGAAGGGCGTCCACGTCGAGATCCCGCTGCAGGCGTACTTCCGCATCAACACCGAGAACATGGGGCAGTTCGAGCGCACCCTGATCATCGCGGACGAGGATAGCTACGTCCACTACATCGAGGGCTGCACCGCCCCGATCTACAAGTCGGACTCCCTGCACTCCGCCGTGGTCGAGATCATCGTCAAGAAGAACGCCCGCGTCCGGTACACGACCATCCAGAACTGGTCCAACAACGTCTACAACCTCGTCACCAAGCGCGCCACGGCCGCCGAGGGCGCGACGATGGAGTGGATCGACGGCAACATCGGCTCCAAGGTGACGATGAAGTACCCGTCGATCTACCTGATGGGGGAGCACGCCAAGGGCGAGACCCTCTCCGTCGCGTTCGCCGGCCCCGGCCAGCACCAGGACGCCGGCGCGAAGATGATCCACATGGCGCCGTACACGCAGTCGTCGATCGTCTCCAAGTCGATCGCGCGCGGCGGTGGTCGCGCCGGTTACCGTGGTGAGGTCAGGGTGGATGCGAACGCGCACCACGCGGCCAACACCGTGCGCTGCGACGCTCTGCTCGTCGACTCCATCTCCCGGTCGGACACCTACCCGGCGATCGACATCCGGGTGGACGACGTCCAGCTCGGCCACGAGGCGACCGTCTCGCGGGTCAGCGAGGAGCAGCTCTTCTACCTGATGTCGCGCGGAATGCCGGAAGACGAGGCCATGGCCATGATCGTGCGCGGCTTCATCGAGCCGATCGCGCGGGAACTCCCGATGGAATACGCACTCGAACTCAACAAGCTCATCGAGATGGGCATGGAAGGCTCTGTCGGCTAAATGACCACCGCCACCCCGAAGACCATCGAAACCGAGGGAACGGCAGCGCCGAAGCACATGCGCAGCGCTGTGCCCGTGCAGACCCGCTCCGACCGTTTCAAGTCCACCGTCGTCTCCGAGTTCCCGGATGTCACCGGCCGCGAGGCCGTCTGGAAGCACACTCCCGTCGCCCGTCTCGCCGAGCTCATCTCCGGCGAGCTGGACGGCGCGCCGTACGTGTTCGACGCGAACGTCGCCTCCGGTGTCAGCACCGCGTGGGTCGGTCGTGACGACGCCCGCATCGGCAGCGCAGGCACGCCGGAGGACCGCGCGTCCGCGAACGCGTGGAGCACCTTCGAGCAGGCGCTCCTCATCTCCGTCAGCGGAGACGAGGGCGCAGAGTTCACGCTCACCAGGTCGGCTCTCGGCAGCGCGCCCCGCGCGGCGCACACCATCGTCGAGGCCGCGCCGCACAGCCGGGCGACGGTCATCCTGCAGAACAGCGGGGCCGCGCGTCTCACCGAGAACGTCGAGTTCCTGCTCGGCGAGGGCGCGCACCTCACGGTCGTCACCGTGCAGGAGTGGGACGACGACGCACTCCACGTCGCCACCCACTTCGCCAGCATCGGCCAGGATGCGCTGCTCAAGCACGTCGCCGTCACGCTCGGAGGAAGTGTCGTCCGACTGAACCCGTCCGCGCACCTCGCCGGCGAGCGGGCCGACGCCGAACTGTTCGGCGCATACTTCGCCGATGCCGGCCAGCACCTCGAACAGCAGGTGTACGTCTTCCATGACGCACCGGCCACCCGCAGCCGCGTCACGTACAAGGGCGCTCTGCAGGGCGACGGCGCTCGCACGGTCTGGATCGGCGACGTGCTGATCGGGCCGAAGGCCGTCGGCACAGACACCTACGAGCAGAACCGCAACCTCGTCCTCACCGACGGCGCTCGCGCCGACTCGGTCCCGAACCTCGAGATCGAGACCGGCGACATCGTCGGCGCCGGCCACGCCAGCGCCACAGGCCGGTTCGACGACGAGCAGCTGTTCTACCTGCAGTCCCGAGGGATCACGGAGGAGGAGGCTCGTCGCCTCGTCGTCCGCGGCTTCCTCGGCGAGATCGTGCAGCAGATCGGTTCGCCGGCGCTCCAGGAGCGTCTGCAGGCCGCCATCGAGGCCGAGCTCGAGTCCGCCGTCACGGTGGGGAGCTGATGGGCACGCGCGTCTGCTCCGCCGACGAGCTGGTGGTCGACCAGGCCACCCGCGTCGTCGTCGACGGCACGCCGATCGCCCTCGTCAAAGACTCGGCAGGAGACATCCACGCCATCGGTGACACCTGCACGCACGGCGAGATCTCGCTGTCGGAGGGTTTCATCGAGGGCGAGACGCTGGAGTGCTGGGCGCACGGCTCGCAGTTCTCCCTCCTCACCGGCAAGCCCCTGAACCTACCGGCGTACGAGCCGGTCCCCGTCTACCAGGTCGAGCTCATCGACGGAGACGTCTACCTCGACCCGAACGCAACGAAAGAGATTTAGTCCATGTCAGTCCTTGAGATCCGCGACCTGCACGTCACCGTCGAGACGGAGCAGGGCACCAAGCCCATCCTGAACGGCGTCGACTTGACCATCCGCGAGGGCGAGATCCACGCGATCATGGGCCCGAACGGCTCGGGCAAGTCCACTCTCGCCTACACGATCGCCGGGCACCCGAAGTACACCGTCACCCAGGGCACGATCACGCTCGACGGCGCCGACGTGCTGGCGATGACCGTCGACGAGCGCGCCCGCGCCGGCCTGTTCCTCGCCATGCAGTACCCGGTCGAGATCCCCGGTGTGACCAACACCAACTTCCTGCGCACCGCCAAGACCGCGATCGACGGAGAGGCTCCGTCGATCCGCAGCTGGGTCAAGGATGTCCGCGAGTCGATGGGCAAGCTCCGCATGGACTCGTCCTTCGCAGAGCGCAACGTCAACGAGGGCTTCTCCGGTGGAGAGAAGAAGCGCAACGAGATCCTGCAGCTCGAGCTTCTCAAGCCCACGTTCGCCGTGCTCGACGAGACCGACTCCGGTCTCGACGTCGACGCGCTCAAGATCGTCTCGGAGGGCGTGAACCGCGCCAAGGAGAACACCGGCCTCGGCATCCTCCTCATCACGCACTACACGCGCATCCTCCGCTACATCAAGCCGGACTTCGTGCACGTGTTCGTCGCAGGCCGCGTGGCAGAGCAGGGCGGCCCCGAGCTGGCCGACCGGCTCGAAGAAGAGGGCTACGACCGTTACGTGGACGCTCCGGAGCCGGCCAAGGCCGACGCCGCCGAGCTGACAGAGGCGTAGGCTTCAGTCATGCCCGCCACCCTGAGCCCCGCGCTCTTCGACCAGGTCGAGGAGGCACTGAAGAACGTCATGGATCCCGAGCTCGGGATCAACGTCGTCGACCTCGGCCTCATCTACGACCTGGCCTGGGACGACGAGAACAACGCGCTCATCATCTCGATGACGCTGACCAGCGCAGGCTGCCCCCTCACCGACGTGCTCGAAGAGCAGACCGCCGAGAGCCTGGACGGCATCGTCGAGGCCTTCCGCATCAACTGGGTGTGGATGCCGCCGTGGGGTCCCGACCGGATCACCGACGACGGCCGCGACATGATGCGAGCCCTCGGCTTCGCCATCTAGCTCCACCCCGCCACACCCCGGATCTACCAACACACAAGAGAGTGGTCCCGAATTGCCGCGCGAGCTTCGGCTCGCACGGCAATTCGGGACCACTCGTGTGACCACGAACGAATGGATTGACTGTGCTTGCCGTGCAAGACCTCGAGCTCCGAGTCGGAGCCCGGTTGCTCATGGAGAACGTGAGCTTCCGTGTCGCGCCCGGCGACAAGATCGGTCTCGTCGGCCGCAACGGAGCAGGGAAGACCACCCTCACCAAGGTGCTGGCCGGCGACCTGCTGCCGAATGGCGGCAAGGTCGATCGCACGGAGGAGCTGGGCTACCTGCCGCAGGACCCGCGCTCCGGCAACCTCGAAGACCTCGCCCGCACCCGCATCCTGGATGCCCGCGGCCTTGGCTCGATCGTGCTCGGTATGCAGCAGGCCACCCACGACATGGCGAGCACGGACGAGAAGGTGTCCGCCGCCGCCATGAAGAAGTACGGCACGCTGGAGGAACGCTTCCACATGCTCGGCGGGTACGCGGCCGAGGCGGAGGCCGCGTCGATCGCGAGCAACCTGAACCTGCCGGACCGCATCCTGGACCAGCAGTTGAAGACGCTCTCCGGCGGTCAGCGTCGTCGTATCGAGCTGGCGCGCATCCTGTTCTCGGACGCACGCACGATGATCCTCGACGAGCCGACCAACCACCTCGACGCCGACTCGGTGATCTGGCTGCGCGAGTTCCTCAAGAACTACACCGGCGGCTTCATCGTGATCTCGCACGACGTGGAGCTGGTGGGGGAGACCGTCAACCGCGTCTTCTACCTGGATGCGAACCGTCAGGCCATCGACATCTACAACATGGGCTGGAAGCACTACCAGCGCCAGCGCGCCGCCGACGAGGAGCGCCGTAAGAAGGAGCGCGCCAACGCGGAGAAGAAGGCGGGCGTCCTGCAGTTGCAGGCGGCCAAGTTCGGCGCGAAGGCGAGCAAGGCCGCCGCCGCGCACCAGATGGTCGCTCGCGCCGAGAAGCTGCTGGCGGGCCTTGAAGACGTGCGCGCCGTCGACCGCGTCGCGAAGCTGCGCTTCCCGACCCCCGCTCCCTGCGGCCGCACGCCGCTGCAGGCGAGCGACCTCTCGAAGAGCTATGGCTCCCTGGAGATCTTCACCGCCGTCGACCTCGCGATCGACCGCGGCTCCAAGGTGGTCGTCCTCGGACTGAACGGTGCGGGTAAGACCACCCTGCTCCGGATGCTCGCGGGCGTCGACAAGCCGGACACCGGCCAGGTGGAACCCGGTCATGGTCTCCGCATCGGCTACTACGCGCAGGAGCACGAGACGATCGACGTCGAGCGCTCCGTGCTGCAGAACATGATGTCGGCCACCCCCGACCTCGCCGAGACGGAAGCGCGCCGTGTGCTCGGCTCGTTCCTGTTCACCGGCGACGACTCGCACAAGCCGGCCGGGGTGCTCTCCGGTGGAGAGAAGACCCGTCTCGCGCTCGCGATGATCGTCGTCTCCGGCGCCAACGTGCTGCTGCTCGACGAGCCGACGAACAACCTCGACCCCGCCAGCCGCGAGGAGATCCTGGATGCGCTGGCGCACTACGAGGGTGCCGTCGTCCTGGTCAGCCACGACGAGGGCGCTGTCGAGGCCCTGAACCCCGAGCGCGTCCTCATCCTGCCGGACGGCGTCGAGGACCACTGGAACAAGGACTACCTGGAGCTCATCTCGCTCGCGTAGCGGTAATGCGCTCGGCGCGGATGAGCCCGGGGGCGATCAGCCGTTGGCGTCGATCAGCTCATCCTCGACGTCGGCGTCGGTGCGCTTCAACGCGCGCCGGCGCTGACGCTCTGCGGCCTTGGCCTGCTCTTCGGCTGTGTGCTCGTTGCGCTTGCGGTATTCCGTCAGGAGGGCGTAGCCGAGGCCGAAGAACCCGATCAGCGCGAAGATGATCCACTGGATCATGTACGACCAGTGCAGGCCCTCATCTTGGGTCGGCGGGTCGGTGACGGTGGGGGTCGGGGCGGACGCGGGGGACGGCTTCTGCGAGTCGAGCAGACCGTATGCGCCGGTGTACACGTTGTCGCTGTCGAGTTTCGACTTCACGACGGAGAGCTGGATGGTGCCTACCTGACGGCCGGTCGCTGTGCGTCCTGGGATGGACGGCTCGCTGGCTTTCAGGCGGGCGACGACCGTGACGGTCCCCGACGGTGCGGCCGGGACGCTGTCCGGCGCATCCGTGGTGTTGCCCGTCGGCACCCAGCCGCGGTCGATGATGAACAGGGAGCCGTCCGCTGTGCGAAGCGGCGTGAGCACCTCGAAGCCCGGGCTGCCGTTGAACGGGCGGTTGCGGGCGAGGAGTTCCTGGCCCTTCTCGTATGTGCCGGTCACCTGCACCCTGGTCCACTCCTGTTTCGGCGCGTACGCCGTGAGGCTGGACAACTCGTCGGTGAGCGGAACCGGCTTCGAGTAGAAGTTCTGCGAGATGAGCGCGTTGGCGGCGGCGGCCTCTTTGCTGCGTGCGAGCTGCCAGGCGGACAGTCCGCCGCAGGCGATGGCGAACACGACGGCGAACGCCAGGTAGCCGAGCCAGCGACGGGAGAACGCGAACCGCCAGCTTCCGCGTGCGTCGTCGTCCGCGCCTCCGGTGGTGCCGCCGCTCACGCGGTCGTCCTCTCCGACACGGGATGCACGCTCAGCGGGAAGTCCCTCGCTCCCAGGAACTCTCTCAGGAAGTCGATGTGCTCAGCGCACGCGAGCCAGACTTTCACGCGGTCCTCCGTGTGGATCTTCGGGTTGCGCCACTCGATGCGCCACGATGCCTGCTCACGGCAGCCTGCGCGGGAACAGGTCAGGGGTTCCGGTTCGCCGAAGCCGATCACTCGTCCGCGCCTTTCGTCTCGTCCGGGCCCCCAGAGGGCGGGGGAGGGCCCATGGGAAGGATATTCCCCGGACGCTGAACTTCCGCTCGACGCGGGTCGGTGGAGACGTTCGCGACGACGACCGCGAAGTACGGCAGGAAGATGGCGCCGATGATCGGGATGATCGCCCACCAGCCCGGCACGAACAGCAGCGCGAAGATGCAGAGCACACGGATTCCCATGGCGACCGAATACTTGATCATCCGGTGTCGTCGCTCTTCGTCGGGTGAGAGCGGAAGATTCGTGATCGACTGTTGTGGGTGCTTCATGTGCGTTGGATCAAGACTACGTCCATAAACTGGTGAGCGTTTCTATTGAGAGGAAAATGCATGTCTACCCAGCGCACCGTGCTCGTCACCGGAGGAAACCGCGGAATCGGCTTCGCCATCGCGGAGGAGTTCCTGGCTCAGGGGCACAGGGTCGCCGTGACCGCGCGGTCCGGCGAAGGTCCGGAGGGGGCGCTCACTGTGCGGGCGGACGTGACGGACAGCGCGGCGGTGGATGCGGCGTTCGCGGAGATCGAGCAGAAGCTCGGCCCGGTGGAGGTCGTCGTCGCGAACGCGGGCATCACGCGCGACACCCTCCTGATGCGCATGACGGACGAGGACTTCGACACGGTCGTCGACACGAACCTCGGTGGGTCGTTCCGAATCGTCAAGCGCGCCTCCAAGGGGATGCTGAAGGCCAGGTTCGGGCGGATCGTTTTCATCTCGAGCGTCGTCGGCCTCTACGGCAGCGCCGGACAGGTCAACTACGCGGCGTCCAAGGCCGGGCTCGTCGGTATGGCGCGTTCGATCACGAGGGAGCTTGGGGCGCGGGGGATCACGGCGAACGTCGTCTCGCCCGGTTTCATCGAGACCGACATGACGGCCGCGCTGCCGGAGACGCAGCAGGCCGAGTACAAGCGCAACATCCCGGCCGCACGGTTCGCCACGGCGGCCGAGGTCGCGAAGGTCGTCGCCTGGGTCGCCGGGGACGACGCCGGCTACATCTCCGGTGCTGTCATCCCGGTGGACGGCGGCCTGGGCATGGGCCACTGATTGCATTTCAGTATTTTGATATACAAATGTCAATTTAGGTAGCTCAGTCGCTCCGCGTCTCGATAGGTTTGCGCCAATCGGGACGTGGACGGCGTGAGGCTCGCCGGAGACTCCACATCCCGTGCAGCGCACCAGCGCTCAATCGGGAGGTGGCAACAATGGCGAAGACACTCACGCCGAGGATCAAGGTCCTGGCGGCGGCGGGCATCGTGCTGACGGCAGCCGTCGGCATGACGCTGGCGGCGTTCACAGACACGGGAAACGTGCAGACCACGTTCACCTCCGGCTCGCTCGACCTGAAGTTCGACGACGATCAGGACGGCAACCCCAGCAACTACCTGGTCGACTTCAGTGCCGGCTTCGACAACCTCGCCCCCGGCGACACCGTCTCGCGCGACCTGCAGGTCTTCAACTCGGGCACGGTCAACGCGGACGTCGCCCTGGCGGACCCGCAGATCACGAACACCGCAGTGTCCCCGGCGTCCGAACTGCAGGACAGCCTGTCCATCGTCATCACGGATACGACCGTCCCGGCCACGCCGACGACCCTCTACAGCGGTCCGCTGACTGCTGCGGCCTTCTCGGCTCTCGACATCTCCTCCGGCGGGTCGGCGAACGGACGGACGCTTCATCTGAAGGTGACGCTCGACCCGGCGGCGACGGTCGACGTGGCCGGCCAGAGCATCCAGGTGGTGTTCCCGTTCACCGCCACGCAGGCCTAGCGCGCACGGCGAGCTGACACGACGATGGGATGCACGATGCTGCTGGACGCGTCCATCACGCGGTCGTCGCTGATCTCCGACCCTCCCGGGCTGACGTTCACCGATCTGAAGCCGGGCGACGTGGTCGACAAGACGGTGACGGTGACTAATGCGGCGCCGTACCCGGTCGAGCTGAGCAGTCAGGTGACGCGAGACGGCGCGCTGTTCCAGGGCGCTCATCCCCTCGTCGTGTCGTTCGACCTGACCCAGCAGAACGGCGAAGCCGGGACGTGCCCGGGCGTCGAGGACGCCCTGGCGGCGGACGCGACGGCCATCGTGCACGTGCACGCCAGGTTCCCCTCAGCAGCGGGCAACGAGTACCAGTCGCAGAGCGGCACGGCCACGCTGTTCTTCACGGCGACGCAGTTGACCTCCGAGGAGTGCGGCGGCACGCTGGTGTCGCCGCCGATCATCGCCGGAACGCCGCCGCGGCTGCCGAGCACCGGCATCGACGCGTCGGGGGTGCTCCTGCTCGCGGTCGGGCTCTGCGTGCTCGGGGTGGTCGTGCGGGCGGTCGTCGCCCGGCGCGGGTGGTCGCGACGGTACATTCGCAGGGATGTCGGGGTGCCGCGCGCATGATGGTGTCGCGCCTCCGGCTCTGCCTGGCCATGGTTCTCGGGCTCGTGCTGCTGCTCGCTGCCGTTCCGGCGTCGAGCGCCGCATTGACAGACAGCGGGGCTGTGCAGACCGGTTTCGCCAGCGCGGCCGCGGTGCCGCTCGACTTCACCGGCGGCGAGGCGGGCGACGACTACTCGATGGGCTGGACATCGGACGGCAGGCTCTACGCCTGGGGCGCGAACGACCGCGGGCAGCTCGGGCTGGGCGACACCGTGTCGCGGTCGTCGCCGACACGGGTGCCGTTCTCACCGGGTGTGTCGATCGCCAGTGCCTCGGCCGGCATCAACATGTCGATAGCGCTCAGTACGACCGGCGACGTGTACACCTGGGGCAACTCCGACGTGAGCCCGAGTGGGCCGACACCGGGCGTCGTGCCCGAGCTGTCCGGTCAGGGTGTGATCGGGGTGTCGGCCGGCGGGTTCTTCTTCCTCGCCTGGACGGCGGACGGTCGCCTGTACTCCTGGGGGAACAACTGCGGAGGGCGACTCGGCCGGGCCGGAACGGGCAACCTGCTCACCCCGGCGCCGGTCACAGCGCAGGGGATCGACACGCGCGCCGTGCAACGCGCCGTCGCCGGGCGGTTCTTCGCCGCTGCCGTGGTCGATGGTGGCACGAGCGACGTCGGTTGGGGCTCGTTCTACAACGCGGAGACCGGAGACACCTTCACCGGGCTCCCCGCAGACTCGCCGGTCGTCGGCCTCAACGCCGGGAACTCGTTCCTCTTCGCGTGGACGGCGGACGGCCGGTTGTTCTCCGGGGCGAGCACGTTCGCCCTGTCGTACGAGTCGGAACTCAGCGGCGTCACCGTGCGCGGGGCCGCGGTGAGCATGCCCGTCAGCGGCGCCAGCTCGTTCTTCGTCTGGAACGACCAGCTCGAGCTCTATTCGTGGGGCCTGAACAGCTCTGGCCAGCTCGGCCTCGGCGACACCGTCGACCGGGCGGAGCCGACCCTGGTGACCCTGCCGCCCGGCGCACACGTCGAAGACCTCGCGGAGGGGAATGCGCACGCGCTCTTCGTCGGGACCGACGGGTCATACTCAGCCGCCGGGTCCAACAGTGCTGGACAGCTCGGCACGCACGATACGGCTCAGCGCGACACGTTCAGTTTTCCCGTCCTCATCGAGCGGTGGCCGTGAGCGCGCCACGACCGATCCGACCGATGGCGCGGATCACCCTGAACATTGCGGCCGTCCTCGGCTTGCTGTGCGTGGTGGTGGGGGCCGTCGCGTTCCTGACCGGCGTGCGACCGATCATCTTCCAAACGGGCTCGATGGCGCCGGGCATCCCGGCCGGGTCGCTCGCGCTGACGGTCCCGGTCTCGGCCGCGGACATCCGGGTGGGCGATGTCGTCAGCGCGCCGCGGGCCGGGGACGGCAAGCTCGTCACCCACCGCGTCGTCGCTGTGACGCAGCAGGGGAACCTGCGGCTGGCTACGCTGCGCGGAGACGCGAACAAGGCGGACGACGCCACGCCGTACGACGTGACGGCGGGCGCTCAGCGGCTGGTGTGGTCTGTGCCGGGCGTCGGCGCGGCGATGGCGAGCATCCGGAGCCCGTGGCTGCTGCTGGGGTTCCTCGCGCTGCTGGCGCTGATCGCCGTTCCGACCAGGCGCGCCAGGCACCGCGCGAAGATCAGCCGCGCAGACCGAGCAGCGGAAGCACCTGCGACAGATCCTGACGGTCGATCACGACATCGGCCTGCGCCCGCACGGTCGGCTTCGCGTTGAACGCCACGGAGAGGCCGGCGACGTCCATCATCCGCAGGTCGTTCGCGCCGTCGCCGATCGCGACCGTCTGAGCCAGCGGGATGCCCGCCTGCTCCGCCCACTCGCGGAGCGCGGACGCCTTGGCCTCCGCATCCACCACGCCGCCGACGACGGCGCCGGTGAGGACGCCGTCGACCACCTCGAGCCGGTTGGCCCTCCAGCGGTCGAGGCCGAGCCGTTCGCCCAGCGGGTCGAGTGTCTCGTGGAAGCCGCCGGAGACGACGCCGACCACTCCGCCGGCCGCCTGAACGCCCGCGATCAACTCAGGAACGCCGTCGGTCACGGTGATGCGCTCACCGACGCGGGAGAAGACGGTGGAGGGAAGCCCCTCCAGGGTCTTCACCCGCTCGCGCAGGCTCTGCGCGAAGTCGAGCTCGCCGCGCATGGCGCGCTCTGTGACCTCCGCGACTTCGGCGCGAGCGCCGGCCTCCTCGGCCAGCAGCTCGATGACCTCGTCATGGATGAGGGTGGAGTCGGCGTCGAGGACGACGAGGAAACGCGGTGCGGGAACTGGGGACGTTCCGCTGCTGTCACTGCCGGTCATGGAACGACGTGCACTCCCTTGCCGACCACGGTCAGGCCGGAATCCGTCACGGTGAAACCGCGTGCGCGGTCGCGCTCGGGGTCGACGCCGATGGAGGAGCCCTGCGCCACCACCACGTCTTTGTCCAGGATGGCACGGCCGACGAAGGCGTTCGCGCCGATCACGGCGCGCTCGAAGACGACGGAATCGACCACCTTGGCGCCGGAGTCCACCGTCGCCCACGGGCCGAGAACACTGCGCTCCAGGTGGGCGCCGGAGATCACGGAGCCGAGCGACACGATCGAGTCGATGGTCGTGCCGAGCGCCCCGCGACCGTCGCGGACGATCTTCGCCGGGGGAGAGTTGAGCACCTGGCTGAAGATCGGCCACTCCCTGTTGTAGAGGTTGAAGACCGGCAGCGCGGAGATCAGGTCCTGGTGGGCCTCGAAGAACGAGTCGATCGTTCCCACATCCCGCCAGTAGTACCGATCGCGATCGGTCGATCCTGGAACGTCGTTACGGTTGAAGTCGTAGACGGCCGCCTCGTCGCGCGCCACGAAGTCGGGGATGATGTCTCCGCCCATGTCGTGATTGGAGTCAGGCCGGTCGCCGTCGCGCACCACGGCGTCGATCAGAGCGTCGGCGTCGAAGACGTAGTTGCCCATGGAGGCGAGCACCTCGTCCGGCGAGTCCGGCAGGCCGATGGGGTCGCTCGGCTTCTCGCGGAACGCGCCGATGCGGTCGGGGCGGGCCGGATCGACTTCGATGACGCCGAACTGGTCGGCCAGCCCGATCGGCTGACGGATCGCGGCGACCGAGGCGGGAGCGCCGGAGGCGATGTGCGCCTCGATCATCTGGCCGAAGTCCATCCGGTAGACGTGGTCGGCACCGACCACGACCACGATGTCCGGCTTCTCGTCGCGCAGCAGGTTGAGGCTCTGCAGGATCGCGTCGGCCGAGCCGCTGAACCAGCGTTTTCCGAGCCGCTGCTGGGCGGGAACAGACGCGATGTACGAATTGAGCATTCCGTCGAGCCGCCAGGTCTGCGACACGTGGCGGTCGAGGCTGTGGGACTTGTACTGGGTCAGGACGACGATCTGGCGCAACTGCGAATTGATGAGGTTCGAGAGTGCGAAGTCGATGAGTCTGTACTGTCCGCCGAACGGGACGGCCGGCTTCGCGCGGTCGGCCGTCAACGGCATCAGCCGCTTCCCTTCGCCACCCGCGAGAACAATGCCGAAGATCTTCTTGCCTGCCATGCCACCACAGTAGAGGCAACATGCGACCTGTACTAGCGTTCTCGACATGCGCGTTGATCTTCTGACCCGGGAATACCCGCCGGACATCTATGGCGGGGCTGGAGTGCACGTGACCGAACTGGTCCGCGCACTGCGCACGGACACCGAGGTGCAGGTGCGCTGCTTCGGCGCGCCGCGCGACGAGACGGATGTGCACGCATACCGCGTTCCGCATGAGCTCGACGGTGCGAATGCCTCGATCAGCACGCTCGGCGTCGATCTGCAGATGGCTCAGGACTGCGGCGGGGCCGACCTGGTGCACTCGCACACCTGGTATGCCAACGGCGCAGGCCACGTCGCGAAGCTGCTGCACGGCGTCCCGCACATCGTCACGGCGCACAGTCTGGAACCGCTGCGGCCGTGGAAGGCCGAACAGCTCGGCGGCGGATATCGCGTGTCGAGCTGGATCGAGAGGACGGCGTTCGAGGGCGCCGATCGCGTCATCGCCGTCAGTGAGGGGATGCGGCGCGACATCCTCGCCGCGTACCCGTCGCTCGATCCGGAGCGCGTGACCGTCGTCTACAACGGCATCGACCTCGACAGGTGGAAGCCGCTCGACGATGCGGAGCGGGCGCGTGCCCTCGGCATCGACCCCGACCGGCCCGCCGTCGTCTTCGTCGGCAGGATCACCAGGCAGAAAGGCCTGCCGTACCTGCTGCGCGCCGCCAGGCTCCTGCCGGCCGAGGTCCAGATCATCCTGTGCGCTGGAGCACCGGACACGCCGGAGATCATGGCGGAGGTCACGCGCGGCGTCGAGCAGCTTCAGGAGGAGCGCGACGGCGTCGTCTGGATCGACAGGCTGCTGTCGCAGGAGGAGCTACGGGTGGCGCTGACCGCCTCAACGGTCTTCGTCTGCCCGTCGATCTACGAGCCGCTCGGGATCGTGAACCTGGAGGCGATGGCGTGCGGCCTGCCGGTCGTCGGCACGGCGACCGGCGGCATCCCGGAGGTGATCGTCGACGGCGTCACCGGCCGTCTCGTGCCGATCGAGCAGGCGACGGACGGCACGGGCACGCCGACCGACCCCGACGCGTTCGTGGCCGACCTGGCCGCCGCGCTGACCGCGGTGGTATCCGATCCGGAGCGTGCGGCTCTGATGGGCGCAGCGGGCCGGCTGCGGGCGGAGACGGCGTTCAGCTGGGAGTCCATCGCGGAGCAGACACGGGAGCTCTACCGGTCCGTCGTGGCCTGACGTCGCCGCTAGGCTAGAGGCTATGTCCAGCGTTCTCCAGCTCCATGATGTGTCCGTTGTCCGCGACGGGAATACGGTTCTCGACTCGGTGAACTGGACGGTGGAGCCCGACGAACGCTGGGTGGTCCTCGGGCCGAACGGCGCGGGTAAAACCACGCTCCTGCAGATCGCGGCAGCGGCACTCCACCCCACCTCCGGCGACGCCGAGGTGCTCGGGGAGGCGATCGGTCACAGCGACCTGTCCGAGCTGCGTCCGCGCCTCGGTTTCGCCTCCAGCGCGCTGGCCAGGCGCATCCCGCGCACCGAGACCGTGCTCGACGTCGTGATGACTGCGGCATACGCGGTGACCGGCCGCTGGCACGAGGAGTACGAGGAGATCGACGAGAGGCGCGCCCGTCGCGTTCTCGGAGAGTGGAACCTCGACCACCTCGCCGACCGCACCTTCGGCAACCTGAGCGATGGGGAGCAGAAGCGCGTCCAGATCGCGCGTTCCGTGATGACGGACCCGGAGATCCTGCTGCTCGACGAGCCGGCCGCGAGCCTCGATCTCGGCGGACGTGAGGAGCTGCTGCAGCTCCTCGGCGGCTACGCGAGCGACCCCAACTCGCCCGCGATCGTCATGGTGACCCACCACGTCGAAGAGATCCCGCTCGGCTTCAACAGGGCGCTGCTGCTGGCAGACGGGCGCATCGCCGCCCAGGGCACCCTGGACGAGGTCATCACCGCCGAACGTCTCAGCGAGACCTTCGGGGTAGACGTGGACCTCACCGAACAGGATGGCCGCTACGCGGTCCGCGCGCGTCGCGGCAGCGCCGACTGAACATCTGCTAAACTCGATAGCTGGCCCACCAGCCGACATACTTTCCGCGCTGGGCTCGTCGCACTGACGTCGACGCTCAGGCCTCAACCGACAATCACTACGCAACAAGGAAGTCCTGATGAAGACTGACATCCACCCCGACTACGCTCCCGTCGTTTTCCGCGACCTGGCCTCGGGTGCGGTGTTCCTGACCCGCTCGACCGTGACGAGCGAGAAGACGATCGAGTGGGAAGACGGCACCGTTTACCCCGTGATCGACGTCGAGATCTCCTCCGAGTCGCACCCGTTCTACACGGGCAAGCAGCGCATCATGGACTCGGCCGGTCGCGTCGAGAAGTTCAACTCGCGCTACAAGAACTTCGGCAAGTAGTCACACGCCACGAAGAAGGCCCCGACCGTTACGGTCGGGGCCTTCTTTTTCGTGTGGGTGATCAGCCGTTGTAGGTGTTCGCCGTGGAGGCGATGAGGGCGACGAAGATGATCGAGAAGATGATGCCGAGGACGATCTCGGCGAAGCCGATGATGATGGCGGCGATGGCCAGGCCACGGCCCTGCTCGCCGGTGCGCTTGATCTGGGACAGGGCGACGAAGCCCAGGATGACGCCGACGACGCTGATGAAGAACGCCAGAATGAAGCCGACGATCGCCATGGTGTTGTAGCCGGGGGCGGCCGGGCCGGGCTGGTAGGACTGCTGCGGCGGCTGTTGGGGAGGGAGAGGCTGTGGGTTGAGGTTTGAATCGCTCATAGCCGTTATGGTAGCCGGTCAGCAGATTCCAAGCCAACCCCCAGAAATGCAGGCGTTAGCGGAGCGGCCAGGCGCCCGATGTCGTGAAGTGCGGGTCGCGGACGCGGCGCATGTACTCCTGGAAGTCCGCCGCCTGCTCGCGGCACCACTCCACCTGCATCCTGTGCAGTTCGGCCGCCTCGAACGCGAGGGCCTCCGTGTGCACGCGGGCGAGCGCCTGAGCGACCCGTCCGGCCGCGACGGCGTCCGCCCCGGCGTCATGGGCGTCGGTGAGGTCGACGCCGTAGTAGGTGGCGGTGACCTCGAGGGTGCGCTTGCCCTTGCGGTACTTGTCCACCGCTTTGTCGATGACCAGCGGATCGACGATCGGGCCGGGGGAGACGAGCGGGGAGACTCCGTGGCGGCGCGCTTCGCGGTCGAGCAGAGTGAAGTCGTACGGCGCGTTGTACGCCACCACGGGGACGCCGCGGCTGAACAGCTCGCGGAGTGCCTCCACGATCTGTGCGGTGGCGACGGCGGCGTGCATCCCGTTGCTGCTGGCGTGCTCGGTGGTGATGCCGTGTACGGCGGTGGCGCCGGCCGGGATCTCGACGCCGGGGTCGACCAGCCAGTCCTGACGCTGCACGATCGTGCCGGTGTGATCGAGGAGACCGACGTGCGCGGTGACGATGCGCGCCGTCTCCACGTCGATGCCGGTGGTCTCCAGATCGAAGACGCCCAATTCCTGATGCCACTCGCTCATGGATTCAGCGTATGAGCGACCACCGTCAGGCCAGGGACCGACACGGCGAACCGCGGAGGCGCGCGGCGAGCTCCCAGGTGCCCGGCCTCAGCCGCGCCGCGGCTCGACGTGCAGCCAGTAGAAGTTCTGCGTGCCGAGGGTCAGCGTGAACCGGCCGTCTTCCGCGACGGTCGGGAACTCCGCGCCGCCAAACAGGTCGTACAGCGTGGATCCGGCGAACTCGGGCGCTTCCAGCGAGACAGAGACCGGGTTGTGCGCGAACGAGAACACGCAGAGCACGTCCTCCGGCTGGTCGCCGAAATGCGAGCCGCTGCCCTCGTAGGAGCGCACGAACGCGAGCACGGACTCGTGGTTGGTCTGCAGGACCCTGATCGTGCCGAGCCCGAACACCGGATGCGCCTTGCGCACGTGGATGACGTTGCGGATCCAGTGCAGCAGCGAGCGCGACTGGGCGAGCTGCGCCTCCACGTTGACCTGGTTGTAGTGGTAGACCAGCGACTGCACGACGGGCAGGAAGAGCTTGCCCGGATCGGCCGTGGAGAACCCGGCGTTGCGGTCGGGCGTCCACTGCATGGGCGTGCGCGAGCTGTCGCGGTCCGGCAGCCAGATGTTGTCGCCCATCCCGATCTCGTCGCCGTAGTAGAGGAACGGGCTGCCCGGCAGGGAGAACAGCAGGGCGTGCGCGAGTTCGAGCTCGGCGCGCGAGTTGTCGAGCAGCGGGGCGAGCCGGCGGCGGATGCCGATGTTGGCTCGCATCCGCGGGTCGTATGCGTACCAGCCGTACATCGCCTGCCGGTACTCCTCGCTCACCATTTCGAGCGTGAGCTCGTCGTGGTTGCGGAGGAAGACGCCCCAGGCGGAGCCGTCGGGTACGTCGAGCGTCTCGGACAGCACCCGCACCAACTCGGCGGACTGCTGCGAGCGCAGCGCGTAGAAGATGCGGGGCATGACGGGGAAGTCGAAGGCCATGTGGCACTCCGGCTCGTCCTCTGTTCCGAAGAAGGCGGCGACCTCGCGCGGCCACTGGTTCGCCTCGGCGACCATCATGCGGCCGGGGTACTCGCGGTCGACCATCTCGCGGAGCTTCTTGATGAACTCGTGTGTCTTGGGCTCGCCCTCGCCGTTGCCCTCGTCGGACTCGTAGAGGTACGGGATCGCATCCAGCCGGAAACCGTCGACGCCGAGGTCGAGCCAGAACCGGACGATCTCGAACATCGCGTCGTGCACGGCGGGGTTCTCGAAGTTGAGGTCGGGCTGGTGCGAGAAGAAGCGGTGGAAGTAGTACTGGCGGCGCGCCTCGTCGAAGGCCCAGTTGGAGTCTTCCGTATCGACGAAGATGATGCGGATGTCCGGGTACTTCTCGTCGGTGTCGTTCCAGACGTAGAAGTCGCCGTACGGGCCCTCAGGATCGGAGCGGGACTGCTGGAACCACTCGTGCTGATCCGAGGTGTGGTTCATCGGCAGGTCGATGATGATGCGCATGTTGCGCTCGTGCGCCTTGGTGACGAGGTCGCGGAACTCGTCGATCGTGCCGAACTCGGGCAGGATCGCGCGGAAGTCGGACACGTCGTATCCACCGTCGCGCAGCGGGGACTGGAAGAACGGCGGGAGCCAGAGTGCGTCGATTCCGAGCCACTGCAGGTAGTCGAGCTTGGAGGTGAGCCCTGCGAGGTCGCCGGACCCGTCTCCGTTGCTGTCGACGAACGATCGCACCATGACCTCGTAGAACACCGAACGGCGATACCACTGCGGGTCGAGGGTGAGCCCTGGCAGCGTGATGGGCGCAGTGAAACTCACGGTTCTCCTTCCGGCGCAGCGGCCGATGCAAGCGATTACAGTCAGTCGAGTCTAGGTGGTCGCGCGGGTGCCATGTCCAGTCCTGTCGGCACATTGCCGGACGAGCGGTTCCGCGCTGCCTAGACTGGTCTGCGATGACCCCTTCCTCGCCCCATTCAGCCTCACCATACGCCGAGGCACTGGACCGTCTCCCCGTGCGCACCGCCGAGTTGTCCCTGCTGGGCGGGACCACCCGCTACTGGGACTACGGCGACCCCGGCGCTGGCACGACGCTTGTGCTCGTGCACGGGTTCCGCGGCGACCACCACGGGCTCGAGCCGGTGGTGGCGCAACTGCGCGGCGTCCGGATGATCTCGCCCGACCTGCCCGGCTTCGGGGAGTCCACCCCGATGACGGAGGCGAAGCACGACATCGAGGGATACGCGCGCTGGCTGCGGGCGTTCGTCGGCGCTCTCGGCATCGAGGGGCGGTTCGTGCTGCTCGGGCACTCGTTCGGTTCGATCGTGGTCTCGGCGACGCTTGCAGACGCGACTGCGCCGGATGCGGTCGTCCCGGACGACGTCATCCTGGTGAACCCGATCGGGCAGCCGGCCCTGGAGGGACCGCGCGGCATCATGACCAGGCTCGCGATCTTCTACTACTGGCTGGCTGCGGCACTCCCGCAGCGGCTCGGCTTCGGCCTGCTGCGCAACCGGGTCATCGTCCGCGTGATGAGCATCACGATGGCGAAGACCAAGGACAAAGACCTGCGGCGCTGGATCCACTCCCAGCACGATCAGTACTTCAGTGCCTTCAGCGACCGCGACGTCGTGCTCGACGCCTTCCGCGCCTCGGTGTCGCACGACGTCAGCGAGTATGCGGCGCGCATCCGGGAGCGGACGCTGCTGGTGGCCGCCGACAAAGACGACATCACGCCGATCGCCGCCCAGTACCGCCTGCAGCCGCAGTTCCCGGATGCGCGGCTCGTCGTGATCCCTGGCGTCGGGCACCTGATCCACTACGAAACCCCCGCGCAAGCGGCCAGAGCGATCGAGGACTTCCTGGCATGAGGATCGTCTTCGACTGCCGATACACCAGGATCGGGCGCCACGACGGGATCAGCAGGTACACGGCCGGGCTGGTCGGAGCGCTCGCGAAGCGGCACGCCGTCACCATGCTGATCAGCGATCACCGCCAGCTGGAGATGCTGCCGAACCTGCCCTGGGAGCTGATCGGCTCGCCGACCAGCGCGGGCGAGCCGTGGGTGGCCAAGCAGGTCAACCGGCTGAAGCCGGACGTGGTGTTCACGCCGATGCAGACGATGGGCGGCTGGGGACGCCGCTACCGGTTGGTGCTCACCGTGCACGACCTGATCTACTACCGCAACCGCACACCACCGCGCGACCTGGCCGCGCCCATCCGGTTGCTGTGGCGGCTGTATCACCTGGCCTGGTGGCCCCAGCGGATGCTGCTCAACCGGTCGGATGCGGTCGTGACGGTGTCGCAGACCACCAAGCAGCTGATCGCCGAGCACACGCTGACCCGGCGGCCGGTGCACGTCGTGACGAACGCGGCGGACATGCCGGAGCTCGACGCCGCGCGCTTGGCGAGGACCAGCCCGGAGACGAAGTCGCTCGTCTACATGGGCTCGTTCATGCCGTACAAGAACGTCGAGACGCTGGTGCGTGCCGCGGCGCTGCTGCCCGATTACGAGCTGCACCTGATGAGCAGGGTCACCGACGCCGAGCGCTCCCGACTCTCCGCGGTGGCTCCGGAGGCACGGATCGTGTTCCACAACGGCGCGAGCGACGAGGAGTACGCGGAGACCGTCGCCGTGGCCACCGCACTGGTGACAGCGTCGCACGACGAAGGCTTCGGCATCCCGCTGGTGGAGTCGATGACGCTCGGCACGCCGGTCGTGGTCAGCGACATCCCGATCTTCCGGGAGATCGGGGGAGAGGCCGCGCTGTTCTTCGCGCCGGACTCCGCCGAGGAGGCCGCCGCGCGCATCCGGCATCTGGAGCAGGACGGCGTCTGGGCTGCACGCTCGGCGGCGTCGAAACGGGAGGCGGAACGGTTCACCTGGGACGCGTCGGCTGAGCATCTTCTCACGGTGCTCACGGCGGCTGCGGCGCGTGCAAAACGCAAGCTCGATTGATGCCATAATCGCGAGACGTGCGCAGATGCACTTTTCGAGTGGGGGGAACAATCGATGTCGGGTAAAGGGTGGATCAGGACGGCCGCGGCCGTCGGAATCGCGGCAGCGACCGCGGTCGCGGGGACAGTGCTCGGGGCGATGCCCGCGAACGCCGACCAGTCGATGTATCGGATCGTCAACATGCTGCCTGCAGCGCCCGGCACCGACCCGTGGGCGACCGTCCCGACGATGGCCGTCGATCCGGCGACGAACACGATGTTCGCTCTAGTGGTGAGCAGTACCGCCAGCAGTCTGTCGGTGCTCGACCTCGCCGACGGTTCAATGACGAAGTCTCTTCCGCTGCCGCACATCCCGGACGGCGTCGACATCGATGCCGGGCGCGGGCTCGTGTACGTCACTGTCGCGGACATCAACGCCGGAACGGCGTCGCTGGCAGTGTTCAGCACGGCGACGAAGACGCAGGTGGCGACCATCCCGCTCGGGACGGTCAACCTGGTCGGTTCCAGTGGAGACAGCGGGATGGCCGTGGACACCGCGACGGGCTCCGTGTACCTCGTCGGCACGCGCTCGGTCGGCGGGACACCGACACCGTCCCTGCTGGTGCTGACGGCCGCGCAGATCGCCACCGCCGTCGGCGGGACCGGCGTGACACCCACGGCGGTGCCGCTGCCGCCGACGACGCAAAGCCCGAGCGCCGTCGCTGTCGACGCGGCCGCCGGCGTCGTGTACACAGTGACGAATTCGCCGACGGCCTCCACGCTGTACGCGTTCAGCACGGCGTCGAACGCGCTGACGCGCACTGTTCCGCTGACCGGAGTCGCCGGCGTGGCGACGGTCGACCAGGCGACGGGCACGGTGTACCTCTCCCGTCGCACCGCGGCGTCGTCGACCACGTATGAGCTGGCGCTCGTGCTACGCGGCGCCTCCGCCGTGTCGTCGACCATCGCGCTTCCCGCCGGGGCGCAGTCGCTCGAGGTCGATCAGACCGCAGGCACGCTGTACGCGGCCGTCTCCCAGCCGTTCGAAGGCGGGACGATCAACGAGGTGTTGGCGATCGCCACAGCCTCGAAGGCGATCGTCTCCGGGGTGGGGGTGCCGACCCCCGCCGACGTCGCGGTGAACCCGGCCACGGGAACGGCATACGTGTCCGGCGCTCGCTCCGGCGACACGCTGATCGCGGTCGTCCGGAAGCTCACCACCCAGCGGGTGGCGGGCAGTGACCGCTTCGCGACCTCGGTGGCAGTCTCGAACCGGGCCTTCCCCGGGACGGCTCCCGTGGTCTACATCGCATCCGGCCTGAACTACCCGGATGCCCTCGCCGCCGGGCCCGCGGCAGCGAAGCGCGGAGGACCGCTGCTGCTGACGCCCGCAACCGGGCTCACGGCGGACGTCGCCGCAGAGGTCGCCCGCCTCAAGCCGGCGAAGATCGTGGTCGCAGGAGGACCTGCCTCGGTGTCCGACCGGGTGCTGGGCCAGCTGCGGACGGCTGCGCCATCGGCGACGGTGAGCCGGGCAGCGGGAGACGACCGTTTCTCCACCTCCCGCTCCGTGGTGACGGGCGCGTTCTCCACGGCGGACACGGTGTACCTGGCATCCGGCACAAACTTCCCCGATGCGCTTTCGGCGGGAGGAGCCGCAGGGTCGAAAGGCGCTCCGGTCCTGCTGGTCGACGGTGCGGCGAGCAGCATCGACTCCGCGACCTCGACGCTGTTGAAGTCGCTCGGCGCGAAGAACGTGATGCTGGTCGGCGGGACGTCGGCCATGTCGAGCGGGCTCGAGTACTCCCTGACAGGCGCCGGATACACTGTCACCCGTCTCGCGGGCTGGGACAGGTACTCGACGGCGGAAGCGGTCAACGTCAGCACATACGCCAACGCCTCCACCGCGGTCCTCGCGACCGGATTCGGCTACCCGGACGCCCTCTCGGCGAGCAGTTGGGCTGCCAAGACATCGTCGCCGCTGTTCCTCGCACCGGGTGACTGCGTACCCAGTGGCGTACTGGCCGACATGGGGCGCCTCGGCGTCCGGACGGTCACTCTGATCGGCGGTCCGGCGGTGCTCACCGGCTCCGTGGAATTCCTCACCCCCTGCGTCGGGATGTAGCGATCGCTACAGCACGGAGGCCGTGAACAAGTCGCGGTCCTCCGGGTGGAGGTTGAAGCGGTCGAGCGTCAGCGTGCCGTCCTCGTAGACGAACTCGTGCACGGAGCCGTTCGGGATGACCTCGCCCGGACCGGGCAGCGCGTGGCCGGTGACGTGACGCACCAACGACCCGATCACGCCGCCGTGGCTCACCACGATGACCGACTCGTCGGGGTGCTGCTCACCGAGGGCGAGCAGAGCGGGGAGGGCGCGCTCCACCACCTCGTCGCGCGACTCGCGGCCGGGCACCGGCGTGCCCTCCGGCCAGCGGGCCAGGATCTCGGCGCCGGTCAGGCCCTCCGCCTCTCCGTAGCGGCGCTCGGCGACCTCGGGGAGCGGGAGGGGCGCATCCAGACCGGTGTGCGAGGCGATGATGCTCGCCGTCTCGCTCGCGCGGCTCAGTGGGCTCGCATAGATGGCGTCGTACCGTCCGCCTGCCAGCGCGCGGCCGGTGGCCTCGGCCTGTTCGCGTCCGGTGCCGTTCAGCGGGATGTCGCTCGACCCCTGGATGCGTTTGGCGAGGTTCCAGTCGGTCTGACCGTGGCGAACGAGGGAGATTCTGGTCACGCGCGTCCTTTCATCGCGAGGACGCGGATCAGCCTCCCTGGCTAGGTGAGCCTGGCGGCGAGCTCGACGAGAGTCTCCGTCGTCCCAGCATTCAGCTTAACGGTCGCCCGGCCGTCGCCCTTGGTGTCGCCCCTGTTGACGATCACGATGGGGAGCCTGCGCCGCCTGGCCTCCTCCAGCAACCGGATGCCCGAGTTGACCGCCAGGGAGGATCCCGCGATCAGGAGGGCGTCCGAACTGCGGACCAGCGCGCTCGCCTCCCGGTACTTCTCGGCGGGGATGAACTCGCCGAAGAAGACCACATCCGGCTTGAGACGACCTCCGCAGACCGTGCAGTCCGGAACCTCGAACGCGTCGACATCGGTGACGATCGCGTCGCCGTCCGGGGCGATCTCGACGGCGCCCTCCGCATCCAGCCACGGGTTGGCCGCCTCGATGCGGGCGGAGATGGCCTCGCGGGCGAAGATCTGGCCGCAGACCAGACAGAGCACGCGGTCCATCGCGCCGTGCAGATCGACGACCTTGCGCGAGCCCGCCTGCTTGTGCAGGCCGTCCACGTTCTGGGTGATGACGCCGTTGGCGGCACCGCCGAGCTCCAGCGCTGCGATGGCGCGGTGCCCGTCGTTCGGCGCGGCGGCGGCGAACCGGCGGTAGCCGAGGTGACTGCCAGCCCAGTACCGCTTGCGGTAGGTGTCGTCGGCGAGGAACTGCTGGAAGGTCATCGGAGTGCGCTTCGGCGCGCCCTCGCCGCGGTAGTCGGGGATGCCGGAATCGGTCGAAACGCCCGCCCCGGTGAGCAGCGCGAAGCGGCGGCCGGACAGGAGGTCGACCGTCCTGTCGATCTCCCTGGCCAGTTCGGGAGAGAGCTCCGTCGTCACCGTTGCCACATGCGCCTCCCGATCGGTACTCACAGAAGTCTAAACACGCGAGTTTTCCGGAATGTTTCCGACGACTGGCAATCTGGAAGCTGCACCGTGATCCTCCGGTGCACGATCGAGAGGCACCAGCCGTGCGCATCCACCGCATCACCGACCTGACCGCCGACGGACTCGCCGACTATTCGCGGCTCACCGACGTCGCCCTGCGCCGCGTGAGCGAGCCGGAGGGCGGGCTCTACATCGCGGAGTCGTCCAAGGTGATCACGCGGGCGCTGGCGGCCGGGCACCGCCCCCGGTCGGTGCTGCTGCAGGAGCAGTGGCTGCCCGACCTGGAGCCGCTGCTGGCCGACTACCCGGACGTCCCGGTGTTCGTGGGCGACAGCACGGTGCTGGAGGAGCTGACCGGATACCACCTGCACCGCGGCGCGCTGGCGGCGATGCACAGGCCGGTTCTGCCCGACCCGGCCGACCTGCTGCGGGATGCGCGGCGCGTCGTGGTGCTGGAGGACATCGTCGACCACACCAACGTCGGTGCGATCTTCCGCTCCGTCGCCGGGCTCGGGGCGGATGCGGTGCTGGTCAGCCCGCGCTGCGCCGACCCGCTGTACCGCCGGAGCGTTCGCGTGAGCATGGGCACGGTGTTGCAGGTGCCGTGGACGCGCATCCCGGAATGGGACGAGGCGGCGCCGATCCTGCACGACGCCGGGTTCGAGATCGCGGCGCTCGCGCTCGCGGACGACGCGGTGGACCTCGCGACGTTCGCCGCGTCGGCACCGGAGAAGGTGGCGCTCGTGCTCGGGTCGGAGGGCGACGGGCTGAGCCGCAAGGCGTTGGCCGCGGCCGACAGGGTGGTCACCATCCCGATGCTGCACGGGGTGGACTCGCTCAACGTGGCGTCGGCGAGTGCGGTGGCGCTCTGGGCGTTGCTGGCGCGTTCTCAGCCGACGCCTGAGTAGCCCCGCATAGAATTCTCGGGTGCAAGACCAGCCCCGCCAAGTCTCCCGTCAGGTGTATCGCCGACGCCGGATCGTCGTCTTCAGCATCGTCGGGGTCGTCCTCGCGAGCCTGATGTACCTGTCCGGGTCGCTGTTCGGGCCGGTGCCGGCGACGGCCGCCGTCGTGCAGCACGAGAAGGCCATCGCGCAGCCGGCAGCGCAACTCGCCTGGCCCGGCTGGGGCGCGAGCGCGATCTCTGCACCGGATGTCGACGGGGCGACCGAATACCACGGCAGCGACAAGTCCCTGCCCATCGCGAGCGTGACGAAGACGATCACAGCGCTGGTCGTGCTCGACAAGAAGCCCATCACCGGAGGCTCGGACGGTCCGACGATCTCGTTCACCCAGAAAGACGTCGACATCTGGAACGAGGTGATCAGCGAGGGCGGCTCCTGGGCGCCGGTCGTCGCGGGGACCTCGATGACCGAGAAGCAGGCGCTCACCGCGATGCTTCTCCCGTCGGCGAACAACTACGCCATCTCACTCGCCAACTGGTCGTACGGCTCCACGGACGCCTTCGTGAAGGCCGCGAACACCTGGCTCGCCGCCAATAAATTCACCGGAACGCACCTCACCAGCCCGGACGGCCTCGACCCGGGCAGCGTCAGCACCACCAAAGACCTGATCGGCATCGGCAAGCTCGTGCTCGCCGACCCCGTGCTGTCGGCGATCGTGTCGCAGAAGTCGGCGACGCTGCCGGGAGCGGGCGCGCAGGACAACACGAACACGCTGCTCGGCGTCGAAGGCATCGACGGCATTAAGACCGGCAACACCGACCAGGCGGGCAACTGCCTGCTGTTCTCCGCGGAGATCGGCGTCGGCACCAACAAGGTGCGCGTCGTCGGCGCGGTGCTCGGCGCGCCGACCCACGATGACCTGTGGGCCGCGGTCAAGGCGCTGCTGGTGAGCATGAAGGCCGGCTTCCACCAAGTGGATGCGACGAGCGTCGGCCAGAAGTACGGCACGTACTCGACCCCCTGGGGTGCGTCCTCCGCCCTCGTCTCCACGGCGACGAAGAGCTTCGTCGTGTGGTCGGACACGCCCATCCAGGTGGACATGCAGACGCGCACCATCCAGTCGGGCCGCAAGGGCGACGTCGTCGGGCAGGTGACGTTCACGCTGAACGGCAAGACGCAGACTGCGGACCTGGCCCTCGCGCACGACATCCCGGACCCCGGGTTCGGCTGGCGCCTCGCTCACCCCGGCGGCCTCGGCGCCTGACCGTAGCCGTCTGCCGCAATCCGGGGCGCTGGGTCAGGCCTCGGGGAGACGGAACGGGCCGGCGTCCGGGCGCTTGGGGAGGACGTGGTCTCCGGACGACTGGTGCCGGACGCGGCGGAGCACCCACGGCACGAGGTACTCCCGCGCCCAGGACAGATCCTCCGACCGCGCCTGCCGCCAGGTGCGCACCGGCAGCGGCTCGGGCTGCAACGGCTGCAAATCGTTCTCGACGTTGAGCGCTGCGAGCACCATTCTGGCCACGGTGTGGTGGCCGAGCGGCGCGAGATGGAGACGGTCGGGCGCCCACATCCGCTGGTCCTGGATCTCGGTGAGCGCCCACTGATCGGCCACGATGCAATCGTGCTTGGCCGCGACGGCGCGCACGTTCTCGTTGTAGATCGCGACCTTGCCGCGGATGCCGCGGAACACGGGCGAGAAGCCGACGTCGACGCCGGTGAAGACCACGACGGTCGCCCCGTCGACGCGCAGGCGCTCGACCGCCTGGTCGAAGAGGACCGCGATCTGGTCGGGGTCGGTGCCAGGCCGGATGACGTCGTTGCCCCCGGCCGAGATCGTGATCAGGTCGGGCCGCAGGGCGACCGCCGCGTCGACCTGCTCATCCAGGATCTGCTTGATGAGCTTGCCGCGCACGGCGAGGTTGGCGTATGCGAAGTCGTCTGTCTGACTGCTGAGCACGTCGGCGACCCTGTCAGCCCAGCCGCGGTGCCCGCCAGGGCTGCCCGGCTCCGGGTCGCCGATCCCCTCGGTGAACGAGTCGCCGATGGCGACATACCGCGACCATGGATGCTGAGCTTCTGGCATTCCTTCATTCTGCACAGCATCCATTGTGCACACACCGCGCGCCGCTGCTCCCGGCCGCACAGCTCCGACGGGTGCGGACGGCGGCGGCACGCCCGGGGTGGAGGGCGCGTGGGCGAGTGTCGGTGGGAGCCGGTAGATTTGATCCAAGTGGAACAGCCGACCGAACCCGAGACCTCGCTTCGCCCTGGCGCGCACGCCGGAACTTTCGCCGCTGAACACCTGTCGCCCTCCTTCCCGGAGCGCGCGGCCTGGGGTACAGCGGGAAAACTGCGTGCCTGGCAGGCCGAGGCGCTCGACGCATACTTCGTGAACGAGCCGCGCGACTTCCTGGCAGCGGCGACGCCCGGCGCGGGTAAGACGACCTTCGCTCTGCGCCTCGCAACCGAACTGCTCGCGCGCAGGATCGTGGAGCGCATCACCGTCGTCGCGCCGACCGAGCACCTCAAACGGCAGTGGGCGGAGGCCGCAGAGCGGGTCGGCCTGCACCTCGACCCCGAGTTCAAGAACTCGGACGGCCGATACGCCCGCCACTTCAAAGGCGTCGCCGTCACATACGCTCAGGTCGCGATGCGGCCGAGCCTGCACAAAGACATCACCGAGAACTACCGCACCCTCGTCATCCTCGACGAGGTGCACCACGGCGGAGATGCGCTCAGCTGGGGCGACGGCATCCGCGAGGCGTTCGAGCGGGCCACCAGGCGCCTGTCGCTCACCGGGACGCCGTTCCGGTCCGACACCGCTCCCATCCCGTTCGTCACCTACCTGCCGGACAAAGCGGGCATCCGAACCTCGCTCACCGACTACAACTACGGCTACGGCCGTGCGCTGGCCGACGGCGTCGTGCGCCCCGTCATCTTCCTCGTCTATGCGGGCCACATGCGCTGGCGCACCAAGACGGGCGACGAGATGGAGGCGCGGCTCGGCGAAGGCAACACCAAAGACATCACATCGCAGGCCTGGCGCACCGCCCTGGATCCTCGCGGCGAATGGATCCCGGCCGTCCTGAACGCCGCCGACCGCCGCCTCACCGAAGTGCGCAACGCCATCCCGGATGCGGGCGGTCTCGTGATCGCGACCGACCACTACGCGGCACGGGCATACGCCGACCTGCTGCAGCAGATCTCGGGGGAGCCGGTCACCGTCGTGCTCTCCGACGAGAAGGAGGCGAGCGACAGGATCGCCGGCTTCGCAGCTGGCACCTCCAGATGGATGGTCGCGGTGCGGATGGTCTCGGAGGGTGTCGACGTTCCGCGGCTGGCGGTCGGGGTGTACGCGACCAGCGCATCCACCCCGTTGTTCTTCGCGCAGGCGATCGGACGCTTCGTGCGCGCCAGGCGTCGCGGCGAGATGGCGTCGGTCTTCCTGCCGAACGTCCCGACGCTGATGGCGCTCGCGAACGCCCTCGAACTGGAACGCGATCACGCGCTCGACCGCCCGACGGACGAGAACGCCGAGGGTGACTTCTTCAACCCGGAAGACGCCATGATGGCGGACGCGAACCGGCAGGAACGCGGTTCAGAAGCGCTGATGGACGAGTTCTCGTTCGAGGCGCTCGGGTCGGAGGCGAACTTCGACAGAGTGCTCTACGACGGCCAGGAGTTCGGCAGTTTCGCCGTGCCAGGCAGCGATGAGGAACTCGACTTCATCGGCCTCCCCGGCATCCTGGAGCCGGAACAGGTGCACGAGTTGCTGACACAGCGGCAGCAGCGGCAGGCCCGCCGCACCAGTTCACGACCGCCGTCGGCCGACGGCCACCCGCCCGCGCCGCTCTACCGCAACCTCAAGGAGCAGCGCTCCCTGCTGAACAGCCTGGTCGGGCTCTACTCCAAGAACACAGGGGAGCCGCACGGTCTCATCCACGCGGAGTTGCGCCGCGCCTGCGGCGGCCCCGCCGTGGCGCAGGCGTCGGTCACGCAACTCCAGTCGCGCATCGACTACCTGCGCCGCCGCCTCGGCCGCGCGTAGAGCGCGCGGCTAGATGACGCCCATCGCGATCATCGCGTCGGCGACGCGGGTGAAGCCGGCGATGTTCGCGCCGAGGACGTAATCACCGGGAGCACCGTACTCGTCGGCGGTGTCCGCGCAGCGGTCGTGGATGCCGACCATGATCTCGGCCAGGCGGCTCTCCGCGTACTCGAAGCTCCACGCATCCCTGGACGCGTTCTGCTGCATTTCGAGCGCCGAGGTCGCGACACCGCCGGCGTTCGCGGCCTTGCCCGGCGCGAACAGGACACCCGCGGCGGCCAGGACGCGGACCGCATCCGGGGTGCACGGCATGTTGGCGCCCTCGACCACGGCGGCGACGCCGTTGTCGGCGAGAGTCCTCGCCGCGCTTTCGCCGAGCTCGTTCTGCGTGGCGCATGGGATGGCGACGTCGATGGTCGTCTCGGCGGCGAGCGCCCAGATGTCGCCGCCCGCCCGGTATTCGGAGGCGGTGCCGCGGGCCGCGGCGTAGTCGCTGAGGCGTCCGCGCTGCTGCTCCTTCACGTCGCGGAGGAGGTCGAGGTCGATGCCGTCCTTGTCGTAGACGACGCCGGTGGAGTCGGAGCAGGCGACGACGGTTCCGCCGAGCTGCTGCACCTTCTGGATGGCGTAGATGGCGACATTTCCCGACCCGGAGACGAGCACGCGCGCGCCGTCGAACGAGCGGCCGCGGGTGGCGAGCATCCGGTCGGCGAACACGACGGCGCCGAAACCGGTCGCCTCCGTGCGGACGAGCGAACCGCCCCAGCCGATTCCCTTGCCGGTGAGGACGCCGGACTCGTAGCGGTTGGTGATCCTCTTGTACTGGCCGAAGAGGTAGCCGATCTCACGGCCGCCGACGCCGATGTCGCCGGCAGGGACGTCGGTGTACTCGCCCAGGTGGCGGTACAGCTCCGTCATGAACGACTGGCAGAACCGCATCACCTCGGCGTCCGACTTGCCCTTGGGGTCGAAGTCGCTTCCGCCCTTGCCTCCGCCGATCGGAAGGCCGGTGAGGGCGTTCTTGAAGATCTGCTCGAAGCCCAGGAACTTGACCGTGCCGAGCGTGACAGTGGGGTGGAACCGCAGGCCGCCCTTGAACGGGCCGAGCGCCGAGTTGAACTCGACACGGAAGCCGCGGTTGATCTGCACACGACCCTTGTCGTCCGTCCACGGCACCCGGAAGATGATCTGGCGCTCCGGCTCGCAGAGCCGTTCGAGGACGGCGGCCTCCGCGTAGCGGGGATTCCTGGCGATCACAGGTCCGAGAGAATCGAAGACCTCCCTCGCCGCCTGGTGGAATTCTGGCTCTCCGGCGTTCCTGGTGAGGACGTCGTCGAGGAGGGTGTGGAGGTCAGTATTCACTCGCGGCCTTTCAGTCGTGCACAAGATTTCTGAGTCTACTCTCAGAGAGCTGAGCCTCTCCGCTGTGTGACGACCAGCGAGGTGAGCCTGTGCATGCTGGCAGCGACGCCCGTGAGTTCCTAGGCTGAGCCCATGAGCGAGCGACAGCCGGACGGACAGGGTGCACAGGCGCAGCACGCGGACGAACCGCACAGGGAGGGTCTCGCGCAGCGGCTCAACTGGCTGCGCGCGGGGGTTCTCGGCGCGAACGACGGCATCGTGTCCGTTGCCGCAGTGGTCGTCGGCGTTGCCGGTGCGACGAGGGACATCGCGCCGATCCTCACCGCGGGTGTCGCGGCGCTCGTCGGCGGCGCGATCTCGATGGCGCTCGGCGAGTACGTCTCGGTGAGCAGCCAGCGGGACAGTGAGCACGCCCTCATCGCCAAGGAGCGGAGGGAGCTGGAGGAGATACCGGAGGCCGAGCTCGCCGAACTGGCCGGACTTTACGAGGCGAAGGGCCTGAAGCCGGAGACTGCGCGGCAGGTCGCCGTCGAGCTGACGGAGCACGACGTCTTGGCCGCACACCTGTCGGCGGAGCTCGGCATCGATCAGGACGACGTGGTGAGCCCGTGGCACGCCGCGCTCGCGTCTGCCGTGGCGTTCACGATCGGCGGGCTGCTGCCGTTGCTGACGATCCTGCTGCTGCCGGAGGCGACGCGCATCCCTGTCACGTTCGTGGTGGTGCTGGTGGCGCTGGCTGTCACCGGCTACGCGGCCGCGTACATCGGGGGCAGCCCGCGTGGGAAGGCGACGCTGCGGGTGGTGATCGGCGGTGCGCTCGCGCTCATCGTGACGTTCGCGATCGGCGCGCTGCTGGGGACGTCGGGCGTGGTGTGAGGTGCGAACGGTGAGGTCCCGGAGCGATGCGGCCTCGGCCCCCGGCTACGGTGTGACGGACGGGACAGCGGAAGGATGAGTGGCGTGGCAGGTTTGAAGGACAAACGGGAGATCGTCGCCAACTGGCTGCCCCGATACACCGGGACGCCGCTCGAGGACTTCGGCGACCATATCCTGCTCACCAATTTCGGCGACTACGTGCAGCGCTTCGCCGAATGGTACGGCGCGGAGGTCCGCGGCGCGGACAAGCCGATGCCGAACGCGACGGCCGACGGCATCACCATCATCAACTTCGGGATGGGCAGCCCCAACGCCGCGACGGTGATGGACCTGCTCAGCGCCATCTCGCCGAAGGCCGCCCTGTTCCTCGGCAAATGCGGGGGAGTGAAGCGCAAGAACCAGCTCGGCGACCTCGTGCTCCCCATCGCGGCGATCCGCGGGGAAGGCACGTCGAACGACTACCTGCCGCCCGAGGTGCCTGCGCTTCCGGCGTTCCAGCTGCAGCGTGGCGTCTCCACCACGATCCGGGACTTCGGCCACGACTACTGGACGGGAACCGTCTACACGACCAACCGCCGCGTCTGGGAGCACGACGAGACGTTCAAAGCCCGCCTGCGCGAGACGCGGGTGATGGCGGTGGACATGGAGACGGCGACGATCTTCGCCGCCGGCTTCGCCAACCGCATCCCGTGCGGGGCGCTGCTGCTGGTGTCCGACCAGCCGATGATTCCGGAAGGCGTGAAGACGGCGGAGAGTGACCGCAGCGTGACGGGCGCGTTCGTGGAGCGGCACATCCGGATCGGTGTGGAGGCGCTGCGGCTGGTGCGGCGCAACGGGCGCAGCGTGCGGCACCTGCGGTTCGAGGACGAGTAGGCGCATCACCCCGCCCACCCCTACCGGAAGTCGCGCGACATTGTCCGCATCCCCGCGTCCAGGAGTTCGAGCCGGTCGGCGATCACGTTGACCACGCCCTCCTCGCTGCGTTCCAGCATGCCCCGGATGATCATGGCCGGGGCCTCGCGCGCCACCCGGCGGTAGCGGTTCCAGACGCCGACGGGACAGATCACGTTGATCAGGCCGGTCTCGTCCTCCAGGTTGAGGAAGGTGACGCCAGCCGCCGTGGCCGGGCGCTGCCGGTGGGTGACGACGCCGCCGACCTCGATGCGTCGGCCGGACTCCGCCGTCGCCAGCGCATCCGCCGCGTAGACGCCGCGGGCGCGGAGTTGCGTGCGGAGGAAGCCGATCGGGTGATCGTCGGTGGAGAGGCCGGTCGCCCACAGGTCGCTCGCCAGTTGCTCCGCCGGGCTCAGCATCGGCAGCAGCGGCGGCTGGACGCTGATCGACGTGCCCGCCAGGTATTCCGGCTTCTCCTGGGCGGCGTTGCCCGCCTCCCAGATCGCCTGGCGGCGGCTCAGCCCGAAGCTCTCGAACGCACCGGCCGCCGCGAGCGCCTCCAGTTGTGCAACGTTCAGTCCCACCCGCCTGGACAGGTCGCCGAGGCTCAGATAGCGGCCACCGGAGGCGCGCTCGGCGACGATGCGCTCCGCCAGCTTCTCGCCGATCGTCGTCACTCCGGCGAGTCCCAGCCGCACCACGTGGCCGGCGTCGCGGCGGTGCAGCGTGTGGTCGAGCGGGATGCTGCGGTCGAACGGCGCGATCTCCGGCTGCTCGTGCGCGAGACACGGGTCAGTGCCGGTCGGGCCCGCGTGCGCCGCATCCTGTGCTTCGAGGACGGGGAACACCATCGACCGCTCGATGTCCGGCCGCTCCACCAGCACGCCGTGCCTGCGCGCGTCCGCCGTGAGCGTGCGCGGCGAGTAGAACCCCATCGGCTGCGCGCGCAGCAGGGCGGCGAGGAACGCGCCTGGATAGTGCAGCTTCAGCCACGAGCTCACGTAGACGAGCAGGGCGAAGCTGATCGCGTGGCTCTCGGCGAAGCCGAAGTTCGCGAACGCCTCGATCTTGGCGTAGATGGCGTCTGCGTCGTCGCCGACGATGCCGTTGCCTGCCATGCCCGCATACAGCTTGTCGCGCAGCGAGCCGATCTTCTCCTGCCCGCGCTTGGAGCCCATCGCCCGCCGCAGCAGGTCGGCGTCCTCCGCCGTGCAGTCGCCGACCGCCACGGCCATCTGCATCAGCTGCTCCTGGAACAGCGGAACCCCCAGCGTGCGCTCCAGCACCGGCTCCAACGCCGGATGCAGGTAGGTCACCTTTTCCTGCCCGAGCTTCCTGCGGATGTACGGGTGCACCGCCCCGCCCTGGATGGGGCCAGGACGGATGAGCGCGATCTCGATCACCAGGTCGTAGAACGCCCGCGGCTGCAACCGCGGCAGGGTGCCGATCTGCGCCCGGCTCTCCACCTGGAATACGCCGATCGAGTCCGCCCGGCAGAGCATGTCGTAGACGCCCTGCTCCTCTTTCGGGATGCTGTCGAGCGTCCACTGCTCTCCGAGCGACTCCGCGATGGTCTTCATGGCGTAGTCGATGGCGCTCAGCATCCCGAGCCCCAGCAGGTCGAACTTGACCAGTCCCATCCAGGCGCAGTCGTCTTTGTCCCACTGCAGCACGGTGCGGTTCTCCATGCGGGCGTGCTCGATCGGGCAGACCTCGCCGACGGGGCGGTCGGTGAGCACCATGCCGCCGGAGTGGATGCCCAGGTGCCTGGGGAACTTCAGCACCTGCTGGGCGAGGCCGACCACCGCATCCGGGATGTCGTGGTCGGCTGTGGGCTGGATGGACCCCCACGAGTCGATCTGCTTCGACCAGCCGTCCTGCTGACCCGTCGAGTATCCGAGGGCCTTCGCCATGTCGCGCACGGCGTTCTTCGGCCGGTAGGTGATGACGTTCGCCACCTGGGCGGCGTTGTGCCTGCCGTATTTGCGGTAGACGTACTGGATGACCTCCTCGCGCCGGTCGGAGTCGAAGTCGACGTCGATGTCCGGTTCTTCCTCGCGCATGCTCGACAGGAAGCGCTCGAACGGCAGGGCGTATTTGATGGAGTCGACCGCGGTGATCTCGAGCAGGTAGCAGACCGCCGAGTTCGCGGCCGATCCCCGCCCTTGGCAGAGGATGCCCTGGCTGCGGGCGAACTTCACGATGTCGTAGACGATGAGGAAGTATCCGGGGAAGTCTTTGGCCTCGATCACGTCCAGCTCGCGGGCGATGCGCTCCCGCTTGGCCGGGTTGCTGGCGAGATCCGGGTAGCGCCGCTCCGCACCGCGCCAGGTGAGTTCGCGCAGCCAGCTCATCGGGGTGTGGCCGTCGGGGACCTCCTGTTTCGGCAGCTTGGGGCGGGCGCTGCGCAACCGGAACTCGAGGTCGTCCGCGACCTCCACAGTGCGCTCCACCGCCCCGGGATACCGGGCGAACCTGGCGGCCATCTCCCGCCCGCTGCGCAGGTGGGCGGCGTCGGAGGCTGGCAGCCAGCCGTCCATCTCGTCGAGGCTGCGGCGGGCGCGGACGGCGGAGAGCGCCGAGGCGAGCGGGTATTGGGCGGGGGAGGCGTAGTGCACATTGTTGGTGGCGACCACGGGCATCCCGAGCCGGCCGGCGATGCGGGCGAGCGCATCGTTGTCGGTGGTGTCGCGCGGGTTGCCGTGGTCGATCAGCTCGACCAGGACGTTGTCGCGCCCGAACAGCTCGCCGAGCCTGGCGACCTCCTGCTCCGCCGCCCGTTCGCCGTCGGAGGCGAGGGCGAGGCGCACGTCGCCTTTGCGGCATCCGGTGAGTACCATCCAGTCGCCGGATGCGCGCCCGCCCAGCCCCTCCAGGTCGTAGACCGGCCTGCCCTTCTCCTCCCCGGCCAGCTGGCCGTCGGTGATCGCCGCCGCCAGGCGGTGGTAGCCCTCCTGCCGCCGGGCGAGCACCACGAGGTGGCTGCCCTCCGGGTCGGCCTCCCCGTTCTGCGGGCGGCTCAGCTCCAGCGACAGCTCGGCGCCGAACACGGTCTTCACCTGCTCATACGCCTCGGCGGCCTCTGCCAGGTGCACGACGCCGTACAGCCCGTCATGGTCGGTGACCGCGAGCCCGTGCAGGCGCAGCCTGGTGGCCTCCTCCAGCAGTTCCTCTGGCGAGCTGGCGCCGTCGAGGAAGCTGAAGTTGGTGTGCGCGTGCAGCTCCGCATACGGGACGTGGCCGTCGTCCTCGTCCTCCTGCACGATCGGGGCGGGGACGTACGCCGGCCGCTTCCTCGACGACGGCCGCTCGTCCGCCTGCTCGCTCGTGCGGCGGCCCGACAGCCTCCGTTCGAACTCCGACCACGGGATCGGCGGGTTGTTCCAGCCCATCAGTCGTACCTCGCCTCTGCCAGCCACACGCCGTCGGCGAGCACCAGCAGCCAGGCGTTCCCGTCGGCGTCGACCACCTGGAAACGGTGGGCCGTGCGGGAGGCCGCGGCGTCCCACCAGCGCTCGCGCACCGGCCAGGGGCCCGCCCAGGAGTCGACGGGGCGCGCATCCCGTGCAGTAGCCGTGGAAGCGAACTGGACGATCGGCGTCGTCACGACGCCGCGCCCCGTCACGCCGACCTGCTCGCCGTCCGCGCCGAGCACGACCACCGGGCGCGGAGTCTCGAACACGGTCGACGGAGCGGGCGCCGGCAGGCTGCCCGGCCACGGCTGGTCGGCGCGCGCGACCCCCACCGCCCGATCGCCCCACGGCACGAGCACCTGACGTTCGGCGAGCCCGCGACCTCCGCCGATCGTCGCCGTGAGCACGGCGTCGTGGCCCAGGATGCTCTGCACCCGGGACAGTCCGTGATGGATGCGCTCGTCGGCGCCTCCACCCCACAGCCCCTCCTCGTGGTGGCCGATGTCGTCGACAGCCTCCGGCTCCACCAGCACACGCGCGATCGGCGAGCCGAGACCGCTCTCGATACTGCCGGAGCCCTGCAGCTGCCAACGCACCCTATCGACCACGTCGGCCGCCGAGAACAGCCGCGGGTGCAGCCAGGTGCGCTCGCTCACCCGCCCGGACTCGTCCGTCACCTCGATCCGCAGCGCCGTGCACACCAGCCCGGCCTTGGTGAGTCCGCCGATGAACGTCTCCGCCGTTCCCCGGAACGCGAACGTCACCTGGTCGACTCTGTCGAGCGGAGGCTTCAACTCGATCACCCGCTCCAGCTGCTTCGGCGGCGTGCGCGGCACCACCGCCGTGCTGTCCAGGCCGCTCGCGATGGTGTGGCACCAGGCGCCGCGCTCCCCGAACCGCTCCCGCACATCCGTCGCCCCGAGCGCGGCCAGGTGGCCGAGGGTGTGGATCCCGAGCCGGCGGAACAGCGGGGTCAGTTCGTCGTGACCGAGCTGCGCGATCGGCAGCGGGGCGACGAAGGCGTGGGAGTCGCCGGGCGGGATGACCCGGATGCGCTCCGTCCCCGTGGTGCGGGCGGCCTGCTCCGCGGCGAACGGGCCGTCGGCGATGCCGATGCGGGCATCGGGGACGCCGAGGCTCTCCAGGCAGCGCAGCAGCTCGGCGGCGGCGCGCTCCTCTCCGCCGTAGTAGCGGGCAGGACCGCGGGCGCGCAGCACGCAGGTGCCGGGCCGAACAGCCTGGACACCCGGGGTGATCTCCTCGATCGCGGCCAGCACAGGATCGAAGGCGCGCGCATCCAGGACGGGGTCGTACGGCAGCACCTCCAGCTGGGTGCACCGCGACTGCGCCTCCCGGATGCGCAGGCCCCGCTTCACACCCTCCGCCCGCGCGGACGCCGAGCAGGCGAACACGAGGTTGCGGTCGACGAGCGCCAGCGGGGTGTCTGCCGGGAGATCGCTGGCGTGCAGGGCGGCTGTGATCGGCCAGTCTGGGCACCACACCACGAGCGCGCGCGTGACGACCGGAGCGCCTGCACGGGCGCCGACCGGCGCACCGGCACGGTTGCCGACGCGTGCACCGCCAGCGCTGCCGCCCCCGGCAGAGGACATCACGACGGCCATTTCAGCTCACCGCCTCCAGGCGCGTGGTGCCGGAGGCCGCCCGGAAGCTCTCGTCCAGCCCCGGCAGCCAGAGCTCCGCGCTGCGGCGCTGGCCGGAGCCGCCGCGCGGAGCCGATTCGACGGTCACCCGCCGGGAGGAGAGGTAGCCCGTGCCCCCGCCGAGCCCATCCCAGCCGCTGCGGGAGACCGTGAGCGTCGCCTCGACCTGCGGCCAGTCGCCCACCACGATCAGGGTGGCCTCGCGCTGCCGGAGCCGGGCGGTGAGCCGGGCGACGTCGCCGTCGCGCGCCCGGCCGGTGGGGGAGACGACGATCACGCTGAGCACGTCGACGACGGCGGCCGTGACGGTCAGCCACTGGTCGCCGGGGTGCGGCACGAGCACCAGCCGGTCGAGGTCGATCCCGAATCGTCCGGCCGCCTCCGCCCCGAAGTCGGGCATCCCGACCACGCCGCACCAAGCCCCCGCGGCGCTCGGACCGGCGAGCATGGCCATGACGAGCGTCGTCGACCCGCGCACGGCGTATGCCGCCCCAGCTTTCAGGGCGCCGCCCGGCAGCAGCGGGGAGAGCGCCGGATGCGTCTCCAGCTGCCTGCTCTGCAGTGTGGTGGCCTGCATCTGCCGGATGCGCGACTGCAGCTCGTGCACCTGCGCGCGGTCGACGACCGGTTCGGCGATGGCGGCTGCTGACGAATACATGCCTCTATTTTCGAACATATGTTCGACGATGGCAAATGCATTTTCGCTGTTGTGGATAACTCGCAGCGCCGGCGCGGAGACGCCTGGACAACGAAAAACGGGGCCGCGCCGAAGCGCGACCCCGTTCGAAGCTCAGGTTAGAGCGGGCGGATGTTCTCCGCCTGCAGGCCCTTGGGACCCTGCGTCACCTCGAACTCAACCTTCTGGTTCTCTTCCAGCGAGCGGTATCCGCTCGATGCGATCGCCGAGTAGTGGGCGAACACGTCAGCGCCACCGTCGTCGGGGGCGATGAAGCCGAATCCCTTTTCAGCGTTGAACCATTTGACCGTACCAGTAGCCATATCTCCTCCAGGAGCGATATTCCTCGACCCCGACTGTCGGGGCCTCGTTACGTGTTCTCCTGCTCCTGTAAAGCTGGCAACGCTCCGGGTTTGGGACGCACCTATCCAACACATGCAAAACACGCAACTGTGCTCAGCCTAGCCGCCAACCCGCGAAAAACCCACAAATGATGTCTAATCCGAACTTCACGGTTCGGTGACGAAGTCGATCAGCTGCTCCACCCTGCCCAGCAACTCGGGCTCGAGGTCGGCAAAAGTGTGCACTGTTCCGAGGATTCGTTTCCACGCGCGGGCCGTGTCGGCCTGCGTGTCGTGGGGGAGCCCGAGGGCGGCGCAGATGCCCTTCTTCCACTCGATCGAGCGCGGGATGCTCGGCCAGGCATCGAGGCCGACCCTCGCCGGCTTCACTGCCTGCCAGATGTCGATGTACGGGTGCCCGACCACCAGGACGTGCGCCCCGAACGGCCCGCGCTTGACCGTCTCGGCGATCCTGCTCTCTTTGGAGTTCGGCACCAGATGGTCCACCAGCACGCCGATCCGGCGGGAACGGTCCGGCGCGAACTCGCGGACGATCGCATCCAGATCATCGACGCCCTCCAGGTATTCCACGACAACGCCCTCCACCCGGAGGTCGTCGCCCCAGACCTTTTCGACCAGCTCCGCGTCGTGCCGTCCCTCCACGAAGATGCGGCTGGCGCGCGCGATCCTCGCCTTCTGGTCGTCGACGGCGAACGATCCGGATGCGGTCCTCGTCCGGCCCCCTCCGCCCTTCTTCGCGTGCACGAGCGTGATGGGTTCCCCGTCGACCAGGAACGAGCCGCCGATCGGGAAGACGCGCTTCTTCCGGAAATAGTCCTCCAGCTCGACGGTCTGGCCTTCGATCCTGGTGATTGCGCCGCAGAAGCCGCTCGCCGCGTCTTCGATCACCAGATCGCGGACGGCCTCGACCTCGGGGACGACCTTGCGGCCGGCGTTCTTCCAGTCGTTCGCCAGCACATCGGTTCCATAGCGGTCGTCGTTCACCCGGCGAGACTAAGCGGTGCGGAGGTGGTGGCGGGGGAGGCACGCCATCAGTCGAAGATCCTCACCAGTTGCCAGCTGCGGCTGGCGTTGTCGTGGCGCACGTCGAACACGTGCGCGCATCCAGAGTCGTCTGTGGCCTGGAAGCGCCAGCCGCCGATCTCCCTGGGCAGGCTGCCGACGCCGTAACGGTGCTCGCCGAACGGACGCCACCACGCGCACACCTCCGCCCACACCGTCGGCGTGTCGCTGACGCGGTATCTGGTCGCGCGCCACACCAGCCTGGTCGGGATGCCGTCGTCCGTCGTCCACACCGCGACGGCCTCGCCGATGTCGGTCATTGCTCCCACCTCACTTCGCTCGAACGTATGTTCGATTAACGAGTGTAAAGCCATCGACCGACGAACGCACCTGCGCCATACTGGCTGCATGACCGACCTGAACGATCCTTCCGGCGCGGCACTCCGGCTCAGCCACGAGGAGCGCGACCGTGCCGTCGCGGCGCTGCAGGCGCACGGCGCACAGGGGCGCCTGACCGATACGGAGGTGGAGACGCGGGTGCAGTCGGCGCGCGCCGCCGTGACCCGCGGCGACCTCGCTCCGCTGTTCGCCGACCTGCCAGGTCAGGTCGACCTGGACGGGACAGGCGCCGCCCAGGGAGGGTCAGGCGCGGGAGCGCCGGGCACGGGAGCACCGAGCACCGGAGCACCGGCCGCCGGAGCCGCATACGCGACGCCCTCGTACCAGGCCCCGCCGCAGCCGTTCGCGCCCCGCGACCCGTCAGGAGGGTCCTCGCACTTCGGCCGCTGGGGACTCGCGATCGTCTCGGTGACCCCGTTCGTCGCACTCATCCTGTTCTTCGTCACCAGTGCGATCTGGGGATATGCGCTGAGCTGGCTCTGGTTCCTACTCGTCCCGATCGTGGGGGCGCTCGTCTACGGTACGGACGGCGGGCAAGGCCGCGACCGCGACCGCAACCGACGCTGACCGTCGCGCGCTAGCCCAGCGTCGCGCCGAAGAGCAGCCCGAGCAGATACGTCGCTCCCGCCGCCCCATAGCCGATGGCCAGCTGCCGCAACGCCCGCTTGAGCGGCGACGCGCCGGACAGCAGCCCGACGATCGCGCCCGTCCCGAGCAGCACGATGCCCACCAACAGCGCGGCGACGATCACCGCGGTCGTCCCCTGCAGCCCGAACAGGTACGGCAGGATCGGGATGAGGGCGCCGGAGGCGAAGAAGCAGAAGCTCGACACGGCGGCGTTCCAGCCGGTGCCGACCGACTCGTGCTCGTCGATCTCCTCACCGGTCACGGCCTGCACAGGCGCCGTCTCCGCGCGGGCGTGCAGCCCGGCGAGCACGGAGTCGGCGTGCGCCTTCGCCTCGTCCGGCGTCATGCCGCGGGCACGGTAGACGAGGGTGAGCTCGTTCGCGTCGACATCCAGGTTCGGCAGCGCTGAGCTGGTCTCCGGGTTGGGAGACGACGCCTGCAGCAGCTCGCGCTGCGACCGCACGGACACGTACTCGCCTGCACCCATCGAGAGCGCCCCGGCGAGCAGTCCGGAGATGCCGGTCAGCAGCACGACGTGGTTCGGCACGCCGCTCGCGCTGATGCCGAGCACGAGTGCGAGGTTGCTGACGAGTCCGTCGTTCGCCCCGAACACGGCGGCGCGGAAGGTGCCGGAGAGCCGCTGCCTTCCTCGGGCGGCGAGGGCACGGACGACCTCTTCGTGGATCTGTTCGTCCGCGGCCATCTGCGGGGTCGCATCCACGTCGTCGCTGTACGGGGATCTGGCCTCAGCGCGCTGCGCGAGCGCGAGCACGAAGACCGAGCCGAAGCGCCTGGCGAGGAAGCCGAGCACGCGGGTGCGGAAGTCGCCGCGCAACGGGCGGCCGACGTTGTCCCCGAGCAGGGTGAGCCAGTGCTGCTCGTGCCTGCCCTCCGCGTCGGCGAGCGCGAGCAGAATCTCGCGCTCCTCTCCGGTCCTGCGTCCGGCGAGGTCGCGGTAGACGGCGGCCTCTGCGCGTTCGTCCGCCAGATATCTGCGCCAGCGCCGGATGTCGGCGGGCGTCGGTTCGCGGTCGGGGGTCGTGGCTGTCGTCATAACGATTGGACAGTCTAGGGGAGTCGTCGCGTCGCGCCCGTGAACCGTTCGCCCCAGACCCGGGCCCTCTCGACGACCTCCGGCGGTGCGAGCACCTCGAACGGCGCATCCACTGCGGCGAGACCGAACAGCGCCCAGTCCGCGCTGTCGGCCGACAGGTGGATGCGCGTGGTCGCCGCATCCATCGCCTCCGCCGTCGCCCAGCGCCCGATGGCGGCCTGCACCTGGCCAAGCGGTGCGTGCACGATCGCCTCGATCGCGAGTGTCTCCGCGGTGGCTCCGAGCGAGGAGGCGACGAAGGTCGCGGCGTCGTCCGCCGGGAGCTCGCGCGGCCGGAACCGCTGGCCGGTCGGATGCGGGTCGGCGAGCCGGTCGAGACGGAAGCTGCGCCAGTCGAACCGGCCGAGGTCGTACGCGACGAGATACCAGCGTCGCTCCACCGACACCAGCGTGTGCGGCTCGACGCGGCGGTCGGTGCGTTCTCCGTCGCGGGCGACGTAGGCGAAGTCGAGGCGTTCCTCGTCACGGCAGGCCTGCGCGACGACCGTGAGCACCTCGGCGTCGACCGTCGGACCCTGCCGGATCGCTCCGGCGACCGTGGAGGTGCGGAGCGCATCCACTCGTCGGCGCAGCCGGGACGGCATCACCTGCACCACCTTGGCGAGGGCGCGCACGGAGGCGTCCTCGATGCCGGCGATGCCGGACTGCGCTGCGGTGCGGAGGCCGACGGCGAGGGCGACGGCCTCTTCGTCGTCGACCACGAGCGGCGGGAGGGATGCGCCGGCGGCGAGCTGATAGCCGCCGTCGACGCCGCGACTCGCATCCACCGGGTAGCCGAGCTCGCGCAGCCGGTCGACGTCGCGGCGCAGCGTGCGGGGCGAGACCTCCAGCCGCGTCGCGAGTTCCGGCCCCGGCCAGTACCGATGCGTCTGCAGCAGCGCCAGCAGTTGCAGTGTCCGTGCCCCTGTCGTACTCACTCTCCCATCATGCGCCAGGATGCGGTCACTTCCCGTCCGCAATCGAGTCGGGACTTATGCACGCGACACGCCGGTGTGTCGCGTGCATAAGTCCCGACTCGATGATCAGGGGGCGGGGGAGGAGGACGGGGAGGGCGGCGGGAGGAGGGGAGCGGCGCCGGGACGGGAGAGGGTGAGGATGGCCTCGGCGACGTGCGGGTCGGCTTCGAGGGCCCCACCGATGGCGACGAGGTCGGCGGCCACGTCCGACTCCCGGTCGTCCCCGACGAGGTCGACGGCGGCCACCACGTAGATGCGTTCGGGACCGACGTACTCCACGTGCAGGTAGGTGACCGTCTCCACCTCCGGATGCGCGAGCAGAGCAGCCAGAACGGCCTGGGTCGCGCGGTCCGACGCCTGCTCCCCGAGCAGGAACCGCCTGTTCCTGTCGATCAGCACCAGCGCGACGATCGCCAGCAGCACGCCGATCAGGATGGAGCCGATCGCGTCGTAGACGGCATTCCCGGTGAGTTCGTGCAGCAGCAGCCCGAAGAACGCGATGAGCAGTCCGATGAGGGCGGCGGAGTCCTCGAAGAACACCGCCCGCAGCGTCGGGTTGGACGTGCTGAGCACGTGCGAGAGCGTCCCGGTGCCGCGCTCGTCGGCGCCCCGCCTGGCCTGCCGGAACGACTGGAGGAATGAGATCCCCTCGAACACGAACGACACGGCGAGCACGATGTACGCCACGGCGTAGTCGTCGGCCGGCTCCGCGCTCCCGAGCTGCGAGACGCCGTGCGTGATCGACACCACCGCGCCCGCCGTGAACAGCCCGACCGCCGCGAACAGCGACCACACATACGCCTCGCGTCCGTACCCGCCCGGATGCGCGACGTCGCGCGGACGGGACGACGAGCGTTCCGCCTGCAGCAGGAAGACCTCGTTGCCCGCGTCCGCCCAGGAGTGCGCCGCCTCCGCCACCATCGAGGCGGAGCCGGTGAGCACGGCGGCGATGGTCTTGGCGACCGCGACGACGATGTTCGCCCCGAAGGCGATGACGACGGTGAGCAGGCTCGACGACTGCTGCGCGGACGACTGCTGCGCGGACGACTGCTGCGCGGACGACTGCTGCTTCGGCGGCGGCTGCTGCGAATCCCGAGACTCCGGCATAACCGCAACAGTATCCCGCGCCGTGCACCGCGAAGGCCGGAAATGACGAAAACCCCGGTCTCTCGACCGGGGTTTCCTACTGTGTCCGAGGGGGGACTTGAACCCCCACGCCCTATACGGGCACTAGCACCTCAAGCTAGCGCGTCTGCCATTTCCGCCACCCGGACAGGTGTTTCGTTCCAGCAACCGAACCGGCCGCCGAAGAAAGACATTAGCACGAAAAGCGACGTGCCTTTCACTCGGCCGAGCATCCCGGGCGTGGCGGGTGATCGGCGGATCATCGGGGCGTACGCAGGCGGCGCGCGGTGCGTGCGTCGCGTTGGCCGGCACCGGATGCGCAGGTAGCGTTGGGGCTATGACGGATGCCTTGAGCGACGAGCAGCTGGACGAGACGGCGGTCATCGCCCGCGACCTGATCCGGTTCGACACCACCAATTACGGGGAGGGGAAGTCGAACGGCGAGACCGACGCGGCGGAGTACGTGGAGGCTCGCCTGAAGGCGATGGGCCTCGAACCGCGGATGTTCGAGTCCGATCCAGGTCGCACGAGCGTCGTCGCCAGGGTTGCTGGCAGGAACTCCGCCAAACCGGCACTGGTCGTGCACGGGCACCTCGACGTCGTGCCCGCAGACCCGCGCAACTGGTCGGTCGACCCGTTCGGCGGCGTCATCAAGGACGGCCTGCTCTGGGGCCGCGGTGCCGTCGACATGAAGAACATGGATGCGATGATCCTGACCGCGGTCGGCGACCTGCAGGCCGCGGGCGAGCAGCCGGAGCGCGACCTCGTGGTCGCTTTCTTCGCCGACGAGGAGGATGGCGGCCGCCGAGGCTCGCACTTCCTCGTCGACAACCATCCCGAACTGTTCGCCGGTGCGACAGAGGCCATCAGCGAGGTCGGCGGTTACTCCATCGACCTCGACGGCAAGCGCGCGTACCTGATGCAGACCGGGGAGAAGTCGCTCGTCTGGATCAAGCTGGTCGCCCGCGGCCGCGCCTCGCACGGGTCGCGTCTGGTGCGCGACAACGCGATCACCCGGCTCGCCGAGGCCGTCGTCGCCATCGGGCGCCGCGAGTGGCCGATCCAGCTGACGGACACGACCACCCAGCTGCTCGCCGAGGTGTCGCGCATCCTGGGCATCGACCAGCAGCAGGTGGGCCCTGACGAGGTCGTGCTGCGCACCGGAACGGCGGCCGGCTTCATTCTCGCCACCCTGCGCACCACCACGAACCCCACGCTGCTCGACGCCGGATACAAGCACAACGTCATCCCGGACACGGCGGAGGCGCTCATCGACATCCGCACCCTTCCCGGTGAGGAGGACGCGGTGCTCGCTCAGGTGCAGGAGATCGTCGGCGACGACATCGAGATCAGGATCATGCACCGCGACGTCGGCCTGGAGGCAGCATTCGACGGCCCGCTGATCGACGCGATCGTCGACACCATCGGCGTCCACGACCCGGGAGCGCCCGTCCTGCCATACCTCCTGTCGGGGGGCACGGACAACAAGGCGCTCAGCAAGCTCGGCATCACCGGATACGGGTTCGCGCCACTGCGGCTTCCGAAAGAACTGGACTTCCCCGGTATGTTCCACGGCGTCGACGAGCGCGTCCCGCTCGACGCGCTAGTGTTTGGCAGGTCCGTCCTGCGAGACCTGCTCCGCAGCTACTGACACGCGCACGCCGTCCAGCACCACGTACGAAAGCACCACATGGAATTCATCAACGCCCTCATTCTGGGTCTCGTCCAGGGGCTCACCGAGTTCCTCCCGATCTCGTCGAGCGCGCACATCCGCATCGTCGGGGAGCTGCTCGGCATGGGAGGCGACCCCGGCGCGCGCTTCACCGCGATCATCCAGCTGGGCACAGAGGCCGCCGTGCTGCTGTACTTCTGGAAGGACATCGTCCGGATCGTCGGGCAGTGGTTCCGTTCGCTGTTCGGCAAGGTTCCCCGCAACGATCCGGATGCGCGGATGGGCTGGCTGGTCATCATCGGCAGCCTGCCGATCGTCGTGCTCGGCCTGCTCTTCCAGAACTCCATCGAGACCACCTTCCGTTCGCTCTGGATCGTCGCGGCGACGCTGATCGTGTTCGGCATCCTGCTCGGGGTCGCCGACTACGTGGGCAGCAAGACCAAGCGGCTGCGGGAGCTCACCTGGGGCAACGGCATCATCTTCGGGCTGGCGCAGGCGCTCGCGCTCATCCCCGGCGTCTCCCGCTCCGGCGGCACCATCACGGCCGGGCTGTTCATGGGCTACCAGCGCAGGGCCGCAGCGCGGTACTCGTTCCTGCTCGCGCTCCCCGCCGTCTTCGGCAGCGGCTTCTACCAGCTGTACAAGTCGATCAAGGAGCCGTGCACCCAGGCCCTCGCCGCAGCGAACACCTGCACTGTCGAGGTGTTCGGTCCGTTGGAGACCGCAGCGGCGACCGTCGTCGCGTTCGTCGTCGGCCTCGTGGTGATCGCGTTCTTCATGGGCTACATCTCGCGCCGCAGTTTCCTGCCGTTCGTGATCTACCGCATCGCCCTCGGCGGCCTCCTCATCGTCCTCCTCTCCACCGGAGTCCTCGCCGCGTAATCCGCCCTCCGAAGCAATCGAGTCGGGACTTATGCACGCCTGCACTCGGCGTGTCGCGTGCATAAGTCCCGACTCGACTATTTGGGGGGACTAGGGGACGGGGAACGCGTCAGGAGCGCCAGGGTTCGTCGGGGCGGCCTCCGGCCTGGCCGTCGCGACCGTCGCCGCGGCGGCGAAGGTAGCGCTCGAACTCCTGGGCGATGGCCTCGCCACTCGCCTCGGGCGAGTCGACCGTGTCACGCGCCTGCTCCAGCTGCTCGATGTAAGAGGCCATCTCTTCGTCGTCGGCCGCGAGCGCGTCGATCCCGGCCTCCCAGGCCGACGCCTCGTCGACCAGCGTTCCGCGCGGGATGGTCACGTCGACGAGCTCTTCGAGCTTGTCGATCAGCGCCAGCATCGCCTTCGGGCTCGGCGCGTTGTGGACGTAGTGCGGCACGGACGCCCAGATCGTCACGGTCGGGATGCCGACACCCTCCGCACCCTCGGCGATGGCACTCAGGATGCCGACTGGGCCCTCATAGGTCGAGCGCTCGATCGAGAGGTCGGCGCGCACAGCGGCGTTCTCGCTCGACGCGAAGATCGAGATCGGCCTGGTGTGCGGGACGTCGGCGAGCATCGCGCCGAGGAAGACGATCACGCCGATGTCGGCGGAGAGGGCCGCATCCAGGATCTCGGAGGTGAAGCTCTTCCAGCTGCGGGACGGCTCCGTTCCGAGCAGCAGGTAGATGTTGCCGACGTTGTCCCCGCTGACCCGCACGCTGGCGTCTCCGGCGAGGTCTTCCGCCAGATCCTGTGCTTCGGCTCCTGGATGCGCAGGGCCGTACATCACGGCGGACGGCCAGATGAGGTGGCGGCGCCCGTCGTCGTCGGCCACGACGGGCCGGTTGAACTGGAAGTCGAAATAGAGCTCAGGGTCGACCTCGGAGATCGGCACGACGTCGAGCACGTCCTTCAGCGTCTTGACGGCGCCGCTCGCTGCCTCGCCTGCGTCGTTCCAGCCTTCGAAGGCCACGACCAGGATGCGGCCGCCGAGGAAGTCGTTTCCGTCAGTCACAGTGGATCTACCCTGTCCTCTCCAGACGGCCGGTCGGACGCCATCCATCCAGGATAGGCCCGCCGGTCACCGGTAGGCTTGTGGTCCGTGACCTCACTGACTCCTCCGAGCCCGCCGGCCGCCGTTTTCTGGGACATGGACGGCACCCTCGTCGACACCGAACCGTACTGGATGGCCTCCGAAGTGGAGCTCGTCTCCTCGTTCGGCGGTGTGTGGACGCACGAGGACGGCCTGCAGATGGTCGGGCTGGGCCTCTGGAACTCCGCCGAGATCCTCCGCGCGGCCGGGGTCGACCTGTCCGCCGACGAGATCGTGCAGTGGCTGACCGACCGCGTGCAGCAGAAGCTCGACACCGACGGCGTGCCGTGGCGTCCCGGCGCGCGCGAACTGCTCGCCGACCTGCGCGAGCGCGGCATCCCGACCGCCCTCGTCACCATGTCGGTGCGCAGGATGGCCGAGCAGATCGTCGCGAAGATCCCGTTCGACGCGTTCGACGTGATCGTCAGCGGCGACGAGGTCACCGAGGCCAAGCCGCATCCGGAGCCGTACCTGCGTGCCGCTGAACTGCTTGGCGTCGACGTGACCGCCGCGGTCGCCATCGAGGACTCGCTCGTCGGGCTCACCTCCGCCGTCGCCTCCGGGGCCGCCACGATCGGCGTGCCGCACATCGTCGCACTGCCGGAGAGCGCTGAGCACACGCTGTGGGAGTCGCTCGACGGCAAGACGGCAGACGACATCGCCGCGGTCGCAACAGCAGCAGCCGCCGCGAAGGGAGCACTCCTGTGAACACGGCAGACCCCCAGAACAGCGGGCCGTTCCGCGCGGGCGACCGCGTGCAGCTGACCGGCCCGAAGGGCAAGCTGAACACGATCACCCTGGAGCCTGGCAAGGTGTTCCACACCCACCGCGGCATCCTGGAGCACGACGCCATCATCGGGCTCCCGGACGGCTCCGTCGTGTCGAACAACGTCGGCGTCGAGCACCTCGCGCTGCGTCCGTTGCTCAGCGATTTCGTCATGTCGATGCCGCGCGGCGCCGCGATCATCTACCCGAAAGACGCAGCGCAGATCCTGTCGCTCGCCGACATCTTCCCCGGCGCGAACGTCGTCGAAGCCGGCGTCGGCTCGGGAGCGCTGTCGCTCTGGCTGCTGCGCGCCATCGGCCCGGCCGGCACTCTGCGGTCGTTCGAGCGCAGGGACGAGTTCGCCGACGTGGCCCGCGCCAACGCCGCGACCTTCCTCGGCCACGACCCGGAGAACTGGACGGTCACGGTCGGCGACCTGCAGGATGCGCTGCCGGAGGCCGTCGAGGAGCAGAGCGTCGACCGCGTGGTGCTCGACATGCTCGCGCCGTGGGAGTGCCTCGACGAGGTCACCGCCGCGCTCAAGCCAGGCGGGGTGCTGCTCTGCTACATCGCGACCGTCACGCAGCTGTCGCGCGTCGCCGAGGCGATCCGCGCGTCCGGCGACTACACGCACCCGCAGTCCAGCGAGACCATGGTGCGCGGCTGGCACGTCGAAGGACTCGCCGTGCGCCCCGACCACCGGATGATCGGCCACACCGGCTTCCTCATCACCGCCAGGCGCCTCGCGCCCGGCTCGGTCCTCCCCGAACTGAAACGCCGTCCGTCGAAGAGCGACTACAGCGACGACGACGTCGAGGCCTGGACCCCCGGCGCCCTCGGCGAGCGGCAGTCCAGCCCGAAGAGCCTGCGCAAGCGGGTGAGGGCGGCCGCCGCCAGCGCCGAGCTGTCGAAGGCGCGCGCGGCCGAGGCTGCGCACGAGGACGACTCCACCATCAACTAGCATGGGGAGCCGGAGACCACCGAGTCGCCGGAATCCCACCGATCGCACCGAAAGAGGACTCGTGCGCAGAGCTACCGCACTCGTCGTAGCAGCAGGGCTGCTGGCCGTCACGCTGACGGGATGTACATCAGACCCGAACGCGAACTGCGACACCGCGCTCAAGCCGGGAACGGCGTCCGACCTCATCACGGCGACGGGCGCCATCGGCGCGAAGCCGAAGGTGAGCTTCCCGACTCCCGTCGACACGAAGACGTCGCAGGCGTCGACGCTCGTCACGGGCAAGGGCGACAAGGTCCAGAAGGGCCAGATGGTCGAGATCCAGTACACGCTGCTCGACGGCGAGACCGGTTCGACCATCGGCGCGAGCTCGTTCACTAAGAGCCAGCCGACCCTCATCCCGGTCGGCAAGAGCGGCGTTCCCGGCATCGACAAGGGCCTGCAGTGCGCCACCGTCGGTTCCCGCGTCGCGATCGCCATCGCGCCGAAGGACAGCGGCCAGTCCGGCACGACCAGCTCCGGCGTGGCCGTGATCGACGTGGTCGGCTCCTTCCTGCCGCGCGCGAACGGCGCCGTTCGGCCGTCGGTGTCCGGCTTCCCGACCGTCGTGCTCGCGCCGACCGGTCAGTCCGGCATCACCATCCCGTCCGGCTCGGCACCGACGAAGGTCCGCAGCGAGACGCTGAAGGCCGGCGACGGAGCGACCGTGAAGAAGGACAGCTCGGTCGTCCTGCACTACACGTCGGTCGGCTGGGAGAACAAGAACCTCGTCTACAGCACCTGGAACGGCGGAAGCCCGGACCTCGTGTCGATGTCCACCGGTCAGAGCAACGCCAACCAGGCGCTTCCGCAGTCGATGCTCAAGGAGCTCATCGGCGCGAAGGTCGGTTCGCAGCTCGTGATCGAGACGCCGGCCGACAGCAGTGTGCCCGCTGCCGCGTGGGCCGTCGACATCCTCGGAGTGCTCTAGGTCTTTTCGGAGGGTGCTCCGGTCCTTTCCGGAGCACGCTGGTCCTTTCCGGAGCACGCTGGCCGATTAGGATGGACGGGTGCCTCCGTCCTCGTCTTCGCCCTCCCGCGTGCCGGTCGAAGAGCGGCTGTTCAGCCTCGTGCTCGCACTGCTCGCGACCGAGACCGGTCTGACCAAGAACGAGATCCTCTCCACCGTCCAGGGCTACCGTCAGCGCTACGTCACCCACGGTGACAACAGCAGCCTGGAGCGTCAGTTCGAGCGGGACAAAGACGACATCCGCGAGCTCGGCGTCCCGCTGGAGACGGTCGAGTCGCCCGGGGACACCGGCAACAATCAGCTGCTGCGCTACCGCATTCCCAAAGGGGCATACGACCTGCCGGCCGATGTGGTGTTCTCCCCGGAGGAGATCACGCTGCTCGGGCTGGCCGCCACTGTGTGGAAGGAGGGCTCGCTGTCCGGCGAGTCCCGCAGGGCACTGATGAAGCTGCGTTCGCTCGGAGTGGAGGCGAACGACCCGATCGTCGGATACGCGCCGAGGCTGCGTGCCCGCGAAAGCGCGTTCGAGCCGCTCAATCAGGCGCTCGAACGGAACGCGATCGTGCAGTTCCCCTATCTGAAACCGGGGGAGAGCGCGTCTCGGGTCAGGACCGTCGCGCCGCTCGCGATCGTCCAGCACCAAGGCAGGTGGCACCTGCAGGGCATCGATCAGGATGCGCGGGGCTCGCGCACCTTCCTGCTCTCCCGCATGGTCGGTCCCGTCAAGATCACCGCACGCACGTTCGAGCCGGACGGTTCCGATTTCGCGGCGAACGCCCTCGCCGACCTAGAACGGATCTGGGAGGGCAACGTCGCCACCATCGAGGTGACGGCAGGCACGGACGCGGCGACGCGCCTCGGCAAACGCTTCGGCGACGCCGTTCCCGTCGCCGGAGACGGTGAGGCGATCCTGCTCACCGTCAACTACTCCGACCTGAACATCCTGGCCGACCAGCTGGCGAGCTTCGGCCCGGAGATCCTGGTCATCGCGCCGGAGGTGTTGCGCGACGCCGTCCGCGACCGTCTCCTGGCCGTGTCGGCCGCCCACGAGGGGAGCGACCGTGGCTGAGCGCCGCAAGCCGATGCAGGCCCAGGACAAGCTCGCCTTCCTGCTGGCGCTCGTCCCGTATCTGATGGACAGAGACCGGGTGAGCGTCGCGGAGGCGGCGGAGCATTTCGGCGTCGAGCCGTCGCAGCTGCGCGACGCCGTGCGCCTGATCGCCGTGTCCGGTATCCCCGGAGAGACCAACCAATACCAGCCGGGCGACCTGTTCGACATCGCCTGGGACGACTTCGAGGACAACGACCAGATCGTTCTCACCCACCAGGTGGCCATCGACGACTCCCCGCGGTTCTCCGCCAGGGAGGCCGCAGCGCTCATCGTCGGTCTGCAATATCTGTCCGCGCTCCCGGAGAACGCCGACCGCGACGTGATCGGCTCGCTGATGGCTAAGCTCGCCCGCGGCGCGTCCGCTGTGCCGAGCCAGGTGGCGGTGGCAGGGTCGGAGACCGACGCGACGCTCGCGACGATCCGGGATGCGGTCGCCGGCGGCACTCAGCTCGACTTCGACTACCTCAACTCGCGCGGAGAGCGGGAGCGCCGCAGAGTCGACCCGCTCCGCATCGAGTCGATCGACCAGGACTGGTATCTGCGCGGGTGGGACCACCTCCGCACGGCGATCCGCACGTTCCGGCTCGACCGGATCGACGATCTGCGGTCGACGGACGAGCCGATCACCTACCGGCCGGGCGATGTGACCCTGCCAGAGACCCTGTTCGAGGGAACCCCGGACGACCTGCTGGTGACCATCGAGGTGTCGGCGTCCGCCGTCCCGCTGATCGAGGACTACATCCCGGAAGGCGCAACACGGCAGGAACGCGACGGCATCGTGCGCACCAGCGTGCGCGTCGCCCACTTCCATGGACTGAAACGCCTCGTCGCCGGGCTGTCCGGTGTGCTCACCGTTCTCGATCCTCCGGAGGCGCGTGCAGTCGTCGCCGGTTGGGCCAGGGCGGGCGCGGAACGCTACCGGTAGGCTTCTATCATGCCGTGGTGGTCGTGGGTGGTGATCTGGGTCGTCCTGGTGCTCGGCCTGCTCGGGATGCTCGCGTTCTTCGCCGTCCACCTGTTCCGCAAGCTCATGGCGGCGGGCACGGAGGCCTCTGCCCTGATCGAGAAGACCGAGGTACTGAGCAGCCGCGTGGACGAGCTCGACGACGCCGTCTTCCGCTCGGCGGTGTTCGCGGACGCGGCAGTCCTGCACGACGAGCGCGAGCAGGCGAAGGCCGATCGTGTCGTTGCGAGGCAACTTCGCAGGGATGCACGGGTCAGACGCGGTAAACTGCTCGTCAACGCCGACCCGCGTCGGTACTCGCACTTCATACAAAGGGATTGACTCATGCTCGGCGGCCTTACCGGATGGCACTTGCTCATCATCCTCGCAGTGATCCTGCTGCTCTTCGGTGCGCCGAAGCTCCCCGCGCTCGCTAAGAGCATCGGCCAGTCCATGCGCATCTTCAAGGGTGAAGTCAACGAGATGAAGAAGGACGGCGACAAGCCCGACGCCTCTTCCTCCGAGAAGCCGGCTGACGGCAGCACCACCGCGTCGCCTGAGACGCACACGAAACCGTAGTCGGTGGCCTCCACGAAGCGAGGCAAGAACCGCGAAGGACGGATGACGCTCTCCGAGCACTTCGTCGAGCTTCGCAAACGCCTCTATCGCTCTGCCATCGCGCTGCTCGTGGGCGCTGTCGCCGGCTGGTTCCTGTCCGGGTATCTCCTCGATGCCATGCGCGTCCCGATCACTGAGATCGCGACCCAGCAGGGCCGCGTCGCGACGCTGAACTACGACAGCATCACCGGCGCTTTCGACCTCAAGATGCAGATCGCGATCACCATCGGCGTCATCATCTCGAGCCCCGTGTGGCTCTACCAGATCTGGTCGTTCTTCGTGCCGGCGCTCAGCCGCAAGGAGCTGAAGTACGGGCTGGGGTTCTTCTTCACTGCGGTGCCGCTGTTCCTGATCGGCGCGTACGTCGGCTGGCTGCTCGTGCCGCACATCGTCTCGCTGCTGACGAGCTTCGCGCCGTCCGACGACTCGGCGATCATCTCGGCCAAGACGTACTTCGACTTCATCCTGAAGCTGTCGCTGGCGGTCGGGGTGGCGTTCGTGCTGCCCGTCTTCCTGGTGCTGCTGAACTTCGTCGGCGTCCTGAGCGCCTCGTCGATCATCAAGTCGTGGCGCTGGGCGATCATCCTGATCGCGCTCTTCACCGCGATCGCCACCCCGGCGGCCGATGTGCTCTCGATGTTCCTCCTCGCCGTGCCCATGATCGTGCTGTATCTGGTGGCGTATGGGGTGGCCTGGCTGCACGATCGACGGGCCGCGAAGGTCGCCATGCGCCTGGAGACCGAACTGGCGGCATAGGCTTGGGCGTGTGACCGATCAGCTGTCGCCGGCCGAACGCTATTCCGCGTCCCGCGAGCGCACCCGCCAGCCTCTCGTCGAGGCATTCCGCGACGGGCTCAAGTTCGACCTCGACCCGTTCCAGCGTGAGGCGTGCTCGAGCCTCGAAGCGGGCAGGAGTGTGCTCGTCGCAGCCCCCACCGGGGCGGGCAAGACGATCGTCGCCGAGTTCGCGGTGTTCCTCGCGATGCGCGAGCCGAACGCGAAGGTCTTCTACACGGCGCCGATGAAGGCGCTCAGCAACCAGAAGTTCCAGGAATTGGTGGAGGAGTACGGCCCGGAGTCCGTCGGGCTCCTGACCGGCGACACGAACATCAACTCGCGTGCCCGCATCGTCGTGATGACGACCGAGGTGCTGCGCAACATGCTCTACGCCGACTCCGACCTGCTCGCCGACCTCGCATACGTGGTGATGGACGAGGTGCACTATCTCGCCGACCGGTTCCGGGGCGCGGTCTGGGAGGAGGTCATCATCCACCTGCCTCCAGCGGTGCGGATGGTCTCGCTGAGCGCGACGGTCTCGAACGCCGAGGAGTTCGGCGACTGGCTGCAGGCGGTGCGCGGCGACACGGACGTGATCGTGTCGGAGGAGCGTCCTGTGCCGCTGGAGCAGCACATCCTGATGCGGTCGAAGCTGATCGACCTGTTCGACTCCTCCGGGCTCGCCGCGACCAACCGGGTGAATCCGGAGCTGGTGCAGATGGCACGCTACGGCGGCAGGGTGCTGAGCAGCAGGCAGACGCGCGACGTCGGCCGCTACCACTCGCGCGGCGGCCGTCCTGACACGTTCCGGATGGACAGAGCCGACCTGGTCAGGCTGCTGGGGGAGCACAACCTGCTTCCGGCCATCTTCTTCATCTTCAGCCGCAACGGCTGCGACCAGGCGGTGCGCCAGACGCTCCGCACCGGCGTCAAGCTGACCGAGGCGCACGAGCGCGACGAGATCCGCGCGATCGTCGAGGAACGCTGCCGGACCCTGCTCGACGAAGACCTCGCCGTGCTCGGATACTGGGAGTGGCTCGAAGGTCTGGAGCGCGGCGTCGCCGCCCACCACGCAGGGATGCTCCCGGCGTTCAAAGAGGTCGTGGAGGAGCTGTTCCGGCGGAAGCTGGTCAAGGTCGTGTTCGCGACGGAAACGCTCGCGCTCGGCATCAACATGCCCGCCAGAACGGTCGTGCTGGAGAAGCTGGAGAAGTTCAACGGAGAGGCGCGCGTCCCGATCACGCCGGGGGAGTACACGCAGCTCACCGGCCGGGCAGGACGGCGCGGCATCGACGTCGAGGGCCACTCGGTCATCCAGTGGCAGGACGGCCTCGACCCGCAGGCAGTCGCCTCGCTCGCGTCGCGGCGCAGCTACCCGCTGAACTCGAGCTTCCGGCCCACATACAACATGGCCGTGAACCTGATCGACCAGTTCGGCAGGGAGCGCACCCGCGAGATCCTGGAATCGTCGTTCGCGCAGTTCCAGGCCGACCGCGCGGTGGTCGACCTGGCGCGCAAGGTGCGTCAGCAGGAGGAATCGCTCGCCGGGTACGAGAAGGCGATGACCTGCCACCTGGGCGACTTCCGCGAATACTCGGGCATCCGGCGCGAATTGAGCGACCTGGAGCGCAAGGGCTCGACGATGGAGCACGCCTCCCGCGCCGACCGCGACAAGCGGCAGCGCAGGCTCGTCGCTCTCCGCAAGCGGATGAAGGAGCACCCCTGCCACCGCTGCCCGGATCGGGAGAAGCACGCCCGCTGGGCGGAGCGCTGGTGGAAGCTGAAGCGCGAGACCGACGCGCTCAGCGCTCAGATCCGGTCGAGGACAGGAGCGGTCGCGAAGGTCTTCGATCGCGTCTCCGACGTGCTGCTCGAACTCGGCTATCTGAGCCGGGAAGACGACGTGACGGCGCTCACCGTGCACGGCCGCACCCTCAAGCGGATCTACGGCGAACGCGACCTGCTCGTCGCCGAGTGCTTGCGTAGGAACATCTGGAACCAGCTGGATGCGCCGAGTCTCGCCGCGATGGCGTGCGCCCTGGTCTTCGAGCCACGCCGCGACGAGGGGCTGGCGCACGAGCGCACCCTGCCGCGGGGCGCGTTCCGGGCCGCCCTCGACAAGACCATCGACATCTGGAGCCGCCTGGACGACCTGGAACGCGAGAACAGGCTGTCGGGCAGCGAGCCGCCGTCCACGAGCCTCGCGATGGCGATGCACGCCTGGGCGAAGGGCACCAGCCTGAACACCGTGCTCTCCGAGGCCGACATGGCCGCCGGCGACTTCGTGCGCTGGACCAAGCAGACCATCGACCTCCTCGACCAGCTCTCGCTCGTCGCGCAGGGCCCCGTCGGGCGCACCGCACGGCAGGCTCTCGAATCCATCAGGCGCGGCATCGTTGCTTACTCATCCGTCGCCTAGCATTTCTGCGGCGAACGCCGAACGGCGTCCTCTAAGCTCTCTCCTCGTGACCCCAACGCCCCGCGCCGTGCTGCCCCTGTGGTTCGCACTCCTCCTGGCGGCGGGTGCTGGTCCCGTGCTTGACGCAGGCTTCCCCGATCGCAGCTGGTGGCCGCTCACCTTCGTGGGCATCGCGATGGTGCTGCTCGCGGTGCGCGGCCGGCGTGCTGGCAGCGCGTTCCTGGTGGCCTGGGTGGCGGGGGAGTCGTTCTTCCTGTTCCACGTCGCCTGGACGGCGCTCTACCTCGGCCCGCTTCCGTGGGTGGCGCTCTCGACGCTGGAGGCCATCTTCTATGGCCTGGGCGGGATGCTGATCGCCCTCGCGTACCGCTGGGTGCCGCGAGCGTGGCCGACCAGGCTCGGGCGGCTCGGTCTGCTGCCGGTGATCGTCGGCGGCCTCTGGACGCTGCGCGAGTACGTGTCGGGAAACTGGCCTTATGGCGGTTTCTCCTGGGGCAGGGTGGCGGAGTCGCAGGCGGAGAGCCCGTTCGCTCCGCTGGTGGCGTGGCTGGGCATCTCCGGGCTCAGCTTCGTGATGGTGTGGCTGGTCGCTCTGCTGCTGGAGGTCTGCTTCGAGGTGGACCTCCGGGGCGCATGGCGCGCATCCATCGCCGTCGGTGCCGTCGCGGTGGTGCTCGTGATACCTGCGTGGCCTGCGACCACCAGCGGCACGACCAGGATCGCGGCCGTGCAGGGCAACGGTCCCGCCGGCTACTTCGACAACGCGCCCCCGGATGCGGTGCTCAACTCCCAGATCGCCGAGACCGAGAAGATCGAGGACGAGAAGGCGGACATGGTCGTCTGGCCCGAGGGAGCGGCCCAGCCGGACCCGACCCGCGACCCGCAGACCGCGGCGATCCTGGATGCGCTGAGCAGGAAGATGGGCGCGCCGTTCATCGTCGGCACGATCACCGCCAGGGACGACAAGTACTTCAACACCTCGCTGCTCTGGAAGGCCGGTCAGGGCGCCGTCGACTACTACGACAAGAAGCATCCGGTGCCGTTCGGCGAGTACGTGCCGGATCGGGCGTTCTGGCGGCCGTTCGCGCCCGACCTGATCGACCTGATCGGCCGCGACTACACGCCGGGCACGCGGGACAACGTGTTCGACGTGAACGGCGTGCGCGCCGGGATCTCGATCTGCTTCGACATCGTCGACGACCAGTTGCTCACTGACATGATGCAGGGCGGAGCGCAGGTGATCCTCGCCCAGACCAACAACGCCGACTTCGGGCAGACGGACGAGAACGAGCAGCAGCTCGCCATCGCGCGGCTGCGCGCCATCGAGTCCGGCCGGTCGCTCGTGAACATCTCCACAGTGGGCAGTAGCCAGATCATCGGGCCGAGCGGGCGCACGATCGCGGAGATCCCGCCGTTCAAGCCAGGCCACATGGTGGCGGACGTGCCCATTGGCACCACGACCACCCCGGCGACGCTGCTCAGCCGCGGCATCGAGTTCCTCGTCGCCGGCCTCGGCCTCTTCGGCCTCCTGATCGCCTCCGGCGCGCGAAAAGGCCGTCCTCACCGGAGGTGAGAACGGCCGGGGTATGGCGGGTCAGGCGCCGATCTTGTGCTCGCCTGTGCCTCTGCGGGAACGCAGGTAGGTGAGCCGCTCCTCGAGGAGTTCCTCGAGCTCGTCGCGGGTGCGACGTTCGAGCAGCATGTCCCAGTGGCTGCGCGGGGTCTTCACGTCTGACCGGTCGACCTCGACGGGGGTGTCGCCGACCAGCAGTGTGGCCTCATGGCCGCAGTGCTTGCACTCCCAGGTCTGGGGTGCGTCCGCCTCGGCGGAGAAGACCATGTCGGTCTCCTTGCCGCATTCGGGGCAAAGGTAAATGTAACGGGAACGCGGGGAGTACACGACGCCTTCTTCGCTCTGTAAGCTCTGGGCGCCAAGCCTCATTCCGCGCAAACTGCGATCTGCCATTGTGTGGTTCTCCTCTGTGCACGCGTACTGCACAGTTATAAACCGTCAAGCTGGGCATTCTCTTTCCGTCGGGCAGCTACTCTCAGGCGCCTCTCAGGTCAGTTTCGTGCGTCGACCAGCGCTTTCAGTGTGTCGCAGCGGTCCGTGACGAGTCCGTCGACTCCGAGATCGAGCAGGCGCGTCATGTCGGCCTGCTCGTTGACGGTCCACACGTGCACCTCGACGCCCGCCGCGTGCAGGATGCGCACGGTCCGGCGGGTGACGAGGCGCAGCACTCCCTGACGCTCAGGGATCTGCACGGCGACGAGACCGCGCAGCGCGCGCCGGACGCCGGAGACGGAACCGGCCTTTGCGGCGGCAATGGCGGGGAGGAACCGCGTGACGGACGCCGAGCTGGCGACGCCGGGCAGCGCATCCACTGCGGCCCGCCTGCGCTTCTCGTCGAAGCTGGTGATGAGCACGCGGTCGGTGGCGCGGGCCTTGAGAATCGCGGCGGCGGCGGGGGCGGCCGACGCCTCGTCTTTGATGTCGATGTTGAAACGCGCCTGCGGGAAGGCGTCGAGCGCGTCGGCGAGCGAGGAGAACGACTGACCGTCACCCAGCTGGATGCGCCGGAGCTCGGCCATCGTGAGCTGCTGGACCCGGATGGGGCGGCCGGCCACGCGGCTGAGGTCGGGATCGTGGCTGATCACGGCCACGCCGTCTGCCGTGGCGTGCACGTCGGTCTCCAGATGCGTCGCCCCGGCGTTCAGCGCGCGCAGGAACGCGAGGAGGGTGTTCTCGGGGGCCTCGATGGCGAGGCCCCGGTGTGCGATGATCCGGGGGAGCGGACCGCTCAGGTACGTCACGCCGGCGGCGTCTGCTCTCCGGGCGCCTGCTCAGTGGTCGGAGCGCCGGCGTCGGGGAGACCGACCTCCGGAGCCCCTGGCGCGGCCTGCGCTGCGGCGGCAGCAGCCGCCTCCAGTGCGGCGGCGACCTCGGCGTGGGCGTCTTCGGCTGCTGCTGCCGCATCGGCCTGGGCGGCTTCGGCGGCTGCTGCGACAGCGGGGTCGGGTATCACGGGGGAGCCGGGCACGCCCGGGATGCCCTTGTCCCCGAACGCCTTGCCGATGCCCTGCAGCGCCTGCGTCAGCTCGCTCGGGATGATCCACAGCTTGTTCGCCGGGCCTTCCGCCAGCTTCGGCAGCGTCTGCAGGTATTGGTAGGCCAGCAGCATGTTGTCCGGGTTCCCCTGGTGGATGGCGCCGAAGACGGTCGTGATCGCCTTCGCCTCGCCCTCCGCCCGGAGCACGGCGGCTTTCGCGTCGCCCTCCGCCTTGAGGATCGCGGCCTGCCGCATGCCCTCCGCGTTGAGGATCTCGGACTGCTTGGTGCCCTCGGCGGTGAGGATGACGGCTCGGCGGTCACGCTCTGCACGCATCTGCTTCTCCATCGAGTCCTGGATGGAGATGGGCGGGTCGATCGCCTTCAGCTCGACGCGCGATACTCGGATGCCCCACTTGCCGGTGGCTTCGTCGAGCACGATGCGGAGCTGGCCGTTGATGTTGTCGCGGCTGGTGAGCGCCTCTTCGAGGTTCAGCCCGCCGACGACGTTACGGAGCGTCGTGGTGGTGAGCTGCTCGACAGCGCCGAGATAGTTGGCGATCTCGTAGGTGGCGGCGCGCGCATCCGTCACCTGGAAGTACACGACCGTGTCGATCGACACGACCAGGTTGTCCTCCGTGATGACCGGCTGCGGCGGGAACGAGACGACCTGCTCGCGCATGTCGAGGAGCGGCCGCACCTTGTCGACGAACGGCACCACCACGTTGAGTCCGGGGTTCAGGGTCTTGTGGTACTTGCCCAGTCGCTCCACCACACCGGCGCGAGCCTGCGGGATGATGCGGATCGCCCGGAACAGGGTGACCAGGACGAAGACCACGATGATGACGATGATGACCGTCACCACGATCCCCACGACCAGTTGGCTCGTGTCGTTCACGACGCACTCCTTTCTGTGAAGCCGTCGGCGTCCGAAGAGATCGGGGCGGGGGCCACGACGGCCGTCGCCCCCTCGATCGAGACGACGACGACGTGCTCGCCAGGAACGAGCTCAGGGGGTCCTGAGACGATTCCGGGCGCTAGGCGGGCCGTCCAGGTCTCCCCGACGGCCAGTTTGACCTGGCCCGTGGTGCGGGAGACGGTCTGGACGACCGTGGCTGACATGCCGATGAGGGCGGCGACATTGCTCTTGGTCGGGTCTCCTCCGCGCTTCAGCGCGTGCAGCAGGGGAGGCCGGATGAAGAAGATCAGGATGACCGAGAGTGCAGCGGCGATGATGAGCTGAAGCCACCACGGAGCGCCGACCAGACCGGAGACGAGACCGCCGACGCTGCCGACCGCGATCATCAGGAAGACGAAGTCCAGCGTGAGCATCTCGATGATGATGAACACGAGAATGAGGACGAGCCAAACGATCCAAGCAAAGGATGCGATGTCCATGGCGACTCCCTTCCCTAGTCGTACTCCGACCGTATCAGTTGGCGAACAGGAGACGCGGAACCCACTTGGTAGTCTCAGGGACTGAAACCCATCTTTCTAGGAGTCTTCGTGTCCAACCCTCTCGCCGCCGATTCCCTCGCAGGGAAGCGCGCGCTCATCACCGGATCGTCCCGCGGAATCGGTGCAGACACCGCCCAGTACCTCGCCTCCGCCGGCGCCAGTGTCGTCATCAATTTCCGCAACAAGGAGGCCCGCGCCGTCAAGCTCGCGGACGCCATCCGGGAGGCGGGAGGCACCGCGCTCACGGTCGGCGCCGATCTCACAGACCCGGCCTCCGTCGCCGGGATGTTCGACACCGTCCGCGGCGAGTGGGGCGGCCTCGACATCCTGGTGCTGAACGCCTCGGGCGGCATGGAGTCCGGCATGGCGGAGGACTACGCCATGCAGCTGAACCGCGACGCGCAGGTCAACACGCTCAACGCGGCCCTGCCGCTGCTGGCCCCCGGTTCGCGCGTGGTCTTCGTGACCAGCCACCAGGCGCACTTCATCAACACCACGGCGACCATGCCGGAGTACGAGGCCGTTGCGCACAGCAAGCGCGCGGGCGAGGACGCCCTGCGCGAGCTGATCCCGGCGCTGACCGAGAAGGGCATCGAGTTCGTCGTCGTCTCCGGCGACATGATCGAGGGCACCATCACGGCCACGCTGCTCAACCGGCTGAATCCCGGCGCCATCGATGCGCGCAAGGAGGCGGCTGGCAGGCTCTACAACGTGAGCGAGTTCGCCGCGGAGATCGCCCAGGCGGTCGTCGACCCGATCCCGGCGGATCACACCCGCCTGGTCGGTGACGTCTCCGACTTCGTGCCGGTCGCCGAATGAGGGCGGCAGACCTCCCGCTGCTGACCGGCGTGTCGACGCCCACCGTGCATCCTGGTGGCACGCGCGCCGTGGTGTCGGTGACGCATCCGTCGCTGGAGGCGGACGCCACGGTCGGGCAGCTCTGGACCGTTCCGCTGACGGGGCATGCAGCCCCCAAGCGACTCACCCGCGGCTTCCGCGACACCGCGCCTCGGTTCTCGCCGGACGGCAGGCTGATCGCCTTCCTGCGCGCTCCGCAGAAGGGCGCGCCGCAGCTGCACGTGGTGGATGCGGCGGGCGGCGAGCCGGTGCAGGTCACCGACCGCACCCTCGGCGTCTCCGAGTTCGCCTGGTCGCCGGACGCGCGCACGCTGCTCTTCGTCAGCAGGGTGCCGGAGCAGGGCCGCTACGGCACGGTGGAGGGCCTGGAGGCCAACGCCGAGCCCCCTCGCCACATCCGGACACTGAAATATCAGGCGAACGGGGTCGGGTACACGATCGACAGGCACGCGCACCTCTTCAGCGTCGCGGTGCCGGACGTCTGGGGCGAGCCCGTCGCGAAAGCGGCTCCGCAGCCGGACGGGACCACGGCATCCACAGCCTCCACGTCGTCGGTGCCGGAGGCGCAGCAGCTGACGACGGGGGAGTGGGACGACCAGTCCGTGGCGTTCTCGCCGGACGGCGACACGATCGCGTTCGTGTCCGCCCGCCACGACACTCGCGACGACGACCTGCGCTCGAATGTGTTCCTGCTCGCGGCCGACGGCTCCGGCGACCCGAGGGAGGTCACCTCCGAGCACGGGAACTATTCGATCAACGACCTGGCCTACGGGCTCAACGGCGTGCTCTACTTCACCGCGCAGGACGTGGGGGAGAGCGGACGAGACTTCGTCGGGCGCAACTCGGCGCTCTATGCGATCGACCAGGTCGGGGACGCGCCGCGGCGCATCACCGACCCGGAGACGGTCGACCTCACCGAGAGCGCCATCGTCGCGTTCGAGGACGACTCCGTGCTCGTCACCGACCGCAGCCGGGGGGCGCTCGTGCTCACGAAGGTGACCGCGGCGGGCGATGCCGAGCGACTGACCGATCCGACGACGGTCGTCGGCGGCGTCGGCGTGGCGGGGGATGTCGTCGTGGCGTCCGTCGCCGACGCGCGGACCGCCGGCGATGTCGCCATCGTCGACGGCGGCGGACTGCGCACCCTCACCGACTTCTCGGCGGAGCTCCGTGCGGCTGGGGTGCTCCCGGTGCGAGAGTTGACGGTCACCGCGCGTGACGGCTACCCCGTGCACGGCTGGGTGGTCGTGCCGGAGGGCGAGGGACCGCATCCGGTGCTGTTGAACATCCACGGCGGGCCGTTCGCGGCGTACACCGGCAGCGTGTTCGACGAGGCCCAGGTGTATGCGGCGGCCGGCTATGCGGTCGTGATGTGCAACCCGCGCGGGTCAGCAGGCTACGGGCAGGAGCACGGGAGGGTGATCCGTCAGGCGATGGGCACCGTCGACCTGACCGACGTGCTCGACTTCCTCGACGGGGCGCTGGCAGATACGGACCTTGACGGCGACAGGGTCGGCATCATGGGCGGTTCCTACGGCGGATACCTCACCGCGTGGACCATCGCGCACGAGCATCGGTTCGCCGCGGCCATCGTGGAGCGCGGCTTCCTCGATCCGGAAGGGTTCGTCGGCACGAGCGACATCGGCAGCTTCTTCGGCGATGAGTACGTCGGAACCGACGAGGCACTGATGCGGTCGCAGAGCCCGCAGGCCGTGGTCGGCGACGTGCGCACGCCGACGCTGGTGCTGCACTCCGCGAACGACCTGCGCTGCCCGCTGTCTCAGGGGGAGCGGTACTTCGCCGCCCTCAAGCGCAACGGGGTGGAGGCGGAACTGCTCGTCTTCCCCGGCGAGGACCACGAGCTCAGCCGCGCTGGCCGCCCCCGGCATCGCGCCCAGCGCTTCGACGCCATCCTGGACTGGTGGGCGCGGCACCTGCCGAGCGCGCAGAACCCGGCCTGACGCTCGCGGGGCTCGACGCCTCCGGGCTCGACGCCTACCGGCTTAACGACGAGTGGTCCCGAATCGCCGTGCGCGCAGTGCGCACGCGGCAATTCGGGACCACTCGTTCGTTCGCTAGACGGCGGGCGCTGCGGCGGAGGTCGCAGCCAGGACGTCCTTGCCGAACGTGAAAGCACGCACGATGCCGATGATGCCGAGCACGATCAGCGCGATGGCGGAGAAGATCAGCAGGAACAGCGCAGACGACGCCGGCAGGAACAGCACGACGATGCCGGCCACGATGCTGATGATGCCGAACGTGATCGCCCAGCCGGACGACGCGGCGCGTCCCGCCTCGGCGATGGACATGATGCCCTCGATGATCCAGGCGACGCCGACGAAGGCGATGGCCAGGATGACGAGGGTCGCGGCGGCGACGGTCACGTTCTTGAGCGCGATGATGCCCGCGAACACCAGCAGTGCGCCGAACACGATGTGCATCGCGCGCACGCCGCCGGTGATCCCCTTGCTGAAGATGCCGATGGCGAGGCGCATGACGCCCGCGATGATGAAGTAGATGCCCAGGAAGGCGGCCACGACGGCGAGCGTCCTGACCGGCCAGAACAGCAGGACGACGCCGAGGATGACCGCGACGGCTCCGCTGATGCCGAGCGCCGCGCGCACGCCGTTGATGGCGCCGCGGGTGAGGTCGGCTGCGTTGAGCGAGAACTCCTGGAACGCTGCTGAGGTGGAGCCTGGTGTCGACATGATGATCCCCTTGATTCCTTCGGTGCCGCGACAGGTGCGGCTTTGCTGCTGACACTATCGCTCCGGCGTACAGCGGCGGTCGGCGTGTTACGGCGTTTCCGTACGGTGCGACCGGTTCCGCCACCCCTTGCCGTCAGCTGAGGAAAGCTCTACATTAGCGACGAAGCGCCCGTGATGTGGCAGCCCCGGTCGCAGATTCGAGGTGCTCCGTGCCTTCCGTCCTCTCCGCGCTCGGTCGTTGGGCGTACCGGGCGCGCTGGCGGGTGCTGACGATCTGGGCGGCGGTGATCGTCGTGCTGTTCGCGGCGGCCGGACTGCTGAGCACGGGGACCGAGAACACCTACACGATTCCCGGCACGGAGTCGCAGCAGGCACTGGATGCGCTGGCCAGGACGTTCCCGCAGGTCAGCGGGGCGTCGGCGCAGCTGGTGGTGGTCGCCCCGGACGGCGCGGACGTGCGGGATGCGAGCATCCAACCGTTGGTGGAGTCGACGGTGGCGGCGATCGCGGACCTGCCGCAGGTGTCCAGTGCGACCTCGCCGTACGGCTCGAGCTCCACGACGAACATCAGCTCGGACGGGTCGGCCGCCCTCGTGCCCATCCAGCTCTCGGTGGCGCAGAGCGCCGTGCACGACAGCACCAAGAATGCGCTGCAATCGGCGGGGACGAGCCTCGCAGCCGCGCTCCCGCACGGCTCGCAGGTCGCGGTCGGCGGGCAGCTCTTCTCACAGGGCGACACCGGCATCAGCATCACGGAGCTGCTCGGCATCCTGGTGGCGTTCGTGGTGCTGCTGTTCACCTTCGGTTCGCTCGTCGCCGCCGGACTGCCGTTGATCACGGCGCTCCTCGGGGCGGCGCTGTCGCTGTCGCTGATCTTCGTGGCCACCCGATTCGTCACCATCACCTCCACGACACCGCTCCTCGCACTGATGCTGGGACTGGCGGTGGGGATCGACTACGCGCTCTTTATCGTCTCCCGCCACCAGGAGCAGCTGAAGCAGGGGATTGAGCCGGAGGAATCCGCCGCGCGGGCGGTCGCGACGGCGGGTTCGGCCGTGGTATTCGCGGCGATGACGGTGATCATCGCGCTGCTCGGGCTCTCGGTGGCCGGCATCCCGTTCCTGACGACGATGGGTGTGGCCGCCGCGGTCGCGGTGGCGATGGCGGTGGTGATCTCGATGACCCTCACACCGGCGCTACTGGGGTTCGCGGGGATGCGGGTGGTGGCGAAGCGGTACAGGAAGCCGGTGGCGGCGCCAGCGCCGGATGCACCGGATGCGCCCGACGCGCCGGAAGCGCCTGCGGTCGCACAGCGCGGGTTCTTCCTCGGCTGGGTGCACGGCGCGACGAAGTGGCCGGTGGTGACGGTCATCGCCGTGGTCGCCCTGCTCGGCCTCGCGACCGTGCCGGCCGGGTCGCTCCGGCTCGCGCTGCCTGATGCCGGGTCGCTCGACACCCACGAGCCCGCCAGGATCACCTACGACCTCATCGCCAAGCATTTCGGCCCTGGCTACAACGGCCCGCTCGTCGTGACGGGGCAGATCATCCAGAGCACCGACCCGGTGGAGCTGATGAACGAACTGGCCACCGAGATCCGGAGCGTCCCCGGCGTCGCCGCCGTGCCCCTTTCGACGCCGAACGAGCCGGGCGACACCGGCATCACACAGGTGATCCCGGTCGGAGGGCCGGACTCGGAGCAGACCACCGAGCTCGTCGCCGCACTGCGCGGTATGCACGACCACTTCCTCCGCGAGTACGGGGTCGACCTGTCGGTCACCGGGTACACGGCCGCCGGCATCGACATCTCCGCGCAGCTCGGGCACGCCCTGCTGCCGTTCGGGCTGGTCGTCGTCGGGCTGTCGCTGGTGCTGCTGGCGATGGTGTTCCGCTCGATCGTGGTCCCGGTGACCGCCGCCCTCGGCTATCTGCTCTCGGTCGGGGCGGCGTTCGGGATCACCAGTCTGGTCTTCGAGAGCGGGTTCCTCGCCGGACCGCTCGGGGTGGCGTCGCTCGGCTCGGTGATCAGCTTCATGCCGATCATCCTGATGGGGGTGCTGTTCGGGCTCGCGATGGACTACGAGGTCTTCCTGGTCAGCAGGATGCGCGAGGACTACGTGCACCACGGCGCCGCCCGGCACGCGGTGGAACGGGGCTTCGTCGGCTCTGCGCGGGTGGTGACCGCTGCGGCGCTGATCATGTTCGCGGTGTTCGCCGCGTTCATCCCGTCGGGCGACGCGTCGATCCAGCCGATCGCGCTCGGCCTCGCCGTCGGCGTGGTGATCGACGCGTTCGTGGTGCGGATGACGCTCATCCCCGCTGTGCTGGTGCTGTTCGGCGACAAGGCCTGGTGGATGCCCGTCTGGCTCGACAGGGCCCTGCCGTCGTTCGACGTGGAAGGGGCGGCGCTGCAGCAGGAACTCGACGCCGCCGACTGGCCGGAACCGGGATCCAGGGTCGCGATCGCGGCCTCCGGCGTTACAGTGGGCCGGCCGTGGCGGCCTGTGGTGAGCGGGATCGACGTGATGGTGCCCCAGGGGCACGTGCTGATCGTGTGCGGGGGACACCGGCGGGAGCGGGCGGCTGTCGTGCTGGCCATCGCGGGGAGGATGCGGGTCGGCGCGGGACGGTTGAAGGTGCTGGGGGAGTTGCTGCCAGGGAAGGCAGGCGCGGTGCGCCATGTGGTTGGGGTGGCCGTGCTGGGCGATGGGCGGCGCGGTGCGGAGGCCGTCTCCGCCATCCGTGCAGCGGTCGCCGGCGAGGGTGGCGTACTGGCCATCGACGACGTGGATGCGGTGACCGGCCGCGCCGACCGGGCTGCTGTCACCCGGGAGTTGCGTGCGGCGACGCGCGACGCCGGGCGGCGGGCGCATCCATTGACCATCGTGGTGTCGTGCCAGGACGAGGCCGGAGCGGACGATCTGCTGCCCGTCGGTGTGAAGCGGGTGGTGCTCGACCTCGACGGCGGGCGCCGGGTGCCGAGCGTCGAGTCCGAACGGGCGTTGGCCTGAGATGCCGGGCAGGGCGTTCACTGCGCGGTTCGGTCTGGAGAGGATCGGGCCGTTCACGGTCGTCGCGTTGCTGATCCTGCCCCTCGTGGTCGGCGGCCTGCTGATGCTGGCGCTCTGGAATCCGTCGCAGAGCCTGGACAGGGTGACGGCGGCGATCGTCAACGACGACCTGCCGGTGACGGTGAACGGGCAGACCGTCCCGCTCGGACGGCAATTCGCCGCTGGGCTGATCGCGGGAGGGACGCCGTCGTCGACGGCGACAAACGGGACACCGGGAGCGTCCACCCTCACCTGGGTGCTCACGAACGACGCGGACGCGAAGAAGGGGCTCGCCGCGGGCGGTTACGTGGCGGTGGTGACCATCCCGCCGTCGTTCTCGGCGGACGCCACCTCGATCTCCGGTCCCGCCGCCTCCGCCAGAAAGGCGACGCTCCACGTCACGACCAGCCCGGCATCGGCGCTGCTCGATCCCGTCGTGACCGCCGCCGTCGTCCAGGCCGCGACCACGTCGCTGAACACGCAGCTGACCAGCCAGTACCTCAGCAACGTCTACGCGGGGTTCAACACCATCGGCTCGCAGATCGGGCAGGCGGCAACCGGTGCGCAGAGCGTCGCGACGGGCGCGGACTCGCTGGCCGCCGGCGCGCAGTCTGCGGCGACCGGCGCCGCGAGCCTCTCGGCGGGGCTGGTGCCCCTGGATGCGGGGGCGGCCAGCCTCGCTGCGGGGCTCGCTCAGCTGAACGCCGCGGCAGCACCGTTGCCGGGGCAGACGGCCGCGTTGGCGCAAGGGGCGCAGGCCGTCGCCGGAGCGGCGGGAACCGCATCCGGATCGGTGGCGGCTGCGACTGCGCGCTTCACCGCCGTCGTCGCGCGCATCTGCCAGACCCCCGGACGGCTCTGCGACGACGCCACGAACGCGCTGGCCACCCTGAACTCCGCCAACGCGGGAGCGGCGCAGTTCGCCGCGGGCGCAGACCAGGTGGCGTCGGGGAACTCCGCCCTGGCCGCTGCGATGCCGACGCTCGTCGCCGGGATCGGGTCATCGGCGTCCGGCGCGGCATCGGTCGCGTCGGGGGCCGCGCAGGCGGACGCGGGGGCGAGCACGCTCGCGACGGGAACCGCGTCGGTCGCTTCCGGGGCGACCCAGGTGGATGCGGGGGCGACCCAGCTCGCGCAAAGCCTCGCCGAAGCGGCGCAGAAGATCCCGGCGTACAGCGACTCGGACATCACTACTCTGTCTGCTGTCGCCGCGCATCCGGTGGACGACGCCACGGTGCGCGGCCACGACGACCGGCAGACGGCTCCGTTGCTCGCAGCGATCGCGCTGTGGATCGGCGGACTCGCCACCGTGCTCGCGCGGCGCGCGGTGCCGACGCACGAACTGCTCTCGACGCGCTCATCGGTGCGGCTCACGCTACGCAGCACGGCGACCACGACGCTGATCGGCGTGGGGCAGGGCGTGCTCGTGGCGGCGGCGGCGCAGGTGGGGCTCGGCCTCCCGCCGGGCGCCTGGCTGGGCTTCACACTGCTGTGCTGCCTCGCCGGGGCCGTGTTCGGCGTGCTCAATCAGGGGCTGGTCGCGGCGTTCGGCGCCGTGGGGCGTCTGGTGGCCGTCGTGGTGGCGCTGGTGGCATTCGGGGTGGGATTGACGTCGACGGTGCCGCCTGTGCTGGCAGGCATCGCTGGGGTGCTGCCGACCGCATCCGGAGTGCTGGCGATGCAAAAGGGCGTCGGCATCGGGGACACGAGTGTCGGTGCCGTGCTGGTGGTTGCTGCGGAACTCGTGGCGTGGGGTGTGGCGGGAGCGGTGCTGGTGTGGGCCGGGATCGCCGCCAGGCGGGTGTGGGGACGGGGGAGTACACGCCGTCGCGCGAGTCGGAGTCGGCGATGCACGCGGCAGGCCGTCCGACCGTATGACTCAGCAATCTCCGTCGAGGTGTCCATCGGCGGACCATCCGATCGTCATCTCTGCGAACCCGCACCGCGCGGGGGACTGGAGGGGAGACGAATGGGCACGATCACGGCCTACGAGAGCATCACCATCGACTCGCTGCTCGGTTCGGACAAGTTCGTCGTCTCGCGCAGCGCAGACACCGAGCTCGCGTTTCCGAACAGCGAACTCCTCGTCGGCGACGCCGTCGAGACCGTAATGGCGCTGAAGAAGCGCCACTCCGGCGACATCCTGATCATGGGAAGCGGCGAACTCGTACGCGCACTTCACGCCGCCGGACTCGTCGACCGGTACGCACTGCAGGTCTATCCGTTCGTGCTCGGCGCCGGCACGAGACTCTTCGCCGACGGTGACCGTGTCGACCTGCGCCTGGAGCGCAGCCTCCCGACGACCACCGGCGTGCTCATCACCGAGTACACGGTCATCCACTGATCCATTGCCCACTGCACGACCGAACGAGAGAATGAGAACCATGCGGTACATGCTCCTGATGCACTACTCCGAAGACGCTGGTCAGAAGCTCAGCGAGGAGGCGATCGAGAACGCGAAGAACGCGTTCGCCTCATACACGGCGACGCTGGAAGCCGCGGGGGCGCTGATAGCGGCCGAAGTGCTCAGACCCACGGAGAGCACGACGACGGTGTCCATGGCCGGTGGAGAGTTCCGCATCCAGGACGGCCCGTTCGCGGACACGAAGGAACAGCTGGGCGGGGCCATCGTCATCGAGGCGACCGACCTCGATGCGGCGCTCGACTGGGCCAGACAGGCCCCGCCGGTGCAGTGGGGGTCGATCGAGATCCGACCGGTGGCGACGCATACCGTCGAGGGCCGCTGGGTCGAGTGACCGCAGACGCGCCGTCCGTCGCCGAGCACGCGGCCCGCGCGTCGTTCGGGAGACTCGTCGCACTCCTCGCCGCAGCCAACGGCGACATCGCCGACGCAGAGGACGCCGTGGCGGCCGCGTTCGAGCAGGCGCTCGTCTCGTGGCCGGCGTCCGGCGTGCCGGAGAACCCGGAAGGATGGCTGCTCACTGTGGCCAGGAACAGACAGCGCGACGTCTGGAAGTCGTCAGCCCACCGCACCGGCACGGAGCTCGACGACGACGACCCACGCCTGCGCACGACACTGGAAGACATCGACCAGGATGCGATCGGCGACCGGCGGCTGGAACTCCTGTTCGCCTGTGCGCATCCGGCGATCGACCCGGCCATGCGCACACCGCTCATGCTGCAGACCGTCCTGGGCTTCACCGCGGCGCAGATCGCCGCAGCGTCCGGGGCGGCGCCTGCGGCGTTCGCGAAGCGACTCGTGCGGGCCAAGAACCGCATCCGGGATACGGGCATCCCGTTCTCCGTCCCCGGCCGCGCGGACATGCCGGCGCGGCTCGGCGCCGTGCTGGAGGCGGTCTACGGCTGTTACGCGATCGCCTGGCACGACGCCGACGTCCGCTCGCACCGTGAGCCGGACTCCCTCGCCGGGGAGGCGCTGTATCTCGCGGTGACCCTTGCGTCCCTCCTCGAAAGGGAACCCGAAGCCTGGTCGCTCGCCGCGCTGATCGCGCTCTCGCTGTCCAGAGCGGACGCGCGCGCGGGCGCGTTCCTGCCGTTGGAGGATCAGGACCCGGGGGATTGGGATCCGGGGTTGATCGCCGAGGGGGAGAGCTACCTCCTCCGTGCCACCGCGCTGGGTGGGACACCGGGACGATTCCAGCTCGAGGCGGCGATGCAGGCCGTCCATGCCGCACGCATCCGGGGAGCGGCGGTGGACTGGACGGCCCTCAAGACGCTCGCGGGCGCACTCGTCATCGTTGCGCCGACCGCCGGCGCCCGGATCGCGCTCGCGGCCATCACCGGCCGGACCGACGGGCCGGACGCCGGACTCGCGCTTCTGGACGGCCTCCCCGCCGAGAGCAGTCGACTGGCGGCCTTCCACGCCACCCGCGCCGACCTTCTCACGCGCGCTGGGCGCGAGGAGGACGCCGCGGTCGCGTACCTGCGCGCGGCGGCACTCGAAACGGACCCCGCCGCTGCGGATTACCTCCGCTCCCGCGCCCGCTGACACGACCAGGTCAGGCTTGTTCGTCGTGAGGAACAGCGACGCCACCACCTGGGAGATGCCGAGAAAACCCCGTAGGTCGGCGTGGCCTGCCGTCGCGCGACGGGTGAGAGCCTGGCCGTGAGCAGTTTCCTCACACGCCATAGTCACAACGCTGACGGTCAGCAATCGTGACTATAATCTGACAGCGGCACGGAAGGCAACCGTCTGCGAATCGGGCTCGATTGAGTTGACACAGGGGAGTGGGCGTCGTGGAATCAGAAGCGAATGGAGCCGAGAGCGGCCTCTTCGGCGCGCTGGGTGCCAATTTGGGCGTGTCGCTGTTCATTCCGTATCGGTATACCGAGGAGCGGATGTTCCGGGCTGTTCAGGAGGCCGGGTTCGACGACTGGACTCTCGCTCAGTGTCGCGTGTTTCAGCGCATCGCACCCGAGGGCTCGCGGCTCACGGATCTCGCCGAGCAGGCGCAGATGAGCAAGCAGAGCGCCGGAGTGATGGTCGACCAACTGGAACGCCTGGGCTACGTGCGTCGAGTTGCGGATCCCACGGATGGTCGTGCCCGTCTGATCGTGATCGAGGGGCGTGGGGTAGAGGCGGCGGCCGTCGCCCAGGCGACGCTCGACGAGATCCTCTCCGAGTGGAAGGACTACCTGGGCACCCGCAATTTCACCCTCCTGCAACAGATCCTGGACCAGCTCCGCGAGATTACAGACCCTTTCGCCCGATAAGCACTTCAGGCTTTCTGCTCTGTTGACATTAGTCAGGAATATTGACTATTGTCGTGATTGTCCCGCCGAACTGATCGGGCCGGACGACGAGCAGAAAGCGAATAGCCATGAAATTTCTCGTCCTCGGAGCGACTGGGCGCACCGGTGTCATCTTCATCCAGAAGGCTCTCGACCAGGGACACCAGGTGACCGCGCTTGTTCGGAGAGCCAACGCCACCGTCGACTCTCGCGCTCACATCGTCACTGGCGACGTCACCGACCCCGACGTTATCGCGGCGGCTGCTCACGGTCAGGACGCGATCATCAGCACGATGGGGACGAGAAGCGCCCGCGAAACTCCGACACTGATCACCGACACCGTCCGCGCCGTCATCGCAGCCGTGCAAACGTCCCGCGTCGACCGCTTTGTCGTCGTGTCGGCGTTCGGCGTCGGTGATTCCCTGGCCAAAGCCTCATTCCTCGCCGGCGCGATCTTCCGCACCGCGCTTCGGAAGGTCTACGCCGACAAGGCCGCGTCGGAGGTCCTCTTGAAATCCAGCGACCTGAAGTGGACCCTCGAGTACCCCGGAGCACTGAACGACCGGGACAGCTCGCGGTATGCCGCGGTGACTCTCGAAGAGGTCACGAAGTTGCCCATCTTCCCGGCAACGTCTCGGACGAACGTTGCCCAGTTCCTGCTCGATTCCGCCGTCCAGGACAGCTTCATCCGCCAAATCGTCGTCGTCACCGACGCTAAATAGGTCGGCGACGCCGCGCACGCATTCGTCCTGGCTGGCGGCCAGCATCCGGATGCTCGTGCACCTTAGTGGCCGCCCAGTTTCTTACGCTGATAATGCACATTATGTCAGCTCGGGTGTTTCGGGGTCGGTTCTAAAATGTCGGACATGACGGAAAAGATCACAGGCCCGGCGAGCTACTTCCCCTCCATCGAGAAGAAGTACGGGCATCCCATCGAGTACTGGTTCGACGTAGTTCGGAGTGCCCCAGTGACAAAACACATGGAGATCGTGAATTGGCTGAAGTCTGAGCACGGAATGGGACACGGACACGCCAACGCCATCGTCGGCTATGTCCGAGCACAAGACGACGCGTCTGGTTCTCAGAGCTAGACCTTCGCCGACCACACCGAACACTGCTCCCCCACGTCGTGACACCGACGTAGAGTCGTCTCCGACATCCGAAAAACGACGAGGAGACGACGACGACCAGCCCCAGCGTCCCTGATGACAACCGCCGACTTGCAGGAAAGGTCTGTGTCGTTGTGGGAGTCGGCGGCGCGATCGGTTAAGCCGTAGCTGTGCGTTTCCTGAGTGAGGGCGCAACGGTGGTCGGCCTCGATCGTGACGAGGTCGCGCTCTCGAATGTCGAGCATCATCGCGTCGACGTCCGGGACGAGAGCGGTGTGATGGAGGTCGTGTCCGCGATCGTCGATCGCCACGGACGGATCGATGTGCTCTACAACAACGCCGGGCCCCTCGACCCGGACGACCACACGCTCGAAGGGAACAGCACCGCCACCTGGGAGGCCGCGTTCCGGAACCTCGTCCTTCCCGTCGTCCTGATGTGCAAATACGTGACTCCCGTGATGCGTTCCAGCGGTCGCGGCGGCTCGATCATCACGACCGGCTCGTTTCTCTCCGGGATGGGAGCCGCGACGGCCCAGACAGCCTTCTCCGCGGCCAAAGCGGCTGTCATCCAGACCACACGGGATCTCGGCATCCACCTCGCCAAGACCGGTATTCGCGTGAATTCGATCAGCATCGGGCCCGTCGAGACTCCGCAGAGCCGAGCCATGTTCGAGAAGGTCGGGCCCGAGGGACTGAAGGAACGTCTGGGCCACGTACCGACCGGCAGGTTCGCGACGCCCGCAGAGATCGCAGGTGTGGCGGCCTTCCTCGCATCCAGTGACAGCGGGTACCTCACCGCAGCCGACATCCCGGTGGACGGCGGCATCCGCGGGGCATACACGATCCCTGAGCTGTGAACTCCTGACGGAAACGGCACTCTCGCCGTGCTCGTGGCTCGGCGTGAGCATGCAACGGGCAACCTCTCTGGCGAGCTCCCAGGACACGGCCGGCGGAACCGCGACTCCGGGTGCGCTGCCCCTTACGCGGGCCATCGGCACGGGTGCCTGTTCGGATAGCATCGCCTACGGCAGCGTCGATGAAGGAGCCGGTGGAGATGAGCAGCATCAGCCTGAAGCGGACTGCGCCCATCGCGCTCGCCATCGTTGCGATCATGATGGGGTTGCTCGGTACAGCTGTCCCCGCGGCGGCGGTCGGACCGTCGTCAGCCTCGCTTCCCGCGCCAGCGAGTCCAGCCGCCGACCGCATTCTCGTGACGCCCACATTTGCCTATCCGCAGACCACGGACACCTTCCAAACGCAGTCGCCGCTCGTCAACGGTCCCGATGGAGCCCTGTGGTTCACTTTCGGAACGAATGACATCGTGCGGATGACGACGAGCGGTGTCTACACCCGCTTCGCCGCGTATCCCCCCGGCGGAATCTCTTCGGTGGGCTCCCACCTGGTCCGCGACGACCGGAACGGCTTCACGTACGTGGTCGCCGTCGGCGAGCCACAGGTGGCGCATGTCATGCACATCGCGATCGACGGTACGGTCTCCGAGATCCCCCTGCCGGCGGGCGCGACCTGGGCGGACTATCTGAACGCGGGAAGCGACGGCACGGCGTGGTATCAGGGCACCTTTGCAGGCGGCTCGGACAACTCCGACATCGCCGTGCGTATCACCCACGGGGCTGCTCGCGCCTTCACCGTTCCTGGCCGCATAATCTCCATCGTGCCGACCGACGACGGCGGAGCATGGGTCAGCCTGCGCGGCTCCCTCACACGGATCGCTCCGGATGGGACGGTCTCCTCCCCACCGAGTGTCAACGGCGTCCTGATGTCGTCCGTCTGGCCTGGCGCCGGCAACGCGCTCTGGTATGTGGGACGAATCCCCGGGGACGGGCTCTCCCGAGCCGGGCTGGTACAACCCGACGGGACTGTCGCCGAGAGAACGCTCGGAACGAACTTCAGCACCGCGTGGCCGATGACTCGGCAGGCGCAACGGTCCGCGACGTGGATCAACTCGGAGATGGCCGATGGGACCCATGCGATCTTCGCCGGCACGACGCCGTCGAATCTGCGACTGATCGCCCTCCCCGCGCCGGAAACACTTCAAGCTTCGGGAATCGAATCCGGAGGCAGACTCTGGGCTGTCGATAGTTCACATATGGATCTGGCCTCCGGCACGGGGGTGGCGCACCTTCTCTCGATCGGACTCGACGGCTCCGTGCAGGACCGGGCCGATCTCCGCGACAGTGATGTCCGTCCCGTCGCCGCAGAGCAGGACGGCACTATCCTCCTGGTCGGCCAGAGTTTCCAAGACGGGCTGACTTCCGTCGCCACGCAAGTGCTTGCACTGCGCCCGGGTGGGACGCTTCTCCGAGGAGCTGTCGACGTGGGCAACGTGAACTCCGTCACACTCGATGCGCAGGGGCGGCCCTGGTTAGCGACGAACACGGGCATCGCAACCATCGCCGAAGCCACGGCGAGCCGTCTGGGCGGCGGCGATCGCTACGAGGCCGCGGTCGCCATTGCGAGAGCGTCCTTCCCCAATGGTGCTCCCGTCGTCTACGTCGCATCGGGCGAGAACTTCCCTGATGCGCTCTCTGCCGGGCCGCTCGCCGCGGCGAATCACGGCCCGCTGCTCCTCACGCTCGGAGGCGGCCTGCCGGGCGCGACCCGCGCAGGCATCGTCGCTCTTGCGCCGTCGAAGATCGTCGTCGTCGGCGGACCGGCCGCCGTCTCGGATTCGGTGGTCGCCCAACTGCTCGCTCTAGCACCCACAGTGCAACGGGTCAGTGGCCCAGACCGCTATGCCGTGTCCCACGGAATCGTTGCGGCGAACCAACACTCCGGAAAGCCGCTCTTCGTGGCGACCGGTACGGGATACGCGGATGCCGTCACCGCGGGAGCCGCGGCGGCACGAGCTGGCGGCCAGTTGCTCCTCGTCCCCGGAGGCTGGGCGGGTCTCCCTGCGGGATACGCGTCGTTCATTCGGACCCTCCACCCGTCGTCGATCGCCGTCGTGGGTGGGCCTGTCGCCGTGAGCGACGGGATCCTGACCGACTTGCGTGGCGTCGCGACCACCACGCGCTACGGCGGAGCAGATCGGTACGCCGTGTCGGCGGCCGTTCTCCGAGCCTTCGGGGATCCTTCCGCGCACCTCTATCTGACCACCGGCCAGAACTTTCCTGACGCGCTCGCCGCTGCCCCACTCGCTGGGCGGAGCGGCGCGACAGTCGCGACGGTTCCGGGCGGTTGTGTCCCCGACGACACGTTCCGTGCGATCCAGAACCTCCGCCTGACTGCGGTCACGGTGCTCGGCGGCACGTCCGCGGTCGGGTCGAGCGTGACGTGGGCCCGACCGTGCTGAGGTCCGTTTCGGTCCCTTGAACGGTTTCGAATGGAAATACGTCGCCTCTCCGTGCGAATCTGAGCCGACGTTCTTCGCTGCGACGCAACGTCGAATGAACAGAGGAGCGTGCACGTGCACCGAAGCCAGGCGCCCGCATCGAGGCTGGTGCTTGCTGTAGCGGCGATCATCGCCGTCACCGTGCTGGCCGGGACGGGGTTCGCACCCGCCTCCACCGGGCAGTATTTCACCGTCACCGGACATGTCTCGCTCGGCTCCCCCGGTGTGGCCGCCGGTGCGGGCGACGTGGAGGTCGGCTGGGGCGCTGTCACCTCCAACCCGGCTCCCAGCGACGAGGCTGCCACGGACGCCGCCGGAAACTATTCGCTCACGCTTCCGGCAGGAACCGGCTTCGGGATTCGCTTCAGATACACCGGAACCGGCGGGTTCCTCAGCCCGTGGTGGACACCGAACGCCTCCGCGACCGGCCAGTATGCGAGCTATGTCGGCGAAGCAGCGACCGTTTCCATCCCGAGTTCGTCGCCGACGGTCGCGGACATCACGCTCCCGGCCCCCGCGAGCGTGAGCGGCACCCTGAGTCGCTCCCCCGGTCTCGCCCACACCCCGCAGCCGAGCGTCGTGCTGACCCGTAACACGTCGCTCAACCAAGGACTCAATCCGTACTATCACCCGGATCAGGGGTACGCGAACCTCAATCCGGACGGGTCGTACACGGTCACGGGCCTGTACCCCGGGACGTACACCGGAGAGTTCGGCTCGGACGAAGGGATCGGATTGACGTCGACCTGGGCGCATCTCGGATCGACCGCGACGAATCCGACGGAGAACGATTCGGTCGTGGTGAAGGCCGGCCAGGCCGTGACCGGCGCGAACGGATACACATTCCTCGGCGCCGCGATCCACGGGAGCGTTTCATGTCCAGGCTGCAAGGCGGGCGGCGTCACACCGAGCGGACCGGACACCGAGTGGCTGCAGGTGTGGCGTCAGGACACGGCGGGCGGGTTCGCGCTCTACGTTGACGGCACGCGCGGGCTTCCCTCGCGGCTGGCCGGGGACGCATACGCCACCGGCCCCCTCCCTCCCGGAACGTACCGGCTGAAGCTGCGGGGCGGTGCGGTCGGTTACGCGATCAGTCAGCCGATCACGGTCGCCGTGGGCGACTGGACCGACCACCCGCTCACCCTGGCGCTTCCTCCCACAACGCGGCTCGCCGGGGATGATCGGTTCGCCACCTCCGTCGCCATTTCGCGGAACGTTCTGGAGCCGTCGAAGGCCTTCTCCCCTGGCGTTCCAGCGGTGTACATCGCCAACGGATACAACTTCCCGGATGCGCTCTCCGCGGGCCCCGCCGCCGCTGCGCAGCACGCACCCCTGCTCCTGGTGGCGCCGACAGCGATCCCCGCGTCCATCCAGAGCGAACTCGTGCGGCTGAAACCGAAGAAGATCGTCATCGTCGGCGGCACGGCCACCGTGTCGGCCGCCGTTCAATCCCAGTTGCAGAAGTACGTCCCGGTTCAACCCGACGTGGTGCGTGTTGCCGGCCCGGACCGCTTCGCGACCTCGCGGGCCATCGCGGCGTACGCGTTCCCGCACGGCGCGCAGACCGCGTACGTCGCGACGGCCGCGACGTTCCCCGACGCCTTGTCCGCAGGAAGCGCCGCCGCCTCAGCCGGCGGACCACTGCTCATCGTCGACGGGAGTGCATCCACGGCCGACGCGGCAACCAGTGCGGCCCTCAGAGCGCTCCAGACGACGAAGATCCTGGTGGCGGGCGGGGAAGCCGCGGTCAGCGCAGGCGTCACCGACTCGCTGGGCCGACTGCCCGGCGTTACGGTCACGCGCCTGGCCGGCCGGGACAGGTACGAGACGTCCGAATCGGTCGTCGGCAACGCGTTCGATGAGGTGTCACCGACTACCGGGTACGCGCACACGTCGACCTTCGCGTTCCTCGCTCTCGGGACGAACTTCCCTGATGCCCTCTCGGGTGGCGCCCTGGCCGGCGCGCTCGGAGCGCCGCTCTATGTCACCCCGTCGTCCTGCGTGCCCCCGACAATCATCAGCCAACTGTCCGATCTGGAGGTGTCGACGGTGGTACTGCTCGGAGGCACCTCCGCGCTCGGTGTTCCGGTGAGCACGCTGACCGAGTGCGACTGATCGGCCGGTCGGCCACGCCGCGCCACGCCGCGTTGCCTGCGTGGAACCTTTTCGTCCGCTGCGGACACTATGGGGTATGACGTCCTCGGTTTTCGGCGACGCGGAGCCAGACGAGTGGGCCGCGGTCCGCTCAGGCGACGCAGCCGCGTTCGGTGCGCTGTTCGCGCTGCATCGTGAACGCGTGCTGTGGCAGGCGATGCGCTCAGTACGCTCGTTCCACGACGACATCATCGACGGCGCGATTCAGCGCATCCAAGTCGGCCCGAGTTCGGTGCTGCCGTCGGAGTACTGCCCCGCATGATCGCCGAGCGTCAGCGCCCCGCGCATCCACTGGTCCCGAATTGCCGCGCGCACAGCGGCCGCACGGCAATTCGGGACCACTCACTGCGCGCGGGAGGGAGGGTGGCCGAACTGGTCGGGGCTTGTCTTGTTGTGGCCTGCATCCTGACGGGGTGCGTCCAGGACGATCCCACTGGCGCCCCGCCCGCCGGGGGTGCTGCCAGCCAGATCGACGCCACCCTGCTCGCGTTCGACAAGCCGGATGCTCGCCGCCTCCAGGCTCTATACCCACAGACTTCTCGAGCAGACCTCGACTCCGTCGTTACGGATTGCAGCGGCATCGCCCCGGCGAACCGGAGCAAAGTCGTCGAGCAGGAGAACGGTCCGATGACCGCGATGGTGTCCGTCTACGGCTGGTCGCGGGACAGCGGGAGGCGACCTCTGTCGTGCACCTTCGACATCTACTGGCAGCAGGAATCGCGCACGTGGACCATCGGCATCGTCCCGTCGTCCACTCCGAGCCCTGGAAGCGCATCGAAATAGCCGGCGAGGCTGCGCATCGCTCCGGCGTGGACCGCTCGGGCGGCCGCCGATCGAAACGACTCGCCCTCAGACGCGCGTGAGTGGAAAGTGCGGCTCCGGCGGTAGCTCCACCGAGATGCGATCACCGGGCCGCACCTGGCCCGAACGCGCGACGACGCCCATCACCCCCGCGAGCCGGACGACCTCGCCGTCGGCGTCGGTGTGAACGAGGCGCCTCATCAACCCGTGCTGGAAGTCGTTGATCTGCTGGCACGGGTTGCGGAGGCCCGTGATCGTGATCACCGCGTCGCCGATCGTGAGCCGCGTGCCGACAGGGAGGTCGAGAAGGTGGATCCCGCGGGTCGTGATGTTCTCCCCCAACTCCCCCGGCGTCACCTGGTGGCCGGTCGCCGCAAGCGCGTCGAACAGCTCCGCGTGGATGAGGTGCACCTGGCGGAGGTTCGGCTGTGACGGGTCGGCCCTGACCCGCGAGCGGTGCTGCACGGTGGCGCCGTAGTGCGCGTCGCCGGCGACTCCCAGACCTTCGTGCAGTTGGATCGCGTCGACGGCGGCCTTGGAGAACGAATGCGTCGCGCTCGCCTGGACCGCGACGACGCGCGGGTCGTCAAATTCCGTCACCGTTTCATCCTCCTTCATTCACCGTCCGCGTCTCGTGGTGAGCGGGTGAGGAAGGCGAGTTCGACGATCCAGCGGGTCTTGCGCGGCTCCGTGCGCGGGTCGGTCAGGTAGATCTCGCACCGCGAGGCGAAGGCCTCGCCACGCGGGTGCGGCTGTGTGTCCAGTTCGAGGCCGTGCTTACGGACCCAGCCGTGCAGGGCACGGTTCGCGGCGAGCGACTTCGCGCGGTATGCCAGGACGGCGTATTCACCGGCTGGGATGACCCCGGCCTCGACGCGCCCGTCGGTGGCGTCCGACTCCCCCACGACGCCGACCTCGATGTCCATCAGGTCGGACATGTTCACCACATGGAGGCGAAGGAAGAACGGACCCGTCGGCTCGATATCGTGCTCGTCGAGCCAGCCGATCAGTTCCGCGAGCAAGCGGTCCCGCTGGGAGAGCATCGTTCGGAAGGGGACGGTCTCCCGGATGCCGAGTGTTCGGAGAGCTGGGCGGTACGCAAGCTCGGGACCACTCACCACATCCAGGTCACGTGTTGGCATGGCAGCATCCTCCCACGCGCCCGGAGGAGCTGTCCTGCTTGGTCATGGAGTGGGCACAGCGAAGGTCGTGAGGAGGGCCTCCGCCAGCAGCCCGGGCGCTTCCTGCGCGACATAGTGGCCGACGCCGTCCAGCCGGATGGCGGTCGGCTCCCGTTCGGTGACCCCGCGGAACGCCGCCTGGGTGAACCCTCCCCCACGAGTTCCGATCGTCGTCACGGGCATGCGCAGCGGCAGATCGTGAGCGATTCGGCGCAGTTCGTCACCCTCCGTCAGCATCCCGCGGTAAAGTCCCGCCGCCCCGGAGAATCCGCCCGGCCTGCCGTAGCTGCGGGCGAACTCGGTGACGTCCTCCTGCGTGATCGCACTGCGAGGAACGCCGTAGAGGGGGTACAGGTAGTCGCCGATGAAGGCTTGGGCTTCCTTCTCGAAGAGCAGCTCCGCGATGCCGGGCGCGGCGAGGGCGCCGATGTACCAGACGCCGCCGTGGGTGACGTCTGCGAGTGCTTCTGCGCCGAACCCGGCCAGGGCCGCCTCGACGGCGGTGAGGCTGAGCAGGTCGCCCGGGTGCGTTGCGGCGAGTCGATAGACCACGCCGCCGCTGATGTCCTGCCCGACCACGTGCATCGGACCCAGCGACAGGTGTGCGATCAGCGCATGCAGGTCGTCGGCGGCGACAGCGTCCGAATAGTCCTGGTCGGCGACGTCGGAGTCACCGAAGCCGCGGAGGTCAACCGCAACGACGCGGTGGTGAGCGGCGAGAAGTGGGATCAGGGTGCGGAACGCCCACCACGTCTCCGGGAATCCGTGCACCAGAAGCACCGGTGCGCCGCGCTCCCCCGCCGTCACATAGTGCAGCCGCGTGCCGTTCACCGCTGCCGTTTCGTGACGAACGCCGGGGATCGTTGCCTTTTCCGAGATCATGCCGCCTCCTGGTGGATGTGCAGGTAAGAAGACAACCAGGTTGTCACACTGGAGAGAGATAAGCAACCAGGTTGTCGATTCAGGCTGGGCTCGCTACGATAAACCCGTGTCTCGACGTGGTGCCGACCTGGCCTTGCTGCTCCTCGGCGGATTCCGCTTCCTCGCCGATGAGGCGACGCAGCGACTCGACGCGCGCGGGCATCCCGGGGTTCGGCCCAGTCACGATTTTGCGCTGCGCGCCATCGCGGCGGGCGCTGCCTCGGTCTCCGACGTCGGGCGGCGCACGTCGGTCTCCAAGCAGGCAGCGGCGAAGACGATCACGTTCCTGGAGGAGTCCGGCTACGTCCACCGCTCCCCCGATCCCGGCGACGGACGACGAGCGCGCCTAGAGGTGACGGATCGCGGACACGCGCTCATGCGCGAGGGGGAAGCCGTCTTCGACGAGCTGCGGGCTCAGTGGGAGTCGCTCGTCGGCCCCGACCGCATCGCCGAGGTGCAGGATGCCCTGCAACAGCTGCTCGGCGCCGACGGCGCGAGCAGTGGCGGGGTCGAGGGCGGGGTCGAGCGCGACCTCTCGGCTGAGTAACGCACACCTGATCCGGCGGTCCTTCTGGACTCGCGGCGTTCAGTCGATCGCCAGGGCCGCCACAGGGCTCACCCGCGTCGCCCTGCGCGACGGCAGCAGGGACGCCACGATCGCGAGTGCGAACGAGCCGAGCACGACCGCGGCGACGAGGGGCAGCGGAATGGTCGGCCAGAACAGCCCGCCGATGTGATGATCGGAGGCGATGGCGGTGGACACTCCCACCCACCCGTAGAACACGCCGAGCACCAGCCCCATCACGGCGCCGACGATGGTGAGCTGCGCGCTCTCGGCGAAGACCATCGCGCGAACCTGGCCGACCGTGAACCCCAGAGCCCGAAGGAGGCCGATCTTGCGACGTCGTTGCAGGACGCTGAGCGAGAGACTGTTCACGAGACCGATCGCGGCGATCGCGATCGAGAATCCGATGAGCACGCTCAGGATTCCGACGGTGAGACCGAGGAAGGACTGATCGCTCGCCGCTTCGGCCGGGCTCGCGCCTGCGGCCACGGGGTTCGCTTCGGCACTGAACGACGAGGCGGCCACCGCGAACATGGTGACCAGAGTGACACCGATCAGCAGTCCGATCGTCGACCGGGAGGCGCGGACCGGGTAGCGAAGCGCGTTGGCGCTGGCGAGAGCGTTCGCCGGTCCCCGGCCGGTCAGCCTGCCGACGAGCTTCAGGATCGGCGGAAGGAACGTCGACGAGCCGAGGACGAACCCGAGGAAACTCAGCGCACCTCCGGGGGCTGCGATGAAGAGGGCGAACGGCGTCTTCAAGCCGACGATGAAGGCCACCAGCATCATCGCAAGGCCGCCGAAGACCATCACCAGCACGACGACCCGGCGCGTCGGCGAGACGCCACGAAGGCTCGCCAGGCTGGGTTCCTCCGTGCGTCCGACCGCCTGGATCGGCGAGACGTCCAGGATGCGCCGGGAACCGAACCAGGCAGCGCCGGTGGTGCTGATCACGCCGACGAGGATCGGTACGGCCAGCGCCGGAGTGAGCAGCTGCATGTGGATCGGGAGGAACGCACCCGTCGTCACGAGGATCCCGCAGAGGATCTGGGTGAGCACCACGCCGAGCACGACCCCGATGAGCGCCCCGACCAAGCCGACGGTCGCCCCTTCGACCACGACGGCGCCACGCAGGACGCGGGCACTCGCGCCGATCAGACGGAGCAGCGCGATGCGCTTGACGCGGCCGGCCATGATGATCCCGAAGGTGTTCGCGGTCACGATGCACGCCACGAACGTCGCGACGAAGAGGAACACCGTCCCGAGAACCGCGAGCAGGAGCCGGACGAAGCCGTGCTCGATGAACCCGCCGCCCACCGACTGGAGTTGGAGGATCACGTCCATCTCAATCAGCATGGTGGCGAACACCGACGCGATCACGGCGACCAGAACAGTCGAGACATGCTGAGTTCCCCGATGCCGCAGTTCGCTCAGTGCGAGGCGGATCACGGCCTGGTCTCCAGTCCGAGGACGATGTCGGACAGTGTCTGCGCGTCGGCTCCGGGAACATCACGCGCGATCGACCCGTCGGCGATGAAGACGACGCGGTCGGCGTAGGACGCGGCGACGGGATCGTGGGTGACGAGCACCACCGACTGTCCGTACTCGCGGGTGGCGGAGCGCAGGAGGGTGAGCACCTCACGGCCCGTCCGCGAGTCGAGGTTCCCTGTCGGCTCATCGGCGAAGATCAGCGTCGGTCGCACGCCCAGCGCTCGGGCGATGGCCACGCGCTGCTGCTGCCCGCCGGAGAGTTCGTGCGGGCGCCGCTTCTTCATGCCCGCCAGGCCGAGATCGGCCAGCAGCTTGTCGATCCATTCGAGGCGTTCGGCCGTCGGCTTCGCACCGTCGAGCTCGAAAGGCAGCATGATGTTGCCGAGAACGTCGAGTGTCGGAACCAGGTTGAACGACTGGAAGACGAAGCCGATTTCGCGTCGACGGAGGACCGTGCGCTCGTCGTCTCCGAGAGCGCCGAGCTCGACCTCTCCGACGGTGATGGAGCCACTCGTCACGTCGTCGAGCCCTGCGAGCACGTGCATCAGCGTGGACTTGCCGGAGCCGCTCGGCCCCATGATCGCCGTCAGCTGCCCGCGGGCGATCTCGAGGTCGATGCCGTCGAGGGCGGTGACCTGTCCCGACCCGTGTCCGTAGACCTTTGTGACAGATCGTGCGCTGGCTACGACCGTCGTGGCGACGACAGATTCGGACATTGACGACCTCGCGAGTGTGAAAGTGGGTGGTGCGCCTGCGCCGAGATCGGCCGCTGCGCCTGTCAAACCTAGGGGCAGCGGGAGGCGCTCGGCTGAGCTTCTCGTGACAGTCCTGCGGGGTCTCTCATCTCCTCGGGCGGGGAGGGCTCCGCTACCGTGGTGCACAGACACGAGGGGGTGAGCTGGTGGGTGATCTGAAGGTCTCTGGTCCCATCTCCCGTGGTTCGTTCGCCCGGTACTGGACCGCTGCCACGATCAGCTCCTTCGGCACGGCGGTGACCGCCGTGGCGATGCCGGTGCTGGTCGTTCAGGTGCTGCACGCGACGCCGCTCGAGGTCGGTGTCGTGAACGCCGCGCAGTTCGTGCCCTATGCCCTGCTCGGGCTGATCGCCGGTGTGTTCGCGGATCGCTGGCGTCGGAAGCCCATCCTCGTGTGGGCGAGTGTCGGGCGGGCGTTTTCGTTGGGGGCGATTCCTGTCCTGTGGCTCTGCGGCGTGCTTCAGATCTGGATGCTGGCCCTCGCTCTGCTGCTCTTCGGGGGCTTCTCGGTCTTCGGGTTCGCCGCCACCCAGTCGCTGCTCCCCCGGCTGGTGCCGCGCACGCGTCTGATGTCGGCCAATGCACGGCTCGACCAGTCGGATGCAGCCGCTCAGACGCTGGGGCCGGCTCTCGGCGGCGGACTCGTCGGGCTGCTCGGTGCGCCGGTGGCGATCGCCGTCGACGCGGTCAGCTACCTCGTGGATGCGGCACTGAACGCGAGTATCCGTGTCGCTGAGCCGAGACCTGGTCCCCGCACAAGCCGCTTCGGCGCCGAGATCCGCGACGGCTTGACGTCGACATACCGTCATCGGACTCTCGGCCGGTTGGCCGTGTCCACCCACATCTGGTTCATCGCCAATGGTGCGGCGATGACGGCGCTGTCCATCCTGGCGTTGCGCACCCTCGGTTTCTCCGCGTTCACGTTCGGGCTGCTGCTGACCGTGTTCGGCATCACCGGTTTCGCCGGCGCCTCGCTCGCTCCCCGGCTCGGCGCCTGGCTCGGGTCGGGCCGCGTGATCGTGTTCGCCCGCGTGATCTACCCGGTCGGCTGGCTGCTCGTGGCGCTGGCTCCTCCGAGCACGGTCGGCGTGGTCCTCCTGTTCGTCGCTCTCGCGCTCCAGGGGCTCGCGATGGGCGCGGAGAACACCCACGAGCAGGTCTTCTGGCAGACGCTGACACCGGACGAACTTCTCGGCCGCACCAGCGCCACCCGGCGTTCGGTCAACCGGACGATGGCGGCGGTGGGCGCGCTCGCATCCGGCCTGCTCGTCGGCCTGGTGGGCGACCGTCTGGTGATCGTCGGGGTGGTCGTCGTCTTCGCGGCAGCCGCGCTCACGGCGGTCCTGTCGCCGCTCCGGTCCGCGGCCGAACCTGATGACAGCGCTGGACGCCGCGATCCGGGTCACTGACCGGCGACTGCGCTTCCGGTCAGTTCGTGGCGCGAGTATGTGTAGACGAAGCAGTAGTACGTGCGCGTGCCGGTCGCCCACTTCTCGCTCGTGTCCGGGTAGCGCAGGTCCACCTGGACGTCCTCGTTCCAGACCGCGACCCAGTCCCAATTCAGGTGTGGCTGACAGAGGTCGCTGACCTCGGTGTCCAGAGCGGCCGTGCCGGGGAAGGCTGAGCCCGCCGCCTCCGGGAGCACCCCCGACGACAAGAGTTGCGCGATGTGCGGCGCTGAGCAGCCGACCACCGGATAGCTGTCCGCCCATTTCGAGTCGTAGGTCTGCAGGCAGTCCCCTGAGGCCAGAGAGGCGACCGGCTCCGACGGGACGGTGGCGAGCAGGGTGTGCGTCGGCCTCGGCGGCAGGCCGAGCGGCGTGGGTCCTGTCGCGAGATCCGGGATGCGCGGCGCCGCGGCCTGAGATGTCGGGGAATCCTTCGCGCGAGTGTCTCCGGCGGGGCTCCCCAGCGCGAGGATGGCGGCGGTCACGACGGCGAGCCCCACGGCCGCGGTGACGCCGACGAGCAGAAGCCAGCCGCGCCGTGACAGCCCCTCCGAGCCGGTGTCGTCCGTCGGGCGATCCCGTCTCCGCGATCGGCTGGCTCTCACTTGCTGCTCCCCCGCTTCTCACTCCGTCGCTGACGGTCGAACGTCCGTGAGTCCCTGCGCTCACCCCACGAGCATAAGCACGCCGCCACTCAATGTTCGATCCTGGAGGCGGGCCCGCGCGCAGGACGCCGGGTGCCGCCGCGCGCTACCCGGCGCGGGGAGCGGGGCGATCCTGGTCGACAGTGGCGGTCGCCGCGAGGTCACGGCAGGGCACGCTCACCTTCCAGCTGATCGTCTCGCGGAGGTTCACGAACGCCAGGTCGTCGTCCCGGCGGCACTGCGCTGCCGCAGCGGCGATCTGGGGTCGCCACTCGGGCCCGTTCGATCGGCGCGTCCACTGCGGCGCGAGTTGGGCGAGGATGAGCACGGCCGACAGGCCGGCCGCCGACACGATCCACCAGGCGGACCGGGGCCGCACCGGGTGGCGGGCGAGCGCGATCGTCGCCGCCACCGGCAGGATGAGGGCGAGCAGCATGGAGGGGACGACCCCGTATCGAGCCAGCCAGACCGTCTCCTGCTCGGCCGAGGTGAGGCGGGCGTAGTCATAGAAGCTGTTCGGGTTGGCCTCCACGCTCGCCAGATAGAGGAGCACCGATCCGCACAGCGCTGCCAGGACGAGCCGCCGCTGCGCGGGTGTGCCGCGCGCCGCGACGTACCAGACAGCCGTCAGGATCACAGCGAGGATTCCGAGTCCGAGCGCCGGACCGCTCGAGGCGAGGACGTGCCCGAGCTGGGCTTGGGACACGCCGAGCGGCATCACCGCGTTGATCAGGTAGCCGTAGGCCACGGACAGCGGATCGACGCCGGGGTTCGTGTTCTGCGCGCGCGGCCAGCCGAGCGTCACGACCAGCTGGACGAGCACCCCGGCGAGCAGCCCGGCCCTGACGATCCAGACGCGACGCTCCCGCGAAGGGAACAGCAGCAGGAGAGGAAGGAGGAGCACTGCCTGGATCTCGGTCAACGCACCGAGCAACGCCCCCGCCGAGAGGACGATCGCGCCCCACCGCGTGCGCGGTCTGGCCAGCACGCTCCAGAACAGCGTCCAGAGGAACAGCGAGTGCAGATTCGCGAGATTGCCCAGAACCTCGCGCGGCGCAAAGGGCGCCAGGACAGTTAGTCCGGCGATGAAGATCCGCGCGGGCAGCCAGGTCACGACGTCGCGGGTGCAGACGAACACGACGACGGCGAGACCACCGGCGACAACGCACGCGATGGCCGTGGTGGCGAGCGCCCACCACGACACCGGCAGCAGCACCACGAGGGCCGCCGCCAGGCGCGGGACGGTGTGCAGGTAGCCGGCATACGGCTGGAAAAGAACGCTCGGTCCGCCCAGCGCTGCCGCAGAGACGAAGGTGCGGCCGTCCTCGGCCCAGAACGTGTCCCTGGCGACAGCCGGGATGCGCAGCCAGGCGATGGCTGTGAAGAGCAGCCCCAAGCCGATCAGCAGCAGGGCGGGGCGGCGGCGGACCGCGTCCCGAAGGTGCGACCGTCGCGATCGCGGGACGAGCGGCGTGGTGGTCATTCGCGATCCATCGTCAGACGGCGTCGACCGTCAGGCGGCGTCGACGGCGACCCTGTCGCGTTCCGGCGAGCTCGTGTGCAGACGCAGCGCGACGAGCTGGCGCAGGTAGGCGGTCCCGTTGGCCAGTGTCGCCTTGGAGACCCCGGCCGGACGGGTGCCGAAGACGAACGGGATCTCCGCCACCTGCAGGCGGTGCCGCACGAGGACTTCCAGCAGGATCTTGAAGCCCTGCGGCTGCAGCGACTCCAGGGTGAGCGCATCCCGTCGCACAGCGAAGAAGCCGGTCATCGGGTCGGAGCAGCCCCGCAGCCGTCGCGGGAAGAGGGCGCGCGCGGCGAGACCGCTCGCGGTCGAGACGATGTGGCGCACGGACCCGTCGAGACCGCCGGCGTTTCCGCCCTGCCGATAGCGAGATGCGACGACGATGTCCGCGCCCTGTGCCCTGCCTGTTGCGACCAGGCGCGGCACATCCTCGGGCGGGTGCTGCAGATCGCCGTCCATGACGACGACCCACGGATGGACGGCCAGCCGCAGACCGACGAGCACGGCTCCGGAGAGGCCACCCAGCGCATCCAGCCGGTGGATGACACGGATGCTCTGTGGAACCCGCTCGGCGGCGGCCAACGCCACCGCGGCGGTGTCGTCGGTCGAATCGTCGACGATCAGCACCTCGGTCGAATCAGGATCGAGCAGACGGGACAGGCGCTCGACGAGCATCCCGATGTTCCCCGCCTCGTTGAAAGTCGGAATCACCACGGTGACGCCGGTGACGGGTACCTCCGCCGACCACTCTCGCTGTCCCATCTTCGCCTCCAGGTCTCTCGTTTCATTCGATACCCGAGGCTCCAAGATTCGCCACAGAAAGCGGGATGCAGCCTGGGAGACGGCTATGCATCTTCGATCAATCCGCCGGTGGCGAGACGAACAGCCACCGCCCCGGCGTCCGCGCGACGGCGTCTGGGCGATACGGCTCATCGGGCCGCCTCTAGACAGCGCCCGCCGACCGCCGTAGCCTCACAATCAGCCGCGTTCTTCCGTGGAGTACGCGAGGAAGGGGGACCTCCGATGGCCGGAAGATCCGCCCGCTGGTGGCCGTTCTCCCGCCGCCCGAAACCGTCGCCTCCGCCACCGCCGCCCGGTCCGGATGCCAGCGCAGGCACCGACGCGCCTGGCGGGCGCGGAGTCCGGATCCTTCTCGGACTCTCCGGCGTCGTCGTCGTCTCGTTCGGGATGCACGCGATCGGCAGCATCCTCGCCCCGACGCTCCTCGCCCTCATCCTGGTCATCTGCGCCCAGCCCGTTCGCGTCTGGCTCACCCGGCACGGCACACCGGCCGGGATCGCGACCGGCGCCGTCGCGCTGACCACGTTCGCGCTGCTGGCCGGGTTCGCGGCCCTGCTGGTCATCGCGTTCGCCCAGTTCGCCGGGATGCTTCCGCAGTACGCCGCCCAGTTCCAGCAGATCGCGGCACAGATCGGCGAGTGGCTGCACACCCTCGGAGTCGGGCCGGACCAGGTGAAAGCGGTGGTGGGCGGTTTCGACCCCGCCAAGTTCGTCGACTTCTTCAGCGGCGTGCTCGGTGGGGCGTTCGGGGTGCTCACGTTCGGCGTCATCGTGCTGACCATGCTCATCCTGATGCCGGCGGACGCCGCTTACGCGCCTACCCTGCTCGAGCAACTGAAGCCGAAGAAGCCGAACCTCGTCTACGCGCTCACCGGGTTCGCGCACAGTGTCCGGCGCTACATGGTCGTGACCACCGCACTCGGCATCGTGCAGGGCGTGATCAACGGTTTCGCGCTCTGGATCATCGGCGTCCCGGCGCCGCTGCTCTGGGCGATCCTCAGCTTCCTCTGCAGTTTCATCCCGAACGTCGGATACTTCGTCGCCATCGTTCCTCCGCTGGTCTTCGGCTATCTGATCGGCGGCTGGGGCACCGTCATCGCGATCATCGTGGTCTACGGCATCGTCAACGCGGTGGTGCAGTCGATCGTCCAGCCGAAGGTCGTCGGAAACGCCGTCGCGCTCAGTCAGACGCTCACGTTCTTCTCCGTGCTGTTCTGGGCGATCGTGCTGGGGCCGCTCGGGGCGATCATCGCCGTGCCGCTCACCCTGCTCGTGCGCGCGGTCCTGGTGGACTCCGATCCGCGGGCCCGGGTCTGGCGTGCCGTCATCGGCGACCTGTCGGAGACCAAGCAGCTCATGCAGACCGAGTCGGCCGAGCTGAAGGTGGAACGTGCGGCACGGAAGGGCTCCCACTCCCCCGCAGAGGGCGGCCAGCCGCGACAGGACGGTTGACGAATGGGCGTCCGTGAGCAATAGTTAGGCATATGCCTAGGTTTTATGACGAGCTCGACGCCGTGCTCCGCGCCCTCGCGGACCCGACGCGACGCGCCGTCGTCGAACGGCTGGCGCTCTCCCCCGCCGTGGTGTCCGAACTCGCCGCTCCCTTCGACATGGCTCTGCCGTCGCTCCTGCAGCACCTGCGCATCCTGGAGGATGCGGGCCTGATCACGTCGGAGAAGCACGGCCGCGTCCGCACCGTGAGCCTGCGCCCCGGAGCACTCGACGTGCTCCACCTGTGGCTCGGCGAGCAGCGGACGCCGGCAGAGAACCACGCCGACCGGCTCGGCATCCACCTCCTCCGCACCCCCTAGAAAGGACACTGACATGACTCGTGTACGTATCGACCTGAACATCTCGCTGGACGGCTTCGGCTCTACGACCGACCAGACTCCGGAGAAGCCGATGGGCGAGGACTGGAGCCGCCTCACAGCGGCATACACGGCGACCCGGACGTTCCGCACCCGCGTGCTCGAAGACGCCAGCGGCGGCGGTACGACGGGCGTCGACGAGAAGTACGCAGCCGCGTACTTCGAGGGCATCGGCGCCGAGGTCATGGGAGCAGGGATGTTCGGCTTCCACACGTTCCCCGACGACCAGGACTGGAAGGGCTGGTGGGGCGACACCCCGCCGTTCGGCTACCCCGTCTACGTGCTCACTCACTCGGCTCCGCGCCCGTCCATCCCGATGGACGGCGGCACCACGTTCCACTTCCGGAACACCGCGATCCAGGACGTGCTCGCCGAAGCCACCGAGGCTGCTGCAGGCCAGGATGTGCGCATCGGCGGCGGGATCAGCACGGCAAGGGAGTTCCTCCGCGCCGGCCTGGTGGACGACCTGCACGTCGGCATCGCACCCATGCTGCTCGGCAGCGGCGAACGGCTGTGGGACGGCCTGCGCGGCATCGAGCACACCCACCAGGCTACGACCGAGGTGGCCGAGAGCGGTGTCATCCACGTCACCTTCAGCAGAGAAGCCTAGGGCTGCCGCATGACGACCGAACGCCGCATCGCACGCTCGGGCTTCACACTGACCCGCGACTACCCGGCCCCCGTCGACCGCGTCTGGAGCGCGTTCGCGGAAGAGGACCAGAAGTATGCCTGGTTCGGCTCCGGCGACAGTTACGCCTCCGGCGAGTGGGTCTTCGACTTCCGCGTCGGCGGCCAGGACGTCGCCGAGGGCGCCTTCCACGACGGCCCGGTCTCCCGGTACGTCGGCACGTACACCGACATCGTCGACCAGGTGCGCATCGTCGCCACCTACGACATGTGGCTCGACGGCGTACACATGTCCACGTCGGTGGTGTCGTACGAGTTCGAGCCGGTCGACGGCGGCACCCGGTTCACGCACGTCGAGCACGGGGTGTTCTTCGACCGGTTCTGGGCGGACGGGCCGAACCGCGAAGCAGGAAGCCGCGGCATCCTCGATCAGCTGGGGAGGCATCTGGAGTCCATCGGCTGAGGCGCGGGCGTGTGAGAGGCTGCTCCCGTGGCCTCACCCCAAGCGCTGTCCCTGCAGGATCGCCGTCTCGTCGCATCCTGGGCTGCCGACTGCGCGGAAAGGGTGCTCCCGCTCTTCGAGGCCGCAGTGCCGGACGACCTCCGGCCCCGGGAGGCGATCGAACACGCCCGCGGGTTCGCGCGCGGCGAGTTCGGCGCGGCCGAGGAGATCCGGCGACGCTTCGTCGCCGGGCGTGCCGCGCGCGGGCTGGCCGACCCCGCCGCCAAGGCGGCGGCGCTCTCCGCTGCGCAGGCAGCCGGTGTCGCGCACATGGGCGCGCACGCGCTCGGCGCAGCAGCTTACGCGGCGACGGCAGCGGGGTTCGCCGCACCGGACGATCCCGGCGCCGTCGACCGTGAGGTCCGCTGGCAGCTCGACCACCTGGATGCGGACACGCGCTCAGCGCTCGCGAGCCTGCCTCCGCTCGGCCAGGATTCGGCCGGGCCGCTGGGGACCGGGCTCCTCGCGTCCGGGACGCGCGGAACGGTGATCCGGATGATCCAGGCCAACCTGTCCGCGTGACCGCCGGCAACTCCTGCGCCTACACCCGGCGCAGTTCACCTCCCGCACCGAGTTCAACCACCTCGGTGAGTCCGAGCCTGGCGAGGAACCGGTCGTCGTGGCTGACGAGGATGAGGGCGCCGCGATAGGCCGTGAGCGCCGAGACGAGCTGATCGACGCTCACCAGGTCGAGGTTGTTCGTCGGCTCGTCGAGCACCAGGAGCTGTGCGGGAGGGTCCGCGAACAGCAGCCGCGCGAGCGACACGCGGAACCGCTCGCCGCCCGACAGGGTGCCGACGGCCCGGTCGACGTCGCTCCCCTTGACCAGCAGCCTGCCGAGCTGGTTGCGGATCTGCGCATCCGGTGTCTGCGGCGCGACGGCCCGCAGGTTCTCTAGAACGGTGCGACTCTCGTCGAGATCGTTCAGACGCTGGGTGAGGTAGCCGACCCGGGCGGTGTGCAGCACGCCGCCCGCGCGCCCCGGCTCGGCGGGACGGCCGGAGACGAGGTTCTCGAGCAGGGTGGTCTTGCCGACCCCATTCGCGCCGACGATCGCGATCCTCTCCGGGCCCTGCATCAAGATGGTGCGGTCGGTGCCGTGCAGCTCGCCGATCCGCCGCCCGGCCGGGACGTCAGGGTCGGGAAGCTGCACGCTGATCTTCTGATCCGGCCGGATGCGCGCCGCCGCCAGCTCCTTGTTCGCCTTGGCGGCGTCCAGCCGGTCGTCGAGCCCGGTGCGCAGTTTCCCTGCCGAGTTCTCCGCCCGGGACGCCTGTCCGTTCATCAGGATCTTCGACCCTCGCTTGTTCTCGTTGGCCGTCTTTGCTGTGCGCGCGCGCTTGGCGAGTTTGCTTTCCGCCTCGGCCCGCCGGCGTCGTTCGGCTTTGACCGCGTGGTCCGCGGCCTGCGCGGCCAGAACAGCGGCGGCCTGCTGCCCGTCGAGGTTCTCCCTCCACTCCGTGTACGGACCGCCGAACACGGTGAGCCGACCGCCGTAGAGCTCGGCGGTCTCCTCCATCCGGTCGAGAAGGTCGAGGTCGTGGCTGACGACGACGAGAGTGCCTGGCCAGGTGTCGACGAGGTCCCCGAGCATCCGCTTGGCGTCTCGGTCGAGGTTGTTGCTCGGCTCGTCCAGCAGGGTGATCGGCAGCCGGCGCACTCGGAGCCCTGCGATCGCGACAAGCATCACCTCGCCTCCGGACAGCGCGCTGACGCTCCGGTCGAGGTCCGCGGAGCTGAAGCCCACCCGGCGGAGCTGCTCGTCCGCGCGGGACTCGATGTCCCAGTCGTCGCCGATCGTGTCGAAATGGTGCTCGGCCACGTCCCCGCTCTCGACCGCGCGGACGGCGCGGACGATCGGGGCGATGCCGAGCAGGTCGGCCATGGTGGTGGAGTCCCGCCAGGTGAGCGACTGCGACAGATAGCCGACATCGCCGGTGGCGCTGACGGACCCGGCCGTCGGGGCGAGTTCGCCGGCGATGAGGCGGAGGAGCGTCGACTTGCCCGCGCCGTTGTCGCCGACGAGGCCGGTCCGCCCGGTGCCGAAGCTGCCGGTGACGCCGGTGATGGCGGGTTCGCCGTCCGGCCAGGCGAAGGAGAGGTTGCTGAGAACGATGGATGCGTTGACTGACATGAGAATCCCAAAGACGTGCGCGCTCGCCGGATGCGGGAGCGGAATGAACGAGAACCAGGCCGCGGACCGGTGTGACCGGTCGGCGCGCCAGACGGCGTCGCAACACGACGGCGCGGCCCTGCGGAGGGCAGCACGCGGTGCTCGTTGCGGGGCCGCCACCGAGAATTCGGTGGCTAGGCTCTGTCGACTTCGGGGATCAGCACAGCAACGACTGTAGCGGAACCGACTCGCATCCTGCGAAGACGCTCAGTGAGCAGGCCTCTGCCGGGACGGACGCGATACCGCGCGGGCGTAGGCTCGAATCCCCGTTTCGAAAGGCTCACCGGCATGACTCTCAGCACACTCGACCAGCGCACGGCCCTGATCGTCGTCGACCTCCAGAACGCGATCCGCGCGTACCCCGTCGCGCGCGGCGAGGAGGTCTTCGCGAACGCCGGTGCGCTCGCCGACGCCTTCCGCTCCCACGGCCTGCCCGTCGTGCTGGTGAACGTCGCCGGTGGCGCTCCCGGCCGCACGGAGACGCCGCGACCGGCGGCCGGTGAGCGTCCGGCGGACGCGATGGAGTTCGTGGCCGAGCTGCACAGGGCCGACGGCGACCACGTGGTCACGAAGCAGACCTGGGGCGCGTTCACGGGCACCGATCTGGATGCGTACCTCACCGCGGAAGGCGTCACCCAGGTGGTGCTCGCCGGCATCGCGACAAGCGCCGGCGTCGAGTCGACGGCCAGGCACGCGCACGAGAACGGCTACAACGTCACCCTCGCCACGGATGCGATGACGGACAGGAGCGCCGAGGTGCACGACTACGTCGTCGGCAACGTCTTCCCGCGCATCGGCGAGACGGGGACGACCGCGGAGGTCATCGAGCTGCTCGCCGCCACGCGGGACTAGCAGTCGGCCGGCGGTCGGACGGCGGTAGCCCCAGCGGTCGGCTTCAGCGCTGGTCTCCGCGCTCGGCCTTCGGGTAGTTGCCGCGCCGGAGCTTCGCGTCGCGGACGAGCGGCTCCTCCCCGTCGTGCTCCGCTCCGATGTACGTGCCGACCACGCGGTCGTCCGGTCCCTCATCGAGCACGTCCTGAACGAGCGGCGGCGGGCGATCACCGATGTCCTCTCCGCGGACGACAGGGACGTCGTTGCTGCGGCGTTCACGGCCTTCGCCGCTGCGGCCGGCGGCGGACCGAGTCACGACGGACGGTTCGCGCTCTCCGTGCGACAATGACGGCGGAGCCGGCCGTCAGCGCCGCAGCCCCGGTTCGTACCGACGGTAGCCCTCGCGCAAGCTGACGCCCGTCGGGGAGATCCGAGCGACATCCTCCCAGCGCACCAGGAACGCGCCGCGGTGCCGCCAGCGCAGGAACCGCGCGATCAGCCACGGCGACCTCTCGTCGCTGCGCTCGTAGCCCAGGAACGACGAGCCGGAGTGCGCGCTGACGATGAAGCCGTCCAGCCGCGCCTCGGACAGCAGGGGCCCCGGGGCGCCGTCGACCACGAACCGTGCATCGATCACGCGGCCGAGCCTCGTGCCGTCGGCGTCGAGCACCGGCGTCTGCATCAGGTCACTCAGGATCATGCCGGCCTCCCGGTATGCGCGCGATGATGTGGTCGCGCGCCCAGCGCTCCACCCAGGTGGCGTCGAGCTGCTCACCCGGCACCCCCAGCGACACGACGACATCCACGCGCGCCACGTCGGACCACGGGATGCCGTGCAACCGCGAGCGCGGAGGGCGGCCTCCGAACATCCTGGTCCAGAGCGCCGAACCGCTGAGCAGTGCGGTGATGACCGGCGCCGGCGTGCCCGGCTCGATCGGCTCGTCGAACGGGATGCCGGACAGCTCCAGGTCGTCGACGGTGACGATCGGCACATCGTCGCGGTCGAGGATCTGCCTGTCGAGGAGGTGCAGCTCGGCGTCGAGCACCTGACCCGCGTACTCCACCGGTGGTTCGAGGTCGTCCGTCATGCGCCCATCCCTGTCACGATCATCAGTGGGATCGCGGCGATCGAGGCGACCAGGATGATCCCGAGGTAGACCATCGCGAACGCATTGGTCACCTTCCCGTTCGCGGAGTCCCCCATGTACTGCTTGTCATTGGCGACGACCAAAATCGGCAGGTATGTCAACGGCAGAGCGATCGCGGAGAACACCACGGAGAACTCGGTGACCGCCACGGGGTCGACGCCCGTGGCGAGTACGCCGATCCCGATCAGCAGGGCCACGATCATGGTGATGTGGAAGCGCGCCGCCTGTGCGGGCCGGCGGAACTTGCCCCACGACCAGCCGAAGAACTGGGCGAGCGTGTATCCGCTGGACAACGTGGTCTCCAGGGCGGCGCCGAACGTCGCAGCGACCATGCCGACGATCACGAGTGCCAGCGCGAGCTTTCCGCCCGCCTCCGCGACGGGAAGCGCCACCTGCGCGAGCGAGGTCACGTCGATGCCGCGCGGGAGCAGCACGATGGTCGCGCATGCGGCGATGGCGAGCGAGAGCACACCGCCGAGCGGGAAGCCGACAAGCACGTTGATGCGGGACTGCGCGATGTCCTTCTTCTTCCACTTCTCCTCCACGGCTCCGCTGGAGAAGAAGAACACCTCGTACGGCGTCATGGCCGCCCCGAACAGGGCGATGGCGTAGTACCAGTACGTGGCGCCGTGCTCGCTGGCCGGAACGTGCGGCGTGATGGCCTGGCCGGCCAGCACCGCCCAGTTCGGGTGCAGCAGGAACACCGCGACCGCGAACACGATCAGTGTCAGCCCGAGCAGCCCCGTCACGTTCTCCATGAGGGAGAACTTCGCCCGCCACACCACCAGCCAGACCGCGAACGCCGCCACCGGGATCCAGAGCGTCGGCTCGATGCTGCTCGCCAGCTGCAGCGAGAGCGCGATGCCGCCGACCTCTGCAGTCAGGGTGAGGAGGTTGATCAGGAACGACGCCGTCAGGTTCGCGAGCCCCGTCCTCGGCCCGAGCCGTTCCCTGATGATTTCGAAGGTCGCGCGGCCGCTGACCGCGGCGACTCTGCCGGACATCTGCGCGAACAGGCAGATCCCGACGACGCCGACCACGACCACCCACGCCAACGACATCCCGAAGCGCGAGCCGACGACGGCGTTGGTGACGAGGTCCCCGATGTCGAGGAAGCCGCCGATGGCGGTGAGAACGCCGAGCATGACGCCCAGGAGCCGTTTCACTGCTTCGCCTGTTCTGCCGCCTGGAGCCGGGCCGTGAGCTTCTGGAGGTCGGTCGCCGCCGCTCGGAGCGCGGGAACGGCAGAGGCGGCGTCCGTCTCCACAGCCCGCTGGGCTGCGAGAACCGCGTCGGTCGCCGCCCTGATCGCCGCCAGGGTGCGCGTCTGCGCCGCCGTCTCCGCCGGCGAGGACGGCTCGACCTCGGTGGCGGCCTGCTCGGCCGAGCCGAGTTCGGTCACCGCGTCGCCGAGCGCGGTCTGCGTGGTGGTCAGGAAGGTGCGGTCGTCGCGCTGCTGGGTCACGGCGAGCTGCGCCGCCGCCGTCGCCGACCGTGCGTCCGTTGCCGCCTGGCGCAGCGACGACGTCGCGCTCGCGCATCCGGTGAACAGCACCGCTGCGACGATGACGACGACGATGGAGGCGGCAGCTCTGCCGATGGTCGATCTCACGTTCACGGCGCGAACAGTATGCCTCTGCGCGTTCTCTGGGAAGGGGCTGGACGTCACCCGGCAGGCCGATCCGTCAGAAACGCCGCAAGGGCGACGCTCAGCTCGTCCGGCGCCTCCTCCGCCATATGGTGCCCGGAGTCGATCGCCCAGCCGCGCACGTCGGTCGCCCAGTCCGCCCAGATCGCGAGCGGATCGCCGAACAGCTCCTCCAGGTCGTCGCGGCCGGACCACAGCACCAGCAGCGGTTGCTCGATCCTCCGTCCGGCGTTCCTGTCCACCTCCTCGTGCTCCCGATCCACCGTGAGGCCTGCCCGGTAGTCCTCGAGCATCGCCCGCACCACGCGGGGGTTGCGCATCGCCTGTCGCCACTCGTCGTGATTCGCGCGGCCCATGCGCTCCGGATCGCCGTGGTACCACGCATCCGGATCGGCGAGGATCACCCGCTCCGGAACGTCCGGCTGGGCGAAGAAGAACCAGTGCCACCATGCCGTCGCGAACTCCGGGGTGATCCGCTCCAGGTGCTCCACGATCGGGATGCAGTCGAGCAGCGCCAACCGTGACACCCGCCCCGGGTGGTCCATCGCCAGCCGGAACGCCACGTAACTGCCCCTGTCGTGACCGACCAGCGCGAACGAGTCGTGCCCGAGCGCATCCATCGTGGCCAGGATGCGATCGGCCGTCGCCCGCTTGGAGTGCGGGACGTGATCGGGCCGGGGGTCGGGCACGGTGGACGCCCCGTAGCCGGGGAGGTCGGGCACGACCACGGTGAAGCCCAGATCGAGCAGGGTCGGAGCCACCCGGTGCCAGGTCGCACCGGTGCGCGGATGCCCATGCAGGAGGACGACCGGAGGACCATCGCCCGCATGCCGGACATGGACGACGCCATCGCCGACGTCGATGTCGTCGCAGTCGAAACCGGCGAACATCCGGTCGTTCTCCTGTCCTTCCGCGCTCTAGTCCGCGCGCTCCTGCGCCCGGTCGATCCCGCCGAGCAGTTCCTTGAGGGCCTTCTTGATCGTGGGGTGGTCGTACTGGCCGGCCCTGCTCTCACCGGAGATGACCGCGCAGCGGTGCAGCTTCCGGAAGTCGCCGTACGGGAACGAATACCTGCCTTTGGTCCCCTCGGTCTTCGAGGTGTCCTCGCCGAGATGCCACTTCGCGAACTCCCCCATGCCGTGCGCGTCGATGAACGCGTTCTCCTCCTCGGCGGTCGGCGCGTGCTCGCTCCAGTCGTCGCGCTCGTCGGCGACCGTGTCGCCGCGGCGAAGCAGCCCACGCGCGTGCGCGAGGCCGTCCTTATTGAGGCTCACTGTCATGTCCCGTTCCTCCCACGTCGATCGGTGCCCCAGACGGCGACCGCGCGATCTCGCGCGCGGCCGCCGCCACGGCCGGGGCTGCGGTATGTCGGCCGCCCCTGTCAGCTCGACCCGCCATCCGGCTCGCCGCTCACCGTGGCCCTCGGCAGCGCGATCGTCAATCCCCTGGCGCGACCGAACCCGACGTGCCCTCGGCCGCCTCCCACCAGTCGAGCACTCTGGAGGCGTGCAGGGTCAGCCACTTCGACGGCTCGCCCGGTGGCACGTCGACCTCGAACCACGCCCGCCCCGGATGCCGGTACTCCTGCATCCATCGGCCGTCTGCCGTCCGGGATGCGCGGATCACCTCGACGGCGTCAGCCAGCCGCGCATCGGGGGCCGTGTCGTCGTGCAGTGCCGCCGCACGGAAGTAGCCCGCCGCGCGCAGAGCACTGTACGGCCAGCGGAACGGATACGCGAACCTCGTCGCCCACGGGCCGACGATCTCGCCGGTCGACAAGCGTCGGAGGAGGTGACGTTCGAGCAGGTACTCCTCTCCGGCGTGCCTGGCTGCGCGCAGCGCGTCGCTTCCTCCCGTCCCGCCCTCGAACGCCAGCAGCCCCGTCAGCGAGTTCAGCGTGGAGTGGAACGACGAGCGCGTCGACCCCTCCACCCAGTCGCAGTTCCAGCCGCCGTCGGACATCCGGTGATCGAGGAACCACTGCGCGAGCCCGGAGACGTCGGCGCCGAGCCACACACCGTTCGCCAGCGTGTAACCGTTGATGCAGCAGTCGACCTCGCCTCCCCAGTAGGGCAGGTCGTCGTACTCCCAGCGACTGTTCGCCGCAAGCAGGTCGGCGGTGCCTGCGAGGACGGAGGCGTCGACGCCCCACTCCCGGAGCGCGTTGAGGCTCCAGGTGGTCGCCAGATATGGCTGGCCGCCCGCATCCCGCTCATCCGGATGCTCGAACGACATGTCGCCGGGAAAGTACGCGCCGCCGGCCCACTGCCCGTCGTCGTCCTGCTCGGCCAGCAGCCTCGCGCCGAAACCCTCCGTGGCGACACGGGCGCGGGTGGCCGCCCACACCTCAGGAGGCGCGCCCAGCAGATCCCGCTCGACCTGCCAGCGCAGCGCAGGGTCGGAGTCCAGCATCCAGTCGAGAACAGCGGCGTCCGTGCTCATGGGCAGCACGGTACACCGGGTCACTCCTCGTCGTCGGCGTCGGCGTCGGCGTTCTCGTCTTCGTCGTCTTCGTCGTCGGTGCCCTCGTCGTTCGCCGCCTCCTCGATCCAGTCCACGTCGTCGTCGCTCAGGTAGCTGCCGGGAGGCACGTCCTCCGCCTCATCACCGGAGCCGACCACGTCCACGGCTCCCCCGGCCTCCAGGATCGCCGCGACCACCGCATCCGGGATCGCGTCGCCGTTGTTGGCAATGAGCCACTGCCGTGACGACTCCCCCAGGTTGCCCCACCACTCCTCGATACGCATGTCCGCAGTCTGCCACTCCGCACCGGGATGCGCTCAGCCGGCCCGCCCCGTTACGCGAGGTCGTACACCCACGCGTTCACCCGGATCGGGTGCCCTTTCGGATACTCGAATCCTTCCTCCCCCGCGCACACGAACCCGACCGCTCTGCAGAGAGCGTTCGATCCGACGTTGTCGGTGCGCGGAAACGCCACCACCGCAGTCCTGTCCTCCTGCACGGCCGCGTCGTCGAGGCACGCCCGCAACGCCCGGGAGGCGATCCCCCTGCCCTGGTACGCACTGTCGACGCCCCAACCCGCTTCGTACACCGGCCGGTCGTGCCACCGGGTGGGCCAGTAGCCCACCGAACCGACGGGTTCCTCGACTCCGTTCATCCTGATCACGAACATTCGCGCCTCACCGTCGTCCCAGTAGCGCAGATAGCGCTGGTGCCGATCCAGCACCTTCTCCTCCGGCTCCGGGCCGCCGAGGAAGGCCGTCATCTCCACCGTGTTCGCGCGCTGGAGGACCGGCAGGTCGTCTTGTCCCCAGCGGTGGAGGGTCACGTCGCCGAGCGTCGCGACGGCGTCGCCGGGCCGCAGAGCCGGGTCGACCTTCATGCTCCCGGGGCCTCAGCCGAAGACCACATCGGACGCCGCGACCACGTCGGCCGTCCGGCCGGGCGCGCGGTGGTTGCCCCAATAGAGGTTCGTGTGCGCGATCACCAGGTCCGGCGTCGGCGCTCCCCACTCGCTCAGGTCTTCGGTGGTGTGCGCGTCGCCCACCAGCGTCACGTCGTAGCCGCGGGTCAGCCCGCCGTGGATGGTCGAGCGGATGCACTCGTCGGTCTGCGACCCGGTCACCACGATGCGTCCGATCCCCGACCTTGCGAGCACCTGTTCGAGCGTCGTCTCCTCGAACGCGTCGGCGTAGTGCTTCGGCACGAGCGCTTCGTCCTCGTTCCTCGACAGCTCGGGGACGTACTCCCAGGCCGGACTGCCGTGTTCGATGTGCTCGTCCGAGTGCTGCACCCAGACCACGGGCACCCCCTCGCTCCGGGCGCGATCGACGAGCGAGCGAATCGCTCCCACCACTTCGTCGCGCCGGTACGCGCCGTCGATGACCCCGTTCTGCACGTCGATCACCAACAGTGCAGACGCCTCGCGTCCCTCCAACGTCGACATGAGCCTCCCCTTCCCCGATCAGCCGTCACTTCGCACGACAAACGGTACGCCCGCCCGCCGACACGGACACCACCGGATCAGCGCGATCACCCCAGCGTCGCCGTGCTCCTGCTCTCGTGCCCGATGGGCACCACCAGCACCGACCGCTGTTGCAGGCGCGTCAGCTGAACGGCCACCGAACCGGACAGCCACTCCTCGACGGCGTGCCCCAACCCCGTCTGATGCGTCCCAACGACGATCAGCGCCGCATCCACCTCGTCGGCGACGCGTGCGAGGGCTTTCGCGGGATCACCCGCAAGGATGCGGAGCACCCATCCGCCCGTCAGCGCGCCTCGGGAGGCGGGGGACGCCGAAATCTCGGAGGGCGCACTCCCCGCTCGGGAGGCCGTGAGCGACGACGTGATCGCTGCCGCCAGGTCGATCGCCAGCCGTTCGTCGTCCGGGCCCACCCCTTCCGGATGCAGCGACGCCTCACGGCGTAGATCGGCGCGTTCCCACTCGGTCAGATAGCTGTCCGGCGTCACATATCCGCAGATCATCGGCCGGCCGAGCATCGCAGCGAGGGCAGCGGCCTCCTGCACGACCGCGGCCGGCTGGCCGGGGTACACCCCGACGACCACGGGACCGGACGTCGACGACACGCTCATGCCTCATTGTCGCCTCGCCACCGCGACGGGGCAACCGTCCGGCGGCGAGCCGACACGTGGCGACCCGGGCCGACCCGAGGCGCCCGCCGTCAGCCCTGCGGAGGCGTTCCGGCGATGTTGACCAGCCAGGAGACGCCGAACTTGTCGACGGCCATCCCGAAGCTGTCGCCCCACGGCGCCTTCGACAGCGGCTCGATGACGGTGCCGCCTTCGACCAGCTTGGCGTAGTAGCCGGAGAGCTCCTCCTCGTTGTCGCCGCTGAGCGAGACCGAGATGTTGGAGCCCTCTGCGAGATCCATGTGCTTGGGCACATCCGCGACCATCAGCGTGAACCCGCTCGGCGTCGTGAGCTGGGAGTGCATGATGAGGTCCTTCTCCTCCGGGTCGGTGCTGACCTGGAAGTCGGCGAAGGTGCTGCGCTGTACGTCGCCGCCGAAGACCGACTGGTAGAAGTCCATCGCCTCTCTCGCCGACGTGCGGAAGTTGAGGTAAGGGTTGAGTGTGGAAGCCACCGTTTTCTCCTTCGATTGGGACGGTACGGGTTCAGCGTAGCCACGCCCACCGACGTTGCGCGAGTGCAGATTCCCCGCTGAAATGCACGCAAATCGAGTCTCCGGCGGCCACCCGGTCAGCGCAGATACGCCCCGACGAACAGGTCGCCCCTGATCTCGCAGAGCCTGTCCAGGATGCGGTCGACGAGCGCCGCGCTGACGCCTCCCGCCGTCAGGTCGAACGGGCCGATCGGCTGCAGCTTCCCGCACCGGATGCGCACCACCTCCCAGCCGGACGCCCGGAGCAGCCTGTCCTTCTTCTTGTCGGTCTCCTCCCTGCGGCCGACGTGCTCCAGCCCGTGCCTGCCGATGGTGTCGTACTCGATCGCGACCTGCAATTCGGGGATCACGATGTCCGGCCAGACCTCCAGGTGCGAGAAGAACGGCCGGGCCACGCGAACGGCGTTGTTCCCGAGATCGACGTCGAGTCGCTCGGCGATGCGCTGCTTCAGGGCCGGTTCCGCGGCGGACGCGGGAGCGGGCGCCCAGCGGCTCACGAACGCGCCGCCGACCGCGACGGCATCGGCGCCCGCCGCCGCGTGACGGCAGACCGGGCAGCGCCGCCCACCCAGGATGCGCTCGATGCTCGCCTGATACGCCGGGTGCCCGCGGTCGCACTGCCAGGCGTGCTTCGCAGCCGTGCCGTTCTCCGCCGACACCGCGACCCGCGAGGCAGGGGCGGCGAGGGTGACCAGTTCTTCCCTCGTGAGGCGTTCCGTATCGAGCCTGCGACAGAGGAAGCAGCGGTCGTCGTCGGCGTCGTGCTCGATGCGGCGCGGGTCGCGTGCGTGACCGCACGCGTGCATCCCGTCGCTCTGCTGTTGCGGCTGCCGGATGCGCCGGGGCGCCGCCCCCTCCGCGCAGGCCGGGCACCACGCGGAGCGCCGCCTCGTTCCGCCCGGCCGCGACCGCTGCTCCTCCGGCGTGGCGACGAAGCGGTGTCCGGCGTCGCACTCCCAGAGCAGGTAGACGTCGGCGGCGGGAGGCACCTGGCTGAGCACGATCCCGTGGTTGAGGTCGGGATGGTACTGGCGGATCAGCAGCGGAAAGCGTTGCCAGTCCGTCCGGTATGAGCCGATCGGGTACGGCGTCTCCTGGCCTTTCGACCACTGGCGGCGTTGCCACCACTGTTCGACGCTCTCCGGCACCGTCCGCTCCTCTCCCGGCCATCGTGTCCGGTCGCGGTCAGCGTACGCGGCACCACCGTCAGAGCAGGTACGGCACGATCGCTTTGCGCTCCGGCGGGTAGTCGGCGAACGTCCGCCGGTACCAGCGGTGGTTTGCCAATGCGCGCGGCGCCAGGTTCGCCACGGTGTAGAGCGCGAAGGCCAGTCCGGCCGGCGACCAGGTGGCGATCGCCCATCCCGTCCACTCCACCATCTCGCCCAGGTAGTTCGGGCTCGACACCCAGCGATATCCTCCCCCGTACGGGATGCGGTATCCACTGTCGCGCGCTCCCCGCAGCCGGCGCAGGATGCGGTCCGAGCCCAGGTTGAGCGCGAACCCGCCGAGGAACACCAGCACGCCGATCCAGAACCGCGGGTCGGCCAGCCAGCTGTTCGGGTACGAGCCGTACTGGGAGAGCCACCGGGCGTTGACCCACGCGTTCAGCAGGTTGAAGAGGATCGCCATGGCCACCACCGATACCGGCATCCGCGCCCCGGAGCGCATCAGGAACGGGTACACGAACGCACGCTGCACGTAGTGGAGCTGCCACAGCGCGAGGAGAAGCAGCGGCACCAGGTCGAACCGGTGATCCCCGAGGAGGAAGAACAGCACGAAGACGATGGAGGCGGGACTCTCCATGATCACCCAGCCGACGCGCGCGGGGACGGTCGGTCCCCATCCGGAGCGGCCATGGCGCCCGTACGGGGCGACGATGAAGCAGAGCGCGACGAACGTGACCACTGCCAGGGCGATCTCGGCGTACACGAACCAGCGGTATGGGCCTTCGGGCATGGCCGGAGTCTAGACGGACGATGGTGGCGGCGGGCCAACCCGATCGGCACGCCGCCACCGTGACGAAGCAGCCCATCTCGGGGCCAGAATGCTTCGTTGTATAAGAGTCGGCGCGAACCGTTCGATCACGCGGGCTCCGGATATTCTTTCGTGCGCTAGGCGGCTGACGCGTACCAGGAGCGTCGCAGCCCCTCCCTGGCCCGGTACGCCAGGGCGGCGGCCGCATTCGGCTTGATCCCGAGAATGCTCGCCAGCTCCGGCGGGGTCAGCTGCTCCACCTCGCTGTACCAGAGGGCTCGACGCCAGCGTTCCGGCAGGGCGTCGAACACCTCCGCGACGCGCGGCAGCTCCCACGCCAGGTCCTCCCGCTCCGGGCCGAACCGGGTGTCGGCGAAGACGGCCGGATCGTCGACCGGGACCTCCTTGCGCGCGTTGCCCCAGGTCGCCGCCGTGTTGCGGATGGTCGCATAGAGGTAGCTGCGGAAGCCCCGGCGCGGGCCGTTGCCGTTGCGCAGGGCGACCATGATCTTGGTGAACGACTCGGAGACGAGGTCGGCGGCGTCGAACGTGGAAGTGACGGACGCCGCGTAAGCGAGCCCTGCGCCGGAGTGGCGGCGCCAGAGCTGAGCGTACGCGTCACGGTCGCCGTCTCTGCTCCGGGCGACGAGATCGTCGTCGGTGGGCGTCGGGTCGCTGGATGTCGGGTCGCTGGAAGCAGGGTCGCTGGAGGGAAGTGCGGTCGGGCGCATCGGGTGTTCCTTTCGAGAACAGCCGCGCCGTGCGATCGGCCGTCTCAGAGTGGTCGGGGTGCAACCACCGTAGGAAAACCGCGAGCACCCGAAAAGCCGTTTCAGGACGCGCGCATATCCACTTTGCGCCAGGAGAGGGTGGGCCCTGCCGGGATCGAACCGACGACATCCACGGTGTAAACGTGGCGCTCTACCAGCTGAGCTAAAGGCCCTTCACCGCGTCAGCGGCCAACCCAGCTTACCGGGCCGCCACGCAGTGGACTACGCGACGTGCGCAGGGAGGAGGTCGAGCGCTGCGCGGTACGCCTCGATCGAGCGAGCCTCGCCCGGAGCAGTGATGAACGAGGCGCGAATGATGCCGGACTCGTCGATCACGAACGTGGCCCGGTTGGCGAAGCCCTTCTCGGGGAGGAACACGCCGTACTCCTTCGAGATCTCGCCGTGCGGCCAGAAGTCGGCCAGGAGGGCGAAGTCGTAGCCCTCCTGCTCCGCCCACGCGCGCAGCGTGTACTTCGAGTCGACCGAGATGCCGATGAGCTCCACCGCGTGGTCTTTGAACAGGGCGAGATTGTCGCGCAGGGCGCACAACTCACCGGTGCAGGTTCCGGAGAACGCGAGGGGGAAGAAGACCAGCGCCACGGCCTTCTTGCCGCGGAAGTCGCTGAGTCTGACCGTCTCGCCGTACTGGTTGACGAGTTCGAAGTCGGGTGCCTGGGTGTCGTTCTCCAGAGCCATGGTGTTTCCTTTCGCCGCTCGCGGCCGAATGCCGCGCACGCACGAGGACACAGCTTAGACCTCGCCGCCGTGGAGTCAAATGATGCGGTCACCGGCGGGCTCGGAGTGAGGCTAGGCTGGCAGATGGTGCCATCGCATTTGTTGTGACCCGACAGCGATCAGCTCCGTCTACCATCTATCCGACACAAGAAAGAGGTCGAGGGTGACTGTAAACGACCAGGACCCGTACTCGGTGAATCACATCGATTCGGACCCGGAGGAGACCGCCGAATGGCAGGAATCCCTCGACGCACTGGTTGCGGCCCATGGCCACGAGCGCGCTCGTGAGATCATGCTGAGCCTGCTCAAGCGCTCCAAAGAACTGCAGCTCGGCGTGCCGATGGTTCCGACAACGGATTACATCAACACCATCTCGCCCGAGAACGAGCCGGAATTCCCCGGCGACGAAGAGATCGAGCGCCGCTACCGCGCCTGGGTCCGCTGGAACGCAGCCGTCATGGTGCACCGCGCGCAGCGCCCGGGCATCGCCGTCGGCGGCCACCTCTCCAGCTACGCCTCCAGCGCGACGCTCTACGAGATCGGCTTCAACCACTTCTTCCGCGGTCAGGACCACCCGGGCGGAGGAGACCAGGTCTTCTTCCAGGGTCACGCCTCCCCCGGCCCGTACGCCCGCGCCTTCCTCGAAGGACGCCTCAGCGCCGACCAGCTCGACGGTTTCCGTCAGGAGAAGTCGCACGCAGGCGGCGGACTGTCGTCGTACCCGCACCCCCGCCTCATGCCGGAGTTCTGGCAGTTCCCGACCGTGTCGATGGGTCTCGGGCCGATCAACGCGATCTACCAGGCGCAGCTCAACAAGTACCTCACCAACCGCGGCATCAAGGATGCGAGCGACCAGCACGTCTGGGCGTTCCTCGGCGACGGCGAGATGGACGAGGTCGAGAGCCGCGGGCAGCTGCAGGTCGCAGCCAACGAGAACCTCGACAACCTGACCTTCGTCGTCAACGCCAACCTGCAGCGCCTCGACGGCCCTGTGCGCGGCAACGGCAAGATCGTCCAGGAGCTGGAGAGCTACTTCCGCGGCGCCGGCTGGAATGTCATCAAGGTCATCTGGGGCCGCGAGTGGGACGCCCTGCTCGCCCGCGACACCGAGGGCGCCCTGGTCAACCTGATGAACCAGACCCCGGACGGCGACTACCAGACGTACAAGACGGAGAACGGCGCATACGTGCGCGAGAACTTCTTCGGCCGCGACCCGCGCACCCTCGAACTCGTCAAGGACTACACGGACGACCAGGTCTGGGGCCTCAAGCGCGGCGGCCACGACTACCGCAAGGTCTACGCAGCATTCAAGGCGGCGACCGAGCACAAGGGCCAGCCCACCGTCATCATCGCCAAGACCATCAAGGGCTACGGCCTCGGTCCGAGCTTCGAGGGCCGCAACGCGACCCACCAGATGAAGAAGATGACGCTCGACAACCTGAAGACGTTCCGCGACGCCATGCGCATCCCGGTGTCGGATGCGCAGCTCGAAGAGAACCCGTACCTCCCGCCGTACTACAACCCCGGCCCAGACGACGAGGCGATCCAGTACCTGCACGAGCGTCGCCGGGCACTCGGCGGCTACGTGCCGGAGCGCCGCACCAAGTACACCCAGCTCAACCTTCCGGACGACTCGGCATACGCCATCTCCAAGAAGGGCTCCGGCACGCAGGAGATCGCCACCACCATGGCGTTCGTCCGTCTGCTGAAAGACCTGCTGCGCGCGAAGGACTTCGGCCACCGCATCGTTCCGATCATCCCGGATGAGGCACGCACCTTCGGTATGGACGCGTTCTTCCCGAACGCGAAGATCTACAACCCGAACGGCCAGCACTACACGTCGGTCGACCGCGAGCTCCTCCTGGCATACAAGGAGAGCCCGCAGGGCCAGATCATCCACGTCGGCATCAACGAGGCGGGCGCCCTCGCGGCGTTCACCAATGTCGGAACGTCGTACGCCACCCAGGGCGAGCCGCTCATCCCGGTGTACGTCTTCTACTCGATGTTCGGCTTCCAGCGCACCGGCGACGCGATCTGGGCGGCGGGCGACCAGATGGCCCGCGGCTTCATGATCGGCGCCACCGCAGGACGCACCACGCTGACCGGCGAGGGCCTGCAGCACGCCGACGGCCACTCGCTCGTCCTCTCGTCGACCAACCCGGCCGTCGTCTCGTACGACCCGGCATACGGCTACGAGATCGGGCACATCGTCCGCAGCGGCCTCGACCGGATGTACGGCGATCACCACCCGGACCCGAACGTCATGTACTACATCACGGTCTACAACGAGCCGATCGTCCAGCCGGCTGAGCCGGAGGGTGTCGACGTCGACGGGATCGTGCGCGGCATCCACCGCCTGCGCGTCTCGGATGTCGCGGGCCCTAAGGCGCAGCTGCTCGCATCCGGTGTCTCCGTTCCGTGGGCGCTCGAAGCGCAGCACCTGCTCGCGCAGGACTGGGGCGTGTCGGCCGATGTCTGGTCCGTCACCTCGTGGTCGGAACTGCGCCGCGACGGTCTCGCGGCGGAGGAGCACAACTTCCTCTACCCGCAGCAGGAGAAGCAGGTGCCGTACGTCACCCGCAAACTGCAGGAGGCGGACGGCCCGTTCGTCGCGGTCACCGACTTCATGCACGCCGTCCCCGACCAGATCCGGCAGTTCGTCCCCGGTGAGTTCGCCACGCTCGGCGCCGACGGCTTCGGCTTCTCGGACACCAGGCCCGCTGCTCGCCGGTTCTTCAAGATCGACGGTCCGTCGATGGTCGTCCGCACCCTCGAGCTGCTCGCGGCTCGCGGTCAGGTCGACCCGAACGCGCCGGCCTGGGCGATCGAGAAGTACCTGCTGCACGACGTGAACGCCGGAACCACCGGTAGCGCCGGCGGCGAGAGCTGACGCCGGCTCCCGTGCCGAACAAGCCAGTGGCTGCGCAGACGAAACCAGCGGAGAGGTCGAAGGCCGACACGCTGGCCTGGCTGCGCACGATCTCCGGCGAACTCGCTACGGCGACGCTGAAGCGTCTCGAGGACACCCTGCCGTGGTACCGCGACATGCCTCCTGGCAGGCGGTCTGCGGTGGGCCTCGTCGCGCAGGCGGGCATCTCGTCGTTCATCTCGTGGTTCGACGACCCCCGGTCGACGCCGTGGATCGCGGCCGACGTCTTCGGGGCGGCTCCTCGTGAGCTGCTCCGGAGCGTCAGCCTGCAGCAGACCCTGCAGCTGATCAAGGTGGTCGTCGAGGTCGTCGAAGACCGGGTGAAGAACGGCGGAGAGGCTCTCCGCGAGGCGATCCTGCTCTACTCGCGCGAGATCGCCTTCGGCGCGGCCGACGTCTACGCCCGCGCCGCCGAAGCGCGTGGCCTGTGGGACGCACGCCTGGAGGCCCTCGTGGTCGACAGCATCCTCACCGGCGAGTACGACGACGAGCTGCCCAGCAGGATCGCGGCGCTCGGCTGGCACGGCCACGGCGAGGTCAGCGTCCTCGTCGGGACGGCGCCGAAGCTCCTGGACGTCGATCAGCTGCGTCGCACCGCCCGGCACATGTCGGCGGACGTGCTGATCGGAGTGCAGGGCAGCAGACTGGTGCTCGTCATCGGGCGGGCCTGGCCGAGCGCCTCCACCCCGGACGACGCTATCGGCGCGACGCCGGTGGTGAGCTTCCTCGAGATCGCCCAGCAGCTCGAACCAGGTTTCGGCGCAGGGCATCTGGTGCTCGGCCACGAGGTCCCGAGCCTGGTGGATGCGTCGAAGAGCGCCAAGGCCGCCCTGGCCGGTTTCGCGGTCGCGCGCGCCTGGCGCAACTGCCCGCGTCCGGTGCACGCCGACGACTTGCTGCCGGAGCGTGCGCTCGCCGGCGACGGGCTGGCGCGTGCCACGCTCATCAACCGCATCTACCGCCCGCTGCAGGCGCACTCGACCGAGCTGTTGACGACGCTCTGGTGCTACCTCGACAACGGCCGTTCGCTGGAGGCGACGGCCCGCGAGCTGTTCGTGCACCCGAACACGGTCCGCTACCGGTTGAAGCGCGTCTCCGAGGTGATCGGCTGGGATGCCACCGGTGCCAGGGAGGCGCTCATCCTGCAGGCCGCCCTCATCGTCGGTTCCATCAACGAACCGGATGCGCCCCGCCGCGCCTGAGAAGCCCGCCACCGCGTACGCCTGAAGACTCGCGCCGCAAACTCGCATGCCCGTAAACGGCGAACGGCGCCGTGACCTGACCGAAGTCAGCTCACGGCGCCGTTCGCCGTTCCGCGGCTAGCCGCGGGTGCGTCGCCTGCGCTGCAGGAGCAGGAGTACTCCGCCGAGCACGAGCATCCCGCCCACGAGGACGATCAGCGTGGCAGCGATGTTCGATCCGGTCGCGGCGAGTCCGGTGTCCGGCTTGGTCTCCCCCGGCACGTCGAGCTCGACAGCGGCGGTCGATGCGCTGGACCGGACGTCGTCACCCTTCGGCGAGCGGCCGGAGGCCTCCGCCGTGTTGGTGAGCTTTCCGGTCGCGGCGTCGGCCGCCGTCACCGTGTACTCGGCCGTGCACGTCGTCTTCTCGCCGGTCGCCAGTTCTGTGACAGGGCAGTCGATGGCAGAGATCGTGCCGGTGCCGCTGAACGCGCCCTCGTCGACGGCGAGATTCTTCACCGTCACGTTGCCCGTGTTGACGATGACGAACGAGTACGTCACCACCTCGCCGACCGTGCCGGTCGTGCCGGGCTTCGCCGACTTCGTCAGTTCGAGACCGGGGGCTGCCGGGATCGCGACGCTCGCGGCGGACGCCTCCGACGTGACGGGGTCTCCACCGGCCGGCGGCGTGCCGGAGGCGCTGGCCGAGTTGGTCAGTTCTCCCGCGTCGACATCCGCTGCGGTGGCCGTGTACTCGGCCGTGCAGGTGACGGAGTCACCGGCGGCGAGCGACGCCAGATCCGGGCACTGGATGCTCGGAGCCGTTCCCGTGCCGCTGAAGTCGCCCTCGTCGACCGTCAGGTCGGTGAGCGTGACGTTGCCGGTGTTCTTCACCACGAACGTGTACGTGATGACGTCGCCGATGGCGGACACGGTCGCCGGGCTGGCCGACTTGGTGAGCGAGATGCCCGGTTCCGCCGGGACGGTCAGCGTCACCGTGGATGGCTCGGACTCGACAGGGGCGCCACCCGCGGGAGGCAGCGCGGAGCCGGTCGCCGAGTTGGTCACCCAGCCGGTATCCGCGTCGGCGGCGGTCACGGTGTACGTGGCCGTGCAGTCGACGGACTCTCCCGGAGCGATGCTCGCACCGTCCGGGCACGTCGGCGCCGGCGCGGTGCCGGTGCCGCTGAACGCACCCTCGGTCACACTGACGCCGTGCATCGTCACATTGCCGGTGTTCGTCACCGTGTACGTGTACGTCACGGACTGGCCCTGGGCGGTGACGACCTCGTGGTCGACCTTCTTCACGAGCGTCATCGACGGCACAGCCGGGATGTCGACGACGTTCGCCGACGGCGGCGCGTCGACGCGCGGGGCGCCCGCCGGAGGCTGTCCGGAGGCGCTGGCCTGGTTGTCGACGTGTCCGCGGTCGGCATCCTGCTGCGTCACGACGTAGTCGGCCGTGCAGGTCAGCGACTCGCCGACGGCGAGCGACGACGCCGGGCAGTCGATCACGGGCGCGGTGCCGGTGCCGGAGAACGAGTCCTCCGTCACCAGCAGCCCGCTCAGCGTGGTGTTTCCGGTGTTCGTCACCAGGAACTGGTAGGAGACCGTGTCGCCGACTGTCGGCGTTCCCGGCAGAGCCGACTTCACGATCGTCATGGACGAGTCGGCGGCGACGGGCACCCGGACGGTCGAGTTCGGCGAGACCACGGACTGTCCGCCCGTGGACGTGCCGGTGGCGGCGGCGGTGCTGTCGATGCCGCCGGCGTCCACGTCGGCCTGGGTGAGCGTGTACGCGCCCGAGCAGTTGGTCTGATCGCCGGGCGCGAGCGTCGCCGGCCCTGCGCAGGTCACGGCCACCGGAGCGCCGGTTCCGGAGAACGAGCCCTCAGCGATCCCGACCCCGGAGACGGAGACGGTGCCGACGTTGGTGACCAGGAACGAGTATGTGATCGTCTCGCCCGCGTGGTCGGCGGTGAGCGGGCTCGCCGTCTTCAGCAGCGCGAGCGCCGCCAGAGGGTCGGCCTGCAGCACAGCAGTCGACGGTGGAGAATCGACCGTGGCTCCGTCGGCGTCGAGGCCGGAGGCCGTTGCCGTGTTGCTGACCTGTCCTGCGTCGATGTCGGCCTGGGTGACGGTGTACTCCGCTGTGCAGACGACGTGCTGACCGGGCAGCAGGGTGTTCGGCGCAGCCGGGCAGGCGGCGGTCGGCGCCGTTCCCGTTCCGGAGAATGCGCCCTCGGCGACGCCGACGTTGCGCACGCTGACGTTACCGGTGTTGGTGATGGTGAAGTCGTACGTCACGGTTGCGCCGGCGATGGTGGTCGTCGCGGGGGTGACGGTCTTCTTCATGGACAGCGACGGGTTCCGCACCGACGGCGACTGCGTCGTCGACGGAGGGGAGGTGATCCGTGCGCCCTGCGGCGGCGTGCCGGAGGCGGTCGCCGTGTTCAGGAGGACGCCGGAGTCGACATCTGCCTGCGTCGCCACGTAGTCCATCGTGCAGACCTCGGAGGCGCCGGGTGCGAGGGTGTCGCTGCCGGACGGGCAGGTGATCGGTCCAGGGGTTCCTGCGCCGGTGAACGCGGTCTCGTCGACAGCGACACCGCTGAGGGTGACGGTGCCGGTGTTGGTCACGACGAAGGAGTATTGGATGTTCTGCCCGGCCACGAGCATCCCGTCGACCAGGCTGGACGACTTGACGACCTCGATGCCTGGTGCAGCGGAGATGGACACGTCCGCCTGCGAAGACGGCGATGTGACGGGCGTGCCGGAGGCATTGCCGGTCGCGATGGCGACGTTGTGCACGCCTCCTCCGTTCACATCCGCCTGGGTCACGGTGTACGTCGCCACGCAGTCGATGCTGCTTCCTGGGGCGATCGCGATGTTCGGGCAGACCGCTGCCGGAACGGCCCCGGAACCTGTGAACGTCGTTTCGTCGATGGCGATGCCGTCGACGGGGACGTTGCCGGTGTTGGTGACGGTGAACCGGTAGTTCACGACAGACCCGGCGACCTGAACGGACGTCGGCGTCGCCGTCTTCACCATGGTGAGACTGGGAGCCGCCGTCATGACGGGCGTCTCCGTCGATGAAGTCCCCGAATTGACGACGGCCTCGGTGCTGCCCACGGGGCGACCGCTCGCGGAGGAGTTGTTGATCACCTTTCCTGCCGTGGCGTCCGCGGCCGTGATGACGTACGGGTTCGTGGCGGTGCAGGTGATGCTCGCGCCGGACAGCAGCGGGCCCGCCGGGCAGGTCACGGCGCCGATCAGCGGGTCGGTCACCTGGAAGCGGTCGAGCGGGAGGTCGCCGGAGTTCGTCAGGGTGAAGGTGAACGGGATGGTGTCTCCCGCGTCGACGATGCCGTTCTTGTTGACGTCCGTCGGAGTCCCTGCGTGCTTCTGCAGAATCAGGCCGGTGGCTCTCGCGGAGTTCGTGATCGTGCAGTCGACGAAGTCGCCGACATCGAGGAGGACCTTCGCGCTCGTGCCTGCAGGTCCGCTCGGCAGCGTCGGATCAGGATCACTGTTCCTCGTGCACGCCCAGTTCGGTGTGTACCTGCTCGCTGTGCTGCCGGTGCTTGACTCCTGCAGGGTGAACACATCCGTCGGTGCGCTCGCGATGGCGATGACGCCCGTCGTCGCCGACGCTGTCGTTCCGGTGTTCGCCGACCCCAGTTCGACGCCGGAGGGAGCGGTGACGGACACGCCGAACGCATCGGACGCGTCGACGCGCGAGTCGACCTTCTTGGTGAGCTGGGCGAACGACATCAGCACGGCGAAGGCAGCGCCCTGGCGCGAGGGGCCATCGAGGGTCATGGTCATCGACTTCGCGCCGTCGGCCGCGATCATCGGAGCGCCCGTTCGCACTTTGGCTGCCGCGGAACTGCAGTTCACCGTGGTCGTCCCTGCTCCGCTGAACCCGCTGTCGCAGGCGTTGCCGATCGGACCGATGGCTCGCGCCGGCTTGTCGAACTTCCAGGTCAGGGACTCCTGGAAGTCCGTCGCTTCAGCGTCGATGCCGGCGAGGGCGTATGACTCGACGGTCGCACCGCTGCGATCGCGGGCCACGACATTGCTGATGATCATGGACGTGTCGCGCGGGATCGACGGAGTCTTCGTGACCTGGTAGTACGCCGCCTGGCCCGCAATCCCGGTGTAGAAGCCGTTGTTGCCGAAGAACGCACCCGAGTATGTCGGCAGCGTGGTCGGGGTGGCTTCGCGGCCGGTCGTGCGGACGTTGTAGTCGAAGGTGTAGTTGCCGCCTGGCACTTCCAGCCGCATGTCCTGGCCAGCAGGCGTCGAGGCTTGCGCCGGGTTGATCACCGACAGGTCGAGCACGCACAGGGTCTTCGCGAACTCACCGGTGCCGGGGTTGGCGAAGCTGCAGGTCTGGATGGTGGCCGCCTGGGCGGCACCGATCGGCATGACCACGAAAGCCACAACGGCGAGCAGCATCGCGAGCGAAGCGGCGACGATGCCTCGCACCACACGCGATTGCCGCGCTCTGGCGCGACCGAGGAGTGCGACCGTGCGCACAGGGAGGTGTTTCATACCGCGATTTCCCAATCGTTCAGGGTGTCATCGACGAGCAGCGGCCAGCGCTGTTCATCGCAATATCCCGCACATTACACACCTCATGTCATGAACAAAATGACTGCATTGGTGGAACAACGGGGCGTTGTCACCGGATGACAAAGGTTTGCGGAATACTTGGTAGCCGTTCGACACATCCGCAGAGCGGAAGATTGGCAGACTGGAACTCGTGATCGTCATCGTGTGCCCTGGGCAGGGCTCCCAAACCCCTGGCTTCCTCGACCCCTGGCTCACCGAGTCATCGTTCAGGGATCAGCTCACCGGCATCTCCGACGCGGTCGGCATCGACCTCGTCGCCCACGGCACCGTCAGCGACGCGGACACCATCCGCGACACCGCGGTCGCCCAGCCCCTCATCGTCTCGGCCGGGCTCCTCACGCTCTCCGCCCTCCTCGCGGACGGCCGCCGCGACCGCATCGGCGGCATCGCGGGCCACTCGGTCGGCGAACTGACCGCCGCGGCGGGAGCGGGCGTCCTGAGCGAGACCGACGCCGTCGCCTTCGTGCGCGAGCGGGGAACGGCGATGGCAGCCGCCGCAGCGCAGACGCCCACCGGAATGAGCGCCGTCCTCGGAGCCGACGAGAGCGAGCTGCTTGCGAAACTCGATGAGCTCGGCCTCTCCCCCGCCAACTACAACGGCGCGGGCCAGATCGTCGTCGCCGGGGCACTGGATGCGCTCGCCGCGCTCTCCGAGAACCCTCCGGCCCGCGCCAGGGTCATCCCCCTGCAGGTCGCCGGCGCCTTCCACACCCGATACATGGCTCCCGCCGTCCCTGCCCTGGAGGCGTTCGCCTCCACGCTCACCACCTCTGACCCGACGGTGCCGCTGTGGACCAACAAAGACGGCTCGCTCGTCGAGTCCGGCGCCGAGTTCCTCCGTCTCCTGGTCGGCCAGGTCTCCTCCCCCGTGCGCTGGGACCTCTGCATGGAGTCGTTCCAGGCGGCCGGCGTGACGGGTATCGTCGAGGTGGCCCCGGCCGGCGCTCTCGTCGGCCTGGCCAAGCGTGGACTGAAGGGCATCCCGAGCGTCGCCATCAAGACGCCGGACGACCTGCCCGCCGCGTTCGAGCTCATCGACCAGGCCGCCTAGGAGACAGCAGATGACCAAGCCAACCCTGCAGCAGGCCCACGGCCCGCAGTACACCCGCATCCTGTCGATCGGCGCCGCCCGCGGCGACCTCGTCGTGCCGAACGACGACCTCGTCGGCCCGATCAACTCCTCCGACGAGTGGATCAGGCAGCGCACCGGCATCGTGACACGCACAAGGGCGAGCCACGACGTGCTCGCCGTCGACCTCGCCACCGAGGCGTCGAACGAAGCGATCGCCGCATCCGGTGTCGACCCGGCGCTCATCGACCTGGTCATCGTCGCCACCATCAGCAACTCGCGCCAGACCCCGTCCCTCGCCGCCGTGCTCGCCGACCGGGTGGGCGCCAACCCGGCTGCCGCATACGACATGAACGCCGCCTGCGCCGGATACGCGTACGCCGTCGCTCAGGCCGACGCCCTGATCCGCACCGGCGTCGCCCACTACGCACTCGTCGTCGGAGCAGAGAAGCTCTCCGACGTCGTCGACCCGACCGACCGCACCATCTCGTTCCTGCTCGGAGACGGAGCAGGCGCCGTGGTCATCGGGCCGAGCGAGTACCCCGGCATCTCCAAGACCATCTGGGGCTCGGACGGCTCGAAGGCCGACGCCGTCGGCATGGACGGCACACTGACCGAGTTCCGCGACGGCGAGACGCCGTGGCCGACCCTCCGCCAGGAGGGCCAGACCGTCTTCCGCTGGGCGGTCTGGGAGATGGCCAAGGTCGCTAAGCAGGCACTGGATGCGGCAGGCGTCACCCCCGACCAGCTCGCCGCCTTCATCCCTCACCAGGCGAACATGCGCATCGTCGACGAGTTCGCCAAGCAGCTCAAGCTGCCGGACACCGTCGCCATCGCGCGTGACATCGAGACGACCGGGAACACCTCGGCGGCTTCCATCCCATTGGCGACTCACCGGCTGCTGCAGGAGAATCCTGAGCTGTCCGGCGGGCTGGCACTCCAGATCGGCTTCGGCGCAGGACTCGTGTTCGGCGCACAGGTCGTCGTGCTGCCCTAAACTGTTCAACGGTCAAAACGACACCCCTCAAGGAGATAACACCATGGCATTGTCCACCGAAGAAGTTCTCGCCGGCCTGGCCGAGCTCATCAACGACGAGACCGGCATCGCGACCGACACTGTCGAGCTGGGCAAGTCGTTCACCGACGACCTGGACATCGACTCCATCTCGATGATGACCATCGTGGTCAACGCCGAGGACAAGTTCGACGTCAAGATCCCGGACGAAGAGGTCAAGAACCTGAAGACCGTCGGCGACGCCGTCGAGTTCATCGTCAAGGCTCAGGCCTAGTACCCCGCACGAGAAACGTCCCTCGCGGTCGGGACCGGCTCGGCACCACCGATGTCCGGTCCCCCGCGGTTGGCCGCGCCATGAGCGCGCGCCGTGTTCCATCTACGGAGAGTTGCCGTTATGACCAAAAAGATCGTCGTCACCGGCGTCGGCGCAGCGTCGCCGCTCGGTGGCACCGCCGCCGACACCTGGAAGGCGCTGCTCGCCGGCGAGTCCGGTGCGAGCACCATCGAGAAGGAGTGGGTCTCCGAGCTCGCCCTCCCCGTCACCTTCGCCGCACAGGCCAGGGTCGACGCGACCTCGGTGCTCGAGCGGCACGAGGTGAAGCGCCTCGACCCGTCCAGCCAGTTCGCTCTGATCGCCGGGCGTGAGGCATACGCAGACGCCGGCTCCCCCGAGGTCGAGCCCGAGCGGCTCGCCGTCGACTGGGCCACCGGCATCGGCGGCGTCTGGACCCTGATCGACGCCTGGGACACGCTGCGTGAGCGCGGCCCGCGCCGCGTCATGCCGATGACCGTCCCGATGCTCATGCCGAACGGCCCTGGAGCCGCGATCGGCATGGACCTCCACGCCCGCGCCGGCATCCGCACCGTCGTCTCCGCCTGCGCGTCCTCCACGGAGTCCATCGCCAACGCATACGACCACCTGCAGCAGGGTCTCGCCGACGTCGTCATCGCCGGAGGCTCGGAGGCGGCCATCCACCCGCTGCCGATCGCGTCCTTCGCCGCCATGCAGGCGCTGTCCAAGCGCAACGACGACCCGGCCACCGCCTCCCGGCCGTACGACGTCACCCGCGACGGCTTCGTGCTCGGTGAGGGTGCAGCAGCGCTCGTCCTCGAGACCGAGGAGCACGCCAAGGCCCGCGGTGCGAAGATCTACGCCGAACTGGTCGGCGGTTCCGTCACCAGCGACGCGTACCACATCACCGCCCCGGACCCGGAGGGTTCGGCGGCCGCCCGCGCGATGATCGCCGCGGTCGAGGGAGCGGGGGCATCGCTCTCCGACGTCGCCCACATCAACGCGCACGCCACGAGCACGCCGGTCGGCGACATCGCCGAATACAACGCCCTGCGCCGCGTCTTCGGCGACCTGCTCGACGGCATCCCGGTATCGGCGACCAAGGCGTCCACCGGTCACCTGCTCGGTGGCGCCGGTGCGATCGAGGCGTTCTTCACCGTCATGTCGCTGCACGAGCGCGTCGCACCGCCGACCATCAACATCACCGAGATGGACCCGGAGATCCCGCTCGACGTCGTCCGGACGCCGCGCGCGCTCGGAGACGGCGACCTGCTCGCGATCAGCAACTCGTTCGGCTTCGGCGGTCACAACGCCGTCGTGGCGTTCCGCTCGGTCTGACCGGCACCACGGTCCGCACGCACGAAGGCCCCGCCCACCAGCACTCTGCTGGATGGTCGGGGCCTGTCGCGTTTCACCGCGTGCGGGCGGCAGCGCATGATGCCTGGGCCGGCCCGCCGCGGGAGTCCACGGCCTGACTGTGCGGCCGGTCAGCCCACCTTGTGCAGCCAGACCACGCTGGTCTCGTCACTGGCGTGGCGGAACGGTTCGAGTTCGTCGTCCCACGCCTGGCCGAGTGCCAGTCGCAGCTCGCGGTGCAGTTCGCGGGCGTTCGCCCCGGCGATCTCCATCGCGTACCGCACCCTGTCCTCCGGAATGACCATGTTGCCCGCCGTGTCCGTCTGGGCGAAGAAGATCCCGAGGTCGGGGGTGTGCATCCATCGGCCGCCGTCGCTGCCGAGGCCCGCGTCTTCCGTGACCTCGTAACGCAGGTGCTCCCAGCCGCGCAGAGCGGAGGCGATAGCGGCTCCGGTGCCCTGGGGTCCCTCCCAGAAGTACTCGGTGCGCTGGGCGCCCTTGAGGACCGGCTGCGACTCCCAGGTGAAGTTCACGGCGCGACCGATGGCGCGTCCCGCGGCCCACTCGATGTGGGGGCAGAGCGCGCCAGGAGAAGAGTGCACGTAGAGCACTCCTCGACTTGCGTGTGCCGCCATGATGTCCTCCGTTCGATTGGATGCGTCTTCCCCAACGACCAATCGGCGGAACTTCACCGGCACAGTATGAAATTGCGGCAACCGTACGGCTGCTCTTGTGAATTATGCCGTAGAACCACCGCATGTCACAAGATTGCAACGGTTTCGATGCCGGCGCGGCGTGCGAAGGAATAGCATACTGAGTATGTCGGTTCAGAATGGTTTTCTCGCTCTGCTCACGCAGGGCGCCGCCTACGGCTCGCAGTTGCAGGGCGAGTTCCTCGCGCGGGCGGCTCACCGTCGCCAGCTCAACGCCGGCCAGGTGTACTCCACGCTCGACAGGATGGTCGACCAGGGCCTCGTGCAACCGGCGGGAACCACCGACGACGGACTGCCGCTTTACGCCCTCACCGCCGACGGCGCGGCGGCGGCCGAGGACTGGCTGACCGCAGGCCCCGTGGATGCGCGCCCGGACTGGGACGAGATGCAGGATCAGGTGCTCATCGCCGCGTCGCTCGGCGGCGCTGACGCCCCTGCTGTCGTCGCCGACTACCGCAGGGCGTTCGAGGAGAAGATCCGCGAGCTCACCCACGACGCGGACTCCCGTGCCGTCCTGGCCGCGAACCGCGCCGCCGAGCTGGGCGCCCGCGCGGCCATCGAGTGGCTCGACGAAGTTGCCTCCACCCTCACCGCGCATCCGGATGCGCTGCTCCAGCACCGCTCCCCCGAGCGCCCGCGCCGCGGCCGCCGCCCCGCAGAGACCCCCTGACCCCTGACCCCTGACCCCAGCAATCGAGTCGGACTTATGCACGCGACACGCCGGTCTGGGGCGTGCATAAGTCCTGACTCGATAGCTTCGGAGCTAGTGGAGGAGGGCGCCGGACTTGCTCAGGACGTTCTTCTCGCCGGCCTCGATGGGGACCGCGAAGCGGTTCTGCGCGGGAGGCAGCGGGCAGTTGAAGTTGTAGCTGAACGCGCAGGGCGGCAACACGGCGAGGTTGAAGTCGAGCGTCACCGTGCCGTCCGGGTTCGGGGCGACGAAGAGGAACCGGCCGACCGAGTATGTCGACTCGCCGTTGGTGCTGTCGGCGAAGACGAGCTGGAGAGCTCGTCCGGCCTTGAAGGCGGCGAGGTTGTACTTGACGCCGTCCTTGCTGAACGTGATCTCTCCCGGGATGACCTTCTCCCTGGTGCTCCCGTCGTCTTTGAGGTGCTCGAAGCCGACCGTCTTCCCGCCCTCGATCGGCGTGAACTGCGCCTGGATGATCCACTCGGGGTTGAAGTCGAACGCGTCGATCGAGCCGAACTGCTGGATCGCCTCCGAGTTGGAGTCCCAGACCCGCAGCGCGTAGTCGCCGTCCTCGCTCGCGATGACGAACCCGGTCACCGTGTCGCTGAACACGATCTCACTCGGGGTTGCGTCGTCTTTGCCGCGCACGATCGCCTCACCGTCGACGAGCACGCCGTCGACCACGATGCCGTCTTCGGCGGTCGCCACAACCTTCAGCCCGGACTGCCCCTTCGGCAGGGGCGCCCACAGGCCAGGGATGCCCCATACGGGCTGCGCGGCGGCCTCCGGGTCTCCGGTGATCCACTGCGTGTTCACGAGCGCCAGGTTGCCCTTCGGCGCCGTGACAGCCTGCTCGCGGCGTTGGCGGTACCTGGCCAGGATGTCGCGAGGGTCTGCTGGTGCGGTGGCGGTGTCTGTCATGGTCTCCATCCTCGGTCAGATCACCTTCGACAACCAACTCCGACACAGGTTCATTCCGGTGGCCGCGACGATGCGGCACCTGTGCGCGTCACTTCGCCTCCGCGTAGCTGTCGACGACCGCCGCCGTGACGGGGAACTCGACAGGAAATGCCCCGAACAGGAGGCGACCTGCGGCCTCTGCGGAGGCGACCACCGCCTCTGCCGCCTGGTGGGCGAGGTCGGCCGGAGCGTGCACGATCACCTCGTCGTGCAGGAAGTACACGAGGTGCGGGCTCTGCAACAGCGCACCGTCTCCTCCGAGCGCGGTGAGCCGTCTGCGCAGGTCGGCCATCCAGCACAGCGCCCACTCCGCCGCGCTCGCCTGCACCACGAAGTTGCGGGTGAATCTGCCCCAGTCGCGTGCCTGGCTGCGCGCCCGTCGTTCGTCGGCCTCCGTGGATTCCGGCGACGACGCCGCCGACTGGGTCGCTGACCAGCTGCCGCCCGGCCGCGGCGAGCTGCGTCCCAGCCGGGAGGTCACAGATTCGCCCCGCTCACCGGCGCGCGCCGCGTCCTCAACGAGCCGGATGGCGCGCGGGAACGCCCTGGTCAGCCGCGGCATCAGCCGGCCGCTCTCCCCCGTCGTCGCTCCGTACATCGCGCCGAGCATGGCCACCTTCGCCTGCGCACGTTCTTCCACGGCTCCGGACGCCACGATGCCTTCGTAGAGGTCTTTCCCGCGTCCGGCCGCCGCCATCGACTGGTCGGCAGCCAGTCCGGTCAGGATGCGCGGCTCGAGCTGGGCGGCGTCGGCCACCACGAGCTTCCAGCCCGGATCGGCGACCACCGCTCCGCGCACCTGCTTCGGCAGCTGCAGTGCCCCGCCGCCTCGCGTCGCCCAGCGGCCGGTGACGACGCCGCCCGGCACGTAGTCGGGGTGGAACCGGCCATCCTGGACCCAGGTGTCGAGCCAGGTCCAGCCGTTCGCGGTGAGCAGGCGGGACAGCTTCTTGTACCTCAGCAGCGGGGCGATGGCCGGGTGCTCGACCTCCCGCAGCTCCCACGATCGCGTCGAGGTCACCATGAGACCGGCGCGCTTGAGCGCCCTGAGGACATCGGGCGGGCTGTCCGGGTTGAGATCTGGGCTCTCCAGCTCCGAGCGGAGCTCGGCGGCGAGAACATCGAGCACGGCGGGCCGGCCGGAGGCCGGACGGGCGCCGAGCAGTTCGGTCAGCAGCGCGTCATGCCGTTCCGCGCTGTACGGCAGCCCGGCGAACCGCATCTCCGCGGCGATCAGCGCCCCGGCCGATTCCGCGGCGAGCAGCAGGCGCAGCCGGCCCGGCCCCGTGCTGTCCGCAACGGCGGCGCGCTGCGCCTGAAACTCCTCGAGCGCGGAGGGTGGCTGTTGTGCCTGGTGGTCGGCGAGATCGAACAGGGCGGTGTGGACGGCGGGCTGCTCTTCGGCGAAGGCGGGGGCCGCATCCCAGGGTCCGAGTGGGGCGGTGGCGAGCGCGGAGGAGGAGGACAGTGTCGACATCCGCAGGATGGTGTGGCTGAGCTGGAGGTCGTCGCAGCGTTCGACGCGCACCCCGGCGGCGAGCAGGGGCGGATACCAGCCGCGGGTGTCACTCCAGGCCCAGCGTGGGTGCGCGGGCTCCTCGCTCCGGACGAACGCGGCGAGGTCGGCACTCGGGATGGTCTGCTCCCCCACGACCAGGCCGTCCGTGTCGACTCTGGTCGCCAGGACGCTGCCGGGCGACGGCCGGTCGAGTACGAGGTGCACCCATCCATTCTGCCGCCGGCGGGCGACATTACCCGACGGGTCTTGCCACCATGGTTGAAGGTGAGGATAATTCACTCGACGACGATCCCAACCCGAAAGGCGATCGACGATGACCGCATATCTGCACGACAGTCAGGGCACCTGGATCGCGTTCCGCCCCGACGAGGGCGGACGCTTCCTTTTCAACCCGGACGGCGACTGGATCGGCTGGTTCCCCTGGAACGACGACGACGCCGTCACCCCGGACGGACACTACCTCGGCACCGTCGTCGGCGACCGCCTGCTCTGCGACACCGACCACCCGTTCCGCGGCACGCCCGACTACCCTGGCGCACCGCGATACCCCGGCCGGGCCAGCTATCCAGGAGCGGCGGCCTTTGTCAGCCTGCCCGTCGGCTATCAGGACGTCGCAGGCTCCGTGCTCTGGCCGCGCATCGCATCCTGAGCGTGGCCGGTCGTCGGTCGTCGGCCGGCGCGTCCGGTCAGTCGGACAGGCCGGCCAGACGCGCCCGCAGCTCCGGCCAGGAAGCCGCGAACCCCGGATGCAGCGGCAGCTCCGTCACGCCGCCGACCTCCACCCAGCGCAGCTCTATGCTCTCCGGGTCGGCCACCTGCGCCTCGAATGGATGAACGGCCTCCGCGACCACGGTGGTGTACGACCAGAACCCCAGGTCGAGCACACTCGTGAACAGCACGCTCACCGCCTCCGGAGGCACCGACGCCTCCTCGGCGGCCTCGCGCAGAGCGCCGTCCACAGCAGACTCCCCCTCGTGCCGCGCGCCGCCCGGGAGCCCCCAGGTTCCGCCGAAGTGGCTCCAGTCGGCACGGTGCTGCAACAGGATGCCGCGGCGGGTGTCGTGGATGAGCAGACCAGCAGCGCCGAACCGGCCCCAGAAGCGTTCGCCGTCCGGGCCCTCGACCCATGCGTCTCCACTGTTCACCCTTCCACGTTAGTCGTCGTGCAGGGTGCTCCCGTCACACGCAGTCACGGTTCTAGGGTGGGTACATGACCATTGAACGCCGGACCGCCTGATGCCCAAGGTCCGCAGCGCCGGGATTCTGCTCTACCGCAGGCGCGATGCCGTCGAGGTGTGGATCGCGCACATGGGCGGCCCGTTCTGGGCGCGCAAGGACGAGGGCGCGTGGTCCATCCCGAAGGGCATCGTCGAGGCCTCGGACGGCGAGGACGACCTTGCCACGGCGCGCCGGGAGTTCGCGGAGGAGATCGGCGTCGACGCCCCGGATGTCGAGTACACCCCACTCGGCGACTTCCCGCTCTCGTCCGGCAAGACCGTGACGGTGTTCGCGGCCGAGGCCGACGACTTCGCGCCGGAGACGGTGACGAGCAACGCGTTCGAGCTGGAGTGGCCGCCGCGCTCCGGCCGCATCCAGTCGTTCCCCGAGATCGACGAGGCCTGCTGGACCCCCGTCGATCGCGCGGGCACCCAGCTCACCAAGGGCCAGCGCCCCGTCCTCGACGCCCTGCTCGGCCACCTCGCCTAGCACCCCCTCCCGCGCGCCCGGCGAACCGAAGATGGCGACGTCAGCCGCGGAAGAAGTCGACGGCGCGACCCGACCAGAGCATGACGATGATGACAAGCGAGACGGCGGCGCTGATGGCGGCGCCGGGAAGCTGCGCGGGAAGCAGGATAGCGGTGTACACCGCCGACGCGATGGCGAGCAGCTGCACGAACGTCACCAGCGAACGAGCGAAGCTGCTCCCGCGCAGCAGGCCGCGCGCGACGGAGAACGTGACGAGCGCGAGGATGATCAGCACGACCCCGGTGACGATGACTCCTGTCGAACCGCCGAACTGGGCGCGCAGCGTCAGGTCGTTCTGCAGCACGAGAAGCCCGATACCGGCGATCAGGTCGAACAGCGCCTGGATCCAAGTCAGCACGGCGATGAAGGTGACCCTGGCGGGTCGTCGGGCAGCCACCGGGACGGCTCCTTTCGTCTGGATGCGAGCATACCGGGGTGCTGCTAGCCTGCGGAGCAGGGGGTATGGGGATGCGACGACTCACGATGCGGCGCGCTGCGCTGACGGGGCTGGCCGGACTGACGGCGATCGGGCTGGCTGCGTTGCTGACCGGGTGCGTCAGCGTGCCGTCGCCGTTCGACGGAGAACGTGACGCCGCCGACACGCTACCCGACGCCGTCACCCCATATACGGGCGGCGCGATCCCGGACACGTCCCGCTATCAGGGCGAGTCGGGTGGCCTCTCGCTCTACCTGTTGAAAGGCACCGACCCGTCGAGCGTCTGCCTGGCGTACACCGACGGAACGAAGGAACGCTCGGGCATGTCCTGCGGCGGCGGCGGATGGCTTGAGACGCAGGTGCCGGGCGGCCAGCACTTCCTGATCAAGCCGGGCGGTCTCGACGACGACCCGGGCATCGGCCAGACCGACGTCTCCCGGTACGTGCGCAGGCTGGCGTAGCCCGCAGGTCGATCAGCCGCCGACCAGCGGCTCCGGCGCGCGCAGGAACGCGAGCCCCAGGCCGGTGAGCAGCACACTCGCGATCATCCCGATCACCGGGGCCAGCCAGGCGCGCTGCCGACGCGCGCTGAACGAGAGCACCAACGCGGAGGTCGTGGCGATCAGCACAGGCAGGCACGCTCCGAGGACGGCGAGCTTCGGCGCCGGTCCCAGCCGGTACAGTTCGTCCCTGCCGATCTCCGGGCCGCCGACCGCGAGCGCGAGCGACAGGGCACCCATGGCCAGAACCAGCGCGAGCACGACGTGTGCACAGACCAGCGATGCGGCGATGAGGCCGGGCCTTCTGCGTAGGGAATCGGTCATCAGCACACCGTACGATTCCGGATCCTGGTGGCGCGTCCGTCCGCCGGATGAGATCGTCGCGTGCTCCCTGCCCGTCGCACCGGACAATGACCCCATAACTGGGGTACGGCTGAGTCCTCCAAAAGGAGGACAACGAGCAACTCGCGTCGTACTCTCGATATAGCTGAGTAAACCTCATTTTGGTTGCCGACAATGCGTCCCGATCGGGCGCGAAGGGGGCGAGCGCCGTGGTCTCTCACACCGCTCTTCATCATCCTCACCGCCACACGCACGCTCGCCATCACTGGTGGTTCGTCGCGGCGGCCGTGGTCGTCGTCACCGTTGCCACGGCCGTCGTGGTGGTCTTGGGCGGCGGTGCGATCTACGCCGGCTCTGTCGCGTCCACGTTCGACACGCACGTCTCTCACATTCAGCGCGCCTTCCCTGCTCCCGCCACCCGCCCTGCGGCGACCAGAACGGGAGCGATGAACATCCTGCTACTGGGATCCGACTCGCGTGGCGCGCCGACGAGTGTCGGGACGACCGGCGTCTCTGATCAGCGGGCGGACACGATGATGCTCGTGCACATCGACGCCGACCGCAAGAACGTCTACGTGATGTCCATCATGCGCGACCTGTGGGTGCCGATCCCCGACAACGGGACGGCGAAGATCAACGCCGCGCTGGCATGGGGTGGCACTCCGCTCGTGGTCCAGACGGTCGAGCACCTCCTCGGAACCCGCATCGACCATGTCGCGATCATCGACTTCGCCGGCCTGAAAGCCATGACGAACGCGATCGGCGGGGTCGATGTCGACAGCCCGGTCGCCTTCACCACCGTGAAGTCCCCGCACTACACCTTCGTCAAGGGGATCAACCACCTCGACGGCGACCAGGCGCTCGCGTTCGCGCGGGAGCGGTACGCCTTCGCGACGGCGGACTACCAGCGTGTGGCAGACCAGCAGGCCCTCATGCGGGCGTTCGGCTCGAAACTATTGAGTTTCTCGCTCCTCGCCGACCCCGCAAAGCTCACCGCCTTCGCAGCGGCCACAGGCTCCACCGTCAGTGTCGATCAGGGCTTCGACTTGCAGACGATGCTCGGGCTGGCTGCCAGCATGCGACTGTCTGGCCTGTCGAGCATCCACACGTTCACCCTCCCGACCGCCGGGACCGGGACATCGGCGGACGGCCAGTCCATCGTGAACGTTGACCCTGCGGCGCTCGCGCGTCTTCGAACGGACCTCGCGAACGACGCCCTGTCCACCTTCGCCGGCTAGCGCGACGCGAACCGGCGTTCCTCGACCGGGTTCCAACCCTCTGAGGTGCGTCCGGTGACGCGGAGTCTGCGTCACCGATTCCGCGTCAGTGATCGTAGGGCGGACGGGACTTGAACCCGTGACCGGCGGATTATGAGTCCGATGCTCTAACCAGCTGAGCTACCGCCCCGTGTGCCTCGTCAGTCTGCGCGCGGCACCGGCGGGGCCGCGTCCGTCACCGGGTCGGCCACCGGTTCACCACGATACAGGCTTTCGAAGGTACTGATCGTGGTCTGGATATCGTGGGCGGCGACGATGCGCAGCGACGCGTTCTTGAGCACGTCGAGTTCGTCCTGCGGCAGGGTGAGGACGTGCTGGAGGCGGTCGGCGAGGTTCTGCGCGTTGCCCGGCTCGAAGAGGTAGCCGTTGTCGCCGTCGTGCACGAGGTGCGGGAGCGCCATCGCGTTCGCGGCGACGACCGGCAGCGCGGAGGCCATAGCCTCCATCGTGGCGATCGACTGCAGTTCGGCGATCGACGGCATCGCGAACACCGTGGCGCGCGTGTACGCCTCGCGCAGCTGCTCGTCGGTGACGTAGCCGGCGAAAGTGACGCGGTCGGCGATGCCGAGCTGGTCGGCCATCGACTGGAGGTTCTTCAGCTGGTCGCCGCCTCCGACGATCTCGAGCTTCGCATCCAGGTCGGCCGGCAGCAGCGAGACCGCCTTCAGCAGCACATCGATCTGCTTCTCGCCGGTCACCCGGCCGACGAACAGGATGTGGTTGCCGGTGCGCGGGGTGAAGTCTGGCGTGTAGTTGTGGGCTTCGATGCCGCACGAGATGGCGTGCACGTTGTGCAGGCCGGTGTACTTCTCCAGGAACTGCGCCGCCTTCGCGGTCGGCGTCGTCACGGCTTCCGCCCGCCCGAAGGTGCGGCGGGCCGCCTTCCAGGCGAGGCCGATCGCGTAGTCCTGGATGAACCGAGGGAGGAGTGTGAACTCCAGCATGTTCTCCGGCATGAAGTGGTTGGTGCCGATGATCCGGATGCCGCGCTTCTGGGCCTCCTGCGACAGTCCGCGGCCGACGACGATGTGCGACTGGAAGTGCACGACGTCGGGCTTCACCTCGTCCAGGATGCGCGAGCTGTTCTGCTTGATCCGCCACGGGATGGCGAAGCGCAGCCAGTCGTGCGGGTACCAGCGCCAGCTGTAGAGACGATGGGCCGTCATCTTCTGGCCCTCGTGCTCTTCGATCCAGGTTCCGTGCTTGCGGCTCGCAGCCGGGGCGACGATGTGCACGTCGTGACCGCGGGAGACGAGCCCGGCGGCGAGGCGCTCGGCGAACCGCGCTGCCCCGTTGACGTCCGGTGCGAAGGTGTCAGCACCGATCAGGACCGTCAGCGGTTTCCTGCCTGTGTCGGACGGCCTGGCGGCCTGGACGGAGGGCTGGGCGGGCGTACTGCTCGGCTGTCCGCTCGTATCGGGCACGTGGTGAATCCCTACGGTAGTGGGCCGGGATGGTGAATCCGGCGACGGTCTTCGCTCGCCGATCGGGGCCCGACCGGCTGATTCAACGGCCTAGTCTAAGCCGGATTCGGCTGCTTTGTCGGCAACGGCGGCCGCCACCGGCGCGGCGGACGCAGCCTGCGGGTGGTGTCTCGCGAGCTGGAACACGCCGTAGATGGCCACAGCACCGGAGAGGACGAAGCCGACCATCGCCCACCAGGGCGCCCCGGCCGCCTCGTCGAGGATCACGATTCCGATGGTCACCGCGACCAGCGGGTCGACCACGGTGAGGCCAGCGATCACCAGGTCGGGAGGGCCGGACGAGTACGCGTTCTGCACGAAGTACGCACCCAGGATCGCGGCGGCGAGCAGGGCGATGATGCAGAGCACCAGAAGCCAGTCCCACTCCTGTCTGGACACGCGGTCGATGACCACCTTGGCGAGCGTCGCGACGAAACCGTAGAGCACGCCGGCGCCGATGATGTAGATGATCGCCTTGAACTTGGCGCGGAGGAAGTAGAACAGCGCCCCGAACGCGAGCAGCACGACAGCGAGGATGATCAGGATCTCCACGAGCGCCTGCGTCGTCACAGGCCGGTCGCGCGCGAACACGGCCGCGATCAGCACGAACGCACCGACACCGCTCACGCAGAGGCTCACCGCGATCACCGACCGGTGGTTGAGCTTCACCCCGCTGACCTTGGCGTTCAGGATGCTCGTGATGACGAGGCCGACGACGCCGAGCGGCTGCACCAGGATGAGCGGCGACAGTTTCAGGCTGACGAGCTGGAAGACGATGGCGAGACCGAGCAGCACCGTGCCGATCACCCACGACGGCCGGGCCAGGAGCAGGCCGAGCTGCCGCAGATTCAGTCCGGACTGCGCATCCTGGGTGTTGGCTTCGACCTTCGCAACACCGTGGTGCTGGAGCTGGGCTCCGACGGAGAGGAAGCACGCTCCGATGAGCGCGATCGGGATGCCCAGCAGCTGGCTCGGCTCATAGGCCAAGTCGAGTGCATCCATCAGTTCCGTACCCACCCCACGACCCTATCCAGTTTCACCCCGATATTCTTGCTGAATGGCCGTCCTTCCCATCCGGATCACCGGAGACCCCGTCCTGCACACGCCCGCCGCCCCTGTCACGGAGTTCGACGGCGCGCTGCGCACCCTCGTCGCGGACATGTTCGAGACGATGGATGCGGCACCCGGCGTCGGTCTCGCCGGCCCGCAGGTCGGTGTTCCGCTTCGCCTGTTCGTGTTCGGCTGGACGGACGACGAAGACGTGCTGCATAGGGGCGTCGCGATCAATCCGGTGCTCTGGATCAGCCCCACGAGCATCGACGAGCTCGACGAGGACGACGAGGCGGAGGGCTGCCTGTCGTTCCCCGGCGAGCGTTTCCCGCTGCGGCGCGCGCAGAGCGCCATCCTGCAGGCGGTCGACCTCGACGGCGAGGCGTTCGAGATCCGCGCGGACGGCTGGCTCGCTCGCATCTTCCAGCACGAGTTCGACCACCTGGACGGCGTGCTCTACGTCGACAGGCTCAGCCACCCGTACGGCAAGGCGGCGGCGAAGGTGCAGAAGAAGAGCAGCTGGGGCGTTCCAGGGCTCAGCTGGCTGCCGGGCCGCGACCACCTGGACGACTGAGCCGGGCGGACCGGCGGGCAGACCGGCGCGTGGACGGATCAGCGCCCGAGGTCGACCCCGTGCACCCCGTTGTGGAACTTCAGGGCGGGGAACACCACAGACAGTGAGAAACCGACACCCGGCACGGTGGAGGCGTTCAGCACTCCCCCGAACAGCGCCGCGCGTTCGCGCATCCCGGTGAGGCCGGCGCCGTCGTACGTCTCGGTGAGCGCCCGCAGGTCTTCGTCGATCGTGTACTGAGTCGCCTGGTCCACGGCGTCGCCGTCGAGCCCCGCCCTGCGCGCCGCCGACCGGATACCGTCGTCGTCGACGCTGACCTGCAGCCCATCGCCCGTCCAGGTGAAGGCGATCGCGACGGCCGTCCCTGGGCCTCCGTGCTTGAGCGCGTTCTCCAGGCTCGACTGCAGGATGCGGAACACTGCGAGCTCGGCGCCCTGCCGGAGCTCGAACCGCTCGCCGTTCTCGGTGAACGTCACGTCGAGCCCGGCGTCGCGCATCACCCGGAACAGGTCGCGGGCCGAGTGCAGGCTGGGCTGGGGCATCGCGGCACTCTCGCCGTCGCGCACGACGGTCTGGATGCGCCGCAGGTCGCCGAGCGCATCCCTGGCCGACGTCTCCAGGGCCGCGACGGAGCGGGCGGCGGCCTCCGGATCGGTGGCCGCCGCATAGCGGACGCCCTCCGCCTGCGACGCGAGACGCGACACCGACTGGATGGCCACATCGCCGAGTTCCCGCACGATGCGGAACCGGCCGGCCTGCTCGGCCAGCTCCAGTTCCCTGTCGATGCGGTCCCACTCGTTCTCCGCGCGCTGATCGCTCAGCCTGGAGTGCGCGCGGCGTGCGCGCAGCCAGAGGACGAGCAGGACGACGACGGCGACGAGGAGCACAGCTCCGACGATGGCGAGCACGAGCACCAGGCTCCTGGCCTCCGCCGCTGACAGAGCGTTCATGGCCTATCCTTCCGGCCGTGATGCGGTCTTCGGCCCGGACGATCATATCCGTCCGCCCGCCGCAGTGCGCCCGCGTCGCCGTCGTCGCCGTGTGTGGGCTAGGAGCCCTGCTGCCGGTTCGCGCGCAGTACTTCGAGCCTGGCGCGGTACTCGACCTCGTCGATGTCGCCCTGGGCGAAGCGCTCGGCGAGCGTCGCCTCAGCCGCACGGCTCGGGCCTCCGCGGTTCCAGCCTGGACCGTAGCCTGCGGCTGCCGCACGACGCCAGCGCCGCCCTGCGAAGACGAACAGGAGGACGAAGACGGCGATCCAGAACAGCGGGATGAGCAGGAACAGGAAGCCGAACCCTCCCGCCCACGGGCCCACCCAGTGGGCGGCGACGGTGGTCGCGGCGATGGTGCTGAGCATGATGATTCCAATCGTGACTGCGGTCCGCGTCGGATGCGAACCGTCACTGATCAGCCTCGCCGGAAGCGGCGGAAAGCGAATCCGCCTGCCGGAGTGAGTGTGCGTACTCCGTGGGGAGCAGCGACGGGGCGTGCCGCTACTGCCGGCCGTCCGGCTACTGCCAGCGATCCGGCTACTGCCACCCCGGCTGCACGAGACCGCACTCGTACGCGAGCACCACGAGGTGCACCCGGTCGCGCGCATCCAGTTTCTGCATGATGCGGGACACGTGCGTCTTGGCGGTGAGCGGACTCAGGTGGAGCCGCTCGCCGATCTCCCCGTTGCTGAGGCCGTGGCCGACGAGCGTGAGCACTTCGCGCTCCCGGTCGGTCAGGGCGTCGAGCGCAGCCGTCGGCGGCGCAGGGCGCAACCCGCCTGCGACCCGTTCGAGCAGTCTCCTGGTGACCCCGGGCGACAGCAGGGCGTCCCCGGCGGCCGCGACGCGCACCGCTCTGATCAGGTCGACGGGCTCGGTGTCCTTCACCAGGAAGCCGCTGGCGCCCGCTGTGATCGCCTGGGCGACGTACTCGTCGAGCTCGAACGTCGTCACGATCACGATGTGGGTGCCCGCGAGGTCAGGGTCGCCCACGATCTGCTCCGTGGCCCACAGGCCGTCGCCGTCCGGCATCCGGATGTCCATGAGCACGACGTCCGGGCGGAGCTGCGTCGCCAGCTCGACGGCGTCGCGGCCTGTCGCGGCCTCCCCGACCACGTCGATCCCGTCCTCCGCCTCCAGGAGCGCCCGGAAGCCCGCACGGACGAGATGCTGGTCGTCGGCCAGGAGCACCGTGATCACGTCGTGCCCACTGTCCTGATCGGGATGTGCGCGGTGACCGTCAGGCCGCCGTCCACCCCGGCGACGGCCTCGAACCGGCCGCCGAGCAGTTCCGCGCGCTCGCGCATCCCGAGCATCCCCTTGCCAGGTTCGTCATCGCCACCGGGAAGCCCTCTGCCGTCGTCGGAGACCGACACCACGTAGTCGCGGGCGTCCTGGCCGAGTGCAATGCGCACGGTGGTCGCCTGCGCGTGCCGCCCCACGTTCGTCAACGACTCCTGCACGATGCGGTAGACAGCCAGCTGGATGGCCGGAGCCGGGATGCTGCCCAGCGAGTTCTCGTACTGAACGTCGAGGCCGGCGCGCCGGTAGGTCTCCACCAGCACCGGGATGCGGTCGATGTCCGGTTCCGGGGCGCGCGCTGCACTGTCGCCGTCCGCCCGGAGGAAGCCGAGCACGCCGCGGACTTCTTCGAGGGCCTGTCCGCTCGTCGCCCTGATGGCCTCCAGGCTTTCCCTGGCCTTGTCGGGGCGGGAGTCGAACAGGTGCAGGCCGACCCCGGCCTGCACGCTGATCTGGGAGAGCGAGTGCGCCAGCACGTCGTGCAGTTCGCGTGCGATGCGCAGGCGTTCCGCCTCCGCGGCGGACTCGCGGCGCGCGGCGATCGTGCGCGACAGCTCCCGGTAACGGTCGCGTCTGTTGCGGATCGCCTCGCCGACGCCCACCAGCAGCAGCAGCACGAGCGCCACGATCAGCGGCCGGATGATGGCGGTCGGATACGCGCTCAGCAGGTAGGCGGCCAACGGTCCCAGGATCGCGAGCCCGGCGAGCGTCCACCAGGCCCACACCCGCGCGCCGCGCACGACCGCGCTCACCACGGCGAAGGCCAGCGGAACGACGGCGAACGGCGGGCCCGCGCTCACGGCGATGGCCGGGGCGCAGAGCAGGCCGATCACCGCGACGACGGGGCCGGGATGCTTCCGGGCGGCGAGGAGGACGAACGACGACGCGAACGCGACGAGCACGAAGACGAGCGAGAGCGCATCCCTGCGGGCGTCGTGGAAGGCGATGAACACGCCGGGCAGCTGAATGATCGCGGCCAGGATGACGGGGAACCAGCGCGCCGCCGGGGGCCTCGGGCGGTTGCTCCAGCCGCGTTCGGCGCGCGCGAGCCGCGCTTGCTCATCCGCGGTCCAGGCCATCCGTCCATGCTAACGAGCGGCCGGTCGCCCAACGACCGCCGCAGGGAGGTTCACGGCTACTCCCCCGGGAGTACTCACCCTGGGTCGCATAGCGAGCGTCGCAGGCTGGGTGTATGCCGGGGCGGACATATGCGCGCGGGAACGAAAGAACCCCCGAACTTCCGGGAAGTTCGGGGGTTAGACGCTCCCCGAGATGGACTCGAACCATCAACCTGCCGGTTAACAGCCGGCTGCTCTGCCAATTGAGCTATCGAGGAATGCTTGAATCAGCGTAGCTACTCTAGCAAGGAAAGTCCGCGGCACAAAAATCGGCCGTGACGCCCGCGCGCGTCGCCCGTCATCAGTAGCCTTCGGCCGGATCGACCACTCCCACGAAGCGGCCGTCGTCCAGAAACGCGTGCACATTCAACCGGATGCGCTCGGCGAGCAGGGGCGCCGTCATCTCCGGTGTGTCCGCCTGGTGCGGGGTGATGAGGCAGTTCGGCTCGTCCCAGAGCGGGTGCCCGTCCGGCAGAGGCTCCGGGTCGGTGACGTCGATCCCCGCGCCCGCGATGGCGCCGGAAGCGAGGGCTGTGACGAGCGCGTCACTGTCGACCAGGCCGCCGCGCGCGATGTTCACCAGGTAGGCGGTCTGCTTCATCGCTGCGAACTCGCGCGCGCCGAACAGGTGGCGCGTCCCTCCGGTGAGGGCGGCGGCGATGACAACGACGTCGGCGTCCGGGAGCACCTCGCCGAGCCGGTCGGCTGTGACCGTCCGGCTCGCACCCGCGACGGGCTCGGACGAGCGGCGGACGATGGTGATGTCCGTCCCGAACGGTTCGAGCAGGCGCATCAGCTCCAGCGCGATGCCACCCGCCCCGACGATGACCACGCGGAGCCCGTATAGCGAGCGTCCCTCCTGCTCCGTCGCCCACGACCGCGCGACGACGCGCTTCGGCAGCACGCGCAGTAAGGCCAGCGTGAGCGCGAGGGCGTGCTCGGCGACCGGCTGCGCGTATGCGCCCTTGGCGCTCGTCCAGAGCAGGCCCGGCCTGTCCTCAGCGGCGAGCACGTCGGCGAACGCGTCGACGCCCGCATACGGAAGCTGCACCCAGCCGATCTGCGGATGCGTTTCGAGCACGTCCGTCAGGCCACGCGCATCCCGATAGGTCAGCCAGACCAGTCCGCGCGTTTCGTTCGAGAGCGGTGCGACCTCGCCTCCCCCGGCGTGCACGGCGTCGACGAAAGTCTGCTCCGGCTCCGGCAGGATGGCGATCGGCCCGGGAGCGGGACGCCGGTCGGCCGGAAGCGCATCCGCCTCGACGGCGAGGACGGCGCGGTGCTGGCGGAAGGTGGCGTCACTGGCAGTGTTGTCGCTGACGGTCATCGGTTCGTCTCCGTGCGTCTCGGGCGCCGCTCGGTTCGGCGCTGCGGTGGTTTGAGTGCCTTCGCGAGCCCTTCGACGAAGGGATGCTGGGGGTTGGCGAGCACATCCTCGATCGGCCCGTAGCCGACGACGCGGCCGCCCTGAAGCACCATCGTGTTGTCGCTCGCCCTGCGCAGCACAGAGAGGTCGTGGCTGACGATGACGGCGGAGAAGCCTTCGTGGTCGCGGAGCTGCGCGAGGAGGTCGATGACCGCATCCCGCACTGTCGCGTCGATGCCGGCGGTCGGCTCGTCGGCGACGAGGACGGACGGGCCGAGCACGAGCGCCCTGGCGAGGGCGACCCGCTGGCGCTGGCCGGAGCTCAGCTCGTACGGGTACTTGTTCAGCACGCTGAGCGGCAGGTGCACGGTGTCGAGCAGCGTCGCCGCCCGCTCCCCCGCCGCACGCCTGCTGTAGTGCTCGTCGCGCTCGAAGATCGGCAGGGAGACGTTGTCGGAGATGGTCAGCGACGGTTCGAGGGTGTTCGCCGCATCCTGGGCCAGATAGCCGACGTGGAACGTCACCTCGGCGAGGTCGCGCTTCCGCGCCTTACGCAGCGACGTCCCGAGCACTGTTGCGTCGCCCCCGCTGATCCGCGGACCGGGCTCAGACGCCTTGAGCGGGAGGCCGCGGCCCGCGAGCACCGCCGCCAGCGTCGATTTGCCGGAGCCCGTCTCCCCGAGAACCCCGAGCACCTCCCCCGTCTCCACGTGGACGTTGATTCCACGGAGGGCGACGCAGGAGGCGCTCGGGCCCCGCGCTGGGTATTCGACGGACAGGTCGCTGACGACGATGGCGGGGTTGGAACTCACACAACGACCCTAGGCGCTCTCCGCTCGCAAAGCGCGGAGGGTCTCCCGCCGGTCGGCCTGTTCGATCGGATCCGGCACGGGGAGGGAGGCGAGCAGGCGCTGCGTGTACGCCTGCTGCGGGTTGCCGAGCACCTGGGCACCCGTCCCCTCCTCGACCAGCTTGCCGCGGTGCAGCACCGCGATGCGGTCGGCGAGCAGGTCGACCACGGCGAGGTCGTGGCTGATGAACAGCGCCGCGAAGCCGAACTCCTTCTGCAGTTCTGCGAAGAGTTCGAGGACGCGCGCCTGAACGGACACGTCGAGCGCGGAGGTCGGCTCGTCGGCGATCAGCAGTGTCGGTTCGAGCGCGAGCGCCCTGGCCAGACTGGCACGCTGGCGCTGGCCGCCGCTCAGCTCGTGCGGAAACCGGTCGCCGTAGCTCTTCGGCAGCTGCACGGCCTCAAGCAGGTCGTCGACGCGACTCCGCGCCTCCGCCGGGCTGGAGGCGCGCCCGTGCACCACCAGCGGCTCCGCCACGCAGTCGGCGACGGTGAGCAGCGGGTTGAAGCTCGACGCCGGGTCCTGGAAGACGAAGCCGATGTCGCTGCGGACCGGCTTGAACTGCCGCTCCTTGACGCCGTTCATCTCGTGCCCGAGCACCTTCAGCGACCCGCCGGTGACCCGGTTGAGGCCGCCGATCGCGCGTCCGATGGTCGTCTTGCCCGAACCGCTCTCCCCGACCAGGCCGAGCACCTCTCCGGCGCGGATCTCGAAGTCGACGCCGTCGACCGCGACGAAGCCCGGCTGCCCGAGTCTTCCGGGGTACTGGATGCGCAGCCCCTCCGCCTTCACGACGGGAATCGCGCTCTCCCACTCCGTGCCGCGTCCGGCCGCCCTGTCCTGGGTGGACGACACGCCCTGCCCGATCTTGGGCACCGACGCGAGCAGCTTCTTGGTGTAGTCGGCCTGCGGCGAGGCGAACAGCGTGCGCGCGTCCGCCTCCTCGACCAGCTTGCCCTGGTACATCACGGCGACACGGTCTGCCAGGTCGGCGACCACGCCCATGTTGTGCGTGATCAGCACGATGGCCGCGCCGAACTCGTCGCGGCAGCGGCGAAGCAGGTCGAGGATCTCGGCCTGCACCGTCACATCCAGTGCCGTGGTCGGCTCGTCGGCGACGATCAGCCCCGGGTTCAGCACGAGAGCCATCGCGATGACGATGCGTTGCTTCTGGCCGCCGGAGAACTGGTGCGGGTAGTACTTGACCCGCTTCTCCGGATCCGGGATGCCGACACGTTCGAGAATCTCGATGGCCTGCTTCTGCGCGTCCTTCTTGGAGATCTTGCTGTGGGCGCGGAGGCCCTCGGCGATCTGCCAGCCCACCGGATACACCGGGTTCAGGGACGTGGACGGCTCTTGGAAGACCATCGCGACATCCGTGCCGCGCACCTCGCGGAGCTGGCGTTTGCTGAGGCTGATGACGTCCGCTTCGCTCTGGCCGTCCTTGCTGCGCAGGATGACAGCACCGGAGGCGGTGGCCGTCTCCGGCAGCAGACCCAGGATGGTCTTGGCGGTGACGGTCTTGCCACTGCCGGACTCGCCGACGATGGCGAGGACCTCGCCGGGTGCGACCCGCAGGGACACGTCGTCCACGGCTTTCACCGCGCCGGCGTCGGTGGAGAACGAGACCACCAGATTGTCGATCTGTACGACGTCGCTCATGGCTTGACCTCGATTCCGTGTTCGTCGAACGATTCCCCGCCCTCGAGGCCGTCGAGGCCCCCAGGTCCTGCCGAGAGGGTTCCGCCGGGCACGACGGAGGTCTCAGCGACAGCGCCGGACGCCTTCGCCACGGCGCGACGCCCGCGGAGTCGCGGGTCGGCCAGGTCGTTGAGGCTCTCGCCGACCAGGGTGATGCCGAGCACGACGAGCACGATGGCGAGACCGGGGAACACCGAGGTCCACCAGATGCCGCTCGTCACGTCGGACAAGGCCTTGTTGAGGTCGTAGCCCCACTCGGCCGCCGCGGTCGGCTCGATGCCGAAGCCGAGGAAGCCGAGACCGGCGAGCGTCAGGATCGCCTCGGACGAGTTGAGCGTGAAGATCAGCGGCAGCGTGCGGGTCGAGTTGCGCAGCACGTGACGGAACATGATCCGCCCGGTGCTCGCGCCGACCACCTTCGCCGACTCCACATACGCCTCCGCCTTGATGCGGACGGCCTCCGCGCGGATCACCCGGAAGTATTGCGGGATGAACACGACCGTGATCGAGATCGCCGCGGCCAGGATGCCGCCCCACAGGTTCGACTGCCCTCCGCTGATCACGATGGCCATGACGATCGCCAGCAGCAGCGACGGGAACGCGTAGATCGCGTCGCAGACCACCACGAGCACGCGGTCGAGCCAGCCTCCGAGATACCCGGAGACGAGGCCGAGGAAGATGCCGACGAAGATCGACAGGATCACCGCCACGATGATCACCGAGATCGCGGTCTGCGCGCCCCAGATCGTGCGGGAGAACACGTCGTAGCCTCCGACGGTCGTTCCCCAGGTGTGGGCGGAGCTCGGCGGCTGCTGCGAGCCGAACTGGCCGTGCGCATCCTTCAGCTGGGCGAACCCGAACGGCGCGATCAGCGGGGCGAAGATGGCGATCAGGATGAAGATGCCGGTGATGATGAGGCCCGCCACGAGCATTCCGCGCTGCAGGCCGACGCTCTGCCGGAGCTGGTGGATGATGGGGAGCCTGTCCAGGATGCTGCGCTTCGCCATCTCAGTACCTCACTCTCGGGTCGATGAGCGCCGCGATGATGTCGACGATGAAGTTCGTGAGGGCGACGACCACCGCGAGCAGGGCGACCATGCCCTGCACGGCGACGAAATCGCGCGCCTGCAGGTAGTGGGCCAGCTGGAAGCCGAGCCCCTTCCACTCGAAGGTCGTCTCCGTCAGCACCGCGCCACCCAGCAGGAGCGCGATCTGCAGGCCGATCACCGTGATGATCGGGATGAGCGCCGGCCGGTACGCGTGCTTGCGCACGAGCCGGAACTCGCTGACACCGCGCGACCTGGCCGCATCCACGTAGTCGGTGGAGAGCGTGCCGATGACGTTCGTGCGCACAAGGCGGAGGAACACGCCGGCGGTGAGCAGACCGAGCGCGAGCGCCGGCAGGATCGCGTGCATGAGCACGTCGCCGACAACGGCAGGGTCGCCGGTCTGGAACGCGTCGATCAGATAGATGCCGGTCTTGTTGGGCAGCAGCTGCATCTCCAGCTCCGAGCTGGTGGATGCACGGCCTGCGACGGGCAGCCAGTTCAGCCAGATCGAGAACACCAGCTTCAGCAGCAGGCCGGAGAAGAACACCGGCGTGGCGTAGCAGAGGATCGCGAAGACGCGCAGGGACGCATCCTGGCCTTTGTCGCGGAAGTACGCGGCGACCATGCCGAGCGGGATCCCGACGATGAACGCGACGATCAGCGCGTAGAACGCGAGCTCCAGCGTCGCCGCGCCGTAGGTGAGCAGGATCTGCGTGACCGGCTGGTGGTCGGTGAAGCTCGTGCCGAAGTCGCCGCGCAGGATCTGACCGAGGTAGTCGAAGTACTGCACGATCAACGGCCGGTCGTAGCCGGCCTCGTGGATGCGCTGGGCGAGCTGCGCGGGAGGCAGCTTGCCGCCGAGCGCGGCCGTGATCGGGTCGCCCGTCGAGCGCATCAGGAAGAAGACGAGAGTGACGAGGATGAAGATCGTCGGGATGATGAGGAGAGCGCGGACCAGGATGTAACGGCCGAGGCCGCCTCCCGAACGCCGCTGCTTCGTCCTGGTTCGTTCTGGACCGGACGCTGCAGGCGCGGCCGGGCCGGTGACAGTCGCTGTCATGGAAGCCAATCGTGGGTGGTTCGTGGGTTGGGGGCGACCCGCGATGCGGGCCGCCCCCAGGTCGGCTAGCTGGCTAGCCTGCTGATATCAGCCCTTGGAGAGGGCAGCGTAGCGGAACTTGAACGACGGATCGAGCGTCTTGTCCGCGCCGTTCACCGTCTTTCCGACCACGGCGACCTGGGCGCCCTGCAGCAGCGGCAGGGTGGACAGGTCGGCTCCGACCTTGGCCTGGATCTCCTCGATCAGCTTGGTCCTGGCGGCTGCGTCGGTCTCGCCAAGCTGCTGCTCGATGAGGGACTGGACCTCCGGGTTGTCGTAGTGGTTCGCAAGGAAGTTGTCCTTGATGAAGAACGGCGACAGGTAGTTGTCGGCGTCGGAGTAGTCCGGGAACCAGCCGAGCTGGTAAGCCGGGTACACGTCGGCGACGCGGTCCTTGGAGTACTGGACCCACTCGGTGGACTGCAGGTTGACCTTGAACAGGCCGCCGTTCTCCAGCTGCTCCTTCACGAGTGCGTACTCGTCGCCGGAGGACGGACCGTAGTGGTCCGGGTTGTACTGGAGGTTCAGCGCGACCGGCGTGGTGACGCCGGCAGCCTGCAGAGCGGCCTTCGCCTTGTCGAGGCTCGGCCCGCCGTTCCCGTCGCCGTAGAGGTCCTTCAGCACGGTGGTCGCGCCGGTCAGTCCCTCGGGGACGAACGAGTAGAGCGGGGTGTACGTGCCCTTGTAGACCTGCTTGGCGATGGTGGCGCGGTCGACGAGGTCGGCTGCCGCCTGACGCACGGCGAGCGACTTCTTCGCGTCAGCCTCCGGCGTGGTCGCACCGTACGGCATGGTGTTGAAGTTGAACACGATGTAGCGGATCTCGCCACCCGGGCCCTTCACGACCTTGACGTTCTTGTCGGTGGACAGGCTGTCGACATCGGTCGCGGTGAGGCTGCGGAACGCGACGTCGATCGCGCCCTTCTGGATGTCGAGCTTCAGGTTGGACGACTCGGCGTAGTACTTGACGTTCACCTTGTCGGTGGCCGGCTTGCCGAGGAGGCCCTGATAGTTCGGGTTCGCCTTGTACGCGATCAGGTTGTTGAAGTCGTAGCTGGTGATGTCGTACTGACCGGCGAACGCGTGACCCTTGACGATGGTCTGGTCCGACGTGACCTTGTCAGCCGAGAAGACCTGCTCGTCGACGATGGGGCCGGCCGGGCTGGAGAGCACCTGCGCGAACGTCTGGTCGTTCGGGACCTTGAGCTTGAACACGACCGTTGTCTTGTCCGGCGTCGAGACGCTGTCCAGGTTCGCCAGCAGCGACGCAGGCCCGTTCGGGTCGTTGATCTTCTTCTGACGGTCGAACGTGAACTTCACGTCGGACGAGGTCAGGTCGTGGCCGTTCGCGAACTTCAGTCCGGGCTTCAGCTTGACGGTGTATTCGTTCGGCGAGGTGAAGGCGGCGCTCGTGCTGATGTCCGGCTTCACATCCGGGCTGCCGTACGGCGAGTTCAGAAGGAACGGGTAGACCTGGTTCATCACGGCGAACGAGCCGTTGTCGTACGAACCGGCCGGGTCGATGGACGTGATCTTGTCCGTCGTTCCGATGGTCAGGGTTCCACCGCTGCCACCGGAGCTGCTGTTATTGCTCCCGGAGCAGCCGGCGAGCACCAAAGCCGTCGCCGCGAGTGCGGCGGACACGGCCAGCAGGCGCCTGCCGCTGATGTGTGCGGATCTCATATCCGAGTACCTCTTCCTGGTGTGGGGTCACCGACTCGGCGCGCAGAGATCTGCACCTGTGCCGAATCGCGTAGGTATGTCCTAACACGAAATGAGTTCGATGGATGCATCCGAATGCACTTCGTAGCGAGATCTTTACGTGGGTGCAACAAAAGTGCGCTCATGTGCGCATCAATGCACACCATTCGCGCTGGATGCCCTATTCTCCGCGCAAACGCATGCGTTCGGCGTCGATCGACGCCATCGCCACCTGCAGTGATCTGCGCAACTCCGCCTCCTGCTGGTCGGTGCGCGCAAGCCGGTTGGTGAGCTCCGCCTTCTCGCGCAGCAGGTCGCGGTCGATGAGCCCGTCGACGATCGAGCGGGCATAGCGGGACACGTCCCCGGCCGCCTGCGGAAGCGCGGCGACAGCGAGGGCGTTCACGGTCGGGCCGTAGCCCTGCGGCACTTCGGCGAGCACCCGGTCGACCCATCCCGGATCGGCCATCGTGGTGAGCTGGCTGGCGATCGCATCCCGGATCACAGCATGAGTGGCGTTCACGAACGGCACCTGCACGGCCCGCGCCGCCCGCTCCTGACCGACCTCGGACGGGAGCTGCAGCAGCACCATGAGCGACTCGCGCTCGGTGCGCTGGGTTGGGTCGCGGAGGTCGGACTGCTGGACGATGGGGAGGGCGGCGCTGCTGTCCTGGCCGCTCTGGTCCCGGCTGCTGCCGTTCTGCGCGTTGCGCTGCTCCGCACGCTGCTCACCGCGCCGGGCGGCCTGCACAGCGCGCAGGGTGTCTTGCAGGTCGGCGCCGGACAACCGCGCCAGCTCGCGTGCGTAACCGTTCTGCGACGCCGGGTCGCGGATGGTCGCGACGATCGGCGCTCCCTCGCGCATCGCGGACGTCCTGCCCTCCACCGTGTCCAGGTCGTACTTGTCGACCACCTGCCTGATCATGAACTCGAACATCGGCTTCTTGGCGTCGATCATGCGGCGGACGGCATCGTCGCCCTTCGCCAGCCGCAAGTCGCACGGGTCGAGACCCTCCGGGCCGACCGCGACGTAGGTCTGGGCCGAGAACCGCTGTTCCTCGCCGAATGCGCGCGTCGCGGCCTTCTGGCCTGCCGCATCCGGGTCGAAGGTGAAGATGACGGAACCCTTGCTGTTGTCGTCGCCCATGATGCGCCTGATCACCTTGATGTGGTCGACGCCGAACGCCGTTCCACAGGTGGCGACCGCTGTGGTGATCCCGGCGAGATGGCAGGCCATGACGTCGGTGTACCCCTCGACGACCACCACCTGGTCGAGCTTGGACACGTCGCGCTTGGCGAGATCCAGCCCGTAGAGCACCTGGGCCTTCTTGTAGACCGGCGTCTCGGGGGTGTTGAGGTATTTCGGGCCCTTGTCGTCGTCGAGCAGACGGCGGGCCCCGAACCCGATGGTCTGGCCGGTCACATCCCGGATCGGCCAGATCAGCCGCCCGCGGAACCTGTCGTAGACGCCCCGGTCGCCCTGCGAGACCAGACCGGCCGTCGTGAGCTCCTCAGTGGTGTACCCCTTGGCGCGGAGGTGCTTGGTGAGCTCATCCCAGCTCTTCGGGGCGAACCCGACGCCGAAGCGGGCGGCGGCGGCGGAGTCGAAGCCCCGCTCCCCCAGGAAGCGCCGGCCGATCTCGGCCTCCGGCGACCCGAGCCTGCTGCGGAAGAACTCCTCCGCCGCGCCGTTGGCGGCCAGGATGCGCGCTCGGTTGCCATGCTCGGACGGGCCGCCTGAGCCGTCCTCGTAGCGGAGCTGGTAGCCGATGCGCGCCGCAAGACGCTCGACGGCCTCGGTGAAGGAGACGTGGTCGAGCTTCTGCAGGAACTCGTAGACATCGCCGCCCTCACCGCAGCCGAAGCAGTGGTAGCGGCCGACGGCGGAGCGCACGGTGAAGCTCGGGCTCTTCTCGTCGTGGAACGGGCAGAGGCCCTTCAGCGAGCCGACACCAGCCGATTTGAGGCTCACATAGTCACCGACGATGTCGGCGATGTTGGTGCGGGCTTTGACCTCTTCGATGTCACTCTGTCGAATTCGGCCGGCCATACGACGATTCTACTGAGCCGGGACGACTCTGTCGGTCGTTCGGCGGGTTCCGCCTACTCGGCCTGCCGAGCCTGCCGAGCTTGCTCAGTCGCGCTGCTTGCGCCTGCGCCGGGTGTTCTGGGCGATCTCGATGATCGCGACGAACACTTCGATGCCCACACGAAGGAGCAGCACGCTCAGCATGGCCCCGACAATTGTGATGATGACGCCGAACAGGAACACGAACGCACCGACGACGGCGTGCGTGTCGATGGCGAGGGTGAGGCTGTACACGAGCGACAGCAGCGTGCTCAACCCGATCAGCACGAGGCCGACGACGTAGACCGGTCCGGCGAGCTTCCTGGTGACGTAGTTCGTGAACGTGAAGTCGAACAGCGACGAGAAGAAGCGGGTGTCGTCGAGCCGGTCGGCGAAGTCGGAGACCGTGCGTCCGGGCGCCGCGGCGGAGGTGCCGGACGGTGCTGCGGCCGCGGCGTCGACGGGTGCCGTCGCCGCAGCGGATGCGTTGGATGCTGCCGGTACGTCGGGGGCTGATTCGGCGGCAACAATGGATGCATCCGGTGCGGGGGCCTGCGACGGAACTGTGGCGTCGGCGGGCTCAGTGCGCACGCCGGAGACGGACTCGGGAAGCCGGACAGTTGCGGCCGTCACGTCTACCGCGGCCGTTGCCGGCGGAGCTGCTGGAGCGGCCGGCGCTGCGGGTGCTGCCGGTGGAACGGGAACCGTCGACTCAGGCGCCGGTGTGACAGCGGGTGCGGCTGGTTCAGCAGGCGACGCCTGGGTGGCGATCGGGTTCGCCGCACCGAGGGCCGCATCCATGATCGAGGGGGCCTCGCCATCCGGAGCGGCCGGCGCCGGCTTGTTCGCAGCCGCCCGCCTCGTGCGCGCAGCGGGTGTGGTCTTCGCTGCGGCGGGCTTCGCCGTGGACGCTGTCTTGGACGTAGTGGACGTCTTCGGCGTAGAGGGCGTCTTCGGCGCAATAGATGCCTTGGGCGCGGCAGGCGTCGTCGGCGCAGCAGGCGTCGTCGGCGTGCTGGACGTCTTCGGCGTGCTGGACGTCTTCGGCGCCGTCGTCCGCGAGGCGGGCGTCTTCGCCGCGCCGGTGCTTCTGCTCGTCACGCGTTTGACGGGCGCAGGGGTGGTGGCATCGTCTGGTGTCGGCTGGTCGCCGTCCGCCGGGGGTAGTGGGGTGCTCATTATTTCCTCTCGATGCCGCAGACTCCAGCATTCTGCACAGGGGTCGGCGTTTCAAGCCCGCCGAGAGAACTTAGAGGGTGTCAGCGCAGTCCACCCACACGTTCAGTGTTGCACGAGACGTTCGTACCAGCTCAGTGCCGACTGGTCGGTGAGGCTCGCGACCTGGTCGACGATCACGCGTTTGCGGGCGGTGTCGTCGTCCGCGTCCTTCCAGTCCTCCGCGAACCCTGGATCGAGTTCGGCCGGACCGCGGGAGTAGAGCAGGTCGGCCAGGGTCGTGAGGATTTGGCGCTGCTGCGCGTAGATCGGCTGGCGCGTGTTCTTCGACATCACGAACGTCGCCACGATGCCCTTGAGCACGGCGATCTCCGCCTGGATGGGCGCGGGGACCACGACGTCTGCTCCGAACCGGATGAGGTCGGCGCTGCCGGAGGTGGCCTTCGTGGCGTGCACCGCGGCGTGGGCGAACCGGCCGATCAGCTGGCTGGTCAGGTTCTTCAGCCGCGCTTGGGAGCGGCGGCTGCCGTCCCAGCCGTCGAGCCAGATGTCGAGGTTGTCGAGGCGATCGAACGCGGCGATGAGCTCGTCGTGGCTGAACTCCCCGCCGATCCAGTCGTACATGGAGCGGACCAGGTCGTCGTGGTCGACCCGGCTGCCGAGCGCTGCGACGTCGATGTAGCCGTTGACGACCGCGTCTTCGAAGTCGTGAACCGAGTATGCGATGTCGTCGCTGAGGTCCATCACCTGCGCCTCGATGCAGCGCACCCGCTCAGGGGCTCCGGCGCGCATCCATTCGAACACGGCGTGGTCGTCGGCGTAGAAGCCGAACTTGGCGCGACCGCTCGGGTCGGCGACCGACGAGGTGTCCGGCCACGGGTATTTGCAGCTGGCGTCGAGGCTCGCGCGGGTGAGGTTCAGGCCGTACGGCCTGCCGTCCCTGCCGAACACTTTCGGTTCCAGCCTGCTGAGCAGCCGCAGCGTCTGCGCGTTGCCTTCGAAGCCGCCGATGTCGTCTGCCCAGCTGTTGAGCGCCCGCTCCCCGTTGTGCCCGAACGGCGGGTGGCCGATGTCGTGGGCGAGACACGCGGTGTCGACGATGTCCGGGTCGAGGCCCAGGCTGTTGGCGAGCTCCCGGCCGACCTGCGCGACCTCGAGCGAGTGGGTCAGGCGGTTCCTGGCGAAATCGAGCCCAGCCGTCGGGCTCAGCACCTGCGTCTTGGCCGCGAGCCTGCGCAGGGCGCTGGAGTGCAACAGCCGCGCCCTGTCGCGGGCGAAGTCGCTGCGACGACTCGAGTGCTGCTCTGGCAGCCAGCGCTCACGATCGTGCTCGCTGTACCCCTCGCTCCGCTCGATCGTTCCGGCACGGCCTTCTGTCACCGGACTATCCACCACTGTTGTGCACCTCCGCGTCGGCGACCTCTGCGCGTTCGAAACCGTCCAGGTCGCGGCTGGCGAGCCAGCCGTCCGGCAGCGCCGGCTTCTTCGGGGTGCCTGCTCGGCCGCGCTGTCCCTCAGCGGCCTCTCCCGGATACTCCTGCTCCCAGTCGAGGGTGGCGAGGAGGTCGTCCAGGTGCGCGAGCGTCTCGACGGTCGCGAGGCTCGCCCGCAGGTCGCCGCCGACCGGATACCCCTTGAAGTACCAGGCGACGTGCTTGCGGATGTCGCGGCAGCCGCGCTCTTCGCTGTCGAAGAATTCGACCAGCAGCTCAGCGTGACGACGGAACGTGGCGGCCACCTGGCCGAGCGACGGGTGCGCCTGTGCGCGCTCCGCTGTCGCCGCGTCGATCTCGCCGGCGCGCGCGCGGAACGCTGCGGCCAGGTCGCCGAACAGCCACGGCCGCCCGAGGCAGCCGCGCCCGACCACCACGCCGTCGCACCCGGTCTCGTCGACCATCCGGATGGCGTCGGCCGCCGACCAGATGTCGCCGTTGCCGAGCACCGGGGTGCCGGTGATGGTCTCTTTCAGCTTCGCGATGGCCGACCAGTCGGCGTGCCCCGAGTAGAACTCGGCCGCCGTCCTGGCGTGCAGGGCGATGGACGCGACGCCTGCACCCTCGGCGGCTTTCGCCGCTTCGAGGTAGGTGAGGTGGTCGCTGTCGATGCCCTTGCGCATCTTGACTGTGAGCGGGATGGCGCCCGCCGCATCCACTGCACCCTCGACGATCTCGCGGAACAGGCCGAGCTTCCACGGGAGCGCAGCTCCGCCGCCTTTGCGGGTGACCTTGGGCACCGGGCAGCCGAAGTTGAGGTCGATGTGGTCTGCACGGTCTTCCGCGACGAGCATGGTGACCGCCTCGCGGACGGTCTTCGGATCGACACCGTAAAGCTGGATGGAGCGCGGCGTCTCCGACTCGTGGTGGGTGATGAGTCTCAGGGACTCCGGGGTGCGCTCGACGAGTGCGCGTGAGGTGATCATCTCGCTCACGTAGAGGCCGGCCCCGAACTCACGGCAAAGCCTGCGGAACGCGGTGTTCGTGATCCCGGCCATCGGAGCCAGCACGACGGGCACGTCAAGTGCCAGCGGACCGATGGTCAGCTGAGGCGCGTGGCTTATCGTTGCTGTAGTAGTCATTTCCTCAATTCTCCCAGAAAGAGCTGAACCGCATGACCGAGCGACCGGAAGCTGTGGAGAACCAGGGTGAGACGGCGTCTGTGGAGGGCGTGCACACTCCCAGCGGGAGGGCGCGGGTCGAGGCCGACGCGGCCGCACGCGGGGTGAACATCCGGGTGGTCGAGCGCCCGGCGGCGCGCAGTCTGGAGGAGGCGGCGCAGCTTCTCGGCATCGAGCCGTCCGACATCGTGAAGACGCTGGTGGTCAAGCGCAGTGACGACACGTTCGTCTTCGCGCTGGTGCCCGGCGGCCGCAAGATCTCCTGGCCGAAGCTCCGCGCCGTCCTGCACGTCAACAAACTGCAGCTCCCGGATGCGTCGGTCGCCTACGAGGCCACGGGGTACGAGCGCGGCACGATCACCCCGTTTGGCAGCCGCACGGCGTGGCCCGTGGTCGCGGACGCGAGCATCCCCGGCCGCACCGTGTCGATGGGCGCGGGCGAGCACGGATACTCCCTCTACGTGGACGCCGACGAGCTCGTCGAAGCCTTCGCGGCCACCATCGCCGACATCACAGACCCGGAGTAGTCTCCGGGACCAGGCACGCGTCGCCCTCGCACGCCGCAGCCGGGGATCGAGTGGTCCCGAATTGCCGTACGTCGCGGGAGCACACGGCAATTCGGGACCACTCGATTCATACTCGGGACCACTCGATCCGGGGGTGTGGATAACTTCTGCGGCGTGCGCGGCAGATGTGGCAGGGTATGGCGATGCCGACGCCAGCTCCACTTCCTGCCCCGTTCCTCGCGGGGGCGTTCTCGACGACGGTCGCGCTGCGCGCGGGCGTCCGGCACTCCCGGATGCGCCGCCGCGATCTCGCCCGGCCGTTCCACGGCGTGCGCGCGGCCGGACCCGGTGGATTCCTCGATCGATGCGCCGCCGCCCAGACTCGGTTCGGCACGAGGCACTTCTTCAGCCACACCACCGCAGCGCGGATTCTCCGCCTGCCCGTACGCGAGGAGGGCGAGCACTCCGATGAACTGCACGTAGCAGTGATCCCGCCGTTCCGCGCGCCAAAGGGCACAGGCATCGTCGGCCATCAGTTGCGTGTCGAGCCGGCGACGCTGCGCGACTGGAATGGGCTGCGGATCCCGTCCCCGGTCGAGGTCTGGTGCGAGCTGGCGTCGCTGCTGCCCGTGGATGCCCTGGTCCAGGCAGGCGACGCCCTGCTGCGGCGGACAGCCCCGCTCGCGCGCGCCGACGATCTGCGTGCGGCTGTCGCCTCCGCGCGCGGGCGTCCGGGAGTGGATCGGATGCGCGAGGCTCTCGCGCTGATTCGGGAGCGGACAGACTCTCCGATGGAGACCAGCATCGGGCTCGCGATCGTGCGGGCCGGCCTTCCGGAGCCGTCGATCAACGCGGCCTTCGCCGACTCGTCAGGTGCATTCGTGGCCTTCGGCGACCTCGTCTACGAGCGGGCGGGCATCGTGATCGAGTACGACGGCGGGCACCACCGGACCGACCCGGCGCAGTACGCCGCCGATGTCGACCGCCTGTGGAGGATCGAGCAGCTCGGCTGGCGTGTCATCCGCCTGAACCGCACCCACCTGCACGGCGGCGCGGCTGAGGCCGTGCGCCGCGTGCGCACCGCACTCGCCTCGCGAGCAGAGTGACGGTTCCCGGAGTGCCGTCCATCGCCGCAGGACCAAACGAGTGGTCCCGAATTGCCGTACGACGCCTCAGCAACGAACGAGTGGTCCCGAATTGCCGTACGACGCCTCAGCAACGAACGAGTGGTCCCGAATTGCCGTACGTGCACGTGTGCACGCGGCAATTCGGGACCACTCGATTCAGGATGCGGGGGAAGCGCCCGGAATCAGGCAGGCGTCGCCCTCGCAGGCTGCGGCCGACGCGTCGCCGAGGGCGACCAGCGGGAAGCGCGGCGGGGCCGCGACGGAATCGCCAGACGCGCCGGCGTCTGCTGCGACCACGCCCACTACGCCATCGCCGCTCACGCGGTCACCTCGGCGCGTTCCGTCCAGACCTGCTCCAGCACCTGGGCGAACGTCGCCGCGTCCTGTGCACCGGATACGCCGTAGCGGCCGTCGATCACGAAGAACGGAACACCCTGGATGCCGTACTCCTGCGCCAGCGACTGGTCGGCGCGGACGTCGGAGAGGAACTCGTTCGACTCCAGCGCTGCGACGGCGGCCGCGCGGTCGAGCCCGACCTCTGCGGCCAGGTCGGCGAGGTCTTCTGTGCGCCCGACGTGCTTGCCCTCGATGAAATACGCCTTGAACAGACGCTCGGCGAGTTCCAGCTGCTTGCCGTTCGCCTTGGCGAAGTGCAGCAGCTCGTGCGCCTTGACGGTGTTGGTGTGCTTGAGGACGTCGAAGTCGTAGTCGAGCCCGACCGAGGATGCGATGCCGGTGACCCGCTCGAGCATCTGCGTCACCTGGGACGCCTGCATGCCCTTGTGGCCGGCGAGGAAGTCGATCTCGGTGCCGTCGAAGTCGACGGGGGTGTCCGGGGAGAGCTCGTAGGAGTGGTACTCCACCTCGACGGCGCGGTCGTCGCCCGCTCCGGCGAACAGGCCGCTGCCCGCTTCGAATTTGCGCTTGCCGATGTAGCACCACGGGCAGGCGATGTCGGACCAGATGTCGATCTTGATGGGTTCACTCACACCGAAGCCAACGGAGGCGGTCACGCCTTCATTCCCGTTCCCGGCGCATCCACTGCCCCGCCGAACCGGCGGTTGCGGTTGGCGTAGATGTCGATGGCGTTCCAGAGGTCCGCACGGCTGAAGTCCGGCCACAGCGTGTCGAGGAACACCATCTCGGCGTACGCGCTCTGCCAGAGCATGAAGTTGCTGGTGCGCTGCTCGCCGGAGCTGCGCACGAACAGGTCGACGTCCGGCAGGTCGGGGGCGTACAGGTGGCGCTGGATGCTCTTCTCCGTCACGGCGGACGGCTTCATCCGGCCCGCGGCGACCTCCTCGGCGATGCCACGCACCGCATCGGCGATCTCGGTGCGGCCGCCGTAGTTGACACACATGGTCAGCGTGAGCACGTCGTTGCCCGCGGTGAGCTTCTCGGCGAACTGCAGCTCCTTGATCACGGACGACCAGAGCCGCGGCTTCCTGCCCGCCCAGCGCACGCGGACGCCCCACTCGTTCAGCTGGTCGCGCCGCCGGTGCAGGACATCCCGGTTGAAGCCCATCAGGAACCGCACCTCGTCCGGCGACCTCTTCCAGTTCTCGGTGGAGAACGCGTAGACGCTCAGGTGCTTGACGCCGATCTGGATCGCCCCGGCCACGACGTCGAGCAGCGACGCCTCCCCCGCCTTGTGCCCCTCGATCCTGGTGAGACCGCGGCCGTTGGCCCAGCGGCCGTTGCCGTCCATCACGATCGCGACATGCTCGGGGACGGCCGCGACGGGGATCGCCGGCGGGTACACGCCCGTCCAGTCGAGCGGGCGGAACACCACCGCATCCTTGTGGGTGTAAGGCTTGGGGCTCATCCGTTCGCTTTCCGTTCGTGCTGCACATGCTGGAGCGAGCGCAGCCCGCGTTCCAGATGCCATTGCGTGTACGCGGCGACGACGCCGCTCGCCTTCGACCTCGTGGCGTCGTCCGTCTCGTCGGCCGCCGCCCAGTCTCCGGTGAGCAGGGCTCCGAGCAGGGCGATGGTCGCCGCATCCAACCGGGGTGCGCCCTGCGGAGCACAGTCGTCGCAGACCACGCCGCCGAGCTGCACCACGAGGTGGTCGTGCGGTCCGGCGGCCCCGCAGCGGGAACAATCGAGGAAGCTCGGCGCCCAGCCCGCCAGCGACAGCGCGCGCAGCAGATAGGAGTCGAGAGTCATGGAGGCGCCGTGCTCACGCTTCGACAGCGAGCGGAGCGCCCCGACCAGCAGGAGGTACTGCTGCAGCGATCCTTCCGCCTCGGTGAGCCGGTCGGCCGTCTCGACCATCGCGTTCGCCGCCGTGTAGCTGGCGTAATCGTCCGCGATCAGCGCGCCGTACGCGCCCAGCGACTCGGCCTGGGTCACCACGTCGAGGCTGCGGCCCTCGTAGAGCTGCACATCGGCGACCATGAACGGCTCCAGCCGCGACCCGAACTTGGAGGCGGTGCGCCGCACGCCCTTCGCGACCGCACGGACCTTGCCGTGCTGACGCGTGAGCATGGTGACGATGCGGTCGGCTTCCCCCAGTTTGTGGGTGCGGAGCACGACGGCTTCATCACGATAGACAGGCACACTCCAGTATCCCGCGTCATACCGACAGTCACCTGACGCCGCGCATGGTAGAAGTGACGTATGAGCACGACGGCCTTCACGATTCCGCTGTGGGCCGATCTGGTCGCCGTCGGCGTCGGCAGCCTGCAAGGGGCGATGTTCGCCTCCGGGTTCCGGGACAGGAAGCTCGATCTGCTGGGCGTCGCGATCATCGGCGTCGCGACCGGTGTCGGCGGCGGTCTGCTGCGCGACATCCTGCTGGTCACCCGTCCGGTGGCGCTGCTCTCCAACTGGTACCTGCTGACCACCGTCGTCGCCGCACTGCTCGGGATGCTCCTGATCCGGCTGTTCCGCCGGCTCGACCCGATCATCACCTTCCTCGACGCGCTCACCATCGGCCTCTTCGGCGCGATCGGCGCCACCAAGGCGCTCTCGCTGGGGCTGCCGGAGGTGCCTGCCGTGTTCGTCGGCGTCGTGTCCGCGGTCGGCGGGTCGATCCTGCGCGACATGCTGCTGAACCTGCCGATCGCGCTGATGCACGTCGGGTCGCTCTACGCCGTCGCGGCTGGTGGCGGGACGGTCGTGCTCGTGGTGCTGGCCGATCTCGGCGTGCCGATCTCGGTCGCGGCGAGCGTCTGCGTGGCGGTGACCCTGCTCATCCGGTTGCTGGCCGTGCGGTTCGGCTGGAGCCTGCCGGAGCAGCGCGAACTCGGCCGCATCCCGCGCCCGCGCTGGCCGCGCCTCCCGCTCCGCCGCACGCAAGCCCGCACCGAGGAGCGCACCGAGACCGGCTCCATCCCCCGCTACAAGCTCGACCGCCCCGACTGACGCACGCTCCCCCAGCCTCGACGCGATCGAGCCCAGGCTCGCTCTGGTTAAACCGTGGTCTAAGCGGGAAGGAGCCTGGGCTCGATTATGTGGGGGCGCGGGTCAGGCGGAGACGAGGTCGGCGGGAGCGGCGGCGGAGCCCGCGGATGCGCGGACCGCGCGGTTCACGGCGGAGACGACTGCCTTGAACGAGGCCGTGGTCGTGTCGCCGTCGATGCCGACGCCCCAGAGGCGCGTGCCGTCGACGTCGACCTCGACGTACGCCGCGGCCTGCGCCGACTCGCTCGCCGACAGCGTGTGCTGCGAGTAGTCGTACAGGTGCACGTTGATGCCGCGGTCGTTCAGGATGTCGAAGAACGCCGCGATCGGGCCATTGCCCTCGCCGGACACCTTGGAGACGGTGTCTCCGTCGCGCAGCGTTGCGGTGAGCGAGACGTGGTCGCCGGACTCGTTGGTCGTGCTGGTGCTGCCCAGCTCGAAGCGGCCCCACTTGGCGTCCGCGTCGTCGACCGGCGCGGGGAGGTACTCGTCCTGGAAGATCTCCCAGATGTCGTCGCTCGAGACCTCGCCGCCCTCGGCGTCGGTCTTGGCCTGCACCACACCGGAGAACTCGATCTGCAGCTTACGCGGCAGGTCGAGCGCGTGGTCGGTCTTCAGCAGGTATGCGACCCCGCCCTTGCCGGACTGCGAGTTGACGCGGATGACCGCCTCGTAGCTGCGGCCCAGGTCTTTCGGGTCGATCGGCAGGTACGGCACAGCCCAGACCAGCTCGTCGACGGACTTGCCCTGACGCTCGGCGTCGGCGGCCATCGCCTCGAAGCCCTTCTTGATCGCATCCTGGTGCGAGCCGCTGAACGCGGTGAACACCAGGTCGCCGCCCCACGGGCTGCGCTCGCCGACCGGCAGCTGGTTGCAGTGCTCGACGGTGCGCTTGACCGAGTCGATGTCGCTGAAGTCGATCTGCGGGTCGATGCCCTGCGTGAAGAGGTTGACGCCCAGCGTGACCAGGTCGACGTTGCCGGTGCGCTCGCCGTTGCCGAACAGGCAGCCCTCGATGCGGTCGGCACCGGCCATGTAGCCGAGCTCGGCCGCCGCGACCGCGGTGCCGCGGTCGTTGTGCGGGTGCAGCGACAGGATGACGTTCTCGCGGTGGTTCAGGTGGCGCGACATCCACTCGATGGAGTCGGCGTAGACGTTCGGCGTGGCCATCTCGACGGTGGCGGGCAGGTTGATGATGACCTTGCGGTCCTCCGTCGGCTCGAACACGTCGAGCACCTGGTTGCAGATGTCGACCGCGAACTCCAGCTCAGTGCCGGTGTAGCTCTCGGGCGAGTACTCGTAGTAGATCGCGGTGCCGGGAACGACGGATTCCATCTGGCGGCAGAGACGCGCACCTTCCAGGGCGATGTCGATGATGCCCTGCTGGTCGGTGCGGAAGACCACATCCCGTTGCAGGATGCTCGTGGAGTTGTAGAGGTGGACGATGGCCTGCTTGGCGCCGATCAGCGACTCGTATGTGCGCTTGATCAGGTGCTCGCGCGCCTGCGTCAGCACCTGGATGGTGACGTCGTCCGGGATGGCACCCTCTTCGATGAGGCTGCGCACGAAGTCGAAGTCGGTCTGGCTCGCGGACGGGAAGCCGACCTCGATCTCCTTGTAGCCCATCCGGACCAGCAAGTCGAACATGATGCGCTTGCGCTCGGGGCTCATCGGGTCGATGAGCGCCTGGTTCCCGTCACGCAGATCGACCGCGCACCAGCGCGGGGCGACCGTGATGCGGTTGTCCGGCCAGGTGCGATCGGGCAGTTCGACCCTGATCTGCTCATGGAACGCACGGTATTTGTGGATCGGCATGGCGCTGGGCGCCTGGGTGTTCTTCATGGTCTGTCTTCTCCTCGCGGGGTGTGGTGGAGAGCCAACGACAAACTCCGCGACGAGTGAGGCCCAGAACTAGGTCTCGTCGCGGCAGCTAAGGAGGAGCAGACCGTACACAGAAACCAGGGTAGCACGGCGTGGCCGCGCCGCATTCGGAACGTGCGTCACCCCCGACCGCTCGCGAGCGCCACCGCCTGCCGCACCGACAACTGCGGCAGGTAGGCGCGCACCAGGGCGATCCCGATGGCCGGCAGGGCGACCGGATCCGGGTACGCCATGATCAGCGGCCGAAGCTCGGGCTGGAACTTGCGCTTGAACTTGAGCAGCGACCGGAAGCCGTACACCGGTTCGAGCGACGCGCTCAGGAAGTTCAGGATGCGGTCCATGCCGCGGCTCTCCCCCTCTGCCCCAGCGGCGGCGGTGTGCGCGAGCGGCGCCGCGGAGAGGCTCATGAACTCGACGCCCTCGTCGCGCATCCTGGTCGCGGCTTCGGCGATCAGGAACTCCATCACGCCGTTGATGCTGCCGGGGCGCCTGCGCATGAAGTCGAGCGTCCAGCCGACCACGAGACCGTTACGGTAACTGGGCAGCCAGCTGGTCACGCCCTCGATGCGACCGGATTCGTCGACGGCGAGCATCAGCATCACCGCCGGATCGCGCAGCTCGTCGAGACCGCCGAGCGTGAAGCCCATCTCTGGCAGGTCCTTCTCCGCCACCCACTGCTCCGAGATGTCGGAGAGCTGCACGGCGGCGCTCAGCGGCAGCGCCTGGTATGTCGTCCACTCGGCACGGATGCCGGCGCGCTGCGCCCTGCTGATCGAGCTGCGCACATCCTGCCACTTCTTGCCGGTGGTCTGCCACTCCTGTGGCTTGATGACCGTCTCCTCCGCCACGACCATCGTCGACCAGCCCATAGCATCGAAGAGCGGCTGGAGGTCCGCATCCACGCTGTAGAACACCGGCGTCCAGCCGTTGTCGTCGCAGAACCGGGCGAACCGGTCGATGGAGCGGTCGTGCGGCGGCGCCGCGCCGAACGGCCCTCCGGTCGTGATGGCGATCCGGCCGACGACCCGGTATGCGATGGCGCGGCCGTCCGTCGGGTCGAACCAGTAGTCGTTCCCCGGCCAGGTGGCCATGAACGAGATCGCGTCCCCTCCGCCGTGCTCCAGCAGGCTGCGTACGCGGGCGGCGTCGGTGGTCTTCGACCGCCAGGAGGTGCGTCCTCGCATCACCCAGATCGCACCGATGATCACGATCAGCCAGAACACCGTACCGATGTTGCGGTAGACGAAGGTCGCGAGCGGCGTGGTCGGCAGGTATTGCACCGGCTCCCTCCGCAGGAAGTTGACGGGCACGAACCGCTCGAGCACGTTGTCGAGCAGGTCGCTCAGGTCGAGCGGTCTGGTGAAGCCGGTGTCCTTCTGCAGGTAGCCGACCAGCACATAGAGCGAGGCCAGCGCGATGCCCGAGACCAGGACGACGAGCACATAGCGCCGCACCGCGCGAGCGGGCGGACGGACGGGGAAGTGCTGCCGGAACGAGATCAGCACGATGGCGATGGCGAGCGGCAGCAGAGCCGACAGCGCCAGGATCGCGGTGACCTCCCAGTAGCGCGCTCCGAGGTGCGGGCGCGGGGCGCCGGCGAGCGGCAGGATGCCGAAGTAGAGGGCGGAGAGCACTGTGAGCAGGACGTTCACCGACACGGCGAGCCAGAGCGCGAACCGATTGCCGCGCAGCAGGCCGTACGCAGCCACGAGCAGCACGAGCAACGGGAGGACGGAGAGCAGAATCGGCCCGAGGCCGTTGATGCGTTCGATGGTGAGGTCGTGCACGCACTGCCTCGTCACCGCGAACGCCTGACACCGCTCCAGCACACTGCCCTTGGCCGGCACGTCCGAGCTGAAGAGCAGCGCGATCGGAGACAGCAGTCCGTAACGCGAAGTGGTCAGCAGCCCGATCACCGGGCCAATGGCAGTGATCGTGACGGCGGACGCCAGCAGCACCCGGATTTCGTGATGAGAGCTGCGAACCCAGCCACCGATCCGGCCGCCGGGCCGGAGGAGCACACCGAGCCCCAGTCCGGCGAGCACGGCGAGCAACCGGTACACATCGGACGGCATCCCTGAGTACAGCAGGTACATCACCGCGATCAGCACGGTCAGCACCCGGATGCGCCTGCGCCACAGTGCACCGGCGAACGCGCTCGCTGCCATGATCGTGCCGCCGATGGCGGTAAAGACGTCGAGCACCACAAGGTTGTGGACGTTGCGCGCCCACATCTCCCCCGTCGAGGAGGCGAGAAGCTGGAACGCGATGCCGCCGACGGTGCCGATGACGGCCGTCGCGAAGTACGACACCGCCGTGCGCCAGGTGCCCATGAGCTGCTCGGCGGCCCCTACCAGCACCACGGTCAGGATGAGGGCGACGATGAGCTCTGCGAGGTCGTCCGCGAACAGCACGGAGGTGATCGGCGACCACCAGTGCCCGTCGACCAGCGGGCCAGGGCCGGTGCCGAGCCAGATGTGCAACGGGCGCCGCGGCCCGTGGATCGGCCCGGTGACCAGCGCGAGCACCAGGATGAGCGCGGTCATCCCTGCGGTGAACGGGTGCGTGGCGATCAGGCGGCCGACACGGCGCGCGAAGCGTCCGACGGCGGCGGACGCAGGCGTGCCCGGCGTGCCAGGCGGCGCGTCCGGCGGCGTGCCCGGCGCTTTTGCGTCGGTGGTCACGGCGTCAGCCCCATGTGTTTCGCGATGTCGGGGAAGCCGTTCCGCAGGGAGTACCGCACTGTGTTCCAATCGTGCGCTGTGCCGGGCGAGACGAGCAGCCTGGTGCGGATTCCGGCCGTCGTCGCGTCGGCGTCGAGTGTTCTGGCGAACGCAGTGTACTTCGCGTCGTTCTGGCCGACGCCGAGGATCAGCACCGAGTTCTCATAGGGAGCGTGCTCCGTCATCAGCTGCGCAGGCTGGGCTGCGTCGAAGGCGGCGGCCGACCCCGCGAATCCAGAGGCGATGGTGGATGCGCGGTTCCCGAGGATGGGACCGAGTTCGCTCGACGACGCGAGCGCGGAGCCGAACACCGACGGGTGGCCTGTGAGGAACTGGACCGCGCAGGTCGCGCCCTGCGAGTAGCCGAAGACGCCCCACGCCGCCGGGTCGCTGCTGACGCGGAAATGGCTCTTGATCCAGGACGGGACATCTTTCAGCAGGTACGTGGCCGAGTTGCCGAACGCCTTCGAGTCGACGCACATCGGGTTGCGCCCAGGGCCGCCGAGCTGGTCGGCGGCGACCACGATCGGCGCAATGCCGCCGTGCTGCGCGGCGAACGCATCCATCGTCTGGCCGATGCGCCCTGCGGTGAAGACGTCGGCCGGAGCACCCGGCTGCCCGGAGAACGCGTACAGCACGGGCAGCACAGGTGGATGCGCGGTGAGCGCCGCAGGGGGAAGGTACACGACAGCCTTCCTGGCGACGAAGCCGGACTCGGTGGCCGGGATGCGCACCACGCCGATCTTCCCCTTCGCCGGGATGCTCGCGGGCGGCGTCCAGGTGGACGCGTAGTCCGTTCCGATGTCCGCCACCTCTCCGCGTTCAGCGTGGAAGGAGAGCGCGGAGTACGGCACGACGCCGAGCACGTCGTTGAGGTCGCCGTACTCGCCGAAGTCGACGTTGATGCCCGCTCCCGCCGTCGCGACGAACACCGGGATGCTCAGGACGGCGACGACCTTCCTCCACCAGCGCGAGCGGAACAGGTTGGCGATCGCCAGCCCGATCCCGGCGAACGCCAGCACCGCCCACATCCTGGTCACCGGCGTCAGCGCGACCCCGAAGACGTCGAGAACGTCGATCAGCAGCCACGTGGCGAGCCAGCCGACGCCGGCTCCGGCGATCGCGGCCAGGACGCCGATGATGGTGCGTTTGAGTGTCGGGCGCACCAGCAGGTACAGCACGAAGACGGCGGCCAGCACATCGAGGGTCACCAGGAACGGTGGTTTGTCGATGCGCAGGGTCATGAGCCAGTTCAGGGCGGTTCCTCTCACGGACGGACGAGCGGTTCGATTATGGGGCGTTCAGGCCGCGGAAAGCTGAGCTAATGCCCACATTCAGCATTCTCCGAGGTCCCACGGAGCCGAGCCACGCGGTCAGTCGACGGCGAGAGCGGCGACGGGAGCGACCGCCGTCGCCCTCCTGGTCGGTGCGACGGACGCGAGCACGGCGAGGATCGCCGACGCCGCGACGATGAGCCCGATGAACCCCCACGGAAGCACCGGCGCCTGCAACCCTCCGCCCGGGATGCTCGCCAGCAGCGATTGCGCACCCACCCAGCCGTACGCCGTCCCGAGGATCAGCCCGGTGATCACGGCAGCGATCGTCACCTGAGCGCTCTCCGCGAGGATCATCCTCCTGACCTGCGATGCGCTGAAGCCCAGCGCCCGCAGGAGGCCGAGCTCCCTTCGCCGCTGCAGCACGCTGAGCGACAGACTGTTGATCACACCGACCGCGGCGATGATCGCGGAGAAGCCGACCAGGATGCTGAACACCAGCATGGTGACCGTGAGGACACTTTCAGCCCCCGCATACAGCTCCGGCTGGTTCTGGGACGCCTGACGGATCATCGCCAGGTACGACTGCGCGGCGACGACGAACATCGTCACGAGTGTGACGCCGATCACCAGGCCGATGGCCGTCCTCGAACTGCGCTCCGGGTTGCGCACGGCGTTGGCCGCGGCGAGCCGCCCGGCCGCTCCCTGCTGAACAGCAAACCGGCCAGGCGCAGCACGCCCGGCATGAAGAAGGGCGCAGCGAGCACGATCCCGGTGAACGAGAGCACGCCGCCAGGCAGCGCGATCAGCACGCCGTAGCCGCTCGCGATCGGGAAGCCGGTGCGCGCGAACACGCCGAGTCCGAGCAGCAGCCCGCACACGAGCAGGCCGAGCCCGGCGACGATCAGGATGGTCGCGACGACGAGGCGTCCCGCGCGGCGGACGGCGGCGGCCGGCCGCTCCTCTGCCGCTCCCAGCGCCTGGACAGGCGTGACGGTGAGCACGCGCCTGCTGCCCACCCAGGAGGCGAGCCAGGTGGTCACGATCACCACGGCGACGGGAGCCAGCAGCGCCGGGGTGATGACGGGGTACAGCACATCCGGCAGCACGCCGAGCGCGACGAAGAGCCGCACACCCGCTAGGGCGAGCACCGCAGCGGCGGCGCCCCCGATCAGGGAGCCGATCACGCCGACGGCGAACCCCTCGCTCGCCACGGAGCGTCGCTGCGTACGGGCGCTCGAACCGATCAGGCGCAGCAGCGCGATCGTGCGGGTGCGTCCAGCGATCACGGTCGCGAAGGTGTTCGTGGTCACGATGGCGCCGACATACACGGCGATGATGAAGAACACCGCGGCCACGATGCCGAGCGCCACTCCGACGGAGCCGTGCTCCCCCACCTGGCTGCTTGCGATGTATGCGGACAACACACCGGTCGTCGACAGCAGCGCGACGCCGAACGCCGAGCTGAGGGCCGCGACCAGGATGCTCGCGCGGTGGTCGCGGGCGTTCGCGCGGAACGCCGAGAACGGCCGGCTCATGCGTGCTGCTCCATGCCGAGCATGTACGACGAGATCTCCTCGGCGGCGGACTTGTCCCGCTCGGCGGCGACCCGGCCGTCGGCGAGGAACACGATGCGGTCGGCGTAGCTCGCGGCGATCGGGTCGTGCGTGACCATTGCGATGCTCTGACCGTATGTGCTGCTCGCCTCGGCGAGCAGCGTGAGCACCTCGCGCCCGGTGCGGGAGTCCAGGTTGCCCGTCGGCTCGTCGGCGAAGATGAGGTCCGGCCGGGTGCCGAGCGCGCGCACGATGGCGACGCGCTGCTGCTGGCCGCCGGACAGTTCGTGCGGGCGGTGGGTGAGCCTGCCGCGGAGCCCGAGCGAGTCGATCAGGTGATCGATCCACTCGGCCTGCGTCCTGGTCGGGCGGCGGCCGTCGAGCTCGAACGGCAACCGGATGTTCGCGGCGACGTCGAGCGTCGGCACCAGGTTGAACGACTGGAAGACGAACCCGACGCGGCGGCGCCGCAGGACGGTGAGTTCCGCATCCCCGAGGCTGGTGATCTCGGTGTCCCCCAGGAACACCTGGCCGCCCGTCACCGTATCGAGACCGGCCATCACGTGCATCAGCGTGGACTTGCCGGAGCCGCTCGGTCCCATGATCGCCGTGAAGCGGCCGGCCGGGATGCCGAGGGTGACACCGTCGAGCGCGTTCACCGTCCCCGCGCCGGTTCCGTACGACTTGGTGGCGTCGATCACACGCGCGACGAGCTGCTCGTCCGGCCGGATCGTCGAGTGCGCGGAGGTGACGGTCTCGCTGCTGATGTTGTCCATGCTCCCCACGCTAGGGATCCGGTGGCACCCGCCGGATCGGGCGGTGGGGCTATCCCGTGTCAGCCGGAAGGATGATCATCGGCTGTGAATCGCCCAGGGTGATTCACTCGCCGGAGGTCAGCCCGTGCTCGAACGCGTAGACGACCATCTGCACGCGGTCGCGCAGCCCGAGCTTGCTCAGGATGCGGCTGATGTGCGTCTTCACCGTCGCCTCACTCAGATACTCGGTCGACGCGATCTCCGCGTTGCTGAGACCGCGCGCGGCGAGCACGAAGATCTCCCGCTCCCGCGCGGTGAGGGTGCCGAACTCCTCCGGCTGCGGTTTCACCGGCTCGCTGGAGGAGAAGTACTGGAACAGCTCGCGCGTCGCTCCGGCGGCGATCACCGCGCTGCCGGCGTGCACCGTGCGGATCGCCGCGAGGAGGAATTCCGGCTCGGCGTCCTTCAGGACGAACCCGCTCGCGCCTCCCCGGATGGCTCGCGCCGCCGCCTCGTCCAGGTCGAACGTCGTCAGCACGACGATGCGCGGAGCCCGGCGTCCCTCCCGTGCTGCGCTCTCGACGATCTCGGTGGTCGCCGCGATCCCGTCCATCACGGGCATCCGGATGTCCATCAGCACCACGTCCGGCGCCGTGTCGCGGGCGAGCTGCACGCCCTCCTCGCCGTTGGCGGCCTCCCCGACGAACTCCAGGTCGGCCTGCGAACCGACGAGCATTCTGACACCGGCGCGGAACAGGGGCTGATCGTCCACCAGCAGCACCCGGATGCGGGTGGTCACGGCGTCCGCCGTCCCGCCGCTCATGCCTTCTCCCCCGCCGGGAGGAACGCGCTCACCAGGAAGTCGCCGTCGGCGGGACCCGCGGCGAGGCTCCCGCCCGCGAGCGACGCGCGCTCGCGCATCCCTGGCAGGCCGTGCCCGATGCGCGGCAGCGCTCCGGTGGACGGGGTGTCGACGGTCAGGGTCTTCATGGAGTTCCTCACGGTGATCGCGACGCCACGCACTCCGTCGCGCTGGGCGACTTCGGCGAGGACGACGGTGGCTGGCAGGCTGGTGTCTCCGTGCCGGAGGGCGTTCGTCAGCGCCTCCTGCACGATCCGGTATGCGGCGATCTGCTGGGCCGAGCCGAGCATCCCCGGATCGCCGATGCGCTCGACGCCGACGTCGAGCCCGGCGGCACGGACCTGCTCCACGGTGCGGTCGAGGTCGTCGAGCGACGGCTGCGGCCCTTCCGGCTGGGCGTGGCGCAGTTCGGCGAGCAGCACGCGCACGTCGCCGAGGGCCGAGCGCGCGGTGGAGGCTATGGTCTTGAGCGCTTCGTCAACGGAGTCAGGATCGGCGTGCCTGGCGTAGCGCGCGCCATCCGCCTGCGCGATCACGACGGCGAGCGAGTGGGCGACGACGTCGTGCATGTCACGGGCGATGCGGGTGCGCTCCTGCTCGACCACGACGTCCTCGACCGCTTTCGCCCTGTCGAACTCGGCGACCACCTGCGCGCGGCGGGACACTCTGGCGTTGCGCCAGGTGCGCATCAGCAGGCCGAGCACCCACGACAATCCCAGGACCGTGGCGCTCACCACGATCAGGAAGACGAATTCCAGAGCCAGGCGCGAAATGGCGCCGGACAGCAGGTCGAGGTAGGTCTGGTTCAGGGCGGCGGTGAGCGAGAGGTACAGCGCGGCCACGACAGCACCGAGCCCGGCCGAGATGAGGCCGGACCAGCGCACGATCCGATCGCCGTATGCGGCCGTCGCGTACAGCACCACCAGGATCCCGACATCGCTGAACTGGATGCTGTGCCCGGTCGTCATCTGCAGCACGGCGGTCAGCCAGGCGATGGCGAGGGCGACGGCCGGCGAGATCCGGCGCACGGCGACGGCCACCGTGAAGCCGATCACGATCACGATCGCCGACCGCGCGCCTCCCGGGCCGTCCGTGCCGAACAGGCCGGCGGAGTCGAGCGGCAGGCAGAGCACGGCGAAGGCGGCTGCGCCGGCGATGTCGAAGGTCAGCTGTCGCCTGGTGAGGCGACGGACCAGCCCCGTCCTGTTCGGGTCGTTGTCAGAGACCGGTGTTCCTCCCGACGACGCCAGCCAGACGAGTACAGACCTGTTGCCTCCCGCCACGCCGTCCACGACGCCGGCCGTCGCGCCGATCGCGCGCTGGCGGGCGACGAGGAAGCCGAGCAGCCAGCCGGCCACGAACGTCACGGCGAGCAGCAGGCTCATCAGCAGCAGCCCGACGCCCTGGCTCGTGTAGTAGCCGCCGATCACCGGGCCGATCAGCGGGAACTTCAACTCGCCGCGCACCGTGAACAGGTAGGCGAGGAGCGGTGCGATGAGGACCGCCGACGCGAAGTCCAGCCAGCGCACCACCCGCCCCGAGTGCGACGCGATCCCGAACACCGCGATCAGGACGGCGACCGCCGAGATCACCCGGAACGGCATCGGCATCGACACCGACTCCGTCGTCTCCAGCAGAACGGCCAGCCAGAGCAATCCAAGCGAGACGGGCGGAAGCACCCGCGAGAGGGCGACGGCGGCGCTGTAGAAGGTGAGCGCGAGCGCCGACTGGAACTCGAACGGCAGGCCCGTGATCAGCCAGGCGAGGAAGAGCACCACCCCGAGCGCTGGTTCGAGGACCCAGCGGTACGGGATGATCCTCTCCACCAGGCGGGCACGGTACGGCATCCCTCTACGGTACGGGGCGGAGGGTCGCCGGACCGCGCTCAGCCGCGGAATTCATCCCAGGGATGTACGCGGTCCCGCGCTGTTCCGCCACGCGGGAACTCAGAACCCGAGGCGACCGAGCTGCTTCGGGTCGCGCTGCCAGTCCTTGGCCACCTTGACCCTGATCGACAGGAACACGTGCTTGCCGAGCAGCTCCTCAACGGCTTGCGGGCGGTCGCGCCGACCTCCTTGATGCGGCTGCCGCCCTTGCCGATGACGATCGCCTTCTGGCTGTCCCGCTCGACGAACAGGTTGGCGTACACCTCCACCAGGTCTTTGTCGTCGCGCTCGATGATGTCGTCGATGGTGACGGCGAGCGAGTGGGGCAGCTCGTCTTCGACGCCCTCGAGCACCGCCTCGCGGATGTACTCCGAGATCCGGTCCTCCAGGCCCTCGTCCGTCACCGCATCCGACGGGTAGAGCGGGGCAGGCGACAGCGGGAGCAGTCGCATCAGCTCGGTGGTGAGCGTGTCCAACTGGATGTGGCTGGTCGCCGACAACGGCACGATCGCCTCCCACTCGCGCAGCTCGGACACCGCGAGCAGCTGCTCGGCGACGGCCGCCTTGCTCGCCGCGTCGATCTTGGTCACGATCGCGACCTTCTTGGCGCGCGGGTACTCGTTGAGCTGGTCGTTGATGAACCGGTCGCCCGGTCCGATCTTCTCGTCGGCGGGGACGCAGAAGCCGATCACGTCCACATCGCCGAGCGTCGACTGCACGAGCGAGTTGAGCCGTTCGCCCAGCAGGGTGCGCGGCCGGTGGATGCCCGGGGTGTCCACAAGGATCAGCTGCCCGTTCTTCTGGTGCACGATCCCTCGGATGGCGCGGCGGGTGGTCTGCGGCTTGGACGAGGTGATCGCCACCTTCTCCCCCACGAGCGCGTTGGTCAGGGTGGACTTGCCGACGTTGGGACGGCCGACGAACGACGCGAAGCCGGCATGGAAGTCGTTCACGAGTGGTTCTCCTCTTCCGGCGCCCCTGGCGCCGAGATCAGTGCGGCGTCGCGTTCGACGAGCACAGTGGTGACGTGTTTGCGGCGGCCCTCTGTCCGGTCGACGGTGAACCGCAGGCCGTGGCTGGCTGCGGTGGACCCCACCTCCGGCAGCCGGCCGAGCGCTTTGGCGACGAGCCCGCCGACGCTGTCGACGTCGTCGTCCTCGATCTCCAGGTCGAAAAGTTCGCCGAGCTCGTCGAGCGGCAGGCGCGTGCTGACGCGGTAGCGGCCGTCTCCGATCCGCTGCACCAGTTCGACCTCGTGGTCGTACTCGTCGGAGATGTCGCCGACGAGCTCCTCGATCAGGTCTTCCAGCGTGACCAGCCCGGCGATGCCGCCGTACTCGTCCACCACCATCGCCAGGTGGTTGGACTCCAGCTGCATCTGCCGCAGCAGCTCATCCGCCTTCTGCGACTCCGGCACGAACAGCGGTGGGCGCGCGATGTCGCCCATCGTGATCTGGTCGGCCCCGAGCGGGCTCTCGAAGCTGAGCTTCGCGGCATCCCGGAGGTAGAGAACACCCACGACCTCGTCGGGGTCGCCGTCGATCACCGGCACCCGCGAGACGCCCTTGCTGAAGAACAGTCCCATTGCCGTGCCGAGGCTCGCAGATGTGTCGATCGTGACCATGTCGGTGCGCGGGATCATCACCTCGCGCACAACGGTCTCGTTGAACTCGAAGATCGAATGGATCAGCTCGCGGTCGTCCTCCTCGAGCACGTCGAACTCGGTCGCCTCGTCGACGATGCTGAGCAGCTGCTCCTCGCTCGCGACCGGCGCAGACCGGGCGCGCGACGGCGTCACCCTGTTGCCCAGGGCGACCAGCCCACCCGCGATCGGCCCGAGGATCACCCGGATGAACCGCACGAGCGGAGCGGTCAGCCGCAACAGCATCGTGGAGTTGGCGCGGCCGACACTGCGCGGGCTCGCCCCGACGAGCACGAACGACACCGCCGTCATGATGAGGGCGGAGAGCAGCAGCGAGATCCACCACTCCTCGAAGATCTGCTCGAAGGCGAGCGTGACGAGCACGGCCGCCGTCGTCTCCGCGGTGATCCTGCTGAAGTTGATCGCGTTGAAATGCGCGCCGGGGTCGGCGGCGATGGCGAGCAGCGACTTCTTCGCCCTCGACGTCTCCGCCAGCTCGGCGATGTCGTTCCTGGACTGCACAGACAGGGCGGAGTCCACAGCGGCCATCAGGCCGCCGAAAGCGACGAGCAGGAACGCGACGATGAAGAACAGCGTTGCGAGCATCCGGTGCCTATCGCTGTCGGTCGTAGCGGGAGAAACCCACCAGGATGTCGCGCTGGATGCCGAACATCTCGCGCTCCTCCGCCGGCTCGGCGTGATCGAAGCCGAGCAGGTGCAGGATGCCGTGCGTCGTCAGCAGCAGGAGCTCCTCCATCAGGGAGTGCCCGGCGGTCTCCGCCTGGGCCTGGGCGACCTGCGGGCAGAGCACGACATCGCCGAGGAGGCCGGCGGGGGCAGGCTCCTCCTCTGTGCCGGGGCGAAGCTCGTCCATCGGGAAGCTGAGGACGTCCGTCGGACCGGGCTCGTCCATCCACTGCACGTGCAGCTGCTCCATGGCCGCCTCATCCACCAGGACGATCGCGAGCTCCGCATCCGGATGCACGTGCATGATGTCGAACGCGTACCCGGCGAGCCGCTGCAGGGCGGCCTCGTCTACCGGGATGGCCGACTCGTTGTTGACTTCGATACTCATGGGCCGGGCCTAACGTCGTTTGGGGAAGCGGTCGCGCGGGATGGACGAGCGGCGTTCTGCGCGGTTGGCGAACTCCGCCGCCTGCTCGCGCTCGTAGTGCAAGGCCTGCTTCTGCGCGTCGTACTCGGTGTACGCGTCCACGATGCGGCCGACCAGCGTGTGCCGGACGACGTCGTCGCTCGTGAGCCGCGCGAAGTGGATGTCGTCGATGTCTTTGAGGACGCGCGTGACCAGCCGCAGCCCGCTCGCCGCGGTCGGCAGGTCCACCTGCGTGATGTCGCCGGTGACGACCATCCGCGACCCGAAACCGAGCCGGGTGAGGAACATCTTCATCTGCTCCGGCGTGGTGTTCTGCGCCTCGTCGAGCACGATGAACGAGTCGTTCAGGGTGCGACCGCGCATGTAGGCCAGCGGGGCGACCTCGATCGTGCCCGCCGCGAGGAGCTTCGGCACGAGGTCGGGGTCCATCATCTCGTTGAGCGCGTCGTAGAGCGGACGCAGATACGGGTCGATTTTGTCGGTGAGCGTGCCAGGCAGGTAGCCGAGGCGTTCGCCGGCCTCCACGGCCGGACGGGTCAGGATGATCCTGCTGACCTCTTTGCGCTGGAGCGCCTGCACGGCCTTCGCCATCGCGAGGTAGGTCTTGCCCGTTCCCGCCGGACCGATGCCGAACACGATCGTGTTGTGGTCGATCGCGTCGACGTACTCCTTCTGACCGAGCGTCTTCGGCCTGATCGCTTTGCCGCGTGCGGTCAGGATCGCCTGGCTCAGCACATCCGACGGGCTCAGGTTCAGCCCGGTGTCGAGCATCCTGGCCGAACTGGTCACCTCGGCCGGACTGATCTCCTGGCCGTTGCGCACCATCAGCAGCAACTCCTCGATCAACCGGCGGGCGGCCTCGACCTGCACGGCGTCGCCGGTCAGGGAGATCTCGTTGCCGCGCACGTGCACGCTGACCAGCGGATACTGCCGCTCCAGGGTGGTCAGCAGCCGGTCCTGCGGACCGAGCAACCGCACCATCTGCACGCCGTCGACGTGCAGCCGCGCTTCGGACTCCGCCGTCGGCTCTCCGGCGGCCGGCGTTGATTCGCTAGTCGGCAAGGCTTCCTTCCTCGAGCTCTCCGCTCAGAACGTGGGCGTGGACGTGGAACACGGTCTGTCCGGCGTTCGCCCCTGTGTTGAAGATCAAACGGAAATCGCCGTCCGCGTGTTCCTCGGCGAGTCGTTTCGCCGTCGCGACCAGCTCGGCGAGCAGCGCAGGGTCGCCAGCGGCGAGCTCCACGACGTCGCGGTACTGCTGCGTCTTCGGCACCACGAGCAGGTGGACGGGTGCCTTGGGCGCGATGTCGCGGAACGCGATGATGCGCTCGCCGTCGTAGACGATGTCGGCCGGGATCTCCCCCGCGATGATGCGGGAGAAGATCGAAGGCTGCTCGGTTTCCATGTGTTCCATTCTATTCGTGCGTCCCCGCAGTGCGGCAGCCGTCGGCGGAGTCTGCCAGAAGCGTAATGATCACGCGCGGCCAAACATTTCACATTGGCGTTGCGGATACAGTGTGTGTCATGTCAAAAGTGACGATTGATCCGACTCGCCTGCGGGCGGGGGCGACCGCCCTGTCAGCAACCGAGCAGGATCCTCGGGGCCGGAGGTTCGGCCCCGGCGACCTCGGGTCGGTGCAGTCAGACGCGGCTTTCGAGGAGTTCGCCGACTACTGGACCACCGGACGGTCGGCTGTGACGCAGAGTTCGGATGCCCTGGCGACGGTGCTGCGTTCGGCGGCGGATGCGTACACCAGCCGCGATGCCGACGACGCCCGACGATTCGGCGGTGGCGTTCATGCGTTCTGACGGACGAGATTGGTCGCCGTTGATGTTCCACGATGATCCGACCCCGGGGATTCCTGGTGCGGTCACAGCGTGGATGTCAGAATTGCAGGCGCATTCGGAGCGCTATCGGGTGCGAGCCGAGAAGATGAACGAGACGGTGGCGATCGTCGACGTTCACGCCTGGTCCGGTCTCGCTGCGGAGGCGTTCCGTGAGCGGTTGCGGGTGGTCGCAGACGGTGCGAGCACAGTCTAGCGAGCCACGGCGAGGCGGGTGCCGCGGCGAGGGTGTGGGCGGACGCGATGTTCTCCACGCAGTACTCCGCCGACCAGGCGCTGCGCTCTGCGGAAGACGCCGAACGCGATATCGCCATCGCCCAGGCTGTGGTGTGTACGCTCACCGGCGATCACGCCGCGCTGCTGGAGAGTCTGGAGACGCTGCAGAGAGCGTCGTCGCACGATGACCATTCGACGGGGACGGAGCTCCTGACGGCGCGGCGCCATGCCGAAGAAGCACACGATGACCTGGTCAGGGCGCAGCACAGCCTCGAGGACGCCGAGGCGCGGCTGGCTGACGCGCGCGGGCACGGACAGGACGCGAAGCGGGAGTACGAGCACGCGGAGGCGATCTTCGTTCGCGGGCTGGAGGCCGCCAGGACCGGCGCCATCGCTCACGCCACCGCGACGGACCTGAAGGACTTCGCGTCCGGCGCGAGCAAGCTCGGCACGATCGATGCGGCCGGGCGCGGGAGCGACGTCGCGCTGATGACCTTGCTGCATCGACTTACCCCGGACGAGCTCGCCACGCTGCTCACCGGCGATGCGACACTCCAGCAGCAGTTCTGGGACACCCCTCCGAACCCAGAGGCGGTCGCCGGCTGGTGGAACGGTCTCCCGGTGGAGGTGCGGGACCAGCTCCTCGCGGTTGCGCCGGGGATTCTCGGGAATCTGCCCGGGATGCCGTACACGGATCGTGACCGTGCCAACCGCATCAGCCTGGCGCAGGCGGAGAAGAACCCACACCTGACGGACGATCAGCGTGCTGTGCTGAAGAAGATGGAGCGGGCGTTGGAAGCGCCCTCTCGCGGCACACCAGTGCGGTTGGTGGCGTTCAACCTCTTCAGCGAACCTCCGATGGTCGCTGTCGGCTACGGCGACCTCGACGCTTGTCAGAATACGACTTGGTGCGCGGGTGGCATGGGCTTCGGGGCCAAGGACGCTCTTGATGATTGGACTGACGCCGCCAAAAACCTCTACCGCGCCCAGAAGGAACTTGACGTCGGCCGTCCTGGGGTGATCGCGTGGCTGGAGTACGACAACCCGGACCTCGTCGGAGTCAACCTCAGCATCTCGGCAAAAAAGGGGGCGCCGCGGTTCGCTGCCGAGCTCGACGGAAACGCGGCCACCCGCGACGTATTCGGGCCGGGCGCGTCGCCGATCACTGTCACCGCCCACTCCTACGGCACCACGATGGCCGCGGCCGCGCTGACCTTGGTCCACACCCGGATCGACGCGTTCGTGATGGTCGGCTCCGCCGGAATCGACACGGACCTGGTGCCGTCGCTGTCCGCGATTCGCGCCGACCACCTCTACACCACCGCGGCCACCGCCGACGGCCTCGCCCCGCTCGGCTCCTCCGTCTCCGGACGTGCCGAACCCAACCCGGCGGTGGCGGATCCAAGAAGCCGCGCCATCGGCGGAGCCGAAGCCTTCTCCTCCGACGGCGACGGAAAGGACCTGAAACGGGTCGACGGACACAACCCCCTCGGCGAAAAGGGCAGAGAACGTAACAGCGGACCGCTGACCCTCAACACCATCCCCTCCGCAGGACACGGCTACTACGACCTTGACACTCAATCGCTGCACAACATCGCTGCAACCACCTCCGGACAACCTCACAACGTGAACGGGGGCCTCACCGACACCACCCGCTCGGCAGACAAGCACAACGAGATCGCGGACCTGATCGCCGAGACCAGCCGGGGTCCCCGACTCTGAGAAGACACATGAGCCAGACCACCATCCGCACTCCAGCCCTCTTTGCCATCGTCGCCACGCTCACCCTTGGAGGTTGCACCATGACCACTCCCACCGATCCCGGACCCCAGAAAACCGGACAGCAACTCCGAGCGCAGCTCATCGCCGACGCCACCGCTGCAATGGCCGCCTCCGGCTTCCCCGACGGGTGGGCGTACGACACACAGCCCGACGCCATTCCATGGAATCCGGAAACGGATGAATTCCTGGGCTCCCGATGCTCCACCTCCAGAGGCGAGACACGCCAGCGCTTTGATGCACCGCTCTTCCACGCACCCGTCGGCGATCCCGTGGCGTTCGCGAACTTGATGGGTGACTACTGGGCGGAACTGGGTTACACCGTCAGCACCGTGATCCCCACGATCACCGCGCCAGGCGGCAACCATTTCACTCAGATCCGTGCGGATCGCGCAGACGGAACCCTTGCTGCCGGAGTGATCGGGCAGGACGTGTTCTTCGTTCTCAAGACCTACACCGAGTGCTCTACCGACCCCACCCTGGACATGTTCGCCGGACCCACCGGCTACCGCGAATTCGACATGCTCGAACCCGACCCGTACCACCCGACCGACACCCCGACGATCACCCCCTACCCCGACCGCTGACCACGCACCGCTGGGCGATCACGCTCGACCGACCCCAGGGAGGCACTCCTCAGCGACGGGGCTACCAGCGCCCCAGCGCAGCGTTCAGCACGGCAAGAGCGGCGGGCCCGGCGGTCGAGGTGCGCAGCACCGTCGAGCCGAGCCGCACGAGTTCGGCGCCCGCGTCGCGGAACGCGTCGAGCTCGGACGGCGCGATCCCGCCCTCCGGGCCGACGACGAGCACGAGCGGCCGCCCGTCCTGCTGTATGTCGGTCAGCTTCGCATCCGCGTCGGGCTCCAGCACCAGTACGCGCGCCCCCGCGCACAGCGCCGCCACCTGCTTCGTGGACGCCAGCTCGCCGACCTCCGGCACCCAGGCACGGATCGACTGCTTGGCGGCTTCGCGCACGATGGTCGCCCAGCGTTCGCGGCCCTTGGCGACCTTCGGCCCCTCCCAGCGGGAGACGGAACGGCTCGCGGACCACGGGACCACCGCATCCACCCCCAGCTCGGTGGCTGCCTGGATGGCGAGTTCGTCCCTGTCGCCCTTGGCGAGAGCCTGCACGAGCGTGATCGCCGGGGCGGCGCGCTCGACGCGCTCCACCACGTCCACGTCGATGGTCAGCGCGGCGTTCGTTGCCTCGATCACCTCACCGGAGGCCACGAGCCCCCGGCCGTTGCCGATCAAGACAGACTGGCCGGGGCGCGTGCGGTTCACCGTCGCCGCGTGCTTCGCCTCCGCGCCGGTGATCGTCAGGCGTCCGCCGACCGTGACGTCGTCGAGGTCCTCACGCAGATAGAGCGAACTCATCGATTGCTCAGACGTTCAGGAAGCGGTCGCGCAGCTTCGCAAACAAGCCCTGCTGGAACCGCGCGAGCGACGGGTCCGCCTGCTTGTGGGTGGCAGCGAACTGTTTAATCAGCTCGCGCTCCTTGTGGTCCAGCTTGGTCGGGGTGACCACCTGGATGCCCACGCGAAGATCTCCGCGCCCGTTGCCGCGCAGGTGCGTGATGCCGCGGTCCTTCACCGAGATGATGTCCGCGCTCTGGATGCCCGCCTTCAGCTCCAGCTTGATGTCGCCGTCGAGCGCCTTCACCGTGGCGGTGGTGCCGAGGATCGCATCCGTCATCGCCACCTCCAGGGTGCAGAGCAGATCGTCGCCGTCACGGCTGAAGACGTCGTCGTGCTTGACCTTGATCTCCAGGTAGAGGTCGCCGTTCGGGCCGCCGGCCGGTCCGGCCTCGCCGCTGCCCGGCATCTGTAGGCGCAGACCCGTGTCTACACCGGCGGGGATGTCGACGGGGACGGTGCGGCGTGCGCGGACACGGCCCTGACCCTGGCAGGTGACACACGGGGTCGCGATGACCGTGCCGTAGCCGCGGCAGGTGCCGCACGGCGAGGAGGTCATCACGTTGCCGAGCAGCGAGCGCACGGAACGCTGAATGCTGCCGGTGCCGTGACAGATGTCGCAGGTGACGGGAGCGGTGCCCGGCTGGCAGCACGACCCGTTGCAGGTCTCGCAGACGATCGCGGTGTCGACCTCGAGGTCGCGGTGCGTGCCGAAGATGACCTCGTCGAGGTCGACCTCCACGCGCAGCAACGCATCCTGGCCACGCTCCCTGCGCGACTTCGGGCCGCGGCTCTGGCTGCCTCCGCCGAAGAACGTCTCGAAGATGTCGCCGAAGCCGCCGAAGTTCTGGCCGCCTCCCCCGCCGAAGCCGGCCTGGGGTCCGAGATCGTACTGCTCGCGCTGCTGCGGGTCGCTCAGCACGTCGTACGCATGCGTCACCAGCTTGAACCGCTCCGACGCCTCCGTGGACGGGTTCACGTCCGGGTGGAGTTCGCGGGCGAGGCGGCGGTACGCCTTCTTGATCTCATCGGGAGTGGCGTTGCGCTCAACGCCCAGGACTTCGTAGTGGTCGGCCACAGACGGCTTTTCCTTCGTGTTCGTTGTCTTATTCGCCGAGCAGGCGGGAGAGGTAGCGGGCCACCGCTCGAACGGCGGCCATGTTGCTCGAATAGTCCATGCGGAGCGGGCCGAGCACGCCGAGGCGCGCCAGCTCCGAACCGGAGGCGGTGTAGCCGCTCGACAGCACAGAGGTCTCCGCGAGCCCGAACGACGCATTCTCGCGCCCGATGCTCACCGCCACCCCGTGCTGGTCGCCGGCCATCTCACCGAACAGCTTCAACAGCACGACCTGCTCCTCGATGGCTTCGAGGACGGGGTAGATGCTCCCCGTGAAGTCGTGCTCGGTGCGGACCAGGTTCGCAGCCCCCGCCATCACCAGTTTGTCCTGGCGGTTCGCGGCGATCTGCTCCATCAAAGCAAGTGCCACGGGCTCGACCAGCGCCTGCGTGCGCTCGGTCAGTGCATCCGGTAGCTGCGAGAGCCTGGCGGTGGCGTCGGCGAGGGACAGCCCGGCCGCCGCCCCGTTGATCGCGCCGCGAATCTCGGCAACGTCTTCGTCCGACAGTTCGGACGACAGCTCGATGGTTCGCTGCTCGACGGCGCCGGAGTCGGTGATGAGCACACTGAGCAGCCTGCGCGGAGCGAGCATCACCAACTCGATGTGCCGGATCCGCGACCGCGACACCGACGGATACTGAACAAGGGCGACCTGGTTGGTCAGCTGCGAGAGCAGACGGACCGTGCGAACGAGCACGTCGTCCAGATCCACCGAGTCGCCCAGGAACACCTCGATCGCCTGCCGCTGCGCGTGGCTGAGCGGACGCACCTCGGCGAGGTGGTCGACGAACAGCCGGTAGCCCTTGTCGGTCGGAACCCGACCGGACGACGTGTGCGGCGCCGCGATCAGGTCCTCCTCTTCGAGGGCGGCCATGTCGTTGCGGATCGTCGCGGCGGACACGCCGAACGCGTGACGCTCCACGATGCTCTTCGACCCGACCGGTTCCCGCGAGGCGACGTAGTCCTGCACGATCACGCGCAGCACTTCGAGGCTCCGCTCAGAAACCATGCGACCCGCCTCCCGAAGACTCTTAGCACTCACTGAACCTGAGTGCTAATCATAACGCCCTGACACACCCACGCGATCATTGCACCCGCCGGAGCGGCGGCAGTACGGTATGCGCACAGGTTCGATTCAGCGATCCCGCGAACGAGAGGTTCCGACCATGAGTGACCCGAACCAGCCGCCGGTGGACCCGGCAGAAGGCGCTGTTCCCCCGCAACAGCCGAACGTTCCCCCGCAGCAGCCGTACGGGCAGGTTCCGCCGCAGCAGCAGCCCCCGCAGCAGCAGCCGCCCCAGCAGCCATACGGCGGGCAGGTTCCTCCGCAACAGCCCCCGCAGCAGCAGCCATATGGCGGGCAGGTCCCGCCCCAGCAGCCATACGGTCAGCAGCCCCCTCAGCAGCAGCCGTACGGCGGCCAGGTTCCTCCGCAGCAGCCCCAGCAGCCGTATGCGGCCCCCGCCGCCCCGCTCGACCCCACCCAGGACAAGCAGTGGGCGTCGTTCGCGCACCTCGGCGGCATCCTCTGGGTGCTGCCGTCGCTCATCATCTTCCTCGTGTTCAAAGACCGCGGGCGACTGACCAACCAGGAGGCCAAAGAGGCGCTCAACTGGCAGATCACCTGGATCATCATCTGGCTCGCCTCCCAGATCGTCGGCGCGGTCCTGACGTTCACCGGATTCGGGTGGGTCATCTTCGGCCTGCTCATCCCGTGGATCCTCTACGTCGTCAACCTGATCTTCTCGATCCTCGGATTCGTCAAGGTCAACGGCGGAGGCACGTACCGCTACCCGGTGAACTTCCGCTTCATCAAGTAGCGCCGCGCGCGCCTGGCGGAGACGCCGAGGGACCCCGGTCTCTCGGCGTCTTCCCAGTTTCGGCGGCTTTGCCTTACTGTTGTGGCTGACGATCCCGTCCACGACCCCGCCCGGACTCCCGGGCGCAGCCAAGGAGAGAACATGTCCGCAACGCCCCCGCCGCCCCCCGGCGCACCATACGGAGGCCAGTCCCAGCAGCTCAGCCCCTCGGATGAGAAGCTCTGGGCCACGCTGGTCCACATCGGTGGAATCATCTTCAACTGGATTCCGGCGCTCATCGGCTATCTCGTTCTCAAAGACAAGGGACCATTCGTCCGCGCGCACACCGCGACGGCCCTGAACTTCCAGATCACGATCTTCATCGCATACGCGGTCGGATCGATCCTGTCGATCGTCTTCGTCGGCGTGATCCTCATCGCAGCCGCCGCGATCATCAACATCGTCTTCAGCATCATCGCCGCCATCAAGGCCAACCAGGGCGAGTACTACGTGTACCCGCTGGCCATCCGGTTCGTCAGCTAGCCTTCCGGCTTCCGGCTTCCGGCTTCCGGCGCTCGCGCCTCATCGAGTGGTCCCGAATTGCCGCGTGCACACGTGCACGCACGGCAATTCGGGACCACTCGTTTGCGTTGAGGGGCGGGCCGGGGCGGCGAGGGGTGAGAGCGTGCGTGCCGCGTCAGTCGTCGAGGAGGCGGCGGACGACGGCGTCGGCGAGCAGGCGGCCGGAGAGCGTGAGCTCGACGTTCCCTTGGAGCGCCTGGCGCGCATCCACCAGGCCGTCGGCGATCAGGCCGGCGACGGCGGTGCGGCCGTGCTGGTCGAGGTCGGCCGTCGTGATGCCGTCCCGGATGCGCGTGAGGAGCAGCACGCGCTCCACGCGCCTGGTCTCGGCGTCGAGCGTCTCGCGACCGGCCGCCGGGGACTCGCCCGCCAGTACGCGGCCTGCGTATGCGGCCGGATGCTTCACGTTCCACCAGCGGACACCGCCGACGTGGCTGTGCGCCCCCGGCCCGACGCCCCACCAGTCGTGCCCCTGCCAATACGCCAGGTTGTGGCGTGACCGGTGCTGGTCGTCGACCGCCCAGTTGCTGACCTCGTACCACCCGTACCCGGCGCCGCCGAGCCGCGCATCCGCCAGCTCGTACATGTCGGCCTGCAGGTCCTCATCCGGTTCGGCGACCTGACCCGACTTGATCTGTCTGGCGAGCTTCGTGCCCGTCTCGACGATCAGCGAATACGCGGACAGATGATCCGGGCGGCAGGCGATCGCCGCGTCGAGCGACCGCTCCCAGTCGTCCAGCGACTCCCCCGGCGTTCCGTAGATGAGGTCGAGGCTCACCTGCAGTCCGGCGTCGCGCGCCCACTGGACCACCAGCGGCACACGCTCCGGGTCGTGGGTGCGCTCCAGTGTCGCGAGCACGTGCGGGACAGCCGACTGCATCCCGAACGAAACGCGCGTGAACCCGGCGGCGGCCAACCCCTGCAGGTAGGCGGCGTCGACCGAGTCTGGGTTGGCCTCTGTGGTGATCTCCGCCCCGTCGGCCAGACCCCACGCATCCCGGACGGAGCCGAGCATCCCTGTCAGGTCGGAGGCGGGAAGCATGGTCGGGGTACCACCGCCGAAGAACACGGTCGACACCGCACGCGCCGGGAGGCCGCTCCGCTCCAGCACGGAGGCGCCGAAAGCGACCTCGCGCTGCGCGTGACCGGCGTACTCGAATTGCGAGACGCCCCGCAGCTCGGTGGCGGTGTAGGTGTTGAAGTCGCAGTACCCGCAACGCACCCGGCAGAACGGCACGTGCAGGTAGACCCCGAACGCGCGCTCGTCGACGCCGTCGAGAACGCTGGAGGGAAGCAGGCCGTCGGCCGGAGCCGGATCGCCGAGGGGAAGAGCGCTCGGCACGTCAGGCCGACCGCACGGGCAGAAGCGAACGCAGATACTTGGCGGTGTAGTGACGCTGCACCAACCTCAGGATGGGCGCAGTCAGCCGGTAGAACGTGGTCGACGGCCGCGAGAACGCCCGCAACACGAACCACACCGAGCCGTCATCGCGCAGCTCGACGATGAACGCCTCCTCACCAGACTCCGGATGCCCGTGCAGCGTTCCATAGGCGAAGCCCGCCCGCTGCGGCTCGTCGATGACGTAGACGACGCGGACCGGCGCGGACACCAGCACCGGCCAGAACGGGATCTTCAGCACGGCGGTCATCCCGTTGGCGATGTACGGCGAACCGTCGTCGGCGAAGATCGCCTCCGACGGACGGTGCTCCTGCATCTTCGCCGGGGTTCCGTCCGGGTTGAACACGACGCCCTCATATTGCACGCCTGTGCCCTCGTGGGTCTCGGTGACCTTGATGCCGCTTCCCCGCTGCACACCCCACGTCATCAGCGCGGTGACGGTCGACGCGAAGCGGTCCTCGCCGCTGCCGATCCGCGCCTGCCTGATCAGCGGGCGGTAGCCCTTCGGCGGGTAGTAGAGCAGGTCGGGCGCTTGCGTGCCGCCGACCGCACCATAGGTGACGGGCTGATCGGTGTACGTGGAGCGACGCATGGCTGCTACTTCATTTCCTCACTCTGGCTGTGCCCAGTCTCCAACGGTCGGAGCCAGACGACAACTCTACTTGGCGCGTACCACCCGGGTGAACGCGCAGCGTTCAGGGATCCGGCGGATGGTCGTGGGTCGCGGCTGCTCGGCTGGGACCGGTCGCGCGGCTGATCCATTACGCGGTGAGGAGGATCGCGGCGACCCCGCCGACAATGAGCGCGATCGACAGCGCAGTGGTCAGCACGACCAACCGGCTCTTCCGCGCGCGGCTCGGCCTGTGGAGTTCACGCGCGCGTTCCATGAAGGCGTCGCTGCGCGACGTCTTCGGAGCTACGGCGAAGGTCGAGACGAACCCGGCAATCGGCAGCACTGCGAACAGGAAGGGTGCGTACAGGCCACGCTGGTTGACCGACTCGCCTTCCCCCATCAACGGAAGCCACCAGAAGACGCCCAGGACGATCAGTGCGGCCGCAGCGAACCCGTAGATCAGGCGCAGGCCGACGCGCCAGCTCACCCGGTCGTATCCGTTCGCTTCGTCCTCCCACAGCTGCCCGAGGAGCGTCGAAGAGGCACGCTACTTCTTGTCCTTCTTCTCCACGTCGCCGGAGAGCGCAGCGATGAACGCCTCCTGGGGGACCTCGACACGGCCGACCATCTTCATGCGCTTCTTGCCTTCCTTCTGCTTCTCGAGGAGCTTGCGCTTGCGGGTGATGTCGCCGCCGTAGCATTTCGCGAGGACGTCCTTGCGCATCGCCCTGATGCTCTCGCGGGCGATGATGCGGGCGCCGATCGCGGCTTGGATGGGGACCTCGAACTGCTGACGCGGGATCAGCTCGCGCAGGCGGCCGGTCATCAGGACGCCGTACGCGTATGCCTTGTCTCGGTGGACGATCGCGCTGAACGCATCCACCTGCTCGCCCTGAAGCAGAATGTCGACCTTCACGAGGTCGGCCTCCTGCTGGCCGGTGGGCTCGTAGTCGAGGGAGGCGTAGCCGGCGGTGCGGCTCTTCAGCTGGTCGAAGAAGTCGAAGACGATCTCGCCGAGCGGCATCGTGTACCGGATCTCGACCCGGTCTTCGCCGAGGTACTCCATGCCGAGCAGCGCGCCGCGGCGGCCCTGGCAGAGTTCCATGATCACGCCGACGTAATCCTTGGGCGCCAGGATCGCGGCCTTCACCATCGGCTCCTCCACCTTGGCGATCTTGCCGCCGGGGAACTCGCTCGGGTTGGTGACCGTGATGACCTTCTTGTCTTCGGTGGTCACCTCGTAGATCACGCTCGGCGCGGTGGTGATGAGGTCGAGGCCGAACTCGCGTTCGAGGCGCTCGGTGACGATCTCCAGGTGCAGCAGCCCGAGGAAGCCGCAGCGGAAACCGAAGCCGAGGGCGACGGAGGTCTCCGGCTCGTAGACGAGTGCGGCATCGGAGAGCTTGAGCTTGTCGAGCGCCTCGCGCAGTTCGGGGTAGTCGCTGCCGTCGATCGGATACAGGCCAGAGAAGACCATCGGCTTCGGCTCCGTGTAACCGGGCAGCGCGTTCGTCGCCGGTTTGGACGCCGTGGTGACGGTGTCTCCGACCTTCGACTGGCGGACGTCTTTCACACCCGTGATCAGGTAGCCGACCTCGCCGACACCCAACCCCTTCGAGGGGGTGGGCTCCGGGGACGACACACCGATCTCGAGGATCTCGTGCGTGGCCTTGGTCGACATCATCTGGATGCGCTCGCGCGGCGAGAGCTTGCCGTCGATCATGCGAACGTAGGTGACGACGCCGCGGTAGCTGTCGTAGACGGAGTCGAAGATCATCGCGCGGGCCGGGGCGTCCTTCACACCGACCGGAGCGGGGATGAGCTCCACCACCCTGTCGAGAAGCGCGTCGACGCCCATGCCGGTCTTGCCGGAGACGCGCAGGACATCTTCCGGCTTGCCGCCGATGAGGCTGGCCAGCTCGGCGGCGTACTTGTCCGGGTCGGCGGCGGGGAGGTCGATCTTGTTGAGCACCGGGATGATCGTGAGGTCGTTCTCGAGCGCGAGGTAGAGGTTCGCGAGCGTCTGGGCCTCGATGCCCTGCGCGGCGTCGACCAGCAGGATCGCGCCCTCGCAGGCAGCCAGCGACCTGGACACCTCGTAGGTGAAGTCGACGTGACCGGGCGTGTCGATCATGTTCAAGGTGAACGCCTGGCCGTCGTCGTCGCCCCACGGCATCCGAACGGCCTGGCTCTTGATCGTGATGCCGCGCTCACGTTCGATGTCCATGCGGTCGAGATACTGCGCGCGCATGTCGCGCTCGGCGACGACGCCGGTGATCTGCAGCATCCGGTCGGCCAGGGTGGACTTGCCGTGGTCGATGTGGGCGATGATGCAGAAGTTGCGGATGAACGCCGGATCGGTCGCGGCGGGCTCAAGGGCCTTCAGAGCTCGTGGTGACATTGTGCTGCGATTCTCCCACGCCGACGGGCGCGTCTCCTATTCGGGCGCTCCGGCGAGCGATCCACTGGTCCCGAATCGCCGTGCGGCACGGGATGCGCACGGCAATTCGGGACCACTCGATGCGATGCGCGGATGCGCGGCGTCTACAGGTGCCGGGGCACCGGGCGGCAGTGCGTCAGGCGAAGCGCTCTGCGCGCTCGACGACGACGCCGGCGCCGTCCTCCCAGCGGTAGACCTCCGCGCCCTCGATGAAGACGCGCTCGGCGCGCGAGTTCACGTCGAGAGGATCGCCGGACCAGATGACGATGTCGCCGTCGAGCCCGGGCGTGAGCGATCCGACGCGGTCGTCGAGCTGGAGGAACGACGCGGGGTTGACCGTCAGCGCCTCCAGAGCAGTCTCGCGCGGCAGCCCCTCCTTGACGGCGAGCGAGGCCTGGTGCACGAGGAAGTTGATCGGCACGACGGGGTGGTCGGTGGTGATCGCGACCCGGACGCCGGCGGCGGCGATCTTCGCGAGATTCGCGATGGCGCGGTCCCGCAGCTCGACTTTGGACCGCGAGGTGAACATCGGGCCGAAGATCACGGGGATGTCGCGCGCGGCGATGACGTCGGCGATCTTGTGCGCCTCCGTGCCGTGGTTGATGACCAGGCGGTAGCCGAACTCGTCTGCGAGGCGGATGGCGGTCGCGATGTCGTCGTGGCGGTGCGTGTGCTGATCCCAGGCGAGCTCGCCGTCGAGCACGCGCACGAGCGTCTCCTTGCCGAGGTCGCGGGCGAACGGCTTGCCCTCCTTCTGCGCGTCGTCGCGCTGGGCGCGGTAGTTCTGCGCCTCCACGAAGGCCTCGCGGATGATCATCGCGACGCCGAGCCGCGTGCTGGGCGTGACGTTCTTGCCCCCGTAGACGCGCTTCGGGTTCTCGCCGAGCGCCGACTTCACGCTGACGGCCTCGCGGAGGACCTGTTCGTCGATGGTGCGACCTCCCCACGACTTGATCGCGACGGTCTGGCCGCCGATCGGGTTGCCGGACCCCGGCTTGACGACGATGGAGGTGACGCCGCCGGACAGCGCATCCCGGAATCCCTCGTCGTCGATGTTGATCGCGTCGATGGCTCGCACCGCGGCGGTGTTCGGCGTTGTCATCTCGTTGGTGTCGTCGCCGGCCGGGCCGTTGGCCTCCTCGTGGATGCCGACGTGACCGTGCGACTCGATGAACCCGGGGAGCACCCACTTGCCGCTCGCATCGATGGTGCGAACGCCCTCCGGGATGCTCACAGCGGCGCCGACGGCGGCGATAGTGCCGTTCTGCACGAGCACGGTGCCGTTCTCGATCGGGTCGCCCGCGACGGGGACGATGTAGGCGTTGACGATGGCGACGGAAGAGGTGTTGGTCATGAATTCGAGCCTACGCCCGGGCTCCCGGAGCATGGTTGAGGGTGCACGAAGGTGTGGACAACCACGCGGTGGCAGACAGCTGTGGAGGGATGCGGACTGCGGGCTGCCGACGCAGAATGAATATCACTCCGCGGGAATGGATCAGGTCGGCGCGCGTTTCAGATGATCATGAGCATTCTCCTGACCGGCGCGACCGGCTTCATCGGATCATCCGTCCTCCCCCGCCTCCTCGAGGAAGGCCACAGCGTGACCGCCCTCGTCCGCGACGAGCAGAAGGCGGCGCTGGTCGAGGCGGCAGGCGCGACCGCGCTCATCGGCGACGCGACGGATTCGGAGCTGGTCGAGCGCGCGGCCCGCGAATCGGACGGCGTCATCCACCTCGCATCGTCGAAGGAGGTCGACCCGATCTTCGTCGACACCGTGCTGAGCGGACTCGCGGGCAGCGGCAAGGCGTTCGTGCACACCGGAGGCATCTGGACCTACGGTTCCAACTCCGACATCGACGAGAGCTCCCCCGCCGCCCCGCCGGCACTGACCGCCTGGCGCGGGGCGACAGAGGCGCGCGTCCTCGCCGCCGACGGCGTCCGCGGGATCGTTGTCGTCCCCGCCGTGGTCTACGGACACGGCAAGGGCATCCCGAACGTACTCGTGGAGGCACCGCGCGGCGCCGAGTCCTCCCCGGCCGTCCGGCTGGTCGGCGACGGAACGCAGCACTGGACGACGGTCCACGTCGACGACCTCGCCGCGCTCTACGTCCTCGCGCTGGAGAACGGCGACGCGGGCGCCGTCTACCTCGGTGCGAGCGGCGCGAACCCGACGGTGCGCGAGCTGGCCGAGGCGGTCGCGACCGCGGCGGGCGTCGCGGGCGGCGTGCAGGACGAGTCGGCGGGCGCCAGCCGCGACCGGCTCGGGGCCGACTTCGCGGACGCGCTGCTGCTCGACCAGCAGGCGCGCGGGACGAAGGCGCGCATCGACCTCGGCTGGGAGCCGAACGGTGCGACGTTGCTCGAAGACCTCATCGTCGGGTCGTACGCAGCGCAGACCGTCGCGGCGGAGTAGCGGATCCTGCGCGGTCCGACGCGCGACCGGTTTGGTGCTGGGGCCCCGCGCTGGTAAAGTTGTTTGTTGGCTTGCGTGTGGGTTCTTCCGCACGATTGCCGCAAGGCGCCCTCTCTCGCTGAGCGGCTCATCCGAAACTCACTTCTAACGAAAGTATTTACGTGGCAAACATCAAGTCGCAGATCAAGCGCATCGGCACCAACAAGAAGGCGCAGGAGCGCAACAAGGCTGTCAAGAGCGAGGTCAAGACCGCAGTGCGCGCGACCCGCGAGGCCGTTGTCGCCGGCGACAAGGACAAGGCGACTTCGGCGCTGAAGCTCGCCACCAAGAAGCTCGACAAGGCGGCCAGCAAGGGCGTCATCCACAAGAACCAGGCCGCCAACAAGAAGTCGGCGATCGCCAAGCAGGTCGCAGCTCTCTAAGCAGCACCAGCATCCCGGACTCCGGTCCGGCAGCGAAGAGCCCCCGTCCACGGACGGGGGCTCTTCGCGTTTCCGGCAGCGGTCGCGGTCGCGCTGCAGCCTGACGGCACGGGCACGCCAGTTGTTGCGCTCCAGCCGGACGGCACCACAGTGGAGCGGCATCACGGGAACGGAGCGACGGGAGCGGACAACCGCAACTCCCACTCGCCGACGACGGCAGCTAGGCTCCGCGGCCCCGAGCGCTCACGATGCGGATCATGCGTTCGAGAGCGAACACAGGGTCGCGGCCTCCGCCTTTGACGTTGGCGTCGGTTTCCGCGAGGACTTCGATGCAGCGACCGAGGCCGTCTTCCGTCCAGCCTTGGAGGTCGCGCTTCGCACGGTCGACCTGCCACGGGGCCAGACCGAACTGTTGCGCGAGCTGGCCTGAACCGCCGCGGGCTCCGGACAGCTTCGCCATCGTGCGCACCTTGCTGGCGAACGCGGCGACCATCGGCACCGGATCGGCACCGGAGGCGAGCGCGTGGCGCATCGTCACCAGGGCCTCACCGTAACGGCCGGCGATGGCGGCATCGGCGACGTGGAACGCGTTGGTCTCGACGCGTCCTCCGTAGTACTTGTCGACGGTTGCCTCCGTCACCTCGGCGGCCGTATCGGAGATGAGTTGCTGGCACGCGGCGGCGAGCTCCGCGAGGTCGTCGGCGAACGCGGACGTCACTGCCCGCAACGCTCCGGCCGAGATCTTCTTGCCGGCGTTCCGGAACTCCGCCTGGGCGAAGTCGTACTTGTCCGCATCCTTCTTGAGCTCGGTGCACACCACCTCGATGCCGCCACCTGTGCCAGCACGGATGGCGTCGAGCAGCTTCTTGCCTCGCACTCCCCCGCCGTGGCGCAGGACGACCACCGTGCCGCCTGCCGGGTTGGGAAGGTAGTCGAGCATGTCGCTGAGGAAGGAGTCGTTGCATTTCTCGACCGACTCGACCCTGACCAGTCGGGGCTCCCCGAACAGGGAGGGGCTCGCGAGCGTGAGCAACTCCCCCGGCGCGTAGTCCCCGGCGTTGATGTCGCTGATCTCGAGGCTCGGATCTTCCGCCTTGAGCGTGTCGCGCAGCATCCGGATGGAGCGGTCGGCGAGGAACGACTCAGGACCGGAGACGAGGACGACCGGCGCCGTCCTGATCTGGTTCCAGCCGAGCTGTGGAATGACGGCGCTCGGCGTCCGTCCTGTGCTCGCCTTCGCCCTGCTGCCGCCTCGTGCCGCCACGTTCCTCCTCGGTCCGTTCCAGTGTACGGGCGGCCACTGTCACCGATGGTCAACGGCAGCGGTGCCGACTCGACCGACGATCGTACGACGGCGTCGTGCGTCGGCATGGGTGGGGCGTCCCGTTCGGTCCAGAGGTCGAGGTGGCCCGGCTCGTGGCCGGGCGACACGAGCAGGAGCCCGGAGGTGTCGGTGCGGGCGATCGTTGCGCCCGTGTCGGCGAGGATCCCGAGGGCGGCGGCAGTGGGATGCCCGTAGGTGTTCTCGACACCGACGGAGACGAGGCCGAGGCTCGCCTGCAGTCCCGTGTACAGCCGCGCGCTCTGGTCGGCTGAGCCGTGATGGGCGACCTTGACGACGTCGACGGGAGTGACCGCGCCCGTGGCGAGCAGGTCGTCCTGGGCGCGCTCGCCGAGGTCGCCGAGGAAGATCGAGCGGATCCCTGCGCCGTCGACGGCGAGGGTAACACTGCCCGCATTACCACTCAGCGCCGGGGCGCCGCTCGCCGGTACCGGCGGCCAGAGGATGCGCCAGCGCAGAGCACCGATCGCGCCTGCCATGCCTGCCATGCCCTGTTCGACAGTGGCTCCGACGGACGTCAACCTCTCGATCGCCCGCCGATCGAGGTCGCGGCCCGGCTCCCCCACGATCGCATGGCGCACGCGGCTGACCACCCCGGCGAGACCTCCGATGTGGTCCTGGTCGTAGTGGGTGAGGACGAGCAGGTCGATTCGGTCGAGGCCGAGGCGGTCAAGACACGCCTCGGCCGGCTCCGGTTTGCGGCCGACGTCGATCATGGCGACCTGTCCGCCGTCGCGGACGAGGAGGGCGTCTCCCTGGCCGACATCGCACGCGGCGATCTGCCAGTTCCCCGGCAAGCCGGTGACGCGGCCGACCAGGGTGCCGCCGAGCATCCCGGCATAGCCGACCGTTCCGATGACCAGCGAGGACGCGGCGACGCCCGCGAGCACACCTCGGCCGGCACCGCGCCGCCCCAGGACGAGGATTGCCACCGCGACAAGCGCCCCGGCGCACAGGAGGACTCCGGCGAGCCCGTCGACCCACGGCAGAGCGCTGCCGGGCAGGGCGCTCGTCGTCAGGGCGAGCTGGGCGATCCACGCCGATGGCAGCCAGGCGACCCAGACCAGCGCCTGCCCGAGAACCGGCACGAACGGAAGCGCGATGCAGGCGAGACAGCCGAGCAGCGTGGCGACGGGGGCGGCAGGCGCCGCGAGCAGGTTCACCGCCACGCCGTAGAGCGGGATGGTCGGCGTGAGCATCACCAGCACCGGCTGGCAGGCGAGCTGAGCGGCGAACGGCACTGCCACGGCCAGAGCCAGCCACCGCGGCAGCCACCGGCTCAGGATGCGCGTGAGCGGCCCGGTGAGCACGATCAGGCCGCCTGTGGCCAGCACCGACAGTGCGAAGCCGTAATCACGAGCGAGCCACGGGTCGTGAACGAGCAGGATCATGACCGCCAGCGCGAGCAGTGGGACCCCCTGCGACGGCCGGCCCCGAGCGATCCCCACAAGGACGACGACCGCCATCGTCGCGGCACGGATCACACTGCCACCGGGAGTGACCAGCGCCGCGAACGCCAGAAGGGCGATCAGGGCGGCCACGACGCGGGCACGGCGACCCAGCCCGGCGCGTGCGGCGACGAAGAACACCACGGCTGTCACGAGCGCGCAGTTGGCCCCGGAGACAGCGGTGAGGTGGCTCAGCGAGCTCGTCTTCATGGCGTCGTCGAGCTCGGCGGGGACCGCCGTATCGTTGCCGATGGCGAGTCCGGGAAGGAGCACGCCGCCGTGACCAGGGGTGATGGACGCGGCCGAGGCGAAACGGCCGCGCACCTGCTCGGTCCAGCGGAGCCACCACGGCGACTCTGCGGCCGACTCGACCGGGGCGGTGGCGGAAAGGATGAAGGTGGTGGCCTCGCCAGGGGTGTTGGGCTTGAGTGTCCCTGTGACGCGGACGAGGGCACCGAACGCGGGCGGCCGAGCCTCATGCGCGGGAAGGGCCGCGACGACGGTGACGGGGACTTCGACGGGAACGAGGCTGCTATCGGGTGCGCCGGATTCCGTCGATCCGGCGGCCCCTGCGATCGTCTCCGCGGTCCCGCGCCACCGCCAGCGCACCGCGCCGTCGAAGCCGGGCGAGACCGCGTGACCGGTCGACTCCGTCCGCACGATCAGCGTGACGTGGTCTCTGACGGCCGCAGCGTGCGCGAGCATCGACGGGCTACGGCTGGGCGCCTGCACTGCCACAACACTGGAGACCAGCGCCACCGCGACGAGACTCACGCAGCAGGAGGGCAGCCACCACCGTCGACGGCCAGATGTCTTCCTCCGGCTGAGCACCACGGCGACCGCGAGCGTCCCCGCTGCGAGCAGCCACGCCGTCAGTGCGACGGGACGCGCCGCATCGGGCGCCCCGATGACCATGGCGGCAGCGGTCCACAGGGCGACCGCCGGGGCCACCAGGCGCAGGTCGGCGCTCACACGCTGACCCGGTCTTTCAAGCCGTCGAAGAGTTTCTGGCCGATGCCGGTCACCGAGAGCAGGTCGGTCGGCGCGGCGAAAGGTCCGTTGGCTGTCCGCCAGTCCAGGATGCGCGTGGCGAGCGCAGGGCCGATGCGCGGGAGCGTCTCCAGATCGCTCTGTGTCGCGGTGTTGAGGTTCACGGTGGACGAGGTCGACCCACCCGATGGCGTCTGCACCTGGACCGGCGCCGGTTCGCCGACGTGCGGAACCGCGAGCTGCTCGCCGTCGGACACCGGCCTGGCGAGGTTGATGCCAGCCAGTTCGGCGTCGTCCGCCAAGCCTCCGGCCGCGGCGATCGCGTCGATGACGCGCGACCCTGGTCCAAGCGAGACGAGGCCTGGCACCGCAACGGCGCCGAGGACATGTACCAGGATCGCGTCCGTCGCGGCCGCCGGAGCGGTCGACGCCCGGAGCAGCGCCGGGGAGGACTCCGCTGGCGCCACAGTCGAGGTCGCGCCCTGCTGTCCGGTCGCAGAGACGATGACGGCGACCACCAGCGCGCCGAGGAGCAGCACGACCGCCGCTCCCACGCCCAGCCGCGTACGCGGCGACCGGGACGCCGAATGCGGCACGCCCGGCTCGTGAGCGCCGCCAGCGCCATCAGCGCCATCAGCGCCACGAGCCCCGTCAGCACCGTCAGCGCGGTCGCCGACGACCTCGGCTACCCGTTCTCGATCTTCCATCCCCCAACGCTAGGAAGCAGAGATCGCCTCAGCGCGTGCATCCACAGATCGGTGGAGAACACCGACGGCCGCCCTCCCTGTGGAGAGCGGCCGCCGAGCGAACGAACGAACCGAAGCGGGCCGACTACGCCTTCGCGCGCGTCGCGATGTTCACGAGCCGCGGCGCGCGCACGATCACGTTCACGATCTCGCGGTCGCCCACCGAGCGCTTCACGGCGTCCGAGGCACGGCCGAGCGCTTCGAGGTCGTCGGTCGAGATCTTCGGGGAGACCTCCAGGCGGTCGCGGACCTTGCCGTCGACCTGGACGACCGCCGTGACGGATTCCTCGATCAGCAGGGTCGGGTCCGGCTTGCGCCACTGGACCAGGGCGACAGCGGGCTCGTAGCCGAGCATCGACCACATCTCCTCCGCCGCATACGGCGCGAACAGGTTGAGTGCCATCGCGGTGACCTCGGCGGCCTCGCGCACGGCGGGGTCGGCGGGGCCTGCGCCGCTGTCGATGGTCTTGCGGGTGACGTTCACCAGCTCCATCAGGCGCGCGACGACCACATTGAACTTGAACGCCTCGACCAGTCCGGGAGCATCGGCGAGGAAGCGGTGGGTGACGCGGCGCAGCGCCGTGTCACCGTTCTTCCAGACCGCATCCGGAGTGCTGGTCACGTCGTGGGCCACACGCCAGGCACGGGCGAGGAACTTGGCGCTTCCCGACGGGGAGACGTCGGCCCAGTCGATGTCGTCCTCCGGCGGTCCGGCGAACGACATCGTGAGGCGCACCGCGTCCACGCCGTGTTCGTCGAGCTGGTCGGACAGCTTGACCAGGTTGCCGCGCGACTTGCTCATCGCGGAGCCGTCCATCAGCACCATGCCCTGGTTCAGCAGGGCCGTGAACGGCTCAGTGAAGCTCAGCGCACCCTGGTCGAACAGCACCTTGGTGATGAACCGCGAGTACAGCAAGTGCAGGATCGCGTGGGTCACGCCCCCGACGTACTGGTCGACGGGCGCCCACTTCTCGGCCTCGGCAGGGTCGAACGCCTGCGTGTCGTCGCGAGCGGACAGGAAGCGCAGGAAGTACCAGGAGCTGTCGACGAACGTGTCCATCGTGTCGGTGTCGCGCTTGGCGTCGGCGCCGCAGTTCGGGCACGACACGTTCACCCAGTCGGAGGCGGCGCCCAGCGGGCTGGTGCCCTTCGGCTGCAGGTCGAGGCCTTCGGCCGGCGGCAGCAGCACGGGCAGGTCGGCCTCCGGCACCGGGACTTCGCCGCACGCGTCGCAGTGGATGATCGGGATGGGGGTGCCCCAGTATCGCTGGCGGGAGATCAGCCAGTCGCGCAGGCGGAAGTTCTTCGCCGGGACGCCGAGCGAACTGGCCTGCAGGGCCTCGGTGACGCGGCGGATCGCGTTCGACTTGCTCAGGCCGTCGAACGGGCCGGAGTTGATCAGCCGGCCTTCGCCGGTGAGGGCGACGCCGGTCTCCGACGGGTTCTGCAGCGGCAGGTCGTCCGGCAGGATCGGTTCGCCGGTCTCCGGGTCGGTCTGGATGATCGGGATGGCGCCGGTGACGGGCTGGTTGGTGTCGACGACGACGCGCACGGGCAGGTCGAACGCACGGGCGAAGTCGAGGTCGCGCTGGTCGTGGGCAGGCACGGCCATGATCGCGCCGTGACCGTAGTCGGCCAGCACGTAGTCGGCGGCCCAGATCGGCAGCGTCTCGCCGGTCAGCGGGTTGACGGCGTGGCGCTCCAGGAAGACGCCGGTCTTCTCACGCTCGGTGCTCAGGCGGTCCATCTCGGTGGTGCCACGGACCGCGGCCAGGTAGTCGTCGAACCGCTTCTTCACCTCGGGGCGCGCATCCGCGACCAGCTCGGCGGCCAGGTCGGAGTCGGGGGCGACGACCATGAACGTCGCACCGTACAGCGTGTCAGGACGCGTCGTATATACCGTGACGGGCTCGTCGCGACCTTCGATCGCGAACTGCACGTCCGCACCGGTCGAGCGGCCGATCCAGTTGCGCTGCATCGAGAGCACCTTGGACGGCCACGCGCCCTCCAGCTGGTTCAGGTCGTCGAGCAGACGGTCCGCATAGTCGGTGATGCGGAAGTACCACTGGGTCAGCTTCTTCTTGGTGACCAGGTTGTCGCAGCGCTCGCAGCGCCCTCCGACGACCTGCTCGTTCGCCAGCACCGTCTGGTCGAACGGGCACCAGTTGACAGAACTCGCCTTGCGGTACGCCAGGCCCTTCTCGTACAACTTCAGGAACAGCCACTGGTTCCAGCGGTAGTAGGACGGGTCGCTGGTCTGCAGGACGCGGTCCCAGTCGAAGCTGGGCGCGTAGCGGCGCATACTGGCCTTCTGCTGCGCGATGTTGTCGTTGGTCCAGCCGTTCGGGTCGAGTCCGCGCTTGATGGCGGCGTTCTCGGCGGGCAGGCCGAAGGAATCCCAGCCGATCGGGTGCAGCACGTTGAAGCCCTGCTGACGCCAGTAACGGGCGATCACGTCGCCGAGCGCGTACGCCTCGGCGTGACCCATGTGCAGGTCGCCGGACGGGTACGGGAACATGTCGAGCACGTACTTGCGCGGACGCGTGTCAGCCGGGTCGTCCGTCGCGAACGGCTTCAGATCGTCCCAGACCGGAAGCCACTTGTCCTGGATGGCGGCGAAGTCGTAGCGCGCGTCCTCGGACGGCGCGCTGGCTGAATCGTGCTCGTGTGCCACGTGACTCTCATTCTTGAAGGGTGCAGTGTTGCGGCCGACCGCAGACGAGTGGATGCGGCCGGGAAGACGTGCGGGCGGCGGCGCCCAGACATCCACACTACTAAACGTTCGGCTGAGCGGATCCGTTCCCTTACACCTGTGCGCCCGCTGCGAACAGCCCTGCCGCGGCGAACAGGGCCTTCGCTTTGATCCGCACCTCGTCGAGCTCCTCCTCCGGCACCGAGAGCGTCGTGATCCCGCCGCCCGCACCGATGCTCACGCGCCCGTCCCGGAAGACGATGCTGCGGATGACCATGGCCAGATCGGCGGCTCCGTCGAGGCCGAAGTAGCCGAAGCATCCTGAGTAGACACCGCGCGGTCCGCTTTCCAGCCCGGCCAGGATGCGCATGGCGCTCAGCTTCGGCGCCCCTGTCATCGACCCGGCAGGAAAGCAGGCCTCGACGGCGTCGACCGCGCCGAGGCCGTCGCGCAGCGTCCCCTCGACCGTGCTCACCAACTGGTGCACCTGCGCGTAGCTCTCCACCGCCAGCAGGTGCCGCACGCCGACCGACCCGACCGCGCTGACCCTGCCGAGGTCGTTGCGCATGAGATCGACGATCATCACGTTCTCCGCGCGCTCCTTCTCGCTGGCCTCCAGCTCCGCGCGCAGGTCGAGGTCGGCGGCGACCGTCGCACCGCGCGGCCTGGTGCCCTTGATCGGCTTGCTGCGCACCCTTCCGGACGCGGTGACGGCGATGAACTGCTCGGGCGACGAGCTCACCAGGGTGGTGCCGGCGATGCGCAGGAAGCCCGCGTGGTGCGCCGGGCTCGCCGCGCGCAGCCGCAGGTGCACCGCGAGCGGGTCGGCGGAGGAGACGGCCTCAGCACGATTGGTGAGGCAAAGCTGGTAGGCGTCCCCTGCCCGGATCGACTCCTGGCACGAGCGGATCATGGCGAGGTAGGCGGCGTCGTCGTGACGCCAGACCGCCGTGGCAGGGGCGGGCAATGGATGCACGGCCGCGTACCGGGCTGCGGCGCCCGGGGAGGCGTGCAGACGGCGGGCGGTGTCGGCGAGCCAGTCAGCAGTCTCAGCGGCAGCGTCAGCGTCGTCGGCGTCCGCCTCCAGCACCAGCAGCTCCACCTGTCCCGTGCCGTGGTCGAACACGACCGCCCGGTCGGCGTACAGCATCGCCGCCGCCGGAGCCTCGTCGAGCGCGAGCGGCATCCCGAGTGCCGCCGCACCGGATTCGTAGCCCAGCCAGCCCAGCCACCCCAGCGCGAAGGACGGCTCCTGCGTCCGCGGCAGGACGCGCTCGCGAGCCGCGAGGTCGGCGCGCAGCAGGTCGAGCATGCTCCCCCGGTGCGTCGCGCGCTCCGGCCCGGTGACCTCCACCGTGCCGTCCGTCAGCGATGCCACCGCCACCACGGACCCGGTCGCCAGGATGCTCCGTCCGCTCTCGGCATCCGGTCCGGCGTCCAGCCACACCGCATCCTGAGTGTCGGCGAACAGAGCCACGAAGGCGTCGGCGGCATCGGGTCGCCCGTCGAACTGCTGCACACAGAGACGGGTTGGCACTGCATTAGCCTAGGCGAATGGACGCTCGCAGCACCCTCTCCGACTGGCGCGACGGCGAACTGGTCGCTCTCGACGACTGTGAGACGACCGAACAGACGCTGGACGTCGCCGACTCGTTCCTCGTCACCGACGGCCGCGCGCTCGCCGTGGGGCTGCACCGCACGCGGTTCGTCGAATCGGCGCGCGAACAGGGCTATGCCGACCGCGGCGACGCCGAGCGCTTCTGGGACGCCGGGGTCGCCGCCGTCCCTCGCTCCGGCTCGTGGTTCCCCCGGTTCGAGCTTTCGACGATCCGGGATGCGCATCGCCTGCGCTTCCGGCTCCGGCCGGCCCCGGCTCTCACCGACTCCGTGATCCTCGCGACCGCCGACGGCGACCCACGGCGCGTGCCGAACATCAAAGGCCCGGACATCGCCCAGCTCGGCGTTCTCCGTCAGCGCGCGCAGCAGGTCGGCGCCGACGAAGCCGTGATCCTCGACAACGGCCTCATCTGCGACGGCTCGACGACCGCGCTGCTCTGGTGGAGGGGCGACGCCCTCGCTACACCTCCGCTGACCTTCGCGAAGGTGGACAGCGTCGCGGCCCGCACCGTGCGCGGCGTCGGGGCAGCCCTACGGATCCCGGTGGACGAGGAAGCGGTCACGCCCGCCGAGCTGGACGGCGCGGTGATGTGGGCGGTGAACGCACTGCACGGCATCCGGGCGGTGACGGCGTGGGTCGACGGCCCACAGCTGGCTCAGGATGCGGCCCGCACCTCCGCGTGGCGGAGCCGGCTGGCCGCACTGGCGCGTCCGCTGTAGCCCACTTCCGCTCGTCTACCCCACCAGCCGCCCGTCCTCCATCCGCACGGTCCGGTCGATCAGCTCGCCCGGCACCCGCGTGTGCGAGATCACCAGTACGCTGCGGCCGTCCTCCGCCGCGGTCGCGAGGATGTCGCGCACCACCCGGTCCGCGACCGCGCGGTCGACGTTGGCGGTCGGCTCGTCGACGATCAGCACAGGGAAGTCGGCCAGGATCGCGCGGGCCAGCGCGATCCGCTGCGCCTGCCCTCCGGAGACGAGCGCCCCCCGCTCCCCGACCAGAGCGCCGAGGCCGCCGCGCTCCGCCGTCCACTCGCCGAGTCCCACACGGTCGAGCACGGCGAGCAGTTCCTCGTCGCTCGCCGTGTCTTTCGCGAACAGCAGGTTCTGGCGGAGGTCCGAGTCGAACAGGTACGGCCGCTGTTCGCAGAGGCCGACGATCCGGCGCACGTCGTCTTGCTTCGCCGTTGACGCCTCCACGCCGTCGATCGTGTACGAACCGCTGTAGTCGATGAGGCGGGTCAGCACGTGGGCGACGGCCGTCTTGCCAGCGCCGGTCGGACCGGTGAGCAGCACCCGCTCGCCCGGCGCGAGCTGAACATCCAGGTCGGAGAGCACCGTCGTGGATGCGCCGGGCCAGCTCGCGGAGACACCGCGCAGTTCGAGTTCGGGCACCGACCGCACCACCAGCGCGACCGGCGTCTCCTGGTCGACCGGGATCCCGGCGGGAAGCTCCTCCGGCGCCGTCGAGGCGATTCTCTCGGCGCTCGCGACCACCTGGCGCCATGACCCGAGGGCGAGCGGCACCATCCCGAACACCTCGAACACGGCCAAGGGCAGCAGGGCGACGACCGTCAGCCCCGGGCCGTCGAGGCGTCCGGCGTCGAGGGCGGGAATGCCGGCGGTCAGAGCGATCACCGTGGCCGCTCCGGCGAGCACCGAGACCACGGCCCCGGTGAGCGCAACGCCGACCGCCCTGGATCGCACGGCCGCGGTGAGCCGAGCGCTCGCGGCGTCGATCCTCGCCTGGGCCGCGTCGACGGCGCCGAACGCGGTGAGGACGTCGAGGTTCCGCACCAGGTCGGTCACGGCGTCGCTGAGCTCTGCGCGCAGCGGGGACAGCCGCCGCTCGGCCTGCCCGGACGCCCAGGTGTTCACGACGGTGCCGGCGACGAACGCGAGAGCGAGCGTGACGAGGAGCCCGACGGCGGCCTCCGGGAGCAGAAGGAACGTTCCGGCCACCGTGAGCAGGGCCACCAGCCCGGACGTCACGAGCGGCTGCACCACCCGCAGCGGATAGTTCTGCAGTTCGTCGACGTCGTTCGCGAGCCGGGACAGCAGGTCGCCGCGGCGGGTGCCGCCGAGGCCGTCCGGGGCGAGCGGGACAATCCGTGTGTACAGCTCCGTGCGCACCGCCGGCAGCTGACGGAACACCGAGTCGTGGCTGGAGAGCCGCTCCAGGTAGCGGAAGAAGGCGCGCCCGAGCGCGAAGGCACGCACCCCGACCACGGCGAGCGAGATGTACATCAGCGCAGGCTGCTCGGCGGCCCGCGCGATCAGCCAGCCCGACGACGCGAGCAGCGCGACGGCGCTCCCCCCGCTCAGCACGCCGAGAGCGACGGCGCCCCAGAGCCGCCGCGCGGGCGGCAGCGAGAGCCGCAGCACGCGCCGGGCACCGGTAGACGGGCGCCGACCGGCGACACGCGGTCGCGCCGCCGGCGCAGAATCAATCAGGTCAGCGGACACTGCTGCCCACCTCCATTCGCAGCACGACGTCGGCGGCGGCGGCCACCTGTTCCCGGTGGCTGACCACGAGCACGGCGACACCGTCGTCGGCGACGGACCGGAACGTCGCCAACAATCGCGCCTCCGCTTCGGCATCGAGCGCCGAGGTCGGTTCGTCCAGCAGCAATACCGACGCTCTGGATACAGGCAGCGCTCTGAATGCACGCAGCCGGTAAAGCGCGCGGGCAACCGCCACCCGCTGCGCCTGCCCGCCGGAGAGCCCCGAACCTCCGACGCCGAGCGCTGTGTCCGGTGCGACCTCTTCCGCGGCAGCGAGCCGCAACGCCTCCGCAACGAGCCCAGGCTCCGGATGCGCCTCGCCGAGCGCCACGTTCGACGCCACCGTCCCCGCGATAAGCCCAGGCGTTTGCCCTGCCCAGGCGATCTCTGCCCGGCGGCCAGCCGCATCCATTGCCCCGCCGGCCGTGACGGACCCGCTGAACGGCACGAACCCGAGCGCCGCTCCGAGCAGGGACGACTTGCCGCTCCCGCTGGGTGCGACCAGCACGGCGAACGTGCCGGGTTCGACGGTCGCCGAGAAGTCGTCCACCACGACTTTGTCCTCATAGGCGATGGTCACCCCGTCGAACACCAGCCCGCCACCGGATGCGCCACTCCCGGCGCCAGCGGCCGCGCCAGCTGCGACGCTCGCGCCCGTAGCGCGATCCGCATCCAGGATCGCGAACGCGCTCTGCGCCGCCTCGATCCCTTCGGTCGCCGCGTGGTAGCTCGCGCCGACGTTCCGCAGCGGCAGGAACGCCTCCGGCGCCAGCAGCAGCACGAACAGTCCCACCGAGAGGTCGAGCTGCCCGGTCAGCAGCCGCAGCCCGATCGCCACGGCGACGAGCGCGACCGACAGGCTTGCGGCCAGCTCCAGCACGAACCCGGACAGGAACGACATGCGCAGCACCTTCATGGTGTGCACCCGGTAGTCCTCGCTCACCGACCGGATGCGCGCCTCCTGCCGGTGCTGACGGCCGAACAGCTTGAGGGTCGACAGCCCGTCGACCACGTCGAGGAACCCGCGCGACAGCCGGGACAGCGCCGACCACTGCCTGCTCTGCGCCGCCTGGGTCGCCCAGCCGACGAGCATCATGAACAGCGGGATCAGCGGCAGCGTGACGAGCACGATGATGCCGCTCGTCGCGTCCTGCCAGAAGATCACGACGACCAGGATGGGCGTGGCGACGGCGGTGAGGATCAGCTGCGGCAGGTATTTGGTGAAGTAGCCGTCGAGCGCGTCCAGCCCGCGGCCGACCGTCACGGTCACCTCCGCCGTGCTCCGCGTGCTCAACCAGGACGGCCCGAGCCGCCCGATCGCCGACACGAGCGCGCGGCGGAGCTGCCGCACGACGGTCGCTCCCCCGCGGGCGGCGACCGACTCGGAGAGCCAGCCGACCGCGCCGCGCACGAGGACCACGAGTACCAGCAGCCCGAGCAGTCCCGAGAGCGACGCCAGCGGCTCGCCCCCGATGGCGCGCACGACCAGCTGGGTCGCCAACCAGGAGAACAGCACCACGCTCGCGGTCTGCGCGACGGCGAGCACGCCACCCGTGGCCAGGGTGGCGCGCGCCGCAGCGGCGTAGCGCAGGAGCCGGGGATCGAGGGGACGCACGGGTCAGCCGACCTCGGCGAGCACCGGAGGCTCCGCCGGCGGCTCGGCGGGGATGCTCGCTCGCGTCACGCGCTTGCGGAAGATCCAGTACGTGAACCCCTGGTAGAGCAGGATCAGCGGCAGGAAGATCGCGGCGACCCAGGTCATCACCGTCAGCGTCGTCTCCGAGCTGGACGCGTTGGCGATCGTCAGGCTGTTCTCCGGGTTCGGCGACGACGGCATCACGTTGGGGAACAGCGCGGCGAACAGCGAGACGACGGCCAGCGCGATGGTGACGGCCATGAACGCGAACGACCAGCCCTCGGCACCCCGCAGGTTGGCGACCCAGGATGCGATCAGCGCCACCGCGGCGAGCACCGCCAGGATCAGGAACACCACCGAGAAGTGCGCGATGGCCGTCCAGAGCAGGAAGGCTGCCGCCACCACGATCGCGATCAGGCCGGACTTCACGGCCAGCTTCCTGGCGCGCTCCCGGATCTCGCCATCGGTCTTCAGCGAGATGAACACCACGCCGTGCGTGAAGAACAGCATCAGCGTCGTCAGGCCGCCGAGCAGCGCATACGGGTTCAGCAGGTCGAAGAGCGTGCCCGTGTAGTCGTAGTGCGCATCCAGTGCGACGCCCTGCACGATGTTCGCGAACGCGACGCCCCAGAGCAGCGCGGGCAGAAGTGAACCGACGAAGATCATGCCGTCGAACCACTTCTTCCACCGCGAGTCCGGCCGCTGGTGCCGGTACTCGAACGAGACGCCGCGCACGATCAGCGCCAGCAGGATCAGCAGCAAGGCGAGGTAGAACCCGCTGAACAGGGTCGCGTACCACTCGGGGAACGCGGCGAACAGGGCGGCGCCTCCGACGATCACCCAGGTCTCGTTGAGGTCCCAGACCGGGCCGATGGTGTTGATCATCACGCGGCGGTCCACGTCGTCTTTGCTGAGGAACGGGATCGCCATGCCGACGCCGAAGTCGAAGCCGTCGAGCACGAAGTATCCGACGAAGAAGAACGCGACGATACCGAACCAGAGAATTGCGAGATCCATCAGAGCCTCCTAGTAGACCGTCGTGACAGGGACGTGGTTGCCGTCGTCGTCGACGTGCTCCTCCGCGGGGGCGGGCCCCTTCTGGGCGGCGCGCTTCATCAGCGAGAACTCGACGACGGCCAGGGTGCCGTACACGGCGGTGAAGGCGATCAGCGAAATCAGGACGGTGAGGCCCGTGACACCGGGCGAGACGCCGTCCGCCGTCTTCATCAGACTGAACACGATCCAGGGCTGCCTGCCCATCTCGGTGAAGATCCAGCCGACGATCATGGCCAGCATGGAGAGCGGGAACGCCCAGATCGCGGCCTTCCAGACCCACTTGTTCTTCGGCATCCTGCCCTTGCGGGTGAGCCAGAGGCCGACGACGGCGACAAGGACGTGGAGCATCCCGAGCCCGATCATCCAGCGGAACGCCCAGTATGTGATCCAGATCGTCGGCGTGTAGTCGCCGGGGCCGTAGAGCTGCACGTACTGCGCCTGCAGGTCGTTGATGCCCTCGACCGTTCCGTTCAGGGTGTGCGTCGACAGGAACGACAGCAGATACGGGATGCGGATGGAGAACAGTTCGTGCACGCCGTCCGGTGTGCCGAGGGTGAAGATCGAGAACGACGCGTCAGCGCCGGTCGACGTCCTGTAGAGCGCCTCGGCCGCCGCCATCTTCATCGGCTGGGTCGAGACCATCGCCAGGCCGAGCTGGTCGCCGCTCAGGACGGTGAGGGCGCCGGCACCGACCATCGTCCAGAGCCCGAACTTGAGGGCGGGGCGCATGGTGTCGAGGTGCTGGTTCCGGGACAGGTGCCAGGCCGCCACCGTGATGATGAGGCCGGCCGACACCATGAAGCAGGCGAAGATCGTGTGCGGGAAGGCGGCGAGGGCGACCTTGTTGGTGAGCACCGCCCAGATGTCGGTGAGTTCCGCCCGCCCCTTGGCCTCGTTGATCTTGAAGCCGACCGGGTTCTGCATGAAGGCGTTGGCCGCGATGATGAAGTACGCCGACAGGATGCTGCCGACCGCGGTGACCCAGATGGTCGCCAAGTGGAGCCCGCGCGGCAGCTTGTCCCAGCCGAAGATCCACAACCCGATGAAGGTCGCTTCGAGGAAGAAGGCGAGCAGGCCTTCGAGGGCGAGCGGTGCGCCGAAAACGTCGCCGACGAACCGGGAGTAGTTGGACCAGTTCATCCCGAACTGGAACTCCTGCACGATGCCGGTGACCACGCCCATCGCGAAGTTGATGAGGAAGAGCTTGCCGAAGAAGTGCGTCAGCTGCAGGTAGTGCACCTTGCCGGTGCGGTACCACGCCGTCTGGAAGATGGCGACGGAGGTGACCAGCCCGATCGTGAGCGGGACGAACAGGAAGTGATAGATCGTCGTAAGCCCGAACTGCCACCTCGACAGCAGCAGCGGGTCCAACCATTCGTTCACGGCATGTCCACCTTCCCCATTGATTTCTACGCTCTGTAGAACTCAACTTCTACAAAGTGTAGAACATTCTCAGCCAAGCCGCGGTACCCTTGTTCACGTGGCAAATCTTGGAGAACTGGAACGAGCGATCATGGACGCTCTGTGGAACAGTGGCGCCCCCGTCTCCGCCAACGAACTACGCGACAAGCTAGCGGCAAGCAGGAACGACGGCAAGACTCCCGCGCTCACCACGGTGCTCACCGTCCTCTCCCGGCTGGAGCAGAAAGGCTTCGCCGAACGCGACAGGGATGCCCGTCCGCACCTCTATTCGGCGGCCGTCTCCCGCGCGGGCCACGTCGCCGATCTGATGCACGAAGTGCTTGAGAGCTCGAGCGACCGGAGCGAGGCGCTGGCCTACTTCATCGGCTCGGTCGACGAGTCGGAGGCCGAGACGCTCCGCCGTCTCCTCGACGCGCGCACTCCGTAGCCGCACAGTGACCTCCGTTAACGAGATCGCCCTTCTGCTCGGCGTCCTCGCCATCGTGCTGGCCTGGCCGGTGCCGCTCATCCTGGCCCGTGCGAAGTGGCCCGCCGCCGCCCCCGTCCTCGCGCTGGCGCTCTGGCAGTCGATCGCGCTCGCCGGAGGCATCTCGATGATCGGCTCCCTGCTGCTGTTCGGGTTGCAGCCGTTCGGCGACGACCTCTGGTCGCGGATCGGCGGCGCAGCCTCCACGGTGTTCTCCGGGCCGCTCCCCGCCGAGGCGACCCTCCTCAACACGTTCGCCCTCAGCGCCGCCGTGCTCCTGACCGTGCACCTGCTGCTCAATCTGGCGCTCACCTCCGAGCGCAGCCGGCGGCAGCGGCACCGCCACCGCGAACTGCTCAGCCTGCTCAGCGAACCGCTTCCCGGCGCGCAGAGCACCCGCATCATCGACCACCCAGCGCCCGCCGCGTACTGCCTGCCCGGCGCGCAGAGCGTCACCGTGCTCTCCGAGGGCATGATCGCGCTACTGACCCCCGAGCAACTGGAGGCGGTGATCGCCCACGAGCACGCCCACCTGCGCCAGAAACACCACCTGCTGCTCGACGCCTTCCGCTCCTGGAAGCGGGCGCTCCCCTGGTTCCCGATCGCCACCCGCGCCCAGGATGCGGTCGCCCTCCTGATCGAGATGCTCGCCGACGACGCCGCGCGCCAGACCTCCGGCGACCTCGTGCTCGCCGACGCCATCCGGGTCGTCGACGACACCGGCACGGCGGGCGCCGTGCTCGGCGCGCCGAAAGACAAGCGCACACCGGAGGAACGCCGCCACTCCATCGCCGCGCGCGAGGCCAGGCTCGTCTCCGAGCACCGCACAGTCAGCCCCGGCCTCCGCCTCGTCATCGCCGTCGTCACCGCCGCCCTCGTGATCGTGCCGCCCGTTCTGGTGCTCACCAGCTGACGTTGCACGTTCGTCCAGGCCACGCCCAGTAGCATTTCCCCATGCCGAAGAAGGGGTCGTACGCCAAAGGGATCGCAAAGCGAGAGGAGATCCTCACGACGGCGCTCGACGTGTTCGCCCAGAAGGGCTACCGCGGTGCGTCGCTCCGCGAGATCGCCACGTCCGTCGGGCTGAGCCAGGCGGGCCTCCTGCACCACTTCTCGTCGAAGGAAGAACTGTTCGCCGAGGTCCTCCGCAAGCGCGACGAGGTCGACGAGCACGCGCATCCGGAGGGCGGCGCCATCCGCGGCTTCGACACCCTCGTCGACGTCGTGCGTCACAACGCCGACGTGCCGGGCCTCGTGCAGCTCTACGCGACGATCTCCGCCGAGGCGGCGGACGACGACCACCCTGGCCACGCATACTTCGTGGAACGGTACGCACTGCTGAGGGCCGGCATCGCGCAACATGTCCGCGACGAGCAGCAAGCCGGTCGCATCGACCAGGCGCTCGACGCGGAGCAGCTCGCCCGCATCGCCATCGCGGTCGCCGACGGCATGCAGGTGCAGTGGATGCTCGACGACACGGCAGACATGGCGAGCACCCTCGAATACTTCTTCACGCTCATCCGGCGCGTTCCGGGCAGCCAGACCTCCGCGCAGTCCGAGGCGCCGTGAACGAGGCGCTCACCTGGATCCTGGACATCGTCCAGAGCGTCGACCCCGTGCTGCGCACACTGCTCGCCGGGATCGGGATCCTGCTGGAGACGTCCATCCTGATCGGCCTGATCGTGCCGGGAGACACCATTGTGCTGGTGGCGAGCACGGCCGTCGCCGGCCCGGTCGAATACTTCGCCCTCGTGGTCGTGGTCATCCTCGGAGCGCTCGCGGGCGAGTCCATCGGCTTCGCGCTCGGCCGGTACTTCGGCCCGAAGATCCGTGCGAGCAGGCTCGGGCTGAAACTCGGCCAGAACAACTGGGACAGGGCGGAGGCATATCTTCGCCAAGCGCGGCGGCATCGCCGTGTTCCTGTCGCGCTTCCTGCCCGTGCTGCACTCCCTCATCCCCCTGACGGTCGGGATGAGCCCGATGCGCTACCGCACATTCATGGCCTGGACCGCCCCCGCGTGCGTGATCTGGGCGTTCGCGTATGTCACGGTCGGCTCGCTCGCGGCGGGGAGCTACCGAGAGCTCTCCCAGGAGCTGCACGGGGCCGGCTATGTGTTCGTCGCGATCATCGCGGCGTTCATCGTGCTGGCGTTCATCGTGAAGAAAGTGCTGCAGAAGCGCGAGTCCCGGCACATGGATCGTGCCGCAGACGTGGATGCGGCGGTCCGGAAACCCGAACCGCCGCACCTCGACGAGGCCTGAGCCCCGCCGGTCACCTGCTGGAGACTACTTCTTGATGGGGTGCTTCGCCAGCCACTCCTTGGCCAGCGCATCCGGCTGGGTCTTGCTGGCGCCCTGGTTCTCGCCGTTCAGGTCGATCAGGTCGGCCGTGGTGAGCTCGGCCGAGACCTTGTTGAGCACGTCCTTGACCGTGGTGCTGGCCTTCTTCGTGTTGATCAGCGGCACGATGTTCTGCGCTGCGATCAGGCTCTTCGGGTCTTCCAGGGTGACGAAGCCGTTGTCCTTGATCGCCGGCGTCGTGGTGTAGATGTCGGCGAGCTGGACGTCGCCGTTCTTGAGTGCTGCGACGGTCAGCGGCCCGCCGCTGTCACTGATCGGCTTGAGCGTCGCGGTGACGCCGTATGCGCTCTTCAGGCCGGGGATGCCATACGGGCGCTCCTGGAACTCCGGGTTGGCTCCCACCGTCAGCGGCTCCGTCACCTTGGAGAGGTCGGAGAGGCTCTTGACGCCCCACTTCTGCGAGAACTCCTTGGTCACGTTGTACGAGTCGGCGTCCTGCGCCTTGGCCTGGTCGAGCACCTCGAAGCCGGACGGCAGCGCCTTGGCGAGCGCCGAGTACACGTCGTCGCTGGAGGTGGCGGTGCTGGACTTGTCATAGAACTGGAGCAGGTTGCCCGAGTACTCCGGGATCAGGTCGATGGAGCCGTCCTGCAGCGCCTTCAGGTAGACATCGCGCTGACCGATGCTGGGCTTCAGGCTGACCTTCACGCCGTTGGCTTCGAGGGCCTGCGCGTAGATCTGCATGAGGATCTCCGATTCGCCGAACGCGGCGGAGCCGATGGTGACGCTGTCACTTGACGACGTCGACGAGTTGCCGCCGAGCGCGCCGCCGCCTGACGAGCACGCGCTGAGAGCCAGGAGGGCTCCCGCAGCGAGAACTCCGGCCGCGATGCGGCCTCTCTTCGATGCGAACATGGTTGCTTCTCTCTTTCGGTGGGTGCAGTGGGTGCAGTGGGTCTTGGATGGTCGGGAAAGTAGGAGTCAGGTGCCCATGGGGTGGTTCGGCACCGAGGCGCCGAGCGGCCGCCAGGGGTCCTTCGTGCGGACGTCGGCGACCTTGCCCGCCGTGACGCCGCGTGGCACGACAAGTCGCTGCACGATGGCGAAGACGCCGTCTGTGACGAGGGCGAGCGCGATCACCAGGATCGAGCCGCCCAGCATCTCGTCGTACTTCTGCACGGCCAGGCCGTCGAACAAGAAGCGGCCGAGGCCGCCGACCGGCAGGATCGCGGCGACCGTCCAGGTGGCGATCACCTGCAGGGCCGCGGAGCGGAGGCCGCCGATGACGAGCGGCAGGGACAACGGGAGCTCGACCTTGAACAGGATCTGAAGTTCCGTCATCCCCATCGCCCGTGCGGCGTCGATCGTCCGGCGGTCCACCGACTCGAGCCCGGAGTACGCCCCGGCGAGCACCGGAGGGATGGCCAGGATGGTCAGCGCGATCAACGGAGGGACGATGCTCAGGTTCAGGGTGATCAGAGCCAGATACACCACCAGACCGAGGGTCGGGATGGCGCGCAGCGCACCGGAGATGCCGACCGCGAGCCCGCGGAGCCGGCCGGTATGCCCGATCGCGAAGCCGATCGGCAGTGCGATCACCGCCGCCAGGACGACCGTGAGCAGCGAGTACCAGAGGTGCTCGCCGAGCCGGGCGCCGATGCCGCTGGCTCCGGCCCAGTTCGCCGGGTCGAAGACCCAGGCGAAGGCCGCGAAGATGTCGGTCATGCGCCGGTCACCGCCTTCAGCGCCGCCCGACGGGAGGCGCGCTTGGTCGTGCCGAGCCGCGTCCACGGCATCAGCAGCCGACCGAGCAGCACGAGAATCAGGTCGAAGACGAGGGCGATGACGATGATCGCCACGATGCCGGTGACCACCTCGGCGTTGTTGTACTGGTTGAGTCCCTGCACGAACATCGTTCCGAGGTTGCTCACGCCGACCAGCGAGCCGACGCTGACCAGGCTCACCGTGCTCACCGACACGACCCGGAGCCCGGCGAGCAACACGGGTCCGGCGAGCGGGAGCTCCACGGCCCAGAACCGCCGCCAGGTGCTGAACCCGATCGCGGTGGCAGACTGCATCACGTCACCCGGCACGCTCGCGAGCGCATCCGCCGTGGTGCGGACCATCAGCGCGAGCGCGTAGAGACTGAGCGCGACGACCACGTTCTTCGGGTCGAGGATCTGCGTGCCGATCAGGGCGGGCATCGCGATGAACAGCGGCAGCGACGGGATGGTGTACAGGATGCCACCGAGCGTCAGCACGATTCCGCGGCTCACCCGGTATCTGTTCGCCACCCAGCCGATCGGCAACGAGACGATGAACCCGATCACGATCGGGAAGACGCTCAGCGTGACGTGAGCGACCGTGAGATCCCAGACCAGGCCGAAATTCGACCACAGCCAACTCACGACGCTTCCTCACCCTGCGCCGGAGCACCCACGACCGAAGAGGTCGTGGCCTTTGCTTCTGAGGGGCCGCCGGCGAGCACGCCTGCGGCGCGCCCTTCACTGTCGACGAGCACGCTGCCCGTGGAGGTCTGTTCGATGTGCAGGGCGCGTTTGCCCCGGTCGGCGCCGATGAACGAGGCAACGAACTCGTCGGCCGGGTTCGCCAGGATCTCGGCGGGCGTGCCCTTCTGGGCGACGATGCCGCCCTTGCGGAAGATGACCACCTGGGTGCCGAGCTTGAACGCCTCGTCGATGTCGTGCGTGACGAACACCACCGTCTTGTCGAGCTCGCGCTGCAGGTGCAGCAGCTCGTTCTGAAGTTCGTCGCGCACGATCGGGTCGACGGCGCCGAACGGCTCGTCCATCAGCAGGATGTTCGGGTCGACGGCGAGACCGCGCGCGACGCCGACGCGCTGCTGCTGGCCGCCGGAGAGCTGGCTCGGGTACTTGTCGGCCAGCGAGCGCTCCAGCCCGACCGTGTCCATCAGCTCCAGGGCACGCTCCCGCGCATCCCGCTTCTTTTCCCCACGGAGCAGCGGGACGGTCGCGATGTTGTCGACGACCTTCCGGTGCGGCAGGAGGCCGGAGTTCTGCATGACATAGCCGATGCTGCGGCGCAGGTTCACCGGCTTCAGGCTCATCACGTCCTCGCCGTCGATCTCGACCGATCCGCTCGTCGGGTCGACCATCCGGTTGATCATGCGCAGAATCGTGGTCTTACCACTTCCCGACGAGCCGACGAGCACCGTGATCTCCCGCGAAGGGATGACGAGCGAGAAGTCGTCCACCGCGACCGTACCGTCGGGAAACTGCTTCGTTACCGAGCGGAACTCGATCATTGGTGCGGCTCATTCCTCGAACGGGACATCGGATCAACACAGGCCTGTTCAATCAGCCAAACACCATTCGGGCGCTTTGGCAAAGAATTGCGTCGATTTATGGCGCGGCCGGTTCCTGACATGCGAACCCTTTCCGTGTCGGTGGCTCTGCATACTCTCTTCGGTATGGAGACCGCTTCGGATGGCAACATGCCATCACCCACCGACATTCCCAGGTTCGCGCAGGCGATTTCTGGTTCGAGCCCATCGTCAGAGACGGGCACCACGATCTGACCGGTCAGACCTGTGCGGTCCGATCGGCATCAGAGACTCGGACGAAAGAGTCTCAGGCCTCTCCGCCGTAGCGCTTCTCGAGGTATTCGCGGGCGACCACCCTGGCCTCGGCGATGAATCGCTCGTCGCCGGCCTGGTTGAGCACAAAAGCGCGGTTGATCAGGGAGTCCATCATCTCCACCACTACTTCGAGGTGGAAGGTCAGCTCATCGCCGGCCGGGAGTCCGAACTCGTCGGAGAGGATCTCCGCGAACCGGTGCGCGAAGAAGTCGTCGTCCGGAGTCGGACCGTCGTCCGGCGCTCCAGAGCGTTCCGCGTCGGTGAACCGGATGATGCGGAAGCCGGGCTCCAGGCGGAACATCCCGACGAAGGCGTCGATGGCGCACTCCACCGCGATCCACCAGTGCTCCGGCTCCTGCTCCCTGATGCCCTGCACGACGGCTTGGCGATAACGGAGCACCGCACGGTCGCGCAGCGCCTGCAGCAGCACGATGCGGTCGGGGAAGTACCGGTAGACCGTTCCGATCGACGCACCGGCGCGTTCGGCAACCATCGCAGTGGTGAGGCGGTCGAAACCGATCTCATCCACCACCTCGGCGGCGGCGTCGAGCAGAGCGTCGATGCGCGCTGCGCTCCGCTCCTGGATCGGCTCCGTTCGCACCAGTGGCGCTCCGGATGTGTTCTGACCGGCAACAAGGTCGTTGATGGGCACGAGGGCTACTCCTTCTTTCCTGCAGCTCAACAATACGTCTGTCGGGTCCCCAGCCCCACGGCTGGATGAGCCGTGATACTCAGGATCATATTCGGGGAAACCTCATTTATGGCGGGGAATTGCCTCCGACTCGCCGCAGGATGCCTCCCCAGATCTGGGGGATGCGCGCACATGGCTCGGTCGTCCATGAGAAACTAGTCACATATGCCCGTCACCCCTGACAAACGCGGCGCGAGCGTCGAGCCCATCATGCATCGCGCGGCGCGCATCGAGGATGCGTTCCACGAGTTCCGCGCGCGCCGAGCGCGCAAGCGCGGCTATCTGGCGACCGTCGTCCCGTACACGGGGTACGGCGCGCCGACGTGGGCGCGCATCCTGGGGCGGGTGGTGCTCGCAAAGGAGCCGAAGCCGGGGAGCAGGGCCGAGCGCAAGCACCGCAAGCGCGAGGAGAGCATCCGGGGCTGGCGGTCGTTCACCAGCGTCCCCGTCTCCGACACGCCGGTCACGATCGAGATCGAAGGCGACCGCCACACGGTGATGCCCGACCGCGGCGGCGTGATCGACACGGTCATCCCTGTGCAGCTCACCCCCGGCTGGCACACGGTCAAGATGTACACCGACCAGTCGACGCGCGTGTTCGAGTCGCCTGTGTACATCGTCGACCCCAAGGCCACCTTCGGGATCATCTCCGACGTCGACGACACGGTGATGGTCACGGCGCTCCCCCGCCCGCTGCTCGCGGCGTGGAACACCTTCGTTCTCGACGAGCACGCCCGCGTGGCGACGCCCGGGATGTCCGTCCTGCTCGAACGACTGGCGGCGACGCGTCCGGGAACACCGGTGATCTACCTGTCGACAGGCGCCTGGAACGTCGCGCCGACCCTCACGCGCTTCCTGTCGCGCAACCTCTTCCCGGCCGGGCCCCTGCTGCTGACAGACTGGGGGCCGACGCACGACCGCTGGTTCCGAAGCGGCCGTGACCACAAGCGCATCAGCCTGGATCGGCTCGCCAGCGAGTTCCCCGGCCTCAAGTGGCTGCTGGTCGGCGACGACGGTCAGCACGACGAGATCCTCTACGGGGAGTTCACGATCGCCCATCCTGACAGCGTCTCCGCCGTCGCGATCCGGCAGCTGTCGAACAGCAAGGCGGTCCTCGCCGGTGGCCGGTCGAAGGCCGAGAAGCACACCGAGCTGAGCGGCGCGCCGTGGGTGTACGCACCGGACGGCGCGGGCCTCAGCGAACAGCTCAACGACCTCGGGATCTCGCACTAGCCACCCGCGATCACGGACGCGCGGTGTCGGGGGCGTCCGCAATACTGGGTCCATGCCAGTACGCCGCGCCGACCTGCTCCGGATGCGCAGAAGCGCACACGCACTCGACGGGTCCGAGCCGCTGACTCCCGTGCAGGTGGTCGACCGGCTGCTGGCGGTGCAGGCGCAGGACTTCGGCGCAGCGCTCTGGGCACTCGGCGCCCGAAGTCCGGGAACCACCCGCGCCGACGTCCTCTCCGCTCTCGACGACGGCAGCATCATCCGCTCGTGGCCGATGCGCGGCACACTCCACTTCGTGCCCCCGGCCGACCTCCGCTGGATGCTCGGGGTCACGACGACCCGCATGGTCGCCGGCTTGACGCTTCGGCACCGCCAGCTGGAGCTGGAGTCGGACGACTTCGGTCGCGCACGCGACGTGGTCACCGCGGCGTTGACGGGAGGGCGCAGCATCGGAAGGGCCGAGCTGATGGAGCTGTGGGAGGCGAACGGCATCACGACGGCCGGGCAGCGCGGCTACCACCTGATCTACTTCTTCGCCCAGACCGGGCTGCTCTGCTGGGGGCCGACGCACAAGACGCAGCAGTCGCTGGTGCTGCTCGACGAGTGGGCGCCGGAGTCCCGGGCGCTGGAGCCGGACGAAGCCCTCGGCGAGTTCCTGCTGCGCTACCTGACCGGTCACGGCCCCGCAACGGTCAAGGACTTCGTGTGGTGGACGAAGGGCACGATCGCGGGCGCGAAGACGGCGATGGCCGTGCTGGGCGACAGGATCGCGACGCTGGAGGTCGACGGCGTCGAGTATCTGGCGACGGCGGAGCAGGTGCACGGGGACGCGCATCCAGTGGCCAACGATGGGAAGGCTGTCGACCTGCTGCCCGCATTCGACGAGTACCTGCTCGGCTATCAGGACAGGTCGCCGGTCATCGACGACGAGCACTTCCAGCTGGTCGTGCCCGGCAAGAACGGTGTGTTCGCGCCGATCCTGGCCTCGAAGGGCCGCGTGGCCGGAACCTGGAAACGCGCATCCACGTCGTCGGCGGTGCGCGTCGACCCGCTGCCGTTCGCGCGGCTGACCGGAGTGGAGGCGGCGGGGGTGCGCCGGTCGGCGAAGGCGTACGGGCGTTTTCTCGGGCTGACGGCGACGGTCACCGAGGAGGGCTGACCCCGGTAGCCTTGAGCCGTGGCTCTCCGACTTCCCGCCAACCTCCGCACGACGAGCAGGATGCCTTTCCTGCAGGTGGCGAAGACCGCGGTCGCGATGATCCTGTCGTGGCTGATCGCGAGTCTGCTGCTGCCGGGTGAGCTCCCCGTCTTCGCCACGATCGCCGCGCTGCTCGTGGTGCAGCCGAGCGTCAACCAGTCGGTCGGCAAGGCCATCGAGCGCAGCATCGGTGTGATCGTCGGCGTGCTCATCGCCTACGGCATCGGGCTGGCGTTCGGCACGAACACCTGGATCGTGCTCGTGGCTGTCGTCGTCTCCATCGTGCTCGCGTGGGCGCTCAAGCTCGCGCCAGGGACGGCGAACCAGGTGCCGATCACCGCCATGCTCGTGCTCGCTGTCGGTGCCTCCAACCCGGACTACGCGCTGGCCCGCATCGTGGAGACGATCATCGGCGCGGTCATCGGCGTGATCATCAACATCGCGATCGTCCCGCCAGTGCAGCGGGAGCCCGCCCACCGGGCGATCCTCGACCTCGGCAACGAACTCGCAGCCACCCTCGACCGCCTGGCGACGGCCTTGACCACCCCGCAAACGCCCGCCCAGCTCAACGCCCTGCTGATCGAGGCCAGACTGCTGCGGCCGATGGAGAAGAAGGCGGACGCCGCGCTCACGCAGGCGGAGGACAGTCTCACCCTCAACCCGCGCCAGGCCAAGCACCGCGTCGCGCTCGAACGGGACACCGAGCTGTTCGCCCGGTTCCGGCCGATCATCACGCGCGCCCTCGGCATGACCCGCGCGTTCCGCGACCACTACGACGACACGCTCCCTGGCGAGCCGACGCTGCAGGCCATCGCCGAGGAATTGCGTCGCTCCGCGCACGACCTTCGGTTGCTGGCACGCGACCCGGATGCGATCCCCACGGAGCCGGGGACAGAGACCGCCGGGCTCCCCGTGCTGACCGCCCCGCTGGTAATCTCCACACCGGACCCCCGCCACTGGGTGCTGATCGGCTCACTGATGGAGGACCTCCGCCGGGTGCACGATGAGATCACCGGGGACGTGAACGCCTGACCGGACGGCTGCGCCGGTCGTAGCATGGCGGCATGTCCGCTGACAACAGCCCTCCCGATGACACGCCCGTCGCGGTCGAGGACACCCAAACGAGCCCGGTGTCGACCAGACGGCTCGAAGCGTTCACCGACGGAGTGTTCGCCATCGCGGCGACACTCCTCGTGCTGGATCTCGACGTCAGCAAGCTCGGCGACGTGCACACGAACGCGCAGCTCTGGGCGGCGCTCGGCGACCAGTCGTTCGGCTTCGTGAGTCTCGTCATCAGCTTCCTGCTGCTGGCGACGCTCTGTCGCATCCATGTCTGGCAGTTCGAGTACGTCGTCAAAGTCGACCCGCGGGTCACCCTCCTCAACACGCTGCGACTGCTCGGCGTCGTGCTCATCCCGTTCACGACCAGCCTGATCAGTGAGTACAACGACTTCCTGGCCGGTCGGTTGCTGCTGCCGCTCAACTTCCTCTTCGTGATCGGGATGAGCGGCATCCAGTGGTACTACCTGACGTCACCCAAGCGGAACCTGATCCAGGGGCTCACCCCCGAGGCCGTCCACTCCACCAGGATGGGTGAGCTGACCGCGCTCGGGCTCGCCGCGCTGACCGTCGTGCTCGCTCCGTGGATCGGCTCGCTGGCGTTCGCCGTGCAGTTCTTCAACCCGCTCTTCGACCGGATCCGCGCCCCGCGCCCGCCGGGCGTGCGCAAGAGGCACCGCTGAACCGGGCTGCACCGTGGCCGGGAAGTGGACCGGGAACGACGACAGGGACCCCGCTCGCGCGGAGTCCCTGTCAGGGTGTCGCTGTGTGCTGCTATCGCAGCGCCGGCCGCTTACGCGTCGGCGAGGACCGCCTGCAGTTCGAGCGTGATGGTGACCTGCTCGCCGAGGAGCACGCCGCCGGTCTCGAGCGCCGCGTTGTACGTGAGGCCGAAGTCCTCACGGTTGATCGTGGTCTTCGCGGTCGCGCCGGCCTTGTAGTTGCCGTACGGGTCCTGGCCGAAGCCGCCGAAGTCGAACTCGAAGGTGACCGGCTTGGTCACGCCCTTGATCGTGAGGTCGCCGTCGACAAGGAAGTCGCCGCCCTCGGTGCGTGCACCGGTCGAGACGAAGTCGATGGTCGGGAACTCGTCGGCGAGGAAGAAGTCACCGGTGCGCAGGTGCGCGTCGCGGTTCTTGTCCTTGGTGTTCACCGAGGCGACGTCCGCCTTGGCTGTCACAGTCGACTCGAGCGGGTTCTCGGCGGTGACGAAGGTGGCCTCGAAGTTCTCGAAGACGCCCTTGACCTTGCTGATCATGAGGTGGCGGATGCTGAAGCCGACCTCGGAGTGAGCGGGGTCGATGGTCCAGGTGCCGGCCTTGTATCCGGGGATGTCGATAGTCATTCGTTGATCTCCTTGAAGTCGTTTCGCAGCGCTCCACACGCCGTACAGGTACATGCAAGCGTATGGACTGCCGGACTATTCCGGAAATCGGAAAAAAAGTTGACGCGTCACTCTTTCTGGGCGAGTGAGCGCCGCAGTTCCAGGAGTTTCCTGGCGTCGGCGTCGATCTGCGCGGCCGGAATCCGGCCGGACCCGACCGCGGCCACGACCGCGTCCACGATGCCGTCCGGGTCGAGTCCGGCGGACGCGGGATCGGCTGGAAGCACGTAGAGCAGCATGGTGTTGCCCGCCGCCAGCGCCTGCACCGCGTTCTCCCTCGGGTCCGCGTACTGCGGGAGGCCCGAGTCCTGCAACATCCGCATGTCGTCGGTGATCGTCACCCCGCGATAGCCGAGCCTGTCGCTCAGGATGCGGTGCCACGGGGCCGAGAGCGACGCGGGCGCCGCATCCACTGCGCTGTAGACGAGATGGCCGAACATGACCAGTTCGGCGCCCGCCGCGATCCCGGCACGGAACGGCGGGGCGTCCCTGGCCTGCCAGTCGGCGACGCCGAGCGCGGTGGTCGGGACGCTCCTGTGCGAGTCCGCCTCCGTCTCGCCGTGACCGGGGAAGTGTTTGAGGGTGCTGAACACCTGGCCCCGCTCCCCCGTCACCGAGGCGGCGACGCGGTCGGACGCAGCGGCGGGCGTCGTCCCGAGCACCCGGTCGTAGATGAACGAGTCCGGATCGGCCGTGGTGTCGGCGACGGTGCCGAAGTTGACGTTGACACCCGCCTGCTTCAGAAGGGCAGCCCGTTGCGCGAACGCGGTCTGCACGGCCGACGGCGGCTGCGACTTCAGGGTGTCGGCGCCGGGCGCCGCATCCCACGGAAGGCGGGTGACGTCGCCGCCCTCCTCGTCGATGGCGACGAGCGGGGGAAGCTCCGGGTCGGAAGCGGTCATGGCCGCGTTCTGCGCGGCGAGGGCCGCAGGGGTGGCTGGAACGTTGTCGCCCATCAGGATCATGCCGCCGACGCCGTAGCGGTCGACGAACGACCGCAGCGCAGCCCCATCCGTTCCCGGATGATGCAGCATGAGCAGGCTCGCGACCTTCTGCCGCAGCGTCATGTTCGCGAGACGCGCAGTCGCGTACGCCGCGACGGGGTCGACCATGGGCGTCGGTGTCGCGGTGACCGATGCCGACGATCCGGATGCGCCGGGCCGGACGCGCGGGGAGGCCGCGCATCCGGTCTGCGCGATCGCGGCCGCGACCGTCAGCGCGAGTGCCGCCGTCCGGGCTCCGCGTCGAATCCTCACCAAACGATGGTAGCTGGGGTCGCCGCTGCGGCAGCCCTGAGCGTGGCGAGGCCGGCGTCGAAGCTGTGTCGGAAGCGGCTCAGCCCCGCGGCGCGCACGCCGTTGGTGGTGGCGGCGTCGCGCCAGTCGGCAAGCGCCTCTGCGACGCGTGCAAGTTCCGCGTCGGCGAGTTCGCGCGTGAGCCGGCACGCTTGGGCGAGCTCGCGCAGGCCCTCCGCCTCGTCAGAGTTTGAGTCGGCGCCCGCGATCGTGGTCTGCCTGGCATCGGGATCCGGGTTCGGGTTGACGTCGAAAACCGGGGAGAGAACCCATCCTCCTCGGCCGCGGAGAACGCCATGGTTGCGCAGGTGGTCATCGGTGTTGTTCAACCCGACACTCACGGCCACACGGCGGAACAACTGCACGGCGTCATCCTTGGGCCTGGCACTGACCTCCTCCAGCCGCTCGGCGATGTCGATGTAGTCGGCTGTCTCGCCGTCTCTGTTTTCGAGAAGGGTCATCGCGCTCATGTAGCCGATGCGACGAAGCCCGACGTTCCCCATTCCGGCCGTGCGGTCGAAACGGTCGAGCAAGAGCAGATGCCTGCCCTCGATCTGGACGAGCCGGTGCACAGGCGTCCGCACGCCGGCTGCGCCAGCGAGGTCGAGCGCAGTGGCTTCCCAGGCCATCACGTCCCAGGCATCCTCGAAATGCGGGAACTTCGCGATGAGCTGGCGGCCGTCATCGCCCAGAACCGCGGCTTTCGGGCGCGCTCCGCCGAGCGAACCGGTGCCTGCGTCCAGCAGAGCCTTCACCGCCTGGAGGTCGTCGGCGCTCCCGTCCATGGCCGCAATGTCGGCCGCGTGCAGAAGCTCAGGGAGACGGACAAGTCTCGGCACCGTGTGGCCAGGATCGACGAACGGACTCTGGTCGTCTGCTCGAAACCGCAACGCCCCCTGTCGAGTGGCGTCGCTGACACCCGCTAGAAAGTCGGCGTCGTCCAGCTCCTGTGGACGGCGATCCTCCCCCCGCGCGACGGCCCGTTCGCGTTTCTTGATGAGGTTGCGCCCCCACCGGTCTGGGGCGGAGTCGGCAAACGATCCGGGAAGACCCTGCGTGTGCTGCGTACCCGAAACGAGATCGAATGCCGGGTCGATCGGATACGCGTCCGGGTGGGCGATGTAGCCGGGGTCGTACTGGAAGGTCGTCGAGGTCAGGTCACCACGGCCGCGATGGAACTGTGCCCGGCCAACGAACACCGTCGCCTCGGCGAGTTCGAGGTGCACCTGGAGCGCGTCGTAGTGGGTCACCGCACACGCTGCCGGTTGATCAGGTCGGCGCGCGCACGGCCGAGGTCCGTGCTCAGCGGGTCGAGCGCCTCGGTCAGCGTCTCCAGGATGCCGAGCGCGCGTGCGACTCTGAGCACGACGTAAAAGCCGACGCCTGGATCGCCGCGTTCGAGCTTGCGAAGCGTGGCTCGTGTGATGTCGGCGCGCTCCGCCACCTGCTCGGTCGTGAGTCCCAGGATCTTCCGCCACGCCGTGAAGTCGTCGCCGATCTCTTTGGCTGCTCGGATCACCTTCGCTGGCTGCTCGCTGGTCATGCTGTCCCCGATGTTGATTAATGAGCAGAATCATATCCCATAATCACTATACGGGATACTATTCTGTTCATTACCGGAGAGCCGCCTCACCCCTTCACTGCACCCCCGAGCCCCGCAGACCGCAGGAACAGCCCCTGGAACACCAGGAACAGCACGATCGGGATCAGCGTGGAGATCGCCAGCGCTGCCAGGTACACGTCCAGCTGGATCGCCGCCTGCAGGGTGGGGAGCCGCACCGACAGCGGCTGGATGGCCGGATCGCGGAGCACGAGCAGCGGCCAGAGGTAGTCCTTCCACGCCGCGATGATCGCGAACACCGACACCACGCCGAGGATCGGTTTCGACATCGGCAGCACGATCGACCAGAAGAGGCGGAACGGTCCGGCGCCGTCGGTGCGCGCTGCCTCGAAGACCTCGCGGGGCAGGTTGTCGAAGAATCGTTTGATGAGCACCACGTTGAACGCGCTCGCGCCGGCGGGGAGCCACACCGCCCAGAACGTGTTGATCAGCGACTGGCCGAGCAGCGGCGGGTTCAGGATCGTCAGGTAGAGCGGCACGAGCAGCACCACCGACGGCACGAACAGGGTGCCGAGGATCAGACCGTAGAGCACCTTGCCGTATTTCGGCCGCAGCACGCTCAGCGCGTAGCCGGCCGACGTCGCGACGATGATCTGCATCACCCACGAGCCGAGCGCCACCCAGATGGTGTTCATGAACTGCACGTCGATGTGCACCGTCGACCACGCGGTCGACAGGTTCGCCCAGTCGACGCCGTTCGGGAACAGCGCCATCGGCGTCCTGATGGTGTCCTGCGTGGGAGTGATCGCCGACTTCGCCAGCCAGAGCAGCGGGCCGAGGCCGACCACGATCAGCAGCACCAGCAGCACCGCATGGGTGAGTCTCGTCCCCCACCGGATGCCCGGCTTCCGCCAGTCGGAGGGCGACAGGATGCCGCGGTCCCCCGAGTCGGCGCTCGGCTTCGTGGCGCGCCTGCGACGTCGACGGCCGCCTCCCGGGCCGCCCGGCGCGATGCCGGTCTCGTCGAGTTCGTCGGTCATGACGTTCATGACCTCCGGCGTGAAATCGGTGGAGGTGGTCAATTCTGGCTCCAAGACTTGGTGAGGCGGAAGTACACGAGCGAGAGCACGGCGAGGAACGCGGCGAGCAGGAGGCTGAGCGCCGTCGCCGCCCCGTAGTCGCCGCCGAGCGAGTTCTGGAATGCGTAGCGGTAGATCAGCAGCAGCACGGTGACCGTGGAGTTGACGGGTCCGCCGCCGGTGAAGAGGTACGGCTCCAGGAACACCTGCGCCGTTCCGATGATCTGCAGGATGAGGGTGATCAGCAGGATGCTGCGCAGCTGCGGCATCGTGACGTGCCAGATCTTCTGCCAGATGTTCGCGCCGTCCACCTCTGCAGCGTCGTACAGCTCGGGGGCGACGCCGGTGATGGCCGCGAGGTAGATGATGATCGTGCCTCCCGCTGCCGCCCAAGTCGCCTCGACCACGAGCGACGGCATCGCCTGGGTCGCATCCTGGATCCACGGCTGCGGCGGGATGCCGACCCAGCCGAGGATCGTATTGAAGACGCCGGTCGGGCTCGCGTCGTAGAAGAACTTCCAGAGCAGCACCGCCACGACAGGCGGCACGACGACCGGCAGGTATGCGAGGGCGCTGTACAGTCCCTTCGCCCGCTTCACCTCGCTCATCAGCACGGCGGCGATCAACGGGATGGGGTAGCCGAGGATGAGGGCGAGGACGGCGAACCAGGCGGTGTTGCCGATAGCCGTCCAGAACAGCGGGTCGTTGACGACCTGCACGAAGTTGTCCCAGCCGACGAAAGTGGGCGGCGAGACGAGGTTGGTGTGCTGGAAGCTCATCACGACGCTGCGGACGATCGGCCACCAGGAGAAGACGCCGAAGATGACGATCATCGGCAGGAGGAAGATCAGGTTGCTCAAGCCTCCCCCGCGGAGCCACGTCATCGGGGTGCGGCGGGCGACGGTGCGAGACGCCGGTCGCTGGCGGTCGATCGCTGTCATGGGGTGTGCCCTTCTGTCGTTGTCGGAAAGCGTGCTGTCGTTGTCGGAGAACGTGCGGCTCGGCCGGCGGGGCGCGCGATGCGTCCCGCCGGCCGGTCCTGTGACCGCGTGTGCCTACTTGTCCGCGTCGACGAGCTTCTGAATGTCGGAGTCGACCTTCGTCAGCAGCTGATCGATGTTGGCGTTCTTGTCCGTCAGCACGGCCTGGACGACCGCGTCCAGCGCCCCATACAGCTCCTGGGTGTGCTTGTTCGGCTCAGGGACGAGGTTCGCGTCGAAGATCTTGTCGGTGAACGGTGCGACGTTCTCCAACGGGATGTTGACCTCCGGCTTGATCCACGACATGGTCTGGTCGTAGGTGGCCTTGTCGAAGACCGGCAGCGTCGGGACGCCGACCGGCTGGTTCGACTTGGCGAGCACCTTCGCGTCGGCGACGGCCTGCTCCTGGTTGAGCAGCTTCTGCATGTAGTAGAAGTCGATCCACTTCACCGCCGCCGTCTTCTGCGCCTCGTTGGACTTCGGGCTGACCGCCGCGACGTTGCCGCCGACCAGGACGCCCGCATCCTTGTTGCTGGAGTCGACGGGGAGCATCGTCAACCCGTAGGTCTTCGGGTCGACGTTGTTCTGCTGCACCAGCGAGGTCAGGACGTCGGACCCGGACGGGTACATCGCGATCTGCCCGGCGCCGAACGCCTGGTTGATGCCGCTCCAGTCGAGCAGGAAGTTGCTGCCGACCGAGTTGTCCTGCCAGCGCAGGTCGTGCAGGAACTGCAGAGCCTCCTTGGTCTGCGCGTTGTCGGTGGTGACTTTGGTCTTGCCGCCTTCCGTGGTCTCCATCCGGCCGCCGCGCGCGTACGTCGTGGTGGTCAGTTCCCAGCCGCCGGTGTTGCCCTGCGTCATCTGCATGTAGCCGGCGACGCCTGGCACCTTCTCGGAGATGGTCTTGGCGTCCTGCCGGACTTCATCCCAGGTCGTCGGCGGCTTGTTCGGGTCGAGCCCCGCCTTCTGGAAGATCTCGCGGTTGTACGAGAGCCCCATCGCGTACGGGCCGTATGGGATGCCGTAGATCTTGTCGCCGCTCTTGGCGACCGCGAGCACGTTCTCGTTGAACTTGTCCGCGTATGACAGCGCCTTCACCTCTGTGGTGATGTCGGCGAGCTGGCCGGCCTGGAGTAGCGACTGCGAGTCGGTGAACGGAACGTTGAACACGTCGGGCAGCGTGCCGCCCGCGAGCTGCGTGGAGAACGTCGGGCCCGTCCACTGGTACTCCTCGGACTTGACGACGATGTTCGGGTTGGCCTTCTCGAACTCCTTGACCCTGTCGTCGAACGCCTTGAACGCGGCCTTGTCGCTGCCGGGGATGAGACTGGCAACGGTGATGTGCACCTTGCCGTCGCTCGAGTCGCCGCTGCCGGAGCCTGAGCATCCTGCGAGCAGGCCGACCCCGGCGATCGTGATCGCTGCGACCGCAGCGACCGTTCTTGGTGACCTCATTGTCGGTTCCTTTCGGTGGTGTGGTGACGTGCTGAATGTGCTGTGTCGCGGTGCGTTACGCGACCTCCGGCGGACCGTGCTGTGTTCTAAGCCACGCCGTGGAGTCCGGGGGCAGCAGCCCGCCGACGAGCGGGTCGCTGCTGAGCAGGATGGCGACGTGATCGGGAAGCGCGATCGCGTCGGCAGAGAGGTTGGTGACGCTGACGAACGCGTCGCCGCGGGCGAAGGCCAGCGCGTCCGGCCCACTGTCGATCCAGCGCAGGGGGCCGTCGCCGAAGCCCGCGCTCCGTGCGGCGCAGTCGCAGCGCCTCTCGGTAGAGCCGGAGCATCGAGTGCGCGTCGGACTGCTGGGTCTCGACGGTGAGCGCCGCCCAGCTCTCCGGCTGGGGCAGCCACGGATCGGCGGCCGAGTCCTGCCCGCTGAAGCCGAACGGTGGATGCACGCCTCGCCACGGCAGAGGCACCCGGCAGCCGTCCCGGCCGGGGTCCACGCCGCCGGAGCGGAAGTGCATCGGGTCTTCGAGCCGGTCGGCCGGGAGGTCCTCCACTTCGGGGAGCCCGAGCTCGTCGCCCTGATACAGGTAGAGCGAGCCGGGGAGCGCGGCGGTGAGCAGGGCTGCTGCGCGGGCACGGCGCCGGCCGAGGTTCAGGTCGGTCGGCGTGCCGACGCGCTTCTTCACGAAAGCGAACGACGAGTCCGCGCGGCCGTAGCGGGTGACGGGGCGCGTCACGTCGTGGTTGGACAGCACCCACGTGCTCGGCGCATCCACGGGGGCGTGCGCTGCGATGGTCTCATCGATGGATGCGCGCAGCTCGCGCGCCTCCCACGGCCGCGCCAGGAAGTCGAAGTTGAAGGCGGTGTGCAGCTCATCCGGACGCAGGTACATCGCGAACCGGTCGATCTCGGGCAGCCAGATCTCGCCGACCAGCACGCGGGTGCCGGGGTACGAGTCCGCGATGGCGCGCCAGCCGCGGTAGATCTCGTGCAGTTCGTCCCGATCCTGGTTGGGGTGCTCCCCCGGCCCCGGATGCTCCGGCACCTCCGGCAGGGTTTCGTCCTTGACCAGCAGCGCGGCCGAGTCGATGCGCACCCCCGCGACGCCGCGGTCGAACCAGAACCGCAGGATGTCCTCGTGCTCGGCACGCACATCCGGGTGGTTCCAGTTGAGGTCCGGCTGCTGCGGGGTGAACAGGTGCAGATACCACTCGCCCGGCGTGCCGTCCTGGTTCGTCGTGCGCGTCCAGGTCTCGCCGGAGAAGTTCGACACCCACGACGTCGGCAGCTCGTCGCCGTTCTCGCCGCGCCCAGGCCGGAACCAGAACCGCTCGCGCTCCGGCGACCCAGGCCCGGCGGCCAGCGCCGCCTGGAACCAGGGGTGCTGGTCGGAGATGTGGTTGGGGACGACGTCGATGATCGTCCGGATGCCGAGAGCGAGGGCCTCCCGGATCAGCGTCTCTGCTTCGGCGAGGTCGCCGAACGCCGGGTTGATCGTGCGGTAGTCGGAGACGTCGTACCCGCCGTCGGCGAGCGGCGACTCGTACCAGGGGGTGAACCAGATCGCGTCGACGCCGAGTTCCTTGAGATAGCCGAGGTGCTGGCGGACGCCCGCCAGGTCACCGATGCCGTCGCCGTTGCCATCCGCGAAACTCCGGATGTAGATCTGGTAGATCACCGCGCTCCGCCACCAGAGCGGGTCGGCCGTCGACGGCGAGAGCCCGGCGGGAGCACGGCGCACCTCGGCGTCGTGCTCGGACGGGAGGCTCTTGGCCTGGTCTTCCTGGGCGGCCAGCACGGGGAGGTCCACGAATGTGCCCTTCGGTCGGGCGACCTCGTCGGTGCGGCGCGCGCCGATCAGCAGGGGCGCGTCCGCGCCGCCGGGTCGGCGGTTCGGTCGTCACGTCGACGTGCCCGAACACCCGGCTCCGTCGTCGTTGGACCGAATGTAGCGTTAACGACAGTTCACTGCAAGAAACTGACAGTGAGTAATTCGTTTGCGTACATTTGCACTGAATTGCATAACAATTACGTCTGTCGAGCCGGTCCCGTCGACCCGCGGACCACCAGCTCCGGCTCGAAGAAGAGCTCGTCCGTGATAGCCGAATCACTCGAGATCTGGCGCAGCAGGAGCTCAATCACCGTGCGTCCCATCGGCTCGATCGGCTGCCGCACCGTGGTCAGCGGAGGCTCGGTGCAGTTCATCAGCGCCGAGTCGTCGTAGCCGACGATCGAGATGTCCGCCGGGACGGACAGCCCCGCCCGCCGCACCGCCCTGATCGCCCCGAGCGCCATCGGGTCGCTCGCGCAGACAATCGCGGTGACGCCTGCGGCGAGCAGCCTGGTCGCCCCGGCCTGCCCCGCCTCCAGCGAGTACAGGGAGTGGACGATCAGCTCGTCGTCCAGCTCGGCGCCCCAGCCCGCGACGATGCGTTTGGCGGCGGCGAGCTTCCGCTGCGACGGAACGTGGTCGCGCGGACCGAGCAGCAGGCCGATGCGTTCGTGCCCGAGGGAGCGCAGGTGCCCGAGCGCCTGCGCGGTGGCGACCGTGTCGTCGCAGGACACCGTGGCGAAGTGCAGGTCGTCCACGGGTGCATTGACCAGGACGGTCGGCAAATTGAGGTCGGTGAGGCGCGCGTAGTGCTCGTGCGACGCATCCCGTTGCGCGTACGCCCCACCGACGAAGACCACACCCGACACCTGCTGCTGCAACAGCAGCTCGACGTAGTCGGATTCCGAGATGCCCCCGGCGGTCTGCGTGCAGAGCACCGGGGTGTATCCGTTCTGCGCGAGCGCGCCGCCGATCACCTCGGCGAACGCGGGGAAGATCGGGTTCTGCAGCTCGGGGAGCACGAGGCCGACCAGCCGGGCACGCTCGCCGCGCAACTTGGTCGGGCGTTCGTAGCCCAGCACATCCAGTGCTGTCAGGACCGCCTGTCTCGTCGCGTCGGACACCCCTGGCTTCTCGTTCAGGACGCGGCTGACCGTCGCTTCACTGACCCCGACCTTGCGGGCGACTTCGGCGAGACGTTTCGACATGCGGCCCAGCATACGCAATTCCTTGCAAGAGAGCGCAAGTCTTTTGCAAGCTCGCAGATCGGCCTAGCATGACGGACATGGCGAACAAGGTGACCGCGCTGCTGCTCGCCAGCCATCCAGGGCCGACCGCGGTCGTGACGGTGGTCGCGACGGTGCTCGGGGCGAGCCTCGGCTACCCGCCGGGACGACTCGCCGTGCTGGCCCTGGCGATCCTGCTGGGTCAGCTCTCCATCGGCTGGTCCAACGATTGGCTCGACGCCGCTCGGGATGCGCAGGTCGAGCGGGCGGACAAGCCGGCGGCGCGCGGGGCCATCGGCGTCGGGACCGTGCGCACGGCGGCGTTCGCCGCCCTGATCGCGGCGATCCTGGTCAGCCTGCTCCTCGGACCGCTGGCGACGCTCGCGCACCTCGTCGCCATCGCGGGCGGCTGGGCGTACAACCTCGGGCTCAAGGCCACCGCCTTCTCGTTCCTGCCGTTCGCCGTGAGCTTCGGGCTCCTGCCGATGATCGCGACCCTCGGGCTCCAGCCACCCCGGCTCGCCGCTGCCTGGGTCGTCGCCGCCGGCGCTTTGCTCGGCGTTGCCGCCCACGTCACCAATGTCCTGCCCGACCTGGCCGACGACGACCGCACGGGCATCCGAGGGCTCCCGCATCGGATGGGCGCCGTGCCGAGCGGGCTGCTCGCCTTCGCCTGTCTCGCCGCCGCGAGCGTTCTGATCGCGTTCGGGCCGGGCTGGCCGCCGCGCATCCCGTTGCTGATCGGACTCGTCATCGGAGTCGGCATCGCCATTGCCGGCGTCGTTCTGCTGCTGCGCCGCTCGCCCACCCGGCTGCTGATGCAGTTCATCATGGGCTGCGCGGTCGTCGACGTGCTGATGCTCGCGTTCGCCGGTCAGTCGACGACGGTCTGAATCTTCTCCGCCGCGGGTTCGTGATTGCGGATGCCGACGGCCGACACCACGCCGCCCACCAGCATGAGCGCCGCCGCCGTGATCATCGCCCGGTCGAGTCCGGCCCTGTCCAGCGTTCCGCCCACGATCAGGCCGATCATCGCCACCGTCACCAGCCCGGCGATCCTCGACACGGCGTTGTTCACCGCGGAGCCGATCCCGGCCTGCGCCGGGTGGATCGAGCCGAGGATGGCGCTGGTGAGCGGGGCGACCGTGATCGACAGGCCGACGCCGAAGAGCAGCACGGCGGGGAGCAGGTTGGTCCAGAAGTTCACGTCCTCCCCCATCATCAGCAGCCAGAGGAAGCCGCACGCGGCGATGACGGGGCCGATCGCCATGAACAGGCGCGGACCGTACTTGCCGGCCAGACCGCCGAACACGCCGGACAGCAGCAGCATGCACAGTGTGGACGGAATGAAGACGAGCCCGGCCGCCGTGGCCGCGAACCCCACCACCTGCTGCAGATACAGCGTCACGGTCAGCGGTGCGAAGGCCAGAGCGCCGTAGACCAGCGCCGTGGCGATGTTGCCCACCCAGAAGTTGTGCACCCGGAACAGCCCGAGCGGCAGCATCGGCTGCTTGGCCCTGGTCTGCCAGAAGAAGAACGCCGCGAGCGACAGCACGCCGAGGATGAACGGCAGGAACACGCGCGGACTCCCCCAGCCGTAGACGCCCTGCTCGATCAGCGCGAACACCGTTCCGGCCAGACCGACCGACCCGAGGACGGCACCCAGCACGTCGACGCGGCCGCCGGACCCGTGATCCTCCTGCTTGAGCCCCATCAGCATGAAGAGGGTGATGCCGATCGGGATGACGTTGATCACGAACACCCAGCGCCAGGAGAGCGTGTCGACGAACACGCCGCCGATCACCGGCCCTGCGATCATTGCGACACCGGTGAACGCCGTCCAGCGGCCGATCGCCTTCGCCTGTGCAGCGCCGGAGAACGTCGAAATGATGATCGCGAGCGAGCTCGGCACCAGCAGCGCGCCCGCGACGCCCTGCAGGGCACGGGCGATCACGAGGAACAGCCCGGTCGGTGCGAACGCGCAGAGCAGCGAGGTCACGCCGAACCCGATCAGTCCCGCGTAGAGCACGCGCTTCCTGCCGAACACGTCCGACAGCGACCCGGCGATCAGGATGAGCGAGCCGAGCGTCACCAGGTACGCATCCACCACCCACTGCTGCAACGGCAGGCCACCGCCCAGCTCCTTCGAGATCGCGGGCAGCGCCACGTTGATCACCGCCCCGTCGAGGAAGGCGACGAAACTGGCCAGGATCGCGATGACGAGCACTCTGGTCTGCAACGACGACATTCGCTCGATGGTCATGTTCACAGTTAACGGCCAGCGCGTCGCAATGGCAACTCCATCCGCCTCGCAGCGTGCTCCCTGGCAGCGCGAGGCGTAGCCTGAGCGTGAGATGTCCGATGAGCAGCGACCAGTCTCCGCGCGCTCCCGGTCGACAGCGACCAGGATCGCGGTGGTCACGCGTGTCGCCTGGCTCCTCGTACTCGTTCTCACGGCTCTCTTCCACTTCCTCCGAGGCGCGCCGGTGGATGCGTGGATCTTCCTCGGCGGCGCCATCGTGATCGGACTGGACGGGCTCGGCTGGCTGCGAATCCCGCTGCGGGCGGCGAGGGCGAACAGGGACGCGCTGTCCCATCGGGTCGTCGCATACAGTCTGATCGGCGTCGCCGCCCTCACGTTCGCGTTCGCGCCGCTCTACGGCGGCGTCGACACGGCCATCGTGGTCGGGCTCGGTGTGCTGCTGCTGCCGGTGGTGTGGGCGGAACGGCCCCGCGCATCCGGTGCTGCTGTCGTCGCGGCGTCGGCCGTCCGCCGCGCCGCCATCGCGTGGTCGGCGGTGATCGTCGCCGGATGCGCGTGGGAGATCACCGTGTTCTTCCTCGGCAGACCGTCGCCCGCCGCCGAGAACGACTTCCCCGCGCTGTCCGACCTTGTCGACCCGGCCATCGCCTGGCCTCCCGCCCGGGCCGCCCTCGTCGCGCTCTGGCTGGTCGGCGGATATGCACTGATCAGGAGGGGACGGACGTGAGGGACATCACGATCGCCGGGTTCGTGCTCTGCGGGGTCGCGATGGCGGTGCTGGTGGTGCAGTCGCGGCGGAATCCGCTACGGATCGCGCCGTTCGGCGCGCTGCTCGACGTCGTGCTCGCCGACCGGGCGGCGCGGTTCACCATCCTGCTGTTCTGGTGGTGGCTCGGCTGGCACTTCCTGGTGGTGCCGCCGACGCCCTGACCGGCCAAGGTCCAGACCGCTCCCGCTAGTTGTTGCCCTTGGTGCAGGTCTGCTGCGACGCCGTCTGCCCGGTGATGCTGCTCGGGAGGTCGACCGTGCCGGACGTAGCGGGGGCTGTCGTCGGGGCGGTGGGGGCCGCCGGCGCTGTCGTGTCGGGGGCTGCTGGTGTCGTCGGAGTCGGAGTGCCCGTTGCCGTCGGGTCTTCCGCAGCGCGCCCGATGCTGCCGGTGAGCTTCACGGGCTGATCGTTGACGAGTGCTGTGTTGATGGCGGAGGCCGACGAGTCGTCCACGATCACCCGGTTGACGTCGTTCGGATCGGTGACGGCCGGATACTGCAGGAACACCATGTTGTCGAGGCCGGTGTCTTTCAGCGCCAGTGCGATCTCGACGAGCGTCGTCGGATTGGTCAGTGTGTCGGAGGGCGTGATGTTGGTGACTGCCGCCTTGGCGAGCCCGTAGAGCTGCACCGGGTTGCTCAGAACACCGCCGGAGACGACTTTCCTCGCCAGCGCCGAGAGGAACACCTGCTGGTTGCTGATGCGGCCGAGGTCGCTGCCGTCGCCGACACCGTGCCTGCTGCGCAGGAACGAGAGGGCCACATCGCCGACGAGGGTGTTCTCCCCCGCCGGAAGGTCGAGCGGCGGGGTGGTGTAGTCGTCGGTGACCGGCGAGGCCAGGCACACGCTCACGCCGCCGATCGCGGTCGACATCGCGCTCACCCCGTTGAAGTTGATCACGGCCGCGAACGGGATGTCCACCCCGGTCAGCTTCTCCACCGTCAGGACGACGCAGGGCAGGCCGCCGCGCGACAACGCGGTGTTGAACATCGCGCTGTCCGTGCCGGAGACGGTGCCGCCTCCACTCACCGCCGGGCAGTCCGGAATGGGGACGATCAGGTCGCGGGGAAAACTCACCACCATGGCGCTCTTGTGGTCCTGGGCGATGTGCAGCAGCATCGTCACATCGTTGTTGCCCTCGCCGGTGCTCGCATCCTGTTCGTCGGCCGAGTTGTAGATGCCGCCGAGGCCGGTCCGGCTGTCCGTGCCGGTGAGGAGCAGGTTCACGCCGCCCTGGATCGCGCCGACATTCGGGATGGCCTGCTTGGTGTGCCCGGGAAGCGCCTGAAGCGTCACCCCGGTCTTGACAGAGCGGGCGACGTCCCAGACCGCGTATGCGGCGATGGAGCCGATGCTGACCACCACGACGGCGACGGCCGCCGCGAGAATGCGGACAACAGTGCCGACGGCACGGCGGCGGGGCAGGCGACCGTGTCTGACAGCGGTCGGGCCCTTGGCGCGCTGGTGCCGGCGCGGCAAGTCGGTCATCGAGAGTCCTTCGGTGGGCGGGAAGAGAACTGACGAAATACTAGCTTTACGACCTATCGGTCAGCTTGGAGGCGCACAGGGTGTCCTGAAAGCCCGTTCACGGCGCTCACCGCGGAGGCTCGGGTGAACGCCGCGGCTCGGGTGGACGCAGCGGCGAGTTGTACGCCAACTCCACCACGATCGCCTTATCGTCGCCCGGATTCGCCGCATCGAACCAGAGGCGCGTCTGCTGCCCGTTCTGCACGGGGTCGGCCGCGTTGATCGCCATCAGCCGCTGCACCCAGCGCTGCGTGCCCTGCAGATCGGTGAAGCCGAACGTGACGGTCGTCAAGATCCGGTTGCTCTCGTGGAAGCCCGTGTACCCCTTGTCGGTGACGACAGCGGTGACCTGGGTTCCCGAGCGCATCGCCTCCTGCTCCGCACGCGCGCGCCTCCTGCGCGCGCCGGCCGCGGCGATCCCGAGCAGCAGGCAAGCCAGCGCGAGTGCAAGCAGCCCGTAGCCGACGTACGCGACGATCCGACCGTCGCTGCCTGCCTCCTCCGCGGCGACGATCGCCCCGGCCCCCGCACCGAGAAGCATGGCGGCGTTGCCGTACATGAATCCGAGGTCGCTGCGCTTCACCACGAGCGCGCCCCACCCGATCGACGCGACGATGGCGAGCATCATGCCGACCGGGATCGCGACGAGTACGAGCACAGGCGGCTCATCCGGCTCCGTCGCCATCAGCGTGCCGAAGCCACCCCAGCCGTACCCGGCGGCGAAACCGCCCACCAGCAGGAGCAGCAGCACCACGAAGACAAGCAGGTTCGACGGCCGCCACGCCGCTCGCTCGCGACGGGCGATGGTCGGGTCGACGGTGCTCATTCAGCCATTCAATCGGGAGCGCGATGCTGGACGCAAGGGTGCGACGGACGAGACCGCGCCGGGGACGGTCGTTGCCGTGCGGGCGCGGACCTCAGCAGACGCGCAGCCAGGAAACGGCCTGGCCGACCGCACTCGGACCGCCGAGCAGTGTGATGGCGGAGGGATGTGCGGCGTCGATCGCCCGGAGAGTGTCGCCCGGAACGCAGGTTCCCGGCACGGAGACGAGCGTGGCATCCGCCCGCCCGGCGAGCGGCGCTGCCGCCAGTGCATCCGGGAAGTTCTGGCCTGTCGTGAGGTAGACGTGTGTGGACGGGGTTCCGAAGGCGCGGAGGACGGCCGCGGAGACCGCATACCGGTCGGCGCCGCCGTAGCGGGTCGCGCGTGCCACCGCATTCAGCTGCGAGACGATCCCGTCGCTGACCGCGAGGGGGCCGCCCACAACCGCGATGGACGACGGTCGGAGCGAGGCGACGAACGACGCGTACCCGGCGGGGAGTCCGCCCCAGCTGCCGGGAACGAGAAGCAACTGACCACCGGCGCGCGCGGCTGCCGCTCCGGCAGTGACGGCGTCGGCGTAACCGGAACCGGTCGCGACGAACAAGGGCTTGTTCGCCTTCTGATTCGCGGCGACGATGCTGCGCGAGACCGAGTACCGATCGTCGCCCGCGATCCGCTGAACCGTCGATGCCAGCGAACGCAGGCTGCCGAGCACGTCGTCGGAGACGGCCGCGCTCCCGCCGATCACGACGATCTTCTTCGGCTTCAGGATGCGGAGCGCGGCCCTCGTGGGCGCTGGAAGACCATACGACGTGGTCAGCAGCAGGGCGGCACCGGCCGACCCTGCCAGTGGACCAGCGGAGAGCGCGTCCGGAAAGTTCTGTCCGGATGCGACGTACACGGTGGCGGAACCCGACGGGAACGCCCGCTCGGCGATCGTGGCCGCGGCGTCGTACCTGGTGTCGCCGCCGAGGCGATCGGTGGTCGCGCTGTGCACGGTCGCGACGCCGGTTTCCGTTTGGAACCACGGACGCGCATCCGAGGTGAAGGTGTTCGGCGCGCCGTACCAGCTACCGGCGAATGAGCCGCGGAGGACCGCGCCATCCGGGTGGATGGCGACAACCTGCCCAGCTCCGCCGCCACCGGTAGCCCAGATCGTACCGTCCGGGCCGGCCGCGATCGCGCCCAACGTCCCCGACGGGATCGGGACGCGGGTGCTGATGGTGCCGCTCGGGTCAATGGCGTAGACGGCGGGCGGGCTCTCCTGAATCGTCGACACCCACAACCTGCCCCCGGAGAGCACAGCCGGCAATGCGACGCCATTTTCCGAGGGGATCCTGATCCGCGCGAGCGTCGCTGGCGTCGTTCCGACGAAGGCGATCGGCGTCCCCGACCACACGATCCAGGTGCGGCCGGAGGCTTGGTCGGTCCCCACCGGCTTCAGACTGTACGGGAAGGCGTCCGGGAGGGTCGCCTCCGCGGCAGTACCGTCGACGCCTGCGAGGCCGATGGTGGTGACGGACCCGTCCCGGACGGTCTCGACGTACCAGGCAGAACCGCCCGTACCGGCCCACAGAGCAAGGACGCGACGTTCACTCGGCACCGGTACCGGAGTGACAGTCCCGTCGGCACCCACCCTGGTCAGGGTCTCGCCTGTCGACACCCAGAAGCTGCCGTCCGACGTCGCGGCGTCCAGTTCGTGCCCTCCGGGGACGATCGAGTTGTGCTGGACCCCACCGGCCAGTCGCACCACCGTGTCGGGGCCGCTCGCCGTCTGATTGCTGCCCGTCAGGGGTGTGCCGACCACGAACCAGACGCTTCCATCCGATCCTCGGACCGGCTTCTGGCGGAGCAGAGCGTTCACCGGCATCGGAATCTCTGTGATCCGGCCATCCGCACCCATCCGCCTGACATGGAGTGCGCCGCCGTCGTACAGGTAGTAGTACACGCCGGTGCCGTCAGGAATCAGGCCGCCGATCGGCTCCTGTGCGGCGGACGTCCTGTGGGGATTCCCGTTGAACCGCGTGATCAAGCCACCTGTCGTCGTGCGCACGACCGTCTGCAGTCCATCGGTCGACCAGAGCGCGTCGTCTGCAGTCGCCACGTAGCGGGCGGGAAACATCCCAGCGATGTATGGGTTGGTCAGCGCATCCCAGACGAGCGTGTGCGACGGATCGAGCGCACCAGAAACGGCCACCGAAGCCGTTGCCGACGCAGACGAGGACGCGCCCGAGGCCGGCGGCGTCGTGCCCGCCGTGACCGTGCCCACCAGAAGCGTTACGATCGCCACGCCCGTGATCCCTGCGCGGATTCCCGCTCTCTTCACTGCGCTGCTGCGTCCAGGCACCACTGCCCCCTGTCAGATCCCCGAGTGCGCGATAGCGGCTATTGCCGCAGTGCCATGGCCGACCGAGGGGACGACGAAGACGCGCTTCGCGAGTCTAGTTGCGGGACGCCCTAGGCGGATCGCGGGATTCCAATCGGACCGCCCCAGAACGAGGGCCTCTCACGCACAAAAAAGTAGGCCGACGTTCGCGTCATAACGCGCACATCGGCCTTCTTTTGGTGGATCTGAGGGGACTCGAACCCCGACCCCCTGCATGCCATGCAGGTGCGCTACCAGCTGCGCCACAGACCCAGAAGCTGTTTCCGATCTCTCCGAAACAACTTGATTAGCGTACTACATCATTCAGGCCAGGAAGAAACCAGCGCGACGCTCGGGCGTGCCGCGGTCAGTCGAAGAGCTCGCTGAGCCAGTTCTCGCGCTTCTTCTTGGGCGGGTACTGCTGGCCGTAGCCGTGCTGGACGGGCGGAGCGTACTGCTGGGGCTGTTGCTGCTGCGCCGGAGGGGCGTAGTGCGCGGGTGCCGGAGTCTGCTGCTGCGGCTGCGCGCGGTCGATGATCTTGTCGAGCTCTCCCCGGTCGAGCCAGACGCCGCGGCATTCCGGGCAGTAGTCGATCTCGATTCCGTTGCGCTCGCTCATCACGAGGGTGGCACTGTCTGTCGGGCATCTCATGACGACAGTCAATCAGCGGAGTATAGAGAACTCTCACACACCGCAGGGAGGATCCCGACACGGGATGCGCTACTCGGCGCCCTCGTGCACGGGAAGCTCCAGCGGCACGACCGGGCAGTCCTTCCACAGACGCTCCAGCGCGTAGTACATGCGGTCTTCCTCGTGGAAGACGTGCACGACCAGGTCGCCGAAGTCGAGGAGGACCCAGCGGCCTTCGGCCTTGCCCTCGCGGCGCAGCGTCTTGACGCCCGCCTCGTTCAGCTGGTCTTCGATCTCGCCTGCGATGGCGATCACGTTTCGCTCGACGCGCCCGCTGACCAGCAGGAACACATCGGTGAGCGGGAGCGGCCCGGAGACGTCGAGCGCCACCAGGTCTTCGCCGGACTTCGAGTCCGCTGCCTTCGCGGCGAGCTGCAGGATCTGCTTGGCGTGCTCTGTGGCGGTCACGCGGTGACCTCGTCAATGTGCGCTGCGGAGTGGGACGGAGTGGAAAGGATGATCAGAACACCTTCAAGACGTATGCGGAGATGAGGAGGCCGATGACACCGACGGCGAGGACGCCGGCGGTGACGATGAGTACGACGGGCAGTCTGCCGCCGCGCTTCTTCGGCGGGGTGATGACGCCGCGCGTGGACGTGTGCGAGCTGATGGCCCTGGATGCACGGATCGGCGCGACCTCAGACGTGTTGAACTCGTTTTCGTCGCCCTCCAGCAGACGGTCGAGATCGGACGAGTCGATCCGGTCGGGGTGGGCGCCGGTCGCTCCGAGCCCGCGGGGCAGGTCGATCGAGCCGGTCACCAGGATCTCCCCCGTTGCCGTGAGCGGACCTGTCGCGTCTGCCGTCGGCAGCACCGGGAGGATGAGGGCGTTCGTGGTCGTCGCGGAGCCGGACTGGCCGACGTTGCGCGAGATGATCTGGTCGAACTGCTGGTTTTTGTCGTCACGCTCCGCCGCCGTGGACCAGTGCCCGGTCGGCGGGGTGAACGGCTGACGCTCGAGTCCGCTGTCGGCGGACTCCTCCGCAGCAGCGGCCGCGACGGGCGCAGCGGTCGAAGGCGCTGCCTCATCAACTGAGGCGTTCGCCCCCGTTCCGGAGGCACCTGGGCCGGAGGTGCCGGAGTGGGCGGTCTCGGCCTGCGTCGCGGCGGCGGACGGAGCCAGCGGCGCGAACGGCCACGCACTGGGCGCGGAGGACGCGACCTCAGGCTCGGCGGACGGGCGTGCGGGTGCAGGCTCGGCCGGCGGCGTGAAGGTGACGGGGATGACGCCCTCCTGCTGCCCGGCCTGCTGGTTGGCCTCCTGGGCCTGCTGCATGGCGCGCAGCTCGCGGCGCGTCAGTGTGCGTTCCGGCGTCGTGGCGGCAGAGGCGGCCTCCGGCTTCACCACGGAGACAGGAACCGTCACGGGCTCGGCCTGCGATGTATCGGTCGACTGCTTGAACAGCGCGTCGGCCGCGGGAGTGCTCGGCGCTGCCGGAAGGTCGAAGGCGTTGCCGAAGGTCGGCAGGTTCGGCCTGCTCGGCGGGGTGACGCCAGGCTCTTCGAACGCGGACGCCGGGATCGCGGGGCGTTCGACGCCGGTGTCGACGCCGGAGTCGTCCGCCGCGTCATCCAGGTCGGACTCCGCCGCAGCGGCGTCTCGACCGGACGAGAAGGTGTACGGCGTCGTCATCGTCGGGATCTCGCCCGCGGGCGTCGGCTCAGCCGTGCCTGCACGGCGGGATGTCTGTCCGGCCGCCTTTTCGGCAGCCGTGCGCTCGTTCTCACGCGCCTGTCGCCGTGTCTGTGGCGGCGGGTCTTGCCACAAAGTCATGCCACGCTCCGATACAGATGGTGTTTGGAGATGTACTGAACAACCCCGTCCGGCACCAAGTACCAGACCGGGAATCCCCTGCTCACCCGGGTCCGGCAGTCGGTTGACGAGATCGCCAAGGCCGGAACTTCCAACAAGCTTACGTCCTGCGATGGCAATCCAGAAATACTCAAGTCATGTCCCGGACGACTCACAGCCACGAAGTGGGCGAGGTCCCAGAGCTCCTGAACATCCCGCCAGCTGAGGATCTGCGCGATGGCGTCCGCGCCGGTGATGAAGAACAGTTCGGCGTCCGGACGCGCTTCGTGCAGATCGCGGAGGGTGTCGATCGTGTACGTCGGGCCCTCGCGGTCGATGTCCACGCGGCTCACCGTGAAGCGCGGGTTCGACGCCGTCGCGATCACCGTCATCAGGTAGCGGTGCTCCCCCGGCGTGACGTCGCCCTTCTGCCAGGGATGCCCTGTCGGAACGAAGACAACCTCATCCAGATCGAACGACTGTGCGACCTCGCTGGCCGCGACCAGGTGACCGTGGTGGATGGGGTCGAACGTGCCGCCCATCACCCCGATGCGCGTGCGCCGCTTCTCCGTCAGCTGCATTCGTCAGGCGGAGGTCAGTGACCCTGAGTGGGGTGGCCGTCGCCGTGGTGGGTGGCGCCGGGTGCGCCGGCGTGGGAGGCCGCGCCTGGCCCGGCCTTGTGGCTGTGGCGGTTGGCGACGTCGCGGTACGACCAGATGACGAACCCGAGAACGGCGAAGATCGAGATCGCGATCGCGCCGTACGCCCAGGTGGGCATGGGCAGTTCAACGTGCGTTTCGGCAGCAGCCAGCAGCATCGTCAGGTGAGTCATCGAGTTTCTTCCTTTCCGGGGGCGCGCGAACGCCTGCGAACAAGTCTAGTGGCGCTCTAGGCTCTGATCTGTCCTGAACCGCGGACGATCCATTTGGTGCTGGTCAGCTCCGGCAGCCCCATCGGGCCGCGCGCGTGCAGTTTCTGGGTGGAGATGCCGACCTCAGCGCCGAACCCGAACTCCCCTCCGTCGGTGAAGCGGGTGGAGGCGTTCACCATCACCACCGCGGAATCCACCTCGGCGAGGAAGCGCTCGGCGTTGGCGAGATCGTTCGTGATGATCGACTCGGTGTGCTGAGTCGAGTACGACCGGATGTGCGCAATCGCCTCGTCGAGATCGTCCACGACCTTGACCGAGATGTCGAGGCTCATGTGCTCGGTGGCCCAGTCCTCCTCGGTGACAGGAACGGCCGCCTCCGAATAGCCGATGGCGCGTTCGTCGGCGTGCACGGTGACCCCGGAGGCGGTGAGCGCCGCGAGCACGGGAGGGAGCAGCCGGTCGGCCGCGGCGCGGTGCACGAGCAGCGTCTCGACCGCATTGCACACGCTCGGGCGATGTACCTTGGCGTTGCGGACGATGTCGACGGCCCAGTCCTCGCGGGCGCTCTCGTCCAGCACGATGTGCACAACGCCTGCTCCGGTCTCGATCACGGGGACGGTCGACTCCGTGACGACCGTGCGGATCAGGTCGGCGCTCCCCCTCGGGATCAGCACGTCGACGTACCCGCGAGCCTTCATCAGCTCGGTCGCGCCGTCTCGGCCGAACTCGTCGATGGTCTGTACGGCGGAGGCGGGCAGGCCGGCCTCGGCGACCGCATCCTAGATCACGGCGACCAGCACGCGGTTGGTGTTGATCGCGGCGCTTCCGCCCCGCAGCACGGCCGCATTTCCGCTTTTGAGCGCGAGGGCCGCGATGTCGACCGTGACGTTCGGGCGCGCCTCGTAGATCGCTCCGACAACGCCGAACGGCACGCGCACCTGCGTGATGGAGACGCCGTTCGGCAGCGAGCTGCCCCGCACGGCCTCACCAACGGGGTCGGTCAGTCCGACGACCTCGATCACGGCGTCCGCGAGCGCGGCGAGCCTGGCCTCCGAGAGCGTGAGCCGGTCGAGCAGGCCGGACGACAGCCCGTTCTCCCTGCCGTTGGCGAGGTCGAGCTCGTTGGCCTCCAGGATGCGCGCGGCTTGCGACAGCAGCCCGGCGGCGACGGCGCGCAGCGCGGCGTTCTTGGCGTCCGTGTTCGCTGTGGCGAGCACGAGAGACGCCTGCTTGGCGGCTGCGAGCTTCTCGACGAGCGAGAGCGGGGCGGTGACGGTGGGGACCATGCGTCCCAGTTTAGGACGCGTCGACCGCATCCCGTGCTGGTGCGAACCAGGTGCCGACGGCAGCGCCGGACAGCGCTTGCGAGACGTTGGCGGTTGCGGTCAGGATGACGGCCGTTCCGTTCTCCGCGGCCTGACGGGCGGCCGACACCTTGGTCAGCGCACCGCCGGTTCCGACCCCGGACAGCCCGGTCGACCCGATCTCCACACCCTCGAGCGCGTCGTCGTACTCGACGATGTCGATGCGCTGCGCGCCCGGTTCCTGCGGCGGCTTGGTGTAAAGCGCATCCACATCGGAGAGCAGCACGAGCAGGTCGGCCTCTACCAGCAGCGCGACCAGCGCGGCCAGCCGGTCGTTGTCGCCGAATCGAATCTCGTGTGTTGCCACGGTGTCGTTCTCGTTGACGATGGGCAGGATGCGCAGATCCAGCAGCCGCTCCATCGCGCGCTTGGCGTTGATGCGGTGCGTCGGCGTCTCCATGTCCCCCGCCGTCAGAAGCACCTGGCCCGCGACGATGTCGTAGCGGTCGAGGCTGTCCTGATAGCGGTAGATGAGCACGTTCTGCCCGACCGCCGCCGCAGCCTGCTGCGTGGCGAGGTCGGTGGGACGCTCCTGCAGCGCCAGATACGGGATGCCCGTGGCGATGGCGCCGGACGACACCAGGATGACCTGGGTGCCGCGCCCGTGCGCCTCCGCGAGAGCATCGACCAACGGACCGATCTGCCCGGCGTTCTCCCCGCTGATGGAGGACGAACCCACCTTGACGACGACACGTCTCGCGGTGGGGACCTGGCTACGGTCGTCGATGGTCATTCCGAATCGGTCTCCCTGTTCTGACCGCCCTGGCCGCCGTCGCCGTCGGACGCAGCGGCAGCGCCGGCGTTGGCGTCGACGTCGTTGTACTCGTCGTCCTGCCAGAGTCCGGCGTCGCGCTCGCGCAGGAGTTCCGCACGGGCCTCGGCCTTTGCGTCCATCCTGTCGAAGTAATCGTCGCGACGCTTGTTGCGGGTGGGACGCTCATTGCCGTCGAGGCGCACGTCGGTGCCTCTCGGCGACGTGATGAGCTCCGCCGTGGAGGTGAGCGTCGGCTCCCAGTCGAAGACCACGCCGTTGTTGCGGCCGATCACGACGGTGGAACCCGAGACGGCGCCCGCCTTGAACAGTTTGTCCTCGACGCCCAGCTTCGCCAGCCGGTCGGCCAGGAAGCCGACGGCCTCGTCGTTGGAGAAGTCGGTCTGCGCGACCCAGCGCTCCGGCTTGACACCCAGGATGCGGTAAACCGGTCCGTCGGAGCCGCCCTCGACCTTGATCACGAATCCACCGTCGTCGACGGCCTGCGGCCGGATGACGATGCGCGGGCGCTCCGCCTCGGCGGCGGCCTGCTCGACGCGGGCCTCCTCGACCAGCTCGGCGAGGGCGAACGACAGCTGACGCAGGCCCTCGTGACTCACGGTCGAGATCTCGAACACGCGGTAACCGCGCGCCTCCAGGTCGGGGCGGACGAACTCGGCGAGTTCCCGTGCCTCCGGGACGTCGATCTTGTTGAGCGCGATGAGCTGCGGGCGTTCGAGCAGCGGCGTCTGGCCCTCGGGAACCGGGTATGCGCCCAGTTCGCCCAGGATGATGTCGAGGTCGCTCAGCGGGTCGCGGCCGGGCTCCAGCGTCGCGCAGTCGAGCACGTGCAGCAGCGCGCTGCACCGCTCGACGTGGCGCAGGAACTCCAGCCCGAGGCCCTTGCCCTCGCTCGCGCCCTCGATCAGACCGGGCACGTCGGCGATGGTGAACCGGGTGTCGCCGGCCTGCACGACACCGAGATTCGGGTGCAGAGTGGTGAACGGGTAGTCGGCGATCTTCGGCTTCGCGGCGGAGAGCGCGGCGATCAGGCTCGACTTGCCGGCCGACGGGTAGCCGACGAGGGCGATGTCTGCCACCGTCTTCAGTTCGAGGAGGACGTCGCCCTCCCAGCCCGGCGTGCCGAGCAGCGCGAAACCGGGGGCCTTGCGCTTGGGGTTCGAGAGAGACGCGTTGCCGAGGCCGCCGATGCCGCCCGGGGCGACGACGTAACGCATCCCTGGCTCGTTCATGTCGATGAGCTCGACGCCGGACGGGTCCTTGACCACGGTGCCGACGGGCACGGGAAGCTCGAGCTCCTCGCCGAGTTGACCACTGCGGTGGTCGCCCATGCCGAAGCCGCCGTTCTCGGACGAGCGGTGCGGGGCGCGGTGGTAGCCGAGCAGCGTCGTCACCTGCGGGTCGGAGACCAGCACGATGTCTCCGCCGTTGCCGCCGTTGCCGCCGTCCGGTCCTGCCAGCGGCTTGAACTTCTCCCGTCGGACGGAGACGCACCCGTTGCCGCCGTTTCCGGCGCGCAGGTGCAACGTCACGTGATCCACGAACGTCGCCATGGGGGTCCCTCGAATCTGACTGTTAGTCGGTAAATGAAGAATGGGCGGGCCGAAGCCCGCCCATCCTCGATGCTGGTGCGTGGTGCGAGGCTTAGGCCCCGGCCGCCACGATGTTGACGACCTTGCGGCCGCCCTTGTTGCCGAACTCGACCGAACCGGCCGCGAGGGCGAACAGGGTGTCGTCTCCGCCCCGCCCGACGTTCACGCCGGGGTGGAAGTGGGTGCCGCGCTGGCGGACGATGATCTCGCCCGCGCCGACGACCTGGCCACCGAAGCGCTTCACGCCGAGGCGCTGTGCGTTCGAGTCACGACCGTTGCGAGTCGAGCTCGCTCCCTTTTTGTGTGCCATCTGCTTCTTCTCCTAAGCCTGAGGTCGATCGGCTACTTGATGCCGGTGATCTTGACGCGCGTGAGGTCCTGACGGTGCCCCTGGCGCTTCTTGTAGCCGGTCTTGTTCTTGAACTTCTGGATCACGATTTTCGGGCCACGGAGGTCGTTGAGGACCTCAGCGGTGACCTTGACCTTCGCCAGCGAACCGGCGTCGGACGTGATCTTGTCGCCGTCGACAAGCAGCACAGCAGCCAGCTCGACGTTGCCGTTCTTATCAGCCTTGATCCGGTCCATCGTCACGATGGTGCCGACCTCGACCTTTTCCTGCCGGCCTCCGGCGCGCACAACTGCGTAAACCACTTTTACGTACCTTTTCTTCGGGGAACAGCTCCCCTCGGCTCGATGAGCCGCGGACCTGGTCCTGTCTGTTTACTCTTCAGGAAGTTACTGGCGAGTCCGTCTCCGTCGCGACATGCAACGGACCGGCTCTCAGAAAACCATGATGGTCGAGCGGGATACGCCCGACACACACCAACGGTCAACTTTACCCGACGACCCTTCGATCGTCAATTCAACGAGAGGGCTTCGGGACCGATCGGCGCCATCGACGGCGCCGGTTCCTACAATCATTGTATGACGGTCCTGATCGATCCCCCGGCATGGCCCGCCCACGGCATGTTGTGGTCGCATCTCGTCAGCGATGAGAGCCTCGACGAACTGCACGCGTTCGCGGCCGCCAACGACATCGCGCCGCGCGCGTTCGACCTCGACCACTACGACGTGCCAGACCGGCGCTACGACGAACTGGTCGCTGCGGGAGCGACCGCCGTGGACGGCAAAGAGCTCGTCATCCGGCTGGTGGCGAGCGGGCTGCGCGTGAAAGCGCGGGATCGAGTGCGTAAGCACTGACCCCGCGCTGTCAGACGATCAGGATGCGGTGGGCTACTCCGACTCGGAGCGCGTGATCTCCGGGGCGATGTCTCCCCCGACGATCGCGGCGGTGCTGACCCTGCGGCTGCGGCCACGGCCCTGACCAGGCTGCTTCGGCTGCGGGAGCGCGTCCAGCACAGAGTCGAGCAGCAGCTCGGCCTCCTTGGTGGGCGTGCGACGCGACACCGGCGCCGCTGCGGGCTCCGGAAGCTCGATCAGGGGCACGGACACCTCGGACGACTCCGTGCGGGCAGCGGGGCGCTCAGCAGCCTGCTGCTCACGCGTCGCCGGCTGCTCGGCGGCCGCGGGCTGGACCGCCTGCGGCAGTTCGGCGTTCCCGGGCTGCTGGGCCTGCTCGCTCTGCGACTGCTCGGCCTCCGCCGTCCTCGCCCTGTCGCGCTTGCCGCTCTTCCTGCGGGACTTCTTCGGCGCCTCTGTCGCCTGCTGCTCGGCAGCGACGTGCTTGCCGTGAGCGGCATCCGACGACGACGCCTCCGCATCCACTACCGGATGCTCGGCGTTCTCGTGCGGGTGGGCGAGCGTGCTCGCCGCGATCTGGGCGAGGGCGTTCTTGGCGTCGTCCGTGATGGCGTGCGTCACACCGGTCGGGGTCGCGCCCGCTCCGCCGTTGCCGTTCCCGTTCGACGAACCGTTGCCGTTCGACGACGAGCCGTTGCCGTTGCCGTTCGGCTGCTGGCCGCCACGGCCGCGACGACGCTCGCTCTGCGGCTGCTGCTGCGGGGTCTGACGGTGCTTCACGACCGGGTCGTGGTGCACGATCACGCCACGGCCGGCGCAGACCTCGCACGCCTCGCTGAAGGTCTCCAGCAGGCCGAGGCCGAGCTTCTTCCTGGTCATCTGCACGAGGCCGAGCGAGGTGACCTCCGCCACCTGGTGCTTCGTGCGGTCACGGCTCAGGCACTCGATCAGGCGACGCAGCACGAGGTCTCGGTTCGACTCCAGGACCATGTCGATGAAGTCGACGACGATGATGCCGCCGATGTCGCGCAGCCGCAGCTGGCGGACGATCTCCTCCGCAGCCTCCAGGTTGTTCTTGGTGACCGTCTCCTCCAGGTTTCCGCCGGAGCCGACGAACTTGCCGGTGTTGACGTCGACCACGGTCATCGCCTCTGTGCGGTCGATCACCAGCGAACCACCGGACGGCAGCCAGACCTTGCGGTCGAGCGCCTTCTCGATCTGCTCCGTGATGCGGAACTCGTCGAACGCGTCCCGGTCGCCCTGGTAGGCCTCGACGCGGTCGAGGAGGTCGGGAGCGACCTGACGCAGGTAGTTCTCGATGGTGCTCTGCGCATCCTGGCCGGCGATGATCAGCTTCTGGAAGTCCTCATTGAAGACGTCGCGGACGATCTTGATCAGGAGGTCTGGCTCGCTGTGCAGGAGCGCGGGCGCTCCGACGGTCTCGACCTGCTTGGAGATGTCAGCCCACTGTGCGGTGAGGCGGGTGACGTCGAGCGTCAGCTGCTCCTCGGTCGCGCCCTCGGCCGCCGTGCGCACGATCACGCCGGTGTTCTCCGGAAGCACCTCTTTGAGGATCTTCTTGAGGCGGGCGCGCTCGGTGTCCGGCAGCTTGCGGCTGATGCCGTTCATCGAGCCGTTCGGCACGTACACGAGGTAGCGGCCGGGCAGCGAGACCTGGCTGGTGAGGCGCGCGCCCTTGTGGCCGACCGGGTCTTTGGTGACCTGGACGAGAACGCGGTCGCCCGGCTTCAGCGCCAGTTCGATGCGGCGCGGCTGGTTGCCGGTCTCCGCGGCATCCCAGTCGACCTCGCCGGAGTAGAGCACGGCGTTGCGGCCGCGCCCGATGTCGACGAACGCCGCCTCCATGCTGGGGAGGACGTTCTGCACGCGACCGAGGTAGACGTTGCCGATGAGCGACGCCTCCTGCGACTTGGCGACGTAGTGCTCGACGAGCACCTTGTCTTCGAGCACACCGATCTGGATGCGCCCGCCCTTCTCGCGGACGATCATCTGGCGGTCGACGGACTCGCGGCGGGCGAGGAACTCCGCCTCGGTGATGACCGGACGACGGCGACCGGCGTCACGCCCGTCACGGCGGCGTTGCTTCTTGGCCTCGAGGCGGGTGGAGCCCTTGACCTTCTGCGGCTCGGTGATCAGCTCGGGCTCGCGCGGGGCGCGGACCTTGACGACGGTGTTCGCCGGGTCGTTCGACCCCGACCTGTTCTCCTCGCCTGCGCGGCGACGCGACCGGCGGCGGACCGTGCTCGGCTCGTCGTCGTCGTACTCGTCGTGCGGCAGCGGAGGCAGCGGGATGATGTCCGGCGCCTGGAAGAGCAGCGTGGTCGGCGGGAGGCCCGGCAGGGAGGCGTCGACGGCTGCTGCCGCGTCCGCCTCCGTCGTCTCCTGGCCGGCCGCGGCGTTGTCGCCGTCCGTCGCCGAGGTCTGGCCCGCATCCGGTGCTGCTGCCGTCGTCACGGCCGGCTGACCGGCGGGGAACGGACCTGCTCCGATGATGTCGTCGTGGCTGTCGTTGGTGTTCGAGTCCATGGGTGTCTTCTCCTGGACGGCAGGCACGGTCGAGGCGTGTCCGGCCACCGTCGGCGCTGAGGACGCAATGGCCTCACGCGCATCGTTCGCAGGCACGGCGGAGGCGCTCTTCTTGGCGCTCTTCCTGGAGCCGAAGAGGCGTGATCGCTTCCTGGGCCCCGCTTCCGATCCGTTGTTCTGCGTGTTGTCAGTATTTTCGTTTTCCACCATCGCTGGTGCACTCCTCGACCGGCCGCGGTCTCCCGCGCGCCGGGTACTTTCGTGAGGGCCGCCGATGCGTTGCACCTGCGACCGCTAATCCTTCACGCGTGCGGTCGGCTCGTGGCGCGACCTGCAGCGATCTCGTTCGTCGTACGCCGACCACTTCGGCCGGCTGTTCAGGGCGTTGCACGCCCTCAAGCCTTCGCTGGCGCGACTCCGGCACACGGCCGGAGAAACCAGTTGGAAACGATTATCGCATGACCTCGCGGGAACGCCGTTGCCTCCCAGGTCGACACGCGAGCGCTCATGCCATAATCCGACTGTGTCAACCACTGCAGCCGAGCGTCGCCCGACCGTACTCGCCATCTTCCTGATCGTCGCTGGAGCCATCGGGCTCTGGGCCGCCTTCATGCTGACGATGGACAAGTTCCACCTCCTCGAGAATCCGGGTGCGCAGCTCTCCTGCAACTTCAGCCTTCTCGTCGGATGCACGAAGAACCTTAACTCCTGGCAGGGGTCACTGTTCGGCTTCCCGAACCCGCTGCTCGGGCTGATCGGCTGGACGGCGACCATCGCCGTCGGCGTCGGCATCCTGGCGGGAGCGCGCTTCGCCAAGTGGTTCTGGATCCTCTTCAACCTCGGCGTGATCGGCGCGATGGCCCTGGTGATCTTCCTCATCACGCAGTCGATCACCGTGCTCAACGTGCTCTGCCCCTGGTGCATGGTCACCTGGCTGGTCACCATCCCGACCTTCTGGGCGGTGACCCTCTACAACCTCAAGACGGGCAATATCCCTATTCCGGAGGCCGGGCGTGTCTTCTTCGGCAAGCTCTACTCGTGGGTTCCCCTGATCACGGTCGTCTCCTACGCGATCGTCGCGATCCTCGCTCAGATCCAGCTCGACTGGATCAACAACGTCTTCGTCTGACCCCTCCCGCACCTCCAAAAGCATCGAGTCGGACTTATGTACGCAACACGCTGGCGTGTCGCGTGCATAAGTCCGGACTCGATTGCTTGGGAGCGGGGTTGGCTGCTAGGCGAACCAGAGGGCGAGCTCGCGGGCGGCGGACTCTGGCGAGTCGGAGCCGTGCACGAGGTTCTGCTGGACCTTGAGGCCCCAGTCGCGGGCGAGGTCGCCGCGGATGGTGCCGGGGGCGGCCGTCGTGGGATCGGTGGTGCCCGCGAGGGAACGGAAGCCCTCGATCACCCGGTTGCCGGCGAGGCGGATCGCGACGATCGGGCCGGACTCCATGAACTCGACCAGCGGCTCGTAGAAGGGCTTGCCCTCGTGCTCCGCGTAGTGCGCGGCGAGCAGGTCACGGTCGGCCTGCAGCATCCGGAGGTCGACGAGCGAGTAGCCCTTCGCCTCGATGCGGCGCAGGATCTCGCCCGTGAGGTTGCGGGCGACGCCGTCCGGCTTGACGAGCACCAGGGTCTCTTCGACGGGGGTGGTCATGGATTCTCCGTTCCGTTTGCGGCCGCGTTCGCGGCCTTCTTGTTGCGGTCGATGCGGGCGCCGACGATCATGCAGTACGCCCACATGGCCGTGAAGATGGCGCCGACGATGAAGAAGGCAGGCACGAGGAAGCCGGCGGCGGCGACCACCAGCTGAACGAACCAGCCCAGGACGATGCCCACCGACGAGCGCAGCGTCCCGAGAGCGATGAGCATCAGGACGACGACCACCGCTCCCCCGCCGAGCGCGACGGCAGCGGGCAGCGATTGCAGCCCGAACAGCACGAGTGCGCCGAGGAAGACGACGATCAGTTCGAAGCCGAGCACGATGGATCCGAGCAGTTCGCGGATCGTCCGCTCGCGCCGGGGACGCGGCGGTTTCGCGGGCTTCCCGCTCTGTGCTTCGCCGCCCTGCTCCTGCCCGCTCACGAGGTGGCCGGCTTCCACTCGCCGGACTCGGCGATGGCCATCGCGTCTCCGACGAGCACGATCGAGCCCGTCACGACGACGGCGCGCTTCGGCTCCTCCTCCGCCCATTCGCGGGCGGCGTCGAGCGCCTCGGCGAGATCGCCGTAGACGATCGTCGCCTCCTCGCCGATCTCGCTCATCACGATCTCGCCGAGCTCGTCGGCGCGGAGCGCACGCTTGGAGCGGGGCTCCGTCACGAAGAACTGCGTCGCGACCGGCGCGAGGGCGCGCACGATGCCGCGCGCGTCCTTGTCGGCGAGCGTGCCGAACACGAAGGTCAGCTCATCGAAGTCGAAGTAGCGGCGCATCGCGTCGGCGAGGGTCTGCGCTCCGGCCGGGTTGTGGGCCGCGTCGACCAGCACGGTCGGTCCGACGCCGATCAGCTGCAACCGGCCAGGAGACGTCGCCTTCGCGAAGCCCTCCTCCAGCAGGTCGGCCTTCAGCGGCTGGGTGCCCCGGCCGAGGAACGTCTTCGACCGCAGCGACGGCGACCGCAGCGTTCTGCGCCTGGTGGTCGCCGTAGAGCGGAAGGAACAGCTCCGAATACGTCTCAGCGCGCCCCCGGATGCTCACCAGCTGTCCGCCGACCGCCACCGAGGTGGAGGCGACGTCGAACGCTCCGGGCTGCACGGCGATGGTGGACTCGGTGAGCTCCGCCGCATTCTTCAGCTCGGCCAGCGCATCCGGTGTCTGGGCGGAGCTGACGACGTCGGCCGCCGGCTTGATGATGCCCGACTTGGTGCGCGCGATCTCCGCGACGGTGTCGCCGAGCGCCTTGGTGTGGTCGAGCGAGATCGGCGTGAACACCGCAACCTGGCCGTCTCCGACGTTGGTGGAGTCCCACTCGCCGCCCATGCCGACCTCGATCACGGCCACGTCGACCGGAGCATCCGCGAACGCGGCGTACGCCAGCACGGTCAGCGCCTCGAAGAACGTCAGCGGAGGATGCCCGCCCTCGGCGAGCTCGCCGTCCACGAGCTCGATGTACGGCTGCACGTCCTCCCAGTTGCGCACGAGGTTCTCGTCCGAGATGGGCAGGCCGTCGACCATGATGCGCTCGTTGAAGCGCACCAGGTGCGGGCTGGTCAGGAGTCCCGTGCGCAGGCCGTACGCCCGCAGGATGCTCTCGATGATGCGGCTCGTCGACGTCTTGCCGTTCGTGCCGGTGATGTGGATGATCGGGTACGCCCGCTGCGGGTCGCCGAGCAGTTCGACGGCACGCCTGGTGGCATCCAGTCGTCGCTCGGGCGCGCCCTCGCCGACGCGCGCGAGCAGCGCCTGGTAGACGGCGTCGGCCGCGTCGCGGAAGTCCTCGTCGCTCACGCTTCCTCCTCGATCCTGGTCACGCCGACCGTGAAGTCTCCGGCGTTGGCGAACTGTCCTGTGGTGAATGTCTTCTCGAACGCGGCCTCCGCCGCGGCGAACTCGACGACGAGCGCGAGCGTCTCCGTCGCGATGTCGACGTCGGCCGCCAGCCCGAGGGCCGCGGTGTCGTCGTCGTGCGAGAACGCCAGGTTCAACCGGATGCGGTCGCTCACGTCGAGCCCTGCCGCCTTGCGGGTGTCCTGCACGGCGCGGATGACGTCGCGCGCCAGACCCTCTGCCTGCAACTCCGGCGTCGTCACGGTGTCGAGCAGCACGAAACCGCCGCCCGCCAGCAGCGCGAGCGCCGAGCTGGACTCTCCGTCGGCCTGCGCCGTCTCCAGCACCAGGTCGTACTCGCCTTCGGCCAGTTCGATGCCACCGGCCGTCACGACGCCGCCGTTCTCCGACCAGTCGCCAGCGCGTGCGGCCTGGATGACCTTCTGCACGTCCTTGCCGAGTCTGGGGCCGGCCGCACGGGCGTTCACGGTCAGCTTGCTGGTGATGCCGTATGTCGCAGCGCTGTCGTCGTGCAGCTCCACCAGCTCGACCGCCTTGACGTTGAGCTCGTCGCGCAGGATGCCCTCGAACGGACGCAGGGCGTCCGCGTTCTCGGCCACCACGGTCAGTGCGGCGAGCGGCAGCCGAACGCGGAGCCCGGCCTGCTTGCGCAACGACAGTGTGGTCGAGCTGATGCTTCGGATGCGGTCCATCGCATCCACGAGGGCGTCGTCGGCCGGGAACTCGGCGGCATTCGGCCAGTCGGTCAGGTGTACGCTGCGTCCGCCGGTGAGGCCGCGCCAGACGCGCTCGGTGACGAGCGGGAGGAGAGGCGCCGCGACGCGTGCGACGGTCTCCAGCACGGTGTAGAGAGTGTCGAAGGCTTCCGTGCCGTTGCCGTCCGCATCCACGCCCTGCCAGAAGCGGTCGCGCGAACGCCGCACGTACCAGTTGGTGAGCAGGTCGGCGAAGTCGCGCAGCTTGGCGGCAGCGAGGGTGCTGTCGAGCCCTTCGAGGTCGGCCGTGACGTCCTCGACGAGGTCGCGCGTCTTGGCCAGGAGGTAGCGGTCGAGCACGTCCGTCGAGTCGGTGCGGCGCTTCGCCTCGTAACCGGTTGCGTTGGCGTAGAGCGAGAAGAAGTACCAGGTGCTCCACAGCGGCAGCAGCACCTGCCGGACGCCCTCGCGGATGCCCTCCTCGGTGACCACCAGGTTGCCGCCGCGCAGCACGGGGCTCGCCATCAGGAACCAGCGCATCGCGTCGGAGCCGTCGCGGTCGAACACCTCGTTCACATCCGGGTAGTTGCGCAACGACTTCGACATCTTCTGCCCGTCGCTGCCGAGCACGATGCCGTGGCTGATGACGTTCTTGAACGCCGGCCGGTCGAACAGCGCTGTCGACAGCGTGTGCAGCATGTAGAACCAGCCGCGGGTCTGCCCGATGTACTCCACGATGAAGTCGGCCGGGTTGTGGCTGTCGAACCACTCCCGGTTCTCGAACGGGTAGTGCACCTGGGCGAACGGCATCGACCCGGAGTCGAACCAGACATCGAGCACATCCGGGATGCGGCGCATGGTCGAGCGACCGGTGGGGTCGTCGGGGTTGGGCCTGGTGAGGTCGTCGATGAACGGCCTGTGCAGGTCGGGCTCCCCCGCCGCGTTGGTCGGGATCGTGCCGAAGTCGGCCTCAAGCTCGGCGAGCGAGCCGTACACGTCGATCCGCGGATATGCGGGGTCGTCGCTCTTCCACACCGGGATCGGCGAGCCGAAGTAGCGGTTGCGCGAGATCGACCAGTCGCGGGCGTTGCCGACCCACTTGCCGAACTGGCCGTCTTTGACGTTCTCCGGCACCCAGTTGATCTGCTGGTTGAGCTCGCCCATCCGGCCGCGGAAGTCGGTGACGCGCACGAACCAGCTGGACACCGCCTTGTAGATCAGCGGGTTGCGGCAGCGCCAGCAGTGCGGGTACGAGTGCTCGTAGCTCGCCTGGCGCAGCAGCCGCCCGTTCTCGCGCAGCAGCTTGGTGAGCGGCTTGTTCGCCTCGAACACCTGGAGGCCAGCCACGTCTTCCACGACCGGCAGGAACCGGGCGCCGTCGTCCACCGAGATGATCACCGGGATGCCGGCGGCCTCACAGACACGCTGATCGTCCTCACCGTAGGCAGGCGCCTGGTGCACGATGCCCGTGCCGTCTTCGGTGGTGACGTAGTCGTCTACCAGGATGCGCCACGCGTTCTGAGTGCCGTACTCCTCGGTGTCCGCGTAGTAGTCCCACAGCCGGTCGTAGGTGACACCCTCCAGCTCCGAACCCCGGATGCGCCGGGTGACGGCGGCCAGCGCCTCCGCTGCCGACTCGTAGCCGAGATCCTTGGCGTAGTTGCCGAGGAGGTCGGCGGCGAGCAGGTATTCGCCGCTCAGCACCTCCTCGTCCGGCGTTCCGTGCGCGTCGGCAGCGCCGAGAGGTCCGGCGGGGACGACGGCGTATTCGATGTCGGGGCCGACGACCAGGGCCAGGTTGGTCGGCAGGGTCCACGGCGTCGTCGTCCAGGCGAGCGCGCGCACGGCGGTGAGGCCGAGCGCCTCCGCCTTCGCGCCGGTCAGCGGGAACGTGACGGTGACCGTCTGGTCCTGACGCATCTTGTAGACGTCGTCGTCCATCCGCAGTTCGTGGTTGGACAGCGGGGTCTGGTCGCGCCAGCAGTACGGCAGCACACGGTAGCCCTCATAGGCGAGGCCCTTCTCGTGCAACTGCTTGAACGCCCAGATCACCGACTCCATGTATGTGACGTCGAGCGTCTTGTAGTCGTTGTCGAAGTCGACCCAGCGCGCCTGGCGGGTGACGTACTCCTGCCACTCACGCGTGTAGTGCAGCACGGCGTCCTTCGCGGCCTGGTTGAAGGCCGCGATGCCCATCTCCTCGATCTGGCTCTTGTCGGTGAGCCCCAGCTGCCGCTCCGCCTCCAGCTCGGCGGGGAGCCCGTGGGTGTCCCAGCCGAAGCGGCGGTCGACCTTCCTGCCGCGCATGGTCTGGAAGCGCGGGAAGAGGTCTTTGGCGTACCCGGTGAGCAGGTGGCCGTAGTGCGGGAGGCCGTTTGCGAACGGGGGGCCGTCGTAGAAGACCCACTCCGGCGCATCCCGGCGGTTGTCGATGGAGGCACGGAAGGTGCCGTCCTCTTTCCAGAACGCGAGCACGTCGGTCTCGATCTCCGGGAAGCTCGGGCTCGGCGAGACGCCCTGCTGGTTCGCGTCGCGCTGCGTGGCATCGTCCGGGGACTTGGGGTACGGCATCTCACTCCTGGCAGGTCGATCGTCTGCACGAGGACGCCGGACGAGTTCGTCGTCCGCCGCGGTACCACCCCGCTTGCCGCCTCCACTCTCGGTGTGACTGCGACCGCTCTTCGTTGGCTGTGACGGGCCAGACCCGTTCGGTTCTACTGGGCGCCCCTCGCGGTGCACCGTTCTTCCGAAGACTCGCCGGTGATCGCCGGGTCGATGTCTGTACGCACGATTCTAGCTCGAATACGAGCGCTTTTCGGGCCGTCCGCCGAGAGCGGAGGCGTACCCGTCGCAGACCGGAGCGACCGCCGCGACGATCACCGGCGTGAGCGGCCCTCTGCGCACGCCGCTTCGCGCCCACACCGCCGCCGCTGCGGCCGCCGCCCCGATCACGGCCGTCGCGATGGCGCGCGGCAGGAGCGAGTCCGGCTGCTCACCGAGTCGCGCCGCGATGAAGGCGCTCAGCTGACGCACCAGCGTGAGGAAGCGCGGAAGGGCGGACGTTTCGAGCTCGCCGTCCGTCCCCATCAGCTCGTACTGCGTGACGGCGAGCGGGAGCCTGGACGGGCCGAACTGGTCGGCCAGCGCGGTGACAGCGTCGAGCACAGCTGTCAGCGGCGGCGCGTCAGGATCGGTCGCCGCGAGCATCCCGTCGAAGCCGCGGAGGCTCTCGTCGACCTCCAGCCAGAGCAGGTCGCTCTTGGCCGCGAAGTAGTTGAAGAAGGTGGCTCTGCTCACCCCGGCACGGCGAGCGATGTCGTCCACGGTGGTGCCGTCGTAGGTCTTCTCCAGGAACAGCTCGCCCGCCGCCTCCGCGATCATCTGCCGCGAGGATGCGCGTGGCCGGCCGGAGCGGGAATGGTCGCCCTGCGTCATGCGTTACCTCCTCACGCCTATTATTGGACCCGGTCCACATGTTAACGGACCACCCACAGCCCGCCAGACAAGGATCACCCGTGACGTCCACAGACACCATCGTCCGCAGCGAGACAGACCGCCCAGGCATCACCCCCGGCACCGCCCGCCGGGTGACCATCGCCTCGTTCGTCGGCACCTCGCTCGAGTCGTACGACTTCTACCTGTTCGCGTACTTCAGCGCGTTCTTCGTCGGCCCGCTGTTCTTCGCGCCGCTCGGCACCTTCGGCGGCGTGCTCGCCGGGTTCCTCACCATCGCGGCCGGGTTCGTCATCCGCCCGATCGGCGCCATCATCTTCGGCCACCTCGGCGACAGGATCGGCCGTCGCCCGACGCTGCTCATCACCATCCTGATGATGGGCATCGGTACCGGCCTGGTCGGCGTTCTGCCCACCTACGCCACCGCCGGCTGGTTCGGCGCCATCGCGCTCGTGCTGCTCCGGCTCGTGCAGGGCCTGTCGCTCGGCGGGGAGTGGGGCGGCTCGATCCTGCTCGCGACCGAGTACGCCAACCCGAAGCGCCGCGGGTTCTATGCGGCACTCCCCCAGCTCGGCTCGCCGGTCGGCTCCATCCTGAGCGCCGTGGTGTTCATACTGATGTCGACGCTGCTCAGCTCCGCCGACATCGCCGCGTGGGGCTGGCGCATCCCGTTCCTGACGGCCATCCCGCTCCTGCTCGTCTCGCTCTACCTGCGCTGGTCGATCGACGAGACGCCGGTGTTCAAGCAGTTGCTCGCGACGGGCAAGCGCGACAAGTTCCCCGTACTGAAGGTGTTCACCAAGGCCCCGAGCGGCTTCGTGATCGCCATCGGCGCCGCGGTCCTCGGCATCGGGTCGTATTCGCTGATGAACACATACATGGTCGACTACGGCACCGCCGTGCTGAAGTTCAGCTTCTCTGACCTGCTCATCGCGACCACCATCGGCGGCCTGCTGCAGCTGGTCACCATCCCGCTGTTCGGCGTCTGGGCCACCAGGATCGGCTCGGCGCGCGTAGTCGCCATCGGCGCGATCGGCACGCTGCTGATCGCCTTCCCGATGTACTTCCTGCTGCAGTACGCGACGTTCCCCATCCTGGTCGGCAGCATGATCGTCGGCGGCATCCTGCCGACGCTGTCCTGGGCCGGACTCGGCGGGCTGATGTCCGACCTGTTCCCGAGCGACGTGCGCTACAGCGGGCTGTCGGTCGCCTACAGCATCGCGGCACTCCTGACGGCGTTCATCCCCGCCCTGACGCTGCTGCTCGGCAACGCGACGGGCAACGCCTGGTGGCACCCCGGAATCGTGCTCGGCCTCATGAGCGTCATCACGCTGGTGGCGGCCCTGTTCGCCGCCCGCCGGAAGCCGATCATCGATGACGTCGTCGCACCAGAGGGAGCCTCCGCTACCCTGGAGTGACTGCACACTCAGGCACCTCACCATCGACACGGTGCCGCATATACCGAATCGGAGAACGATGAACGCCGCCAACCCGGTGCCGGACAAGCCAGCCCTCGAGGGCCTGGAAGCCAAGTGGGGCTCCCACTGGCAGACCGCCGGAACCTACCTGTTCCCCCGGGATGCGGCGCTCGCCGCCGACCGCGACTGCATCTACTCGATCGACACGCCCCCGCCCACGGCGAGCGGTTCGCTACACATCGGGCACGTCTTCAGCTACACGCACACCGACGTGGTCGCGCGCTACCACCGGATGCGCGGACAGCACGTCTTCTACCCGATGGGCTGGGACGACAACGGTCTGCCCACCGAGCGCCGCGTGCAGAACTACTACGGCGTCCGCTGCGACCCGACGCTGCCGTACGACGCCGACTTCGTCCCGCCGTTCGAGGGCGGAGACAACAAGAGCAGCAAGGCGGCCGACCAGAAGCCGATCTCGCGCCGCAACTTCATCGAGTTGTGCGAGCGCCTGACCGTCGAGGACGAGAAGCAGTTCGAGGCGCTCTGGCGCTCGCTCGGCCTCTCGGTCGACTGGAGCCAGACCTACCGCACCATCGGCCAGGAGGCGCTGCTCACCTCGCAGCTCGCCTTCCTGCGCAACATCGAGCGCGGCGAGGCGTACCAGGCGATGGCCCCGACACTGTGGGACATCACCTTCCGCACCGCAGTCGCCCAGGCCGAGCTTGAAGACCGCGACCAGCCGAGCGCGTACCACCGGGTGTCGTTCCACGGCGCCGACGGGCCGATCTGGATCGAGACCACGCGTCCTGAGCTGCTGCCCGCCTGTGTCGCGCTGGTCGCGCATCCGGACGACGAGCGGTACAAGCCACTGTTCGGCACCACGGTGACCACCCCGGTGTTCGGCGTCGAGGTCCCCGTGCTCGCGCACCACCTCGCCCAGCCGGACAAGGGCTCCGGCATCGCGATGATCTGCACCTTCGGCGACATCACCGACGTCACCTGGTGGCGCGAGCTCGACCTGCCGAACCGCGCGATCATCGGCTTCGACGGCCGCATCGTGAGCGAGGCGCCTCTCGCCATCGAGACCGAGGCAGGAAAGACCGCCTTCGCGGAGCTGGCGGGCAAGACCGTGTTCTCGGCCAAGCAGGCCGTGGTGGAGTTGCTGCGCGCCTCCGGCGACCTGGAGGGCGACCCCAAGCCGATCCAGCACCCCGTCAAGTTCTTCGAGAAGGGCGACAAGCCGCTCGAGATCGTCTCGACCCGTCAGTGGTACGTCAAGAACGGCGCCCGCGACGAGGTCCTGCGTGCCCGCCTCATCGAGCTCGGTCAGAGCATCGACTGGCACCCCGAGTTCATGCGTGTCCGATACGAGAACTGGGTCGGCGGCCTCACCGGCGACTGGCTCATCTCCCGTCAGCGCTTCTTCGGCGTGCCGATCCCGGTCTGGTACGCGCTCGACGGCGACGGCAACCCGCTGTTCGACGAGCCGATCCTGCCCGCGCACGACCAGCTGCCGATCGACCCGTCGTCGGATGCCGCCCCCGGTTTCGAGGAGTCGCAGCGCAACCAGCCGAACGGCTTCGTCGGCGAGCACGACGTGATGGACACCTGGATGACCTCCTCGCTCACCCCGCAGCTCGCGGGCGGCTGGAAGCGCGACGACGCCCTGTTCGACGCGGTGTACCCGTTCGACCTGCGCCCGCAGGGTCAGGACATCATCCGCACCTGGCTGTTCTCCACGATGCTCCGCAGCGAGCTGGAGAACCATGTGGCCCCGTGGGCGCACGCTGCGCTCTCCGGCTTCATCGTCGACCCCGACCGCAAGAAGATGTCCAAGTCCAAGGGCAACGTCGTCACCCCGGCCGACATCCTGGAGAAGCACGGCTCGGATGCGGTCCGCTACTGGGCTGCGTCGTCCCGCCTCGGCACCGACGCGGCCTTCGACCCACAGAACCCGACGCAGATCAAGATCGGACGGCGCCTCGCCATCAAGATCCTGAACGCGGCCAAGTTCATCCTGGGCTTCGAAGCGACCGGCGCGGACGACCTGGCGCTCGTCACCAGCCCGCTCGACCGGAGCATGCTGCAGAATCTCTCGACGGTGGTCGCCGACGCGACGACAGCGCTCGACGGCTACGACCACGCGCGCGCCCTGGAGATCGCGGAGACCTTCTTCTGGACGTTCTGCGACGACTACCTCGAACTGGTCAAGGAGCGCGCGTACGGCGAAGCGAGCGCCGAGCAGACCTCGGCCGTCGTCGCCCTCCGCGTCGCGCTGTCGGCCTTCCTGCGCCTGTTCGCGCCGGTCGTGCCGTTCGCGACGGAGGAGGCGTGGAGCTGGTTCAACGACGGCTCGGTGCACACCGCATCCTGGCCAGCCCCCTCCGAGGTCGCCTCCGTCGGCGGGGACGCCGCCTGGGACGACCAGGCTGCTGTTCTCGGCATCGTCGGCCGCGCCCTGACCGCGATCCGCGGTGCGAAGACCACCGCCAAAGCCTCGCAGCGCACGGCGGTCGACTCGGCCGTCATCGCCGGTCCGGAGACCGAGATCGCCGCCATCGAGAGCGCGGCGGGCGACCTCCGTTCCGTCGGCAAGATCGCAGAACTGCGTTTCGCAACAGCCGATGAACTATCAGTGACCGATATCCTGCTGGCCCAGGCCCCGAGCGAGGAGGAACGATGACCGTGACGGTCCGGAGTGTGGAAGACAATGAGTTCTTCACCTGGCTCGACCTCTACGCGGGGTACGGCGAGTTCTACGACCAGCCGCTGACGGATGAGAAGGCACTGCTCGTGTGGAGCTGGATCACCGACTCCGGCAACGAGCTCGAAGCGTACTTCGCCGTGAACGACGACGGAACGCCGATCGGCCTCGCGCACGTTCGCGAGTTCGTCCGCCCGCTGGACGGCACGCGCGGCCTCTACCTCGACGACCTGTTCGTCGCGAAGGACGCCCGCGGCGACGGAGCAGGCACGGCACTCCTGGAGGCGCTGCGCGACCGCGCACGCGACCAGGGCCTTTCGGTGGTCCGCTGGATCACCGCGAAGGACAACGAGACAGCACGACGGGTCTACGACCGCGTCGCAGAGAAGACCAAGTGGGTCACGTACGACCTCGTACCGTGACGCACTCGTGCGCATCCCGGACCCCCGACGGCATCGACCGCTCGGGATGCGCGCGATAAGGTCGAAACACGCACCGATGAACTGCCGTGCGGGGAAGGCGAACGGAGGCACCTATGTCGATTGAGATCCGACCGGTCGCAGACGGCGATTTCTTCGCCTGGCTCGACTTGTACGAGAAGTACGCTGCGTTCTACGAAACCCAGCTCACCGACCAGAAGGCCCTGCTGCTCTGGTCCTGGCTCACCGCTCCCGACCACGAGGAAGACGGCCTCGTGGCCGTCGACGACGGTCGCATCGTGGGCCTCGCGCACATCCGCGAGTTCGCCCGTCCGCTGGAGGGCGACCGCGGCCTGTTCCTCGACGACCTGTTCGTCGCAGAAGACGCGCGTAGCAAGGGCGTCGGCCGCGCCCTCATCGACGCCGTCCGTTCGCGCGCCAAGGAACGCGGCCTCGGCGTCGTGCAGTGGATCACCGCCCACGACAACACGCAGGCGCAGCAGGTCTACGACTCGGTCGCGAGCCGCACCTCCTGGGTGACCTACGAGATCGACCTCCCGGCCGCGCAGGCGAGCGCCTGATGCAGCTGGGTACCCGCTGGTCCGTCGGCGACGGCGCGCCGAGCGCTCTTCCCGAGGTTGTCGCGTATGCGGTCAGCACCGTCGAGGAGGAGCTCGTGGCGACCGATGTCGCCACCGACGGCTGGAAGTGGACGCTGACCTGGCTGGAGGGCAATCCGGTGGTCGAGCTTGACGACGGCACGGTCATCCGCTTCAACGCCCACGAGGACTCCGCGACGATCACGCAGCCTGTGCAGCAGGAGCCGGATGAGTTCGACCTGGAGAGCTAGCGAGTTCGACCCGGAGAGCTAGCGAGTTCTCCGGCGCGGGTCATCGCGGCAGCTGAGGCAGGTCGCGCGCGGCGAGGTCGCGTACGCGTTCCACCGCGGCGAGCTGGTCGACGAAGCGTGGCGCCGTGCGGAGGGTCGCCCTGCGCACACCCCACTCGGTGAGGGCGCTGCCGAACTTGATGGCGGTGCGCTGGGTCCAGGTGGCCTGGTGGATGTTCGGGACGGTGACTGCGAAGGCGGTCATGATCCGGTTCCTTCCGTTGCTGGTTCGGTTGTCGATTCGGTGGCCGGCCCATGGGAGCCGGCCGAGAGCAGGAGGCGCACCGCGATGAGCGTCAGTGCGATGACCACGCCGCCGCCGATGAGGAACGGCAGCCGCAGGTCGATGCGGGCGACGAACCCGCCGATCACCGTGGCGATCGGCGTCAGTCCCCAGCCGATGGTGCGCACGATCCCCATTGCGCGGCCGAGCATGTCGTTGGGCACGATCGCCTGACGGAGAGCACCCCAGGGCACGTTCCAGACGGCGACGCCGAACGCGCCGAACGCGTACGCCACGATGGCGACGACCACGTTGCTCGTGACGCCGACACCGACCATGCCGATCCCGCCGACGAGCATCGAGCAGAACATCACCGTTCCGCGTCCGAACCGTTCGACGAGCCGGCTGGCGAACAGCGCGCCCACCAGCGCCCCGACGCCGACCCCGGCCGTCACGACGCCGATGAGGGCGGCAGGGACCGAGAACGTCTGAAGGAGGAGCAGCACGACGCTCCCCTGCGCGAACGCCAGCGCCGAGGCGGTGATGGAGGTGAGGATGATCATCGCCCGTAAGAACTTGTGGTGGACGAGGAACGAGACGACGGCCCGGAACGTCGGCCGGTCGGCGACCGGCTCGCCGTGCACCGTCGCGCCCTTCCGGTATGCGCCTGCCGCCGCAGCCGGGATCGTGAGCGCCAGCATTCCGGCGATCAGGAACCCGCCGCCGGTGAGCCAGATGGGCAGCGCGATGGCCGCGGCGAACAGGAAGCCTGCGATCGGGGTGGCGATGAAGTTCTGCACCACGATCTCCGCCGACTGCATCCGCCCGTTGGCCCTGTCGAGCTGATCGCGGGTGACGAGGCTCGGCACCACCGTGGTGGTGGCGTTGTCGAACACGGTCTCGCCGAGGCCGAAGAGGAGCACGCAGCCGTAAAGCAGCCAGATCGTGAGCGAACCCGTGGTGACGAGCACCGCGAGCAGGGCGGCCACCCCGAATCGCAGTGAGTTGGCGACCGCCATGGCGACGCGCCGGTCGACGCGGTCGAGCAGCATCCCGGCCGGGATGCCGAACAGCAGCCACGGCAGGAACGTCACGGCACTGAGGCCGGCGATCAGGGCGGGGTCGCGGGTGAGGGTGGTCGCGATCAGCGGAACGGCCGTGCGGCCGATCCCGTCGGCGAGGTTGCTGGCGATGGCCGCCGTCCAGAGCCGGTTGAACCCGGCGCTCATCGGCGTCCTGGTGACGCGCTGCTGGGTGGCGGAGGTCATCGCTCGCTCGCCTCCACCAGCGGGAACGCGTTGAACTGCACCTGGACGCGCAGGCTTCCGTCCGCGGTGTCGTCGACGGCCGCGCCGTCGGCGGCGCCGTCAGCGCCTGTCGAGGCGGTGCGCCACTTCTCGCGGAGCCGCTCCTGCAGCGCGTAGTACTCGCGGCCGAATTCGGCGAGCTGGTCCATGGTGAGCTGGAGGTGCGAGGTGGAGAGCGTGCTGGCCTGCATCCACTCGGTGCCGTAGACGTCGAGGCCGCGTCGCAGGAAGGCGGTGAGGCGGCGCTCGTTGTTCTGCTGCCACTCGCGCGAGATGAGCTCGTTGGCCTCACGGCCCGCCGGGGTGGCCAGGGTCTCCAGCGATCCGATGGTGACGCCGCCCGGCGCCATCTTCCACCAGCGTTCGCGTCCCGAACCCTTCTCGGGGTCCTCGACGATGATGTTGTGCTTGGCGAGCTGACGCAGGTGGTAGCTGGTCGAGCCGCTGGACTCCCCCAGTCGCTCGGCGAGGCCGCTCGCGGTGGCTGCGCCGAAGTCGGACAGCTCGTTCATGATCTCGACCCGCAGTGGATGCGCCAGGGCACGCAACGCTTCCATTCCGAGGGCGTCGTGCATCGGGTGGGAGATCGCCGCGGGCTTCTCGGTGGACTTCTCTGCCGGGCTGCCTGCCGGCTTGTCTGCCGGAGTGGGCTGGGTCTCTTCGCGGTCTTCTTCGGTGGCCATACTCAGAGAATACATATGCAAAGACTTCTTTGCAAGCATGTCTTTGCAATTGGATCTTTGCAACTATTCGTTTGCATAGAGACCTTTGCACGGCGGACCGCCGCGGCCCTAGGCTGGATCAATGGCAGACACCAACCCGTTCTTCACGCCCAGCACCCTCCCGTACCAGTTGCCGCCGTTCGCGGACATCCGCGACGAGCACTACCGTCCAGCCTTCGACCGGGGTTTCGAGGAGCAGCTGGCCGAGATCGCGGCGATCACCGCATCCACTGCTGAGCCGACATTCGAGAACACGATGCTGCCGCTGGAGACCTCCGGCCAGACGCTGCAGCGCGTCGCCGAGGTCTTCTTCAACAAGAGCTCGTCCGACTCCAGCGACTTCACGAACGCTCTCGAAGAGGAGATCGCTCCCCTGCTCGCCGCCCACGCAGACGCGATCCGGCTCGACCCAGCGCTGTACGGCCGCATCGCGGCGCTTCACGACCGACTGGATGCACTCGGTCTCGATCCCGAGTCCCGCTATCTGGTCGAGCGGTACTACGAGGAGTTCACCCTCGCTGGCGCGGGCCTCAGCGACGCCGACAAGGCGCGCCTCCGCGAATACAACAAGCAGCTGTCCACCCTGACCACCCGGTTCGAGAAGAACCTGCTCGCCGACACCAACGACCTCGCCGTCGTCTTCGACGACGTCGCCGAACTCGACGGCCTGGGTGACGGCGCCATCTCCGCCGCCGCCGAGGCGGCCAAGGAGCGCGGCCTCGACGGGAAGTACGTGGTCACCCTGGTCCTCCCCACCGGGCACCCGTTCCTCGCAGCGCTCACCGACCGTGGCGTGCGCGAACGCATCATGGCCGCCTCGCGCGCCCGCGGCATCCGGGGTGGCGAAAACGACAACCGCCAGCTCGTGCTCGACATCACCCGCCTCAGGGCGGAACGCGCCCGCCTGCTCGGCTTCAGCAGCCACGCCGCGGCCGTGACCGCAGGCCAGACAGCGAAGACGCCGGAGGCCGTCGCCTCGATGCTCGGCCGCCTCGCCCCCGCCGCCGCCCGCAACGCGCTCGCGGAGCAGGCCGACTTGCAGCTGCAGCTCGGCGACGACGCAGAGCTCGCGGCGTGGGATTGGGCGTACTACACCGAGAAGGTGCGGCAGGCGACCTACGACATCGACGTCGCCGAGATGCGTCCATACTTCGAGGCGGAGCGCGTGCTGCGCGACGGCGTCTTCTACGCCGCCACGCGCCTCTACGGCATCACGTTCTCGGAGCGACCCGACCTGGTGGCCTACCACCCGGAGGCGCGCGTCTTCGAGGTCCGCAACGAGGACGGCACAGAGCTCGGCCTGTACATCCTCGACCTGTACACCCGCGACTCCAAGCGCGGCGGAGCCTGGATGAACCCCCTCATCTCGCAGTCCGCTCTGCTCGAATACCCGACGGTCGTCGTCAACAACCTGAACGTGCCGAAGCCGGCAGCTGGCGAGCCAACGCTGCTCAGCTACGACGAGACGAACACGCTGTTCCACGAGTTCGGCCACGCCCTGCACGGACTCTTCGCGCGGGTGACATACCCGAAGTTCGCCGGAACCAACGTCTACCGCGACTTCGTCGAGTTCCCCAGCCAGGTCAACGAGATGTGGATGCTCTGGCCGGAGATCCTGGAGAACTACGCCGTGCACAACGTCACCGGCGAACGGATGCCGCAGGAACTCGTCGACAAGCTGCACGAGTCGGAGGCGTTCAACGAAGGCTTCCAGACCAGCGAATACCTGGGCGCCGCGCTGCTCGACCAGGCCTGGCACGCGATCACCGCCGACGACACGGTCACCGACGTGGCCGACTTCGAGGCGAAAGCCCTCGCAGCGGTCGGCCTCGACAACCCGGCCGTCCCTCCGCGTTACGCGAGCACCTACTTCGCGCACACCTTCTCCGGCGGCTACGACGCCGGGTACTACTCCTACATCTGGAGCGAGGTCCTCGATGCGGACACGGTGGCCTGGTTCACCGAGAACGGCGGCCTCACCCGCGACAACGGCGATCGCTTCCGCCAGCGCCTCCTCGGCGTCGGCGGCTCGAAAGACCCGCTGGAGGCGTACCGCGACTTCCGCGGCCGCGACGCGGTGATCGAGCCGCTGCTCGAACGCCGCGGGCTCGCCGGCTGACGCCGCGGCGCGTCGCTACCCGGCGCGCCGCCGCCACTGGATGCGCGGGTCCGACCCTGCGCATCCAGTGGGCACCGCTCGTGCGAAAAGTGCGGTCACCGACCCGCGCACCGCACCTTTCGCACGAGGCGACGGCGTGGAACGCAGCGAGCGACGGGCTACGCGGACTTCTCTTCGCGGCGCGGGCGATGCGGCACGATCGTCGGGGCCGCGTTCTCGAGGACGGCCTCGCGCGTTACGACGACGCGGGCGACCTCTGAGCTGGACGGCACCTCGAACATGATCGGCCCGAGGACCTCTTCCATGATCGCGCGCAGACCGCGAGCGCCCGTCTTGCGAAGCACGGCGAGGTCGGCGATCGCCTCCAGCGCCGGCTCCTCGAAGTCGAGCTGCACACCGTCGAGTTCGAACATGCGCTGATACTGACGGACCAGGGCGTTCTTCGGCACCGTGAGGATCTGCATCAGCGCGTCCTGATCGAGCGGCGTGACCGTGGTGACCACGGGCAGACGACCGATGAACTCCGGGATGAGCCCGAACTTGTGCAGGTCTTCCGGAAGCACCTCGCTGAAGAGGTTGACGTCGTCGCCCTTGGAGTGCAGCGGGGCTCCGAAGCCGATGCCCTTCTTGCCCGCACGCTGGGAGATGATGTCTTCGAGCCCGGCGAACGCGCCCGCCACGATGAACAGCACGTTCGTGGTGTCGATCTGGATGAACTCCTGATGCGGGTGCTTGCGGCCGCCCTGCGGCGGAACCGAAGCCACTGTGCCTTCGAGGATCTTGAGCAGCGCCTGCTGCACGCCCTCGCCGGACACGTCGCGCGTGATCGAGGGGTTCTCGGCCTTGCGGGCGATCTTGTCGACCTCGTCGATGTAGATGATGCCCGTCTCGGCCCGCTTGACGTCGTAGTCGGCGGCCTGGATGAGCTTGAGCAGGATGTTCTCGACGTCTTCTCCGACGTAGCCCGCCTCAGTGAGGGCTGTCGCGTCGGCGACGGCGAACGGCACGTTGAGCCGCTTCGCGAGCGTCTGTGCCAGGTAGGTCTTGCCACAGCCCGTCGGGCCGATCAGCAGGATGTTGCTCTTGGCGATCTCGACGTCGTCCATCGTGTCCGCCGAGGTGATGGACGCCTTGGCGCGGACCCGCTTGTAGTGGTTGTAGACCGCCACAGCGAGTGCGCGCTTCGCGGCCTCCTGGCCGATGACGTACTCCTCGAGGAATCCGAAGATCTCCTTGGGCTTCGGCAGGTCGAACTCGCCGGCCGCTTCTTCGCCCGCTTCTGCGAGCCGCTCTTCAATGATCTCGTTGCACAGCTCGACGCACTCGTCGCAGATGTACACGCCTGGTCCGGCGATCAGTTGCTGGACCTGCTTCTGGCTCTTGCCACAGAAGGAACACTTGAGCAGATCGGCGCTTTCCCCGATGCGTGCCATCCCTCTCCCCTCCTAGGAGTCTTTCCCGTCGAGCCTAACCTGTGCGAGCGACATTGGCGTGCACCTGGCCGCATTTGGTCACGCGCGCCCCGCGCGTCCCGTTCTGCTTACAGCAGATGGCGGAAGTAGCGGCCGGGCGCGTCGAGGAACGACCGCCAGTGCCGCACGATCTCCAGTTCCTCCCAGGCACTCTCCCTGATCCCCCACTCGCCCACTTCCAGGATGCGCGCGCCCGGCAACGCGGCGAGGATCGGCGAGTGCGTCGCGCACAGTACCTGCGTGCCGCGCCCGATCATCTCGTTGAGGTTCGCCAGCCAGCGCAGCGACGACTCGAACGACAGAGCCGCCTCCGGCTCGTCGAGACAGACCAGACCGGCGACGAACTGCGGGTGGTTGAGCTTGTTCTCCAGCAGGTCGTTGAACGACTCGCCATGACTGAGCGCATGGAGGTTGCCGTCGGGGCCGCCGAGACTTTCCAGGTATGAGTAATACCCGTGCATCGTCTCCGCGCGCAGGAAGAACCCCCAGCGCGGCGCCGATGGACTGCGCTCCACCGCCAGCCACTCTCCGAGCGGCGACTCCGTTGGCCGCGTCGTGTGCGACCCCTGGTTGCTCCCGCCCTCGGGCGGCAACCCGTATGCGGTGGCGACGCCCTCGACGAGCGTCGACTTGCCGCTGCCGTTCTCCCCCACCAGGAAGGTCACGCCCGGCGCGAGCTCCAGACCGTCACGCAGCACCTGCGCAACAGCCGGGATGTTCGCGGGCCACGCATCCGGATCGTACGCGGCGTCCGCGAACGCCCTGACACGACGAACGGGGCGACCGTCGTCCAGACGATCGCCCCGTTCGTTCATCGCGTCAGGCTCCGCGAGCGCCGGCTACTTGACCAGCGCGGGCAGGGACTTGCGGCTCGTGAGCACCTGGTCGATGAGACCGTACTCGAGCGCCTCGTCCGCCGACAGGATCTTGTCGCGGTCGATGTCCTTGTTGACCTGCTCCTGCGAACGGTTGGAGTGGCGCGCGAGCGTCTCCTCCAGCCAGGTGCGCATCCGCATGATCTCTTTGGCCTGGATCTCGATGTCGGACGCCTGCCCCTGACCGGCCTCGCCGACGGCGGGCTGGTGGATCAGGATGCGCGCGTTCGGAAGCGCGAGGCGCTTGCCCGGCGTTCCCGCCGCGGTCAGCACGGCCGCGGCGGAGGCCGCCTGCCCGAGGACGACGGTCTGGATGTGCGGACGGATGTACTGCATCGTGTCGTAGATCGCGGTCATCGCGGTGAACGAGCCACCGGGCGAGTTGATGTACATGACGATGTCGCGGTCGGGGTCCTGGCTCTCGAGCACGAGGAGCTGGGCCATGATGTCGTCGGCGGACGCGTCGTCGACCTGCACGCCGAGGAAGATGATGCGGTCCTCGAACAGCTTCGCGTACGGGTCCTGGCGCTTGTAGCCGTACGCCGTGCGCTCCTCGAAGCTCGGCAGGATGTAGCGCGAGCCCGGAGCCTGGACCCCGTTGAAGGCCTGACCTCCGAAGTTGGGGATGTTCATGTCGATTCCTATTCCTTCCGAGGTCTTACTTCTCGTCCGCGGTGCCGCCGCCGCCGACGACCTCGGTCGCCGTCTCGCGGATGTGGTCGACGAAGCCGTACTCGAGGGCTTCCTGCGCGGTGAACCAGCGGTCGCGGTCGCCGTCTGCGTTGATCTGCTCGACGCTCTTGCCTGTCTGCGCCGCGGTGATCTCGGCGAGGCGCTTCTTCATGTCGAGGATGAGCTGCGCCTGGGTCTGGATGTCGCTCGCGGTGCCGCCGAAGCCGCCGTGCGGCTGGTGCAGCAGGACGCGGGCGTTCGGGGTGATGTACCGCTTGCCCTTGGTGCCGGCGGTGAGGAGCAGCTGCCCCATCGACGCCGCCATGCCGATGCCGACGGTGACGATGTCGTTCGGGACGAACTGCATGGTGTCGTAGATGGCCATGCCGGCCGTGATCGACCCACCGGGCGAGTTGATGTAGAGGTAGATGTCGCGCTTGGCGTCTTCCGCAGCGAGGAGAAGCAGCTTCGCAGCGATCTCGTTCGCGTTCTCATCCCGCACCTCGGACCCGAGCCAGATGATGCGGTCCTTCAGCAGTCGGTCAAAAACACTGGGTTGCATGCCCATGTCGGCCATGTGTCGCTCCGTTTCGTTGTCGCTTCGGAAATGAATCTATCGGAGGCCGTGCGCCATTTCCGTGCTGTTCGCCCTGGGCAGACGAGCGCGCCGCCGTTTCAGCTGAGAGCGAGCATGGCAACGCCGCCGAGGACGACGACCGCACCGGCCATCCGTTGCGCCGGCCGAGGCTCGCGGAGGATGAGCCAGCCGGCGAGACTCACCAACACCACGCTCAGCTCGCGGGCAGGCGCGACGAGCGACACGGGCGCGAGCTGAATCGCGCTGAGCACCAGGATGTACGACAGCGGGGACAGCACGCCCACGATCACGACCTGCCGCCGATACTGCCGCCACACCGCTGCCACTTCAGCGCGCCGACCGATGAGGGCGGGCACGAGCAGCACCACCTCTCCGAGACTGCAACCCACCATGAACGCCACCGGCGAGACGCCGAGATCGTTGACGGTGAACGCGTCCCACAGCGTGTACACCGCGATGGTCACGCCGGTGAGGAGGCCGTAGAGGATGCCCGGGCCGAGCATCCGGTGGCTGCGGGCGATGCCGGTCGCGGCGTTAGTGGCGTCGGCGGCGTCGTTGGTGCTGGCTGCGCCGTGTGTGCCGGGGCGCTTGCCTGCGCCCGTGCTGAGGCCGATACCGACGATCCCAGCCACGACCACAGCCGCCCCACCGAGTGCGAGGGCCGATGGATGTTCGTGGAACAGCAGGATCGCGAACACCACGGACAGCAGCGGCCCCGTCCCCCGTGCCATCGGGTACACCACGGAGATGTCGCCGTGCGCATACCCGCGCTGCAGCCCCCACATGTACACGACGTGGATCACCGCCGACACGCCGGAGCCGAGGAGCATCCAGCGCAGGTCGGCTCCGTTGATCGCGATGTCGACACCGGCGACCGGGAGCCAGAGCACCGTCGAGGCGACGGCGCCGAGCAGGATGAACGGCAGGCCGGTGGAGCTCGCCCGCTTGGAGGCGAGGTTCCAGGTGGCGTGCGCGAACGCGCCGATCACGACAAGGAGCAGAGCGACAGGTGACACGAGGATCCTTTCGTTCGCCGTGATGGCACGGCGAAGGGATCCTCCGGGCTTTTGTCCTGTCAGATGACGGCGGCGCTGCGCGCTGCCGTGGTGCCGCTCGGACCAGACCTCCCGCGAACTCTTCCGGGGAACGGAACCCTAGGCACTGTCGAGGTCAACGCTACCGGGTGACGAGGTCGTCCGCGTAGTGCGCGACCGCGCGCCCATACTTCGGGAGATGCGTGGCGAGGGTTCCCACCGCTGTTGCGACCGCCTCATCGTGCCGGCCGAGATCGTGCAGGGCGAGCGCAAGGAACGCGCGCGCCGCATCCGACAACTCGTGCCCGGGATGCGCGGCCAGCTCTGCCCGCAGCAGCTCGACGCTCTCCGCCGGCCTGCCGAGGTTCCGGAGCGTGCTCGCGAGCTGGATGACCGCCTGGGCGCGCTGCGGGTCGGTCAAACCGCCGGCGATGGATGCGCGGTAGAGCGGCTCGGCGTCCGCCTCGCTCCCGGCGTAGTCACGGGCGCCCGCCGCCTCGAACAGGGCGACGGGGTCGTCGGCTGCGCGCTCGGCGACGAGCGCGTCGATACGGGCGACGGTCTCGTCCTCCGGAGTCGCCGTCGCCGCATCCCACACCGCGTCGACGCGTCGCTGCCAGTCGTCTGCCCTGTCACCCATCGGCTGCCCCATCTCCTCGTGTCGCCCGTCGTCGTCGCTTCGTTCGCGTTCGTAGCGTCGGCCGCGTTCGTCGCGTCGGCCGCGTTCGTCGCGTCGGTCGCGCGCATCGAGTGGTCCCGACTTGCCGCGTGCTCCATGGTCGCACGGCGATTCGGGACCACTCGTTCGCCACGGGCGTGCAGCGAGTACGCGAAAGGCCGGGCACGTGATGTGCCCGGCCTTTCGTGTGTGACGACTTCTGTGTGACTACTTCTTGGGAGCAGCCTTCTTGGCAGCAGCCTTCTTCTTGGGCTTCTCCTCGGCCGCGGGGGCCTCCTCGGCCTCGGCGGCGTCCGCGGTCTCGACAACCTCTTCGAAGACGTCCTCGGCGGCTTCCTCGTCCTCCGGGAGGGCGGTGAACTCGCTCAGGTCGACCTTCTTGCCGTTGGAGTCGACGACCTCGGCCTTGCCGAGGACGATCGCGAGCGCCTTGTTGCGGGCGACCTCGCCGACCATCGACGGGATCTGGCCGTTCTCGGACAGGATCTTGACGAACTCGTTCGGGTCCATGCCGTACTGCGACGCACCCTGGATGAGGTACTGCGTCAACTCGTCCTGGCTGACCTTGACGTCTTCGGCCTGGGCGATCTCGTCGAGCAGGATCTGGGTGCGGAAGGTCTTCTCGCTGGACTCGGTGACCTCTGCACGGTGCGTGTCATCCTCGAGGCGGTTCTCCTGCTCGAGGTGGCGGTGCACCTCGTCCTCGACCAGCTGGGCCGGGACGGGGATCTCGACGAGCTCGAGCAGCTTGTCGACCAGCTGGTCGCGTGCTGCCGTGCCCTGACCGAAGGTCTTGGCGCGCTCGACCTGGCCGCGGACGCTCTCGCGCAGCTCGGCGATGGTGTCGAACTCGCTGGCGATCTGCGCGAAGTCGTCGTCCGCCTCCGGAAGCTCGCGCTCCTTGACGGCGGTGAGCGTCACGGTGATCTGGGCGGCCTCGCCCTCGTGGTCTCCACCCATGAGCGGAGCCTCGAACGTGGTGGTCTCACCGGCGGTGAGGGTGTCGAGCGCCTCGTCGATGCCCTCGATGAGCTCGCCCGAGCCGATCTCGTAGGAGATGCTGTTGGCGGTGTCGACCTCTTCGTCACCGATGACGGCGACGAGGTCGATCTGCGCGAAGTCACCGGTCTTGGCCGGACGGTCGACCGTGACGAGCGTGCCGAAGCGGCTGCGCAGGCGGTCGAGCTCCTCGTCGATGTCCGCGTCGGTGATGTCCGCGGCGTCGACCGTGATCTTCAGGTCGTTGTATGCCGGGATGGTGATCTCGGGACGAACGTCGACCTCGATGGTCAGCAGCAGGTCTCCGGAGAAGTCGCTCTCCTTCGGCCACTCGGTGATGTCGGCGTCCGGGCGTCCGAGGGGACGGACGTCGTTCTCGTCGACGGCCTGACGGTAGAACCCGTCGAGACCCTCGTTGACGGCGTGCTCCAGGACGGCCGCCTTGCCGACCCGCTGGTCGATGATCGCCGGCGGGACCTTGCCCTTGCGGAAGCCGGGGATGTTGACCTGCTCAGCGATGTGCTCGTAAGCGTGCTTGATTGATGGCTTGAGCTCCTCCGGCGTCACCGAGATGGTGAGCTTGGTGCGAGTGGGGCTCAGCTTTTCGACCGTGGTCTTCACGTTGTTGGCTTCTCCTGATAATTGAAACGATGGTCTCGTCGGAATGACTGGTCGGGGCGACAGGATTCGAACCTGCGACCTCCCGCTCCCAAAGCGGGCGCTCTAGCCAAGCTGAGCTACGCCCCGGGTTATAGCCACAACCCGCCCGGTCCGTAACCACGACGCGCGCAAACCCGTCGGGGGCGAAAGACCACGCGCAAGTCTACTGCACACGGGTGGGTCGGCGCGCGCCGAGGGTGCTCCGGCGGCGCGGCGACGGCACGGCGACCGCGCGGCGGTCAGAGCGGCACCTGAACGTGTAATAGGATGTTCCGGTGCCCATCGCGAGATGGAAACGGGGATGTAGCTCAATGGTAGAGCCTCAGTCTTCCAAACTGATTACGCGGGTTCGATTCCCGTCATCCCCTCCAAAACCTCCACCGCGTCACGTTCGCACGTGCAGCAGCACGTCCTCCGTTGCGAAGCCCGCCCGCTCGTAGAAGCGCACAGCTCCCGGGCTCGAATGCACTGTCACGCGTTCCAGACCTTGCTCTTTCGCGCGCTCGAGGACGGCGCGAACCAAGCGAGCACCCACCCCGCCACTGCGCAACTCGGGCCGGACGTATGCGCATTGCAGATCGCCGGACGCCCGGTCGAACGCCCGCGCGCTCGGCACGCGGAGTGTGACGGCGAGCCAGGTCATCCCGACGACGGAGCCGTCGGCGACGGCGACGAAGCAGGTGTGCGTCGTTCCGTTTGCACCCGCCCAGTCGGCGAACCGTTGGGCGAAGACCTCGCGCGCCGACTCGGGCTCCCCGCCGTTCTCGATGAGCGAGTCCCACCGAAGCCCGCCGACCTCGACCAGTTCGGCCGGCGAGGCGACCCTGACATCTATGTTCATCCCGTCACCATACGCAGAAGCGGCCCGTCCCTCAGGGAACAGGCCGCCTCGCACGCGAATCGCCGGGACTAGTCCGTCCCGACCGCCTTGTCGGCCTGGTCGCGTGCTCCGTCGATCTGGTCCTGGAACTTGCCACCGGTGACCTTGTTGGCCGCACCGGCGACGCCGTCGAGGAGCTTGTCGCTGATGTCTTCCGCCTGCTCGCTCTTGAGGGCGTCTTTGACCTGGTCGCTCTCGAGGAACTCTTTCGCCTTGCCCGTGATGTCGTCGAATCCGGCCATGCTGGCACCTGCTTTCGTGGTTGGAACGAAGTGCCACCAGTCTGGTGCCGCGGCGCACCGGCGGCAAGGGTCAGCGTTGCAGGAACGCCAGGACCGCGAGCACCCTGCGGTGGTCGTCGCCCGAGTCTTCCAGGCCGAGCTTCTGGAAGATCGACGTCACGTTCTTCTCCACCGCGCCGACGCCGATCACGAGGCGCTGGGCGATGCCCGCGTTCGTCCGGCCTTCGGCCATCAGTTGGAGCACCTCACTCTCGCGCGGCGTCAGCGACGCGAGCGGGTCGGTGCGGCGCACGAGCAGTTCGCGCACGACCTGGGGGTCGAGGACGGTTCCGCCGTCGGCGACGCGGGTGACCGCATCCCGCAGTTCGTCGAGGGAGGCGATGCGGTCTTTCAGCAGGTAGCCTGTGCCGCCCTGGCCGCTCGCGAGCAGTTCCTGCGCGTACGTGCCCTCGACGTACTGGCTGAGGAGCAGCACGCCGATTTCCGGATGCTCGGCCCGCAGGGTCAGCGCGGCACGGACGCCCTCGTCACGGAACGTCGGCGGCATCCGGACGTCCAGCACGGCGACATCCGGTGCGAGCGAACCGACCTCGGCGAGCAGGGAATCCGCGTCGCCGTAGGCGCCGACCGTGTCGAAACCCGCCTCGTCGAACAGCCGCACCAGTCCTTCGCGCAGCAGCACGGAGTCGTCGGCGATGACAAGGCGAAGGCCGGCGGGGTCAGAAGTCACCCCACCAGCCTAGGGCCGCCGCTACACCGGGATGCGCGCCCCGATCCGCGTCGGACCGCCCGCCGGACTGTCCACCACGAACTCACCTCGGAGCCCGTGCACACGCTCGTCCAGTCCGGCGAGACCGTGCCCTGCGACCTTCGACGCTCCCCCGCTGCCGTTGTCGGTCAGCCACACGCTCAGCCAGGTCGCGCCGGTCGCCTGGTCGACCGTGCGGTCGAGGAACAGCCGCGCCTCCGTCGCCCCGGAGTACTTGGCGAGGTTGGCGGCGAGCTCGGCCGCCACGAAGTACACGCTGCGTTCCAGCTCGGGCGAGAACCGGATGCCGGGGTCCAGCGACGACTCCACCCGCAGCGGGATGGGGCTGCGCGCGGCGAGCGAGTCGATGGCGGCGGCCAGTCCCCTGTCTTGCAGGATGGGCGGCGCGAAACCGCGAGACAGCGCGCGCAGCTCCTCCAGGGTCTCGTGGGCCTGCTGGCCGGCCTCCGCGAGGATGGCACGTGCCGCATCCGGATCGTCGGCGAGTTTGCGCTCGGCCGACGCGATGTCCATCTGCAACCGGACGAGACGCTGCTGCGGGCCGTCGTGCAGGTCGCGTTCGAGGCGGCGGAGCGCCTGGTCCTCGGCGACGACGGCTGCGCCACGGGAGGCGGAGAGGTCGGCGACCTCGCGCTGCAGGGCTTCTGAGCGCCACGCCCCGAGCATCCCGTGTGCGATGACGCTGTGCAGCGAGGTGAGCCCGCGGGTGACGAACGGGAGGGTGACGGCGAAGATGATGCCGAGGATCAGGTTGAGGATCGCATCCCCTGCCCGAGGATCGAACGTCGAGTGGATGCCGAACGTCCAGTCGACGATCACGCGGGAGAGGTAGAACTCCTTGTCGCCCGACGGGATGAACCGCTCCCAGAACCATCCCGTCAGCCCGCCGAGCGCGAGGGAAGTCCAGGCGATCGTGAGCGTCCACGAGACGATGCTGACGATCGGGTTGATGATCAGCGTGTGCAACAGGTAGAGCCAGTAGTGGCCGTTGACGAACGGTCCGAACATCGTGCGCCAAAACGTCGTCGGCCGGTTCGGGTCCGTCCACTGCGGTTCGGTGATCGACGGACGGCCCGCCCAGCGCAGGCGGGTGATCTCCAGCGTCCCGAACGCCCGGACGACGTAGAACGTCGCGATCAGCACGAACAGCCCGACGTAGATCACGATGGTGCCGACGCCGGCCCAGAACATGGTCAGCCCCACCGACATGCCTGCGATGGCGATCGGCATGGTGAGCAGCAGGAAGCCGAGCTCGCGGGGCACGCCGCGCCACAGGGCGCCGTAGCCGCGCCGCGGTGCGGTCGATGCCGGTGCAGTGGATGCGGGTGGATGCTGCTCGGCGGTGCTCACAGCTCCCAGAGTGCCAGATGCCATCGGTTGGTCGGTGCTCACGGTGTTCTCCTGTCGGGGTGGCGGGGATGACTCCAGCCTCCCGAACCCGGCATGACATGACTATCGGGTGGCCAACCGAAGGCGTCCGGGGGTTATCCCACCCTTACTAAGCGGAGGCTCAGCTTCGTTGCGGAATTCACACGGACGCGTAGCGTTGTCACCAGTCAGTAGAAAGGACGCCAACCCATGACGGACATCGCCGCAACCCAGAGTGTTTCGAACCCCGACGTCGCCGCCGGAGTCGCCCAGTTCCTGAGCCCCGTGGTCATCGACCTCACCGCCCTCGTCGTCAACGGCAAGCAGGCGCACTGGCACGTGCGCGGCGCCAACTTCATCGGCGTCCACGAACTGCTCGACACGATCGTCGCCCACGCGCAGGAGTGGGCGGACACCGCCGCGGAGCGCATCGTCGCCCTCGGCCTCCCCGTCGACGCACGCCTCTCCACGGTCGCCGCCAAGACCAGTGCGAAAGACCTCACCGCAGGCTTCCGCCAGTCCGACGACACCATCGTCGAGATCATCGGCCAGATCGACGCGGCGCTCGCGAACGTGAACACCGCGGTCAAGGAGCTCGACGAGCTCGACCAGACCAGCCAGGACATCGCGATCGAGATCGCCCGCGGCCTCGACAAAGACCGCTGGTTCCTGTTCGCGCACATCAGCAAGTAGCGCGCACCGAACCACGAACGGCCCTGGATCGCCCAACGATCCGGGGCCGTTCCTTATGTCTGGGCGGCGAGCGTGTCGTGTGTGAAGCGCCCGGCGAGCAGCGTCCCCGCCACGGGCATCCTGCGCAGGTCGGCGGCACGGCAGGTGAACGGGTCGGCGTCGAGCACGGCGAGGTCGGCGGGCTCCCCCACCCGGATGCTCGACCTGTTGGACGCGCGCAACGCGGCATCCCTGGACAGCGCCTGCTCCGGATGCCACGGCTCCCGGCCGTCGCGCGACCGCGTGACGGCCGCCGCCAGCGCGATCCACGGGTCGAGCGGCGCGACGGGCGCGTCGGAGCCGAAGACGATGTGCGCGCCCGACGCGTGCAGGTCGGCGAGCGGGAAAGCCCGGTCGGTGCGCCCCGCCCAGAGCACGTCGGCGACGTCGCGGTCGTCCATCGCGTGCTCCGGCTGCACGCTCGCGGTCACCCCGAGGCAGGCGAACCGCGGGACGTCGGCGACGTCGATGAGCTGCGCGTGCTCGATCCGTCCACCGCAACCGACCGTCTCGAACGCGTCGAGCGCCAGGGTGTTCGCGCGGTCGCCGATGGCGTGGACGGCCGGTTCGAGGCCGTGGGAGGCGGCCAGCCGCATCCACGTGGCCAGTTCGGCGGTGCTGAGGTTGGCGACGCCGTGGCCGCCGTCCGGATACGCGCCGGTGCAGAGGGCCGTGCGGGTATTGAGCGATCCGTCGGTGATCACCTTGGCCGGGCCAACGGTGAGCAGGCCGCCGGTTCCGTCGATCACCGCGCCGGTGCGGAGTCCGGCGGCGATGGCACGGTCGAGGTCGTCCGGGTATGTGCCGGTCGCCACCCGGAGGGAGGCTGCTCCCCCGCCCATCCTGCGTTGCCACACCTCCACGTTCCAGCCGTATTCGAGGTCGACGATGCCGACAACGCCGCGAGCGGCCGCGGCGGACGCCGCCTCGGCCGCCCACCGGTCGAGGGTGGCGTCGTCGGCCGCGGAGAGCAGGCTGGTCACCGCGAAGCTGGCGTCCTCGCGCAGGACCGCGGTGGCAGGATCGCCCGCGGTGGTCGGCGCGAAGCGGCGGGCGGCGGCGGTGCTCAGCCAGGAGCAGTGCAGGTCGCCGGCGATGAGGACGACGGCACGGCCGTCAGCGGCGTCGTCGATCAGCGCTCGGGTGGGCAGGTCCGGCCAGAGCGCGTCGTGAAAGCCGAAACCGACGAGCGGTTCCTCGGCCGAGGAGCCGGCGCCATGGGCAGAACCCGTGGCGCCGGCGGCGCGCTCGGCCGTGACCCGCTCGCGCACCAGGTCGGCCGCCTCCGCCGCTGAACGCGCACGAGACAGGTCGAGGCGCCGGGTGGTCTGCGCCCACTGCGTGAAGTGCACGTGCTCGTCCCAGAGTCCTGGCACGAGCCACCGGCCGTCGAGCTCGACGTGACGGGGAGCAGAACCGCCACGCGCCTCCACGCTCCCCACGGGGCCGATGGCCGCAATAACCCCGTCGCGCAGCAGCACGTCGTGCTCGTCGTCGACACCCGGGATGCGCGCCCCCGTCAGGAGCAGCGTCACCGTGCCGCGCGCATCCGGTCGTGTACCCGCCGCATCTCGGCGGCCAGGTCGGCGCTGGCGTACACGCCGTCGCCGTCGAGTTCGCCGATGATCCTGTCGACGATCTCGGCCGGCTTGTTCTGGCTGAGCTTGCTCTTGGCGACGATCTTCGTGGGCGTCAGGCGCATCCCGACTGTTCCCGACTGGATGCGCTGGGCGTACGCGGCGTCGTGCGGGGAGCCTTCCATGCGGCGCGGCTCCGGCATCCGGTCTTCGAAGTGGTCGACGAGACGGCCGAGCACGGCGAAGTTCTCCTCGGCGCTCAGGATCTCCGGCACGCCGCTCAGATGCGCGGCGGTGAAGTTCCAGGTGGGGACGGCGGGGTTCGCGTCGTACCAGCCGGGCGAGATGTAGCCGTGCGGTCCCTGGATGACCACGAGAAGTTCGTGCTGCCCCAGCTCGTGCAGCAGGTCGTCCGGGCGGCCGACGTGGGTAAGGATCGAGAGCGCCTCGCGGGTCTCGTCGACGATGACAGGGTAGTGCGACGCGACCAGACCCTCCGCCGTGTTGCTGACGATGGTCGCCCAGGGGTTCAGGCGGATCAGCCGCTTGATCTCCTCCACGTCGGCGAGGGCGAAGCTGGGGTTCTGTCTCATCGCTGCACTCCTGTCAGGCCTGATCTTTCGGGCACCAGTACAGTTTGCGCCCGCCGAGCAGCTCCATCACGATGTTCGTTCCGCAGACCCGGCACGGCAGGCCCTCGCGCTTGTAGACCCAGTGCCGGTCGTCGCGGCTCGCCATCGCCTTCGCGAACGACTCCGGATCGAGGTCGTCCATCGTCATCATCTGACCGGTCTCCACCCCGATCTTCAGCAGCGTGGCCCAGTCGCGCCAGAGTGCGCGCGCGGTGTCCTCCGGCAGTTGCTTGCCCGGCGTGTGCGGGTTGAGCCTGGCGCGGAACAGCAGTTCGGCGCGGTAGACGTTCCCGATGCCGGCGACCACGTTCTGGTCCATCAGCAGCAGGGCGATGGAGGTCTGCTTCTTGCGGACCGCCGTGACGAACCGGTCTTCGGCCGCCTGATCGTTCTGCAGGAGCGGGTCCGGCCCGAGTTTGGCGATCACCGCATCCACCTGGGCGGGGTCGAGGACCTCGCACGCGGTCGGACCGCGCAGGTCGGCGACGGCGGTGTCGCTGAGGAGGCGTACGCGGACCTGTCCGATCGGCTCGGGCGGGAATGTGGTGATCTCGTCCTCCACCTTCTCGGACTCCGCCATGCGCAGCCGGGTGCGACGCGGCGCGCCGATGCTGTGCAGTGAGTTCTCGCCCGCGCTGTCGAGCACGGCATCGCCGTCGACCACCGTTCCGCGCTGGTTGGTCTGCCCCATCCGTCCATTGGCCGCGGCGATGGTCGGGTCGATGCTGATCTCCCCCGCGAAGTCCCACGCGCCATAGATGCCCAGGTGGATGCGCAGCCAGAGCCCGTTGTCGAATTCCAGGAACATCTGTTTGCCGACGGCGCGGGAGTCCGTCATCACGTGCCCGTCGATGCGGGACGCCCCTTCGGCGAAGCGCCCCTGCGGCGAGGACACGGCGATGCGGTGCCCGACGAAGTTGCTCGCGAACTGCCGCGCGATGCGGTGGACGGAGTGGCCCTCGGGCATCAGCGATCCACGCTCTTTCCCGCGATGTCTCCCGTCGCCTCGAACTCGGCGAGCTGAGCGATGCGGCGGACGTGCCTCTCTTCCAGCGAGAACGGCTCGGCGATGAAGACGTCGATGAAGCGCGTCGCCTCCTCGACCGTGTGCTGGCGGGCGCCGATGGAGATGACGTTGGCGTCGTTGTGCTGACGGGCCAGCTGCGCGGTGCTCTCGTTCCAGACCAGCGCCGCACGCGCGCCGAGCACCTTGTTGGCGGCGATCTGCTCGCCGTTGCCCGATCCGCCGAAGACGACGCCGAGCGCATCCACCCCCGCCTGCTGGTCGGCGACGACGGCCTTCGCCGCATTGATGCAGAACGCGGGGTAGTCGTCGATCGGGTCGTAGCTCTTCGGGCCGTGGTCGACGACGTCGTGACCGGCCGCGGCGAGGTGCTGCTGAAGGTGGGTGCTGAAGTCCAGACCGGCGTGGTCGGTGGCGATGTGGATGCGCATGGACCCAGTTTAGGGACGGCGACCGACACGGCAGGACCGGGAGCATCCGATGCGTCTAGGGTTGTCCATTGGACACAATCCGTCGTCGAATCTTCAAGGAGCCAGCGTTGCCAGGAGAAAACCTCACCCGCGTCGAAGCCCAGGAGCGTGCATCGCTCGTCAGCACCAGCAGCTATGACGTCGTCCTCGATCTGACCACCGGTCCGGAGACGTTCCGCAGCACCACCACCGTGCGCTTCGCCGCCACGGAGGGCGCGTCGACGTTCATCGACGCGATCACCCGCACCGTGCACTCGGTCACCCTGAACGGCGTCGAGCTCGACCCGGCCCAGGTGAGCGACGGCGTGCGCATCCAGCTGGACGGTCTCAAAGCAGAGAACGAGCTGACGGTCGTCGCGGACGCGATCTACACCAACACCGGCGAGGGCCTGCACCGCTTCGTCGACCCGGTCGACGGCGAGGTGTACCTGTACAGCCAGTTCGAGGTGCCGGACTCGCGGCGCATGTTCGCGGTGTTCGAGCAGCCCGACCTCAAGGCCGAGTTCACCTTCACGGTCACCGCCCCAGCGCACTGGGCCGTCGTGAGCAACTCCCCCACCCCGGAGCCGACCGACGCCGCAGACGGCGCCAAGACCTGGGCGTTCCCGGCCACCAGCCGCATCTCCTCATACATCACGGCGCTCATCGCCGGTCCGTATGCGTCGGTGCACAGTGAGCTGACCAGCCGCGACGGCCGCACCATCCCGCTCGGCGTCTACGCGCGCAAGTCGCTGGCCGAGTACCTGGATGCGGACTACATCTTCGAAAAAACCCGCCAGGGCTTCGCGTTCTACGAGGAGAAGTTCGACTACGCGTACCCGTTCGAGAAGTACGACCAGCTGTTCGTGCCGGAGTTCAACGCCGGAGCGATGGAGAACGCCGGGGCGATCACCTTCACCGAGACGTACGTCTTCCGCTCCAAGGTCACCGACGCCATCAAGGAGCGTCGCGTCGTCACGATCCTGCACGAGCTCGCGCACATGTGGTTCGGCGACCTGGTGACGATGAAGTGGTGGAACGACCTCTGGCTGAACGAGTCGTTCGCCGAGTACGCATCCACCCTCGCCACGGCCGAGGCCACCGAGTGGCACGAGGCGTGGACCACCTTCGCCGCGATGGAGAAGAGCTGGGCGTACAAGCAGGACCAGCTGCCGTCCACGCACCCGATCGTCGCGACGATCAACGATCTGGAAGACGTACAGGTCAACTTCGACGGCATCACGTACGCCAAGGGCGCCTCGGTGCTCAAGCAGCTCGTGGCGTGGGTCGGCCAGGACGACTTCCTCGCCGGCGTCGCCCAGTACTTCAAGAAGCACGAGCACTCCAACACCGAGCTGCGCGACCTGCTGGTCGAGCTGGAGGCCACCAGCGGCCGCGACCTCACCGACTGGTCGGAGAAGTGGCTGGAGACCGCGGGCGTCAACACGCTCCGCCCGGAGCTCGAGGTGGATGCGGACGGCACGATCACGTCGTTCGCCGTGCTGCAGACGGCCGCGGCCGACTACCCGACCATCCGCCCGCACCGCCTCGCCATCGGGTTCTACAACCTGGTCGACGGCCGCCTGGTGCGCGACCACCGCATCGAGCTCGACGTCGACGGTGAGCGCACAGACGTCGCCGAGCTGGTCGGGCTCACCCGCCCGGCTCTGGTGCTGCTGAACGACGACGACCTCGCATACGCGAAGATCCGCCTCGACGAGCAGTCGCTGCAGGTCGCCATCGAGCACCTCTCTTCCATCGAGAACCCGCTGGCCCGCTCGCTGGTCTGGGGCGCAGCCTGGGATGCGACCAGGGATGCGGAGACCCCGGCGAGCGACTACGTGCGCCTCGTCCTCGGCAACATCGCGCCGGAGACCGAGTCGACCACCATCCGCACGACGCTCAGCCAGCTGCTGCTCGCCGCCGGATCGTACGTCGCACCTGAGCGCCAGCAGGCCGCCGTCGAGGAGGTCGCCTCCACCCTGTGGACGCTGGCCGGTCAGGCGGCGGCAGGCAGCGACGCGCAGTTCCAGTTCGTCAAGTTCTTCGCGGCGGCTGCGTCCACCGACGAGCAGCTCGCGAACGTCGCGGCACTGCGCGACGGAACCGTCACACTGCCGGGCCTCGAGGTCGACACCGACCTGGCCTGGGAGCTGCTCATCGCCCTCGCAGCGGGCGGCAAGGCAGGCAAGCCGGAGATCGACGCGGCCCTCGCGGCGGACAACACCGCGAACGGCGCGCAGTTCGCCGCCCAGGCCGCAGCGAGCATCCCGAGCCAGGAGGGCAAGCAGGCCGCCTGGGACTCTGTGTTCGCGCAAGACACCCTGCCGAACACGATCGTCCGGTACACCGGCCTCGGGTTCCAGCGCGCGGCGGACAAGGACGTGCTCGCCACGTTCGTGAAGCCGTACTTCGACGCGCTGCAGGGCGTGTGGGAGTCGCGCAGCTACAAGATCGCGGAGTACCTGGTGGCTGGGATGTACCCGGCGCCGCTCGCGAACGTGGAGCTGCGCGACGCGACCCGAGCGTGGCTGTCGGCGAACGCCGAGCCCGCCGCGCTGCGTCGCCTCGTCGTCGAGAACCTCGCGGCCGTCGAGCGTGCCCTGGCCGCGCAGGAGCGTGACGCGAGCTAGCCCCGCTGGTCCCGCATCGAGTGGTCCCGAATTGCCGCGTGCATCCTGTGCGCACGGCAATTCGGGACCACTCGTTTTGTGGGGCGCAGACGCCTCGTACTGCAGTACGACGGGGGCGGGATGCGGGACAGGACCACGCGGCGATGTTGCGAACGCCCTGCGTTCAATAGGGTTCTAGCATGATCGAACTTCAGCGCCTCACGAAGACGTACGGTCCCAAGACCGCCGTCAACGACATTTCGGCGACCATCCAACCGGGCAAGGTCACCGGTTTCCTCGGCCCGAACGGTGCGGGCAAGTCCACCACCATGCGCATGATCATGGGACTCGACCGGCCGACGCACGGCACGGCCCTCGTCAACGGCAAGCGCTACGTCGAGCACAAGTCACCGCTCACCGAGGTGGGCGCGCTGCTCGACGCGAAGGCGGTGCACACCGGCCGGAGCGCATACAACCACCTGCTCGCCATGGCGGCGACCCACGGCATCCCGAAGTCCAGGGTGCACGAGGTCATCGGCCTCGCCGGACTCGAAGCGGTCGCCGGCAAGCGCGTCGGCGGCTTCTCGCTCGGCATGGGACAGCGGCTCGGGATCGCGGCGGCCATGCTCGGCGACCCGGCCACCCTCATCCTGGACGAGCCGGTCAACGGACTCGACCCGGAGGGCGTGCTCTGGGTGCGCCAGTTCGCCAGGCATCTCGCGTCGGAAGGCAGGACGGTGTTCCTGTCGTCGCACCTGATGAGCGAGATGGCACAGACCGCCGACCACATCATCGTGCTCGGCCGGGGACGCATCCTCGCCGACGCCCCCGTCGCCGACATCCTCGCCGGGGCAACCCGCAACGCCGTGCGCGTCCGCACCCCGCAGGCCGAGCAGCTCGCCCGCGCCATCGCGGGAGCCGACGTGACGATCACCGGGATCGAGGCCAGCCTGCTGGAGGTCTCCGGCCTCACCAGCGCGCAGGTCGGAGAGGCGGCGTCGCAGTACGGCGTCGTCCTCCACGAGCTCACCCCCCTCAACGCCTCGCTCGAAGAGGCCTATCTCGAACTGACACAGGACGAGGTCGAATACCGCACGGAGGTCTCCCGATGAGCACCGCAACAGCAACCGTCACTGTCCACCACAGCTCACTCGGGCACCTGAACTTCGCCCGCGTCATCCGGTCGGAGTGGATCAAGCTCCGCTCGCTGCGCTCCACGTTCTGGACGTACGCGATCGTCGTCGTCCTGGGTCTCGGGTTCACCGCGCTGGTCGCGTTCTCGATCCCGGACACCATCGCATCCCGGATCCCTGCCGCACAGCACTCCGCTTTCGTGGTCAACACCGCGTCGTTCGGCGTGAACTTCGGGCAGCTGGCCGTCGCCGTGCTCGGAGTGCTCGCCATCAGCGGCGAGTACTCGACGGGCATGATCCGCTCCTCGTTCGCCGCCGTGCCGAAGCGCCTGCCGGTGCTCGCCGCCAAGGCGATCGTGCTCTTCCTCACGTCTTTCGTGGTCGGCATCGTCACCTCGGCCGCCTCCTGGGCGATCGCAGCACCCGTGCTGTCCGGCAAGGGCTTCAGCGCCGACTTCGGCTCCCCCGACACACTGTGGGCGATTCTCGGCGCCGGCACCTACCTCGGCCTGGTCGCCGTGTTCGCCCTCGGACTCGGCACGATCCTGCGTGCAGGAGCCGGCGGCATCGCCGCGGCCCTCGGCGTGCTCTTCCTGCTTCCGATCATCGTCAACCTCGTGCACTCGCTCACCAACATCGACTGGATCGGCAAGGCGAGCAACTACCTCATCAGCGCGGGAGGAAGCGGCATGGCCGGGTCGGACAACGGCGGCTTCGAGCCCTGGGCGAACGTGCTCATCGTGCTGGCGTGGACCGTCGTCTCGGTGGTCATCGGCGCGATCGTCCTCAAGCGCCGCGACGCGTAGCGCAGCGAACACCCCCGCATGACCGACGAACAGCTCACCCCCGGCCGGACCACACCGGCCGGGGGTGATCTGCAGCTTCCACGCCCTCCGGGAGCCATCCGGCGCACGATGGCCGCGCATCCAGTGGTCGTCGACGCCGTCGTCGCGGGAACCTACCTCCTTCCCACCCTCTTCGCCGGCGTGGTGGGGATGGTTCTGCATCCCACCTGGCAGCTCGGCGTGCAGCTCGGGCTCGCCGCCGTCGCCGGCGCTGCGCTCTTCCTGCGCAGGCACAACCCGGTGGCAGTCTTCGCCATCGGCGTGATCGTCATGGCGATCAGCGTCTTCCTCGGCCACGACGTGGATGCGGTCCCCGCGATCTACGCGCTGTACGCCCTCGCGGTCTACCAGTCGGCACGCGCCGCCTGGATCGGGCTCGGCGTGCTCACTGCCGTCGCCGTCGCCACTCTCGGTCTCTCCGTGGTGGTCACCAAGTCCCCCATCTTCTCGCCACTGGAGACGGCCGTCGTCCCGTCTGCGGTGACGGTCTTCTCGTTCGCGCTGCTGTTCGTGCTCGTCGGCACCAACATCGGCAACCGGCGGCGCTACCTCGTCGCCCTCATCGACAGGGCGCAGCAACTCGCCAGGGAGCGCGACCAGCAGGCGGTGATCGCGGCGACCGCCGAGCGCAACAGGATCGCCAGGGAGATGCACGACATCGTCTCGCACAGCCTCACCGTGATGATCACGCTCGCGGACGGCTCTGCTGGGCTCGCAGACACCTCGCCGGAGCGCTCCGCCGAAGCGATGCGGATGGTCGCGGAGACCGGGCGCGGCGCGCTCGGCGACATGCGCCGCCTGCTCGGCGTTCTGCGGCCGGTGGACGGCGACGGCGACGAGCGCGCGCCGCAGCCGGGCGTCGGCGAGCTGAGCGAGCTGGTCGAACGTTTCCGCGCCGCCGGGCTTCCGGTGCGCGTCACCGTCGACGGCCTCCCTCCGACGGACGTCGGGCAGCAGCTGACCATCTTCCGTGTGGTGCAGGAGGCGCTGACGAACGCCCTCCGATATGCGGCCCTCGCCTCGACGGTGGAGGTGCGCATCCGGTTCAGGCCGGACACCATCGAGATCACCGTCGACGACGATGCGGCTGTGCACGGCACGCAGGGACAGGGCTCCGGGCGCGGGCTGCTCGGGCTGAGCGAGCGAGTCGCACTCTACGGAGGCCGCCTGGAGGCCGGACCGAGGCCGGGCGGAGGGTGGCGGCTGCGCGCGGTGTTCGACACGATCCCCCCGGCGGGTGGGCGGACGACTTCCACCGACAGCACTCCCGCATCCGGTAGCACTCCCGCATCCGACAGCCCTCCCGCATCCGACAGCACCGCCGCATCCGACCCGACCACCGCATCCGACCCGACCACCGCATCCGACACCGAGGAGAACACTCCGTGACCGACGACAACCCGATCCGCGTCCTGCTGGTCGATGACCAGTCCCTCGTGCGTCTCGGCTTCCGCATGGTGCTCGACGCCGACAGCGGCCTGCACGTGGTCGGCGAGGCGGCGGACGGCCTGCAGGCCATCCGGCTCGCCGTCGAGACCAGGCCGGACGTCATCCTGATGGATGTGCGGATGCCGAACCTCGACGGCATCGAGGCGACCAGGCGCATCGTCGCGGCCAACCCGGAGGCGCGCATCATCATCCTCACCACGTTCGACCTCGACGAGTACGCCTTCGGCGGCCTGCGTGCAGGCGCGAGCGGCTTCCTACTGAAGGACGCGCGGCCAAGCGAGCTGACCGACGCGATCCGGGCGGTCGCGGCCGGAGACGCGGCGGTGTCCGGGCGGGTGACCAGGTCGATGCTCGAACTGTTCGCCGACCGGCTGCCCGCCGCATCCACGGGTGGGCAGAGCGGCGTCGACCCGACCGCGGCGCTGACCCCGCGCGAGCGCGAGATCCTGATGGCCATCGCGGACGGGCTCTCCAACGGCGAGATCGGCACGAAGTTCTTCCTCACCGAGTCGACGGTGAAGACCCATGTGGGGCGCGTCCTGGCGAAGCTGCAGCTGCGCGACAGGGTGCACGCGGTGATCTTCGCCTACGACAACGGGCTGATCGAGCGCTGAGACCGGCCTCCCGGTCCAGGAGGCGTGGAGGCACGGCTCTGTAGGCTTGCATTCCTATGGTGAAGATGAATTTCTGGACTGATTTCGGCGCCTGGGCCGTGGCGAGCGGATGGACGCTGCTCAACGTCGCCTCGATCATCGTCGGCGCGTTCGTGCTCAGCTGGATCCTGCGACTGGTCATCCGCCGCGTGGTCAGACAGATCGTCACAGGGGTCAAGAAGAACCAGAACGTAACGGACACGCAGGCGATCTCCGCGTCGCCGCTCGCGGCCGTTCGCGTCGTGCAACGGACCAGGACGCTCGGCTCCGTGCTCAGCAACATCGTCAACGTGACGATCGGGATCATCGCCATCGTCATGGTCATCGGGGTGCTCGTCCCGAACGCGCTGACCTCGTTCGCTCTGCTCTCCGCCGCGATCGGCGCCGGCCTCGGTTTCGGCGCCCAGAACATCGTCAAAGACGTCCTGAACGGCCTGTTCATGGTGATGGAGGATCAGCTCGGCGTCGGCGACGTCGTCGACCTCGGCCCCGCGACGGGCGTCGTGGAGGCGGTCGGCATCCGGATCACCCAGGTGCGCGACGTGAACGGGACACTCTGGTTCGTCCGCAACGGCGAGATCCTGCGCGTCGGCAACATGTCGCAGGGCTGGTCGCGCGTGATCATCGACCTGGCGGTGCCGTACGACGTGGATGTGGAAGCCGTCGAGGCGAAGATGCTGGAGACCGCGACGACCCTCGCCACAAGCCCGAAGTGGCGTTCGCGCGTGCTGGAGAAGCCGGAGCTGTGGGGGCTGGAGTCGATCTCCGCCGACGCCCTGGTCATCCGCATCGTCATCAAGACTCGGACGACAGCGAAAGACGACGTGTCCCGCGAACTCCGGGTGCGGCTCAAGGACGCGCTCGACGAAATGGACGTGAAGCTGCCGTCCCTGAACGCCATCGTGCTGAGCGGCTTCGACGGCGCCGGCAGCGTGACAGGGGCGCACCCTCCCCGCACCCGGCCGACCCCTGTGGTGGCCGATGCCGCCCCGCTGAAGGGCCGCAAGGCGCGCGCCGCCGCCAAGAAGCGCTCGGGCGTCGCCCCGGCCGACCCGCGGGCGCTGCGGATCGCGGGCGTGAAGACGGAGGCCGTCGTGAAGCCGGCGAGGCCCGCGACTGGGCAGACCGCGAAGCCTGCCCCCGGCCAGACAGCGAAGCCCACCACGGGCCAGACAGCGAAGCCGGCCACCGGCCAGACGACGAGGCCCACCACGGGCCAGACAGCGAAGCCGGCCACCGGACAGACCCCGAAAGCGTCCGGCACGACGCCACCGACCACCGGCGACGACGACGCCCCCAAGACCAAGCCACCGGCGGAGTGACATGACCATCCCCATTCAACCGACTCCCCCGCGCCCGACGGACGACCCGGGCGGGGAGACCGCCTCCACGTTCTACGAGCAGATCGGCGGCCGTGACACGTTCCGTCGCCTCGTGGACGCGTTCTACCGCGGCGTCGCCGACGACCCCGTTCTGAAGCCGATGTACCCGGAGGACGACCTTGGCCCGGCCGCCGAGCGCCTCACGATGTTCCTCGAACAGTACTGGGGCGGACCGGGCACGTACAGCGAGCAGCGCGGCCACCCCCGGCTCCGGATGCGGCACATGCCGTTCAAAGTCAACCCGGACGCCCGCGACCGCTGGCTCGCCCACATGCGCGTGGCCGTCACCGAGCTGGACCTGCCTCCGCTGGCCGAGGAGACCCTCTGGTCGTACCTGGAGCGCGCGGCGCACGCGATGGTCAACACGTTCGAGGACTGACCCCCGGAGAGTCTTCCGCCCCGCCTTCCGCCCTGACTTCCGCAGGGCGGCTGCGAACCGCGATACTGTCAGAGAAATCGCGTGCCGAAGGAGACACAGGATGACCCGAACCCCGCAGCAGCCGGATGCGATCATCGTCGGAGCCGGCCTCGCCGGGCTCGCCGCAGCGGGTGAACTCCTCGATGCCGGCAAGTCCGTGACCATCGTCGAACAGGAGCCGGCCGCCTCCCTCGGCGGTCAGGCGTGGTGGTCGTTCGGCGGCCTCTTCCTCATCGACTCGCCCGAACAGCGCAGGATGGGCGTGCACGACTCGCTCGCCCTCGCCCGGCAGGACTGGTACGGCAGTGCGGGCTTCGACAGGGACGAGGACCACTGGCCGCGCCGCTGGGCCGAGGCGTATCTGCAGTTCGCCGCCGGTGAGAAGCGCGCCTGGCTGCACGAGAAGGGCGTGCGGTTCTTCCCGATCGTCGGCTGGGCGGAGCGTGGAGGATACACCGCTGGCGGCCACGGCAACTCGGTCCCGCGGTTCCACATCACCTGGGGCACCGGACCCGGCGTCGTCGCGCCGTTCGCCTCTCGCCTCGCCGACGGCGTGGCGACGGGGCTCGCGACCGTGCTGCACCGGCATCGCGTCGACGAGCTGATCCTCGAAGACGGCCGGGTCACCGGCGTGCGCGGCGCGGTGCTCGCGGAGGACACCGCCGTGCGCGGCGCCCCGAGCAACCGCGACCAGGTCGGCGACTTCGAGCTGCGCGGCGGCTCCGTCATCGTCACCAGCGGCGGCATCGGCGGCAACCACGACCTCGTGCGTGCAGCCTGGCCGGAACGCCTCGGAACACCGCCGGAGCACATGCTCTCCGGCGTCCCAGCGCACGTCGACGGCCGGATGCTCGGAATCGCGGAAAAGGCGGGCGCGCACCTCATCAACGGCGACAGGATGTGGCACTACACCGAGGGCATCCAGAACTGGGATCCGGTGTGGGCCCAGCACGGCATCCGCATCCTGCCCGGACCATCGTCGCTGTGGCTGGACGCGGGAGGCGACCGGCTGCCCGTGCCGCTGTTCCCCGGTTTCGACACCCTCGGGACGCTCGAACACCTCCGCAAAGTGGGCTCGGACTACAGCTGGTTCGTGCTCACCCAGAAAATCATCGAGAAGGAGTTCGCGCTCTCCGGCAGCGAACAGAACCCCGACCTCACCGGCAAGGATCTGAGGCTGCTCGCCAAGCGCGTCTCCCCAGGCGCGCCGGGCCCGGTCGAGGCGTTCAAGGAGAAGGGGGCCGACTTCGTCGTCGCAGACACGATCGACGAACTGCTGGCCGGGATGCAGAAGCTCGCCGACGTTCCCCTCGACGTCGAACTGGTCGCCAAGCACATCCGGGAGCGGGACCGCGAACTCGACAACGACTTCGGCAAAGACCTGCAGCTCACGGCCATCAGGGGCGCGCGGGAGTACCGCGGAGACAAGCTCATCCGCGTCGCAGCCCCGCACAAGCTGCTCGACCCGAAGGCCGGGCCGCTGATCGCGGTGAAGCTGCACATCCTGACCAGGAAGAGCCTCGGCGGCATCGAGACCGACCTGGATGCGCGCGTCCTCGGCACGGACGGCTCCCCCATCCCCGGGCTCTATGCGGCGGGCGAGGCGAGCGGTTTCGGCGGCGGAGGCGTGCACGGCTATCGCGCCTTGGAGGGTACGTTCCTCGGCGGCTGCCTGTTCAGCGGCCGCCAGGCTGGCAGGGCGGCGGCAGCGGCGGTGTAGCGGCAGCCGCAGCCCGGCCGTGCAGGCTCAGGCGCGCAGGCTCAGGCGCGCAGGCTCAGGCGCGCAGGCTCGACCGCCCAGGCTTAGGCGCGCAGGCTCCACGCCTGACGGCGCACCAGCGTGTGCCCGCGCTTGGTCGTGAGGCGCGTCCACGGACCGGTCTCCAGGATGGTCACCGCTTCGCCGTCCGCCAGGAACCCGAGGCTCTCCGCCGCGAACGCCGCACCGGCAGGCACGTAGTCGAGCGTGTCGATCGGCCTCCCCCACACTTCCGCGCGCACCCTCTGCACGAGCTGCTCGCCCGTGCCGCTCGGGATGGCCTCCGCCACCTCGGCGATGCCCTCCTTCGCCGTGCGCTCCAGCAGCTCAACGCTGGTCTCGCCGACGGGACGCCAGCCGCCGCGCGGCGGGGAGATGCCCGCCCACGTCACGGTCGACACCTCCAGCGGCATCCGGATCTCGACGGGACCGACGCCCTCGGCGGGCGTGATCGCCTCCGCTATGCGGGCCAGCCGGTCGAGCAACGACCGGATCGGCACCACGGCGTCGAAGTCCGGACCCTGCACGATCGCGAACGTGCGCAGGCCGAGTACGGTCGGGGTCTGGTCGAGGAGCCCGCGCGGATAGAGGATCGCCGAATAGACGGCGAGCACCCCCGATCCACCGATCAGGCGTACCGACCCTTCCTCGACACGGGCCGCTCTGGAGAGGTAAGTCTGCAGGTCGGCGACGGCGAGGGAATCCACAAGAGAAAATGACTGGCTCATCTGCTGTCTAAACTACCAACAGAGAACTCAATGGAGGCACTGTGACCGAGCCCCTGGCATCCCTTCTGACCGCGCTCGATCTGACCGACACCGGAGCGAGGACCAACGAAGACATCTTCACCGGCCCGTCCCAGTGGATGCCGCTCGGGCGCGTCTTCGGCGGCCAGGTGCTCGCGCAGTCGATCGTCGCCGCATCCCGGACCGTCGCGGACGACCGCGCCATCCACTCGATGCACGGCTACTTCCTGCGGCCAGGAGACGTGAATCTGCCGATCACGTTCTCCGTCGACCGCATCCACGACGGCCGGTCGTTCTCAACCAGGCGCACTCAGGCCTACCAGGGCGGGCAGCCCATCCTGTCGATGATCGCGTCGTTCCAGGACGAGGACGAAGGGCTCGACCACCAGGTGGGGATGCCGGACGACCTCCCCGACCCGGACACGCTCCCGAACTCGGCGGACGCACTTGAAGACGTCGAGCATCCGGTGGCCCAGTACTGGGCGAGCAAGCGACCGTTCGACATCCGGCACATCACCTCGCCGATCTACCTGAAGGTGGAGGGTGAGCACGTCGCGCACCAGGCGGTGTGGTTCCGGTCGATCGGCTCGCTCCCGGACGACCCGGACCTGCACCGCGCGGCCCTCGCATACGCGAGCGACTACACGATCATGGAGTCGGTGATGCGCCGGCACGGCGTCGCCTGGGCGACGCCCGGGCTCAAGGCGGCGAGCCTCGACCACGCGATGTGGTGGCACCGTCCGGCCCGCGTGGACGAGTGGCTGCTGTACGTACAGGAGTCGCCGAGCGCCAGCGGAGGGCGCGGTCTCGCGCTCGGCCGCATCTACAGCCGCGACGGACGGCTCATCGCGAGCGTCGCGCAGGAGGCGATGGTGCGGGTTCCGGGGCTGTAGCGCGCTGCGGGCGCGTCGGACGCGTCGGACGCGTCGGACGCGTCGGACGCGCCGGACGCGCCATCCTGCGACGGCCGCGTCAGCCGAACGTGCTCTGAGGAGCACCGTCCCGTCGGTCGCCGACCGGATGTCGATGGAGGCGATGTCGGCCTTGTCCACGCTCGTCGTCCCCGTCGGCGTCACCGTGCTTCCGGCCTCGGCGTTCCAGGTGGCCACCTGGGTCTGCTTGCCGTTCCGGTCGGTGACGACCATCGCGTACGCCCAGGTCTTGTCCGCCGATCCTGCGACCTCCGCGTAGCTGCAGCTCGACTCGATCCTGGTGCCCCACGGCTCGGTGACGAGGGTCACGTCGGCGGACAGAGCGCTCGGCTCCACCTGCGACATCGTCACACTCGTCCCTGCCACGACGGCGTGCGGGGCGACGGCGGCCGGGATGGCGATCACGGCGACGGCCACGATCGCGGCGGCAGCCAACAGGGCGCCCGCCGTCCACCAGCGGGTGCGCGTGCGACGGCGGCGGGCCGCGCTCAGCAGTGCAGGGAGCACATCCGGGGCCGCCTCCGTGGTGCCGTCCGGACGTGCGGACGCTTCCGGAGCGTCGTCGAGCAGCGCGAACGCGTCGTCGGCGGGCACCAGCCGCAACAGGCCTGGCAGACCGGCCAGTTCTGTCACCGCACCGGTGCAGACCGGGCAGGTGCGCAGATGCTCCTCGTACGCCCGGCGGTCGGCGGGCGACAACGCGCCGAGCACGTATGCGCCGTCCCAGGTGGCGAACTCCTCATGGTTCGTCATCGCTCCGTCACTCCCCTCTCCTGCAGGGCGAGTCGCAGCGCTCGCAGACCATAGTGGATGCGCGACTTGACCGTCCCCTCCGGAACGTCGAGTTCGCGCGAGATCTCCGCGATCGACCGCCCGCCGTAATACGCGTGGACGATCACCGCCCGGTGCTCGACGGAGAGCTCGGCCAACGCATCCGACACCAGCCACGCATCCAGGACGGCGTCGGACTCGCTCTCCCCCGCCCCCGGACGCTCGGGGAGCACATCAGTGCCGAACTCGTGGAGGTTGCGGGCGCTGCGCTTGTCGTCGATGACCAGATGCCGGGCGACGGTGAACAGCCACGCCCGCGCCGAGGATTGCGACTGGTCGAGCACGGCGGGCCGCTTCCACGCACGCAGCAGCGTCTCCTGCACGATGTCGTCGGCCATCGCCCTGTCGCCGGTGAGGTGCACGACGTATCGCCAGACCGCCTGGGCGTGCTGGTCGTGCAGCTCGCGCAGCAACCGCGCATCCTCGTTCGGCATGGACACCTCCATCACAGACACGGGACAGGCTGCGAAAAGGTTCATCGGGCACACTGCCCGATGAACCACATGCACAGGCGGTTCGTGCATACCGTAAGAGAAAGCTACGCCGACCGGGAGGAACCCCGTATGAACGACGCGACACCGCTCACCCGCCGCACCCTTGTATCGATCGGCAGTGCGACCGCTGTCGGCGCCGGGGCACTGTTCCTGACGGCATGCACGGCCGACGGCACGGGCGGATCGGGCGGTGGTTCTGGTTCCGACCCGGTGACGATGCCGCTCTCGTCTATCCCGGTGGGCGGCGCGGTGTCGGCCAAGCTGGGTTCGACGCCGATCGTGGTGTCGCAGCCGACCGCGGGCAAGGTGGTCGCGTTCAGCGCGGTCTGCACCCACCAGGGATGCACGGTCGCCCCGCAGAATTCGGAGTTCGACTGCCCCTGCCACGGGTCACGGTTCAACGGCACGACGGGCGCGGTGCTTCAGGGGCCGGCGAACGCGCCGCTCACGCAGCTGAAGGCCACTGTCTCCGGCGACACGGTCAGTGTGACGCAGTAGTCGATGGGGCGCCCCGGCGCTTCGGCGCCCAGTCAGCCTCGCTTGGTGAACTGCACCGGCTCGTCGAGGTACGGCTCCCACGCCGCGCGCTCGCGCTCGTTGATGCGGCGGGGACGCTGGCTGGCCGCATCCACCAGCACGATGGTCGTCGCCGCCCGCGAGAACAGGATCTCCGGTTCGGTGCCGACCGGCGACCGCACCTCGTAGCAGACCTCCAGGCTCGCGCCGCCGAGCCGACCGAGCCAGAGCTGCACGTCGAGCGGCTGCCGCAGATACGGGATGGGCGCGAGGTATTCGATCTCCTGCCGGGCGATCAGCGTGAGCGTGTCGGCACCCGGTCGTCCGTCGAGGACGGCGGTCGAGCCTCCGACCGCCTCCTCGGCGTCGTCCGTGATCCAGAACGCCTCGATGCGCGCCTCTTCGAGGAGGCGCAGCATCTCGGCGTTGTTGACGTGCCCGTACGCGTCCAGATCGCTCCACCGGAGTTTGATCGGAACGTGCAGTCGCATCGCAGGCCGCCCTTTCGTTCTAGTCGCGCGTGAGCTTGCGGTACGCGGAACGGTGCGGCTTCGCGGCATCCGGGCCGAGACGCTGCACCTTGTTCTCCTCGTACGCCTCGAAGTTGCCCTCGAACCAGTACCAGTTCGCGGGATCCTCCTCTGTGCCTTCATAGGCGAGGATGTGCGTGGCGATCCTGTCGAGGAACCACCGGTCGTGGGTGATGACCACGGCACAGCCGGGGAACTCGAGGAGCGCGTTCTCCAGGCTCGACAGGGTCTCGACGTCGAGGTCGTTGGTCGGCTCGTCGAGGAGCAGCAGGTTGCCGCCCTGCTTGAGCGTCAGCGCCAGGTTGAGCCTGTTGCGCTCACCACCGGACAGCACGCCGGCCTTCTTCTGCTGGTCCGGCCCCTTGAACCCGAAGGTCGACACATACGCACGCGACGGCACCTCGGTTTTGCCGACCTGGATGTAGTCGAGCCCGTCGGACACGACCTCCCAGAGCGTCTTGTTCGGGTCGATGCCGCCACGCGACTGGTCGACGTAGGAGATCTGCACCGTCTCGCCGATCTTCAGGTCGCCGCCGTCGAGCGGCTCGAGCCCGACGATGGTCTTGAACAGCGTCGTCTTTCCGACACCGTTCGGGCCGATGACGCCGACGATGCCGTTGCGCGGAAGCGTGAAGGTGAGTCCGTCGATGAGCTGACGGTCGCCGAACCCCTTCTGCAGATTCTTCGCGTCGATGACGACCTGCCCGAGTCGCGGTCCCGGCGGAATCTGGATGTCCTCGAAGTCGAGCTTCTTGGTGCGCTCGGCCTCGGCCGCCATCTCCTCGTATCGTGCGAGACGGGCCTTGGACTTGGCCTGTCGGCCCTTGGCGTTACTGCGGACCCAGTCGAGCTCCTCGGAGAGACGCTTGGCGAGCTTCGCGTCCTTCTTGCCTGCGACCTCGAGACGTTCGCGCTTCTTCTCCAGGTAGGTGGAGTAGTTGCCTTCGTACGGGTAGAGGTGACCGCGGTCGACCTCGGCGATCCACTCGGCGACGTGGTCGAGGAAGTATCGGTCGTGGGTGACGGCGAGGACGGCACCGTGGTACTTCGCCAGGTGCTGCTCCAGCCAAAGCACACTCTCGGCGTCCAGGTGGTTGGTGGGCTCGTCGAGCAGCAGGAGGTCCGGCTTCTGCAGCAGCAGCTTGCAGAGCGCGACACGGCGCTTCTCACCACCGGAGAGCGTGTTCACCGGCCAGTCGCCCGGCGGGCAGCGGAGGGCATCCATCGCCTGCTCCAGCTGGGAGTCGAGATCCCACGCGTCGGCGGCGTCGATGTGCTCCTGCAGGGTGCCCATCTCGGCGAGCAGCGTGTCGAAGTCGGCATCGGGGTCGGCCAGCAGGCCGGAGATCTCGTTGAAGCGGTCGACCTTGCCCTTGATCTCGCCGACGCCCTCCTGGACGTTCTCGAGAACGGTCTTGCTCTCGTCGAGCACGGGCTCCTGCATCAGGATGCCGACCGAGTATCCGGGGGTGAGCTTCGCTTCGCCGTTGCTCGGGGTGTCGAGCCCGGCCATGATCTTGAGAATGGTCGACTTACCGGCGCCGTTCGGTCCGACGACACCGATCTTCGCCCCGGGCAGGAACGCCATCGTGACGTCGTCCAGAATCAGTTTGTCGCCGACCGCCTTGCGGGCGCGCACCATCGAGTAAATGTATTCGGCCATGTCAACGAGTCTAATCGGCGCGGGAACGGAGCCTGTCACATCCCTGACCGTTCGACGCCGAGGACGAGTCACCAGAAACGAAGAAGCGATCGCAGAGAGCTGCGCGCGACCTACCAGTCGATCGCCCTCGTCTGGCCGATGAGACAGCCGCCGGTGGCGAGTACCGGAGTGGTCATGCTGTTGTAGCCACCCGCGTCTGCTCCGTTCTGGCCGATCAGGCAGGTGTCGCCGAGCTTGACCGAGAACTGGATCGAGTTGGCCGCGAGGCCGATCGTGGTGGTGTCGACCGTGAGTTGCATCGCCGACTTGTCGAAGCCTGCTGCGACGAGAGCGTCGATGAAGTCGCGGCCCTTCGCCGAGGGGTTCGCCGCGAGCGTCGCCTTGTTGACCTGGTCGAAGAACGGGAGGTTCTGCTCGGCCGTGCCGCCAGGGATGAGTTCGGGCTTGGTCGGCGGCGCTGTGGTAGCGGTGGAGGTCGGGGAGGACACCGGCGTCGTGGTGGCCGGAGTCGGCGTCCCTCCGACGCATCCGGCCAGGGAACCGGCGACGAGCAGCACGCCGGACGCCGAGACAAGGAGGCGTGAGACGGCGGCTCGCCTGATCGCGCTGCGTCCGGCCGGGTGGGGACTGGTCAGGTGGGGCATGGCTCTCCGTCGCTCGACTCCGGCCCGGGCGGGCCCCTGCCGTGGCGGCAGCACTCACATCGTTATCTCTCATTCTAGGCAGCCGTCGCTGAGGAAACGTCGCCAATCGACACGTCGGAGGCGTCGGCGGCCGCCCCATCCGCTGGCCTGGTCGTCGCCGCTGCTCCGGCTCCCGGGCGTGCGACCGTGCGCGAGAACGACGCACAGCCCCAGGCGAGATCGTGTCCGATCGCGTCCGCCTCGATCTCGGCGGTCACCCCGGCTTCGCATCGCTCATCGTCCGAGGTCCATTCACACACGCGCAGACGACCGGACACCAGCAGCGGGTCTCCCCTGCCGACGCATCCGGCGACGTTCGAGGCGAGTTGGCGGTCGGCGGTGACCGTGAACCAGTTGGAGTGGGTTCGCCGCCAGGCGTCGGCGTCGGCGTCGTATTCCGTGCTCGTCGTGATGATCCGGAAGCTCGTGACGGAGAGGCCTTCCTCTGTGAGGATGTGGCGCGGATCCGTCGCGACGATTCCGCAGATCGTGATGTTGTCGTTCATAGTGCTCTCCTGGTGGGACTCGATGTGGCCGGGGTGAATCGAGTCTGCGAGGAGGGAATTCGTCACGGTTGACGGTCTCGGAATCTGTGGAAAAGGAGGCAGCGGAACGGCGCTGTGCAGGGGCCGACGATGACGTACGTGTGCATCAGTATCCCTTCGGTGGCGAAGGTCACCCCGTCTCCTACGATGAATGCATGGCTTATGAAGCAGCGGACGACCGCTACGAAACGATGACGTACAACCGCAGTGGACGCAGCGGCTTGAAACTCCCTGCACTGTCCCTCGGGCTCTGGCACAATTTCGGCGACGAGCGCGGCATCGAGACGCAGCGCGCGATCGTGCGACGCGCCTTCGACCTCGGCATCACCCACTTCGACCTCGCCAACAACTACGGACCGCCCGCCGGGTCGGCCGAGACCAATTTCGGTCGAATCTTCCGCGACGACCTGCGGCCATACCGCGATGAGATCGTCGTCTCGACCAAGGCCGGCTACTTCATGTGGAACGGCCCGTACGGCGAATGGGGCTCCCGCAAGTCCATGCTGTCGTCACTCGATCAGAGCCTCGGCCGCCTCGGACTCGACTACGTCGACATCTTCTACTCGCACCGGCCAGACCCGGAGACGCCGATCGAGGAGACGATGGGAGCACTCGCCACGGCCGTGAAGCAGGGCAAGGCGCTCTACGCCGGCATCTCCAACTACTCGCCGGAACAGACGCTCGCAGCGGCAGCGGCCCTCGCCGACCACGGTGTCCCCCTCCTCATCCACCAGCCGCGATACTCGATGTTCGACAGGCACATCGAAGACGGCCTGTTCCCCGTGCTCGACGAGGTCGGAGCGGGAAGCATCGTCTTCTCCCCGCTCGCCCAGGGGATGCTCACCGACCGCTACCTCGACGGCACCGTCCCCGCAGGCTCCCGCGCAGCGACCAGCCACTTCCTCTCGGAGAACCAGCTCAGCCCCGTGTATCTGGAACGCGCACGCGCGCTCAACGACATCGCAGCATCCAGGGGCCAGTCGCTCGCGCAGCTCGCCCTCAGCTGGGTGCTGCGGCAGCCGGGCGTCACGAGTGCGTTGATCGGCGCATCCAGTGTCGGCCAGCTGGAGCAGAACGTCGCGGCACTCGACGCCCTGCCGCTCACCGCCTCGGAGACCGAGCAGATCGAGCCGTTCGCCGTGCACGGCACGGAACACCTCGAAGAGGACTAGCCGCACGCACGGGTGTCGCGTTGGTCACGAGTCCGCGACACCCGGAGCGGCGTGCACCGGATGCGAGTCCGTCGAGGTTAACATCAGCGGCATGCAGTGGTGGAATGATTTCGTGGCTTGGCTCACTTCGTCCGACGCGCAGCCGGTGGTCTTCAACGCGGTGGTTCTCGCCGTCGCCGTGATCATTGCCGGTCTGCTGGGCGCCTGGATCGCGCGAAGCGCGGTCAAAGGGCTGCTCTCCCCGTACCGACCGTCAGCAAAAGGCGTCCGCCATCGCGGCACTCGTCGACGCCGCGACAGAGGCCTCGGTCTGGAACTCGCTCACCCCTGGCGAGCAGGTGCTCTCCGACCGCGCCGTCGGCCAAGCCGACATCATGGTCAGGCTGCTCCCCATCAAGAACTCCGGCATCGCCGCGAACTGGGCAGGACACCAGCTGGCGGAGATGAAACGAGCGTCGGCGACGTTCGGCTACCAGCTCGACCCGGCCATCGCGGAGTTCCGCGACCGCCTCATCGAGTGGCAGAACAAGCCGAGCCGGGCCCGCAAGATCTTCCAGGGCGACCTGGAACGCTGGCGCTTCGAGAACACCGACACCGACCGCACGCTGATCGCGCAACAGGATGCGTGGGTCGCCCAGCAGCACCACGAACAGTTCGTGCCGGCTCAGGCAGCCAACACCCCCGGCCAGCAGGCGCAGGTGGCCGCGCCCGCTCCTGTTCCGGCCGCCGCGTTCACCCGGGACGGCGACGTCACCTCCGACACCGCCCCCACTTCCAAACTCAACCAGCCCGTCTAGCGAGGCGGACGCCCACGAACGAGTGGACCCGAATTGCCGTCTGCGCAGAGCGCGCACGGCAATTCGGGACCATTCGTCGTTAGCGGGGCAGTCGCGGCGGGCGGACCAGGAGCGCCAGGCGCGTCAGCGGGAGTAATCGCCGCGCTGGTGCCACCACGCGTCGAACATGCTGGCCGGCATACGCCGTTTGTGCTCCGTGGCCAGGTACCGGGCCTCGATGGTCGACGCGACCTCGTCCGCCACGTCCTCGCCCTCGAGGAACGCGTCGATGTCGGCGTAGCCGAGGCCGAGGTTGTCCTCGTCGGTCTGGCCAGGGTTGTGGTCGAGGAGGTCGGCGGTCGGCGCCTTCGTGTAGAGGCGGGACGGCGCATCCAAGTGTTCGAGGAGCGCGCGGCCCTGCCGTTTGCTGAGGCCGGCGAGCGGAAGGAGGTCGGTGCCTCCATCGCCGTACTTGGTGTAGAAACCGGTCACCGCCTCCGCCGCATGGTCGGTCCCGACCACCAGCAGTCCGCGCTGGCCGGCGATGGCGTACTGCGCGACCATGCGGGCGCGCGCCTTCACGTTGCCCTTGTTGAAGTCGGACATGTCGTCGCCGATCGCATCCAGGTACTCGTCCTCGATGCCGTCGACGCCGCGCTGCACGTTGAAGGTGACCGTGCGCTGCGGCTGGATGAACGATAGAGCGAGCTGCGCGTCGTCCTCGTCGTGCTGCACCGCGTACGGGAGACGGACGGCGATGAACTCGGCGTCCACGCCGCGCTCGGCGAGACGCTCGACCGCGAGCTGACAGAGACGCCCGGCGAGCGACGAGTCCTGCCCGCCCGAGATGCCGAGCACGAACCCGGAGGCCCCGCTCGTGGTGAGGTATTCGACGAGGAACCCGACGCGCTTCTCCACCTCGGCGGCGGGGTCGATGGTGGGACTCACGTTCAGTTCGTCGATGATTCTGGCCTGAAGTTCACGCATGGCAAACACCATATCCCCGGCGCGTTTCCGCCGTGTGAACGACCGCTGGAGGTGCGCCTCCAGTAGCATCGGCGCATGGACCCCGCCGTCTCAAGCATTGTCCTCGTCCCGCTGCTGGCAGTGGTGGCATCACTGCTCGCAACCGCGGTCGGCCGGGTGGCGAAGATCCCGCTGGTCGTGTTCGAGATCCTGCTCGGCCTGCTGATCGGTCCGGCGATCCTCGGCTGGGTGCCGAAATCCGACGCGCTCGACTCGTTCGCGAACTTCGGGCTCGCCTTCCTGTTCTTCATGGCGGGGAACGAGATCGACTTCGCGTCGATCAAGGGACGGCCGCTGAAGCG